>NZ_CANLNF010000001.1:0-1142112 GCF_947492465.1 uncultured Luteimonas sp.
GCTTACGCGCCGATGGTAGTGTGCAGCCGCATGCGAGAGTAGGTCATCGCCAGGGTCTTTACCCCAAAACCCCCAGCCCGCAAGGCTGGGGGTTTTTTTATGCCTGCCGATCGGGCGCGCCACGCGCCGTTCGACTTCCGGCACTGCGGCGGTTCGCGATGCGTGTGGTAGCGTGCGGCCACTTTGCAGATGGAAGCCGTCATGGCGAGATTGACTATGAAATCCATTCCGATGTCCGCGGCGCTTGCGTTCGCGGTGGGCCTTGCCACGGGCCCGGTACATGCCAACGAGGAGGCAGCGGTGTCCGATCCGTACCAGTGGCTGGAAGGCGTCGAGGATCCGAAGGCGCTCGAGTGGGTCAAGGCCCAGAACGCGAAGGCCGAAGCCGAACTGGCCGCCACGCCGGAGTTCAAGCAGCTGGAGGCGGACCTGCTCGCCATCTACGACTCGGACGACAAGATTCCCGGCGTCTACAAGCAGGGCGAGTGGTACTACAACTTCTGGCGCGACAAGCAGAATCCGCGGGGCCTGTGGCGCCGCACCACGCTCGAGGAGTACCGCAAGCCCAGGCCGCAGTGGGAGGTGCTGATCGACCTCGACGCGCTCAACAAGGCCGAGGGCGAGAACTGGGTCTGGCACGGCGCGGATTGCCTGCGTCCCGACTACAGCCGCTGCCTGGTCGCGCTGTCGCGCGGTGGCGCCGATGCGGACGTGACGCGCGAGTTCGACCTGGACAACAAGGCCTGGGTGGAGGATGGCTTCTTCCGCGAGGAGGCCAAGGGCGCGCTGGGCTGGATCGATCGCGACACGGTCTATGCCTATACCGACTTCGGCGCAGGTTCGATGACCGAATCCGGCTATCCGCGCATCGTCAAGGAGTGGAAGCGCGGCACGCCGCTGGCATCGGCAGCGGTCGTTTACGAGGGCCGTGCGGACGACATGTACATCGCCGCCGTCCATGACCATACGCCTGGCTTCGAGCGCGACTTCGTCAGCCGCACGCTCGCGTTCTACAACGACGAGCTCTACCTGCGGAAGGCCGACGGCGAACTGGCCAGGATCGACGCGCCCAACTCGGCCAACAAGAGCGTGCACAAGCAGTGGCTGACGCTTGAGCTGCGCGAACCCTGGGAAGTCGGCGGCAGGACCTATCCGGCCGGTTCGCTGCTCGCGGCGAAGTTCGACGAGTTCATGGACGGCCAGCGTGATTTCGTGGTCCTGTTCGAGCCGACCCAGACCAGCTCGCTGGCCGGTTCGTCGTGGACCAGGAACCATCTGGTGCTCAACGTGCTGGAGGACGTGAAGAACCGGTTGACCGTACTGACGCCGGGCGAGGACGGCTGGTCGCGGCGCCCGCTGGGCGGCGTGCCCGAGTTCGGGACCATCGGCGCGAGCGCGGTGGACAGCGATGAATCCGATGCGTTGTGGCTCACCGTGACCGATTACCTCACCCCGACCACGCTGATGCTGGGCGACGCGGGCGAGGGTGCGGCGGCACCCGAAGTGCTCAAGACCATGCCGACCTTCTTCGATGCCTCCAGGCACGTGGTCGAGCAGCATTTCGCGACCTCGAAGGACGGCACCCGCGTGCCCTACTTCCTGGTGCGACCGAAGGACCTGGTCTACGACGGCACGAATCCGACCCTGCTTTATGGCTACGGTGGTTTCGAGATCTCGCTGACGCCGGGCTATTCCGGCGGCGTGGGCAAGGGCTGGCTTGAGAAGGGCGGCGTCTACGCGGTGGCCAATATCCGCGGCGGCGGCGAATACGGCCCGCGCTGGCACCAGGCGGCGCTCAAGGCCAACCGGCACAAGGCCTACGAGGATTTCGCGGCCGTCGCGCAGGACATGATCGATCGCAAGATCACGTCGCCGCAGCACCTGGGCGTGCGCGGCGGCAGCAATGGCGGCCTGCTGACCGGCAACATGCTCACGCAGTACCCGGAGCTGTTCGGCGCGATCGTGATCCAGGTGCCGCTGCTGGACATGCAGCGCTACAACAAGCTGCTGGCAGGGGCCTCGTGGATGGCCGAGTATGGCAATCCCGACATCGCGGAAGAGTGGGAATACATCCGCACCTTTTCGCCCTACCACCTGTTCGACCCGGCCAAGGACTACCCGGCAACCATCCTGCTGACCTCCACCCGCGACGACCGCGTGCATCCGGGCCATGCCCGCAAGATGTTCGCGAAGATGTCCGAAGCCGGCAAGGACGTGCGCTACTACGAGAACATCGAAGGCGGCCACGGTGGTGCGGCGGACAACCGCCAGGCCGCGCACATGGACGCGCTGTACCTGAGTTTCCTCTGGCAGCAGCTCGGCCAGAAATGAAATGACGCCGCGTCCGGGCGTCCTGTCCGGATGCGGCATCCCGTCCTGCCTCCAGCGGAATTCCCGATGCGAACCGCCCTACTACTTGCGACCACGATCCTGATGACGCTTTCCAACACTTCCACGATGGCCGCCGATCCCACCCCGCCGGACGCGGAGAAGCGCCCGCATGTGGTGAAGGCGCCGCACGGCGCCGAGCGCCACGACGAGTACTACTGGCTGCGCGACGACAAGCGCGAGGACGCGGCGATGCTGGCCTACCTGCAGGCCGAGAACGCCTACGCCGACCAGGTGATGGCACCGCTCAAGCCGGTCGAGGACAGGCTCTACGACGAGATCGTCGGGCGCATCAAGCAGGACGACAGTTCGATCCCGGCACGCGAGCGTGGCTGGTGGTACTACGCCCGTTACGAAACGGGCAAGGACTACCCGATCCACGCGCGGCGCGCGGATGGCCCCGGTGTCGATGCCCTGTCGATCCAGCGTTCCAACGAGGCCGGTGATTTCGACGGCGAGCAGGTTCTGCTCGACGTCAACGTCCTGGCCGAGGGCAAGGACTACTACTCGGTTGGCGCCTACGAGATCAGCCAGGACAACGCGGTGATGGCCTGGGCCGACGACACCAACGGCCGCCGCCAGTACACCTTCCGCTTCCGCAACCTGGCCACCGGTGAGGACTATCCCGAGCAGATCCGCGGCACCTCCGGCGACCTCGTGTTCGCCGACGACAACCGCACCGTGTTCTACATCGAGAACGATCCGGAAACCCTGCTGACCAAGCGGGTGAAGCGCCACGTCATCGGCACCGATCCTGCGACGGACACGGTGGTGTACGAGGAGGCCGACGACAGCTTCTACATGGGCCTCGAACGCACCCGCGACGACCGCTACATTCTGATCGGCGTCAGCAGTACCGTCTCCGACGAACTGCGCTATGCGCCCGCGTCCGATCCGCGCGAGTTCACCGTGCTGGCCCCGCGCGAGCGCGAACTGGAGTACAGCGCCGACCACCTGGGCGGGCGCTGGGTGATCCTGACCAACGCCGACGGCGCCACGAACTTCAAGCTGGTGCAGGCGCCGAGCGGCTCGCGCTCGCGCGGGGACTGGCAGGACCTGGTCGCGCACGATGCGCAGGTCTTCCTCGAGACCTTCGAACTGTTCGACGGCTTCATCGCGCTGGGCGAGCGTTCCGATGCGCTCGAACGCGTCCGCATCCTGCGCCAGGACGGCAGCGCCGAGTACGTGGAGGCCGACGAGCCCGCGTACTCGATGGGGCTGTCGGCCAACACCGAACCCGGCACCACGAAGCTGCGCTACACCTACACCTCGCTGACCACGCCGGCCACCACCTACGAGCTCGACACCGCCAGCGGCGAGCGCATCGTGCTCAAGCAGCAGCCGGTGATCGGCTACGACCCGTCGCAGTACGCGACCGAACGCGTGTGGGCGACGGCGCGCGACGGCGAGAAGATCCCGGTGTCGCTGGTCTACCGCAAGGGCTTCCGCAAGGACGGCAGCGCGGCGATGCTGCAGTACGCCTACGGCAGCTACGGCATGTCGATGGATCCGGGCTTCAGCGTGACCACGGTCAGCCTGCTCGACCGCGGCATGGTCTACGCGCTTGCGCACATCCGTGGCGGACAGGAGATGGGCCGACGCTGGTACGAGGACGGCAAGCTGCTCAACAAGGTCAACACCTTCACCGACTTCATCGACGTCACCGATGCGCTCGTCGCGCAGGGTTATGCGGCGAAGGATCGGGTCGCGGCCTACGGCGGCAGCGCCGGCGGCCTGCTGATGGGGGCGATCTCGAACATGGCCCCGGACCGCTATCGCGTGATCCTCTCGCAGGTGCCCTTCGTCGACGTGGTGACGACGATGCTCGATCCGAGCATCCCGCTGACCACCAACGAGTACGACGAGTGGGGCAATCCGGAGGAAAGGAAGTTCTACGACTACATGGTCACCTACTCGCCGTACGACAACCTCTCCGCGCAGGCCTACCCTGCGATGTTCGTGGGCACCGGGCTGTGGGATTCGCAGGTGCAGTACTGGGAGCCGGCCAAGTACGTGGCGCGCCTGCGCGACCTCGACACCGGCAACGGGCCGATCGTGTTCCGCACCAACATGGAGGCCGGGCACGGCGGCAAGTCCGGGCGCTTCCGCCGCTTCCGCGAGCAGGCTGAGATGTACGCCTTCATGCTCGACCAGCTGGGCGTGAAGTAGCCCAAAGGTCGTACAGGAGGCCGCCCCCGGGCGGCCTCCTGCGTTGGCGCCGCCGCGCCCCGTCCGCGCGTCCCGATATCATGCGGACATGCGTCCGACACGCCGCTTCCGCTGGGCCTGGTGGCTGCTGGCCTATGCCAGCCTCGGCCTCGGGCTGCTGGGCATGTTCCTGCCGGGGCTGCCAACGGTGCCTTTCGTCCTGCTGTCGGCGTTCGCGGCGGCGCGCGGTTCCGAACGCCTGCATCGCAGGCTGCTGGAAGATCCGCGCTTCGGGCCGATGATCCGCGACTGGCAGGCCGGCCGCAGCGTCGCGCGGCGCGCCAAGTGGATGGCGACGTGGACCATGCTCGCCTCGACGCTGGTCCTGCTCGCGCTGATGCTCCTGGGGGACGGTAGGCGCTGGTGGATGTTCGCGCTGCCGGTCGGCTGCATGGCGGTCGTGGCGGCCTGGCTCTGGTCGCGCCCGGAACCGGTTGCGCGGCGGGCGCGCGAACGCTGAGCGGATCGCATTAGGCGGGGGACCGGGACTCGTCCTGTCCGACGGGCCGGGCTACACTGCCGGCATGCGCAGATTCCCGATCCTCCTCGCGCCGCTGGCGCTGCTGTCTCTCGCCCTGACCCTCGCCGCCTGCGGCAACAAGGGCCCGCTGGTGCGCGCCTCCGAGGCCGCCGCGATGGAAGAAGAGGCGGCGGAGCTGGAGGCCGACGACGCGGCGACCGTGGACGACGACGCCGGCGAAGCACCGCCCGCGGAGGCGTTGCCCGAAGACCCGGTCGAAGACGCCGACGCGGACCCGGCCGTGGTGCCGCCGCCACCGGCGGATCCCGGCCACGGCTGATCCGGTGGCCGCGAACGCCTCGCACGCGGTCCGCCGGGACAGGCCGGCGCAGCCGCTGCGTTTCAGCAAGATGCATGGCGCGGGCAACGATTTCGTCGTGCTCGACCTGCGCGACGGTGCCGCGCCGCCAGACCCGGAACTGTGCCGCGCCCTGGCCGACCGCCATACCGGCGTCGGCTGCGACCAGATCCTGACCATCGGCCCGCCCGCCAGCCCCGGCGCGCTCGCCAGCTACCGCATTTGGAACTCGGACGGCTCGCCTTCCGCGCAGTGCGGCAATGGCGCGCGTTGCGTGGCGGCCTGGCTGGTGCGCGGGGGCGCGACGCAGGAGGCGCACTTCGTGCTCGACAGTCCGGCCGGCACCCATGCGGTCGAAGTGCTGGGCCAGGGGCGCTATCGCATCGCCATGGGTGTGCCGCGTTTCGAGCCGGGGCAGGTGCCCATGGCGGGAATCGCGCAGCAGCAGACCACGTATGAAGCCGCGCTCGCGGACATCGGACCGCTGCGCTTCGGCGCGGTGTCGATGGGCAATCCGCACGCAGTCATCGAGGTGGACGACGTGGATGCCGCCGCGGTGGCGCGGATCGGGCCTGCGCTGCAGGCTTCGCCGCTGTTTCCGTCGTCGGCCAATGTCGGTTTCGCCCAGGTGCTCGACCGCGGCCGCATCCGCCTGCGGGTATACGAACGCGGCGTCGGCGAAACGCTGGCCTGCGGCAGCGGCGCCTGTGCGGCCGTGGCCGTGCTGGTGCGCGCCGGCCGCGTGGATCGCGACGTGGCCGTGCTGCTGCCGGGCGGCGAGCTGCGCATCGCCTGGCCCGAGGATGCCGCGCAGGTCGCGATGGCCGGGCCGGCGGCATTTGTCTTCGAAGGGGAATGGACCGGATGAGCAATACCGAAAAACTCGGCGCGCACGAAGTGGCGGCATGGCTGCGCCGCCAGCCCAGGTTCCTGCAGCAGTTCCCGGACCTGGCGCTGAGCCTGGTGGTGCCGCGCGAGGATGGCCCCGCGGCGTCGCTGGCCAGCTACCAGCTGGAAGTGTTGCGCGACAAGAACCGCGAACTCTCGCGTCGGCTGCACGACCTGTACGCCATCTCGCAGGAGAACGAACGGCTTGCCGTGCGCACCCACCAGCTCACGCTCGCGCTGATGCGCCAGCCCGATCGCGCCGGCGTGGTGAGTGCGATGGCGGCGACGCTGGAAGAGGATTTCGCGGGCGACCTGGTCCGCATCGTGCTGTTCAAGCCGGTGCCGGGACTGGGCGAACAGCCCTGGCTGCAGGTGATCGATCGCGATGCTGCCGTGCTGGTTCCGTTCGCCGACGCGCTCAAGCAGGGCGAACCGCTGTGCGGGCGCCTGTATCCGGACAAGCAGGCACTGCTCTACGGCGCGCGCATCGACGAGGTGCAGTCGAGCGCGCTGCTGGCGCTGGAAGGCTCGGGCCTGGTGGCGGTGGGCAGCGCCGATCCCAACCGGTTCTACCCCGGCATGGGCACCCTGTTCCTGCGCATGATGGGCGAGGCCTTCGAAGTGGCCCTGCGCAGGTTCGATGGCTGAACCGGCGGCAGCGCGGTTGCGCGCGGCGGCCGCGATCCGGCGTCGTCCGACCGCGTGGCGGCTGCCGGGCGTGGAGGGACTGCGATGAGCGAAGTCCAGGCTTTCCTCGCCTACCTGCAGGTCGAGCGCCGGGTCTCGCCGCATACGCTGGACGGTTACCGTCGCGACCTTGCCGCGCTGTCGGCCTGGTCCGAAGGGCAGGCCGGCATCCTCGGGCTGGACGAAGCCGGGATCCGCGCCTTCATCGCGTCCGAGCATCGCCGCGGACTGTCGCCCAAGAGCCTGCAGCGCCGCCTGTCGGCGGTGCGCAGCTTCTACCGGTGGCTGCTCAAGCATGGCCGCATCGCGGCCAATCCCGCCAGCGGCGTGCGCGCGCCCAAGGCGCCGCGCAAGCTGCCGCAGGTGCTCGACGCCGACGAGGCCAAGGTCCTGGTCGAAGTGCCGACCGACGTGCCGCTCGGGCTGCGCGACCGCGCGATGCTGGAACTGTTCTATTCCTCGGGCCTGCGCCTGAGCGAACTGTGCGCGCTGCGCTGGCGCGACCTGCACCTGCACGAAGGCCTGGTGAACGTGGTGGGCAAGGGGGGCAAGGAGCGGATCGTGCCCGTGGGCTCGTTCGCGCGCGAGGCGCTGCGCGCGTGGCGCGCCGACAGCGGCGCGGCCGACGACGCCCCGGTGTTTCCCGGTCGCGGCGGCAAGCCGATCGGCGCGCGCGCGGTGCAGGTCCGGATGCGCCAGCTGGCCCAGCGCCAGGGCCTGTTCAAGCGCGTGCACCCGCATCTGCTGCGGCACACGTTCGCCAGCCACGTGCTCGAATCTTCGGGCGACCTGCGCGGCGTGCAGGAACTGCTGGGGCACGCCGACATTTCGACCACCCAGATCTACACGCACCTGGATTTCGGGCACCTGGCGAAGGTCTACGACGCCGCCCATCCCCGCGCCAGGCGGCGCAAGGACTAGGGCGCACGGCCCGGCGGGCCACGTTCGACCCGTCGCCATTGCTGTTCCTGCCGCGCACTTGACCTGGATCACGGCGCATCGATCGCGCCTGGCTACCATGTGGCCATGGTCGAGACCATTGAAGGCTGGCGCTGCATCGGGTGCGGAAAGGTGGACGCGCCACGGCCGTGCATCGGCGTGTGCGAGGACCGGCGGGTGGAGCTTGTGCTCGCGCAGGATTACGCCGAGCTTGCCTGGCGGGTGGAGGAACTGGAGGAGGCGCTCGCGCTGATCGCGCGGGTCACGCCGAAGTCCGAGCAGCTGGAAGCCTCGTGGCTCGCGCTGCAGGCGCGTGCGCGCAAGCTGCTGGAGGGGAAGCCGGGCGCGATCTGAGCAGGCCGCCCCCGGGCTGCATGTCCGGAAACGGCGCGAATCCCATCGCGCGGCGCGAGAGGATGCGCCTCTGTTGCAGGAGCCCGCCATGACCTTTCGCCTCCATGGACTCGACCCGACCCCGTTCGAACCGCTGTTCGCACTCGACGACGCCAGCCTTGCGCGGCGCGGAATGCGCCGTGTCGTCGCCGACGACGACGTGGGCTATCCCTGTCGCGTGGCCCTTGAAGACGCACGCATCGGCGAGGAACTGCTGTTGCTGCATTGGCAGCACGTCGCCGGCGACTCGCCGTACCGCGCCTCGGGACCGATCTTCGTTCGCCGGCGGTCGCGGCAGCCGGCCCTGGCGCCGGGCGAGGTGCCGGCCTACGTGAGCCGCCGCCTGATCTCGCTGCGCGCCTACGACGCCGCGTGGACGATGCTGGACGCGCGGGTCTGCGAAGGCGCGGACGTCGCCGGCGAACTCGCACTCGTCTTCCGTGGCGCCGCCGTGGCCTGCGTCCAGCTGCACAACGCCCGGCGCGGTTGCTATTCCTGCGTGGCGTACCGGGCCTGAGCGCGCACGGGGCTTGATCGGCCCGGTCCCGCCCCTATGTCTGGCTGACCCGCCCCGGAGGCCGCATGGACCCCAGCCAGAATCCCAACGTGTTCCACGCCACCACGATCCTGTCGGTGCGCCGCGACGGCAAGGTGGCCGTGGCCGGCGACGGCCAGGTCACGCTCGGCCACACGGTCATGAAGGGCAACGCGCGCAAGGTGCGCCGCCTGGGCAAGGATGGCCAGGTGCTGGCCGGCTTCGCCGGCGCAGCGGCCGATGCCTTCACCCTGTTCGAGCTGTTCGAATCCAAGCTCGAGAAGCACGGGCAGCTGCAGCGCGCCGCGGTGGAGATGGCCAAGGACTGGCGCACCGAGCGCCGCTTCGGCAAGCTCGAGGCGCTGCTCGCCGTGGCCGACAAGGACACCTCGCTGATCATCAGCGGTACCGGCGACGTGATCGAGCCGGAGGACGGCCTGATCGCGATCGGCTCCGGCGGCTCCTATGCGCTGTCGGCGGCGCGTGCGCTGCTGGCGCATACCCAGCTCGATGCGCGCAGCATCGCCACCGAAGCGCTGGCCATCGCCGGCGACATCTGCATCTACACCAACCGCAACGTCGTGGTCGAGGAACTCTGACCCGCCGCTTCGCGCAGGCAGGCGCACCCTGCCTCCCATACTGGACATTCACGCCACCGCATCGCGCCCCGCGCGGGCACGGCGCCCATGAGGCATGCACATGACCGACAACAGCTCTTCCACCATGACCCCGCGCGAGATCGTGCAGGAACTCGATCGCCACATCATCGGCCAGCAGTCGGCCAAGCGCGCGGTCGCGATCGCGCTGCGCAACCGCTGGCGCCGCGCGCAGCTGCCCGAGGAGCTGCGCAACGAGGTGATGCCCAAGAACATCCTGATGATCGGTCCCACCGGCGTGGGCAAGACCGAGATCGCGCGCCGCCTGGCGACGCTGGCCAATGCGCCCTTCGTGAAGGTGGAAGCCACGCGCTTCACCGAGGTGGGCTACGTCGGCAAGGATGTCGAGCAGATCATCCGCGACCTGGCCGATACCTCGGTCAAGCTGTATCGCGAACAGGCCAAGAAAAAGGTGCGTACCCAGGCCGAGGAACGCGCCGAAGACCGCATCCTCGACGCGCTGCTGCCGCGCCGCGAGGCGCCGCAGCCGGGCTTCGGCTTCGGCAGCCAGACCACGGTCGACATCGGCGCGGACCCTTCCGCCAGGGAATCGGAAACCCGGCAGAAGCTGCGCCGCCAGCTGCGCGCCGGCGAGCTGGACGAACGCGAGATCGAACTGGAGCTGTCGGCCAACGTGGGCGTGGACATCATGACCCCGCCGGGCATGGAGGAGATGGGCCAGCAGCTGCGGCAGATGTTCGCCAACCTCGGCGGCGCGAAGACGCATGCGCGCAAGCTCACGATCAAGGCCGCGCGGCCGCAGCTGGTCGAAGAGGAAGCGGCGAAGCTGGTCAACGAGGACGACGTGCGCGAGGCCGCGATCGAGGCCTGCGAGCAGCATGGCATCGTCTTCATCGACGAGATCGACAAGGTGGCCAAGCGCTCGGAAGGCATGGGCGCCGACGTCAGCCGCGAGGGCGTGCAGCGCGACCTGCTGCCGCTGGTCGAAGGCTCGACGGTGAGCACCAAGTACGGCTCGGTCAAGACCGACCACATCCTGTTCATCGCGTCCGGCGCCTTCCATCTGGCCAAGCCCAGCGACCTGATCCCGGAGATGCAGGGGCGCTTCCCGATCCGCGTGGAGCTGTCGGCGCTGAGCAAGGACGATTTCGTGCGCATCCTGACCGAGCCAAAGGCTGCGCTCACCACGCAGTACGTCGAACTGCTGCGGACCGAGGGCGTGCAGCTCGCGTTCGCCGCTGACGCCATCGACCGCCTGGCCGAGATCGCCGCCCAGGTCAACGAGCGCCAGGAGAACATCGGCGCGCGTCGCCTGCACACCGTGCTCGAGCGCCTGCTCGACACCCTCAGCTACGAGGCTCCCGACAAGGGCGGCAGCAGCGTCACCATCGACCGCGCCTACGTCGATGCGCACCTGGGCGAACTGGTGCAGGACCCCGACCTGAGCCGCTACATCCTCTGAAGGTTTCCTGCGCGGACGGGCGCATGGCGCTGAGGGCTGGGCGCCCGCCGCTCGGCCGGAGTTCCCGGATGGGGGTTCTGGCGGGACAGCTGCAGGACGCTGCCCTCGACGCCCAAGTCCGGGAACCTGCGCTGTCTTGGTGAATTTTAGTGAAATTATGACATTCTTGTAATTTAGCTAAACCCGGCCTAGGCTGCGCCCATGGATCCGATCCGCAATCCCTATGCGCCGGGTGCCGGCACGCCGCCGCCGGAACTGGCCGGCCGCGACGAACTGCTGCGCACCGTCGACGTCGCCAGCCAGCGCGTGCGCGCCGGCCGCCACGCCAAGAGCGTGCTGATGATCGGCCTGCGCGGGGTCGGCAAGACCGTGCTGCTCGACCGCATGCGCGACATCGCCGAGGGCGCGGGCCTGCACACCCTACGCATCGAGGCGCCGGAGGGGCGCTCGCTTCCCGCCATCCTCGCCCCGCAGCTGCGCCAGGCGCTGCTGCGGCTGTCGCGCTCGGAACAGGCGCGCGAGCTCGGCAAGCGCGCCCTGCGCGCCCTGGCCGGCTTCGCGCGCGGGCTCAAGCTCAAGTACGCCGACATCGAAGTCGGCATCGACTTCGACCCCGAGCCCGGGCTGGCCGACAACGGCGACCTCGAACACGACCTGCAGGCGCTGCTGGAAGCCGCCGGCCGCGCCGCGAAGGCCGGCGGGACGGCGTTGATCATGTTCATCGACGAGCTGCAGTACGTGCAAGAGGAGCAGCTGGCCTCGCTGGTCACCGCGCTGCACCGCTGCGCGCAGCAGCAGGTGCCGGTGATGCTGGTCGGCGCCGGCCTGCCGCAGTTGCCGGGGCAGATGGGCCGGGCCAAGTCCTATGCCGAGCGCCTGTTCGACTTCCCCTTCGTCGGCCCGCTCGATGCCGAGGCGGCGCGAGCCGCACTAGAAGTGCCGGCGGCGGAGCTGGGCGTGGTGTTCGAGCCTGGCGCCACCGCGCGCATCCTCGACCAGACCCAGGGCTATCCGTACTTCCTGCAGGAGTGGGGCAAGCACGCCTGGGATGCGGCCGACGATTCGCCAATCACCCTGGCCGACGTCGAGGCCGCGTCGGTCACCGCGACGGCCGCGCTCGACGAGAGCTTCTTCCGCGTGCGTTTCGACCGCCTGACGCCGTCGGAGAAGCGCTACCTGCGCGCGATGGCGGAGCTCGGCCCCGGCCCGCATCGTTCCGGCGACGTGGCAACCCTGCTCGAACGCAAGGTCACCACGCTCGGACCCACGCGCAGCCAGCTGATCGCCAAGGGCATGATCTGGAGCCCGAGCCACGGCGATACCGCGTTCACCGTGCCGATGTTCGACCGCTTCATGCGGCGCATCATGCCGCAGGGCTGGACCCTCGACTGAACCGACGGCCGTCGTGGCCGGACAAGGAGACACCGCGATGCACTTCCGCAGCCTGCTGACCGCCGCCACGCTCGCCGGCCTGTTCGCCGTGGCACCTGCCGTCGCCGGCGACGTCTCCTGCCGCCTGGCCTTCGACATGAGCGGCTGGTCGGCCTTCTACAAGACCGCTTCCGGCACCGGCACGGTGCGCTGCGACAACGGCCAGAGCCTGGCCGTGCGCATCGAAGCCAGGGGCGGTGGCCTGAGCGTGGGCAAGTCCGAGATCCGCGACGGCCGTGGCGACTTCTCCGCGGTGCGCGACATCCGCGAGGTGCTGGGCACCTACGTCGCCGCCGAAGCCCACGCCGGCGCGGCGAAGTCGAGCAAGGCGCAGGCCATGACCAAGGGCGACGTGTCGCTGGCGCTGGCCGGCACCGGCAAGGGGTGGGACCTGGGCGTGGCCTTCGGCGCGTTCACCCTCGAGGCCCGCTGAGGGCCCCGCGGCCGGCCCGTCCCGGCTCAGCCCAGCAACTGGCGTCCGCGCCAGCGCTGGCCCGGGGCCAGCAGGACCGGCTGCAGCACCTGGCCGGCTTCCACGCAGACGAACCGGCGATATTCGCCGGGAGCGAGGTCGGGCAGGCCGGCGGCCAGCGCTTCACCCGGATTCCAGACGATCGCGTCGCCGAAACCCTCGTGCTCGATGTCGAGATGGCCGTCGCCATCGACCAGGCGCAGCGGCGCGACCACGTCGGCGTAGATGCGGTCGAGTTCGCCGTCGAAGGTAACCGCATGCGCGTCCTGGCGATGCAGGGTGCCCCCGTTGGCGCTGTCTTCGTAGTCGCAGCCCTGCAGGCCCTCGAGCGCGGCGCGGGCGATGTCGTCCACGCGCAGGTAGCTGTGCAGGGCGGCGGTGAAGGCGAAGGCGTCGCTGCCGAGGTTCTCGACCTCCAGCGCGACCTCGAGCCGCGACGGACCTGGCGTGATCGACAGGCGGCAGGCAAAGGCATGGGGCCACTCGGTGGTGGCCGCGCTGTCGCGCAGTTCGAACAAGGCCGACCCGTCGGCGATGCCCGCGAAGGACCAGTCCAGCTGGCGCGCGAAGCCGTGCCTGCGCAGCAGGCCCCGTTCGGCGAACTGCGGGAAGATGATCGGGATGCCGCCGCGGACCGCGGCTCCGGAGGCAAGGTCGGCGTGCCCGGCGAGGAACAGGCGCTCGCGGCCGTCCTGCGGAATCCACGACAACAGTTGTGCCCCGCGCAGGGACACCAGCGCGCTCGCGCCGTCATCGCGCAGGCGGATGCAGGGGAGGCCGCGGAACTGCAGCGTTTCGTGTTGCAGGGGCATGAGGGTGCGGGGCTCGGAACGGCAGGGCCGCATTCTCGCGCCTGCGGCCGCCCCTGTGGAGGGGCGCGGGCCGCTGCGATCGCGCGGCGCGGCGCGCCCGCTCGAGGCGGGACGTGGCAACGCCCGCGGCGCCGGCTCAGTGATCCTGGCCGATGTCCTCGTTCCACACCTGCGGATGGGCGGCGATCCACTCGCCCAGCATCGCGATGCATTCGGGGTCGTCGAGATCGACCACCTCCACGCCCTGTTCGCGCAGCCAGTCGTGGCCGCCCTGGAAATTGACCGACTCGCCCATCACCACGGTGCCGATCCCGAACTGCTTCACCAGCCCGCTGCAGTACCAGCACGGCGAGAGCGTGGTGACCATGATGGTGTCGCGGTAGGAGCGCTGTCGGCCGGCCTTGCGGAAGGCGTCGGTTTCGCCGTGCACGGACGGATCGTCTTCCTGCACGCGGCGGTTGTGACCGCGGCCGAGCAGGGTACCGTCGCTGGCGAACAGCGCGGCGCCGATCGGGATGCCACCTTCGGCGAGGCCCTGGCGGGCTTCCTCGATGGCGGTGGCGAGCATGGCGCGGTAGTCGGGTGTCGGCATCGGCAAGGGCCGGTCGAGGCGTGCCGGACACGATAGCGCGGAATGCGGGAGGCAGCCGGCGTGACGCGCGTCACGAGTTGTCGCGGTGGCGCCGCGTGGTCGAGAATTGGCCGCGACACAGGGGGATATCCGATGGACAGGAAGCGGGTCACGCTGTTCGCGTGCGCGTCGCTGCTGGCAGGCGCGGCGCAGGGCGAAGTGCTGCAGGGCAACCTGGAACTGCGCTGGGGCGACGGTGCGCCTGCAGCCGAGGCGCGCCTGGCGCCGAAGTTCGAGGTGGCGCTGGCCCTGGACGGCGGCGGGCGCATCGCCCTCGACCCCGGGCAGGCGCGGCGTGGCGCCGGCGATCTCTATGCGCTGGCGAACCGTCGCGTGGCGGTCGGCTTCAGCGGCCGCAAGTCTGGCGGCATGCGCATGATCGACGCCATCGTGCCGGTGGACGATCCGGCGACCGGGCTGCCCCACGTGCGCAGCGGCAAGGCCGACGGGGTGGCCAAGGCCACGCTCGGTGCGACCCGCTGGATGACCGTGGCCTGCAGGTTCAGCGACATCGCCGAGGAACAGAAGACGGTCGCGTTCTTCCGCGACCAGTATGGCGAGGCCGAAGGCCAGCTCGGCCATTACTGGCGCGAGGTGTCCTACGACCGGATCAACCTGGCCGGCAGCGACGCGGTGGGCTGGTACGCCCTGCCGCATCCACGTTCGCATTACGTGACCGAGGACGGCGAAGAGGAGAAGGCCGACCTCGACGCGCTGTTCGACGACTGCACCGCGGCCGCCGATGCCAGCGTCGACTTCAGCGGCGTCATCGGCATCAACATGATGTTCAACGGCGATCTCGACGGCTATGCCTGGGGCGGCGGCCGCTGCGCGACGCTCGATGGCGGCCACCGCTGCTGGTCGACCACCTGGAACCCGCCGTGGTCGTTCAACAACCTCGCGCCGCTCGCGCACGAGATGGGGCACGGCTACGGCCTGCCGCATTCGGACAATTCCGACGGCGACGACGATACCTACGACAACCCCTGGGACGTGATGAGCGACAGCTGGAGCAACGCCGTCCGCGACGCGGTGTACGGCTCCCGGCCCAAGCACATCAACATGCTGCAGCGCGATCGCCTGGGCTGGGTGGATGCCGCGCGCAAACGTACGTTCGACGTGGGTACGCCGCGCACGCGGCTGCAGCTGGACTTCGCCAGCCTGTCCGGCGCCGGCAGCGCGCAGATGCTGGTGCTGCAGACGCCATCCTCGCCCGATCCGTACAGCGGCACGTTCTACACCGTCGAGGCGCGCCGTCGCAGTGGCGCCTACGAGGGTGCGCTGGCCGGCGACGCGGTGATCATCCATCGGGTCGGCAGCGGCTACCGCTACGAGGCCGAGAGCCAGGACGCCGATCGCCCGCCGGCCGATACCGCCAACAACGAGGGATCGATGTTCAAACCGGGCGAGGCCTGGATCTCGCCCGACGGCCTGTTCACCCTGTATGTGGAATCCGGCAACGCCGGCGGATTCACCGTGATCGTGGGCGACCGCGGCCGGGTGACCGGCGGCGACGGGCCGCGCCGCCGCAAGTGAGCGGCGCCGTGATGCCGGCCGCGCGCGGCGGTGCGATAATGCGTGCATGAGCGCACCCGACGACACCGGCACCACCCATTTCGGCTACCGCGAGGTGCCGGTCGGCGAGAAGCAGAAGCTGGTCGGCGAGGTGTTCTCGTCGGTTGCCGGCAACTACGACCTGATGAACGACCTGATGTCGATGGGCATCCATCGACTGTGGAAGCGGTACTTCGTCGCCACCGCGCAGGTCAGGCGCGGCGCGCGCGTGCTCGACCTGGCCGGCGGCACGGGTGACATCGCCGCGCTGCTCAGGGACCGCGTGGGCGACTCCGGCGAGCTGGTGCTGGGCGACATCAACGGCGAGATGCTGCGTGTGGGCCGCGACCGCATGACCGACCGCGGCAACGTGCGCGGCTTCGAGTACGTGCAGTGCAATGCCGAGAAGCTGCCGTTCCCGGACGCCAGCTTCGACCTGGTCACGATCGCCTTCGGCCTGCGCAATGTGACCGACAAAGACGCGGCGCTGCGCGAGATGCAGCGCGTGCTCAAGGTCGGCGGGCAGGCGCGCGTGCTGGAGTTCTCCGAGGTCCGCGCCGACTGGTTCAAGCCGCTCTACGACTTCCACTCGTTCAAGGTGCTGCCGCGCCTGGGCCGGCTGTTCGCCGGCGATGCCGACAGCTACCGCTACCTGGCCGAGTCGATCCGCCAGCATCCGCCGCAAGAGCAGCTCAAGGCGATGATGGACGCGGCCGGCTTCGCGCGGACCCGCTACCGCAACCTGTCCGGCGGCATCGTCGCGATCCACGACGGCTGGAAAGTCTAGAGGCGGCGCCGGCGCGGCCCCGTCAGCAGGCCGCGTGCAGAGCACTGCGTCCGGGGCCGGGCCTGCCGTATCCACCATGCAACGTGCCGGCTGCAGCCGCGGCGATCGGCCGCGGCCATGCGGGCGCCGGGTATCGGGACTAGAATCGTCGCCTGTTTCCGCCAGAGGCGTCCCCCGGCCATGCGCCATCCCCGCGTGCGCGCGCTGCGCGCCCTGCTGTTGCTGCTTCCCCTCCTGCTCGTGCTGTCGGCCTGCAAGCGCGAAGCCGCCGGGCCCGATCCCGCCACCGCCCCCGCCCCCAAACCCGCCGCCATGGCCGATAGCGACGAACATTCCTTTGCCGAACCCGGCAGGGTCGTCATCGACGACCTGGCGCTGGACCTTGCGCTCGACTTCGATGCGAAGACCATTTCCGGCACCGCCACCTACACGCTCGAGTGGAAGGACGCCGGCGCCACGCAGCTGGTGCTCGACACGCGCGAGCTCGCCATCGAGCAGGTCGAAGCCCAGGTCGATGGCGCCTGGCAGCCGCTGCAGTTCGCCCTGGCCGACGCCGCCGCCGCGCTCGGCAGCCGCCTGACCATCGAGACGCCGCAGCGTCCGACGCAGCTGCGCGTGACCTATCGCACTTCGCCCGGTGCCTCGGGCCTGCAATGGCTGGAGCCGGGCATGACCGAGGGCGGGCAGCTGCCCTTCATGTTCAGCCAGTCGCAGCAGATCCATGCGCGTTCCTGGGTGCCGCTGCAGGACACGCCGCAGGTGCGCTACACCTACAGTGCCCGCGTGCGCACGCGTCCGGACGTGATGGTGCTGATGAGCGCCGACAACGATCCGGCGGCGGCGCGCGACGGCGAGTACAGCTTCACCATGCCGCAGCGGATCCCGTCGTACCTGATGGCGATCGCGGCCGGCGACCTGGTGTTCAAGTCGATCTCGGGACGTTCGGGCGTGTGGGCCGAGCCGGCGATGGTCGAGCGTGCGACGGCCGAGTTCGCCGATACCGAGAAGATGATCGCCGCCACCGAGGCGCTGTACGGTCCCTACCGCTGGGAGCGCTACGACCTGCTGGTGCTGCCGCCGTCGTTCCCGTTCGGTGGCATGGAGAATCCGCGCCTGTCGTTCATCACCCCCACCGTGATCGTCGGCGACAAGTCGCTGGTCTCGCTGATCGCGCATGAGCTGGCGCACAGCTGGTCGGGCAACCTGGTCACCTTCTCCAGCGCCAAGCACGGCTGGCTCAACGAGGGCATGACCAGCTACGTCGAGAACCGCATCGTCGAAGCGCTGTACGGCGAGGAGTTCAGCGACATGGAGTGGGTGATCGCGCGCGACGCGCTCAAGCGCGACATCGGCGACATGTCCGAGGCCACCCAGGCGCTGGCGATCCGCCCGGGCACGCCGCTCGATGCCGACGACGCCCTGAGCCAGGTGTCCTACGACAAGGGCGCATGGTTCCTGCACTTCCTGGAGGAGCGCTTCGGCCGCGAGGTGTTCGATCCGTTCCTGCGCGGGTACTTCGACCATTTCGCCTTCCAGAGCATTCCCACCGAGACCTTCCTGGGCTACGCCAGGCAGCACCTGTTCGACGCGCATCCGGGCGTGGTGACCGAAGCGGAAATCGACGAGTGGATCTATGGCCCCGGCATTCCGGCCAATGCGCCACAGGTGCTGTCGCCGCGGATGGGCATCGTCGATTCCGCGCGCCTGGCCTGGCGCGGCAGCAAGCAGCTGCCGCCCACGCAGATCACCAGCCAGTGGAGCACCCAGGAATGGCTGCACTTCCTCGAAGGCATGCCGGAAACGCTGCCGGTGGCCGAACTCGAGCAGCTCGACCGGGCCTACCGCTTCACCGGCACCGCCAACGGCGAGATCGCCATGCGCTGGTATCCGCTGGCGATCCGCAGCGGCTACGCGCAGGCCAACGAGGCCATCGTCGCCTTCGTGAACAGGATCGGCCGGCGCAAGCTGATCATTCCGGTGTACGAGGCGCTGGCCGGAACCCACGACGGGCTCGCGCTCGCGCGGACCGCCTTCGCACAGGCACGCCCGGGCTACCACCCGATCACCACCGCATCGGTGGAAAAGGTGCTCGCCGAGGCGACGCCGACGGCAGCCCCCGCGCCCGCGCCTGCGGAGGCCGGGGAAGCTGGGGAAGTTGTGGAGACGGACACGCAGCAGGCCGGTGCCGCCGACGACGGCGCGGTGACGAACTGAGGGAGGGCGCTGCGGCCGCGGTCCGCCGCGTCGCGGCGCCAGCCCTGCGGTCGCGTGTCGCGCCGGAATCCGCCGTCACGGCGTCGAGGCGGGATGACAGGCCGCGCGCGGCATGACAGGGTGGAGGCAGGACCTCGTTCGGGAGCTTGTGCATGCATATCGTGATACCCGTGGGCGCCGCGCTGCTCGCCCTGGCCTTGCTGGCGGGCTGCAAGGACCGCGAAGCCGAGGCCGCGGCGCAGGCGGCGGCGCTGGCCCAGGCCAACGAACAGGCCGCGGAGGAAGCCGAGCGCGGCTTCGAGGCCGCGGTCGCCGACGGCAACTGGGCGCTGGCCAAGGCGCAGGGCGACATCCTGCTGGCGAAATGGCCGACCACCGAAGCGGCCGACCGCGTGCGGCCGCGCCACGAGGAGGCCAGGGCCAAGGGCGCCGCCGAACTGGAGGCGAGCCGCGTCGCCGCCCTGTGGACCTACCAGAGCCAGCCGGTGGAGGCAGGCAACCAGCTCTCGGCCTCGATCTATGCGAAGGAGCCGCTGGACGTCGACGGCAGCGGCGCCAAGCCGGTCCGGCTGATCTTCCGCGACCATCCGGACTGGGGCCGCAGCAGCTACCTGGTGCTGCCCGGCGGCGATTTCGCCAAGGCCTGCTACCGCAGCTGCAGCGTCACCGTCACCATCGACGACCAGGCGCCGAAGACGATGTCGGCCAACCGTCCGAAGACGGACGAGGCCATCGCCATGTTCATCGACGACGAGAAGGCGCTGTGGCGGCTCACGCGGGATGCCACGCGCATGCGCATCGAATTCCCGACGCGCGACGTCGGCAACCGGGTGGCCGAGTTCGAGGTCGCGGGCCTGGACCGCGCGAAGATGCCGGAGTGGGACTGAGTCCGGCATCGGCCTGACCCGGGCGCAGGACGATGGACGTGCTGATCGTGGTGGTGGTCAGCGGGCTGGCGCTGGGCCTGCACGTGGCGCTGTTCGTGCTCATCCGCCGCTGGATGGACCGCGACCTGGCGCTGTCGTTCGCCGGCAACGACGCGGCCAGGCGCGACTACATGCTCGACAGCCTGGCGCGGGCGCGCCGCGAACGCGTGCGCCGTCGTGAACTCGCGGCGTGGCTGGAGTCGGCGGCCCGGGAGTACCGCGGCGGGATCGCCGACGTCACGCGCCCGGGCGATGCACCCCGATGAGGGCGACGCAATCGAGTGCCTCACGGGTGGCCAGCAGCTCGATGCGTCGGGTGCCGTAGTCGCGCGCGTATCCGCGAACGCCAGCGCCTTCCTGCAGGTGTGGCGAAGGCGCAATCGAGACCTGGCGGTCCGCGCCAACCCACTCGGCAAGTTCGTCGACTGGTGCACAAGGGCTGGTCCCGAGGTGCAGCAGGAGCAGCGGGGCGCCATCGAGTCCGCCGCGGCGTACACGAATCTCGACGCTTTCGATGCGATAACCGTCCCTGCTGGTGAAGCCCGGCAACCTGAGGTCCCTGGGTCCGCGGGATTCCTTCAGCGGTTCGTGCCCAGCCTCGGGCCCAAGCGACTGCAGCGCCTGTCCCAATCCCGCCGACCCCGCGGCAAGGTCGCGTAGCGTTGCAACGATCCGCTCGAGGTCGGGTGGCGGGGACGAGGGTGCCGTTGCCCTCGGCGGCGCGGCGCAGGCCAGGCCCTGCATGAGCAGGCCGAGCAGGACCACATGACGTGCACCTCGGCGCGCGGCGATCCCGATCCAGCGGGATCGACGATCTGTCGCCGGGCGAGGATTGCGCTTCAGCCCGCAAGCCTCATCCGCAAGGGGCAACGCACCGGGCGTGGATACGTGACACGCACTGCCATGCAGCGCAGCGCGAGGGTCGTGCCGCGGGCGGACGACGATGCGGCTGGCCGCAAGCACCTGCGCCCGTTACAGCGCGTACCCGAACTGCTGGCGGAACTGGCCGGCGAAGTCTTCGTAGTCGAAACGCTGGTTCTGCGTGCCCGGGTGCTCGACCTTCAGCGCGCCCATCAGGTTGCCGATGCGGCCGATGGTCTGCCAGTCGCAGCCCTTCTCGATGCCGAAGATCAGGCCGGCGCGGAACGCGTCGCCGCAGCCGGTCGGGTCGGTGATCCGGCGCTCGTGGGCCGGCGGGACGGTGTAGGCCTGCCCGGGCGTGTGGATCAGCGCGCCGCGCGGCCCCTGGGTGATGATGTAGGCCTTCACCCGCTGCACGATGTCCTTCTCGGTCCAGCCGGTGCGCTCCTGCAGCAGGTTGGACTCGTAGTCGTTGACCGTCACGTAGTCGGCCTGCTCGATGAACGCGCGAAGTTCCTCCCCGTTGAACAGCGGCATGGCCTGGCCCGGGTCGAAGATGAAGGGGATGCCGGACTCGGCGAACTCCTTCGCGTTCTGGAGCATGCCCTCGTAACCGTCCGGGCTGACGATCCCGATGCTCACGCCCGGCACGTCCTTCACGTGGTTCTCGTAGCTGCGCATCATCGCCCCCGGGTGGAAGGCGGTGATCTGGTTGTTGTCGTGGTCGGTGGTGATGAAGGCCTGCGGGGTGAACAGCTCGTCGATCACCTTGACCCGCTCGAGGGGGATGTCGTTTTCCTCGAACCACTCGCGGTAGGGGCCGAAATCGCCGCCCACGGTCGCCATCGGGATCGGATCGCCGCCCAGCAGCTTGAGGTTGTAGGCGATGTTGCCCGCGCAGCCGCCGAACTCGCGGCGCATCCTGGGGACCAGGAACGAGACGTTCAGGATGTGGACCTTGTCCGGCAGGATGTGGTTCTTGAACTGGTCGGGGAACACCATGATGGTGTCGTAGGCCAGGGAACCGCAGATCAGTGCGGACATCGGGTCTCTCGGGCAGGAAAACAGGGGCGCTAGGGTAGCCGGGCGGCCGCGGCGAGGCCAGCGGCATCGGCGCCCGGGAGGCGGTTTCGGGCACCGTGGCGATCCCACCAGCGCCGGGGTGTGGCGCAGGCCCCGTTCCGGAGATGCCGGAAGCCGCCGGAATGCGCTTTTTTGCTAGGCTAGCGGCCCCTGTGCGCCAGCCCGAGACGGATTCGTCCCCCGATGTTCAAGAAGTTCCGCGGCATGTTCTCCAACGACCTGTCCATCGACCTGGGCACGGCCAATACCCTGATCTTCGTCCGCGGACAGGGCATCGTCCTGAACGAGCCCTCGGTGGTGGCCGTGCGCCAGGACCGCAGCGGCGGCCAGAAGGCGGTGGCGGCGGTGGGCAGCGAGGCCAAGATGATGCTCGGCCGGACCCCCGGCAACATCACCACCCACCGGCCGATGAAGGATGGCGTGATCGCCGACTTCACCTATACCGAGGAGATGCTCAAGCATTTCATCCGCAAGGTGCACAAGAGCCGTTTCCTGCGCCCCAGCCCGCGGGTGCTGATCTGCGTGCCGGCCGGCTCGACCCAGGTGGAGAAGCGCGCGATCCGCGACTCGGCGATGGAGGCCGGCGCGCGCGACGTCTCGCTGATCGAGGAACCCATGGCCGCGGCGATCGGCGCCGGCATGCCGGTCACCGAGGCGCGCGGCTCGATGGTGGTCGACGTCGGCGGCGGCACCACCGAGGTGGCGGTGATCGCGCTCAACGGCATCGTCTATTCGCAGTCCGCGCGCATCGGCGGCGACCGCTTCGACGAGTCGATCATCAACTACGTGCGCCGCAACCACGGCATGCTGATCGGCGAAAGCACCGCCGAGAAGATCAAGATCGAGCTCGGCTGCGCCTATCCGCAGGAGAAGGTGGCGTCGATGGAGATCTCGGGCCGGCACCTGGCCGAGGGCGTGCCGAAGGTGGTGTCGATCACCTCCAGCGAGGTGCTCGACGCGCTGCGCGAGCCGCTGTCGGGCATCGTCGCCGCGGTGCGCCAGGCGCTGGAGCAGACCCCGCCGGAACTGTGCGCGGACGTCGCCGAGCGCGGCATCGTGCTCACCGGCGGCGGCGCGCTGCTGCGCGACCTGGACCGCCTGATCAGCGAGGAAACCGGCCTGCACGTGCAGGTCGCGGACGACCCGCTGACCTGCGTGGCCCGCGGCGGCGGCCGCGCGCTGGAGCTGCTTGACCTGCACGGCAACGAGTTCTTCGCGTCGGAGTGATGGAGCGGGGAATCGGCGGGGTGGTAGCGCGACTGGATCGCCTGGTGCCTGGATCGAAGGGACGCAGGTGCCCATCCGAAGCGGCGCACCCTGACCCCTGCCTTTGCGAACCATCGCTTCTCATCGTCGTTTCGCGGCATGCGGCCAGCGCCGGCCGGCTGTGATCGACGCTTCGCCCATTCCCGATTTCCGACTCCCGAAGCCCGGTCCCTAACGTGTCCTCCTTCGCCAGCCCGGCTGCCCAACGACCCGGCGACGTCGCCGGGACGCTGCGGTTGCTGGCGTTCCTGGCGATGTCGGTGGTGTTGATCGTGCTCGACCATCGCGGCGGCTGGCTCGATCGCGCGCGGTCGACCGCCAGCGTCGCGGTGCAACCGCTGTGGCAGCTGGCCGGCCTGCCGTCGCGGCTCGGCCAGACCGTGCGCGAGGACGCGGTGACGCGCTCGCTGCTGGCCGACGACAACCGCCGCCTGCGCAACGAACTGCTGGTGATGGGCGCGCGACAGGCGCGGCTGCAGGTCGAGGCCGAGGAGAACGCGCGCCTGCGCGGCCTGCTCGGCGCGGCCACGCGCCACGGCCTGGACGTGCAGCTGGCGCCGATCCTGGACGTGGACCTGGATCCTTCGCGCCAGCGCCTGCTGCTCAACGCCGGCAGCAACGACGGCGTGCGCCAGGGCCAGAGCGTGATCGATGCCGGCGGCCTGGTCGGGCAGATCATCGCCGTCACCCCCGGCACCGCGACGGTGCTCCTGCTCACCGACCTCGACCATGCGGTGCCGGTTTCGATCTCGCGCACTGGCGTGCGCCTGGTGGCCTACGGCATCGGCCGCAGCGACCGGCTGGAAGTGCGCAACATCCCGGTGTCCAGCGACGTGAAGGCGGGCGACGTGGTGGTGACCTCGGGCCTGGGTGGGCGCTTCCCGCCGGGTTTCCCGGTCGGCACCCTGGTCGACCTGCGGCCGGACGACAGCCACGCCTTCCTGATCGGCGAACTGGAACCGTCCGCGCAGCTCGATCGCGGGCGCGACGTGCTGCTGCTGCGCGAAGGACGGCCCCCGGCCGCGGCCGGCGTGGTCGCCGCGGGCAGCGTCGATGCGACGGCGCCCGGCGCTGGCGAAGGCGTGCATGCACCGGAAGCCGGCGCCGCGGACACGGCGCCGGCTGCGCCGCGCGAAGACGCGGTGCCCGCGCGGCCACCCGGACCCGACGACGCCCGGCGCGTGCAGGCCCCCGCATCCACCCCGGCGCCGGCCGCGGAGACTCGCCGATGAACCGTCGCGGGCGCCTGTGGCTGCTGCCGGTGAGCGTACTGGCCGCGCTCGTGCTCGGCCTGCTGCCGCTGCCGGCCATGGTGCAGGGCCTGCGGCCGTACTGGCTGGCGCTGGTGGTCGCCTACTGGGTGATCGAGGAACCCGAACGCGCCGGCCTGGGCCTGGCGTTCGCCGCCGGGCTGCTCGCTGACCTGACCTTCGGCGCGCTGCTGGGCGAGCAGGCGCTGCGGCTGGTGATCATGGCCTTCATCCTGCAGCGCTTCCGCACCCAGTTGCGCTTCTTTCCGTTGCCGCAGCAGGCGCTGTCGATCGGCGGCCTGCTGCTCAACGACCGGGTGGTGGCCGCGGCGCTGCACCTGGTGCTGGGATTGCCGCAGTACCCCTGGCTGTACTGGATCGCGCCGCTGGTCGGCATGGCCCTGTGGGTGCCGCTGTTCCTCGGCTTCGACGCCCTGCGGCAGGTGCGGAGGCCGCGCTGATGCGCGAGCGCCGCCAGCGCATCCGGAACGCCTCGGCCGAAGCCGCCCAGTTCCGGTTGCGCGCACTGGTCGGTTTCGGCCTGGTGCTGCTGGGCCTGCTGGGCCTGGCGGGCTGGTATTTCCGGCTGCAGGTGGTCGACCACGACGAGTACGCGCGCCTGTCCGAGGCCAACCGGATCAAGCCGCATCCGGTGGTGCCGGCGCGCGGGCTGATCTACGACCGCAATGGCCGGCTGCTGGCCGACAACGTGCCGGCCTACCGGATCGACGTCACGCCCGAGGATGCCGGCGACATCCCGCGCATGCTCGAAGCGCTTTCGCAGGTGGTGACGCTGACGCCGGAGGAGATCGCGCGTTTCGAGGTGGCGCGCAAGGCGACCCGCAGTTTCCGTTCGATCACCCTCAAGGCGCGGGTGAGCGACGAGGAGGTGGCCCGCTTCGCGGTCGACCGCTGGCGTTTCCCCGGCGTCGAGGTGGTGCCCTACCTCAACCGGCGTTACCTGCATGGCGAACTGTTCGCGCACGTGATCGGCTACGTCGGCCGCACCGACGAGAACGACGTGGCGCGCTACGGCCGCGACCAGATCCTGTTCCCGCACACCGGGCGCACCGGCCTGGAGCGCGCCTACGACGAACAGCTGCGCGGCCGCATCGGCTACGCGCAGGTCGAGACCAACGTCGAGGGGCGCGCGCTGCGCCGCATCGGCATGGTGCCGGCGCAGGCCGGCGCCGACCTGCGGCTGGGGATCGACCTCGACCTGCAGCAGGCGATGGTGACCGCGTTCGGCGAGCAGGAGGGCGCGGCGATCGCGCTCGATCCGCGTAGCGGAGAAGTGCTGGCGATGGTGAGCCTGCCGGCGTTCGACCCGAACCTGTTCGTCAACGGCATTTCCACCACCGACTACCGGCAGTTGATGGACGACCCGTCGCGGCCGCTGTTCAACCGTCTGGTGCTGGGCGGCGTGGCGCCGGGTTCGACGCTCAAGCCGCTGCTGGCCCTGGCCGGGCTGGACAGCGGCGTGCGCAAGCCCGAGGACCGGGTGCTGTCGACCGGCATGTTCTACCTGCCCGGCACCAGCCGCGGCTGGGGCGATGCTAGCCGCGGCGGCCACGGCTGGACCGACCTGCGCAAGTCGATCTCCGCCTCGGTCAACACCTACTACTACCGGCTGGCGCTCGACATGGGCATCGAACGCTTCGCCCAGTACATGCGCCACTACGGTTTCGGCGCGCCCACCGGCATCGACCTGATCGGTGAGATCGACGGCATCCTGCCTTCGCCCGAGGCCAAGCGGATCGCGCGCGGCGAGCGCTGGTATCCGGGCGATACGGTCAACGCCAGCATCGGCCAGGGCGACTGGAAGGTGACGCCGCTGCAGCTGGCGCGCGCCAGCGCCGGCCTGGCCGGCGGCATGCTGCGCCGTCCGCACCTGGTGGCGCAGACCCGCGCCGGCTTCGAGGCCGACTGGACCGACGTGCCGCAGCCGCCGCCGGTCCCGATCAGCCCGAATCCCGAAAACGTCGAGGTGGTGCGCCTGGGGATGATGGACACCATGCAGCCCGGCGGCACCGGCTGGCGCGTGGCCAGCGGCGCGGGCTACCTGATGGCCGGCAAGACCGGCACCGCGCAGGTGATCAGCCGGCGCGGCACGGGCGCGGTCGATCCGCGCAGCCTGCCGCTGCACCTGCGCCACCGCGCCCTGTTCATCGGCTTCGCTCCGGCCGATGCGCCGACCATCGCGGTCGCGATCGCGGTGGAAGGCGGCGGCTACGGCGGCAGCGCCGCCGCGCCGATCGCGCGCAAGGTGTTCGACGCCTGGCTGCTGGGGGTGATGCCCGAGGAGCCGGGAATCGGGAATGGGGAATCGGGAATCGGGTCGCCTGGCGAGCAGGCACAGCCTGATTTCGGCAACGTGACGACCGGATCCGGCCCGCCGGCTGCCCTGCGCCAAACCCCGCTGTCCGACTCCCGAATCCCGAATCCCCAATCCCGGCCTTCCGCATGAACACCATCCTGCGCTGGCTGCTGGACCTCGTCGCGCGCTTCGTGCGCACGCTCGACTGGCCGCTGCTGGGTGCGCTGCTGGCGCTGATGGGCATCGGCCTGGCGGTGCTGCACAGCGCGGGCGGACAGAACCTGGCGCTGGTGCAGTCGCAGGGCGCGCGCTACGTGGTCGGACTGGGGGTGATGTGGCTGCTGTCGCGGGTGCCGCCGGCGCCGCTGCGCCGCGCCACGCCCGCCTTCTACGCCGTGTCGCTGCTGCCGCTGCTGGTCGTGCTGTTCGTCGGCACCGGGCGCAGCGGCGCGCACTGGATCAACCTGGGCGTGTTCTATTTCCAGCCGGCCGAGCTGATGAAGCTGAGCCTGCCGATGATGGCCGCCTGGATGCTGGCCCAGAGCGCGCCGCCGCCGCGCCCCGGCGTGCTGCTCTCGACGGTGGCCATCATCGGCGTCCCGACCGGCCTGATCCTGCTGCAGCCGGACTTCGGCACGGCGATGCTAGTCGCCGCCAGCGGCGTGTTCGCGCTGTACCTGGCAGGCCTGTCGGCCTGGTGGTTCGTCATCGCAGGCGCGGGGGCCGCGACCGTCGCCGGGCTGGCGCTGTTCGCCCCGATCGGCTGGTTCTCGTTCCTGCGGCCCTACCAGCAGGACCGGATCCTGACCTTCCGCGATCCGCAGAACGACCCGCTGGGCGCGGGCTGGAACATCATCCAGTCCAAGATCGCGATCGGTTCGGGCGGCGCCACCGGGCAGGGCTGGGGCGAGGGCACCCAGTCGCACCTGAACTACGTGCCCGAACACACCACCGACTTCATCTTCGCGGTGCTCGCCGAGGAGTTCGGCTGGCTGGGCGTGGCCACGGTGCTGGCGCTGTACGCGTTCGTCATCGGTCGCTGCCTGTGGATCGCCGCGGGCGCGCGCGAACCCTTCGCGCGGATCGTGGCGGGCAGCTTCGGGCTGGCGCTGTCGGTCTACGTGGTGGTCAACGGCGGCATGATCTCGGGCCTGCTGCCGGTGGTGGGCGTGCCGATGCCGCTGCTCAGTTTCGGCGGCACCGCGGCGGTGTCGCTGCTGGCGGGCATGGGCGTGGTGATGGCGGTCGGCGCACACGGCCAGGGCAAGCGCTGAGCGAAGTGGTGGGTGTCTGGCGCGCGCGGTTCGCGCCTGCCGAAACGGCGCGCATCGGCAGCGGCATCACCGCCGGCTGCGCGATGGGATGCAGCCGTCGTTCATGCTCTGCAAATCTTCGCGCCGGGGGCTGCGTGCTACGCTCGCGCCGATGATCCGAGCACGCGCTGTCCGTCTTGCCGTCTGCCTGTTGCCTGTCGCCCTGTGCGCCTGCGCGACACCGGCACCTTCCTCCGCGAATGTCGAGGCCGCGACGCCGGCCCCGCCCGCGATCGAGCCCGAGGCGCCGGCGAAGCCGGTCTCCGGCGAGGGCCTGCTGCCGAAGGTGCCGCAGCCGCCGGAGCGGCCGGTGGCGCCGCCCGCGGTCACGGATCCGGCGATCCCGCGCGCGCAGCGCATCGATGCCTTCGTCGACTACACCGCCTCCACCTATGGCGTGGACCGCGGCCAGATCCGCGAGGTGCTGGCGCAGGCGCAGGTGCGGCACAACATCATCGACGCGATGAACCGCCCTGCCGAAGCCGTGCGCAAGTGGCACGAGTACCGGCCGATCTTCCTCAACGATGCCCGCATCGGTGGCGGCGTCGCGTTCTACAACGCCCACCGCGCCGCGCTCGATCGCGTGTCCGCGCAGACCGGCGTGCCGGCCGAGATCATCGTCGCGATCATCGGCGTGGAAACCAGCTATGGACGGGTGACCGGCAGCTTCCGCGTGGTCGACGCGCTGTACACGCTGGCCTTCGACTATCCCAAGCGCGCGCCGTTCTTCGCCGGCGAGCTGGCGCAGCTGTTCGCGCTGAAGAAGGAAGAGCCGCAGCTGGACCTGCTCGCGCTCAAGGGCAGCTATGCCGGGGCGATGGGGCTGGGACAGTTCATGCCGTCGAGCTACCGGCTGTGGGCGAAGGACGGCGATGGCGACGGTCGCCGCGACCTGCTCACCCACCTGCCGGACGTGTTCGCCTCGATCGCCAACTACTTCGTGGTGCACGGCTGGGAACGCGGCGCGCCGGTGGTGGCGCGCGCGGCGCGCGCCCCGGGGGCGGAGGATTTCGTTCCCGACAACCGGGAGCCGGTCTACCCGCTGGCCAACCTGGCCAAGCGCGGCTACACCCCGCTGCCGGGCGAACCGGTGGCCGAAGGCGCGACCCTGCTCACGCTCGAGGGCGATGCGGGCCCGGAGTACTGGCTGGCGTATCGCAACTTCTACGTGATCACCCGCTACAACCGTTCGCCGATGTATTCGCTGTCGGTGTACCAGCTGGCGCAGGCGATCCGCGCCGGGGCGGGACCGGCGCAGTGAACCGGTGGCTGCTGCTGGCGCTGGTGCTGCTGCTGGCCGGTTGCGCCGGCACCCGCAACAAGCCCTCCGCGGCGACGCCCTCGCAGCGGCCGCCGGTCGCCGATACCGGGCCCGCGCCGGACTGCCGCGGCTTCACGCCGTACCCGGCCGCGCAGGAGGACCCGGGCAGCCGCGGCGACTACGTCGCCGGTGGCCTGTACAAGCCGGGAGTGAAGGACACCACGCCCGACTACCTGCCCAACGTGGCCTGCATTCCCGAGCCGTCCGTGGTCGCCGAGCCGCGTTCGGCCTACGGCAACCGCTCGCCCTACAGCGTGCTGGGCAGGTCCTATCGCGTGCTGGAGTCGACCGACGGCTTCGTCGAAACGGGCGTGGCCTCGTACTACGGCAACAAGTTCCATGGACGCCGCACCTCCAACCAGGAGGTCTACGACATGTACGCGTTCACCGCCGCGCACAAGTCGCTGCCGCTGCCGAGCTTCGCGCGGGTGACCAACCTGGACAACGGCCGCAGCGTGGTGGTGCGGGTCAACGATCGCGGCCCGTTCCACGAGGGGCGGGTGATCGACCTGAGCTACGCGGCCGCGGTCAAGCTCGACATCCACCGCCGCGGCACCGGGCGGGTGGAAGTGCGGGCATTGCGGCCGGGCGACGTCGGAGCGGTGCAGACGGCGGCCGCGCCTGCCGCGGCGCCCGCGCCCGCTGTCGCCCCCAGCGGACTCGACCGGCTGGTGGGCGGGCTGCCGCAGGCGCCCGCGGCAGCGCAGGCCGTCGCTCCGGACCCGCTCCGGCCGCCATCCGCGCCGCCGCAGCCTGCCGCGCCCGCCCCGGCCCCGACCCCGCCCGCGGCTGCGCAGGTCGCCGCGGCCGCCAGTTCGCGCCTGGCCGACCATCCCGGTTACGGGCGCGCCGAGAACCGCTTCCGCCTGGTGGCCGAGGACGGCCGCGTTCGCAGCGCCGACGAATTCGATACCTGGATGCGCGAACGCCAGGCGCGCATGGACGCCGAGCGCGCCGCCGCCGCTTCGCCGGGCGCTGCTGCGCCGGTCGCAGCTGCGCCAGCGACTCCCGCGGTCCCGCCCACTGCGACCGTGGCCTCCGCGCCGGCGCCAGCCGCCACGGGCGAGGACGACGTCACCCTGCAGGTCGGGGTGTTCTCGGTCCGCGACAACGCCGAGCGCGCGCTGGCCGCGCTGCAGCGCGCCGGCATCGACGCCGCCCACCTGCAGGACGTCACGGTGGCCGACCGGCGGCTGTGGCGGCTGCGCGTGGGCCCCGTTGCCGCGGTGGCGCTGGCCGAACTTTCCTCGCGCGTGTCCGGTCTGGGGCTGGGCATGCCGCAGATCGTTCGCGAGTAGACTGTCCGACTTTCGTCGCAGGGCCGCGCCCGCGACCGTCCATGTTCCCGTCCGGCCAGGGATGTCCGGCACACCGGAGTCCGCTACCCGATGAAATCCGCTTTCCTGACCCGTCGCATCGCCGTGGCCGCGCTGGCCGCCCTGCTCGTCGTCGGCCTGGCGACCGCCCAGGAGACGCCACGGCCCGCACAGGCGGCACCGGCCGCGGCCCTGAGCGACGCGCTGCCGACCCCGCCGCCGCCGGCGGTGACCGGCAACGCCTGGCTGCTGATGGACTACGCCAGCGGCCAGATCCTGGCCGGCGAGAACGTCGATGAACGGGTCGAGCCGGCCAGCATCACCAAGGTGCTGACCAGCTACGTGATCGCGGCCGAGATGAAGGCCGGCAAGGTCAAGGCCGACGACCAGGTGATGATGACCGAGAACGCCTGGCGCAAGGGCGGCGCCGGCACCGACGGCAGCTACAGCGGCTTCCCGGTCAACCAGACCGCGCCGCTGCTGGAAATGGAAAAGGGCATGGTGGTCCAGTCGGGCAACGACGCCGCGATCGCCCTGGCCGAGCATGTCGCCGGCAGCGAGGACGCCTTCGCCGCGCTGATGAACGCCTACGCCAAGCGCATCGGCATGACCAATTCCAACTTCGTCAACTCGCACGGCCTGTCCGAGCCCGAGCACTACTCGACCCCGCGCGACCTGGCCCTGCTTGGCCGCGCGATGGTGCGCGACTTCCCCGAGGAGTACAGCTACAACGCGATCAAGGAGTTCACGGTCGGGCCGATCACCCAGCGCAACCGCAACCTGCTGCTGTGGCGAGACTCCAGCGTCGACGGCATCAAGACCGGCCATCACTCCGCGGCCGGCTACTGCCTGATGGCCTCGGCCAAGCGCGGCGACCAGCGCCTGATCTCGGTGGTGATGGGGTCCAGCGGCGAGGCGCAGCGCGCCACCGATTCGCTGGCGCTGCTCAACTGGGGTTTCCGTTTCCACGAGACCCACCGCCTGTACGACGCCTCCAACGCGGTCTCCACGCAGAAGGTGTGGAAGGGCGCGGTGGACGAAGTGCAGCTGGGCGTGGCCGCGCCGCTGCTGGTCAGCCTGCCGCGCGGCAAGTACGACCAGCTCAAGCCGTCGATGGACGTGCCCGAGACCCTGGTGGCGCCGATCACCAAGGGCCAGGCCATCGGCAAGGTGCGTGTGACCCTGGACGGCAAGGTCGTGGCCGAGCGTCCGCTGGTGGCGCTGCAGGCGGTGGAGGAGGCGGGCTTCTTCAAGCGTCTGTGGCACGAATTCCTGATGTGGTGGAAGTCGGTCTGATCCCACGCGGTCGAGGGCTGGGCGCGGATTCCCGGGCCCGGTTGTCCGCTCCCTGTCACGGACAACGTGTCTGCTAAGATCCCGGCGCGTGCGATGCAGGATGCATCTGCACGCGTGGGGAACGGGTGCGCCGATGCGCGCCCGCACAGACAACTTCAGGGATAAGGGGAGACTCGATGTCCGTATTCAATGGCAGGCGCGCCGTTGCGGCCGCGCTTTCGACGGTGGCCATGCTGGCCGTGGCCACGCCGGCGCTGGCCCAGCGCCAGAGCGCGCAGGAGCGGCGGCAGGAACAGGTGGCGCAGATCCCGGTGTGCGCACAGCCGCTGGGCGCCATCTCGGTGATCGAACCCGAGGACGGCGTGCACTGGTGGAGCGGCCAGCAGCTGCCCGCGCCGTCGCGCCTGATCAAGGTGTTCGTCAACAAGTCGCGCTGTTTCACCCTGGTCGATCGCGGTGCAGGCCTCGGCGCGGCGATGCGTGAGCGCGATCTGGGCGCCGACGGCGAGCTGCGCAACCGCTCCAACATCGGCAAGGGCCAGATCAAGGCGGCCGACTACGTGATGGTGCCCGACCTGATCGGCGCCAACAGCAACGCCGGCGGCAATGCCGTGGGCGGCCTGCTGGGGGGACTGATCGGCGGCCGCGCAGGCGCGCTCGTCGGCGGGCTGAACTTCAAGAGCAAGACTGCCGACGTGGTGCTGACCGTCACCGACGTGCGTTCGTCCGAGCAGGTCGCGATGGCCGAAGGCCATGCAAAGAAGACCGACATCGGCTGGGGCGCGGGCGGCGGCCTGTTCGGCGGCAGCGGCCTGGGCGCCGCGGGCGTCGGCGGCTACGCCAACACCGAACTCGGCCAGGTCATCACCCTGGCCTACCTGCAGGCCTACACCGACCTGGTCGCCCAGCTCGGCGGCCTGCCCGAGGACGCCTCGGCGGCCAACGCACAGCAGGCGGTGACCGTCACCAAGCCCGCGCGCCTGTTCACCGGTGCCGACGGCAAGGGCGTGGTGCGCGACCTCGACGTGGGCATGATGCTGTATCCCACCGGCGCCAAGCAGGGCGTGATGTGGGAAGTCGAGGACGAACTGGGCAACAAGGGCTGGGTGTCCTCGAGCCTGCTGCAGCTGTCGCGCTGAAGCCGCATCCCGCCTGAAGACGCAGACGGCCGCCGCGAGGCGGCCGTTTCGCGTTCGGGCCGCCGGTTTGGGATCGCGCGTCGCGCCCCCATAATCGGCGGATGGAAATCAAATCCGACAACCCTGAACACGGCTTCCAGTTCCCGGGCGTGTTCGAGATCACCGCGATGGGGCCGGCTGGCGTCGGGCTGGAGGGCGAAATCCCGCGCCTGCTCACCGAAGCCGGCCTGACCGTACTGGAAGAATCCATCCAGTGGCGCGAAAGCAGCGGCGGCCGCTTCGTCTCGGTGAAACTTAGCTTTCGCGCCGGCGATCGCGCCCAGTACGAGGCTGCGCACGCCGCCCTGCGCAACCATCCCGAGGTGAAATGGACGCTGTGACGTCCCTGCACCGCCCCGCGCGCGCGGGGGCATGCCGGGGCGGGGCGCCGCGGTGAGCGACACCGTGGCCGCCAGCGCCAGTCCCGCGACGGCTCATGCAGCCAGCGGATGCCTGGTCCGCGACCTCGGCCGCCAGCCCTATGAGCCGGTGTGGCGTGCAATGCAGCGTTTCACCGACGCCCGCGATGCGGATTCGATGGATGAACTGTGGGTGGTCGAGCACGATCCGGTGTTCACCCTCGGCCAGGCCGGCAAGCCCGAGCACGTGCTGGCACCGGGCGCGATCCCGGTGGTCCACGTCGATCGCGGCGGCCAGGTGACCTACCACGGGCCTGGCCAGATCGTGGTCTATCCGCTGCTCGACATCCGCCGGCTGGGCCTGGGCGTGCGCGACTACGTGTGCCGCATCGAGCAGGCGCTGATCGACACGCTGCTGGAGTGGAACATCCTCGGCGCGCGGCGCGAGGGCGCACCGGGCGTGTACGTGGGCGATGCCAAGGTCGCCGCCCTCGGCATCCGCGTGCGCCACGGCCGCACCTTCCACGGCCTGGCCTTCAACATCGCCATGGACCTGGAGCCGTTCGGGCGCATCAATCCCTGCGGCTACGCCGGGCTGCAGGTGACCTCGATGCTAGACTTGGGCGGTCCGTCGGGCATGGACGCGGTCAAGCCCGTCCTGCTGGACGAACTGGCCCGGCAGTTCGGGCTGGCGCTGCGTGCGGCGCCCGCGCCCGACCTGGCCAACCCCCTTCCCACCGCCGCGGCCCGAGCCGCCTGAGCCGTCATGTCCGAGTCGAGCCCGCGCTCCATCCCCCTGCAGGTTGTGCAGCAGGCCGCTTCCGCGCCGCTGGAGGCGGGCGCCAAGCAGCTGGCCGGCGACAAGATCGCGCGCTCGCCGGTGGAGTTCGTGGACGCCCCCGTGCTGAGGAAGCCGTCCTGGATCCGCGTGCGGATCCCGTCCAACGGCGCGGTCGCGGCGCTCAAGTCGAAGCTGCGCAAGAACCGCCTGGTCACGGTGTGCGAGGAAGCCAGCTGCCCGAACATCCACGAATGCTTCGGCCACGGCACCGCGACCTTCATGATCCTGGGCGAGGTCTGCACGCGGCGCTGCTCGTTCTGCGACGTGGCCCATGGGCGGCCCAAGCCGCCGGACGCGTCCGAGCCGCTGAACCTGGCCAACACCATCGCCGACATGGGCCTGAAGTACGTGGTCATCACCTCGGTGGACCGCGACGACCTGCGCGACGGCGGCGCCCAGCATTTCGTCGACTGCATCGAGGCGGTGCGCGCGCAGTCGCCGGCGATCCGCATCGAGATCCTCACCCCCGATTTCCGCGGCCGCGGCCGCATGGAGCGCGCGCTGGAGATCCTGGCCACCGCGCCGCCGGACGTGTTCAACCACAACGTCGAGACCGTGCCGGAGCTGTACCGCAACGTGCGCCCCGGTGCGGACTACCAGTGGTCGCTGACCCTGCTGCAGAAGTTCAAGGCGCAGCATCCCGGGGTGCCAACCAAGTCGGGGATCATGCTCGGCCTGGGCGAAACCATGGAGCAGGTGCAGGGCACCCTGCGCGACCTGCGCGCGCACGACGTGGAGATGGTCACCATCGGCCAGTACCTGCAGCCGTCCCCGCACCACCATCCGGTGCTGCGCTACTGGACGCCGGACGAGTTCAAGGCGCTGGAGGATTACGGGATGTCGCTGGGCTTCAGCCACGTGGCGTCCGGGCCGCTGGTACGCTCGTCCTACCACGCCGACCGCCAGGCGAAAGAGGCCGGCGTGGCCGCCTGAGGCGGCGCCGCGCGTGCCTCTTCACGCAAGGTTTGGCCGCGACTGGCGGGCCGGCATGCCGGATCCGTCGACGCAGGCCCGCGTTCACGTTGCCTGCAGCCCTGCCCGATAGAGTGGACCGCGCCGCGCAACTTTGTGCACTGGCGCGGGGTCAGAACATGGCGGCATCGTGTGCGCAGCGCACACGGACCGCACACCAGGATCGTTCCCGATGAAATTGAACCGCATCGCTTCCGTCACCCTGATCGCCCTGGCGCTGGCCGTGCCGCTGGGGCTGATGGCGCGCAGCGAGGGCGATGCGCTGCCCGGCGCGCCCACCGCCGAGCAGGCCACCACCTCCAAGCTGGTCTACGGACTGCTGTCGGACAGCCGCTATGCCTATCGGCCGCGGCCGCTCGACGCGACCATGTCGGCCGAGATCTTCGACCACTACCTCGAGGCGCTGGACGGCTCCAAGCTGTTCTTCACCGCTGCCGACATCGCCCGCTTCGAGGCCTACCGGCCGGCGATGGGCGAGAACGTGCGCAGCGGCAACCTCGAGCCGGCGTACACGATCTTCGCCGTCTACAAGCAGCGCGTGGCCGACCGCGTCGCCTACGCGCGCGACCTGCTCGAACAGGACATCTTCGATTTCACCGGCGACGACCGCTGGGAGTACGACCGCGAGGAAGCGGCGTGGGCCGGCGATGCCGCCACGCTCGACGCGCTGTGGAAGCAGTCTGTGCGCAACGACTGGCTGCGGCTCAAGCTCGCCGGCAAGGCGCCCGACGAGATCCGCAAGACTCTCGACCGGCGCTACCTCAACCTGGCCAACAACGTCGCCGCGCTCAAGCAGGAGGATGCGTTCCAGACCTTCCTCAACGCCTATACCTCGACGGTCGATCCGCATACCGACTACATGAGCCCGCGCACCGCGAAGCTGTTCACGCAGAGCATGTCGCTGTCGCTGGAAGGCATCGGCGCGCAGCTGCAGAAGCAGGACGACGTGGTGGTGATCCGCGAACTCATCGCCGGCGGGCCGGCCGCGCTCAGCGGCAAGTTCAAGGCCGGCGACCGCATCGTCGGCGTCGGCCAGGGCACCAGCGGGCCGATGGAGGACGTGGTGGGCTGGCGCCTGGATGACGTGGTGGAGAAGATCAAGGGTCCCAAGGAGACCCAGGTGCGGCTGGACGTGATTCCCGGCGAGGCGACGCTGGACAGCACCCCGGTGCGCGTCGTGCTCACCCGCGCCCGCATCAAGCTCGAGGAACAGGCGGCCAAGTCCGAGGTCATCACCCTGCCTGCGGTCGAGGGCGGTGCCGAGAAGCGCATCGGCGTGATCAAGCTGCCCGCGTTCTACCAGGATTTCGAAGGCCGGCGCACCCGCAATGGCGAGTACACCTCGGCCACCCGCGACGTCGCCCGGCTGCTGGGGGAGTTCCGCGCCGACGGCATCGATGGCGTGGTGCTGGACCTGCGCAGCAACGGCGGCGGGTCGCTCAACGAGGCGATCGAGCTGACCGGGCTGTTCATCGACAAGGGCCCGGTGGTGCAGGTGCGCGAATCCGGCGGCCGCGTCAGCGTGGAAAGCGACCGCACCGCGGGCGTGTCCTGGGACGGGCCGCTGGCGGTCCTGATCAACCGCGGCTCGGCCTCGGCGTCGGAGATCTTCGCCGGCGCGATCCAGGACTACGGTCGCGGCCTGGTCATCGGCGAGACCTCGTTCGGCAAGGGCACGGTGCAGAACATCGTGCCGCTGGACCGCTGGCCGGCATCCGAGGGCGACCGCTACGGGCACGTCAAGCTGACCATCGCGCAGTTCTTCCTGCCCGGTGGCAGCAGCACGCAGAATCGCGGCGTCGTGCCCGACCTGGCGTTCCCGGTGACGGTCGACGCCAGCGAGTTCGGCGAAAGCACCTACGACAACGCGCTGGAATGGCGCCAGATCGCGGCCGTGCCGCACCAGCGCTATGGCGACTTCGCGCCGCTGCTGCCCAAGCTGCAGGTCCTGCACAAGCAGCGCGTGGCGAGCGACCACGAGTTCCGCTGGTGGTCGGAGGACGTGGCCGAATTCCGGGCCGAACGCGAGAAGAAGTACGTCTCGCTCAACGAAGCCGAGCGGCGCGCCGAACGCGACCGCGACGAAGCCAAGCGCGCCCGCCGCCAGGAGGAGCGCAAGGCGCTTGGCCTGGCCCTCGACCCGCTGGCCGACAGCAGCACCGACGACGGACTGCAGGCCAGCGAGCGCGACGTGGCCGAAGACGCGGCCCGCGAGAAGGCGGCGGAGAAGCGGCCGGATCCGCTCCTGCACGAGTCGGCGGCGATCCTGGCCGACGCGGTGCGGCTGCTCAACCATGACCGGCGCCTGTCGGCGCAGGTGCTGCCCGAGTCCACCGGCCCGGGCCGCTGGACCCAGTAAGCCGCACGGCCTGCCGGGCTCCGGGATGAGCGCCACGCAGGTCCGCCGGGGCGCTGGTGCTGACCGCACTCGCATCGCGCGCCCGGCGACGGCCTGATGGCATCGTTCCAGTCCTTGCGCCTGCTGGTGACGGCCAGGCGCCATCCTTCGGGATGGCTGCTGCTGGTCCAGCTCGCCGGCGTGGTGCTGTATCCGGCGATGGAGGGCACCGCGGCCGGGCGCGCAGTGTTCGGCGCGTTCGGGATCCTGGTGCTGATACTGGCGCTGTGGGTGGTCAACCGCAGCGCGGCCAGCAACCGCATTGCCTGGTGCCTGGCGGGGCCGGCGGTGCTGCTGTCGCTGTGGTCGGTACTGGCCGGTCGGCCGCAGGTACTGGTCTATGCCTACGTGCTGGAAGGCGCGCTGTACTTCTATACCGCCCTGGCGCTGATCGGCTACATGCTCCGCGACCACAAGGTCACCAGCGACGAGCTGTACGCCGCCGGTGCGACCTTCACCCTGCTGGCGTGGGGCTTCGCCTTTGCCTACGCGGCCTGCCAGTACTGGTTCCCGGGCAGCTTCCTGGCCGCGGTCGACGCGCAGCTGCCGCGCACCTGGACCGAACTGCTGTTCCTGAGCTTCAGCACGCTCTCGGGCGTGGGCCTGACCGACATCCTGCCGGTCCGGCCGCCGGCGCGCGCGCTGGTGATGCTGGAGGCGTTCGCCGGGGTGATGTACATCGCCCTGGTGGTGTCGCGACTGATCGGGCTGGCGATCCGCCCGCCCGTGCCTCCCGACAGCGCGCCGTAGGCGCGCGTCGGCCGTGGATCAGGCCGCCGCGCCGGCCAGCTGCGCGTTGTGGCGCTCGATCGCGTAGACCAGGATCTTCTTCGCTTCCTCGGCCCCGCCCCAGCCCTCGAGCTTGACCCACTTGCCCTTCTCGAGGTCCTTGTAGTGCTCGAAGAAGTGGCCGATGCGCTCCAGCCAGTGGGTGCTCACCTGGTCGATGTTCTCGACGTGGGCGTAGCCCTGGAACACCTTGGTCACCGGCACGGCCAGCAGCTTCTCGTCGCTGCCGGCCTCGTCGGTCATCTTCAGCACGCCCACGGGGCGGCAGCGGATCACCGAACCTGGCACCAGCGGCAGCGGCAGCACCACCAGCACGTCGGCCGGGTCGCCATCGCCGCACAGGGTGTGGGGCACGTAGCCGTAGTTGCAGGGATAGCGCATCGGCGTGGAGAGCACGCGGTCGACGAAGATCGCGCCGCTCTCCTTGTCCACCTCGTACTTCACCGGCTCGGCGTCCTTCGGGATCTCGATGATGACGTTGATTTCGTCCGGGGGATTTTTCCCGGTGGAGACGTGGTCGAGACCCATGGGACGGCAACTCCTGCGGCGCGGGCGAAAGCCCGCATGGTGGGGAAACGCAATTCTACGCGACCGATGCTGCATTGCAGAACTTGCTCGCCCCGGCACCATCCAGGGTCCTAGGGTCGGCCCGAGGCAGGGTACGCCCCAGCTGTGCGCCATCCATACGGCCGCGTACATATGGCGTCCGTCCCCCGCCCCAGCGAGATGCCCCGATGTCGATCACCGATGCTTCCCGGATTGCCGACGCCGCCCTGCCGCAGAGCGAGAGCTACTGGGACAACCCGGAAGTGGACAGCAACCGGCTGGCCTCGCCTGGGGATCTGGACCTGGATCCGGTCGATCCCGGCCAGGTCGAGCGCTCCCCGCTGATGTCGCTGCTGCCGCGTTCCGGCGCGACCGAGATCGACGGCAGCCGGAGCAATCCGGCCGACCGCAGCCTGGGCCAGACCCCGGACGGCAAGACCATCCAGGTCGATACGCTGCACCGAGACGGCGACGTGCAGATCGCGCGCGAGCGCACCCTGGGCGATGCCGGCGGCGGCCAGACCTACGTCAGCGCCGACCAGCTGGTGATCACCACCGGCGGCACCAGCGACCGCGTCGGGGTCAGCCAGCGCGACGACGGCACCCTGGACGTGAGCGTCAACGGCGAATCCTTCGCCGTGAAGACGGCCGAGGGCCAGGAGCTGACCCTGCGCACCGGCGGCGGCGACGACGTGATCGAGGTCGCGGCCAACGTCACCGTGAACATCGTGGCCGACACCGGCGCCGGCGATGACCAGGTCGACATCGCCGGCAGCGGCGACAACCGCATCGACGCGGGTGCCGGCAACGACCGCGCGACCCTGTCCGGCAGCGGCCGCAACGACATCGCCGGCGGCAGCGGCGACGATGTCATCCAGGGCGGCAGCGGCGTCGACGTGGTCCACGGCGGCGATGGCGCCGACAGTATCGACGGCGGCACCGGCCGCAATTTCCTCGAGGGCGGCGCCGGCAACGACACGATCCGCAGCCGCGGCGCCGGCGACATGGTGTCCGGCGGCCTGGGCGACGACATCCTGCATGCCGCGAGCGGCGCCAGCGCCATCTATGCCGGCGCCGGCCGCGACACCATCGAAGGGGCCGGCGACCGCACCACGGTGTACGCCGAGATCGGCGACCTGATCAATTCCGCCACCGGCGCGCGCCCGACCGTGGTCAACGTCGAGATCGACGCGGCCGCTGGCAGCAGCATCCGGGTGCAGGGGTCGGACGCCTTCGTCCAGCGCGTCGAGGCCGAACTCGAATTCCTGCGCAGCTCGCCCAACGGGCAGCGCATGCTCGCCGAGTTCGATGCCACCGCAGCGTCGAAGGGCAACACGGTCACCATCAAGGAGCTGTCGAACGAGCACAACGGCTATGCGATGCCGGCCAACGATGATGCGACCTGGCCCGATGTGCAGATCACCAACGGCGTTGCCGGCCCGGGCGTGCAGACCGACATCCGCTACAACCCGTCCTTCCACATGGACGCGTTCCCGGCGCCGGTGGTGGTGCTGTACCACGAGATGTCGCACGCCTACAACTTCGTCAACGGCTCGCTGCAGCCGGGCAACTACAGCGGCCCCGATGTGGCCGACCGCGGCATCTCCAACTCCGAGCGACAGGCGGTGGGCCTGGAAACCACGGCGCCCGCCTTCGACTTCGACGGCGATCCCGCCACGCCGCCCACCACGGCCAATCCCGACCACCTGACCGAGAACGGCCTGCGCGAGGAGCTCGGGCTGCCGGATCGGCCCAGCTACCGGTTGTGATCGGGGCAGGACGCCGCGATCACGCGCTCCAGGGATGGAGGGGACGGGCAGCCCGCGTACACGCGGCTGCCCGTCTTTTTTTGCCGCGCCCCCCGGCCCCTGGGGCGCATGCGGTTCCCGGGCGGATCGCTGGCGGGCTGCTGGCGCTGACGCTGGCCTGCTCCCCGGCTGCGGCCTACGATGATCCGGGCCGCACCGGCCCCGCCGCCACCCGGACCGATCGCATGAGCGAGAACACCAGGACGACCGTCCATGTCGACGCGCAGGGCGCGCGCCTGGACGTGGCGATGTCGGCCACGGCGCCCGACGCCATCCATCTGCGCTACCGGCTGCACAACACCGGCGACGCGCCGCTGGCGGTCTTCGACCGCGGCGACCGGCAGGCGGTCCTGTCGGGGCGGCTGGTGGCGGGGGCGGTCGGCGCGCCGACGTTCCAGGCCGACGGCGGCGACGTCGTGCTGCGCCACGCCGCGCGCGATCTCGCGCCGGGCGGGTTCACCGGCCCGACGGTCCCCGCGACGCCTCTGGCCCTGCAGCTTGCACCCGGGGCCGTGCTCGAGGGCGAATTCGAATTCTCGATCCCGACGCCGCAGCCGCCGCGGCGGCTGCGCTGGTGCCTGGGCGTGGCCCCGTTCGACGAGGCCGGCTTCTTCTCGCCGCAGGACGTCGCAGCGGGCACGCTGTGGCAGGCGCACGACGCGGCGGTCGCGCGCCAACAGATGCTGTGCACGCCGTGGTGGGACCTGGCGACGGGCGAAACCGCGGCGGACTGACGCCGCGGCGGCGCGGGCCTCAGCTGCCGCCTGGCGCGGCCCTGGCCGCGCTCGCCTGGCGCGTGGCGCCGCAATCGCCGTCGAGCAGGCGCGAGCGCTGCAGCCAGTCGCTGTCGGGATAGTAGGCAAAGACCAGCGAGCCGCCGCGGATGCGGTCGATCAGGTCGCGCGCGATCTCCGGCCGCACCGCCGGGCACCCCAGGCTGCGTCCGAGCCGTCCCTGCGCGCGGGCGATGCCCGGGCTGACGTAAGGCGCGCCGTGGATGACGATGGCGCGGTCGCGCGCCAGGTCGTTGAAGCCGGGTTCCAGGCCGTCCAGGCGCAGCGAGTAGCCGTTGGCGCCGACGTAGGATTCCGCGGTACGGAACGCGCCCAGGCTGGACATGTTGCTGCCAGAGCGGTTCGAGAACTCGGTCGCCAGGTTGCCGCCGGTATTGCGACCGTGCGCCACCAGTTCCTCGAACAGCAGGTCATGGCTGGCCAGGTCGAACACCCACAGCCGCGGCTCGGTGGACGGGCGCGAAAAATCGATCACGCTGAGCGTGGACGGCGCCCCCGGGTTGCCGGGCTGGCGCCGCGAACAGGCGACCGCGCGCGTGGCGAGCGACAGTACCTCGCGGTCCAGCGATGGGGCGGCCTGGGCAAGCCGGGCGAACAGGGCGTCGGCCTGCGGCCCGGCGGCCCGTGCGCTGGCGGCGAGCGCGCAGCCGCCGAGCAGCGCTGCGACGAGCAGGCTGCGGATCGGGAAAAGGCTCATGGCGGCAGGATAGCAGCGGGCTCCGTGCGGCGTCCTGAACGCCGGGCCGGCTAGGGCTGCGGTGGCCGGGACGTGCCGGGCGCCGCAGCGTCCCCGGCTTCCCCGGCTTCCAGCACCGGCTGCAGGGCCTGTGCGGCGGGGTCCGGTCGCACCGCGGGCAGGTCGGTCAGCAGCACCGTGGTGCCCGGTACCAGCAGGCTGCGCAGATGGGCGGCAAAGGCCTCGTCCACCCGCAGCGGGCGCTCGCGCAGCCGCAGCTGCAGCAGGGCCAGGGCGTCGGCGTCGAGGCCGCGGATCGCGTGGGTGGACCAGCGCTGCGACGGGTCCGGCCCGCCTTCGCCGCCGCCGGCGGGCGCCCGGTCGGCCACCATCAGCACGGTGCCGCCGATCGAGAAGCCGTCGGCGACCTGCAGCGAGGCCTCGCCGATGGCGATGCCCTCGCGCAGGACCACGACGCGCCGGTCGGCGAGGCTGACCAGCACGCTGACCGGGCCGGTCGGGCTGGCCGACTCGTCCCAGGTGGCGTCGGGTGGCACCTGGGCCGGCAGCGCAGCGCCGCCGCGGCTGTCGACCGGCGCCAGCACCGAGGGATGCGCCAGGCTGGCCGGAAATGCCTTGGCATCGGCCACCACGACCGTGTCGCCGTGCCGGGTCTCGGCGAACAGCAGCCGGGCGAACTCCAGCGGCAGCCGCACGCACCCGTGCGAGGCCGGATGGCCGGGCAGGGCGCCACCGTGCAGGGCGATGCCGTCCCAGGTCAGCCGCTGCATGTAGGGCATTGGCGCGTCGTTGTAGAGGTTGGAGCGGTGCGTGGCGTTCTTCTGCAGGATGGTGAACACGCCGGTCGGCGTTTCGTTGCCGGCCTTGCCGGAACTGATGGTGGACACCCCGATCGCCAGGCCGTTGCGATACACGTAGGCGCGCTGCTCGTCGAGGCTGACGACCAGCACGATCGGGCCATGCGGTGCGATTTCCGGATGCCAGAGGAACTCGCCCGGCTGCAGCGTGCCCGGGGTCCGCGGCGCATCCACGGCCGGTTCCGCCGCCGATGCGGGCAGGGCAAGCAGGACAGCCAGGAGAAGGGCGGGAAATCGCATGCGGGCGCGCCGGCGGGAACCCGGTCCATTGTGGTGCCGGTGGCCACGGAAAGAAACGATCGGCCTTCCGGGCCGGCCGTTGCCCCGGTCCGCGGTCTGCCGCGCCCGCGCTGGCGTGCGAGGAGGGAACCCAAAAGGGAAGGGCGGCCCCAGGGCCGCCCTTCCACATCCGACCCGCGTTGCGGGACGGGTTGGCCGCTACAGCAACGGCACCATCAGCAACGCGACGATGTTGATGATCTTGATCAGCGGGTTGATCGCCGGGCCGGCGGTGTCCTTGTAGGGATCGCCGACGGTATCGCCGGTGACCGAGGCCTTGTGCGCCTCCGAGCCCTTGCCGCCGAAGTTGCCGTCCTCGATGTACTTCTTGGCGTTGTCCCAGGCGCCGCCGCCGGTGGTCATCGAGATCGCGACGAACAGGCCGGTCACGATCGTGCCGATCAGCAGTCCGCCCAGTGCCTCCGGCCCCAGCAGCAGGCCCACGATGATCGGCACCACCACCGGCAGCAGCGACGGCACGATCATTTCCTTGATCGCCGACCGGGTCAGCATGTCGACCGCGCGGCTGTAGTCCGGCTTGCCGGTGCCCTGCATGATCCCGGGGATCTCGCGGAACTGGCGGCGCACTTCCTCCACCACGCTGCCCGCCGCGCGGCCCACCGCCTCCATCGCCATCGCCCCGAACAGGTACGGGATCAGGCCGCCGATCAGCAGTCCGATGATGACCCGGTGGTCGGACAGGTCGAAGGCGAACACGGCACCGGGGTTGGCTGCTTCGAGGTTGTGGGTGTAGTCGGCGAACAGCACCAGTGCCGCCAGTGCGGCCGAACCGATCGCATAGCCCTTGGTCACCGCCTTGGTGGTGTTGCCGACCGCGTCGAGCGGGTCGGTCACGTCGCGCACTTCCGGCGGCAGTTCCGCCATCTCGGCGATGCCGCCGGCGTTGTCGGTGATCGGGCCGTAGGCATCGAGCGCCACGATCATGCCGGCCATCGACAGCATGGCGGTGGCGGCGATGGCGATGCCGTACAGCCCGCCCAGCGCGAAGCAGGCCCAGATCGCCGCGCACACCGCCACCACCGGCAGCGCGGTCGACTTCATCGACACGCCCAGGCCGGCGATGATGTTGGTGCCGTGGCCGGTGGTGGACGCCTGCGCGACGTGCCGTACCGGCCCGTACTGCGTGCCCGTGTAGTACTCGGTGATCCACACGATCGCACCGGTCAGCGCCAGGCCGATCAGCGCGCACCAGTACAGGTTCATCGCGCCGTGGCTGTTGTCGGCCATCAGCTCGCGGGTGATCGGGAAGTAGGCGATCGCCGCCAGCACGCCCGAGACGATCACGCCCTTGTACAGGGCGCCCATGATCGAGCCGCCGGCCTTCACCTTGACGAAGAAGGCGCCGATGATCGAGGCGATGATCGACACGCCACCCAGCACCAGCGGGTACAGCACGCCGTTGCTGCCGACCTCGGCGACCATCAGGTAGCCCAGCAGCATGGTCGCGATCACCGTGACCGCGTAGGTCTCGAACAGGTCGGCGGCCATGCCGGCGCAGTCGCCGACGTTGTCGCCCACGTTGTCGGCGATCACCGCGGGATTGCGCGGGTCGTCCTCGGGGATGCCGGCCTCGACCTTGCCGACCAGGTCGGCGCCAACGTCCGCACCCTTGGTGAAGATGCCGCCACCCAGGCGTGCGAAGATCGAGATCAGCGACGAGCCGAAGGCCACGCCGACCAGCGCGTGCAGCACCTCGCCGGTCGGCAGGCCGAACCCGTAGTTCAGCACCGCCCAGTAGCCGGCCACGCCGAGCAGCCCAAGGCCCACGACCAGCATGCCGGTAATCGCGCCGCCCTTGAACGCGACATCCATGGCCGGGCCGATGCCGCTGCGCGCGGCTTCGGCGGTGCGCACGTTGGCGCGCACCGAAACGTTCATGCCGATGTAGCCGGCCGCGCCCGACAGCACCGCGCCCAGCAGGAAGCCGATCGCCGTGTACCAGTCGAGGAAGACCCCCACCAGCACGAACAGCACCGCACCGGCGATGCCGATGGTCAGGTACTGGCGGTTGAGGTAGGCGCGCGCGCCTTCCTGGATCGCGCCTGCGATCTCCTGCATGCGCGCGTTGCCGGCCGGTTGCCGGTTGATCCACTGCGCCTGGATGATGCCGTAGACGATTGCCACCGCTGCGCACACCAGTGCCAGCGCCAATCCGTACTGCTCGAGCATGAACCCTCCCCCGAAAAGTGGAGCGTGAAGAGACTCGGAATCCGGGCGGGGCTCGGCGATGATCGACCGGCCCGGCCGGTGAACCGATTCTTACCGATTTTGGCGGCAGGCGATGTTGCAGTACGGCAACCGCGGATTCCGGCGCTGGATTCCGGGGTTTCGGGGGTGTGGCGGGCTGGCGTGACGATACGCCGCCCGACACCCGGCCGTGCCCGGGGCGGTCGCGAGCATCGGGATGCAATGCGCCAGGGTCGTCCCGGTCGACGCCGCCAGCACGTCATCGCGCACCGGCGCGCAGCCGGCGCGTTGCGCGGCCGGCTGCGTCCGTTGGCAATGGCCGGCGGATCAGCCGGCGGCGAACGCCTCGCGCGTCAGGTTGAGCGGATCGGCGTCCGTGCACACCACGTTGTCCTCGATGCGGATCCCGCCGTAGGGGCGGAACGCCTCGACGCGGTCCCAGTCCACGCTCGCGCCGCGGCCGGCGGCCTTGAGGTCTTCCAGCAGCATGTCGATGAAGTAGATCCCCGGCTCGATCGTGACCACGAATCCGGGTTCCAGCGTGCGGGTCAGGCGCAGGTAGGGATGGCCGTCGGGCTTGGCGATCGTGCCGCCGCGGTCGGAGGCGGCGAAGCCCGCGACGTCGTGCACCTGCAGGCCCAGGCCATGGCCGACGCCGTGCGGGAAGAAGGCGCTGCTCACGCCGGTCGCCACCGCCTCTTCGGCGGCCACGGTGATGATGCCCGCGTCCTTGAGGATGCCGGCCAGCGCTAGGTGCGCGTCCAGGTGCAGCTGCCGGTAGTCGACCCCTGCACGCACCTGCGCGCACAGCGCCTGCTCGGCCTGGTCGACCGCCCGGACCAGGGCCTGGAAATCGCCGCCGGTGTCGTACGCGTGCGTGCGGGTGATGTCGCAGGCATAGCCGCCGTGGCTGGCGCCTGCGTCGAGCAGGAAGCTGCGCACGGGCCTGGGCGGCACGCGGTCGAGTTCGGTGTAGTGCAACACCGCGCCATGCTCGTTGAGCGCGACGATGTTGGAATAGGGCAGCTCGCCCGCGTCTTGCCCCGCCGCCTGGCAGTACGACAGGTGGATGCCGAATTCGCTGGCGCCGCTGCGGAACGCGCGTTCGGCGGCCTGGTGCGCGCGCACGCCGCGGCGGGTCGCCTCGCGCAGCATCTCGATCTCGTAGGGCGTCTTGAACGCGCGGTGGTACTCGAGATAGTCGAGCACCGGCTGCGGATTGTTGGGACGGAACGCGCCGTACTTGCCGAGCGCGCTCTGGGTTTCGCCCAGCACCGCGCAGCGCTGCGCGTTGCGCGGCAGGTGCTTGAGTGCGTCGTCCGCACTGCGGATCACCACCACGTCGAAATGCTCGACCCAGTAGCCTTCCGGCGCCTGCGGCACCACGTGCCAGTAATCGCGCGGCTGCAGATAGACCAGCTTCGGCTTCTGCCCGGGGGTGGCGACGATCCAGCTGCCCGGATTGCGGGTCAGCGGCAGCCAGTGCTTGAACTGCGGGTTGACGGCGTAGGGATAGTCGCGGTCGTCGAAGACCTGGTAGTGCGCGGTGCCGCTGGGCACCACCAGGTGGTCGAACCCGCCGCGCTCCAGCGCCGTGGCGGTACGGGCCTGCAGGGTGGCGAGGTGGTCGGCGTAAAGCGGGGCGGCTGTGGACATCGGGGGAATTCCGCACGAGAACGTGGCGTCATTCTGCCGCATGGCCCCGTCCACTGCAGGCGCCGCGCAGCATCGGATGCCCGGGACGCCTGCCGATGCGACCTGCGCGCCCGCGGTTACGGCTTGCACGGCGCCGGCTGGCGCAGGTCCCGCTATTCGTAATGGCTGCCCGGCGCTTCGATCCAGCTGCGCAGGCGCCGCGACTGCTCGGCGCCCAGCGCGATGAAGCGGAATCCCGCCCACAGTTGCGAGCGCGCGCTGGCGTGGTCCATCCACAGCAGGTGCGCACCGATCTCGATCGACAGCGGACCCTGCTCGTGCGGCAGCGTGAAGTGCAGCTGGTACAGCGCGTCGTCGGCCAGCGGCTCGCTGGCGATCAGCAGCAGGCCGGTCTGGGACAGGTTGCCGATCCGGCCCATCACCCGCTCGGTCATCGCGTCGGTCACCACGATGGTGTCGGAGGCCTTGCGCCGCTTGGCGCGCCGGAATTCCTGGTTCATGCCTGCGCCTCCGTGCCGTCGTCGCCGCGCTCGCCCAGCCCGGCGAAGCTGCGCAAGGCGTGCATCGCGGCCTGCCAGGCGCGATCGACCAGGCGCGCCTGGCCGCTGGTGACGATCCGCGCCTGCCCCGAGGCCAGCAGCCGCGCCACGCTGTCGAGCGACTGCTCGCCCATGCGCTGGCCGCGGTGGTTGACGAACAGGGCGTTGCCGGTGAGCAGGCTGTACCAGGAAAGCCGCCGGCGGACCGTGTCGCCCTGCTGGTTGGTGGTGAACTCGATCCAGGTGCCGAACGGCAGCACGCGCAGCTGTTCGTAGCGGGCCTGCTCTTCGGGCGTGCGCGGCGGCAGCGCCGGCTTCTTGCGTTCGCTGTCCTCGCCCAGGCGGGTGCGGGCCTTGAGCTTGAGCGCCAGCTCGGTCCGCGAGGCCGGATCGCCGTCCGATTCCTCCGGGCTGTTGCTGGTCAGCCGTTGCGCGATGACGCTGGCCTCGTCGCCGTGGTAGCCGACCTGGGCAAGCGCCGATTCGATGTGCGCCACCAGCTCGGGGTCGCGCGCCGCATCCTCGCGGGTGCAGGCCTCCGCGATGCGGCGGGTGGCGTCGATCTGCCGGGTCCAGGCCTCCGAACCCTCGCCCTGGCGCAGGAGGGTGAGGGTCAGCACGTCGGCCCACGCCTGGTTGAGCAGGGCGCGGGTGAAGTGCGGAAGCCGCTGGTCGCCGACCACGTCGGCCATGGCCTCGGCGGCGCGCAGCTTGGCGACTTCCAGCTTCTCCTTGCCGCGCGCGGCCTCGGTGTGCCGCTTCTCCAGCAGTTCGGCCTTGCGCACCTGCGCCTGCAGGTGGGTCTGCAACTGCTCGTTGGAGGCGCTGAAGACCTCGATGTCGCCGTCGTACTTCTCCACGACGTGGTTGACCGCGCTCTGCAGCGGCGGCAGGAAGTGCGGGTCGTAATCGGCTTCGTCGAGCCACCTGGCCGCGCTCTCGGCCACGGTGTTGAGCAGTTGCCGCGCCGGATGGCGGCTGCGCACGAAGAAGGCGCTGTCCTTCAGCGCGACCCGCAGCAGCGGCACCTGCAGGCGCTTGACCAGGGCCGCGGCCGGCGCCTCGGGACGGATCTCCTCCTCGAGGTTGCCGAACAGCATGCCCAGCAGTTCGAAGGTGTCGTTGTCGCGCGGCGACAGCTCCACGTGGACGCCGCCGCGCTGGCGCGCCTGGGCCAGCAGGGTCTGCTTGACGTCGGCCAGGGTCTGCGGCGCCCCGGCGACCGACAGCGGCTGGGCCTGCAGGTGGCCGAGCGCAGCGGTCACCTCGTCGGTGCTGATGACCGCGGCGGCGGACCGGCGTCCGGCCGGACGCAGCTTGTCCAGCAGTTCGCGGCGGCTGTGCAGGAGCTGCTGCAGCTGCTCGGTCGCGACGCGCTCGTCATCGTCGTCCTGCGCCTCGATCGGCTCGCCCAGCCAGCCGGTGTGCGGGCGCAGCGCGTCCCGGCCGCCGGGACTACCGGTGGCAGCGCCGGCAGCCGAGCCCGGGCCGCCGCCGCGTGCAGCGGGTCCGTCGCGGCCGCCGTCGTCCGCCTGGCTGCGCGGCTCGCCTGCGCCCTGCGGCGTGGGGCGTGCGCGCACCGGCACGTGGGTCAGGCCCGGGAGGATGCGCTGCTGGTCGAGCAACTGGTCCAGCCGCTCGAGCACCTTGGGATAGCCCGACATGACGTGCCGGTCGAAGATGCGGTAGAGCAGCAGGCGCGAGTCGTGTTCGATGTCGAGCGCCTTGGCCACCGCGCCCATCGCGCGGCAGATGGCGTGCGGGCCGAGCGGCAGGCGTTCGGCGTCGAACGCCGGCGTGCCGGCCAGGACACCGAACCGCTGGCCAAGCAGGTGCAGCGGCAGGTTGGCGCGGCCTTCCTGGCGGCTGGCGATCTCGCGCAGCACCATGCCCTCGTCCATCACCGCCTCGTCGACCAGGCTCAGCCGGCCGAAACCCGAGTGCGCGACGCGGCCCTCCTCCTGGCCGCCAGCCGGCGGCTGCGCGGTCGGCACGCTGCGGATGGCGGCCGTGGCCGCCTCGACCTCGAGGATGAAGCGCGGCACCAGGTCGGCGCGGTTGAGCCGGAAGGCGCGCAGCGTCTGCATGTAGCCCGATTCCATCCCCGGGTTGCGCGCCTGCTCGGCCAGCCGGAACAGCTCCTCCTCGAACTCGCCGAGCATCGTGGCCAGCTGCGGTTCGAGGGTGTCGGTCACCAGGGCCAGCGCCGCTTCCAGCACCTTGTGGACGCGGCGCGGCAGCCCGGCGCTGGCCAGCGACCTCGGCATCGCGGATTCTCTGGAAGGAGCAGTCGGCATTGCGGGTGCCCGGCCGGTGGTGCCGGAATACTTACACGCCGGGCGCGGAACGGCCAATGTCGGGCGCGGGCCCGTCGGCCAGGAACAGCGCGATGACGTCGTTGCCGAAGCGCCGCCCCAGTGCGGTGGGCACGACGCGCGCACCGTCGAGCACCAGCCAGCCACGGTCCACCGCCTCGGCCAGCGGCGCCTCGATCGCCGATTCCGGCAGGCCGCAGCGCGCGCTGAAATCGACCAGCGAAAAGCCCTCCACCAGCCGCAGCGCGTTGAGCATGAACTCGAACGGACGCTGCGCCGGCGCGACGCGTTCGTCGCCGCCGATGGCCGCCGGCGTTCCGGCAGCGGCCAGCCAGGCGGTCGGATGGCGGACCTTCCAGCGGCGCAGGATCGCCTGTTCCGCGCCCAGCGTGAGCTTGCCGTGCGCGCCGGCGCCGATGCCCAGGTAGTCGCCGAACCGCCAGTAGTTGAGGTTGTGCGCGCACTGGCGCCCGGGGCGCGCATAGGCCGACACCTCGTACTGCGCGTAGCCGGCCTGCGCCAGCAGCGCCTGGCAGTGTTCCTGCATGTCCCAGGCCAGGTCCTCGTCGGGCACGCCCTCGGGGGGGCGCGCGGCGAATACGGTGTTCGGCTCCAGGGTGAGCTGGTAGTGCGAGACGTGCGCGGGGGCCAGCGCCAGCGCGCGTTCGACGTCGTGCAGCGCCATCGGCAGCGTCTGCCCGGGCAGGGCATACATCAGGTCGAGATTGAGGTTGTCGTAGCCGGCGTCCTGGGCCAGCTTCACCGCCGCCTCGGCCTGGGCGGCGTCGTGGATCCGGCCCAGGCGCTGCAGGCAGCCGTCGTCGAAGCTCTGGATGCCGAAGCTGATCCGGTTCACGCCCGCGGCCAGGTAGTCGTTGAAGCGGCCGTGCTCGGCGGTGCCGGGGTTGGTCTCCAGGGTGATCTCCAGCCCCGGCGCGAAGCGCAGCCGTGCCGAGGCGCCCTGCAGGAAGCGGTCGATCGCCGCGGCCGGGAACAGGCTGGGCGTGCCGCCGCCGAAGAACACCGAATGCACGGTGCGGCCCCAGGCCAGCGGCAGGTCGTGGTCGAGGTCGGCCAGCAGCGCGTCGACGTAGGGCTCGAACGGCAGCGGTCCGCGCGCCTGGTGCGAATTGAAATCGCAGTACGGGCACTTGCGCACGCACCAGGGCAGGTGCACGTAGAGCGACAGCGGCGGGGGAAGCAGCGCGTTCGCGGGCCACTGGTCCGCGCGCGGCTGGACGTCCGGCCCTGGATGGCCGGGCCGGGGGGCGTCAGGGCGATCGTGTTGCGCCATGGATGGCATCGCCGGCATTCGCGGAAACCGCGGAGATCCGCTCGCGCAGCAGCACCAGTGCCTGGCCGCGATGGCTGATGTCGTTCTTCATGTCCAGCGGCATTTCGGCCGCGGTCTGGCCATGCGCCGGATCGAGGAACACCGGATCGTAGCCGTGCCCGCCGCTGCCGCGCGACTGCCGCAGGATGCGGCCGTGCCAGCGGCCTTCGACCACGATCGGCTGCGGATCGTGCTCGCTGCGCAACAGCGCCAGCACGCAGACGAAATGGGCGCCGCGACCTTCGTCCGCCACGCCGTCGAGTTCGCGCAACAGCCGTTCGATGTTGCGCCCGGCATCGCCATGGCCGCCGGCGTAGCGCGCCGAATACAGGCCCGGCGCGCCGTCCAGTGCGTCCACGCACAGCCCCGAATCGTCCGCCAGCGACGGCAGCCCTGTGGCGCGACAGGCATGGCGCGCCTTGAGGATCGCGTTCTCGACGAAGGTCAGCCCCGTCTCGTCCGCGTCGGCGACGCCGAACTCGGCCTGCGCGCGCACGTCGAAACCGTCGGCGGCGAGCAGGGCGCGGAACTCCTCGAGCTTGCCGGCGTTGCTGGACGCCAGCACCAGCGGCTGCGGCGCCCGGTTCATTGCGCCAGCGCGGCCCGCTGGTGTTCGAGCAGGGTCGCGATCCCGCCCTCGGCCAGGCCGAGCAGGGCGTCGAGCTCGTCGCGCCGGAACGCATGGCCCTCGGCGGTGCCCTGCAGTTCGATGAAGCCGCCGCCGTCGTTCATCACCACGTTCATGTCGGTGTCGCAGGCGCTGTCCTCGGCGTAGTCCAGGTCCAGCACGGGCACGCCGCGGTACACGCCCACCGACACCGCCGCCACCGCGCCGAACACCGGATCGCGGGTGATCTCGCGCCGCTTCTGCAACCAGCGCACCGCATCGACCAGGGCCACGTAGGCGCCGGTGATCGCCGCGGTGCGGGTGCCGCCGTCGGCCTGCAGCACGTCGCAATCAAGCGTGATGGTGCGTTCGCCCAGCGCGCCGCGGTCGACGCAGGCGCGCAGGGTGCGGCCGATCAGGCGCTGGATCTCCAGCGTGCGCCCGCCCTGCTTGCCGCGCGAGGCTTCGCGGTCGCTGCGCGTGTGGGTGGCGCGCGGCAGCATGCCGTACTCGGCGGTCACCCAGCCTTCGCCCTTGCCGCGCAGGAAACCGGGCACCTTGTTGTCGACGCTGGCGTTGCACAGCACCCGCGTCTGGCCGAAGGAAACCAGCACCGAGCCCTCCGCGTGACGGGTATAGCCGCGCTCGATGCGGACCTCGCGCAGCTGGTCGGGCGCGCGGCCGCTGGGGCGGGCAATGCTCATGTGCGGGATTTCCGGCAGAAAACGGGGCGCCAGATTACCATTGCCTCCCCTGACGCACGGGACGCCCGATGTCGATCCGCAGCATGACCGCCTACGCCTCGGGCGAGCGCACCACCCCGTGGGGCACGCTCGGCTGCGAGCTGCGCGCGGTCAACCACCGTTTCCTCGAACTCGGCGCGCGCCTGCCCGACGAGCTGCGCGCGCTCGAACCCGCGCTGCGCGAGCGCGTCTCCACGCGCGTCTCGCGCGGCAAGGTCGACCTCACCCTGCGTTTCCGTTCGAGCGAGTCGGCGGTGTCCCTGCAGGTGGACCAGGCGCTGGTCGCGCGGCTGGGAGAGCTGGCGGCCGGGCTGCGCGGCAGCTTCCCGGAACTGCGCGTGGGGCTGGTGGAACTGCTGCAGTTCCCCGGCGTGCTGCAGTCGCAGGCGGCCGATCCGGCCGAACTGCAGGCGCAGGCGCTGGCCCTGCTCGACAGCGTGCTCGCCGAGTTCGTCGCCGCGCGCGAACGCGAGGGCGGCAAGCTGGTGGCGGCGATCCTAGAGCGGGTCGACGGCATCGAGCGCATCGCCGGCGAGGTGCGTGGCCTGGTGCCGCTGATCCGGGAGGGGCAGCGCAGCAAGCTGCAGGCGCGCCTGGCCGAACTCGCCCAGGGCGCCGATCCGGCGCGCGTGGAGCAGGAACTGGTGCTGTCGCTGCAGAAGCTCGACGTGGACGAGGAGCTCGACCGCCTGTCCAGCCACGTCGACGAGATCCGCCGCGTGTTCCGCCAGAAGGAGCCGGTGGGCCGGCGCCTGGACTTCCTGCTGCAGGAGTTCAACCGCGAAGCCAATACGCTCGGCTCCAAGTCCGTCGACGCCCGCACCAGCAACGCGGCGGTCGAGCTGAAGGTGCTGATCGACCAGATCCGCGAACAGGTGCAGAACATTGAGTAGGGGCCGGGATTCGGGGTTGGGGATCCGGGATGACCAGCCTTCGGCTGTTGTATGGCCGGAAAAGCCAAAGCGGTACGATGGCGCGCCAGTTGCCGACAGCCGGGAACCTGCCTTGTCGAATCGCGAATCCCCAATCCCGAATCCCGGCCTCCGAGGCACCCTCTTCATCGTCGCGGCGCCCTCGGGCGCAGGCAAATCCAGCATCGTCAACGCCTGCCTGGCGCGCGACCGCAACATCTGCCTGTCGATCTCGTTCACCTCGCGTGCGCCGCGCCCGGGCGAGCGCCACGCCGAGCACTACCACTTCGTCCGCGCCGACGAGTTCAAGGCGATGATCGCCGACGGCGACTTCTTCGAGTACGCGGAAGTCCACGGCGACTGGAAGGGCACCGCGAGGCAGTCGGTCGAACCGCAGCTGGCGGCCGGCCGCGACGTGCTGCTGGAGATCGACTGGCAGGGCGCGCAGCAAGTCAAGGCCCAGGTGCCCGACGCGGTGAGCGTGTTCATCCTGCCGCCGTCGCGCGCCGCGCTCGAGGAGCGCATGCGCAAGCGCGGCCAGGACAGCGAGGAAGTCATCGCCCGGCGCATGGCGAACGCGCGCGAGGAAATGTCGCACCACGCCGAGTTCGACTACGTCATCGTCAACGAGGATTTCGGGACGGCGGTGGACGAGATGTGCGCGATCTTCCTGGCCAGCCGCCTGCGCCGGAACCTGCAGGTGCAGCGCCACGCACGCCTGATCGACGCCCTGCTGGCCGACGGCTGAGGCGCGGCCCCAGGGCTGCATGGCCTGCCGGCCGGATTGCGGTGGTCTGGCGTCGGCAGCGAGGGCGCGGATCGCGTCGCGAGGGGTCGAAACGCGGGTGGATGTCCCTTAAACCCATGATTTCACAAGCGAACGCTTGATTTCTACCGGCGGCCTACCTAGAATTGCCGGTCCCTCTACGACACATGGATCGACGGCCGCACGGCCGCCGGGAGACTTATGGCCCGCATCACCGTTGAAGATTGCCTGGAAGTGGTCGACAACCGCTTCGAGCTCGTCATGATGGCCGCCAAGCGCGCCCGCCAGCTCGCCAATGGCGTCGAGCCGCAGATCGACAATGCCGACGCGCAGGACAAGCCGACCGTGCTGGCGCTGCGCGAGATCGCGTCGCGCCGCATCGATCAGCCGTTCATCGACGCCGTCGACAAGGCCGAGCGCGAGCGCAAGGAGCGCGAGGCGCTGGAGTGGGCCGCTGCCGAAGTGGTCGCCGGCGACGACGACATGAAGGGCGACGACCTGTAGCAGCCGGGATTCGGGAGTCGGGACTCGGGATTCGGAACAGCGCCCGCCTTCCCGCATCCACGATGCCGGTAGGAGCCCCGCTTCGGCGGGGCTTTCTCGTTTTCGGTCGTCTGCTGCCGCCGTGCTTTTCCAGATTCCGAATCCCGAATCCCGAATCCCGGCTCCACCCCTATTCCCCATTTGGCGCCTTCCAATTAGGCTCGCGGGATGACTTCCGGTGTGCCCGCCCTGATCCAGCCCGTGCCTTCGTCCGAGGAGGACGTGCCGGACTACGTGCGCGATTTCGAACGCGCCGCCGCCTACCTGCCCGCGGACCAGCGCGCACTGCTGCGGCGCGCCTGGGCGATGGGCGCGGCGGCGCATGCGGGACAGACGCGCAAGTCGGGCGAGCCCTACATCACCCACCCGGTGGCGGTGGCGCAGGCGCTGGCCGAGCAGAAGGTCGACGTCGAGACCCTGATCGCGGCGATCCTGCACGACACCATCGAGGACACGCCGCTCACGCGCGAACAGCTGGCGGGCGAATTCGGCGAGACCGTGGCCGAGCTGGTCGACGGCGTCACCAAGCTCGACAAGCTGCATTTCAGCAGCCGCCAGGAAGCGGCCGCCGAGAGCTTCCGCAAGATGATGCTGGCGATGGCGCGCGACCTGCGCGTGATCCTGATCAAGCTCAGCGACCGCCTGCACAACATGCGCACGCTCGGCGCGCAGCCCGGTCCGGCGCGCGAGCGCATCGCGCGCGAGACGCTCGAGGTCTATGCGCCGATCGCGCAGCGGCTGGGCATGAACCTGATCAAGGCCGAGCTGCAGGACCGCGGCTTCCACGCGCTGCATCCGCTGCGCCACCTGATCCTGGAAAAGCACATCCGCGGCCAGCCGATGCTGCGGCGCGAGGCGATGGCCAAGATCGAGGCGCAGCTGGCGCAGCGCCTGACCAGCGAGGGGCTCAAGTACCGGCTGGTGAGCCGGGTCAAGTCGCCCTGGAGCATCTACAGCAAGATGCGCAGCGAGGGTAAGACCTTCGCCCAGATGATGGACGTGTTCGGCTTCCGCATCGTGGTGACCTCGGTGGCCGACTGCTACCACGCGCTGGGCGTGGCGCACTCGGTATACAAGCCGCTGGACGGACGCTTCCGCGACTTCATCGCGATCCCCAAGGCCAACGGCTACCAGTCGCTGCACACCGTGCTGTTCGGCCCCTACGGCTCGCCGATCGAGGTGCAGATCCGCACCGAGGAGATGGACCTGATCGCCGAGCGCGGCATCGCCGCGCACTGGGCCTACAAGCACGGCATGGCGCCGAGCGGCGCGCAGGCGCGCGCGCATTCGTGGATCGCCAACCTGCTCGAGTCGCAGCGTGCGACCGGCTCGTCGCTGGAGTTCCTGGAGAACGTGAAGGTCGACCTGTTCCCCGACGAGGTCTACCTGTTCTCGCCCAAGGGCGACATCCTGTCGCTGCCGCGCAACTCCACCGCGCTCGACTTCGCCTACACCGTGCACACCGACGTGGGCAACACCGCGGTGGCGGCGCGCGTGGACCGCAAGCTGGTGCCGCTGCGCACCAAGCTGGTCAGCGGGCAGACGGTGGAGATCGTCACCGCCAAGTCCTCGCTGCCCAAGCCGCAGTGGCTGGAGTTCGTGGTCACCGGCAAGGCGCGCACCGCGATCCGTGCCCAGCTCAAGCAGCTCGAGCACGAGGACGCGGTGACCCTCGGCCACCGCATGCTCGACCGCGCGCTGGAGGACATGGGCACCTCGCTCGACCGCCTGCCCCAGGCGCGGCTGGATGCCTACCTGGGCGAACTGCGCTATCCGCGGCTAGAGGAACTGCTCGCGGACATCGCGCTGGGCAACCGCATGCCCACGCAGGTGGCCATGGCGCTGGCGCAGTCCGATACCGCCGGCACCGCCCCGGGCGACGAGCAGGTGCGGCGACGCGGCGAGCGCATCCTGATCAGCGGCCACGAGCGCGGCGTGATCAGCTTCGCCAACTGCTGCATGCCGATCCCCGGCGACGAGATCATGGGCTACCACACCGCCGGCAAGGGCATCGTCGTGCACCGGCTGGACTGTCCCAACGTGGCCGAGTACCGCAAGTCGCTCGACCGCTGGGTCGCCATCGGCTGGGATCGCGAGGTGATCGGCGAGTATCCGGTGGGCCTGATCATCGAAACCGAGAACCGGCCCGGCTCGCTGGCCGAGGTGGCGGCCGCGATCGCCAAGGCCAATTCCAACATTGAAGGCGTGGAGTACCTGGAGCGCGACACCAACATCGCCGTGATCCGCTTCTCGATCCAGGTCCGCAACCGCCAGCACCTGGCCGACGTGATCCGCCGCACGCGCCGCCTCGCGGCCGTGCACGGCGTGCAGCGGATGTAGCGCGGAGCGCGATCGCCTGCCTGGCGGCGGGCCGCGTCGTGCCTGCCGGCGACCTATAATCCGGGCTTTCCGAACCGGGACGCCCCATGCCACGTACTCCGATCCAGACCGACCGGGCGCCCGCCGCGATCGGCCCGTATTCCCAGGCCACGCGCGCCGGCAGTACCGTGTTCTTCTCCGGCCAGATCCCGCTCGATCCGGCGACCGGCGAGGTCGTCGAGGGCGGCATCGAGGCGCAGGCACGGCGCGCCTTCGACAACCTCAAGGCGGTGGCCGAGGCCGCCGGCGGCTCGCTGGCCGACATCGCCCGCGTCGGCCTGTACCTGACCGACCTGTCGCAGTTCGCGGCGGTGAACGCGGTGATGGCCGAGTACTTCGAGTCGCCCTATCCGGCACGTTCGACCATCGAGGTCTCCGCGCTGCCCAAGGGCGTGCTGTTCGAAGTCGATGCGGTGATGGTGCTGGGCTGATCCCGGCACGCGATGGCCAGGCCTGCGCCCGCGCTTGCGGCCAGCGGCAGCGTCGCGCTGGATGCACTGCCCGGCGTCGGCCCGGCCGTTGCCGGCAAGCTCGCCGCGCGGGGCCTGTTCACCCTGCAGGACCTGTGGCTGCACCTGCCGCGGCAGTACGAGGACCGCACCCGCATCACGCCGGTGCGACAGCTGCAGCCCGGCGTGGCGGCGCAGGTGGAGGGACGGGTGGAGGCGGTGGAACGCGGCTTCCGCTACCGGCCGATGCTGCGCGTGGCGCTCGCCGACGAGTCGCGGGCCACGCTGGTGCTGCGCTTTTTCCATTTCCGCTCGCAGCAGGTCAACCAGTTCCGCGTCGGCGCCCGCGTTCGCGCCTACGGCACGCCGCGACCGGGCCAGCAGGGTCTGGAGATCGTGCATCCGAGCTACCGCGTGCTGGCCGAAGGCGAGGACGGCGCGCTCGGCGATGCGCTCGATCCGGTGTATCCCCCAGTCGAAGGCATCGGCCCGGCCACGCTGCGCCGGCTGATCGCGCAGGCCCTGGACCGGCTGCCGGACGAGGGCGTGCTGGAACTGCTGCCGCCCGCGCTGCTGCAGGCCGGGGACCCGGCCATGCCGACGCTGCGCGATGCGCTGCTCGTGCTGCACCGGCCTCCACAGGGTGCCGACGTCGCCGCGCTGCTGGCGGGGACCCATCCGGCGCAGCGGCGGCTGGCGCTGGAAGAGCTGCTGGCCCACCACCTGAGCCTGCGCCGCCAGCGCATCGCGCTGCAGTCGCATGCCGCACCCGCGCTGGCGGCCGACGGCGGCCTGGTGGAACGCCTGCAGGCGTCGCTGCCGTTCGCGCTGACCGCCGCGCAGCAGCGCGTGTTCTCGGAAATCCGCGCGGACCTGCGCAAGGGCGCGCCGATGCTGCGCCTGGTGCAGGGCGATGTCGGCAGCGGCAAGACCGTGGTCGCCGCGATGGCGGCGCTGACCGCCATCGGTTGTGGACGGCAGGCGGCGTTGATGGCGCCGACCGAACTGCTCGCCGAACAGCACCTGGCCAACCTGCGCGCCTGGCTGGAGCCGCTGGGCGTGCGCGTGGCCTGGCTGGCGGGCAAGGTGTCGGGGCGTGCGCGCAGCGCGGTGCTGGCCGAGACCGCCAGCGGTGCCGCGCAGCTGGTGGTGGGCACGCATGCGCTGATGCAGGAGGGCGTGGTGTTCCGAGACCTGGCCCTGGCCATCGTCGACGAACAGCATCGTTTCGGCGTGCACCAGCGCCTGGCGTTGCGCGACAAGGGGGCGGATGCCGGCGTGGTCCCGCACCAGCTGGTGATGACCGCCACGCCGATCCCGCGCACCCTCGCGATGGCCGCCTACGCCGACCTGGACGTGTCGGCGATCGATGAACTGCCGCCCGGGCGCACCCCGGTGCAGACGGTGGTGCTCGGCGCCGGGCGCCGGCCGGAGCTGATCGAACGCATCCGCTCCGCCTGCGCCGACGGCCGGCAGGCGTACTGGGTGTGCACGATCATCGACGAGAGCGACGAGGTGGTCGCGCAGGCCGCCCAGACCACGTGGGAGCAGTTGACCGCCGCCCTGCCGGAGCTGCGTGTGGGCTTCGTGCACGGCCGGATGAAGCCGGGCGAGAAGCAGGCCACGATGCTCGCCTTCAAGCGCGGCGAGCTGCATCTGCTGGTCGCCACCACCGTCATCGAGGTGGGCGTGGACGTGCCCAATGCCTCGCTGATGATCATCGAGAATGCCGAACGCCTCGGCCTGTCGCAGCTGCACCAGCTGCGCGGACGGGTAGGGCGGGGCAGCCGTGCGTCCAGCTGCGTGCTGCTGTACCAGCCGCCGCTGTCGCAGATGGCCAGGGAGCGCCTGGACACGATGCGCACCACCAGCGATGGATTCCTGATCGCCGAGAAGGACCTGGAGCTGCGCGGCCCCGGCGAACTGCTCGGCACGCGCCAGACGGGCCTGGTCGGCTTCCGCATCGCCGACCTCGCCCGCGACGCCGACCTGCTGCCGGAAGTGCACCGCATCGCCGACGCGCTGATGCAGGCGTCTCCCGACGCCGCCGATCGCGTGGTCGATCGCTGGATCGGCGGCGCGGCGCGCTATGCCGCGGCATGACGGGACGATCCAGGCGAGGCGCAGCGGGATCGCGTGCCGCCAATCCCCGGGGGCGAGGAGGGCTGCGGAAGCGGCGCCGGCAGCCCGCGTACTCAGCTGACGCGCCATCGATGCGTGCAACGATTGCAGCGCCGCCCGGCCTCGCCCCCTGCGCGTGACGTCGTAAATCGCTACGCTGGTCGGTGCCGGCGCAAGCTTGCTCCGAAGCCGTCGCCGATGCGTGCCGGCGCCTGACCCTCCCTTCCGAATTCCAGACCGATGCCCGATCCGATTCCCCTGCTCATCGATACCGATCCCGGCGTCGATGACGCGCTTGCCCTGCTCATGGCCTTCGACGATCCGGCGCACGAGATCGTCGGCCTGACCATCGCCGCGGGCAACGTCGGCCTGCGCCATACCGTGGCCAACGCGCTGAAGCTGTGCGAGGTTGCCGGGCGCGAGGACGTGCCGGTGTTCGCCGGCTGCGCCGCGCCGCTGCTGCACGCCGCCCCGGATGCGGCCTACGTGCACGGGCAGGACGGGTTCGGCGACACCGGCTACGCGCCGTGCGCGCGGAGCGCTGCGCAGGAGCACGCGGCGCTGGCCATCCTGCGCCTGTCGCACGCGCATGCCGGGCGGCTGCTGCTGGTCGCGCTGGGTCCGCTGACCAACCTGGCGCTGGCGCTGAAGCTCGATCCCACCCTGCCGCAGCGCATCGACCGGCTGGTGGTGATGGGCGGTTCGGTCCGCGGTCGCGGCAACATCACCCCGGCGGCCGAGTTCAACGTCTACTTCGACCCGGAGGCCGCCCACCTGGTGTTCGAGGCCTTCCCGCGCTTCGACCTCGCCGACTGGGACGCCACCCTGGAGCACGGGCTGCCGCATGCCCAGGTCGAAGCCTGGCTGGCCGCCGGTTCCGCCCTCGGGCGCTTCTTCGACGGTATTTCGCGGCAGACGCGGGAATGGTCGGCCGACCGTCGCGGCGACCGCTGGTTCGCCGCCGACGCGCTGGCCATGGCCTGGGCGCTGGCGCCGGAGGGCGCGGTGGAGCTGGCCGAGCGTCCGCTCGAAGTGTGCCTGGAGCGCGGCCCGGCGCGGGGCACCACCATCGTGGACTGGAACCGGCAGACCGGGCGGGCGGACATTGCGCGCATCCTTGTGCGCTACGACCAGGCCGCGTTCGAGCAGCGCGTCCGCCGCGCACTGGCGGCCGGATAGGGACGGCTTGCATCGCGGGTGGGGCTGCCGCTACAATGCCGGGCTTCCCTGCGCAATCTCAACGGTGTGACGCCATGAAGGCCGACATCCACCCCGAATACCGCGAAGTCGTCTTCCAGGACGTGACTTCCGATTTCAGGTTCCTCACCCGCTCGACCCTGGCCGCCTCCTCGAAGGAGACGATCAAGTGGGACGACGGCAAGGAATATCCGCTGGTCAAGATCGAAGTGTCGTCCGCGACGCATCCGTTCTACACCGGTCAGAACAAGATCGTCGACACCAGCGGCCGCATCGACAAGTTCAAGCGCCGCTACGCGAAGTAATCGCGAACGGAACGATCCGTTCCGGAATGTCCCAGACGGCCGCCTTCGGGCGGCCGTCTGCGTTGTCGCGACCGGCGGCCGCGGGCGGTCCGCGCGCCGCGGCAGGCGCTGCCCGCTGCTGCCCTACGGGACCAAAGTCCGAGGCGGCCTCCGGGCCGCCTGTGCGATAATTGCTGCGTTGCGGTAGCCAGCTTGCCGCCGTCGCCGGGCTCCACGGGCCCGTCCGTACGTCTGAACCATGAGGAGCACATCCGTGTCCGACAAAGTCGTGTTGAACACCGGCGGCAAGTCCGTCGACCTGCCCGTCCTGAAACCCACGCTCGGCAACGACTGTGTCGACGTCTCGAAGCTGACCAGGGAAACGGGCCTCTTCACCTACGACTCGGGCTTCACCGCCACCGCCAGCTGCAAGTCGGCGATCACCTACATCGACGGCGACAACGGCGTGCTGCTCTACCGCGGCTATCCGATCGAGCAGCTGGCCGAGCATTCCAGCTTCCTGGAAGTGGCCTACCTGCTGATGAACGGCGAGCTGCCGAACCAGGCCGAGTTCGCCAAGTTCGAGCACGAGGTGACGCATCACACGATGATGCACGAGTCGCTGAAGAACTTCCTGCACGGCTTCCACTACGACGCGCATCCGATGGCGATGCTCGCCGGCACCGTGGCCTCGCTGTCGGCGTTCTACCACGACACCCTCGACCTCGACGATCCGGCGCATCGCCACCAGGCCGCGATCCGCCTGCTGGCGAAGGTGCCGACCCTGGCCGCCGCCGCCTACCGCTACTCGATCGGCTGGCCGATCCGCTATCCGCGCAACAACCTCGAGTACGTCGACCGCTTCCTGCACATGATGTTCGAGGTGCCGAGCGAGCCGCTGGAGCTCAACCCGGTGGTGGCCAAGGCGCTGGACCTGCTGTTCATCCTGCACGCCGACCACGAGCAGAACGCCTCGACCTCGACCGTGCGCCTGGTCGGCTCCACCGGCGCCAATCCCTATGCCTGCATCGCCGCCGGCATCACCGCGCTGTGGGGTCCCGCGCACGGCGGCGCCAACGAGGCGGTGCTCAAGATGCTCGAGGAGATCGGCGATCCGAAGAACGTCGCCTCGGCCGTCGCCAAGGCCAAGGACAAGGAATCGGGCTTCCGCCTGATGGGCTTCGGCCACCGCGTCTACAAGAACTTCGACCCGCGCGCCAAGATCATCCGCGAGATGACCCACAAGGTGCTCGGCGAGCTGGGCGTGGACGATCCGATGCTGGAAGTGGCGATGCGCCTGGAAGAGGCCGCGTTGCAGGACGACTACTTCATCCAGCGCAAGCTCTATCCCAACGTCGATTTCTACAGCGGCATCATCTACAAGGCGCTGAAGATCCCGACCGAGATGTTCACCGTGATGTTCGCCATCGGCCGCACCGCCGGCTGGGTGGCGCACTGGCTGGAACAGCAGGTCGACCCGGAGGCCAAGATCGGCCGTCCGCGCCAGATCTACACCGGCAGCGACGTGCGCGACTACGTGCCCGCCGGCAAGCGCTGAGCGTCCGCGCAGGCCACGCCAGGACGCCCCGCATCGCGGGGCGTCTTCGTTTCACGCCCGGCGTGGCGGATCAGCCGGTGCTTCCGCCGGCCGCCCCGTAGCCGGCGATCTCGTCCTCGACCAGCAGCTGCCGCAGCTGCGCGGCCGAAGCGCGCTTCATCGGCTTGCCGTCGATGCTCGAGAGCGGCGCCTGCCGCAGCGCCACCGCGGGCAGCACGGTCAGTTCGAAGCCGAGGTCTTCGGCGGTGAACATCCAGACCGGGAAATCGCCCTCGCGGATCCTGTCCAGCCGCAGCCGGCGGGCGCGCGACTCGGCCGGGATGCCGGCCTCCTCCAGGAAGCGGGTGACCGCGTCGGCATCGTCGCTGTACAGCTGCAGCGCGATCGGCGTGCGCGCATCGGCCGTGCCGTCGAGCACCGGACCGACCAGGCGCGGGTCGAAGCGGTCGAAGAACTCCAGCGCGCGCAGTGCGGCCTCGCGGCGCATGCGCAGCCCGTCGGCCTGGCTGTCGCCCAGGAACAGGCGCTGGTACTCGCGCAACGCATCCTCGATCTCGCGATTGCGCGGCAGCGAGGCGTCGTCGTGGAATCCCAGGCGCTCGGCGGCCTTGAGCTTGGCCTGGTGGTAGTCGCGGATGCCGCCTTCGGCCATCAGCCTGGCCGCTTCGTGGGCAAGGCGGTGCCGACGCTCGCGCGTGCGGGTTTCGGCGTGCTGGCGGGCACGGTGCATCACGATCCCCCGGTCCTGCGACGCCCCGACTGTAACCGACGCCGGAGAAACGTCAACGTGAAGCGCCGCCCGCCGCGGCGCCCCGGTCAGAAGATGTCGAACGCCTCTTCGGCCGGCAGGTCGTCGAACTCGAACGTGTTCACCGCCTCCATGCGTTCCAGGTCCTCGGCCTTCACGTATTCGACGATGCCGCCTTCCGACGAGGTGGGCAGAAGTTGCCCGCCCGCCGTCACCGCGACCTTGACCATGCCGGGCGGCGGCTCGTTGCTCGCCACCGGCACGCCTTCGAGGGCCACGCGCATGAAGTCGATCCAGATCGGCAGCGCCGCGCGGCCGCCGTACTCGCGGTAGCCGAGCGAACGGTTGTCGTCGCGGCCCACCCAGACGGACGTGACCAGGTTGCCGCCGAAGCCGGAGAACCAGGCGTCGCGGTGGTCGTTGGTCGAGCCGGTCTTGCCGCCCACGTCCTCGCGCCCCAGCACCTTGGCCGCCGCGCCGGTGCCGCGCTGCACGACGTCGCGCATCATCGACACCAGCTGGTAGGCCACGCGCTCGTCGATCGCTCGCGGCGCCAGGACCGCATCCTCGGGCAGCTCGACCGGTTCGGCCGCCGCGGCGCCTTCGGCGCCATCGGTGCCGGTGACGGTGCGCGCAGGCCCCAGGTCGAAGCCGTCGACCACGTTGGGACGCGCGACCTGCACGCCCGTCGCGCTGGGGGCGCAGCCGCGGCACGCGATGGCCGGGTTGGCCTTGTACACGAGCTCGCCGTTGCGGTCGCGCACCTCGTCGATGAACCAAGGGTCGATGCGGAAGCCGCCGTTGGCGAACACCGCATAGCCGCGCGCGACCGACAGCGGGGTCAGAGACGGCGTGCCCAGCGAAATCGACAGGTTGGGCGGCAGTTCGGATTCCTCGAAGCCGAAATGGCTGATGTAGCGACGTGCGTAGTCGACGCCGATCGCGTCGAGCAGGCGCACCGACACCAGGTTGCGCGAGCGCACCAGCGCCTCGCGCAGCCGCATCGGGCCGGCGAAGCGGCCGTCGGAGTTCTGCGGGCGCCATTCCTGGCCGCGCCGCATGCGGAACACCACCGGCGCGTCGAGCACGATCGAGGCCGGATTGAAGCCGCGCTCGAACGCGGCCGCGTAGATGAAGGGCTTGAAGCTCGAGCCGGGCTGGCGGCGTGCCTGGGTGGCGCGGTTGAACTTGTTGCCTGCGAAGCTGAAGCCGCCAATCAGCGCACGCACCGCGCCGTTGTCCGGCTCCAGCGACACCAGGGTGGCCTGTCCGCGCGGAAGCTGGTCGAGCTGCCAGCTGACGCTGGGCGCGGCACCTTCCGCGGCCGGTGCCTTGGCGGGCTTCTCGATCCTCGCCACCCGCACCAGGTCGCCGCGCTTGACCAGGGCCGCCGGCGACTTGCCGGTCCAGCGGCTGGACGCGGCATCCAGGGTGACCGTGGTGCCGTCGGCCAGGACCACCTCGGCCGTCCCCGTTCCGGTGCCGAGCACGAGGGCCGGCAACAGGCCGCCCTGGGCGGGAATCGCGCGCAGGCGCGCGCTGGCCGTGGCCGCGTCCTCGTCGGCGGCCAGTTCGAACGTCTGCTCGGCGCCGGTCCAGCCATTGCGGTGGTCGTAGGCGGCCAGCCCGCTGCGCACCGCGCGGTCGGCCGCGGCCTGCATCACCGGGTCGATGGTGGTGGTGACGTGGTAGCCGCGGCTGAGCACGTCGCCGCCGAAGCGCGCCTCCATTTCCAGCCGCACCATTTCCGCCACGTAGGGCGCATAGGCTTCAACCGGGCGCTCGTGCGGCTTGGCGTGCATCGGAGTGGCGCGCGCCTGGTGGAACTCGGCCTCGCTGATGAAGCCCAGTTCGTGCATGCGCGCGAGCACGTAGTCGTCGCGCCGTTCGCGGGCGCGCTCGGGATTGCTCAGCGGGTTGCCGCTGGACGGGAACTTCGGGATCGCCGCCAGCGAGGCCATCTCGTCGAGATCCAGCGCGGCCAGCTCCTTGCCGTAATAGAACTCGGCCGCGGCGGCGACGCCATAGGAACGGTTCCCGAAGAAGCTCTTGTTGAGATAGAGCTCGAAGATCTCGTCCTTGCTCAGCTCCTGTTCCATCTTGCGCGCCAGCAGCATCTCGGCGAACTTGCGGGTGAAGCTGTACTCGGTGCTCAGGTAGAACTGTCGCGCGACCTGCTGGGTGATGGTCGATCCGCCGGGCACGCGCTCCTGGCCGCGGGTCTTGGCCAGCAGCCAGACCGCGCGCGCGACGCCCTTGTAGTCGATGCCGCCGTGTTCGTAGAAGCGCGCGTCCTCGGTGGCGAGGAAGGCCTGCTTGAGCCGCTCGGGCACGTCCTCGATCTTGATCGGGTAGCGCCGCATCTCGCCGAACAGCGCCATCAGCTTGCCGTCGCGCGCGTACACGTACATCGGCTCCTGCATCTCGATGTCGCGCAGGCTCTGGACTTCCGGCAGCTTCGAGGAGACCGTGTAATAGACGAAGGCGCCGGCGGCCGCGGCGGCGACGGCCAGGACGATGCAGGCCAGCAGCGCCCAGCGCAGGATGCGCAGCAGCGGCCGGGACTTCTTGGGGGGAGTGGGGGCGGGCGCGGACATAGGGGCGCAAGTATAGAGGTCGACAGCGACCACTCAGTGGCCGGTGCCGGTCGGGCGGGGTGGTCGGCGTGGCGATCGGGGCCGGGGAGGGCCGGGGGCGGAAAAGGGGGCTGCCACCCCTCCGGGAGACCCAAAGGCGGGCAATCGGACACGCTCCGGGAAGCCCACTGTTGCCACCGGATGAAAAGTCCGTTATTTAATGCGTCGGGGCACGTTGCGCACGTAAGCGCCCGTGGCAAAGGGGAAAAACGTGGGGCTGATCACAAAAAGTCAAGCGCCGCTTGTCGGGGTCGACATCAGTTCGACTGCGGTCAAGCTGCTGCAGCTGTCGCGATCCGGGGACCGTTACCGGGTCGAGCACTACGCCGTGGAGCCGCTGCCGCCCAACGCCGTGGTCGAGAAGAACATCGTCGAGGTCGAGGCGGTGGGCGAGGCGATCCGCCGCGCGGTCTCGCGCTCGGGCACCAAGGCCAAGTTCGCCGCGGCCGCGGTCTCGGGATCGGCGGTGATCACCAAGATCATCCCGATGCCGGCCGACCTGGACGACGACGACATGGAGTCCCAGGTCGAACTCGAGGCGGTGAACTACATCCCGTACCCGATCGAGGAAGTGAACCTCGACTTCGAGGTGCTCGGCGGGATGCCCGGCAACACCGAGATGGTGCAGGTGCTGCTGGCGGCCTCGCGCTCCGAGAACGTGGAGATGCGTGCCTCGGCGCTCGAACTGGGCGGGCTGACCGCCAGGGTCGTCGACGTCGAGGCCTTCGCCATCGAGAACGCCTTCGGCCTGCTCGCCAACACGCTCAACATCCCGCGCGACGGCATCGTGGCGCTGGTCGATGTCGGCGCGACCATGACCACGCTCAACATCCTGCGCAACGGCCGCAGCCTGTATTCGCGTGAGCAGGTCTTCGGCGGCAAGCAGCTCACCGACGAGGTGATGCGCCGCTATGGCCTGAGCTACGAGGAGGCGGGCCTGGCCAAGCGCCAGGGCGGCCTGCCCGAGAGTTACGAGATCGAAGTGCTGGAGCCGTTCAAGGAGGCCCTGGTCCAGCAGATCAGCCGCCTGTTGCAGTTCTTCTACGCCGGCAGCGAGTTCAACCGCGTCGACCAGATCGTGCTGGCCGGCGGCTGCGCCTCGATCCCCGGCGTCTCCGAAATGGTGGAGGAGCAGCTTGGCGTGCAGACCGTCATCGCCAACCCGCTGGCGCAGATGACGCTGGGTTCGCGGGTCCAGGCGCACGCCCTGGCCCAGGACGCGCCGGCGCTGATGATCGCCTGCGGCCTGGCCCTGAGGAGCTTCGACTGATGGCCCGGATCAACCTACTCCCGTGGCGGGCGGAGCGCCGCAAGCAGCGCCAGAAGGAATTCGGCGTGATGCTCGGGATGGCCGCGCTGGCCGGCCTGCTGCTCTGGTTCCTGTTCAACATGTACTACAACGCGCAGATTTCCGGGCAGAAGGAACGCAACCAGTTCCTGGAGCAGGAGATCGCCGAGGTCGACAAGAAGATCGTCGAGATCGAGGCGCTGGACCGGCAGAAAGCCCGGCTGCTGGCGCGCAAGGACGTGATCGAGCAGCTCCAGGCCAACCGCTCGCAGATGGTCCACCTGTTCGATTCGCTGGTGCGTACCATCCCCGACGGGGTGATCCTCACCGGGATCAAGCAGGAGGGCGAGAAGCTCACCCTGGAAGGCCGCTCCCAGTCCAACTCGCGCGTGAGTACCTACATGCGCAACCTCGAAGGCTCGGGCTGGATGACCAAGCCGGACCTGTCGATCATCGAGGCGCGTGACGGCGTCGCCGGCCTGCCCTACGCCTTCACCCTGACGGTGCAGCTGGCCAACCCGAACGCACCCAAGGACGAGGACGGCGACGGCATCCCCGACCCGGTGCCGCCGGTCAATGCCGAACCGGCCGCCGCCGCAGAAACCGCCGCCGCGGCAACGCCCGCGGGCGAGCCGGCCATCGCGGACGAGCCCGCGGTCGAGACCGCGCCTGCCGAAGGAGCCGCCCAGTGAGCAAGAAGAAGATGTCGCTGCGCGAGCTCGACTTCAACAACATGGGTTCGTGGCCGCGCGAGTACAAGATCGGCTTCTGCGTGCTGCTGGCCGCGCTGATCTTCGGCCTGCTGTGGTACGTGGTGACGCGGCCCAAGGCACCGGAACTCGAGAACCTGGAGCGCAGGGAAGTCGAACTGCGCACGGATTTCGAGACCAAGCAGGGTCGCGCCTCCAACCTGGAGCCGCTCAAGCAGCAGCTCGCGCAGATGGAGCAACAGCTGCAGCAGATGCTGCGCCAGCTGCCGAGCCGCACCGAGATGCCGGCGCTGATCAACGACATCTCGCAGACCGCGCTTGCCACGGGCATCCACAACGAACTGTTCAAGCCGGGCCCCGAGACGCCCAAGGAGTTCTACGCCGAGAAGCCGATCGAGCTGAAGATGGTGGGTTCCTACCACCAGTTCGGCGCCTTCGTCAGCGGCGTGGCCTCGCTGCCGCGCGTGGTGATCATGACCATGCATGACATCTCGCTGCGTCCGCGCGGTGCCGGCAACAACAGCATGGCCGGCATCACGCCGAACTCCAGCCTGGAGCTGGCCGGTACGGTCAAGACCTACCGCTACCTGGACGAGGAAGAGGCCGCGGCCCAGGAAGAGGTTGCGGCGGCTGCCGGGGGGGCTCACTGATGCGAATTTCCAGGAATGCCGCCGGCGCCATGGCATGCGTGCTGGCGCTGGCGCTCACCGGCTGCGTGCGCGGGGTGAGCAGCACCCCGGGCGAGGCGCCCAACCTGCAGGAGTGGGTGGCCAACGTGAAGGCGCGTCCGGCGCCGCCGCTGGATCCGCTGCCGGTGATGCAGCAGTTCGAAACCTTCGAGTACGCGGCGCAGGACCTGCGCGATCCCTTCAGCGCCGTGTTCAGCGACGACGGCGACGGCAGCGGTCCGCGTCCGGACTCCAATCGCCGCAAGCAGGTACTCGAGCAGTTCCCGCTGGACAGCCTGGACATGGTCGGTACCTTGCATACCGGCGCGTCCATGGTGGCGCTGGTGATGGCGCCGGACAAGGTGACCTACCGGGTCTCGCCCGGCGTCTACCTGGGCCAGAACGATGGCCGGGTGACCAGCGTGCAGGAAGATAGAATCGATCTCGTCGAACTCGTGCCGGATGGCGCTGGCGGCTGGCTGGAACGGCCGGCCTCGGTTGCGCTCGAAGACAATTGATCAGGGGAAGTCAAAGATGACCGTCACCACAGTGCGTAATCGGCAGCCGGCCCGGCGCGCCATCCCCGTCAAGGCCCTGGCGATCGGCCTCTGCGCAGGCCTGCTTTCGGCCTCGGCAGCGGCAGGCGCTCCGGACCTGCGTGCCTATGCGCCCGGCATGCTGGCGATGGCGCAGGCCGCTGCCATCGACCCGGCCAAGCAGGTGCCAGGCGTGGTCTCGGTCTCGGCCGTGGACTTCAAGCGCGGCGACGGCGGCGCGGGCAAGCTGATCCTGCGCTTCGACGGCGATGGCGCGAACCCCGACCTTCGCACCCAGGGGTCGAGCGTCATCGTCAACATCGGCAACGCATCGCTGCCGGCCTCGCTGCAGCGCCCGCTCAACGTCACCGACTTCGCCACCCCGGTGCAGCGCATCGACGCGCGCCAGGGCGGCGAGGGTGCCCAGCTGGTGCTGAGCAACCAGGGCAACTTCGAGTCGATGGCCTACCAGAGCGGCCGCGACTACGTGGTCGAAATCGTGCCGCGCGCGGCGGCGACCCCGGAGCGGGCGGTTGGTGCCAGCAGCCCGTCGGCGGTGACCACCGCGGCGCAGGGATCTGCCGCACGCAGCTACAGTGGCCGCCCGGTGACCTTCAACTTCCAGGACGTGCCGGTGCGCACCGTCCTGCAGCTGATCGCCGAGGAGTCCAACCTCAACATCGTCGCCAGCGACACGGTCACCGGCAACGTCACCCTGCGCCTGATCAACGTGCCGTGGGATCAGGCGCTGGACATCGTCCTGCAGGCCCGCCAGCTCGACAAGCGTCGCAGCGGCAACGTGGTCTGGGTGGCGCCGCAGGTCGAGATCGCGGCGTTCGAGAAGGCCAAGGAAGATGCGCGCCTCGAACTCGAGGAACGCGCCGAGATGGTCACCGAGTACATCCCGATCAGCTACGGCAACGCCGAGGACATCGCCAAGCTGCTGACCGAGGAGAGCAAGAACAGCATGGGCGGGGGACAGGGCGGTGGCAGCCAGGGGCAGCAGGAGAGCCGGGGCTTCCTGTCGCGGCGCGGCAGTCTGAGCTTCGACCGTCGTACCAACACGCTGCTGGTCATCGACATCCCGCAGCGCGTGACCGAGATCCAGCGCCTGGTGACGATGCTCGACAAGCCGGTCGACCAGGTGGTGATCGAGGCGCGGATCGTGATCGCCAACGAGTCGTTCGCGCGCGACCTGGGTGCGAGATTCGGCGTGTACGGTGCGAAGGACCGGGTGATTACGTCCGGCAGCATCGATGCCAACCAGTCCTATATTTCTTCCTCCAACGCGTTCGCACGCGATCCGGACGATGCTCCGTTCCCGTCGTTCACCAATCCGCTGAACTTCTCCGGCGGGGCCGGAGCGGGCGCCGGTTCGCTCGCCCTGACCATCCTCGGCAACTACGTGAACTGGGATCTTGAAATCTCGGCGTTGCAGGAGGAGGGTCGCGGGGAAGTGGTGTCCAACCCGCGCGTGGTCACCAGCAACCAGAAGGAAGCAGTGATCCGCCAGGGCCAGGAGATCGGCTACCTGACCGTCACCGGCGGCCAGAGCAACAGCATCCCCACTGTCGAGTTCAAGGACGTCCTGCTGGAGCTCAAGGTCACGCCGACCATCACCAACGACGGGCGCGTGTTCCTCAACATGGCGCTGAAGAAGGACGAGGTCTCCGATTACATCGACATCGGCGACGACCTCGGCGAGGTGCCCGTCATCAACAAGCGCGAGATCACCACGGCCGTGCTGGTCGAGGACGGCCAGACGGTCTCGATCGGTGGCGTCTACGAGTTCAGCGAGCGCAGCGATCTGAGCAAAGTGCCGTTCCTGGGCGACCTGCCGATCCTGGGCAACCTGTTCAAGAAGCGCGGCCGCAACCGCGACAAGGCCGAGCTGCTGATCTTCGTCACCCCGAAGGTGCTGCGCGTCGCGCAACGCGTGAACTGAGCCGCGGCATCACGAAGAACGGGGCCCACGAGGCCCCGTTTTTTTCTGGACCGCGCGCCTGCGTGCGACCTGCCGCGAAGCCGCGGAACCCGCGGGCGCAAGGTTGTTCCAGTCCGCCGAAGACTCACCTGGCCCGGGAAGGGCTTCACGACCACGGGGCCTTCGCGCCCCGTTTTCGTTTGGCCCGGCTGAGTCGCTACTGATCGGCGTGGCCGGAACTGGAACCCGGACGGCGCGATTCTGGTCCAATGGAGCCTGACGACCCACCCAGGCCCCCGATGGACACTGCCCACGACGAGACTCCACGCCTGCATGCCGCGTTCACCGCGCTGCGCGACGACCTCGCCAGCGGGATCCTCGGCCAGGCCGCCCTGGTCGAGCGGCTGCTGATCGCGCTGCTTGCCGACGGCCACCTGCTGGTGGAAGGCGCGCCGGGGCTGGCCAAGACCACCGCGATCCGGGCGCTGGCTGCACGGGTGGAGGGCGACTTCGCCCGGGTCCAGTTCACCCCGGACCTGCTGCCGGCGGACCTCACCGGCACCGAGATCTGGCGCCCGCAGGAAGCCAGGTTCGAGTTCGTGCCCGGTCCGATCTTCCATTCGCTGCTGCTGGCCGACGAGATCAACCGGGCCCCTGCGAAGGTGCAGTCGGCGTTGCTGGAGGCGATGGGCGAACGCCAGGTGACGGTCGGACGGCAGACGTATGCGCTGCCGGCGCTGTTCCTGGTGATGGCAACGCAGAATCCGATCGAACAGGAGGGCACGTTCCCGCTGCCCGAAGCGCAACTCGACCGGTTCCTGATGCACGTGCGGATCGGCTACCCGGAAGCGGGCACCGAAACCGCGATCCTGCAGCTGGCGCGCGAGCGCGCCCGCGATGGGTTGCGTGGCGGCAGCCGCGAGCCGGCCCGGATGGCGCAGGCCGATGTGTTCGCCGCCCGCGCCGCCGTACTGGACCTGCACCTGGCGCCCGCGGTGGAGCGCTACCTGGTGGAACTGGTGCTCGCCTCGCGCGACCCGGGTCGCTATGACGCGGAGCTGGCGCGACGCATCGCCTGGGGCGCCAGTCCGCGCGGCTCGATCGCGCTGGAGCGCTGTGCCCGTGCGCGGGCCTGGCTGGCCGGCCGCGACTTCGTGACGCCCGACGACGTGCGCGACGTGGCCCCCGACGTGCTGCGCCACCGCGTCCTGCCCAGCTACGAGGCGACGGCCGAGGGCTGGGATGGCGATCGCCTGGTCGCGGCGCTGCTCGACCGGGTGCCCTTGCCCTGAGTGCGGACGCCGAGCGCAGGACTGCCGCCATGCCCGCCCAAGCACCAGCCAACGCCAGCGGTCGGCCCGACGCTTCCAACCAGGGCATCGTGCCGACGCTGGCAGAACTGCTCGCGTTGCGGACCGTCGCGCAGTCCCGGCGCCCGCCGCAGCGCGGGCGCCACGGCGCCAGCGGCCCGGCGCCGTCGCCGCTGCGCGGCCGCGGCATGGAGTACGCGGAATCGCGCGAATACGCGCGTGGCGACGATGCGCGCCACGTCGACTGGCGGCTGACCGCACGCAGCGGCCGCATGCACACCAAGCTGTTCCAGGCCGAACGCGAGCGCCTGACCCTGGTCGTGGCCGATACCGCGCCTGCGCTGTACTTCGGCACGCGCGTGCGTTTCAAGTCGGTGCAGGCCGCGCGCGCGGGCGCGGTCGCGGTCTGGGCCGCGGTGGGCGAGGGCGACCGCGTCGCCGCGCTGCGCGGCAGCCACGCCGAAGCTCCGGTGGCGCCTGCCGGTGGCACCCGGGGTGCGCTGCGCGTGCTCGACGCGCTGGTGCGCTGGTACGCGCGTCCCCCGGTCGACGATGCCGGCCTGCTCGACGGCCTCGCAAGGGCGCGACGCCTGCTGCGACCCGGTTCCAGGCTGGTCGCGCTGGCCGATCCCGGCAGCCTCGACGACGTGCCGGATGCGACCTGGGCCGCGCTGGCCCTGCATCACGAGGCGGTCGTGGTGCTGGTGGACGACCCGCTCGAGCGCGACCCGCCGCGCGAGCGCCTGCCGCTGCTTGCCGGCGGGCGGCGCATCGATCCCGACCTGGGCAGTGCGGCGCAGCGCCGCCGCTGGCACGACGCGTTCCCGCTGGCGACGGAGCAGGCCGCGACCCGCCTGCGCGCACGTGGCGTCCGCGTCCACCTCCTGTCGGCCGCCGCGCCGAGCCAGTCCTGGCGGGTGCCAGGCCCCCACGGCGGGGCTGCGGCGTGACTCCGGTGCAGTTGCCCCTGCGCGACGTGCACGAGCCGGTCGCGCCCGGCTGGTGGCCGCCGGCACCCGGCTGGTGGTTCGTGTTCGGCGCGGTCGTGCTCATCGTGCTGGTACTGGCCTGGCTGCGCTGGCGCCGCGCGCGCCGCCGTCGGCGCGCCGGCGAGCTGTTCGACCGGACTGTCGCTGCCGCCGTGACCGCGCCCGAGCAGGTCGCGGCGATGTCCGCGCTGCTGCGCCGCGCCGCCCGGCGTCGCGCAGCCGATGCGGACATCCGCCGCGACGAGGCCTGGCTGCAGCTGCTCGACGAAGGCCTGGAACATCCGGTGTTCGCCACCGGCGCCGGCAGGCTCCTGCTCGAAGGCGCCTTCCGCGCCCGGCTCGATGCGGCCGAGGTGGACGCGCTGCGCACGGTGGCGCGCGCGCGTTTCGTCGACTGGATGCAGGTGCGCGGATGACCGCTGCGCTGCCGGGCTGGTTCGACGCGCTGCCGCACCTGGCCTGGCCCTGGATGCTGCTCGCCCTGCCGCTGCCGTGGCTCGCGCGCCGCTGGCTGCCTCCGGTGCGGCCGACGCTGGCGGCACTGCGGGTGCCGTGGGGGCCGAGGATCGAGGAGATCGCCCGTCGCGGCGATCCCGTGGCGATGCGCGGCATGCCGCGGCTGGCGCTGCTGGCCTGGTGCCTGCTGTGCGTGGCGGCCGCGAGGCCGCAGCAGGCCGGTGAACCGGTGCAGCCGCCGGCATCGGGTCGCGAACTGATGCTGGCGGTGGACCTGTCCGGCAGCATGGGCGAGCAGGACATGCGCCTCGGCGCCGACGTGGTCGACCGGCTGACCGCCGCGAAAGCGGTGATCGCGGACTTCCTCGAGCGCCGCGAAGGCGATCGCGTCGGCCTGATCGTGTTCGGGCAGCGCGCCTATGCGCTGACCCCGATGACGGCCGACCGCGACAGCGTGCGCCAGCAGCTGCTCGACAGCGCGGTCGGCCTGGCCGGCCGCGAGACCGCGATCGGCGACGCGATCGGCCTGGCGGTCAAGCGCCTGCGCGGCGGCGGGACCGGCGCGCGCGGCCCGCAGGTCCTGGTGCTGCTGACCGACGGGGTGAACACCGCCGGCCAGCTCGATCCGATGAAGGCGGCGGAACTGGCCAGCGAACAGGGCGTGCGCATCCACACCATCGCCTTCGGCGGCGACAGTGCGCACACGATGTTCGGCATCCGCCTGCCGACGGGCGAGGTCGAGATCGACGAGGAGGCGTTGCGGCGCATCGCCGAGGCTACCGGGGGGCGGTCGTTCCGCGCCCGCGATGCGAACGAACTCGCCGGCATCTACGCCGAGATCGACCGGCTCGAGCCGGTGGTCCGGCCCGGCGCGCGGCTGCAGCCGATGCTGGAGCGCTATCCGTGGCCGCTGGCGGCGGCGCTGCTGCTTGGCCTGCTGGCAATGCTGCCACCGCCTTCGCGGTGGATGCCGGGCCGGGCGGCGGGGGGTGGCGCGGCATGAGCGAAGCCTTCGCCCAGCTGCAGTTCCTGCGTCCCGGCTGGCTGTGGGCGCTGTTCGCGCTGCCGCTGCTGGCGGCGGGCTGGTGGTGGCGCCGCAACCGGGCGAGCGTCTGGCGCCGCCACGTGGACGCCCACCTGTTGCCGCACCTGATCGAACCCGGTGCGACCCGCGCCAGCGTCGGCGGGCTGTTCGCGATGCTGCTTGCCTGGACGCTGGCCGTCCTCGCGCTGGCCGGGCCGAGCTGGCGCCAGGGCGAGGTGCCGCTGCAGTCGCAGGGCCGCGCGCTGGTGGTCGCGCTCGATCTCTCCGATGCGATGCTGGCGTCCGACCTGCCGCCCTCGCGGATGCTGCAGGCGCGGGCCAAGCTCGCCGCGCTGCTGCGCGAACGCGGCAGCGGTGACGTGGCGCTCCTGGCCTTCGCCGACGACGCCTACACCGTCGCGCCGCTGACCGCGGATGCGGCGAACGTCGCGCTCTTCCTCGACGCGCTGGCGCCGGACGTGATGCCCGTCGATGGCCACCGGCCCGATCGCGCGATCCTCGCGGCGATGCGCCTGCTCGAACAGGCCGGCCACGCCGGCGGCGACATCCTGCTGATCACCCACGCCGCCGATGCGGCGGCCGTTTCGGCCGCGGCGCGCGCGTCGGCCGCCGGCTTCCGCGTGGCGACGCTGGGCCTGGGCAAGGCGGCAGGCGCGACGTTCCGCGCGCGCGACGGCGAGCTGCGTTCGAGCCACCTGGATGCCGCCTCCCTGCAGCGGGTCGCGACCGCGGGCGGCGGACGCTACGCGGCCCTGTCCGCAGGCAGCGAGGACCTCGCCGCGCTCGGCGTGCTGGCGGCCACGGGCGCCCCCGATGCCGCAGCCACGACGCGCGGCAATACCCGGATCGCGCGCGACGAGGGCTGGTGGCTGCTGCCGCCGCTGATGCTGCTGGCGCTGCTGGCGTTCCGTCGCGGCGCCATGGTCGCCGTGCTGGCCGTATGCCTGCTGGCGCCGCTGCCCGCGCTGCAGGCGGCCGGTCCCCCAACCGCCACGCCCTGGCGGCGCGCCGACCAGGTCGAACACGCGCGCCTGCGCGAAGGCCTGGAGGCCTACCGCGCCGGCCGGTTCGACGAGGCCGCGAAGACTTGGCGCGCGCTGCCCGGCGCCGACGCCGCCTACAACAGGGGCAACGCGCTGGCCCGCGCCGGTCGCCTGGAGGAAGCGCTCGAGGCCTACGACGAATCGCTGCGCCACGAGCCGGGGATGGCCGATGCCATCGCCAACCGCGCCCTGGTCGAGGCCGAGCTGCGACGCAATCCGCCGTCCGGCGGCAGCCGGTCGCGGGAGCGGCAGGAAGCCGACGACCAGCGCGAGGGCAAGGGCCAGGGCGGCGGCGACGACGCCGGCGCGCCACCGCCCGAACCACAGGACGAAGGCACCGAGGGCGCGCAGGCGCGGCAGTCCCCGCCGCCGGAGGGCGAGTCCGAGCAGGCCCGGTCCGATCCGCAGCCGCCGCCCGGCAGCGATGCGCAGGCGCAACGCCAGGCCGACGCGGCGCAGCAACAGCGCATGCAGCGTGCCCTGGCCAAAGGCGAGCAGGCCGCCGAACAGGGCGAACGCGAGCCCGGCGATCCCGAGCGCGCGGAAAGCGAAGCCGAACGCGAACGGCGCCAGGCCGGCGAAGCCTGGCTGCGGCGCGTGCCCGACGATCCGGGCGGGCTGCTGCGCGCGCGCTTCCGCCTCGAACACCAGCGTCGCCACGGTGGAGGACCGACGCCATGACCTTGCTCCTGTTGCGCGCATTGGCCTGCGCGATCGTCCTGCTCGGCGCCGGCCTGCCCGCCGCGGCGCAGGCGGCCACCCGCGCCTGGCTCGACCGCGACCGCATCGAGGTGGGCGAAACCACCACCCTCAACATCGAGACCGACCAGGCCGGCGCGCGCATGCCGGACTTCGATGCGCTGCTGCCCGACTTCGTGCTCAGCGGCCACAGCAGCAGCCGCGGCATGGAGCGGGTGAACGGCCAGCACCGCGACCGCGTGCTGTTCGCGGTCGCGCTCAGGCCCCGTCGCGACGGCCTGATGACCGTGCCCGCACTGCGCGTGGGCAACGAGTCGACGGGACCACTGCACCTGACCGTCTCGCCGGCGTCGACCGCGCCCGCGCGCGCAGGCGAACCGGCCTTCATCGAAGGCGAGGCCGACAGCCAGGATCCCTACGTGCAGCAGTCGATCGGCTACACGCTGCGGCTGTACTACGCCACGCCGCTGGTGTCGGGGCAGCTCGACCAGCCGCAGCCCGATGGCGCGACGATGCAGCGCGTCGGCAGCGACCTGCAGTACACGCGCGAAACCGGTGGGCGCCGCTACACCGTGGTCGAGCGCCGCTTCGTGATCGTGCCCGAGCGCAGCGGCACACTGACCATCCCCGGCGCGCGCTTCGAGGGCACCGGCGTGGGCGGTTTCTTCGACGACATGTTCGGCAGCGGGCGTCGCGAACTGCGCGCCAACGGACCGCCGCGGATCCTGCAGGTGCGGCCCCTGCCCGACGGCGCGCCACAGCCATGGCTGCCCCTGCACGGGCTGGAACTGCGCTACCTCGCCACCCCGCAGTCTGCGCGCGCCGGCGATGCGGCGATCATCGACGTGGAGCTCGTCGCCGACGGCGCCGCGGCCAGCCAGCTGCCGGAACTGCTGCTGCCCCCGGTCAACGGGGCGCAGGTGCTGCCCGAGCCGGCCCAGGTGGACGAGAGCTTCGAACGCGGGCGGCTGCGCACGCGGGTGACCCGGCGCTTCGCGCTGGTGCCGGCCCGTGACGGCCAGCTGCGCGTGCCCGGGCCGCGCGTGGAATGGTGGGACGTGCGCGCGGGCGTGGCGCGTACCGCCTCGCTGCCGGCGCTGGAACTGGAAGTCGCGCCCGGCGACGCCGCACCGGCCAGCGCACCGGCCGCGGCCATCGCGGGCACTCCGTCCGCGCGCGACGCGGGTCCGTGGCCGTGGATCGCGCTGGCGTTTGCGCTGCTCTGGCTGGCGACGCTGGCCTGGGCACTGCGCCGGCGCGCGCCCGCGTCCGACGCCGGCGCGGTGCAGGCGCCGCCATCGTCGACCTCGCGGCCGACAGGCGTGCGCGAACTCCAGCGCGTGCTGCAGGTCGGCGATGCGGGCGAGGTGGAGCAGGCGCTGCGCGCCCTGGCCACGCCGCCGGCGCCGAGCCTGGAAGCGCTGTCGCAGGCGCTCGAGGATCCCGCGCAGCGCGCTGCGCTGCGCGAACTGCAGCTGGCGCGCTGGGCCGGCGGCGATCTCGCGGCGGCCCGCGCGTCGCTGCGCGCCGCCTTCGAGCGCGGGGCCGCGTGGCGCAGGGACGCCGCCCCCGCCGAACCCGGCCAGGACCTGCTGCCGCCGCTGTACCCGGGGCCGCGGCCGCGCTGAGGCCCGGTTCGCGCCCTTCCGCTGGAGCGCGCCGCACGCGGCCGGCCGGAGGGCCGCGCCGGTTTTGTTAAGCTTCGGCGATTGTTGCAGGAGAGACAGCGCCGATGAGCGAGCCGACCCGCGGGGCGAGGACACCGATGCCGTTGCACTGGAAGATCGCGATCGGCTTTGGCGTCGGCCTCGTGCTGGGGATGTTCGTCCACTACGGCATCGGCGCGGACGCCGGCTGGGTGCAGGCGCTGACCCGCTACGTCACCACGCCGTTCTCGCAGCTGTTCCTGAGCCTGATCTTCATGCTGATCGTGCCGCTGCTGTTCTCGGCGCTGGTGGTCGGCGTGTCGGAGATGGGCGACGTGCGCGCGCTGGGGCGCATCGGCTGGCGCACGCTGGGCTGGACCATCGCGCTGTCGGGCGTCGCGGTGCTGCTGGGCCTGGTCATGGTCAACCTGTTCCAGCCCGGCGCCGGCGTCGATCCCGCACTCGCCACGCAACTGCTCAGCGAAGGCGCCGAACGCGCCCAGGCGATCGTGCGCGACAGCACCCAGCAGCCCAAGGGCATGGACATGGTGCTGTCGATCGTGCCGCAGAACGTGATCGGCGCGGCGTCCAACAATGCCAACATCCTGGCGCTGATGTTCTTCGCGCTGATGTTCGGCGTCGGCCTGGTGCTGACGCCGTCGCCGCAGACCGCGGTGCTCAAGCGCGGCATCGAAGGGCTGTTCGAGATCTCGATGACCCTGATCGGGCTGGTGATCCGGCTCGCGCCCTACGCGGTGTTCTGCTTCATGTTCAACCTGGCCGTGCTGTTCGGCTGGGACCTGCTGATGAAGCTCGGCCAGTTCGTGCTGGTCGTGGTCGGCGCGCTGGCGATCCACATGCTGGTGGTCTATTCGCTGGCGCTGCGCCTGGTCGGCGGATGGTCGCCGCTGGCCTTCTTCCGCGGCGTGCAGGAAGCGATGCTGATGGGCTTCTCCACCGCATCGAGCAACGCCACCCTGCCCACCGCGCTGAAGGTCGCCGACGAGAACCTGAAGCTGCCGAAGAAGGTCTCGCGCTTCGTGCTCACCATCGGCGCCACCGCCAACCAGAACGGCACCGCGCTGTTCGAGGGCGTGACGGTGATCTTCCTGGCGCAGTTCTTCAACGTCGACCTGACGCTCGGCCAGCAGTTCATGGTGATGCTGGTGTGCATCCTCGGCGGCATCGGCACCGCCGGCGTGCCCTCGGGTTCGCTGCCGGTGGTGGCGCTGATCTGCGCGATGGTCGGCGTGCCGCCCGAAGGCATCGGCCTGGTGCTGGGCGTGAACCACTTCCTCGACATGTGCCGCACCACCGTCAACGTGACCGGCGACCTGGGCATCGCCGCACTGGTCGCGCGAGGGGAAACGGACAGCGAGCCGGACATCGCGGCCGCCTGACGCCACGGCGCGCGGCCGCGGCGCGCCGCAACGGTTGCAGCGGCACCGGTTGCGCGCGAAACCGCGCGAATCAGGCCGCCCGCGGCCACAGGTCCGGCGCGGCATGGGACAATGGCGGCCCCCGTTTGCCGGGGACACTCCCTTCGCTGCCCGCCCTCACATGACCACTCCCAGCCGCAGAGAGCTCGCCAACGCCATCCGTTTCCTCGCCATCGACGGCGTGGAAGCCGCCAAGTCCGGCCACCCCGGCATGCCCATGGGCATGGCCGACATCGCCGAGGTGCTGTGGAACGACTACCACAGCCACAACCCGGGCAATCCGAAGTGGAGCAACCGCGACCGCTTCGTGCTGTCCAACGGCCACGGCTCGATGCTGCAGTACGCGCTGCTGCACCTGACCGGCTACGACCTGCCGATCGACGAGCTCAAGCGCTTCCGCCAGCTCGAATCCAAGACCCCCGGGCATCCGGAAAACTTCATGACGCCGGGCGTGGAGACCACCACCGGTCCGCTCGGCCAGGGTTTCGCCAACGCGGTCGGCTTCGCGCTGGCCGAGAAGCTGCTCGCGCAGCGCTTCAACCGCCCCGGCTTCGACGTGGTCGACCATCGCACCTGGGTGTTCATGGGCGACGGCTGCCTGATGGAGGGCATCTCGCACGAGGCCGCCTCGCTGGCCGGCACCTGGGGCCTGGGCAAGCTGGTCGCGTTCTGGGACGACAACGGCATCTCGATCGACGGCCCGGTGCAGGGCTGGTTCACCGACGACACGCCGGCGCGTTTCGAGGCCTATGGCTGGCGCGTGATCCGCGACGTCGACGGCCACGATGCGGACAGCATCAAGGCCGCGATCGAGGCCGCGCTCGAGCGCGACGACCGTCCGACCCTGGTGTGCTGCCGCACCACCATCGGATACGGCTCGCCGGCCAAGGCCGGCAAGGAATCCTCGCACGGCGCGCCGCTGGGCAAGGACGAGGTCGAGGCCACGCGCCTGGGCCTGGCCTGGGCGCACACGCCGTTCGAGGTGCCGCAGCCGATCGCCGATGCCTGGCGCGCCAACGAAGCCGGCGCCGAGCGCGAGGCCAAGTGGAACGCGCTGCTCGAGCGCTATGCCGCGCAGTTCCCGGAGCAGGCGGCCGAACTGCAGCGGCGCATGCGCTGCGAGCTGCCGCAGGACTTCGCCGCTGCCGCCGATGCCTACATCGCCAAGCTGCAGGCCGACGGCCCGGTGGTCGCCTCGCGCAAGGCCTCGCAGATGGCGATCGAGGCCTACGCGCCGCTGCTGCCGGAACTGATCGGCGGTTCGGCCGACCTGGCGCACTCCAACCTGACGCTGTGGAAGGGCAGCCAGCCGGTTACCGGCGGTTCGCCGGACGCCAACTACATCAACTACGGCGTGCGCGAATTCGGCATGACCGCGATCGCCAACGCGCTGTCGCTGCACGGCGGCTTCCTGCCCTACGACGCCACCTTCCTGGTGTTCAGCGACTACGCGCGCAACGCCGTGCGCATGAGCGCGCTGATGCAGTCGCCGGGCATCCACGTCTACACCCACGACTCGATCGGCCTGGGCGAGGACGGCCCGACCCACCAGCCGGTCGAACACCTGGCCTCGCTGCGCTACATCCCCAACAACGACGTGTGGCGTCCCTGCGACGCGGTCGAGACGGCGGTGGCGTGGAAGGCGGCGATCGCACGCCGCGACGGGCCCTCGTGCCTGGTGTTCTCGCGCCAGAACCTGCAGCACCAGCCCCGCGACGAACAGCAGGTGCGCGACATCGCGCGCGGCGGCTACGTGCTCAAGGATTCCAGCGGCACGCCGGAGATCATCCTGATCGCCACCGGCTCTGAAGTGGAGCTGGCCACGGCCGCCGCCGCGCAGCTCGGCGACAAGGTGCGCGTGGTATCGATGCCGTCGACCGACGTGTTCGACCGCCAGGACGGCGCCTACCGCGAATCCGTGCTGCCGGGCGCGGTGCGCAAGCGCGTCGCCGTGGAAGCCGGCGTCACCGGCTTCTGGCGCCAGTACGTCGGCCTGGACGGCGCGGTGATCGGCATCGACACCTTCGGCGCCAGCGCGCCGGCGGGCGAGCTGTACAAGCACTTCGGCATCACCGTCGAGGCGGTCGTCGCGGCGGCCAAGGCGCTGTAGCACAGGCATCGCGCCGCGCTCGCGGCGCGATGATCGACGTGGTCGGTTGCAGGGCGCGCAGGCGCCCCCTGTTCCGTTCGGGGCCCGCAATGCGCCGTCATGCGCGGGCCGGGCTGCCCGCGGCACCGCCGCCGCCGCCGTCGTCAGCCGGCGCGGTCGTGCTTGCTGCCGCCGCGGCAGGTCGGGGAGTCCGGCGCTTCGCCGGCCTGCGCCCATTCCTCGGGCGTGTAGGTGTGCAGGGCCAGCGCGTGGATCTGCTGCATCAGCGGCCCGAGCGTGCGATACACCAGCTGGTGGCGCTGCACGGCGCGCTTGCCGGCGAACACCTCGCCCACGATCACGGCCTTGTAGTGCGTTTCAAGCCCGCGGCTGTGCATGTGGCTCTCGTCCAGCACGTGCAGGTGCACGGGTTCGAGCGTCTGCAGGGTTTGCGTCAGTTGGTCGGCTTTGCTGGTCATGGGCCGATGATACGCGCGGGGCGATGCGGGGCGTCCTTCCCCATTGCGGGACGGCGCCTTGCGCGCCACCCGGCAGGGCCTCGAGGACTCCCTCCCCCGCGCGCGGGGGAGGGCCGGGGTGGGGGCCGGCCCGCCGCGACAAGTCTACCGGCTACATCGCGTTCACCCCACCGGTGTTGCGGTGCGCGCCAGCGCGAGGCGCAGCAGCCTGGCCTGCAGTCGCTCGCCCAGCCCGCGCGGCCGCGACAGGTCCATGCGCGCCAACGCCTCGCTGTCGTCGACATCGTGCTGCAGCAACGCGGCGGCGACCGTCGCCAGCTTGCCCCGTCGCGAGCCGGTGCGCCGCTTCAGCCACGCCAAGGCGCGCACCACGCGCTGCTCGACCGCATCGAAATCGCTGCCCAGCGGGTAGTCGGGCAGGGTGCCGTCGGCGCGGAACGGCGCCAGTGCCGTCCGCACCCGCGCGGCGCTGTTGCGCGCCCATGCCTCCGGCATCCGGAAATCCGCGCGCAGCTTGCGGCTGCGGATCGCCTCCTCCAGCAGCGCCGGCACGGCCTGCGCATCGGCGATCGCGGCCATCGCGATCACGCAGTCCTCGTCGACCCTGCCGCGCAGGTCGGCGATGCCGTATTCGGTGACGTAGACATCGCGCAGGTGGCGCGGGATGGTCGCGTGCCCGTAGTTCCAGCGGATGTTGGAGCCGGTCTGCCCGCCTGCGTCGCGCGTCGCGCGCAGCAGCAGGATCGAACGCCCGCCGGGCAGCGCATGCGCCATCGACACGAAGTTGTACTGGCCGCCGACGCCCGAGACCACGCGCCCGTCGTCGAGCCCGTCCGACACCGCCGCGCCCAGCGCGGTGGCCATCATGCAGGTGTTGAAGAAGCGCCCGTCGCGCCGTTGCAGCCGTTCGAGCGACTCGTCCTGGCCGGACAGCGCGTTGACCTGGCTCACCCGCATCATGCCGATGCCGTTGCGCGTGGCCTCGTCCAGGCCGTGCAGCCAGTCGTAGAACGCCTGCGAGCCCAGGTAGAACGCGCCATGCAGGAACTGGCCGTCGCGCTCGACCAGGGCGCGTTCGGCCGCGTCCGCGGTGCCATCGTTGAGGCGCCGCATCAGCGCAGCCTTGTCGACCACGCGACGCCGGATCACGCCGGCCTCCACCAGTCGCCGGAAACCTTCGTTGATCATCTCGCTGCAGCCGTACAGGCCCTGTGCGAAGGGTCCGAGCCCGCCGCTGGCCACCACCGCGGGGTGCGACGCGAGGTCCGGATCGAGCGCGGCCAACACGCGCCGGTAGCGCGCATTGTCGGTATGCCGCAGCGCCAGCGCATGGCACAGCGCATCGGACAGCGCGCCGATGCCGATCTGCAGCGTGCCGCCATCGCGCACCAGCGCGCTGGCATACAGGCCGATGGCGTGCTCGGCGTCGCCCACCGGTTCGCGCGGCAGGGCGAACAGCTTCGGCCAGGGCGCGGGCGGCGCCACCACCAGGTCGAACCAGTCCGCGTCCACCGCCGCCGCGCCGCCCATCCAGGGCAGCTGCGGGTCGATCTCGGCCACCAGCAGCGGACGCGGGTGGCCGGCATCGACGATGGCATCGATCACGTCGAAGGTCAGGTCGGTATTGCTCGACAGCGACAGGCGCGTGCCGTCCGCATTCGCCGCCACCTTCTGCACGATGCACTGGACCCCGCGATCGGCCAGCGCACGGGCCACGTGCGTGTAGTTGAGGCTGGCATAGCGCCGCTGCGCCTGTCGCGAGCCGAGCAGGGCCCCCGACTGCAGGTAGAACTCTTCCACGCAGACATGCGCCGGCAGCGCATCGCGCCTTTGCGCATCGACATAGGCCAGGCGCGGAAAGTCCGCGCCGAAATGGCGCGCCACGAATGGCGCCATGAAGCGGCCCTCCAGCCCGCGCGTGGCGCGCGGCGGGTCCAGCGACAGCGCCGTGTACAGGCTCATCGGCCGCGATGCATCCGCGGCCACGCGCGCGTACAGCGCATTGAGCAGGCGGTGCGGCTTGCCGATGCCCAGGGGCGTGGCGATGTGCATCTCGCGCGGCAGCTGCTCCAGCATCCATGCCACCGCTTCGTCGAGGTCGCTGCAGGCGTAGGGCATCGGCCGTCGTCCTCCCGCGCTCATTGCGCCAGCATGTCCGGGCGGAACAGCCGGCGCCGCGAGACCTCGTCGCCCGAGCACATGAAGCGCCCATCGCCGCGGTAGTGCACCGTGCGCGGCCACTTCGGCGAGCGCGCCGCGCGCGCATGCACGATGCGCCACACGAACAGCGGGTATTCGCGGGTGAGGCGGGTCTCGTGCAGGCGGCATTCGAAGCTGGCGTGGCACTGCCCGATCGACGGCGCCGCCACCTCGCGGGACGCTTCCGCATCCAGCCCGAAGCGCTCGAACTTGTCGCCCTCGCGGCTGGAACAGTTGCCGATGCGCACCACCGTGTCGAGCAGCGCTGCGGTGGGCAGGTTGAGCGTGCATTCGCGGCTGCGCTTGGCCAGCGCGTGGCTGCGGTTGGCGTCCCAGAGGTAGGTGCCCACCAGGTCGTAGCCCAGCATCATGTGCCAGCCCAGGGTCATGATCGCGCGTTCGTCCTTCCATTGCGTGCACAACAGCAGCACCGGCCCGGGTTCGAGAAAGTGGCGGGCCTTGTCGACGGGAAATGCGTGCTTGCGAACCGGCTTCATCGGCGCCTCGCGGATCGGTGATGGCGACGAGGATGCCGAACCCCGCGCTAACGCCGCGTGCTCAAGCCAGCACGTGCACCGCCTCGGCGATGCGGCGCACGTCGTCCTCGGTGTGGCTGACGTAGACCATCGGCAGGCGCACCTCGTCGCGCACCCGCTGCAGCCAGGGGATCAGCTCCTCGCGCCGGGCCTGGTCGAGCGCCGACAGCGGCTCGTCGAACAGCAGGATCGCCGGCTGCGACAGCAGCGCCCGCCCGATCGCCACGCGCTGCGCCTCGCCGCCGGACAGGTTGGCCGGGCGCCGCCGGAGCAGCGGGGCGATGCCCAGCAGGTCGACCACCGCGTCGAGTTCGAAGGCGGCCGCCTGGCCGCGCACGGCATGGCGCCCGTACAGCAGGTTGCCGCGCACGTCGCGGTGCGGGAACAGGCGCGCGTCCTGGAACACGTAGCCGATGCGGCGCCGGTGCGTGGGCACGTCGATGCGCGCGGCGCTGTCGAACAGCGCCCGCCCGTCGATCGCGATGCGCCCCGATTCGGGCCGCAGCAGCCCGGCGATGGCGTTGAGGACCGAGGTCTTGCCGGCGCCGGACGGACCGGTGAGCGCCAGCACGCGCGCGTCCTCGACGATGCGCACGTGGCGACGGAAGCCGCCGCGGCGCAGCTGCACGTCGATCTCGAGCATCAGTCGTGCTCCTCGCGACGGCCGCGGCGCACCAGCCATTCCGAGGCCAGCAGCGCCGCCAGCGAGATCGCCACCGCCACCAGCGCCAGCCGCCAGATGCCGGCCTCGCCGCCGGGCACCTGCATCAGCCCGTAGATCTCGGACGACAGCGTGCGCGTCTGCCCCGGGATGCTGGAGACGAAGGTGATGGTGGCGCCGAACTCCCCCAGCGCCTTGGCGAAGGCCAGCACCGCGCCCGCCACCAGCCCCGGCCAGGCCAGCGGCAGGGTGATGGTGAAGAACACCCGCAGCGGGCTGGCGCCCAGCGTGGACGCGGCGCGCTCCAGCCGCCGGTCCACCGATTCGATCGCCAGCCGGATCGCCCGCACCATCAGCGGGAAGCCCATGATCGCGCTGGCCAGCGCCGCGCCCGTCCAGCGGAACGCCAGGGTGATGCCGAAGTGCTCGGACAGCAGCCGGCCCAGCGGCCCGCCGTGGCCGAACGCCACCAGCAGCGCATAGCCCACCACCACCGGCGGCAGCACCAGAGGCAGGTGCACCAGCGCATCGAGCAGGCCCTTGCCCAGGAAGCGGCACCGCGCCAGCAGCCACGCCACCGCGACGCCCGGCGGCAGGCTGGCCAGCGACGCGGCCACCGCCACCTTCAGGCTCAGCGCGATCGCCGTGGCTTCCTCGGGGCTGAACATGGCCGGCGCTCAGTGCGGATCGAAGCCGTGGCGCGCGAACAGCGCCGTCGCCTCGTCCGACCCCAGCCAGCCCAGGAAGGCGGCCGCCTGCGGATGCGTGCCTGCCTGCACCCGCGCCACCGGGTACACGATCGGCGGATGCGCGCCTGCCGGGAAGGTGGCCAGCACCTTCACCCGCGGCTCGGCCCGCGCATCGCTGGCGTACACCACGCCCAGCGGCGCCTCGCCGCGCGCCACCAGCAGCAGCGCCGCGCGCACGTTCTCGGCCTCGGCCACGCGCGGCTGCAGCGCCTGCCACAGGCCCAGCGATTCCAGGCCGGCCCGGGCGTACCTGCCGGCCGGCACGCTGGCGGTCATCGCCAGCGCCAGGCGGCCGTCTGCGCCCAGCAGCGGCAGCAGGTCGGTGCCAGGCGCCAGCGCCAGTGGCGCTGCATCCGAGGCAGCCGGCGCCACCAGCACCAGGGCGTTGCCCAGCAGGTCGCGGCGCGACCCCGCATCCACCAGCCCGCGCGCGTCCAGCCAGTCCATCCAGTCGCCATCGGCCGAGACGAACACGTCGGCCGGCGCCCCCTGCTCGATCTGCCGCGCCAGCGCAGGACTGCCCGCATAGGCCACCTGTACCGGCGCACCGCCGCCGGCCGTATAGGCAGCGGCCGCCTCGTCCATCGACTCCTTCAGGCTGGCCGCGGCGAAGACCAGCAGCGGCCGTTCGGCATCCGGCCCGGCGGAAGGGGCATCGCTAGCGCCACAGCCGGCCAGCAGGGCGGACAGCGCCAGCAGGGCCAGCCGTGTGGCGAGGCGGGGCACGGCCGGTCGAAACGGACCCATGCGGCATCCGGAAGCGGGGGGGAAACTGCACTATAACGGCGACGCGGCTGGCATCGGGGTAGGGCGCGAGAGGGCATCGCTAAAGCCCCGAACGGCAAGCGTCGCCCATTGAATCGCACCGACGGAAGTTTGAAGGACAACAGATGTCCGTCGCTCCTGTTGGGTGGCGAGAATTTCGCCAGACCTCGCGCAGACATCATCAATGCTGGCGCTGCGAGATGCGACGGTCTCGCTTCTTTGTGCGCTGCCGGGGGGTTGGAAGCTGCAACGCTGCAACTTGCAGATACTTTTGACCGCGTTGAAGAAAATTGCTGCGCTGCTTCAGGTGGCACGGACAGCGCGTGAACTGACTACGGCAAAAGTCCCTGAGGTAACGCCGCCAGAAGGACGGCTTCTTCCTCTTTGCTCCTGACGGTCTGATTACGCAGGGGCGCCTTCGGGGAGGACGTCAGCCCTGAGATGTGAGATTTCCCTTGTGGGCAACTCCGCGGGTGCGAACATTCTCGCCGGTCGGTCTACCGCTCATGCAATACCTGTTGCTGGAGCCGATGGGATGGTCGTTCCAGCGATGATCGTTCTACCAGACCGCCACCGCGCTGCCGGTGCGCCCGTTGAGCACGGTGGTCAACCATGCGTTACACATGGTGCTCTTGGTGGGTTGGCGCTGTGAGCTACCAGCCGATCACCGGCGCGCGTCGATCGAGGTGTGAAACGCAGTGCGCCAGAAGCGCGCCGGCCTGCGCCGGCGCGTCTCGATCAGGCGTCGAACGCCGCCTCGTCCAGCGCCAGCAGCGGCGCCGGGCCGCTGTCGATCGCGGCCTTGTGGGCCAGCGTGCGCGGCAGCAGGCGGGCGTAGTAGAAGCGCGCGGTCTCGCGCTTGGCGTCCTTGAACGCCTGCGGCTGCGAGGAGGCGTCGGCTGCGGCGACGCTGCGTGCCCACCAGTAGGCCAGGGCCACGTAGCCCGAGTAGAACAGGTAGTCGTGCGCGGCGGCGCCGATCTCCTCCGGGTTGGCCGCCGCGCGCTTGGCGATCGCCATCGTCAGCGCCTGCCACTCCTGCGCCTTTTCCATCAGCGGGCCGATGAACTCGGCCATCGCCGGGTTGCCCACCTGCTGCTCGCAGAACACCTGCACCAGGCCCAGGAACGCCTTCAGCCCCGCGCCGTGCAGCTGCATGGTCTTGCGGCCCATCAGGTCCAGCGCCTGGATGCCGGTGGTGCCCTCGTACAGAGTGGTGATGCGCGCATCGCGGGCCAGCTGCTCCATGCCGTGTTCGGCGATGTAGCCGTGGCCGCCGAAGCACTGCAGCGCGTGGTAGGTGCACTCCACGCCCCATTCGGTCAGGCAGCCCTTGACGATGGGGGTGAGGAAGCCAAGCAGTTCGTCGGCCTGCCTGCGCTCGTCCTCGCTGCCGGCGTGCGCGGCCAGGTCCACCTGCAGGCCGGCGTGGTAGCCGAGCGCGCGGCCGCCTTCCACCAGCGCCTTGCAGGTGAGCAGCATGCGCCGCACGTCGGGCTGCACGATGATCGGGTCGGCCGGGCGCTCCGGATACTTCGGCCCCGACAGCGCCCGCGACTGCAGGCGTTCGCGCGAATAGCGCAGCGCGTTCTGCAGGGCGCGCTCGGCCAGGCCCAGGCCCTGCAGGCCGACGCCCAGGCGCGCGGTATTCATCATGGTGAACATCGCCATCAGGCCGCGATGCGGCTGGCCCACCAGCCAGCCCTGCGCGCCGTCGAAGTTCATCACGCAGGTGGCCGAGCCATGGATGCCCATCTTGTGCTCGACCGCGCCGCAGCGCACCGCGTTGCGCTCGCCCATGGCGCCGTCGCGGCCGACCTTGAACTTGGGCACCACGAACAGCGAGATACCCTTGCTGCCCGCGGGGGCATCGGGCAGGCGCGCGAGCACCAGGTGGATGATGTTGGGGGTGAGGTCGTGCTCGCCGGCGGTGATGAAGATCTTGGTGCCGCTGATCGCGTAGGCGCCGTCGGCGACCGGTTCGGCGCGGGTCTTGAGCAGGCCCAGGTCGGTGCCGCAGTGCGGCTCGGTCAGGCACATGGTGCCGGTCCATTCGCCGGTGACCAGCTTCTCCAGGAACACCTGCTGCAGCCAGGCCTCGCCGTGGTGCTGCAGCGCGTTGGCCGCGCCATGCGAGAGCAGCGGGAAGTTGCCCCAGGCCAGGTTGGCGGAGTTGATCATCTCCTCCAGCGGCATGCCGACCACGTGCGGCAGGCCCATGCCGCCGAACTCGGCCGGCGCCGACAGTCCGCTCCAGCCGCCCTCGGTGAACTGCCGGTAGGCCTCGGCGAAGCCGGGCGCGGTGGTGACGCTGCCGCTGTCCTTGTCGTAGTGCACGCCGTGTTCGTCGCCGGCCTTGTTCAGCGGCGCCAGCACGGTACCGCTGAAGCGCGCGGCCTCGTCCAGCATCGGGTCGATGAGGTCGCGCCCGGCCTCCTCGAAGCCGAGCCGGGCGAAGCTGGACTCGACGTCCAGCAGGTCGAACAGGGTGAAGCGGATGTCGCGCAGGGGCGCGGAGTAGCTGCTCATCGCAAAGGCTCGTCAGTCTGGAATCGGGGCGTCAGCGCAACACGCCCGGCACGCCGGGCACCGGGCTGAGCCGGCTGTCGCGCTTGATCTCGTAGTCGCGGACCTTGCCGCGGTCGGTGGGCGCGGCGTCGATCGTGCCCTCGATGCGGTACTGCACGCCGCGGCCGTCGGCCAGCCGGCCGGCCAGCAGCAGGCGCGCATCGGGCGAGGGATCGAACGGCACCGTGATCACGTCGGCTGATTCGGGGCCGATGGTCAGCGCCGGCTGCGCGGCCAGCGTGCCGGCCGCCTGTTCCTCGACGGTGAGCGCCAGCGATACCGCCTCGAAGCGCATCGGGATGCTGCTGTAGTTCTGCAGCCGCAGTTCGATCGACCAGCGGCCGTCGGCTTGCACCGTCAGCTGCTGCAGGCTGGCGGCCGGCTCCGAGATCCGCCGCGGCACGCCGCTGCTCGAACACCCCACCAGGAACACCGCCAGCAGCATTGCCGGCACACGCCATCCAAGCTTCATCGCGACCCCATGTGTGTCGTCACGGACAGCGGGAGGATACTACGACGTACGGAAGCGGTCGGCCGGTCCGCCGCCAGGCCGGCCCGAGGGCGGTCGGGTGCATGGAATGCGTCCCCCGGCTTGCCCGACGGAGCGCTCGCCCGTATCATGCGCGGCTCGCACGGCCCAGCGCCGGAGCGCGTGGCCGGGTAGCTCAGTTGGTAGAGCAGGGGATTGAAAATCCCCGTGTCGGGGGTTCGATTCCCTCCCCGGCCACCATTTGCAGAAGCACGAGGAACCGCCCGAAGGGCGGTTTTTTTTTGGTTCTTCGCAGATCACCGGGGGAGTCTTTCGCGGCTGCCGTTACGCTTGAGGCCTGATTTCCAAGGGCTCAGGGATATGCCGATGTTCGACCGCAAGACCATCGAGAAGCTTGGGGGCTGGGAAGGCTACCGGGTCGAGCGGATCGAGTGGCCCCAAGGCGAGAGCCGGACAGTCACGATCCATCTCACGCCGTCGTCCCGTGCGATGTCCTGCGCGCACTGCGGCAGCCGGTGCCGGCAGGTCCACGAGACCACGGTGCGCCGGGTCCGGGATCTGCCGCTGATGGCGTTTCGCGTCGTGCTGGCGGTGCCTCGCCGACGCGTCTGGTGCGTCCAGTGTGGCGGCCCGCGGCTGGAGAAGCTCAGTTGGCTGGGGCGCTACCAGCGGGTCACCGACCGGCTGGCCGAAGCAGTCAGCCAGCTGCTTGCCTCCAGCAACATCGTGGCCGTTGCCCGCTTCTTCCAGCTGGGCTGGCACACCGTCAAGGCACTGGACAAGGCCCAACTGCGCCAAGCTGTCCGGGCGCCGGATTGGAGCCGGATCCATTACCTGGCGATGGATGAGTTCGCCCTGCACAAGGGCCACCGCTACGCCACGGTGGTGGTCGATCCGGTCCGCGGCCAGGTGCTATGGGTCGGCAATGGCCGTTCCCGCGAGACCGCGCGTGCTTTCTTCGAGCAGCTTCCCGCCGGCGTTGCCGCGCAGATCCGGGCTGTCGCGATCGACATGACCACCGCCTACGAGCTGGAGATCAAGGCCAACTGTCCTAATGCCGAAGTCGTCTACGACCTGTTCCATGTGGTGGCCAAGTACGGCCGCGAAGTGATCGACCGGGTGCGGGTCGACCAGGCCAACCAGCTGCGCCACGACAAGCCCGCCCGCCGGGTGATCAAATCCAGTCGTTGGCTGCTGCTGCGCAATCGCGAGAACCTGGATCGGCACCAGTCGGTGAAGCTGGACGAGCTGCTGGAAGCCAACCAGCCACTGCTCACCGCCTACCTCATGCGCGATGAGCTCAAGCGGCTCTGGTTCTACCGCCACCCCTCCTGGGCCAGGAAGGCATGGGACCACTGGCTGGAACAGGCCCAGGGCAGCGGCATCGCGCCACTGGCCCACTTCGCGACCAAGCTCAAGGCCTACCTCCACGGAATCCTGTCGCGCTGCCGGCATCGGCTCAACACCAGCATTGTCGAAGGCATCAACAACACCATCAAGGTCATCAAACGCCGCGCCTACGGGTACCGCGACCAGGAGTATTTCTTCCTGAAGATCCGCGCAGCCTTCCCCGGTATTCAGCGATGAACCTTTTTTTTGCGTCCGGATACCGGCACCCGATCGGCCGGGTCCGCGCTGGCTGCCGCAGGGTCAGACTTTTCCTACACGCCGACGGGTGCCCGCCTGACGGCGAAAGCGTGACCGGTGGCGCAAGCTTGTCTCCGCCCCGGCAGCGCGCATCGGAGTATGGCGCTGCAGGGACGCGGGTTAGGCCGGAGAATGCCGAACCAGCCGGGGCACCTTTTTCTTGAAGGTGTCGGACCATGATTCGCGAACTGATCGAGATCGAAGCCTCCGCGGATGGCTGGCGGGTGCGCGGCCAGGGCGTTGCCGAGGCCCAGGCGCTGTACCGGCCGACCAAGCTGCAGGCGATCGAGGAAGCCCATACGATGGCCTCGCGCCGTTACGTGGAGACCGGCCGCCCGACGGCGGTGCTGGTGCCGATGGGTGGCGGCACCTCGGTGGTCATTGCCACCTGCGGCTGACTGCAGCCCTGCGCGCGTGCGCGCTGCCATCGCGGCTTCGCGCCCCGCCGCGCTCAGTGCGGCCGGGTCCGGGCAGCCAGGATGTCGTCGGCGATCTGCCGCGCCTGCTCGCGCAGCTCGGGGATGGCGATGCTTTCCCACAGGTCGCCGATGCGCAGCGCGCCCAGCACGTACAGCGCCGGGTCCGGGCGGCCGCGTCCGCCGATGACGTGGCCGATGCCGCTGCTGGCCACGCCCAGTCCCTGCGGGCCGGGCAGCACCAGGCCGCGTTCGCGCAGCGCGGCCAGCAGCGCGCCGGGGCGCAGGTCGATATTGGTTTCCACGCCGGTGGCGTTGACGATCCAGTCCGCGCGCAGCATGTGCTCGCGACAGGCATGGCGCGGGCGGAAATGCACGTGGCTGCCGCCGCCCGGGTCGGCGGTGATCGAGCACAGCCGGCCGGCCGTGACCCGCAACTGGCCGCGGACGCGCAGTGCGTCGAGGGTGGCGGCCACCTGCGGGGCGATGCGGTGGCGGTGGATGTCCCAGTAGCGCACCGCGTGGCGCAGGAAGCGGCGCCGCTGGCGATCGTCGAGCGACTGCCACAGTGCCTGGCCGTGGTGGCGCAGGCGGTCGAAGCTCCACTGCCAGGGTTCGCCGGACGCCACGGCGGCGGCCACCCGGCGGCGCAGCACGCGCCAGCGCGCCCGCACGCCCAGCGGCAGCAGGTCGTCCACGCCTTCGCCATGCTGCGGGCCGGTGGCGGCGTGCGGCAGCGGCATCAGGCCGTGGCGCGAGAGCACGTGGATCGGGCCACGATGGCCGGCGGCGTCGAGGCTCAGCGCGGCGTCGACCATGCTCAGGCCGGAACCCAGGATGCAGACCGCGGCGTCGGGTTCGATGCCCTGCACGGCGTCGTAGTCCCACGCCTCGGCCAGGCGCATGCCCGGATGGACCAGGTAGGCGGGCAGGGGGCGCGGCGCGTTGCCGATGGCGAGCACCACGTGTTGCGCGGTCACGCTGGCGCCCGAGGCGAGATGCACGCGGAAGCCTGACGCGTCGCGCTCGATGTCGACGGCGCGCTCGCGCAGGTGCACGGGCGTGCGCTGTGCCGGCAGCGATGCCAGCGCGTGGCGCAGGTAGCGGCCATAGTCGCGGCGTCGGGCGAAGCGGTCGCCCAGGCCTGCCTCGTCGCCGGCGCCGTCCCGGGCAAGGAACTGCACGAAATGGCCGGGCTGTTCGCCGATCGCGCTCATGCGGCCGGCGACGACGTTGAGCAGGTGTTCGCCGCGACCGGTGGAATAGGCCGCCCCGCGCGCCAGCACCGCATCGGGTTCGACGATCGCGACCGGGCCGGCGCCGCGTTCGTCCATCAGCAGCCGGATCGCGACCAGGGTGCCGGCGGCGCCGCCGCCGATGATGACGGTACCGAAGCGGGAATCACCGGGAATGGACGTCATGCCGACTGCGCAGGGGATGCATGCGGGCATTGTCGCATCCGCTCCGGCGCCGGAGCGACGCCCGACCCGGTGCTGAATCCGGGGGCGCCCGGCCATGCCCGCGCAGCGGACGCGGGCGCATCATGGCGACCCCGACCATGAGCAGGCGGCGTCCGCCGCGGGAGACCCACCATGGACATCAGCAAACTCAAGGTTGTCGCATTGGCGGCATCGCTGGCGCTGGCCGCATGCGCGTCGGACAGCGGGCTGCGCACGGAGGAAAAGCGCGCGCTCTACCAGTCGCATGCCGGCGAGCCGGTCTCGAGCTTCCGCTATTTCGGCAGCATCAACGGCTGGTCGCCGCTGGGCGACAGTGCGCTGGTGGTGTGGACGCGGCCGTCGGAGGCGTGGCTGCTGACGCTGCAGGGTCCGTGTCCGGACCTGGAGTTCGCGCCGGCCATCGGCCTGACCAGCCAGATGAACCAGGTGCATGCGCGCTTCGACAAGGTGATCGCGCACGGTGCCGGTTCGATGCAGCTGCCCTGCCATATCCGCGAGATCCGGCCGCTCGACGTCAAGGCGCTGCGCGCCTCGGAAAAGGAATTGCGCGAGGCGCGCGTGCAGGAGCGCGAGGCGGACAGCGGATCCTGACGCCCTCGCGGCGGCGGCCTGGCGGGACCGTCGTCGCGAAGCCGGCGTCTTTGCGCGATCAGCCTTCCGGCACGAAGCCCGCGGGCTTCTCCGCGCCGCCACCGAACAGGAACTTCTGCATCTCCTCCTCGAGGAAGGCGCGGTGCTTGGGGTCGAGCGGGGACAGACGGTTCTCGTTGATCAGCATGGTCTGGTGCGCCAGCCAGGCGGCCCAGGCGGACTTGCCGACGTTGGCGAACACGCGCTTGCCCAGTTCGCCCGGCCAGGGCACGAAATCCAGGCCCTCGGTGTCGCGTTGTTCGTAGCTGCAGAAGACGGTGCGGGCCATGGCGTGCGCTCGGAAGGATTGCCGGCCGCCATTGTAGGAGCCTGCGCCGAACGATGCCCGAGCACGCGGTCCGCGCAGACGCAGCGCGCCGCTACCGGTCGAACGTGGCTTCGAGCAGGCTGCGGATCGGCGCCGGGATGCCGAGCAAGGCCAGCTCCTCGCGGGCCAGCCAGCGCAGGTCCGCGTCGTCGCGCACGCTGGCGTGCAGCGAGACGCTGTTCCAGGCGATCGGCTGCAGGCTGAGGCGGAAGTGGGTGAAGCCGTGCGCGATCGCCGCCAGCGCCTCGCCGCCATCGAAGCCGGCGCCCACGTGCCGTTCGAACCAGGCGCGCGCGGCGTCGGCTTCCGCGTGCTCGGGCAGCGACCACAGCGAGGCCCAGATGCCGGTCGGCGGGCGCCGCTGCATCAGCACCCGGCCTGCGGGGTCGCGCAGCAGCAGGGCGAAGGTCTGGCGTTCGGGCAGCGGCTTGCCCGGTTTCGGCGTCGGCAGGTCGTCGACGCGGCCCGCGCGCAGCGCCACGCAGTCGTCCTGCAGCGGGCACAGCATGCAGGCCGGATCGTGGCGGGTGCACAAGGTGGCGCCGAAATCCATCTGCGCCTGGGTGTAGTCGGCCATGCGGCCGTCGGGGACGCCAGGCAGGTGGCCATCGGCGATGGTCCACAGCCGCTTCTCGATGGCCGGCAGGCCCGGCCAGCCGTCCACGCCATGCACCCGGCACAGCACGCGCTTGACGTTGCCGTCGAGGATGGCGACGCGGTCGCCCCAGGCCTGCGAGAGGATCGCGCCGGCGGTGCTGCGGCCGATGCCGGGCAGGGCCAGCAGCGCATCGAAATCGCGCGGGAGCTCGCCGTCATGCAGTTCGACGCAGCGCTGCGCGGCCGCATGCAGGTTGCGCGCGCGGGCGTAGTAGCCCAGGCCCGACCACAGCGCGAGCACCTCGTCGAGCGTGGCCGCGGCCAGCGCGCGCACGTCCGGCAGCGCGGCGACGAAGCGCTCGAAGTACGGGATCACCACGCGCACCTGGGTCTGCTGCAGCATGATCTCCGACAGCCAGACGCGGTAGGGCGCGCGCGGATGCTGCCAGGGCAGGTCGTGGCGCCCGGCCACGTCGAACCATTGCAGCAGCCGCGCGGCGTAGCGGTCGGCGGCCGGATGCCCGGTCGCGGTGTCCGGGTTCATGGTGCCGGCGTCGCCTCGTCTTCGAACTCGATACGGATGCCTTCGAGTCGCGCCCCGGAGATGTCCATCGCGCTCGCCTCGAGCCGGCCGGTGACCGGGGGCAGCAGCGGACCCTGGTCAAGCGTGCCGGCCCAGGTCATCAGGCCGGGCAGGTCGAGATGGCCGTCGAAACGCAGGTCGTCGCGCGCCACGCGCAGCCCGAGCGGCGCGCCCAGGTCCAGCGGACCGAGATAGTCGACCGACAGCGCCAGCGGCTGCGTCGAGGTCCCCAGCGGCGGCGGCAGCGCCGGCCATTGCGCGGGCCACTGCGCGATGCGGCCGTCGAGCCGCAGCAGCAGGCGCTGGCCGAGGGCGAGCCGGCCGCGTGCATCGAGCTGCGGCACCAGCCCGCCGCCGCGCAACGTCAGGCTCGCCGGCACCAGGCTCCACGCGGGGCCGTGCGCGCGCAGCGGGCCGTGCAGCCCCACGATGAAGGGCACGACGGTGTCGCCGGACTCGTAGCGGCCACTCGCGCCGAAGCGCGCCGGCAGCAGCGCCAGCGCGTCGTCCCAGTGCAGCCCACCCGAGAGCGTGGCCTGCATCGGCAGTCGCCAGTCTGCGCGTGCGGGCGCGAGGGCGCCCACGACCGCGAAGCCGCGCCCGCTCGCCGGCCGCTGCAGGGTGGCGGCCAGGTCGAACGGCGCGCGCATGGCGGCATCGGCGTAGCGCCCGGAGGCCCGTGCGCGCACCGGCGCGTCCTCGCGCAGCTGCGGCATGTCCAGTGCCAGCGATTCGACCCGCCAGCCGTCGCCGTCGATGCGGCCCTCGCGCACCTGCAGGCCTTCGCTGAGCGTGGGCAGGCGACCGTCGCCCGGCGGACGCGATGCCAGCCAGTGGCGCAGCGCGGGCAGGTCGAGCCGGGGCGCATCGAGCTCGATGCGGACCAGCTCCAGCGGATCGCCCAGGCCACGGATCGTGCGCCACGGCAGCGCGACCTCGGCCCGTCGCGCGCGCAGCAGCGGCCGCGCCGCGCCCGGTTCGCGCACCACCAGGTTGCGCACCACGATCATCGGCTGCCGCCCCAGGTGCGTCGCCGCATCGCCCTCGGCGCCGATCTCCAGACCCATCGATGCGCCCAGCTGCCCCAGCACCATCGGGATCGCCCGTTCGGGCGGCAGCGCCAGCCACAGCGCGAGCAGCAGCGCCAGCGGTACCGCGCACAGCAGCAGCACGATCCGCCGCCAGCGCCGGCGCGCCCGCGGCGGCCGGGCCTGGCGCGCAGGCGCGCTCACCCGAGGCTTTCGGGCAGCAGCGCGTCGACGAAGGCTTCGGCGTCGAACACGCGCAGGTCCTCGGGTCGCTCGCCGATGCCGGCGAAGCGGATCGGGATGCCGAACTCGCGCGCCAGTGCGAACACCACGCCGCCCTTGGCCGTGCCGTCGAGCTTGGTGACGACCAGGCCGGTGACGTTCACCGCCGCGTGGAACTGGCGCAGCTGCGACAGCGCGTTCTGGCCCGTGGTGCCGTCGATCACCATCAGCACCTCGTGCGGTGCGCTCGGATCGATCTTGCCCAGTACCCGGCGGATCTTGCCCAGTTCGGCCATCAGCCCCTGCTGGGTGTGCAGGCGGCCGGCGGTATCGGCGATCAGCACTTCGCTGCCGCGCGATTTCGCCGCCTGCAGCGCGTCGAACGCGACCGAGGCCGGATCGGCGTCCTGGCCCTGCGCGATCACCGCCACCCCGTTGCGCTCGCCCCAGGCCTGCAGCTGCGCCACGGCGGCGGCGCGGAAGGTATCGCCGGCGGCCAGCATCAGGCTGCGGCCCTCGTCGCGGAAGCGCCGCGCGAGCTTGCCGATGGTGGTGGTCTTGCCGACGCCGTTGACGCCGACGGTCAGCACCACGAACGGACGTGCCTGCGGGTCGATCTGCAGCGGACGCGCGATCGGCTGCAGCATGGCCACCAGGTCGCCGCGCAGCGCGGTCAGCAGCGCCTTGGCATCGGCGAATTCGCGGGCCTTCATCCGCCGGCGCAGGCCTTCCACCAGTTCGGTGGTCGCGGAGACGCCGACGTCGGCGGTGAGCAGCGCGGTCTCGATCTCGTCGAGCAGGTCGTCGTCGAGCTTGGGGTTGCGCGAGAACAGCCCGCCCACGCTGCGCGCGAACACGCTGCCGCGCAGGCGCTCGCGCCAGCCGCTCCTGCCGGCCGCGGCGGGCGCGGCGCTGGCGGCGTCCACGGCAGGCGCGGGTTCGATGGCCGGTTGTGGCTGCACCGGCGCTGCCGGCGGCGCGACAGGGGTCGGCGCCGGCGGCGCGTCCTTTGCCACGGGCGGTGCCGATGCGGGCGCTGCGACCGGCTCGGCCGCGGCCGGAGCGGTCGCCGCGGACTGCGCGGCGGCATCGTCGATGGCCTCCACCGGTGGCGCGGCAGGCGGCGCGGCTGGTTCCGGTTCGGGGGCCGGAGCGGGCTGCGCGGGTACGGGCTCCGGTTCCGCCTGCGCCGGTGCGGCGCCCGGGAACGCGGCCGCCAGTTCCTCGATGCTGTAGCCGCCCCTGCGCTCGCCCGGGCCGGCCTTGCCGCGCTCGTCGCCGGCGGTTTCGGAGTCTGGTTTCTTGCGGCCGAACAGTCGGATCATCAGGCGGTATGCGGACCGTGCGGGGGTGGTCCAGGGGCCGGACATGCTACCACCGGGGGTGCGACGGCCCGTGACCGCAGGCCCTTGGCATCCTTGGCCGGATCGGGTTCCATCGGTGGCCTCGAAATCGCTTCGCCCGGAGTCCGCAATGCCGAAGTCCCGCGCCCGTCCGCTTGCCGTCGCGCTTGCGCTGGCCCTGTCGTTCCCGCTCGGCCAGGGCGCGCTGGCGCAGATGCCGGTGGCGGCACCGGCGCAGGCGGCGGCGCCGGCCAGCGCCGCCGACGAGGCGCTGCGCGCGCTGTACGCACAGGAGTGGGCCTGGCGCCAGCAGGAGTTCGCGCGCGAGAAGATCGATGGCCGCTGGCAGGCGTCCGATCGCATGCCCTCGATCGCGCCGCAGGACTGGGAGCGACGTGCCGGCTACTGGAAGCAGGTGCTCGACGCGCTCGACGCGATCGCGCCCGATGCGCTGTCGCCGCAGGAGCGCATCAATGCAGCAGTGTTCCGCAGCATGGTCGAGGCCGACTACAACTCGGCCATCTGGCGCACCTGGGAGGCGCCGTTCAACAGCGACTCGTTCTTCTGGGGCTACCTGGTGCCGCGCCAGCCCTATGCGCGCGAGGCGGACTGGGAGCGGCTGTTCGGCCGGCTGCGCGGGCTGCCGGGGCACTTCGACCAGCACATCGCCAACATGCGGCAGGGTCTGGCGCGCGGCTGGAGCGTGCCGCGGGTGAGCATCGAGGGCCGGGACGACACCATCGAACCCTATACGCGCAACGACGCGTCCAATCCCTTCCTGGCCTCGATCGAGGCGATGCCGGCCTCGATCCCGGAACCGCGCCGCACCCAGCTGCAGGCGCAGGGGCGCGAGCTGGTGCGCGAACAGGTGGTTCCCGCGTACGCGAAGCTGCTGTCCTTCATCCGCGAGGACTACATGCCGCGCACGCGCACCACGATCGCGGCCAGCGACCTGCCCGACGGGCGCGCGTTCTACCGCAGCCAGGTCCGCGAGTACGTCACCCGCGACATGGAACCGCGCGAGATCCACGAGATCGGCCTGCGCGAAGTGGCGCGGATCCAGGCGGAGATGCACGAGGTGATGGGGCGTGCGGGGTTCGAGGGCACGTTCGAGGAATTCCTGCAGTACCTGCGCACCGATCCGAAGTTCTACGCGCGCACGCCGCGCGAGCTGCTGGCCACGGCGGCCCATATCGCCAAGAAGGTCGATGGCCAGCTCAAGTACGCCTTCAACACGCTGCCGCGCTACCGCTTCACGATCCTGCCGGTGCCCGACGACATCGCGCCGGTCTACACCTCCGGTCGCGGTGGCCTGGACGCCTGCCTGTTCAACACGTACGACCTGCCGTCGCGCCCGCTGTACAACCTGCCGGCGCTGGTGGTGCACGAATGCGCGCCGGGGCACAGCTTCCAGGCCGCCCTGGCGCTGGAGGCGCCGGCGCGGCCTGACTTCCGCCAGCAGACCTACTTCTCGGGTTACGGCGAAGGCTGGGGCCTGTACACCGAGTGGCTGGGCACGCAGATGGGCATCTACGAGACGCCCTACGAGGAGTTCGGCCGGCTGACCTTCGAGATGTGGCGCGCGGCGCGTCTGGTGATCGACACCGGCGTGCACGAGTACGGCTGGAGCCGGCAGCAGGCGATCGACTACCTCGCCGGACACACCGCGCTGGCCCGCCACGACGTCGCCACCGAGGTCGACCGCTACATCTCCTGGCCGGGACAGGCGCTGGCCTACTACCTGGGCTATCGCACGATCCTGGACCTGCGCGCGGAGGCCGAGCGCGAACTCGGCGCGCGCTTCGACCAGCGTGCCTTCCACGACACCATCCTCAACCTGGGGTCGGTGCCGCTGCCGGTATTGGAGGACGAAGTGCGCGGCTTCATCGCCGTGCAGAAGGCGGCGCCCGCGCCATGACCCGGGCGCCGGGCAGCGTGCGCATCATCGGCGGCCGCTGGCGCGGCACGCGCCTGCCGGTGGCGGATGCGGCCGGGTTGCGGCCAACATCGGACCGCACCCGCGAAACCCTGTTCAACTGGCTGCAGCCGGCGCTGCCGGGCGCGCGCGTGCTCGATCTGTTCGCCGGCAGCGGTGCGCTCGGGCTGGAGGCGATCTCGCGCGGGGCGCGCGAAGCGCTGCTGGTGGAGCGCGACGGGCGCCAGTGCGAATCGCTGCGCGCGGTGGCCGGCCGGCTCGAGGGCGGGCAGGCGGCGACGATCGTGCAGGCCGATGCGCCCGCCTTCCTGCGCGCGCCGCTGCATGGGCGTTTCGACGTGGTGTTCGTGGATCCGCCGTTCGCCGCCGGGCTGTGGGAGTCGGTGCTGCCGCAACTGGGCCCATGGCTGGCCGACGAGGCCTGGCTGTATGTCGAAGCGCCGCTGCAGCGCAACATCGAACCCGGCGCGGACTGGCGGCTGCATCGCGAGGGCAGCACCCGGGAAACGCGGCACGCGCTGTACCGGCGCGGCTGAACGGCGGCGGGCCGCGCTGCTACACTGGCCGCGATCCCGGACACCGACTGCGAACCGACACGATCATGAGCCCGGCCCGCACCCGCACCGCGGTCTATCCCGGTACCTTCGACCCGATCACCAACGGGCACATCGACCTCGTCGATCGCGCCGCGCCGCTGTGCGAGCGCCTGGTGGTGGGCGTGGCCGCCAGCCCGTCGAAGCGGCCGACCCTGTCGCTGGAGCTGCGCGTGCAGCTGGCGCGCCAGGCTCTGGCGCACCATTCCAACGTGGAGGTGCAGGGGTTCGACTGCCTGCTGGCGCACTTCGTGCGCCAGGTGGGCGGCGGCATCCTGCTGCGCGGCCTGCGCGCGGTGTCCGACTTCGAATACGAATTCCAGATGGCGAGCATGAACCGCCATCTCATCCCCGAGGTGGAGACGCTGTTCCTCACCCCGGCCGAGCAGCACGGCTTCATTTCCTCGTCGCTGGTGCGCGAGATCTCGCGCCTGGGCGGCGACGTTTCCGGCTTCGTGCCGGCGGCGGTGGCCGAGGCCCTGCAGGCCGAATGGCGGCGCGAAGCCGAATGATGACCGTCATCCCCACACCACACCCGGAGTCTTCGAGATGAAACTGTTGAACAGCCTGGCGCTGGCCGCCTGCCTGGTGCTGCCGCTCGCCGCATGCAAGAAGGAAGAGGCCGCGCCGGTCGAGCGCGCGCCCGTCGCCGTGCCGACCACCGACGACAAGGCCGCGTGGCAGGAATACCTGAACGACCAGGTGCCGCGCCACATGGAGGGCATCACCGCCCAGCCCTACGTCTACCGCGTGCCGGCCAACGACAACCCCAGCGATCCCGAGGAGTACAACCGCCTCCTCGACAAGGCGCGCATGGACGTGGCCCGCGGCATCGTCAAGGGCAACATCCTGACCTACGCCGGCCTCGATCCGACCAAGACCGCCGACCTGGTCGTCTCCGCGTTCGAGACGGTGACCCCGAACACGATGAAGGGCGTGCGCGTGGTCTACATCGGCGACGAGGCCAACAACGCCCGCGTGCGTGCCGCCGTCGAGCCGGCCGGCGTGGAATACGTGTTCGTCCAGGCCAAGTAGGCCACCGCCCGCGCCGGCACGGCGCGGCTGCAACGCCGCCTCTTCCAGCCGGGAGAGGCGGTCCCGCTGCCGGTCCGCGCCCGCGGGCGGGAATCGCGAACAGGTCGCCGGGGCCGCGCGACGGCGTCCCACGCTTGGAACGGGCCGGTCCCGGCGCAGGGCTTACAATGCGCGCATGGCCCTGAAGATCAACGAGCTCTGCGTCAACTGCGACGTCTGCGAGCCGGCCTGCCCGAACAGCGCGATCACCCAGGGCGAAACCGTCTACGTGATCGACCCGGCGCTGTGCACCGAATGCGTCGGGCATTTCGACGAACCGCAGTGCGTCATGGTCTGCCCGGTCGAGTGCATCGACTCCGATCCCGAGCATCCCGAGAGCGAGCCGCAGCTGCTGGCGAAGCTGCTGCGCCTGCAGGGCGACCACCCCGACACCACACCGCCGGAGGCGAATCCGTGACCAAGCTGCTGCGCACCGTCCTGTTGCTGGTCCTGCTGGCCGGCCCGTCCGCGCTGGCGGCCGAGACCCGGCCGGAACATCCGCCGGGCGCGGCCATCGCCTCGGCGCATGCGCTGGCCACCGACGCGGGATTCGAGACCCTGCGCGCGGGCGGCAATGCCTTCGATGCGGCGGTCGCGGTTTCGGCCGTGCTCTCGGTGGTCGAGCCGATCTCCTCGGGCCTGGGCGGTGGCGGCTTCTTCCTGCTGCACGAGGCGGCGAGCGGCCGCGACGTGTTCATCGACGCGCGCGAGACCGCACCGGCGTCGGCCACGCAGGCGCGTTACCTGAAGGCCGATGGCTCGTTCGATCGCGACCGCGCGGTCAATGGCCCCTGGTCGGCCGGCATCCCGGGCCTGCCGGCGGCGTTCGTGCACGTGGCTGGCAAGTACGGACAGCTGCCGCTGTCGACCTCGCTGGCGCCGGCGATCCGCATCGCGCGCGAAGGCTTTCCCGTGTACGCGCGCCTGGCCCGCGGCTACCAGCAGCGGCGCGAGGTGATGGAGCGCTACCCCGGCACGCGCGCGGTGTTCCTGGCCGGTGGCGTCGCGCCGGAGGAAGGCGCGCTGTTCCGACAGCCCGACCTGGCGCGCACCCTGGAGCTGCTGGCCGAGCAGGGTTTCGACGGCTTCTATCGCGGCGAGGTGGGCGAGAAGCTCGTGGCCGGGGTCAACGCCGAGGGCGGGCAGTGGACCGCGGAGGAGCTGGCCGCCTACACGGTGAAGGAGCGCGAGCCGATCCGTTTCCGCTACCGCGACTGGGACATCACCACCGCGCCGCCGCCGTCCTCGGGCGGAATCGCGCTGGCGCAGATGCTGCAGATCCTGGAGGGCTGGGACCTGGACGCGCTGGACGAGGCGTCGCGCACGCACCTGGTGGTGGAGTCGATGCGGCGCGCGTTCCGCGACCGCACCTTCTACCTTGGCGATCCGGATTTCGTGCAGGTGCCGCAGCGCCTGCTGACCAGCGCCGACTACGCCGCCGGCCTGCGCGCAACGATCAATCCGGCCAGGGCCACACCCAGCGACATGCTCTCGGGCGAGCAGACGCCGCTGGAGGACGAGGAGACCACGCACTTCTCGATCATCGACGCCGAAGGCAACCGCGTCGCCGTCACGCAGACGGTGAACCTGCTGTTCGGATCGGGCCTGGTTCCGCCGGGCACCGGGGTGCTGCTCAACAACGAGATGGACGATTTCGCGCTCAAGCCCGGCACGCCCAACGCGTTCGGGGTCATGGGTTACGACGCCAACGCGCCTGTGCCCGGCAAGCGCATGCTCAGCTCGATGACGCCGACCTTCATGCAGTCGGGCGAGCGCATCGTCGCGCTGGGCACCCCGGGCGGCAGCCGCATCATCACCATGGTGCTGCTGGGCATCCTCGGCTACGACGCCGGCCTGGATGCGCAGGCCGTCGCCGCGCTGCCGCGCTACCACCACCAGTGGATGCCGGACGTCATCGAAGCCGAGAGCGGTGCATTCACCCCGCAGGTGGCGCAGCAGCTGCGCGCGCTCGGCCATGCCCTCAAGCTGCCCGGCGACGAGGCAGCGGGCGGGCGGGGGTCCAGCCACGTCTGGGGCAACCTGCAGACGGTCGAGTGGAACCTGCGCCGCAACACCCTGCACGGCGGCAGCGACCCGCGCAATCCCGTCGGCAAGGCGGCCGTGGACAGCAGCGGCGCCCGCACGCGCTGACGTCCGCCCCCAGGAACCACGCCATGAAACTCTGGTCGATCGAAGGCAACTCGCAGCGGCTCGACGGCGGTTCGATGTTCGGCAACGCGCCGCGCACGATGTGGACGCGCTGGGCGGTCCCCGACGAGCGCAACCGCATCCGCCTGGCCACCCGCACGCTGCTGGCGACGCCGCTCAACGGCAGGACGGTGCTGTTCGAGACCGGCATCGGCGCATTCTTCGATCCGGACATGCGCGAACGCTTCGGCGTGGCCGAGAGCCGGCATGTCCTGCTCGATTCGCTGCGCGAGGCCGGCTTCGAACACGGCGACATCGACGTGGTGGTGCTGAGCCACCTCCACTTCGACCACGCCGGCGGCCTGCTGGCGCCGTGGGCGGAAGGACGCGGCCCGGAACTCCTGTTCCCCAACGCGACCTTCGTGATCGGCCGCCGCCACTGGATGCGCGCCTGCAATCCGCATCCGCGCGACCGCGCCAGCTTCATCCCGGAGTTGCCGGGCCTGCTCGAGGCCAGCGGCCGCATCGAATTCGTCGAGGACGACCGCGCGCCGTCGCTCGGCGACGCGGTGCGCTTCCACTACAGCGACGGGCATACGCCGGGCATGATGCTGGCCGAGATCCTCGGCCCGGACCAGCGCGACGGGCTGCCGCATGGAGGCGTGGTGTTCTGCGCCGATCTCGTGCCGGGCCTGCCCTGGGTGCACGTCCCGATCACGATGGGCTACGACCGCTGCCCGGAACTGCTGATCGACGAGAAGCAGGCGTTCCTCGAGGACAAGCTCGCGCGCGACGTGCACCTGTTCCTGACCCATGACCCGGAGATCGCGCTGGCCCAGCTCGCGCGCGACGAACGCGGCCGCTTCACCGCCGTCCACCAGCACGCACGGCTGGCCGCGCGCGCGCTGTCCGAGGCGGCGCCGTGACGCCCCGCATCAGCCTGTTCATCGCGGCGCTGCACGCGCTGCTGTACGTGGCGCTGGCGCTGCGCGTGGTGCTGCGTCGGCGTGCGACAGGGATCGGCGTGGGCAGCGGTGGGGACGCGGGGCTGTCGCTGCGGGTGCGGGTCCACGCCAACTTCGCCGAGTACGTCCCGCTGTCGCTGTTGCTGCTGGCCCTGCTGGAACTGTGCGGCAGCGCGCCGGCCCTGGTCTGGACCTGCGGCCTCGGCCTGCTGGCAGCGCGCGTGCTGCATGCCATCGGGCTGGGCGCGTCGCCGGGCTATTCGTTCGGACGCTTTGCCGGAACCCTGCTGACCTTCGTGCTGCTGCTGGCGATGGCGCTGGCGGGGCTGTGGCAGATGCTCGCCCTGCAGCTGGTCTGATTCGGCCCGGTCCTTCAGCTTCCGCCGCGCGGGCGACGCGCGCGCAGCGCCGGCAGCTGCGCCTCCACCAGCACCAGGATCGCCTGCTTGAGCGGTTCGCCGCAGGCGCGGAAGCCCTGCAGCAGGCGCCGTTCGACCAGGTCGTCGACGAACTCGGCGTCGGCCGCGGGAATGCCGTCGACGGGCGTCATCGGCGTGCCGCGGCCGGTGGCGAGCCACTCGTAGGACACGCCCGTGGCCAGCGCCAGTTCGGCGAGCCGCTCGCTGGAGGGATGCACGCCGCCACGGGCGCTTTCCCAGTTGCCGACGGCGCTGCGGCTCACGCCCAGCGCTTCGGCCAGTTCGGCCTGCGAGAGGCCTGCACGCACCCGTGACGTCCGGATGCGGGTACTCAGCTTCATCCCGGTGTTCCTTTGCAAAGCGCTATTGATATAGCACGGCGGTGCGGTTGTGTCAGCGATACTGTCTGGTCAGTAACATTGACAACGCTTGTCCAGCTTCGTTGGCATTATTTTGCAACTAGTTGATTTTGTTTATAGTGATTCTGGACTGTCAGCGATACTGTCGTCTTTTCGACCCCTTGGCCCGTTGCTTGCTGGGGCCGTTTCGCCGAGTGTTGCACCGTGGTCGCGTCGGCTCCAGGGACGGATGCCATCAGGAGCGGTGCCGCAGGGAGATGCTGGATGCAAGCGCAGGTTCGGCTGGGTCGGCATCTGCCGGCCCAGCCGGATCGGTCTGCCTGCCGCGGCCCCCTTGCATGCCCCCGGCATCGCAGCCAGCATCGGGACATGCATACACCCTCCGCACTTTTCTGCGCCGTGGCGCTGGCCCTGCTGCCCGCCATTCCCGCCATCGCCGATGACGGCGCCGCCGATCCCCCCGCCGCCACGCCACAGGTCCGGTTCAACCAGATCGGGTTCCACCCCGGCGCCTCCAAGCTGGCGGTGGTGGAAGGCCGGGCCGCAGGGCGATTCGACGTCATCGGCGAGGGCGACGGGCAAGTGGTGCTGGAAGGCGAGCTCGGGCCTGCGGCGGTGTGGCGTCCCGCCGGCCGCAGTGCGGCCATCGCCGACCTCAGCGACCTGCCTGCGGGGCGTTACCGGCTGCGGCTGGACGGATCCCTGCGATCGGACCCTCTGGTAGTCACCGCACGGCCCTATGCGGACTTGGCCGATGCCGCGCTCAAGGGGTTCTACTTCAATCGCGCCGGCACCGCGCTCGAGGCGGCGCATGCAGGGCGGCACGCGCGCGCGGCCGGGCACCCGGACACGCAGGTGCAGGTGCACGCTTCGGCGGCGAGCGCTGCGCGGCCGGCGGGCAGCGTGATCTCCGCGCCCGGCGGCTGGTACGACGCGGGCGACTACAACAAGTACGTGGTCAATTCCGGCATCACCCTGTACACGCTGCTGGCGGCGTGGGAAGACTTCCCCGAGTTCTTCCGCGCCCGCGATGCCGGCATTCCGGAAAGCGGCAATGCCGTGCCCGACCTGCTCGACGAAGCGTGGTGGAACCTGCGCTGGATGCTGGAGATGCAGGACCCGGCCGATGGCGGCGTGTACCACAAGCTCACCAACCTGCGCTTCGACGGCGCGGTGATGCCCGAAGCGGCGCGCGAGCCGCGCTACGTGGTGCAGAAGACCACGGCCGCGGCCCTGGACCTGGCCGCGGTGATGGCGATGGCCGCGCGCGTGTACGCGCCGTACGAGGCGCAGTATCCCGGCGAACCGGCGCGCATGCGCGCGGTGGCGAAGGCCGCCTGGGCCTGGGCGGAGGCGCATCCGGACGTCGTGTATCGACAACCCGGCGACGTGCAGACGGGCGCCTACGGCGATGCTGCGCTGGACGACGAATTCGCCTGGGCGGCCGCGGAGATGTTCCTGCTGACCGGGGACGAGACCTACCTGGAGACGTTCGACCGCCACGCGACGACGCCCGTGGTGCCCTCGTGGGCGCAGGTGGGAAGCCTGGGCTGGAGTTCGCTGGCACGCCATCGCGAGCGCCTGCCTGAGGCCATGCGCGCACGCATCACGCGCGGCGTCGAGGGCCTGGCGGCGCGGCTGGCGGCGATCTCGCAGGGGTCCGCCTGGCGCGTGGCGATGCAGGAGGAGGATTTCGTCTGGGGCAGCAGCGCGCAGGCGCTCAACCAGGCGCTGATGCTGGTGCAGGGCTACCGGCTGTCGCCGCGGCGCGAATACCTCGATGCGGCCCAGTCGCAGCTGGACTACGTGCTCGGTCGCAACCCGCTGGGCGTTTCGTTCGTCACCGGCCACGGCCTGCGCACGCCGATGCACATCCACCACCGCCCCTCGCAGGCCGACGGCATCTCCGAGCCGGTGCCTGGCCTGCTGTCGGGCGGGCCGAACCCGCGCCAGCAGGATGCCGGCGACTGCCCGGTGCCTTATCCGTCCGCGCTGCCGGCGCTGTCGTGGATCGACCACGCGTGCAGCTATGCCAGCAACGAGATCGCGATCAACTGGAACGCGCCGCTGGTGTACGTGGCGGCGGCGATCGAGTCGCTGACGCCAGCAGCGACGGCCGGCGCCGGCCCCGCCGACGGCGGGAGTGCAGCCGGCGCCGCGCGATAGGCACGGGCTGGGAAGCCGGCCGGACTTGCGGTCGGCGCGCGCGCCCCGCGCGGGTTCAGTCCAGTCGCGTGCCGAAGATGCGGTCGCCGGCGTCGCCCAGGCCGGGCAGGATGTAGCCCTTGTCGTTGAGGCGCTCGTCGATCGAGGCCGTGTAGACCTCCATGTCCGGGTGCGCGGCCTCGAGCGCGCGCAGGCCCTCGGGCGCGGCGACCAGGAAGATGCCCTTGATCCGCCGCGCACCGGCACGCTTGAGCATGCCGACGGTGGCGACCAGGGTGCCGCCGGTGGCGAGCATCGGGTCGAGGATCAGCGCGTCGCGTTCGTCCAGGCGTCCGGTCAGGCGTTCGAAGTACGGCACCGGCTGCAGGGTCTGCTCGTCGCGCTGCAGTCCGACCACGCTCACCTTCGCCGCGGGGATCAGCGCCAGCACGCCCGGCAGCATGCCCAGGCCCGCGCGCAGGATCGGCACCAGCGTGATCTTGGCACCGGCGATGCGGCGCACCGCGACGTCGCCGGCCCAGCCCGGCATCGTCGCCGCCTCCGTTTCGAGGTCGGCAGTGGCCTCGTACGCCAGCAACGTGCCCAGTTCGGTGACCAGTTCGCGGAAGGCCTTGGTGCTGAGCGAGGCATCGCGCAGCAGGCCGATCTTGTGCTGGACCAGCGGATGGCGGACTTCGACGGTCTTCATGGCGGCAGGCCCGGAACTGGATGCCGGAAGTCTGCATCAATCGCGACGGAGCCACAAAAGGCGCAGGCCGGCATGCGCCGGCCCGCGGTGGTCGCGCTGCGAGGCGCTCAGAACGCCCAGCGCATCACCAGCTGGTAGCTCGGACCCGCATCCTCGGTCTCGAGCTCGTACTCGTCGTGATCGCGATCGAGCTGGTCGCCGATGGTGTCGAACTTGTGAAAGACCTCGTCCTTGGAGGCATCGAGCAGGTTCGAGGCCGACAGCCGCACCGACACGCTGTCGCCGAACCGCTTCTCGACGAAGGCTTCCAGGTCCGCGCCGTAGCGGATGGTGACCTCCTCGCCGACGATGCGCGTATAGGCATCGCCCTGCTTGCGGTACGACACGCCGAAGCTGGCGCCGGCAGCCGGCAGGTCGTGGATGAAGCCGACGTTGAAGGCGGAGCGGGCCTGGTCGTTGAACCGGCGCTCGCCCATGAAGTCGTCCACCTTCGACTGGACCCAGGCGTAGTTGAGGAACACGCCGGTGTGCTCCAGGCCGATCGCGCCCAGCGGAGTGGACAGGTCGAACTCGACGCCGTAGACCTTGCCGTCGCCGACGTTGCCCGAGGTGAACAGCCAGCTTTCGGCCGGCTCGGCGGCCATCGCCTCCTCGACGGTGGCGTAGTCGCCGTCTTCGACCATGTCTTCCCAGGCGTCGCGCATTTCCTCGCTGGGTTCGCCGGTGTTGACCAGTTCGATCAGGTCCTTGACGTCGCGGTAGAAGACATTGACGCCGACCACGCCGCGCCGGCCGAGGCGACGCTCGTAGCCGAGGTCGAGGCCGTTGGCGGTCTCGGGCGCGAGATCCGGGTTGCCGACGTAGTCGTTGTCGCCGTACTCGCCGTCGAGCAGCGCGGGGATCAGTTCGTTGAAGTTCGGACGCTTGATGCTCCGGGCCAGCGACAGGCTGAGGCGATCGGCGTCGGTCAGGTCCCACTTCAGGTGCATCGACGGCAGCAGCTCGCTGTAGTCCCTGGACACGCGGGTCGTATCGCCGTCCTGGCTGGACTCGACGTCGGAGTCGGTGGTCTCGTAGCGCAGGCCGGCTTCCCACGCGAGCACGCCGGCCTTGCCGGAGAACATCAGGTAGGGATCGATGCGGCGCTCTTCGATCAGGCTGCCGATCGTGGTGTCGGGCGCGTACACCACCGGGTCGCCCTCGGCGTCGGCGGCGAACTCGTAGTAGGCGTGGCCGATCTCGCGCTTCTTGGCGCGGTAGTCGACGCCGAACTCCATCCCGGCCGCGCCGACCACGCGCTTGTGCGCCAGCCTGAAGCTCGTCTCGGCATCGCTGGCGTCGATGTCAAGGCGTTCGGCCTCGGACTCGTCCCACTCGCCGTCGACGTAGGCGTGCGCTTCCTCGGACTCCATGCTCCTGTCCTCGAAGCGCGCGTAGTCCAGGTCCAGCTCCGTGGTGCCGCCGGCCATGTCGAACCGGTACTCGGCGCCGATGCCCCAGTTCTTCTGGTCGACGGTGGAGAAGCCGGGCACGTTGGCGGTGATCACCTCGCCGTCGTCGTACTCCTCCTCGAAGGACACCTCGGTGATCTCGCGGTCGGTCTTGACGTAGAAGCCGTCGACGCTGAAGCGACCGGTCTCGCCGACATCGACGGTATAGGAGACGTTGCCCGAGTAGTCGCGGCCGTCCTTCACTTCCTCCTGGTCCTCCCAGCTGACCAGCTTGGCCATCGTCGGGTCCGAGTAGCGGTCCGAGCGCTTGGACTTGCCGCGGTAGCGGTCCTGCACGTTGATGCCGCCCAGCAGGCGCCCGCCCAGGGCTTCGCCACTCGCGACCGCGCCGAGGGTCGGATTGACCTCGCCGTCGTGCCACCGGTTCACGCCCAGGCGCAGATAGCCGCCATCGAACTCGTAGGCATCGCGCAGGATGATGTTGATCGCGCCGGCGACTGCGTCGCCGGAACGGTTGGCGCTGTTGCTGCGCAGGACCTCGATGCGGTCGACCATCTCCGCCGGGATGCGGTCCACCCAGAACGAGCGGTCGTCGCCGGCGCCGGGCACCTTCTTGCCGTTGATCAGCACCTGGGTGTAGCCGCCGCCCAGGCCACGCAGCTGGACGCCGTCGTATTCCATGATGTCGGAGCCGACGAAGGCCGCGCCCGGCAGGCGCTTGACCATGTCGCCGACGGTGTTGGGCTCGAAGCGCTGGAAGTACTCCAGGTCGTAGCTGAGCACCGGTGCAGTGTCGTCGGTGCGGTTGCGATAGGCGATCTCGCCCTGCACCACCACCGCGTCCAGGTCCTTGGGCTCGGCGGCGGCGTCGATGGCGGTGCCGGGGGCGGTGTCGGGAGCGGCCAGTGCGCCGGCCGACGGCAGCAGCAGGGCGCAGGCGAGGGCGCGTGACAGGCCGATGGCCAGTGCGTGACGTGTCATGTGTCGGGTCTTCGGGTGAAAAATCGACGAAACTTTCACCCCGCGATATGTCGCTGCCATGACAGTGGCCACGCCAGGTCGCCCGTGGAGCGGGGCGCGCGCCCGCGTTTCTCCGGAATGTCATATTTGCTTCATACGATCCCAGCTTCCTTGCAGACCGCGTTCCGGGATCCATGACCCACGACATCCGCACCCTATCGCTGGCGCTCGCGCTCCTGTCCGTCACCGCCTGTTCCACCGGCCCGGCCACCGTGGCGTCGCCCGCGGCCGGCAGCAGCACCGTCGCGGACCGCGAACCCGACGAGTACGAGGACGACGATGTCCTGCTGCGCGACCACGACGTGCCGCACGTGGTCGTCGAAGAAGCCTTCGTCACCGCGTCCACCCCGGACGACAACATCGATTCGCCGGCCAGCTGGATGCAGGACGGTCGCCGCATGCTGGTGGCCACCGCCAAGGCCACCGACCAGCTGGTGGTGTACGACGGCGCCACCGGCGCGCGCCTGCGCAGCGTCGGCGGCAGCGGCGACGGCGCGGGCCGGTTGCGCCGGCCCAACGGCGTGGCCACGGTCGACGACCGCGTGCTGTTCGTGGTCGAGCGCGACAACCGCCGCGTGCAGGCGTTCGCGCTGCCCAGTCTCGAGCCGCTGCTGGCCTTCGGCCAGGACGGGCTGCGGCAGCCCTACGGCCTGTGGGTGCGCCCGCACGGGAACGGCTATGAAGTGCTGGTGAGCGACGCCTACATGGCCGGCGAGGACGCGCAGGGCGACGACATCGTGCCGCCACTGGCCGAGCTCGGGCAGCGTTTCCGCCGCTACCAGGTCAGCGAGCGCGCCGGAACCTGGAGCGCACGCGAAACCGGGACCTTCGGCGATACCGGTGCCGCCGGCGCGATCCGCGTCCCCGAATCGCTGTTCGGCGACGTCGACCACGACCGCCTGCTGGTGGCCGAGGAAGACGTGCCGACGGGCACCCGCCTGCGCGAGTACGACCTGCAGGGCCGCTACCGCGGACGCGACGTCGGTGCCGGCCAGTACGTGGCCCAGGCCGAAGGCATCGCCCTGATGTCCTGTCGCGACGGCAGCGGCTGGTGGGTGGCGAGCGACCAGTTCGCCGACCGCACCGTGTTCCACCTGTTCGACCGCACCAGCCTGGCGCACGTCGGCTCGTTCGCCGGCAAGGTCACGGGCCTGACCGATGGCGTGTGGCTCGACCCGCGCGGCGACTCGCGATTCCCCGAAGGCGTGTTCTACGCCTCCCACCTGGATGCGGCCGTGGCCGCGTTCGACTGGCGCGACATCGCCGCCGCCCTCGAGCTGCCGGCGTGCGCGCGCTGAGGCAAGGCGCCGCTGGCGCGCTGGCGCTGGCCGCGCTGCTGGCGCTGACGCCGCTGGCCGCGCGCGAGGACGGGCGTGCGCCCGAGCCGAACACGCGCGTGCCCGCGGGCATGCGGCACTACGTGGCCAACGTGTTCCCCGACCGCATCGTCGCCTCTCCGGCGCAGGATGCGGCGCGCGGACTTTCCGTGGCCTGGCGGACCAGCCGCGCGGTCGATTCGCCGCTGCTGGAAATCGTGGAAGCCGGCGATTCCCCCGACCTGGGCGAGCCGCGCCGGATCCGCGCCGGAACCCGCGAACTGCGCACGGAGAACGGCACCGCGCACCACCATCGCGTCGAGGTCGACGGGCTGCAGCCCGATACGCTGTACGCCTGGCGCGTGCAGGGCGGCGGCACCTGGAGCGCCTGGCACCACATCCGCACCGCAGCCGCGCCGGGCAGCCCGCTCACCCTGCTGTACTTCGGCGACACCCAGAACAAGAACGTCAGCCTGGGCACGCGCGTGCTGCGCGAGGCGATGCGCCACGCGCCGGAGGCGCGGCTCGCGCTGTTCGCGGGCGACCTGGTCAGCGGCGGCGACGGCGAGGACGACACCGAGTGGGGCGAATGGTTCGAGGCCGCGGGCGCCTTGCCCACCTCGATGGCCGTCGCGCCGGCGGCCGGCAACCACGAGTACTTCGAGGAATTCGAGGACACCCCGCGCGAGCGCCGCGTCCTGGGGAGCCACTGGCCAGTCCAGTTCGCGCTGCCGGGCAACGGCGCACCGGGCGCGGAGCGCACGAGCTACTGGTTCGACTACCAGGACGTGCGCATCGCGGTGCTCGACGGCACCTCCGCGTTGGACCTGGACACCGCCAGGGCGCAGGCGCGCTGGCTGGACGGCGTGCTGGCGGGCAACCCGCAGCGGTGGAGCATCGTCATGACCCACCAGCCGTTCTACTCGCCGCGCGCCGGACGCGACAACGCCGCACTGCGCGAGCACCTGTTGCCGGTGATCCGGCGCCGCGGCGTGGACCTGGTGCTGCAGGGACACGACCACGTCTACGGCCGGCGCAGGGACGAAGGCGGGCGACTGCCGGTGTTTGCCGTGTCGGTCGCGGGCGCCAAGCAGTACCGGCTGTCGGCGGGCGCACGCGAGACCATGGACCCGGTGGCGGAGGACACCCAGCTGTTCCAGGTGATCCGCATCGAGGGCGATCGCCTGCGTTACGAGGCGCGCACGGCCACCGGGCGGCTGTACGACGCGTTCGAGCTGGTCGGCGACGGGACCTCGCGGCGCCTGGTCGAGCAGCCCGATGGGCGCATCGCCCCGCGCCTGTGCCAGCGCGCGCGGACGCTGAAGGGGCGGACCGACCGCTGCTGGGAGTGACCGCCGACATGGACACTGGAATCGCCGCTCACGATGGCGCGCGCGGTCGCGCGGGCCGCGCCCGCGACTGGTGCCTGGCCGCCGCACTGCTGCTGCCGTGGGTGCCGCCGGCGGCAGTCGCCAAACCGCCGCCGCAGGCGCAGGTGCGCCATCCCTTCCTCGCCATGCAGCCTGCGGACGCGCCGGACTCGGCGTTGCTGGCCGTGGAGATTCCGTCCGGCAGCGCCACCAAGTACGAGATCGGCGCCGACGGCCTGGTCTACGTGGACCGCTTCGTGTCGATGCCGGTAGCGTATCCGGCGAACTACGGATCGATCCCGCGCAGCCTGGCCGGCGACGGCGATCCGCTCGATGCGCTGGTGCTGACGCGCGCGCCGCTACACCCCGGCACGCTGGTCCGGTTCCGCCCGGTGGGCGTGCTGCGGATGACGGACCAGGGCGATCGCGACGAGAAGATCATCGGCGTGCCAGTCGACGCGGTGGACCCGACGTACGCCGGCATCCGCGACATCGGCGACCTGCCGCAGGCCGAGCGCGAACGCATCGAGGCCTTCTTCCGGATCTACAAGGACCTGCCGCGAGGACGTGGTGCGGTGGTGCTGGACGGGTTCGGCGACGCGGCCGAGGCGCGTGCGCTGGTCCGGGAGGCGCTGGGGCGGTTTGCCGACGTGGGGCACTGAGGGCTGTCCGGACATCGCGGCGGCGGTCGCCCCCACCCCAACCCTCCCCCGCACGCGGGGGAGGGAGCGGAACTCCGCGACCGAGAGCGGGCACGGTGCTGCGACCAGAAGGGGGAACGTCGCGATCCGCGAGCGGGCGTGCGCCGTGACCGGGGGCGAAACGTCATGAGCCAAGAGCGGGTGTGCGCCGCGACGGGGGCGAGATGTCGTGACCCGAGAGCGGGGAGGGCGCCGAGATCAGAGAGGGAGATGCCACTACGCGGGCGTGGCAACACGTCGCGGCCAGACGGGCGAGGCGCAACGCTGCTCCCCGGAACCGGCCCCGCTCCCACCCCCGCTTGCGGGGGAGGGCCGGGGTGGGGGAGCGCGCGGAGCGCGCCGTCTCAGGCGGCTTCGGCCGCCTTCTGGCGCGGGCCTTCGCGCAGGGCCCTGCCGACCATCGACACCAGCAGCTCGAGCTCGTCGGTGGTGGTCTCGAAGCGCGGGGTGAAGCGCAGCGAGTTGGCGCCGCCGTGGATCACGCCGATGCCATGCTCGCGCAACCACTCCTCGGTGGAGCCAGCGCCGTAGCACTTGAACTGCGGGGACAGCTCGCAGGAGAACAGCAGGCCGGTGCCCTGCACGCCGGTGATCTGGCCGCCCATCTCCGTCCTGAGCGCTTCGAGCCGGGCCACCGCCTCGCGGCCGCGCTCGCGGATGTTGGCGCGCAGTTCCGGCGTGATCGCGTCCAGCACCGCGCAGGCCACGTCGAGCGCGCGCGGGTTGGTGGTCATGGTGTTGCCGTACACGCCGGTGCGGTAGAGCGCGGCGGTCGCCGCATTCACGGCGAGCACCGACAGCGGGTACTGGCCGGCGTTGAGTGCCTTGGAGTAGGTCTCCATGTCCGGTGCGGCGCAACCTTCGAAGCCGGGGTAGTCGACGATCGACAGCACGCCGTGCGCGCGCAGGCCCGCCTGGATCGAGTCGACCAGCAGCAGTGCGTCGTGTGCGCTGGTGAGTTCGCGCGCGGCGTCGTAGAACGCGCGGGGCAGGGCGCGCCCGGGATCGCCTTCGCCCATCACCGGCTCCAGGAACACCGCCTCGATGAACCAGCCGTTACGTTCGGCATCGGCGAAGGCGCGGCGCAGCGCGTCGGCGTCGTAGGGCTCGATCGCGATCAGTGACTCCTCGCCGCGGAAGCTGGCCAGGTGCTGCTGGTAGGTCTTGCGGGTGGAATCGGAATACAGCGCGGGGCGCTCGGTGCGGCCATGGAAGCTGCCCTTGACCACGATGCGCTTGATCTTCGCGTCGGCATGGCGCCCGCCCGGGTCGGTCATCAGCTTGCTGTTGACGTCGGCGATGCGCGCGGCGAGGCCCACCGCCTCCGAGCCGGAATTCAGGCACAGGAAGCGCGCGAACGGGCAGCCGCCGGCGCTGTGCCCGATCTCGCGGCGCAGCGCCCGGTCCAGGCGCAGCTGCGACAGGTTGGGCGTCATCACGTTGGCGATCGCCTGCGGCCTGGCCATGGCCTCGATCACCGCCGCAGGCGAATGGCCCAGGCCGAGCATGCCGTAGCCGCCCGAGTCGTGGACCACCGCGCCCTTGAGGGTGACGATCCAGGGGCCGCGTGCGGTCAGCGCCACGTAGGGGTTGACCGCGTCGGTGGCGTAGAAATTGACGTAGCCGGCCTGCACCGTTTCGATCTGGGCCGATTCGTCGAGCTCGAGCAGGTCGGCGAAGTCGTCGCGGATGCGCGCGTATTCGGCGGCGGCGGCCTCGATCGCCTCGGCCAGTTCGGGATGGGTCGGGGCCAGCCGTTCGAGAGTGGCGTCGTCCAGTCCGCTGGTGCGGCGCTGGCCGCCATGGGCGCGCAGGGGGGCAAGGGCGGTGGTGATCGACATCGGCGCTTCTCCTGGAACGTGCCGCGGCGCGCCTGGGACGGGACGCCACGGTCGGGTGGGGACGCCGCGAACGGCGATTAGGTTCCTATTATCTCGATCCCTTCGTCGCAAGACAGGGTGGATTTGCGCAGAATTCCGTATGATTTCGGCGAATCGCCGAGCCAATTGCGCACATGATGAAGATCACGCCCGCCGACGCCCAACTGCTGTCGTCCCTCCGGGAGAACGCACGCGCCTCCACCGCGCAGATCGCGCGCCGGCTCGGCCTGTCGCGCACCACCGTGCAGAGCCGGATCGAGCGGCTCGAGCGCGAGGGCGTGATCCGCGGCTATACGGTGCGCGTGGACGAGGAGGTCGAACGCGGCCATATCCGCGCCCACATCCTGATCACCGTGCTGCCCAAGCAGATGCCGGCAGTGGTGCAGGCCCTGCACGAGATGCCGCAGGTGCGCAGCCTGCATTCGGTGAGCGGCGCCCACGACCTGGTGGCGATGGGCGTGGTGCCCACGGTGGTGGACATGGACGAGCTGACCGACCGCATCGGCGCGATCGACGGGGTGGAGCGCACGACCTCGGCGGTGATCCTGTCGACCAAATTCGAAAGGTAAGCGTCCTCCGCCGCAGGCGGAGGACGCCACCGCCCCTCCTCCGCCCCGCGGGGGAGGGGGGAACCGCTTGCAAAGCAAGCGGTGGGGTGGGGGCAAGCCGCCGCCACGTCCCCCGCTTGCAGGCGGGCTGTGTGGAACCAGCCCCCCGCGTCCGCCCCAGATGCGCCGCAGCGCTGACGACCCTTCGCCCGCGCCGCCCCGGGCGCCGACCTACAATTCCCCGATGAAGAAATCCGATTTCAATTACGCCCTGCCGCCCGAACTGATCGCGCAGGAGCCGCTGCCCGAACGCTCGGCCAGCCGCATGCTGGTGGTGCCGCCGGGCGAGGCGCCGCTGCTGGACGCGACGATCCGCCAACTCGGCGACTGGCTGCGCCCCGGCGACCTGCTCGTGTTCAACGACACCCGGGTGATCCCGGCGCGGCTGTTCGGGCAGAAGGACACCGGCGGGCGGGTCGAGATCCTGATCGAGCGCCTGTTGCCGGGCAACCGGGCGCGTGCGCAGCTGGGCGCGAGCAAGTCGCCGAAGCCCGGTGCGCGCATCGCGCTCGACGCGGGCGGCACGGCCGAAGTGCTCGATCGCGACGGCGGCTTCTACCATCTGCAGTTCGAGGTCGAAGGCGCGCTGGAGTCGTGGCTGCTCGGCGCGGGGCGCCTGCCGCTGCCGCCCTACATCCGTCGCGAGCCGGGCCGCGACGACGCCGAGCGCTACCAGACCGTGTTCGCGCGCGAGGTCGGCGCGGTCGCCGCGCCTACCGCCGGCCTGCATTTCGACGATGCCCTGCTGGCGGCGCTGCGCGAGCGCGGCATCGAGTCCGGCCACGTCACCCTGCACGTGGGCGCGGGCACCTTCCAGCCGGTGCGGGCCGACGACCTGCACCAGCACGCCATGCACAGCGAGTGGCTCAACGTGGGCGCCGGTCTGGTCGCGCAGATCCGGCGCACGCGCGAGGCCGGCGGCCGCGTGGTGGCCGTGGGCACCACCGTGGTGCGGGCGCTGGAAAGCGCGATGGCCGGCGGCGAGCTGCATCCGCATACGGGCGAGACCAGCATCTTCATCTTCCCCGGCTACCGGATCCGCAGCGTCGACGCCCTGCTGACCAATTTCCACCTGCCCGAATCGACCCTGCTGATGCTGGTGTCGGCGTTCGTGGGCCGCGAACGAATCCTGTCGGCCTATGCGCACGCGGTGCGGCAGCGCTACCGCTTCTTCTCCTATGGCGACGCGATGCTGCTGCTCGGGGACGCGTTCCGGGACTGAACCGGACGCCCGGATTGCCCCGGGCCCGTGCCTGCGTCGAAGCGGATGAGTACAATTCTCATTTCCGGGCGCGGCCAGCCGCGTCCGCCCCGATCCGAGGAGTCGATGATGCGTCTTGCCCCTGTCGTCCGCGCGCCCGTGTTTGCGGTCCTGGTCCTGCTGGCCGCCTGTGGCCAGCGCGAGGCGGCGACGCCGCCGGCTCCGGCCGCGGACGCCGCGCCGGCTGCGTCGGGCGAGGTCAACCTCTACACCACCCGCGAGCCGGGGCTGATCCAGCCGCTGCTGGAGGCGTTCACCGCCTCGTCCGGGATCGAGGTCAACACCGTGTTCGTGCGCGACGGCCTGCTCGAGCGCGTGCGCGCGGAAGGGCAGCGCTCGCCGGCCGACGTGCTGATGACGGTCGACACGGGCAACCTGCTCGACCTGGTCGACAACGGCCAGACCCAGCCGGTCGAATCGCAGGCCCTCGCCGACGCCATCCCCGCGCACCTGCGCGGCGCGGACGGCCAATGGTTCGCGCTGTCCCTGCGCGACCGCATCCTCTACGCCGACAAGGACCTGCAGCTCGACGGCTTCACCTACGAGCAGCTGGCCGATCCGCAGTGGAAAGGACGCGTGTGCATCCGCTCCGGCCAGCATCCCTACAACACCAGCCTGATCGCGGCGATGATCGCCCACGCCGGCGAGGAGAAGACCGAGGCCTGGCTGCGCGGGGTCAAGGCGAACCTGGCGCGCAAGGCCGCCGGCGGCGATCGCGACGTGGCCCGCGACATCCTCGCCGGCATCTGCGACATCGGCATCGCCAACGCCTACTACGTCGGCCGCATGAAGAATGCCGAGCCCGGCAGCGAGCAGCACCAGTGGGGCGAAGCCATCCAGGTGGTCCGCCCGACCTTCGCCAGCGCCGCCGACGGCGGCACCCACGTCAACATCAGCGGGGCGGCGGTGGCGCTGCACGCGCCCAACCGCGACAACGCGGTGAAGCTGCTCGAATACCTCGTCTCCGACGAGGCCCAGAGCCTGTACGCGCGGGCCAACTACGAGTACCCCGTGAAGGCCGGGGTGGAGCTCGACCCGGTGGTGGCCAGCTTCGGCGAGATGAAGGTCGACACCCTGCCGCTGACCGAGGTGGCCCGGCATCGCAGGCAGGCCAGCGAGCTGGTGGACCGGGTGGGGTTTGACAACTGATCGAAGCGGACGCGGTCCGGGATTCCGGCGCTGGCCCGGTCCCGACGGCCGGTCTTGCCGAGCGCAGTACGACTCCGGCCGATGCACGCTGACCCGACCGCAATGATCGCCGTGGCCGCCGCCGCGCCGCGCCCGCGCTCGCGTGCGTGGCCGCGCCCGGACGGCTGGCTGCTGGCCGCGATCGTGTTCGCCGTGGCCGTGGTGCTGCCGCTGCTGGCGCTGGCGTGGACGGCGGCGCAGGGCTCCGAGGGGTTGTGGTCGCACATCGCCGGCCACGTGCTGCCGCGGGCGACGTGGAACACCTCGCTGCTGCTGCTGGGCGTGGGCGCGCTGGTGGTTTCGATCGGCACCGGCGCGGCCTGGCTGGTGACCGCCTACGAGTTCCCCGGGCGCGGCGTCATGGCCTGGGCGCTGCTGCTGCCGCTGGCGGTGCCGACCTACATCGTCGCCTACGCCTATCTCGACCTGCTGCATCCGCTGGGGCCGCTGCAGTCGGGGCTGCGCGCGCTGCTGGGGGTGGCGAGTCCGCGCGATTTCAGGCTGCCCGACATCCGCGGCCTGGCCGGCTGCATCGTGCTGCTGGGGTTCGTGCTGTATCCGTATGTGTACATGACCACGCGCGCGATGTTCATGACCCAGGCCGCCAGCCTGCTGGAGGCCGCGCGCACGCTGGGGGCCGGGCGCGTGGCGCTGTTCACGCGGGTGGCGCTGCCGCTGGCGCGGCCGGCGATCGCGGTCGGCGCCGCGCTGGCGCTGCTGGAGACGCTCAACGACATCGGCGCGTCGGAATTCCTCGGCGTGCAGACGCTCACGGTCTCGGTCTACACCACCTGGATCACCCGCAGCGACCTGCCGGGCGCGGCGCAGATCGCGCTGGCGATGCTGCTGCTGGTGGTGGCGCTGATCGCGCTGGAGCGTCACGGGCGCAGCCGCCAGCGCTATGCCAGCACGCTGCGGCCACGCCCGATGCAGCGCCAGCGCCTGCGCGGCGGCATGGCCTGGCTGGCGCTGGCGCTGGCGGCGCTGCCGGTGCTGGTCGGCTTCGTCGCGCCCACCGCCTACCTGCTGGCCGAAACCTGGCAGCGGCTGGGGCAGGGCGACGGCGTGTCGCCGATGCTCTGGTCCAGCGCCTGGAACACGCTGCGCGTCGCGGCGCTGGCGACCGTGCTGACCGTGGCCGCGGGGCTGGTGCTGGCCTGGGCGCTGCGGCTGGCGCAGGCGCGCCGCGCGCCGCGGTTGGCCGCCGTCGCGCTGCGCGTGGGCAGCCTCGGCTACGCGGTGCCGGGCACGGTGCTGGCGATCGGGCTGCTGGCACCGCTGGCCTGGTTCGACGACGGCGCCAACCTGGCGCTGCAGTGGTTGGGTATCGGGCCGCGGATGCTGCTGATGGGTTCGGTCACGGCGCTGGTGCTGGCGTACGCGCTGCGGTTCGCGATCATCGCCGCCGGCGGCACCGAAGCCGGCCTGGCGCGCATCCCGGTGTCGCTCGACCAGGCCGCCCGCGGCCTGGGCCAGGCGCCGGGCGCGATGCTGTGGCGCGTGCACCTGCCGCTGCTGCGGCCGGCGCTGGCGGCGGCGGCGCTGCTGGTGTTCGTCGATGCGATGAAGGAACTGCCCGCCACCCTGCTGCTGCGGCCGCTGAACTTCGAGACGCTGGCCACCTGGCTGTATGCCGATGCGGCGCGCGGCGCCTACGAGGATGGCGCGGTGGCGGCGCTGCTGATCGTGCTGGCCGGCTTGCTGCCGGTGATCCTGCTGGCGCGCACCGGCCTGGCCTACGGACGCGAGGTGGCGGCGCGATGAGCGGCACGGGAGCAGCGGCGATGCTGCAGGTCGGCGACATCCGCGTGGCCTATCCGACGCCCGCCGGGCCGCGCACCGTGGTCGACGGACTGTCGCTGTCGCTGGCGCGCGGCGAGGTCGGCTGCCTGCTCGGCCCGTCCGGCTGCGGCAAGACCACGGTGCTGCGCGCGATCGCCGGCTTCGAGCCGCTGCAGTCCGGGCAGGTGGTGCTGGACGGCAGGGTGCTGTCCGCGACCGGTTCCACCGTGCCGCCCGAGCAGCGCGGGATCGGGATGATGTTCCAGGACTACGCGCTGTTCCCGCACCTGGACGTGGCCCGCAACGTCGGCTTCGGCCTGGTCCGGCGCCCGCGCCGCGAGCGCGAGGCGCGGGTGGCCGAAGTGCTGGAACTGGTCGGCCTGCCCGACCGCGCGGACGCCTGGCCGCACGAGCTGTCCGGCGGCCAGCAGCAGCGCGTGGCACTGGCGCGCGCGCTGGCGCCGTCGCCGTCGCTGCTGCTGCTCGACGAGCCGTTCTCCAACCTCGATATCGATACCCGCGAGCACCTGGCCGCGGAACTGCGCGCGATCCTGCGCCGCACCGCGACCACCGCGCTGCTGGTCACCCACGACCAGGCCGAGGCCTTCGCCATGGCCGACGCGATCGGGGTGATGGACCAGGGCCGGATCCTGCAGTGGGCCGATGCGGCGACGCTGTACGCCCGGCCGGCCGACCCGTTCGTGGCCGGGTTCATCGGTCGCGGCTGCGTGCTGGCGGCCGCGGCGCTGGGCCTACCCGATGGCGGCCGGGTGCTGCTGCGCCCGGACCGGCTGCTGGTCGATCCGCAGGGCCCGATCCACGCGCTGGTGCTGGCCGTGAGTTTCCGCGGGCCGGGCCGCGTTGCCCAGTTGCGGCTGGACGGAGGCGAGACGGTGGAGGCCGACCTGCCGGAGGACGCCGCGCCGGCATCGGGGACGACGTTGCGGCTGCGGCTGGCGGACGCGGCGCTGGTGCGCTTTCCGTAACGACCGGGATTGCGTTCCGCGGGGGGCGCAGCCGGGCAGGCGGGTGATAATGCGCCGGCCATGCGTCGCATCGCCGCAGGCACTAGCCGCCATCCGCCATGCGCCATCCGGTTGCGGTACGCGAACCCGGGCGCGTCCGGTCCACGCGACCGGCCCGCCATCCGCCATGTCCGCCGGGGCGGCGTCCTACAATGGGCAGCTTCGCCCGCGCCCGCGCGGTGGCAACGGCAGCGGAGCGCCGTGCCCCGCGATCCGCCCGTCCCGACGCGGACGCCGGGCTCCACCGCCATTCGCGCCAGCGCGATCCCCGCCGCGCCGGCGGCAGTGGGCGCCGCGACGGTCGCCCGTGCTCCCTCCACCGCTCCGATTTCCGATTCCAGACTTCCCATGTCCCGCATGCAGTTCGAACTTTTCCGCACCGATGGCGCCGCGCGCCGCGGCCGGCTCACTTTTCCGCGCGGCGTGGTGGAAACGCCGGCGTTCATGCCGGTCGGCACCTACGGCACGGTCAAGGGCGTGCTGCCGGGACAGGTGCGCGAGCTCGGCGCGCAGATCATCTTGGGCAATACCTTCCACCTGTTCCTGCGGCCGGGCCTGGAAGTGATCGAGGCGCACGGCGGCCTGCACGACTTCTCGCGCTGGGACGGGCCGATCCTCACCGACTCGGGCGGCTTCCAGGTGTTCTCGCTGGCGCACCGGCGCAAGATCACCGAGGCCGGGGTGACGTTCGCCGCGCCGACCGACGGCTCGAAGGTGTTCCTCGGGCCCGAAGAGTCGATGCACATCCAGAAGGTCCTGGGCAGCGACATCGTGATGATCTTCGACGAATGCCCGCCGGTGAACGTCGACGGCAAGCCGGTCGACAAGCGCGTGGTCGAACGCTCGATGGAACTGTCGCTGCGCTGGGCCGGACGCTCGAGGAAGGCCCACGAGGGCAACGACGCGGCGCTGTTCGGGATCGTCCAGGGCGGCGTGCACCACGACCTGCGCACGCGCTCGGCCGAGGGCCTGAAGGCGATCGGCTTCGACGGCTACGCCATCGGCGGGCTGGCGGTGGGCGAGACCGAGGACGAGCGCAACGCCATGCTCGAGCACACCTGCCCGCAGCTGCCGGACGGACGCCCGCGCTACCTGATGGGCGTGGGCCGGCCGGAGGACCTGGTCGAGGCCGTCGCCCGCGGCGTGGACATGTTCGACTGCGTGATGCCCACCCGCAACGCGCGCAACGGCCACTATTTCACCTCCACCGGCGTGGTGCGCGTGCGCAACGCGAAGTACGAAAAGGACCTGCGCCCGATCGAGGAGGGCTGCGGCTGCGCGGCCTGCGCCGGCGGCTACAGCCGCGCCTACCTGCGCCACCTGGACCGCTGCAACGAGATGCTGGGGCCGATCCTGGGCACCCTGCACAACCTCTGGTACTACCAGAAGCTCATGGCCGACATGCGCGCGGCGATCGAGGCGGGAACCTTCGCCACCTTCCGCGAGTCCTTCCACGCGCTGCGCCAGCCACGCTGAGCCTCCGCCCCGGGCCTGCTCCCGCCGGTCGTCCAGGCGGATCCGGCGCTGCGGCGCCCGCCTTCCGCGGCCGGTCCGCCGCGCCGGGCGCCCCGAAGCGGCCCCGCGCCGGGGCGCGGCGGGGCCGTGGCATAATTCCCCGCTATTTTTTCCGACGGATGTCGCCATGAACCTGCTTGACCTGCTCATCGCCCCGGCCCATGCCCAGGCCGCCGGCGCGCCCGCCGGCCCCGGCCTGATGGGTGCCGTGCTCCCGTTCCTGATCCTGTTCGCGGTCATGTACTTCCTGATGATCCGCCCGCAGATGAAGAAGCAGAAGGAACACCGCGCCATGCTCGACAAGCTGGCGGTGGGCGACGAGGTGATCACCAGCGGCGGCATCGCCGGGGTGGTGCGCGCGCTGGGCGAGAGTTTCGTGACCATCGAGATCGCCGACCGCGTCGAGATCCGCGTGCAGCGCGGTGCCGTCGGCAACGTCCTGCCCAAGGGCACGCTCAAGTCGGCCTGAGGCCGCAAACCACCACCGCGGCCCGTCCGCGGACGGCGTGATGCCGTGACGGCTCCCCGGCCATGTCGGGGACCGGCCCCCGGGGGTGCGCCCCCTTTCGCCAGGCGATACCTGCAATGCTCGAATTTCCCCGCTGGAAATATGCCCTCATCGTGATCGTGGTGCTGTTCAGCGCGCTCTATGCCGTGCCGAACCTCTACCAGAAGGATCCTTCGGTGCAGGTCACGAAGAACCGCCCGGCGGCGGTCGTGGACGAAGCGCTGGTGCAGCGCGTGCAGGGGCTGCTGGCGGAGGCCGGCGTCGAAGCGCGTTCGATCACCCTCGAAGGCGACCAGGTGCTGGTGCGCCTGCCGGACGCGCCCACCCAGACCCGCGCCTCGGACGTGCTGCGTCCCGCGCTGGGCCAGGACTATTCGGCGGCGCTGAACCTGGTGCCGACCACGCCGGCGTGGCTGGAGAGCCTCGGCGCGCGGCCCATGTCGCTGGGCCTGGACCTGCAGGGCGGCGTGCACTTCATGATGCAGGTCGACCAGAAGGCCGCGCTGGAAAAGCGCCTGGACGGCTACGCCGACGCCATCCGCACGGCGCTGCGCGAAGCGCGGATCGGCTACACCGGTGCCGACCGGCGCCCCGACGACAGCATCCTGGTCACCCTGGCCAACGCCGCCGACGCGGCGCGCGCGCGCACCGAGATCTCCACCGCCATGGGCGGCCTCGGCGGCACGGCCGCGCTGTCCACCGGCGCGCCCACCATCGAGGTCGACGGCAACCGGATCAGCGTGCGCCTGTCGGACGCCGAACTCGGGCGCATCGCCACCGACGCCATCGAGCAGAACCGCAACGTCATCGCCAACCGCATCAACGCCATCGGCGTGGCCGAACCGTCCCTCCAGCGCCAGGGCGAGGACCGCCTGGTCATCCAGCTGCCCGGCCTGCAGGACACCGCCGAGGCCAAGCGCCTGATCGGCGCCACCGCGACGCTGGAGTTCCGCGCCGTCACCGGCGACGAGGCGCAGGCCGCCGCGGCGCTGGCCGACAACAACGTGCCGGCCGGATCGCGCATCTACTACGACCAGGGCGGCCAGCCGCTGCTGCTCTCCCGGCGCCTGCTGGTGTCGGGCGACGAACTGGTCAACGCGCAGCCGCAGGTCGACCCGCAGACCGGTCTGCCGGCCGTCTCGATCACGCTCAACGCCGCCGGCGGCAAGCGCATGCTCGACCACACCCTGGAGAACGTCGGCAACCGCCTGGGCATCGTCTATGTCGAGCGCATCCCCACGGTGACCATGGTCGACGGCGAGGAAGTGCGCTCGTCCCGCACCGAGGAGCGCGTGATCAGCTCCTCGACCATCCGCGGCGTGTTCGGCAAGGAATTCCAGACCACCGGCCTGAGCCGCGAGGAAGCCGCCGCCCTGGCCAAGCAGCTCAAGGCCGGCGCGCTGGCCGCGCCCATGGATTTCGTCGAGGAAGGCGTGATCGGCCCGAGCCTGGGCGCCGAGAACGTGGCCCGCGGCACCCAGGCGGTGATGTACGCCTTCATGTTCACCCTGGTGTTCTTCGCGCTGTACTACCGCATGTTCGGCCTGATCACCTGTATCGCGCTGCTGCTCAACCTGCTGATGGTGGTGGCGGTGATGTCGCTGTTCGGCGCGACCATGACCCTGCCGGGCTTCGCCGGCCTGGCGCTGTCGATCGGCATGTCGGTGGACGCCAACGTGCTGATCAACGAACGCATCCGCGAAGAGCTGCGGGTGGGGTTGCCGCCACGCACGGCGATCGCCAGCGGCTATGACAAGGCCTCGGGCACCATCTTCGACTCCAACATGACCGCGCTGCTCGCCGGCGTGGCCCTGTACGCCTTCGGCACCGGCCCGCTGCGCGGCTTCGCGGTGACGATGGTCATCGGCATCCTGACCTCGGTGTTCACCGCGGTCACCGTCTCGCGCGGCGTCGCCACGCTGCTCTATGGCGGCAGGCGCAAACTCAAGTCGATCGCCATCTGATCGCCGGACACACTGGAAGACACATGGCTCTTTTCCCGCTGAAACTCATTCCCGCCGAGACCCGCATCGACTTCATGCGGTGGCGCTGGATCACGGTCGGCTTCATGCTGCTGCTGATGGTCGCTTCGATCGTGCAGATCGCCGTCAACAGCTTCAACTTCGGCCTGGACTTCACCGGCGGCACCTCGGTGGAACTCGTGTTCGAGCAGCCTGCCGACGTGGACGCGGTGCGCGAACGGCTCGAGGCCGCCGGCTACCCCGGTGCGCAGGTGCAGACCATGGGCACGGCCAGCGACCTGATGATCCGCCTGCAGCCCAAGGACGGCGGCAACGACGCCGAGGCCATCAACCGCACCGCCGACGACGTGCTGCGCGCCGCGGGCACCGAAGACAATCCGGCCACGATCAAGGGCCGTTCGTTCGTCGGTCCGCAGGTCGGCCAGGACCTGGCCAAGAAGGGCATCTACGCGATCGTGTTCGTGGTGCTGGGCTTCCTGATCTACATCGCGTTCCGCTTCGAGTGGAAGTTCGCGGTCTCGGCGATCATCACCACCCTGGGCGACGTGCTGATCGTCGCCGGCTGGTTCTCGCTGGCCGGTCGCGAGTTCGACCTGACCCTGCTGGCGGGCCTGCTGACGGTGATGGGCTTCTCGATCAACGACACCATCGTGGTGTTCGACCGCGTGCGCGAGAACTTCCGCGGCATGCGCGCCGAACCGCTGCAGGTGCTGAACGCCTCGATCAACCAGACGCTGTCGCGCACGATCATCACTTCGGTCGTCGCGTTCCTGACCGTGACGGCGCTGTACGTCTACGGTGGCGGTTCGCTGGCCGGCATGTCCGAGGCGATGATGATCGGCATCGTGATCGGTACCGCGTCCTCGATCCTGGTCGCCTGCCCGCTGCTCACCTTCGGCGTGCTGCGCGTGACCAAGCAGGACCTGCTGCCCAAGGCCCGCGACGAAGAGGCGCTGGCGCGCCGACCCTGACTGCCGGTGGCCTGCCTGATGGAACCTGGAAAGGCCGCGCATTGCGCGGCCTTTTTCTGTGGCCGCCCGTCTGGCGTCGCGGGGAGCCCGACCGGGACTGGTCGTCGCTTCGAAGACATTGATCGTGGTTGGAGGGACCGCCGCGACCGGCGGGCCTGCTTCGTGAATGTCCTCCGGCATCCGCCTGCAGGCGGATGCCTCCCCCTTGATTTCACTGCGCAGGCCCGCCGGTCGCGGCGTCACGCTGCTTTGGATACCACAAACGCCGAGCCTGACATCGGAGCGATCGGCGATGCGCCGGATACTCAGCAGCCGACCCGACCACGACCGGGTCCTCTGTGGCCGCTGCGTACGGCTAGCCCCGCGCCGCACACCGGCAGCGGGTCCCGCCCCGGGAAGCAGCACGGCGTGATTGCTGGAGGACAGCGCGAACGAGCGGCGCGAGACGGCCGATACGGGACGGCCGACTGAGAGACGGTCATGCGCGACGGGTCGCCAGCGTGCCGGCTCCCGTTGGCTGGATCAGTCGAACGCGGCGGCGTATCCCGACGACACGATCACCTTCTGCAACGCGTCGGTCACCTTGAGGTTGCCCGCCAGCAGCTGGCGTCCGGCACCCATCGCCACGTGCATCGGACCGGTCGCGGCGCCGCGGAAATCGCCCACGCGGCCGCCGGCTTCGCGCACCAGCAGCACCCCGGCGGCGATGTCCCAGGGCTGCACGCCGGCCTCGAAGTAGGCGTCGCAGCGGCCGGCCGCGACCCAGGCCAGGTCGAGCGCGGCCGATCCGGTGCGGCGCACGTCCTCGGCTTCGCGCATCAGCACCTTCAGGCAGTCCAGCTGCGCATCGAGGCGCTTGCGCTCGCGCGGCGCGAAGCCGGTGGCCAGCATCGCGCCGGCCAGGTCCTTGCGCTCGGACACGCGCACGCGCTTCTCGTTGAGCTGGGCGCCGGCGCCCCGGCTGGCGGTGAACAGCTCGTTGCGCAGCGGATCGAACACCACCGCGTGCAGCGGCTCTGGGCCCTCGCACAGCGCCAGCGAGACGCACCAGTGCGGGATGCCGTGCAGGTAGTTGCTGGTGCCGTCGAGCGGATCGATGACCCAGGTGTAGCGGCTGGGACCGCGGTTGCCCTTCTGCGCGCCGCCTTCCTCGCCGAGGATGGCGTAATCGGGATTGGCCCGGCGCAGTTCCTTGATGATCGCTTCCTCGGCCAGCCCGTCGACTTCGCTGGCGTAGTCCATCCGCTCCTTCTCCACCACGTTCAGCGCGTCCAGGCGGTGCATGTGGCGCAGCAGCACGTTGCCCCCGGCGCGCGCGGCCTTGACCATGACATTGACGGCGGGGGCAAGCATCGGGGGAACTCCGTGGGGTATGGCGGGCGGCGGATGAAAAGAGCGTGCCGGCGCAGGGGCCGGGCGCGCAGTTTACCATCCGCGCCATGAGCGAACTCCTGCAAGCGGCCGACCGGATCCGCATCGTCCTGGTCGGCACCCAGCATCCGGGCAACATCGGTTCGGCGGCGCGCGCGATGAAGACCATGGGGCTGCATCGGCTGGTGCTGGTGGCGCCCGAGCGGTTCCCCCACGCCGACGCCAACGCGATGGCGGCCGGTGCCGACGACGTGCTCGAGGCAGCGACCCAGGTCGCGACCCTGGCCGAGGCGGTGGCGGACTGCCGGCTGGTGCTGGGCTGCACGGCGCGCAGCCGGCGCATCGCGCTGGACGAACTGCTGCCCGCCGACGCCGCGGCGCGCACCCTGGCGGCCGCCGCCACCGGCACGCCGGCCGCCCTGGTGTTCGGGCGCGAGCGCACCGGCCTGGACAACGACGAGCTGCAGCTGTGCCACGCCGCCGTCCACATTCCCGCCAATCCGGCCTACAGCTCGCTCAACCTCGCTTCGGCGGTGCAGGTGCTGTCCTACGAACTGCGGCTGGCCATGCTCGGCCTGCGCGGAGCCGTACAGCCGGCGCCGGCGCCCGCGGCCGATGGCGACGTCCCGGCGAGCCACGCCGAACTCGAGGGCTTCTTCGCGCAGCTGGCCGAAACCTTGGACGCGATCGACTTCCACAAGGGCCGTACGCCGGACTCGGCGATGCGCAAGCTGCGCCGGATCTTCCTGCGCAGCCAGCTCGACGATCGCGACGTGCGCCTGCTGCGCGGCGTGCTGGCCGACGCCCAGCGGATGGCGCGCCTGGCCGGCGAAAGCCGCTGATCGCATCGCCCGCCGCCACGGCCGGCCGCGCCGGCGGCGCACCGCACAGGACATCTAATGTCCTGCATGGCGCCCCCGTGTCCGCGCGTGCGTCGCTACCGGCCGGCGCGGTTTTCCGCTAGGCTCGCCGCCGTACCAGTGCCCGAGCCGAACCGGAACCGTCCCTTGCCTGTGTCTCCAACCGGTTCCTGCCGTCGCCTCCTGCTGCTGCTGGTGCTCTGGCTCGCCTCGCTGGCGCCAGCGCTGGCCGATGACGGCGTGCTGGTGCTCGGTCGCATCAGCGACGATCCCAAGGCCCATTACGACCAGCTCAGGCCACTGCTGGACTACGTCGTGCCGCGCATGGCCGATGTCGGCATCCGCGAAGGTCGCGTGCTCATGGCGCGCGACGCCCAGCAGATGCAGAGCTACATGCGCCGCGGCCGGGTCGACTGGGTCACCGAGACCAGCGGCACCGCGATGGCGCTCGCCGACCGCGCCGGGGCCGTGCCCCTGCTGATGACCGAGCGCGATGGCGTGGGCCGCTACCGCACCCTCTATTTCGTGCGCAACGACAGCCCGGTGCGCGAACTGGCAGACCTGCGCGGTCGCAGCATCGCCTTCCAGAACCGATCCTCCACCAGCGCCTACTACGTCCCGGCCGAGGAGCTGCTCGGCATCGGCCTGCGCCTGGAGGTGCTGCTCTCGCCGATGGACCGGCCGGGAGCCGATTCGGTCGGTTACGTGTTCGGCCGCTCCGAGCTCAACGTGTCGGCCTGGGTGCACAAGCGCCTGGTCGATGCCGGTGCGATGAGCAACCTGGACTGGGCCAACCCCAAGCGGGTGCCGCCTTCCTACCGCAGCGACTTCCGCATCGTGCGCGAGAGCGAGGAGTTCCCGCGCGCCCTGGAGATGGTGCGCGGCGACCTCGACCCGAAGGTGCGCGAACGCCTGCACGAGGTGCTGGTGGGCGCCGCGGCCGATCCCGATGCGCGCGAGGCGCTGCTGCGGTTCTTCAAGACCACCCGCTTCGTGCCGATCGACGAGGCCACCGAGGCCGGCCTCCAGCGCCTGCGCCAGGGCGTGGCGCGCGTGACCCGGGAGGTCGAGTGAGCGCGCCGCGCTTCGGCCTGCAGGCGCGCTTCGCGCTGCTGGCGGCCGCCGTGCTCCTGGTCACCCTGGCGCTGGTGGCCCTGGTGCTGCAGCGGCAGAACGAACTGCATCGCGAGGTCCGGACGCTGGGGCTGCAGGCGATCGACGAGTTCTCGTCCCGGCGCCTGCTCTCGCAGGGTCAGGCGCAGGTGGTGCAGCTGGCCGATTCGCTGGTCAATCCGCTGTACTACTTCGACCTGGACGCGATCGGCACCTCGCTGCGCCAGGTGCTGCGCCAGCCCGACGTCAGCTACGTCATCGTCTACGACAACGACGGGCAGGTGATCCACGACGGCAGTCCGGACATTTCCACCTACGGCCAGGCGATGTCCGATCCGCTCGCCTACGAGGTGCTGTCGATCAACGGTGCGCACGTGCAGTCCAGCGGAATGCTGCTCGACGTCGCCGCACCGATCCGCATCGGCGACCAGCGCCTGGGCGGGGTGCGCGTGGGCTACTCGCTGGAGGCGGTCAAGGCCGACGAGCGCCAGATCGGCGACATCATGTCCGGGCGCCTGCGCGAGGTCAGCCGCAGCCAGCTGCTCTGGGTCGGCCTGCTGCTGGCCAGCCTGGTGGCGCTGCTGGCGGCGATCAGCCTGGTGGTGCAGCGCCGCCTGGTGTCGCCGGTGCGGCAGCTGGCGGAGGCCGCGCGGGGCATCGAGGCGGGCAACTTCGACACGCCCCTGCCCGCGAGCCGCCGCGTCGACGAGGTGGGCGATCTGGTGCGTGCGTTCTCGCACATGCGCGACAGCATCCGGCGCCACGACCGCGACATCCGTCGCATGGCCTACACCGACGCGCTCACCGGGCTGGCCAACCGGCTGGCTTTCCGCGAGGTGCTGGACCAGCGCGTGGCCGAAAGCAACGGCGCGGCGCGCCAGCTGGCGCTGCTGTTCACCGATATCGACGACTTCAAGCGGGTCAACGACACGATCGGCCACGACGCGGGCGACGAGGTGCTGATGCAGTTCGCCGGCCGCATCGGCGACGTGATCGACGCGCAGGGCGGCGAGGGCGCCGTACTGGCGCGCTTCGGCGGCGACGAGTTCGTGATCCTGCTGCAGGGCGAGCCTGGCAGCGACATCCGCGAGCGCGCCGGATCCCTGGCGGACGTGCTGGTGGAGGAGCTGGGCCGGCCGATCACGGTGCGTGGGCGGCCGGTGTTCCTCGGCATCTCGATCGGCATCGCGCTGTTTCCGGACGATGCCGCCGACGTGCCGTCGCTGCTCAAGAACGGCGACATCGCCATGTACCAGGCCAAGGTTGCCGGCAAGAGCTGCCATCGCTTCTACAGCCGGGTGATGGACCAGGCCGTCGAGCGCCGCGTGCGGATGGAGCAGGACCTGCGCGGCGCCTGGGAGCGCGGCGAGCTGAGCCTGGCCTACCAGCCGCTGTACCGGATGTCGGACGGCAAGCTGGTCGGCGCCGAGGCGCTGCTGCGCTGGCGCCACCCCGAGCATGGCCAGGTGTCGCCGGCGCTGTTCGTCGACGTGGCCGAGCAGAGCGGACTGATCGAGGCGATCGGCCCGCAGGTGTTGCGCGCCGCCTGCCTGGATGCGCGCGGCTGGCAGCGCGACGTGCCCGGCGCGCAGGGACTGTTCGTGTCGGTCAACGTCTCGCCGCGGCAGCTGCGCGCCGGCGACCTGGCCGCGCAGACCGAGGCGGTGCTGCGCGAAAGCGGCCTCGCGCCGCAGCACCTGCACATCGAACTGACCGAGACCGCGGTGATCGCCGACGAGGCGCGCGTGAGCAGCGTGCTGGCGCGTCTGCGCAACAGCGGCGTCAAGGTCTGGCTGGACGATTTCGGTACCGGCTTCTCGGGCCTGAGCCACCTGCGACGGGTGCCGGTGGATGGCGTCAAGATCGACCGCAGCTTCATCGCCGACGTGCTGCGCGACCCGGACGACCTCGCGCTGACCACTGCGATCATCGCGATGGCCCATTCGCTCGGCATCCAGGTCGTGGCCGAGGGCGTGGAAAAGGAAGGGCAGTACGCCATCCTGCGCGAACGCGGCTGCGACATGGCCCAGGGCTACTGGCTCGGCCACCCGGTGGCCAACGCGGAGTTCCTGCGGCTGCTGGGCTGATCCCGCGGCCGGGCAATGCGGGCCCCGGTTGGCGGGCGCGAAACCGCCCGGAGGCGCCTTTATCCGGTGATCGTGCCGCCACGGCATGCGGACGCCGTGCCCGTCCCTTTGTGCGGCGTCAGCCCAACAGGCCCCCGAGCCACTGCGTGGCCGCCGTGGCCAGCGTGCCGCTGAGGATGCCGAACACAACGATCGCCACGATGCCCGCCATCCAGCACGCCAGCATCAGGCCGCCGTCGCGCTCGAGCAGGGCGAAGGCATAGAGCAGCAGCAGGCTGCCGAACAGGTAGTTGGTGAACGGGATCGGCAGCGCCAGCAGGATGCCCAGCAGCACCAGCAGCAGGCCGGTGAACATCGCGGCGGCGCGGTGTTCGATCAGCGCCGTCAGGCGCGGCTTCACCACCCGCTCCAGCCGCGTCAGCCACGGATCGAGCATGCGCTGAAAGGCCTGCAGGCTGGCCCGGCGCGGTCCGCGCCGGGCGACGAAGCGCGGCAGCCACAGCCGCCGCATGCCGACCAGCAGGTGCACGCCCACCAGCACCGTCGCCGGCCCGCTGATCGCTCCGCCCACGCCGGGGATCGGGATGAACGCCGGCAGGATCGAGACGAACAGCAGCATGCCGAACACCTGGCGGCTGAGGCCGGCCAGGATATCCGCCATCCGCAGGTGGTCCTCGCCGTCGCCGCTGGCGAGCGCGTCGAGCAGTTCGCGCGTGCCGGGCACGCCCGTCGCGGCGCGGTGGCCGGACCGCTCAGTGTCCACGGTCGCCGGCATCCACACGCTGCATCAGCAGCTTGTCGATCCGGGGGCCGTCCAGGTCGACCACCTCGATGCGCCAGCCGCCCCATTCGAAGGATTCGCCGACGTTGGGGATCCGCCCGAAGCGCGCGATCACCATGCCGGCGGCGGTGTGGTAGTCGTGGTCGTCCTCGCCCGGCAGCGCGCCGCTGCCGATCAGCTCGCGCACCGTCTCCACCGAGGCGCCGCCGTCCACCAGCAGCGAGCCGTCGTCGCGGGTGGTGACCTGCGAGACGGCGTCGGGGCCTTCGCCGGTCTGGGTGCGGCCAATCACCGCCTCGAGCACGTCGTTGACCGTGACCAGGCCGGCCACGTCGCCGTATTCGTCCACCACCAGGGCCAGCGAGTACTGCTCCTCGCGCAGGATTTCCAGCAGCTTCAGCGCGGGCGTCGACTCCGACACGAACAGCGGCTCGCGCAGGTACTTGAACAGGTCGAACTCGGGTTCCTCGAGCCGGTCGATCAGCGACTTGACCTCGAGGATGCCGACCACGTCGGCGTCGCTGCCGCGATACACCGGATAGCGCGAGAACGGCGTGGCGCGCATCTGCGCGAGGTTCTCGTCGAAGCCCTCGGCCGAGTCCAGCCAGGCGATGCGGGTGCGCGGCGTCATCAGGCTGGCCGCGGTGCGGTCGCCCAGGCGCAGCACCCGGTTCATCATGTTGCGCTCGTCGGCATCGATCACGCCCTGCTCGTGGCTCTCGCTCACCAGCAGGCGGATCTCCTCTTCGGTGACGTGCGCGGCCTGGGTGTCGTTGAGCCGCAGCAGGCGCAGCATGCCGCGCACCGAGACCGTGAGCAGCCACACCGCCGGCGTGGCGATCCGCGACAGCCAGTGCATCGGCAGGGCAACGAAGGCCGCCAGCGTTTCCGGCGCCAGCAGGGCCAGGCGCTTGGGCAGCAGTTCGCCCAGGACGATGGTCAGGAAGGTGATCAGTCCGACCGCGACCACCAGGCCGGCAGTGGCGGCGTAGCTGCCCAGCGCGGGCACGTTCTGCGCCAGCCAGGCGCCGATGGTCGCGCCTATGGCGTCGCCGCCGAACATGCCGGTGAGGATGCCGATCAGGGTGATGCCCACCTGCACGGTGGACAGGAAGCGTTCGGGGTGCTCGGCCAGCTCCAGCGCCTTGCGCGCGCCGCGGTGGCTGGCCGACATCTGCCGCAGCCGGCCCTTGCGCGAGGTGACGACCGACATCTCCGACAGGGCGAAGAAGGCGTTGCAGCCGATCAGGACCAGGACGATCGCGAACTCAAGCATCGTCGGTCCGGTTGGCGGGACGCAGCGCGAACGTCGGGAAGCAGGCCGCCGGAGGGGCGGTCATGGCGGGAACCGGACGGGGGCGGCGGCCCGGGCGGGGCCGGCGGGAAAGTGGAGGAGGTTCGTCGTCCATGGGGCGGCGGCGCGGCAGGGGAGCGCGGCAGCGCATCATAACACCCTGTCCGGCAAGCCATTTCGCGCCCCCGGGGCCGCCGCAATGGCGGCGGGCGTCATCGACCGGTCATAATTCCGCCCCGAAGGCCGTCCACTCCCCGGCGGCGGGATCGATCCCGATGTTTTCCTTGCAAACCATGTTCGGTCAGGGCAACCAGTTCTACTCGCTGCTCGAGGACGCCGCGGCGGCGGCCAACGACGCGGCCAAGGCCCTGCACGCCATGCTCAGGGAGGCCGACCGGCAGCCGGCGCTGGACGCCTTCAAGCTGGCCCGCCTGCGCGAGCGCGAGGCGTCCGACAAGATCAGCCAGGCCCTGGTCGACAGCTTCATCACCCCGATCGAGCGCGAGGACATCGAGGCGCTGGGTTCGGCCCTGTACAAGATCCCCAAGCAGATCGAGAAGTTCGCCGACCGCTATTCGCTGGCCACCCAGCACCTGGAGCACATCGACTTCGCGCCGCGCGCGGCGATGCTCGAGCAGGCTTCCGAGGTGGTGGTGCAGATGGTCAAGGCCCTGCGCGCGATGAAGCTGGAGCCGATGAAGGTGCTCAACGACCGCCTGCGCGCGCTGGAGAACGAAGCCGACCGGCTGATGCTCGAGCTGTACCGGGACATCTACTCGGGCAAGCTCGATGCCCGCGAGATGTTCCTGCTCAAGGAATTCTTCGAGATCCTCGAGAAGGCCATCGACCGCTGCCGCGAGGCCGGGGTGGTCGCCTACGAAATCGTGCTCAAGAACTCCTGACCGGGCCGCGATGATGCTGACCCTGGTCCTGATCGTGGTGGCCACCGCGCTGGTGTTCGAATACATCAACGGTTTCCACGACACCGCCAACTCGATCGCGACGGTGGTCGCGACCAAGGTGCTCTCGCCGATGCAGGCGGTGGGCCTGGCCGCCTCCATGAACCTGATCGGCGCGCTGGCCGGCACCGCGGTGGCCAAGACCATCTCCTCGGGGCTGATCGACGCGGGCGTGATCGAGGTCGGCTCGCAGCTGATCCTGTGCGCGCTGCTCGGCGGCATCACCTGGAACCTGATCACCTGGTGGTTCGGCCTGCCCTCGTCGTCCTCGCATGCGCTGATCGGCGGCCTGCTGGGCGCGGCGCTGGCCGCGGCGTACAACGACTTCGGCGTGGTGATCTGGTCGGAGCCGGCCGAGCCGGTCTACCGCAGCGCCGGCGTGCTGTGGAAGGTGATCGTGCCGATGGTGTCCTCGCCGGTGCTGGGCTTCGCCGCGGGCTTCCTGATGATGGGCGTGCTGTTCTTCATCATCTCGATGATGGCCCGCAGCGGCGGCATCCTGGCGCGCATCGCGCGTCCGCGCTGGGTCAACGGCTTCTTCGGCAAGGCGCAGATCGTCAGCGCCGCCGGCATGGGTTTCGCCCACGGCATGAACGATGCGCAGAAGACCATGGGCATCGTCGCCCTGACGCTGGTCAGCGCGCAGGCCGCCGGTACGCTCGACGTGCTGCCGGCCTGGCTGGCCTTCCTGCATCCGTCCGAGGCCGCGCTGGCCGACGGCGACATCGACACCTGGATCAAGGTCAGCTGCGCGCTGGTGATGGCGGCCGGCACCGCGGCCGGCGGCTGGCGCATCATCAAGACCTTGGGCCACAAGCTGGTCAAGCTGCACCCGATCCACGGCTTCGCCGCCGAAACCAGCGCCGCCTCGGTGATCCTCGCGGCCTCGTCGCTGGGCATTCCGGTCTCCACCACGCACAACATCTCGTCGGCGATCATGGGCGTAGGCACGGCCAAGCGCCTGAACGCGATCAAGTGGGGCGTGGTCCACAAGATGATCTGGGCATGGATCCTGACCATCCCGATGTCGGGCGGGATCGCCTATGGCCTGTTCCGGCTGATGCAGGGCATGGGCTGGGCGTAGCCGGGCCGGCGGGATCGGGATCGGGGATCGGGGATCGGGGTCAGAGTCCCTTTTCGCTCCGTCAACGCACTGCATACACGATATCACGCAGCGAAAAGGGACTCTGACCCCGGGTTCCTTATCGAATCCCTAATCCCCAATCCCGAATCCCGGCCTTACAGCAGGTCGCCTTCGGCCGACAGCGCCCGCTCCAGGCGGTCGCCCATGCCGCCGATCTCCAGCACCACGCGCCCGATCTCGGCGGCGGTGAGGCCCTCGTACGGCCGGTTCTCGCACAGCTGCAGGTAGGGCACCCCGTCGAGTTCGCCGATGGACAGGTAGCCCACGCGCGAACTCCAGTTGAACGCCAGTGCGCGGCGCGCGTCCACGCCGGTGATCGGCGCGATCGCGGTGCTGGTGCGCAGGTAGTTGCGGCCGTCGTCGTCCTGGATCTCCGACAGGAAGATCGCCTGGTGGCGGCGCCCGCCATCGAGCGAGAGCTCCACGCACATCACGTACGGCTCCTGCATGGTGACGCGGAAGTCGCCGCCCAGGAGATGGCCGCGGATCTGTTCGAAGTTCTGCATGGCGCGACGTGCTCGCACGGGTGGAGCGGCTATCCTAGTCGCCGATGGACGCCGTGTCTGCCGATCCGCCCGCCGCCGCGCGCATCCTGGCCGCGATCCGTGACGTGCCGCGCGGCGCGGTCGCCGGCTACGGGCAGATCGCGCGCCGGGCCGGCCTGCCCGGGCGCGCGCGCATGGTGGCGCGGCTGCTGTCGGCCAACGACGATCCCGCGCTGCCCTGGCACCGCATCCTGCGCAGCGACGGCACGATCGCCCTGCCGCCCGGTTCGGCCGGTTTCCGCGAACAGGTGCGGCGGCTGCGCGCCGAAGGCGTGGACGTCCGCAACGGGCGCGTGCGCATGCCGCGCGGAGAGACGGACGATCTCGATGCCGCGCTGTGGGGTCCCGGCGGCGGTTAGGACCGGTTGCGGACGTGCCGGCGGGAAAGACCATCCCGCCGCCTTCGACCGGCGTCCACGGCTTCCACCGTTATCATGGGCGCCAGTGCAGGAGCGCCGATGTTCACCAACCTTCCCCCCGTCACCAAGGCCTTGCTGATCGCCAACTGCGCGGTGTTCGCGCTGCAGCTGATGCTCGGGCCGGCGCTGGATCCGCTGATGCTGTGGCCGTGGCTGCCGTCCGATCTCGCGCCGTATGCGCCGCACGGCTTCATGCCCTGGCAGCTGCTCACGCACGGCTTCATGCACAGCCCCAGCAACATCGCGCACCTGCTGTTCAACATGCTGGCGCTGCTGATGTTCGGCGCGCAGCTCGAATACGCCTGGGGCCAGCGGCGGTTCCTGACCTATTTCCTGGTGTGCGTGGTCGGCGCCGGCCTGTGCCAGCTGCTGGTGGTGTCCTGGGGCGTTCGCAATGGCGGCCTCCCGTTCCCGACGGTGGGTGCGTCGGGCGGCGTGTTCGGCCTGCTGCTGGCCTACGGCATGATGTTCCCGAACCAGCGGGTGATGCTGCTGATCCCGCCGGTGCCGATGAAGGCGCGCACCCTGGTGATCGTCTACGGCCTGATTGAGCTGGTGCTCGGCGTCACCGGCACGCGTTCGGGGGTGGCCCACTTCGCGCACTTGGGCGGCATGCTGTTCGGCTGGCTGCTGATCCGGCACTGGCGCGGGCAGCCGCCGTTCGGCGGCCGCCGCATCCGCCGCGTGGTCTAGCCGCGGCCACCGGCGCCGTGCCGGTGGCCGGATCCAGCGGACCGCGGCAGTCGCGGCGGCCGCAGGCTCAACGCCAGATCGAGACCTGCTCCTCGGCCTTGCGCGTCATCGCATTGCCGGCCTTGCACTGGAAGGTCTCGACGAACGCCGGATGGTTGACCAGCGGCCCGTTGGCGCGCCACTGGCCCGGCGCGTGGGGCAGGGTCGAGGCGTCCTGGGTGGCCGTTTCCGGCGCCAGCTGCTCGCGCCACAGCCCGGCCCAGGCGCGGAAGAACGATTCGTGCGCGGCCTTGTCCGGCGCCGGCTGCGTGGCGGCGAGGGCGTCGAAGGCCAGCTCCACCGCGGCCAGGTCGGCGACGTTCTGTTCGCGGGTCAGGGCGGCGTCCACCCGCAGGCCGCTAGTGGCCGGATACGCATAGGACGCGTACTGCGTGGCGAGCTGGTTGGCGCGGGCGGAGAAGGCCGATTCGTCCTGCGGCGTCCACCAGCTGCGCACGTTGCCCGAAGCGTCGACCAGCTGGCCCTTGAGGTCGACCGCGCGGCTGAGTTCGTGCCCCACCAGCGCGCCGAAGCTGCCGTACTGGGCGGCGGTGTCCTGCTCCATGTCCAGCACCGGCGCCTGCAGCGCCGCGGCCGAGACGACCAGGCGGTTGTGGGCCAGGTCGTAGGCCACCGCCGGCTGCTGCGGCAGCACGTCCCAGCGGCGCTGCGCGTCGGCGCGGCCGATGCGGCGCATCTCCTCGCGGTGGTGCCAGGTGGAGGCGATCAGCATGTTGCTGCCGAAGCTGGTGCGCCCCATCGGCTGCACGGTGTAGTCGATGTCGTCGCGCGGCGCGCCGATCTCGATCGCCAGCGCCTGCAGCTTGGCCTTGGCCTCGCTGCGCGCGGCATCGGACATCCAGGTGTTGCGTTCCACCGCGCGCAGCAGGGCGTCGCGCACTTCGCCGGCGATGCCCTCGGCGCGCGAGCGGGTGGTGTCGGGCAGGTAGCGCGCCACGTACTCGCGCGCCATCATCGGCCCGGCGGCGCGGTTGATCGCGTCCAGCACCTGCACGTCGCGCACCGGCGGCGCGCTCAGCCCGCGCAGCACGCGTCCGTTGAAGGAGAAGTCCGCCTCGCGGAAGTCCTTCGACAGGTAGGGCGCCATCGCGTTGCCGATCTGGTAGCGCAGGTAGACCTTCCACTGCGCCGGCTTGAGCGTGCGCACCAGCGCGTCGAGCTGGGTGAAGTAGTCCTGGTGCGCCATCGAGACGGTCTCGGCGCTCACGCCCTGCGCTTCCAGGAAATCGGCCAGCTGCAGGTTGCGGAACTGCTTGCCGAAGCCTTCGGTCGGCACCAGCGCGTAGTTCTCGCGCGGGTCGCGCAGCGAGGTGATCGGCCTGGAGATGCGCGCGATGCGGGTTTCCAGGTCCAGCACCTGCGCCATCTCGTCCTTGAGCTGCGCGGCCGGCGTGCCGGTCAGGGCGAGGATCTTCTCGACGTACTCGGTGTAGCGGCCGAGCAGGGCGCGGGTGTCGGCGTCCTCGCGCGTGTAGAAGGCCGGATCGGGCAGGGCCAGCCCGCCCTGCGAGAAATAGCCGATGTGGCGGTCGAAATCGCCCATGTCGACGTCGGCGGTGAAATTGAACGCCACCGGGATGCCCACCTGATGCAGCGCGGCGATCGACGGGGCGACGTCGCGGCTGCGCTTGATGGCGTTGATGCGCGCGACCAGCGAGGCGATCGGCTGCGCGCCGTCGCGTTCGACCGCCGCCTCGTCGATGCCGCTGGCCCAGAAGTCGCCGAGCAGCTTCTGCACGTCGTTCTGCGGGGTCAGCACCGCCTCGTCGAGCAGGGCACGCTGCTGCAGCAGCGCGCGCTGGCGCAGGGTGCCGAGCGCGGACACCCGGCCGGTGCCGGCGACGACGGTGTTGGCCGCCAGCCAGTCCTTGTTGACGAAGGTATAGAAGTCGCTGCAGGCGGTGATCGCGGGCGTCGCCGGCTGTTTGGCGCGGCGCTTGCGCTGGGCGTCGGCGTCGGTGGCGGCCAGCATCAGCACCAGGCTGGCGGCAAAGGCGGCGACGAGCGGCTTCTGGATCGGCATCGAGCAGGTCCGGGGATCAGGGGGAAGGCCGGGATTCTAGCAAGAGCCGCACGCGCGCCTTCACCCGGCGGGCCGGTTTGCGGTACCGGCCCCGGCGCAAAGAAAAGCCCGGCATTGCCGGGCTTTTCTCCACACAGGCAGGTGGCGCTTACCAGATCACGACCCGGTCGTCGTCGCCCCGCACCATCGGGTCGCCGGGCTTGCAGTCGAAGGCCGCGGCGAAGGCCGGCAGGTTCGACGGCGCGCCGATCGCGCGGAACTCGGCCAGCGCGTGCTCGTCGGTCACCAGGCGCTTGCTGATCTCCTCGGGGGTGAAGTTGCGGCGCCACACCGTGGCCCAGTTGAGGAAGAAGCGCTGGTCGCGGGTCAGGCCGTCGGTCATCGGGTCCGGGGTGCCTTCGGTGGCCTTCTTCATCGCGTCGTAGGCCATGGCCAGGCCGCCGAGGTCGCCGATGTTCTCGCCCAGCGTATGCGTGCCGTTGAGCGCGCGGCCGTCGGCCAGCTTGTAGCCGTCGAACTGGGCGACCAGCTTGCCGGTGCGCTCCTTGAACGCGGCCGCATCGGCCTCGGTCCACCAGTTCTCGAACTTGCCGGTGGCGCCGAAGCGGCTGCCCTGGTCGTCGTAGCCGTGGCTCATCTCGTGGCCGATCACCGCGCCGATGCCGCCGTAGTTGATCTCGTCGGTGGCCTCTGGGTCGAAGAACGGCGGCTGCAGGATCGCGGCCGGGAACACGATCTCGTTCTGCAGCGGGTTGTAGTAGGCGTTCACCATCTGCGGCGGCATCGCCCACTCGGTCTTGTCGACCGGCTCGCCGATCTTGCCGATCTGCCACTTGTAGTTGAATTCCTGCGCGGCGAGCACGTTGTCCAGGTAGCTGTCGCGGCTGGTCTCCAGCCCGCTCCACTCGCGCCACTTGTCGGTGTAGCCGATCTTGGTGGTGAACGCGGCCTGCTTCTCCAGCGCCTTGGCCTTGGTCTCGTCGCTCATCCATTCCAGGTTCTGGATGCGCGCCTTGAGCGCCTCGCCCAGGTTCGCGACCAGCGCCTCCATCTTGGCCTTGGACTCGGCCGGGAAGGCCACGTCCACGTACATCTGGCCCATGGCCTCGTCGACCTGGCCGTTGATGGTGTCGAGGACGCGCTTCCAGCGCGGCTTCATTTCCTTCTGGCCGCTGAGGGTCTTGTTGTGGAACTCGTAGTGCTGCTGCACGAACGCGTCCGACAGGTAGGGCGAGGCGCCATCGACGACGTGGAAGCGCAGGTAGCTCTTCCACTGGTCCACCGGCACGTCGGCCAGCATCGCGTCGACTTCCTTGAAGTAGTCGGGCACCGACACCGAGAACAGCTTCGGCTGGGCGATGCCCTGCGCCTCGAAGAACTTCGTCCAGGAGAAGTTCGGGGTCAGCTTGTCGGCGTCGGCGACCTGCATCGGGTTGTAGTACAGCGAGACATCGCGCGAGAACTCCGCGCGCGACTTCGACACCTTCGCCAGGCGCGTCTCGAACGCCATCACGTCCTTGGCCTGCTGCTGCGCCTCGGCCGCCGGCACGCCGGACAGTTCCAGCACCTTAGCGATGTGCGCCACGTAGGCCTCGCGGATCTGGGCGTGCTTGTCGTCGCTGTAGTAGGTCGTGTCGGGCAGGCCCAGGCCACCCTGGCCGGTGGCGGCGATGTTGATCGAGGAATCCTGGAAGTCGGGCATCGCGCCGACGCCGATCAGGAAGCCCTGGCCCCTGGCGGCGGTCTGCTGCAGCCAGGTCACGATGCCGGCGCTGTCGGCCAGTGCGTCGATCGCGGCCAGTTCGTCCTTCAGCGGCTCGATGCCCTGGGCATTGATCTTCGCCTCGTCCATGCCGGTGGCCCAGAAGTCGCCGACCAGCTTCTCGACGCCCGTGGCGTTCTCGAGCCCGGCCGCATGCTCGGCCAGCTGCTGCTGGATCGCGGTGGAACGCTCGTCGAGCATCTCGAATGCGCCCCAGCTGGTGCGGTCGCCGGGCACCGGGTGCGCGGCCAGGAACTTGGCATTGGCGTAGCCGGCGAAGTCGGTGCAGGCGTTGCGGGTGTCGTCCAGGTCGGCCAGCTGGAAGCGGTTGACGGCCGGCAGCTTGGCCTCGTCGAGGCTGAAGGCCGGCGGGGTCGCGGCCGGGGCGGCGGCGGTGGCCGGGGTGTCGCCCTTGCCGCATGCGGACAGGGCCACGGTGACGGCAAGGGACAGAAGCAGCAGGCGAGGTGCAGTGGCGCTCACGGGAATCTCCGGGTCGATGGAACGGCGACGACGATGCCGCCGGCGCCGGCTTTTGCGCCACTGTACGCCGCTGCCCGCAGCGCCGAGGGTGTCGGAGGTCATGCGCGCCGCGGCCTGCTCCGCGCGCATCGCGGCCGTTGCGTGCAGAATCGAGGTCCAGTCGGAAACGGGGGAGAGCGGGCATGCGGGTGCATTTCCATGGCGCTGCGGGCGAGGTCACCGGTTCGATGCACCTGGTCGAGGCGGCGGGCCAGCGCATCCTGCTCGACTGCGGCATGATCCAGGGCGGCCGCGCGGCCGAGGCGCGGAATTTCGATGCGTTCCCGTTCGATCCGGCCTCGATCGACGCGCTGGTGGTGAGCCATGCGCACATCGACCACATCGGCCGCATCCCGCGCCTGGTCTGGCAGGGCTTCCGCGGCCCGGTCTACATCCAGCACGCCGGCGCCGAACTGCTGCCGGTGATGCTGCTCGATGCCGCGTCGCTGGCCGAGAACGATGCCGAGCGGGAGAACCGCAGGCGCCGTCCCGGCGAACCCGAGGCCATGCCGCTGTTCACCCGCGAGGACGTGCAGCAGGTGCTGGAGCAGGTGCGGCCGCTGCCTTACGGCGAGCGCAGGCAGATCCTGCCGGGCGTGGAGATCGCGTTCCGCGATGCGGGCCATATCCTCGGCTCGTCGATCGTCGAGGTCTGGGCGGACGCGCGCAAGCTCGTCTACTCCGGCGATCTCGGGCCGCACGGCACGCCGATCCTGCGCGATCCCGAGCAGGTGCGCGATGCCGACCTGGTGGTCATGGAAGCCACCTACGGCGACCGCAACCATCGCGACCGGCTCGATACCATCCACGAATTCGGCGAACTACTGGAACAGGCCTGGAACGGGCGCGGCAAGGTGCTGATCCCCGCATTCGCGGTGGGCCGTTCGCAGGAACTGCTGTACTGGTTCGCCCGGCACTGGGACGAATGGCAGCTGGCGCGCTGGCGGATCTTCCTCGACAGTCCGATGGCGGCCAAGGTGGTGGCGATCTACGACCGCCACCAGGCGCTGTTCGACGCCGACGCGCGCGGCGTGTGGAAGGGCCACCCCAGTCCGTTCCGGCTGCCGAACCTGCACATCACCGGATCCACCGCCGAGTCGATGGCGATCAACCGCATCGAGAACGGCGCGATCGTCATCGCCGGCAGCGGCATGGCCAACGGCGGCCGCATCCTGCACCACTTCCGCCACGGCATCGACCGTCGCGACACCCACGTGGTGTTCGTCGGCTACCAGGCCGAGGGCACGCTCGGCCGGCGCCTGGTCGACGGTGCCAAGTGGGTGCGCATCCATGGCCACGACCATCGCGTCAACGCGCGGATCCACACCATCGGCGGCCTGTCGGCGCATACCGACCAGCGCGGACTCATCGACTGGTACGAGGGTTTCGAGGGACGCCCGCCGCTGGTGCTGGTGCACGGCGAGGACAGGGCGCGCGAAGCGCTCGCCGGCGAACTGGGCGAGCGCCACGGCATCGACGTGCGGCTCGCAAGACCGGGGATGGTGGTGGAGGTCTGATGCATCGCCCTGTGTGACCTCCGGCACCCTGACCAGTCACATGTGCGGGCGCCGCGTCGTCCCCGTTACCATCCAGGCAGCCGGGCATGAAGCCCGAGGGGACGTTCGATGCTCGCGATCCGCGACCTGTGCAAGACCTACGCCAACGGCGTGCATGCGCTCGACCACGTGAGCCTGGACATCCCGCGCGGGATGTTCGGCCTGCTCGGGCCCAATGGCGCGGGCAAGTCCTCCCTGATGCGCACGCTGGCGACGCTGCAGGAGGCCGACAGCGGCAGCGCCACGCTCGAAGGCGCCGACGGCACGCCGATCGACGTGCTGCGCGACAAGAATTCGGTGCGACGCCAGCTCGGCTACCTGCCGCAGGATTTCGGCGTGTATCCGAAGGTCAGCGCCGAGGACCTGCTGGAGCACTTCGCGGTGCTCAAGGGGCTCACCGTCCGCGGGCAGAGGCGGGAGGTCGTCGACGGCCTGCTCAAGCAGGTGAACCTGTGGGATGCACGCAAGCGCAAGCTCGGCGGGTTCTCGGGCGGCATGCGCCAGCGCTTCGGGATCGCCCAGGCCCTGCTCGGCAATCCGCGGCTGGTGATCGTAGACGAACCGACCGCAGGACTCGACCCGGAGGAACGCAACCGCTTCCTCAACCTGCTGGCCGACATCGGCGAGCAGGTGGCGGTGATCCTGTCCACGCACATCGTCGAGGACGTGACCGACCTGTGCCCGACGATGGCGATCATGAACAAGGGCCGGGTGCTGTTGACCGGACGTCCGGCCGACGCCATCGCGGAACTGCGCGAGCAGGTCTGGCGCAAGCAGGTGGGCAAGGACGCGCTGCCGGACTACGAGGCAAACCACACCGTGCTCTCGACACGCCTGGTCGGCGGGCAGCCGGTGATCCACGTGTTCAGTGCGCAGTGCCCGGAGGACGGCTTCGAGCGCATCGATCCGGACCTGGAGGACGTGTACTTCCGCCAGTTGCGCCTGCAGCGCCAGGCTGCCTGAGGCGCCGCGCATGATCCTCGAATTCTTCCGTTTCGAGCTGCGCGAGCAGCTGCGCTCGCCGCTGCTGTGGTTCCTGGCGGTGCTGTTCGCGCTGCTGGGCTTCGGCGCCGCGGCGAGCGACGCCGTGCAGCTCGGCGGCGGCATCGGCAACGTGTACCGCAACGCGCCGATCGTGGTCGCGCAGTGGCTGACGGCGTTCACCCTGCTGGGCATGCTGATCGTGCCGATCTTCGTCAGCGCGGCGCTGCTGCGCGACTTCGAGCAGGGCACCGCCGAGCTGTTCTTCGCCAGCCCGATCCGCCGCCGCGACTACCTGCTGGGGCGGCTGGCGGCGGCGATGCTGGCCAGCCTGGTGGTGTACCTGGTGATCGCGCTGGGCATCTTCATCGCCCAGTTCATGCCCTGGATCGACGAGGCGCGGCTGGGACCGGTGTCGCTGCGACCCTACCTCTGGGCGTTCGCGGTGATGGTGCTGCCGAACCTGGTGTTCACCGGAGGCCTGCTGGCGCTGCTGGCGGCCGTGACCCGCTCGATCCTCTGGGTCTACCTCGGCGTGATCGGCTTCTTCGTGCTGTACGGCGTCAGTGCGGCACTTATGCGCGACCTCGACAACGTCTGGCTGGCGACCCTGCTCGAGCCGCTCGGCATCCGTGCCTTCGCACGCACGATCCGCTACTGGTCGGCCGAGGAGCGCAACACGGGGCTGCCGGCCCTGGCCGGTTACCTGCTGGCCAACCGTGCGCTGTGGATCGCGCTGGGGCTGGCGCTGTTCGCCGCCACCTTTGCCCTGTTCCGCACGCAGCGCACCGGCACCGGGCGCAGCCTGCTGCGCCGGAAGACGCGCGTGGTGAAGCTCGACGACGTCCCGGTGCAGCCGACGCCAGTGCCGTCGGTGCCGCGGGTCGCGCCGGACTTCGGCCGCGGCACCGCGCTGCGCCAGTTCCTGCACCAGGTGCGCTTCGATACCGCGGGCGTGCTGCGCAGCGTGCCGTTCCTGGTGATGCTGGCCTTCGGCCTGGCCAACTTCATTCCCACGGCGCTGTCGATCCAGTCCATGTACGGTACCGACGTGTACCCGGTGACCTCGCGCATGCTCGATGCGCTGCGCGGCAGCTTCAGTTTCCTGCTGGTGATCATCGTGATGTTCTACGCCGGCGAGCTGGTGTGGAAGGAGCGCGCGGCGAAGATCCACGAGGTCACCGACGCCGCGCCGTTCCCCGGCTGGGTGCCGCTGGCGGCGAAGTTCTGCACGATCGTGGCGGTGGTGCTGCTGTTCCACGCGATCGGGATGTCCGCCTCCATCGCGATCCAGCTGGCCAAGGGCTACACCGCGATCGAACCGGCGCTGTACGGCAAGGCCCTGCTGCTCGATTCGGTGCCGTTCGTGCTGATGGGTGGCATGGCGCTGGTGCTGCAGGTGCTGGCGAACAACAAGTTCATCGGCTACGGCCTGCTGGTGCTGGTGGCGCTGTCGCAGATCGTGCTCGACGTGCTCGACTTCACCCACAACCTGTACACGTTCGGAAGCTGGCCGAACGCGCCGTACTCGGACATGAACGGCTACGGCCACTTCCTGCAGGGACAGCTCTGGTTCCAGGGCTACTGGGGCGTGCTGTTGCTGGCGCTGTTGTTGCTGAGCGCCGGGCTGTGGGTGCGCGGCGTCGACCAGGGCCGGCGCCAGCGCTGGGCGCAACTGCGTACACGCATGCGCGGCGGCCTGGGTGTCGCCTTCGTCGCGGCACTGGCGACGTTTGCCGGCATCGGCGCCTGGCTGTTCTGGAACACCAACGTGCGCAACGACTACATCTCGCCGGAGGCGCAGCTCGATCTGCAGGCGCGCTACGAAAAGGAATACAAGCAGTACGAGCACCTGCAGCAGCCGAAGATCGTCGCCAGCCGGCCGCTGGTCGACCTGCGGCCCGAAACGCAGTCGATGACGGCGGACCTGACCTACACCGTCCACAACCCCCACCCGGAGCCGATCGCCGACGTCCATCTGCAGGTCGATGACGACGACACGCTCACGTCGGTCGACCTGGGCGGCGGGCAGACCCTCGCCGCGCACGACGCCCCGCTCGGCTACCGGATCTACCGCCTGTCGCGCCCGCTGCAGCCGGACGAGCGGCGCGAGTTCCGGTTCCGCATGGAGTTCGCTCCCAGGGGCATCACCAACTCCCAGGCGCAGACCCGGTTCGTCGACAACGGCAGCTTCTTCAACAGCCGGCTGTTCCCGTCGTTCGGCTACAACCCGCGCGCCGAGATCGAGGATCGCAACGACCGTCGCAAGCGCGACCTCGGCGAGCCACGGCGGATGCCGAAGCTCGAGGACGAGGCCGCGCGCACCAACACCTACCTCGGCGACGACGGCGACTGGATCGACTTCTCGACCACGGTCTGCACCGCGCCCGACCAGGTGGCGCTGGCGCCGGGCTACCTCGAACGCGAGTTCATGCGCGATGGACGCCGCTGCTTCAGCTACGCCATGGACCAGCCGATGCTGGACTTCTACGCCTTCCTGTCGGCGCGCTGGCAGGTGAAGAAGGGCGCCTACAAGGATGTCCCGATCGAGGTGTACCACGACGCCAGGCACCCGTTCAACGTCGAGCGCATGATCGAGGCGACGCAGAAGTCGCTGGCGTATTTTGAGGATCACTTCACCCCGTACCAGCATCGCCAGTTCCGGATCATCGAGTTCCCCGGCTACGCCAGCTTCGCCCAGGCGTTCGCGAACACGATCCCGTACTCGGAATCGATCGGCTTCATCACCGACCTGCGCGATCCGGACAACATCGACTACGTCTTCTACGTCACCGCGCACGAAGCCGCGCACCAGTGGTGGGCGCACCAGGTGATCGGCGCCAACGTTCAGGGCGCGACAATGCTGTCGGAGACGCTGGCGCAGTACTCGGCGCTGATGGTGATGGAGCAGGAGTACGGCCGCGCGCACATGCGCCAGTTCCTGCGCTACGAACTGGATCGCTACCTCGGCGGGCGCGGCGGCGAGCGCCTCGAGGAATTACCGCTGTACCGCAACGAGAACCAGCAGTACATCCATTACCAGAAGGGTGCGCTGGCGATGTACCGGCTGCGCGAGGAGCTGGGGGAGGAAGCGGTGAACCGCGCGCTGCGGCGATTCCTCCAGGACAAGGGCTACCAGCGGGCGCCGTTCGCCACTTCGCGCGAGCTGGTGGCCTACTTCCGCGAGGAGGCCGGGCCGGCACAGCAGGCGCTGATCACCGACCTGTTCGAGAAGATCGTGTTCTACGACAACCGCGTGGTCGAGGCGTCCTCGAAACAGCGTGCGGACGGAAAGTACGACGTGACCCTGCGGCTGCACGCGGCCAAGCGCGAGGCCGACGGCAAGGGCACGGAAACCCCGGCTGAGCTGGACGACTGGATCGAGGTCGGCGTGTTCGCGCGCGGACCATCGGGCAAGGAGCGCGACGAGAAGGTGCTCTACCTGGTGCGGCACCACGTGACCACGGAGGATCCGGTGGTCACCGTGACCGTCGACGAGGCGCCGTTCGAGGCCGGGTTCGACCCGTACAACAAGCTGATCGACCGGGTGGCGGACGACAACCGCAAACGCATCGCGATGTAGCGGGCAGGCACATGCGCGCGCGCGCCGCAGTTCAGGCCGCGGACGACGGCTGGACGGGCACGTCCGCTTCTCCGTCCAGCCGCTGCCCCTCCCGACGCGGCGGGGTGAACGGCGTCGGCTTCGGCGCGTTGCCGGTGTTGCTGAGCAGCATGGGAATGCCCGCGCGGACGTCGTTGCTGGCGGTTTCCAGTTCGAAGCGTTCCGCATCCAGCCGCCGGACCTGCTCGGCGATGCGCGCCGCTTCGTCGGCGTCGATGCCGACCGCGCGCAGCGCGGCCTCGCCGAACGCCACCGCCGATTCGAAAGTCTCGCGGATCTGGAAGTCGACCCCGGCATTGACCAGTTTCAGCGAATGCTCGCGGTCGAACGAACGCACGAGCAGCTTCGCCTGCGGGAACTGGTGCCGCGCCAGTTCCACGATCAGGTCGGCCGCGGCGCGGTCGTCGATGCACACCGCGATCGCGCGCGCGGCGTCGGCGCCGGCAGCGTGCAGCACGTCCAGCCGGCGGCCGTCGCCGTAGTAGACCTTGAACCCGAACTCCGCCGCGCTGGTGATCATCTCGATGTCGGTGTCGATGATGGTCACGTCCACGTCGCGCGCCAGCAGCGACTGGCTCATCACCTGGCCGAAGCGCCCGAACCCGATGATCAGCACGCTGCCCGTCTGGCCCGAGACCGCCTCCACCCCGTCCAGCGAGGGCCGGTGCCTGGGCACCAGCCGGCGCGTGGCCAGCACCACCAGCGGCGTGAGCACCATCGACAGCACCACGATCGCGGTGAAACTGTCGTTGGTCTCGCCGCCGATGACGCCGGCGGCTTCGGCGGCCGAATACAGCACGAATGCGAACTCGCCGCCCTGCGCCATCAGCGTGGCGCGGTCCAATGCGTCGCCGTGGCTGCTGCGCAGCAGCCGCGCGACGAGGTAGATGCACACGCCCTTGGCCAGCATCATCGCCGGCACCGCGAGCACGATCAGCTGCCAGTTCCCGCGCACCACCGCGAGGTCGAGCGACATGCCCACGGCGAGGAAGAACAGGCCGAGCAGGATGCCGCGGAACGGCTCGATGTCGGCCTCGATCTGGTGGCGGAACGTCGACTCCGACAGCAGCACGCCGGCGAGGAAAGCGCCCATCGCCATCGACAGTCCGCCCATCTCCATCAGCATCGCCGCGCCGAGCACCACCAGCAGCGCGGCCGCGGTCATCACCTCGCGGGCGCGGGCGGCGGCCAGGACCCGGAACAGCGGGTTGAGCAGGTAGCGGCCGGCCAGCACCAGGCCGGCGAGCGCGGCGGCGCCGATCGCGAGCGCGGCCAGGCCGGAAGGTGCCTGCGGGTCGGCGGGCGCGTGCGACATCAGCGCCACCAGCGCCAGCAGCGGCACGATCAACAGGTCCTCGAACAGCAGGATCGAGACCATGCGCTGCCCGCGCGGCAGGGCGATGTCGCCGCGCTCGCCGAGCAACTGCATCACGATCGCGGTCGAGGTCAGCACGAATCCCGCACCGCCGATGAAGGCGGCCTGCGGCGGCAGCCCGAACATCAGGCAGACCCCCGTCAGGGCCGCGGTCGCGGTGAGGATCTGCAGAGCGCCCAGGCCGAAGATCTGGTGGCGCAGGCTCCACAGGTGCGACGGGCGCATCTCCAGCCCGACCACGAACAGGAACATGACCACGCCCAGTTCGGCGAAATGCAGGATCGCCTGCGGATGGGCGAACCAGCCGAACCCGAACGGTCCGATCGCCAGTCCCGCGGCCAGATAGCCCAGGACCGAACCCAGCCCCAGCCTGCGGAACAGCGGCACCGCGACCACCGCCGCGCCGAGCAGGGCCACGGCCCCGAGCAGGGCGTCCGCGCCGGCCCCGGCGGCCATCGCCTCAGCGCCTGCGCGCGGCGGTGCTGGTGAGCGCCAGCAGCAGGAAACCGCCCGCCAGGCCGGCGTCCTTCATGAACTGCAGCAGATGGGTGCCGCGCACGCCGCCGCCCATGGCCCAGAACGGATGCGACATCGCCGCTTCCGCCACCACCAGCGCGGCGGCCAGCATCGCGGTGGCGCGCAGGCGCCAGGCGGCGGCGACCAGCACGCCCAGGACCAGCGCCGCGACGCTGAAGCTCAGGGTGGCCCCGCTGGCAGGCGCGCCCTGGTAGGCGCCCCACAGGCGCCAGCCGCCGGTGACGATGAGCGCGCTGGCCAGCAGCAGGCGGGCCAGGCTGACTCCGGGACTCGATTGCGAGGTGCGGAAGGACATGCGGCGCTTCGCGTGGCGGGAACCCGCAAAGGGTGTCACAGGCGGCCGCGCGGGTTCCAGTCCTCGCCACGCGACGTTCGTGGCGTCGCGATCCCGGCGCGGCCACCGTGCGACGACGCGTGCAGGCGCACCGCCGGATGACCGGGCATCGTGCCCGGCTGGCGCCGCCGGCCGCGTCCCCGTACAATGGCGGCGTTTGCAAAACGGCTGCCCCGCTGCTCCCAGAGCAGCCACGATCCTGGCAGGCCGGCCCGGGCTCCGTCCCGTGGCGTCCTATTCCGCACGTCTTTCGTCGCGCAGACACGGCCCGGAAACCTCCGGTCACCGTCAAAACATTGCCCGCAACGCGGAACTGGATGGTTCCGGGCAAGCCAGTCGAAGGCATTTCGACCCGTGTCCACCCCTGGTGGGCGGGTGCGTGGCCGCGGCTGACACGGAGTGAATCCCACATGTTGTTCGAAGACCTCGGGCTTTCGCCCGCGCTGCTGCGCGCGCTGTCCGAAACCGGCTACACCACGCCCACCCCGATCCAGGCCCAGGCCATCCCGCCGGCGCTCAACGGCGAGGACATCCTCGGCGCCGCGCAGACCGGTACCGGCAAGACCGCCGCGTTCGGCCTGCCGCTGCTGCAGAAGATGGCGAAGATGACCCCGGTCAAGGGCCCGCGCAAGCCGCGCGCCCTGGTGCTGGTGCCCACGCGCGAGCTGGCGGTGCAGGTGGCCGACAGCCTCAAGACCTACGGCCGCCACCTGCGCCTCAACGTCACCATGATCTTCGGTGGCGTCGGCATGCAGCCGCAGATCGAGAACCTGCGCCGCGGCGTCGACATCCTGGTCGCCTGCCCGGGCCGGCTGATCGACCACCTCGACTCGGGCCACGTCAAGCTCGACGCGGTCGAGCTGCTGGTGCTCGACGAGGCCGACCGCATGCTCGACATGGGCTTCCTGCCGTCGATCAAGCGCGTGCTCTCGCGCGTGCCGCAGCAGCGCCAGAAGATGCTGTTCTCGGCGACGTTCGAGCCGCGCATCCGTGCACTGGCGATGGAACTGCTGAACAAGCCGACCGAAGTGCAGGTCGCCGCGCAGAACACGATCGCCGAAACCATCACCCACCGCGTGCATCCGGTCGACGGGCCGCGCAAGCGCGACCTGCTGGTCGAGATCCTGTCCAGGCGCCACACCGACCAGGTGCTGATCTTCGGCAAGACCAAGCACGGCTGCAATCGCCTGGCCGAACAGCTGGAAACCGCCGGCCTGAAGTCGGTCGCGATCCACGGCAACAAGAGCCAGGCGCAGCGGCAGAAGGCGCTGGACCAGTTCAAGTCGGGCAAGGCGCGCATCCTGGTGGCGACCGACGTGGCCGCCCGCGGCCTCGACATCCCGAACCTGCCGCTGGTGATCAACCACGACCTGCCGATGGTCGCCGAGGACTACGTGCACCGTATCGGCCGTACCGGTCGCAACGGCGCGTCGGGCGAGGCGCTGTCGCTGGTGGCACCGGAGGAGGGCGGCCTGCTGCGCCAGATCCAGCGCATGCTCAAGGCCGACATCGTGATGCAGACGGTGGACGGCTTCGAGCCGAGCCGTCCGATCCGCCTCGATGCGCCGATCCCGAAGAACGGGGGCGGCCAGCAGCGCAGGCAGCCGATGGGCGGACGTCCGGCCCAGCGCCCGGGCGAGCAGAAGCCCGGCGGCCAGCGCGCCCCGCGCAAGGCCGGTGCCCGCGGCCACGGCAAGCCGGCCGACCGCGGCGCGCACGCGCATGCGCACACCGGCAAGCCCGGCGGGCGTCCGGCGCGTAGCGCCCAGCGCCTCGACTCGCGCGCCTGACCGGCGCGCGCAGACCGGTTTGAACGGCACGGCCGGCCCCTCGCGGGGTCGGCCGTTTTTCGTTGCACCTTGTGGGCCGCCGGCGGGCCGGGCACCTGTCCGGCGTGGAAGGCGCGACCGGCTGTGGTGGAGCGGAAGGCGCCAGGCGCGCAGCCTGGGCCGGCGCGTCCGTGGCCTCCGTCCGGGGCGATCAGCCGCTGGCTGCCTGCTCGCGCAGGGCGCGGGCGCGCGCCGGGCCCAGGTAGGCCGCGATCGCGCGCCGCATCAGGTACAGCAGCGGGATCAGCGCGATCGCCGCCAGCATCTTCCAGGCGTAGTTGACGCTGCTCACCGCCAGGAACAGCGAGGTCGGCCACTGCTGCGGGCCGAGCACGAAGGCGATCCAGATCACCACGAAGCTGTCGACCAGCTGCGAGACCGCGGTCGAGCCGGTGGCGCGCAGCCACACCATGCGCTCGCCGGTGGCGCGGCGGATGCGGTGGAACACCTGCACGTCGATCAGCTGCCCGACCAGGAACGCGACCACCGAGCCGGCGATCGTCCACAACCCCTGGCCGAACACGGCCGCGAACGCGGCCTGGTAGTCGGGCACGCCCTGCGCCTGCGCCGCGTCGACCCACCAGTCGGCCGGTGCGAGCGCGATCGCCACGAAGGCGAACACGAAGCCATAGACGATCAGCGCCACCGCGATCCACGAGATCATCTTCACCCCGCGCCGGCCGAAGTATTCGTTCACCACGTCGGTGAAGACGAACACCACCGGCCACAGCAGGGTGCCGGCGGTGAAGCTCAGCGAGCCGTTCTGGCCGAACAGGTTCCAGGCCAGCGGCGCGATGCCGAGCGTGTCCTCGAGCGCGAAGATCTTGACCCCGATGAACTCGGCCAGCACTGCGTTGACGCAGAAGAAGGCGGCCAGGGCGATGAACAGCCGCGTGGCGCGATCGTCGAGCAGGCGGGCGGTCGGGGAGGGGGCGTCCACGGCCGAAAGTGTAGCGGCAGGATGGCCGGCGCATCCCGGAGCGCTGCGGGGACGGGATCGCGGCGCCGTGCGCGGCGGCTCGCGCGTGCGTTGGCGCCTTCCTGCACGCGCGCGAGCCGCGCGCGTCGCGCTAGTCGAACAGCACCACCTGGCGGATCGCCTCGCCGCGGGCGAGGCGGTCGAAGCCGGCGTTGACGTCGTCCAGCGACAGCGTATGCGTGAGCAGCCGGTCCACCGGCAGGCGTCCGGCGCGATGCAGGGCGATGTAGCGGGGGATGTCGCGTTGCGGCACCGCCGAGCCCATGTACGAGCCTTTCACCGTCCGCTCCTCGGCCACCAGGCTCACCGCCGGCACGCTGAAGGCGCGATCGGGCGCGGGCAGGCCGACGGTGACGGTGGTGCCGCCGCGCGCGGTTGCGGCATAGGCGGTGGCCAGCACCTGCGCGTTGCCTGCGGTCTCGATGGCATGGTCGGCGCCACCGGCGGTGGCCTCGCGCACCTGCGCCGCGACGTCGCCCGTGCGCGCGTCGATGCAGTGGCTGGCGCCCAGTTCGCGCGCCAGCGCCAGCTTCTCCGGCACCACGTCCACCGCGACCAGCGGCCACGCCGAGCACGCGGCCGCGCCCAGCAGCGCCGAGAGGCCGACGCCGCCGAGTCCGAACACCGCCACCGATTCGCCCGGGCGCACCCCGGCGGTGTTCACCACCGCGCCCACGCCGGTCATCACCGCACAGCCGAACAGCGCCGCGATGTGCGGCGGCGGCGCCGGATCCACGCGCACCGCGGAGTGCTCCGAGAGCACCGCGTACTCGGCGAAGCCGGAGATGCCCAGGTGGTGGTGCAGGGGCGCGTCGTCGCCGTCGCGCAAGCGCATCGCCCCGCCCAGCAGGCTGCCGCGGGCGTTGGCCGCCGCGCCCGGTTCGCACAGCACCGGGCGGCCGCGCGCGCAGGGTCCGCAGTGGCCGCACATCGGCACGAACGAACACACCACGCGGTCGCCCACGCGCAGCGTGGCGACGCCGGCGCCCAGTTCGACCACCTCGCCGGCGGCCTCGTGGCCCAGCAGCATCGGCATCGGCCGCGGCCGCGAGCCGTCGATCACCGACAGGTCCGAGTGGCACAGGCCCGCCGCGCGCACGCGTACCAGCACCTCGCCGGGCCCGGGCGGCAGCACGCGCACGCTGTCGATGGCCAGCGGCCGCGACTGCGCGTACGGCGCCGGTGCGCCCATCGCGCGCAGTACCGCCGCGCGCATCGCGGTCACGGTGCGGGCTCCACCAGCAGCGGCTGCAGCGCGGCGCGGATGCGTTCGGGGATCGGCGTGCTGCGCCGGCTGTCGCGGTCGACGAAGACATGCACGAACCAGCCTTCCGCCGCCGGCGCTTCCTCGCCAGCGCGGAACAGGCCGATGCCGTAGCGCACGCTGCTGTTGCCGAGCTTCTCCACCCGCAGCCCGGCGTCGACGCTGCCGGGGAAGGCGATCTCGCGCAGGAAGCGGCAGTGCGATTCGGCGCACAGCCCGATCGCGCCGCCGCGGTGGATGTCGAGCCCGCCTTCGGTGATCAGGTATGTGTTGATCACCGTGTCGAAGTAGCTGTAGTACTCGACGTTGTTGACGTGGCCGTAGACGTCGTTGTCCTTCCAGCGGGTGGCGATGGACAGGAAGTGGCGATAGTCCGCGCGCGCGCTCATGGATTCTCCCCGCCCGTGGCCGGCACCGCGGCGGGCGCGTCCTGTTCGCGGCCTACCAGCAGCCACCAGCAGGCCACCGCCGCGGCGAGCGCGATCCAGGGATCGAACAGCGACAGCGCCACGCCGCCGAGCACCGCGCTGCCGCGCTCGGCGTTGCTGCGCGGAATCGCCAGGCCGATGTAGGCGCAGGCGAAACCGGTGGTGACCAGGGTGATCGACAGCGCCACGCCCAGCAGCGGCTGCAGCCCGGTCAGCAGCGGCAGCAGGAAGTAGATCACCGGCAAGCCCATCATGTAGTACGAGACCAGGCCGCTGTGCAGGTCGCGCATCGACTGCGGGCCTTCGCGCCAGCGCGACACCACCACCACATGCACGCCCGCCCACAGCGATCCCTGGGTGGGGAAGAACGGGGACACCAGCCCCGCTGCGGCATTGCGCATGGCCAGCACCAGGTGCGAGCGCCGGGGATCGATGCGGATCGGGTCGTCGGGACGCGCGGCCTGCGCGTCGCGGATCACCGCATCGCCGGTGACCCAGTCGCCGAACTGGATCACGTAGGTCAGCAGCACCAGCGGCAGCACGTCCAGGTACATCGACAGCGGCGGCCAGCCGATCGAGAAGGGCGACATCTTCGCCACCGCATCGGCCACTGGCGGCGCGAGCCAGCCCCACTGCACGTCGTAGCTCACCTCGCCCACCAGCGGGCCGACCACGGCCGCCGCCAGGAATCCGGGCAGCAGGCCGAGCGCGGTGAAGTGGCGCAGCCAGCGATGGCGGGCCTGCCAGCGATGCAGCGGCGCGGAGAACACCACCACCAGGCAGATCGCGCAGGCCAGCAGGATCGACACCGGTTGCTGCTCGAGGAAGCGCGGCGCGTCGGTCACGAACACCTGGCGGAAGGCGGCCAGCGCCGAACCGATCAGGATCGTGGCGCGCAGCGTCGGCGGCAGCCAGCCGATGAGCCGCGGGCCGGCGCGGCTGATGCCGAGCACGAACACCAGCAGCGCATAGCCCAGCGACAGCGCGGTCATCGCCTGGAAGCGCAGCTCCGGCGTGTCGTAGCGCGCCAGCACGAAGGCCAGCACCAGCGGCAGCGCCGGCGTGGTCCAGCCCGGCGCATAGGGATCGCCGAACACCCACAGCGAGATCACCAGGAAGGTGCTGATCATCAGCGAGGTGGCGATGCCTTCCTCGAAGCTCATGCCGAAGTAGCCGGTGAGGATCGGCACCAGCGCCAGTCCGGTCGCGGTCGCGACCAGGGTGCCCTGCAGCAGTTCGGGCCAGTGCGGGCGGGTGTGCAGGAACGGCAGGCGGAAGGTGAACGGACCCCAGCGCCAGCCGCTGCGTTCGCGCACCGCGGCCGGGTCGGTCGCGCCGCTCACGTCGCGTTCCCGTCTTCGGCTTCCTGCAGCGCCCGCCACTGCACCTTGCCGGTGGCGCTGCGCGGCAGCGCGTCGCGGAACTCGATCGCGTGCGGCACCTTGTAGGCGGCCATGTGTGCGCGCGCCCATTCGATGATGCCGGCCTCGTCGGCGTCGTGGCCCTCGCGCAGCACCACGATCGCCTTGGCGCTCTCGCCGCGGTGGGCGTCGCGCATGCCGATCACGCAGGCCTCCTGCACCGCGGGATGGCCGTACAGCAGCGACTCCACCTCGGCCGGCCAGATCTTGAAGCCCGAGGCGTTGATCATGCGCTTGAGCCGGTCGACCATGAAGAAGTAGCCCTCGTCGTCGACGTAGGCCAGGTCGCCGGTGCGCAGGAAGCGCTTGCCGTCGATCTCGGCGAAGCTGCCCGGATCATCCTCGGGGCGGCCGTGGTAGCCGAGCATCACCTGCGGCCCGTGGGTGACGATCTCGCCGACCTCGCCGGTCGGCAGTTCCTCCAGGGTCAGCGGATCGACCACGCGCGAATCGGTGTCCAGGATCGGCAGCCCCAGGCACTGCGGCTTGGGCCGGTGCACCGGGTTGAGGTGGGTCGGCGCCATGGTTTCCGACAGGCCGTAGCCTTCGACATAGTCGATGCCCCACAGCTGGCGGATGCGTTCGGCGACCGCCCTGGGCATGGCCGCGCCGCCGCCGGTGAGGACGTGCATCGAGGACAGGTCGAAGGCCGACAGGTCCTGGGCGAGGAAGTCCATCAGCATGGTCGGGATCGCGGTCCACGCGCCGGCGCGGTGGCGCTGGATCAGCAGCGCGGCGCAGCGCCGGTCCCAGCGCGTCATCACCACCATGGTGTTGCCGCGGTAGACCGGTGTGTTGATCCCGTTCTGCAGGCCGGTGACGTGGAACATCGGCAGGCTGGCCAGCACCACCGTGTCCTTGGGCACGAAGCACCACTCGGGTCCGGCGACGGCGGTATGCATCACGCTGCGGTGGGTGTGCAGGCAGCCGCGCGGCGCGCCGGTGGTGCCCGAGGTGTAGGGCATCACCGCCAGGTCGTCGGGACCAGCCAGGTGCGCGGATGGAGCGAGCCCGGCCTCCAGCGCCGCGTTCCAGCCGATCGCGCCCTCGAACGCCTGGCGCGGCTGCGCCACGACCTCGGGCAGCGGCAGGTCGGTGCCGGCATCGATGTAGTCGGAGTACGTGGCCACGACCACGTGGTCGAGCAGCTCCCCGCGCAGCGGCAGCAGCTCCGGCGCCAGCTCCTGCGCGACCAGCGCGGTGCGCGCGCCGCTGTCGCGCACGATGTGTCGTACCTCTTCCAGCCGGTTCATGCTGTTGACCGGCACCACCACCGCGTCGGCGCGCAGGATCGCGTAGACCGCGACGACGAACTGGGGACAGTTCTGCATGAACAGCGCCACGCGGTCGCCGCGGGCCACGCCGCAGCGCTGCTGCAGGAAGCCGGCCAGCGCATCGACCTGCGCGGCCAGCTGCGCGTAGTCGAGGGCGCCGCCGTAGTAGAGCGTGGCCGGGCGCTGCGGATAGCGGCGCGCGCTGATCGCGAGGTTCTCGTACAGCGAGGTCCGGGGCAGTTCGAGATGGTGCGGCAGGCCGGGTGGCCAGTGCGGGGAACGCGGCATGGATCGGCTCCTGTGTCGTCGTTGCGCGGAACTCAGCCGGCCAGCTGCGGCAGCACCACCAGCTTGCCCACCGCCTCGCGCGCCAGCAGCGCCTCGAGCGCGGCCGGCGCCTGCGACAGCGGGTAGCGGCGCGAGACCAGCGGCCGCAGCGCGCCCTCGCGCAGCCAGGCCAGCAGTTCGCGGGTGTTGGCGGCGCTGGCCTCGGGCTCGCGGCGCACGAACTCGCCCCAGAACACGCCGACCAGGGACGCGCCCTTGAGCAGTAGCAGGTTGGCCGGCAGCTTCGGGATGTCGCCGGCGGCGAAGCCGACGACCAGATGGCGGCCGCGCCAGGCCAGCGCACGCAGCGCGGTCTCGGTCATGTCGCCGCCGACCGGGTCGTAGACGATGTCGACGCCGCGTCCGCCGGTGAGCGCCTTGAGCCGCTCGCGGAAGGCCGGGTCGGTGGAGTCGAGCGCTTCGTCGGCGCCGCGCGAACGCGCCGCCTCGCGCTTGGCTTCGCTCGAGGCGGCGGCGATCACGCGCAGGCCCATGCGCTTGCCCAGTTCCACCGCCGCCACGCCGACGCCGCCGCCGGCGCCGAGCACCAGCAGGGTCTCGCCGGGCTGCGCCTGCGCGCGGTCCTTGAGCGCGTGCCAGGAGGTGCCATAGGTGAGCAGGAAGCTGCCGGCCAGCTCCAGTTCCTCGTCGCCGGTGTCGGCCGGCAGCACCACCAGGTGGCGCGCGTCGGCCAGTACCTCCTCGGCGTAGGCGCCGAAATCCGCGGTGCCGGCCACCCGGTCGCCGACGCGCGGCGCGGTCACGCCTTCGCCGGTGGCGGTGACCGTGCCGGCGAACTCCGAACCCGGAGAGAACGGGAACGCCGGCCGCAGCTGGTACTTGCCGGCCACCATCAGCGCGTCGGGAAAGTTCACCGAGGCCACGTGCACGCGCACGCGCACCTGCCCGGGTCCCGGCGCGGGCAGCGCCATGTCGGTGACGCGCAGCGTGTCGGGGCTGCCCCAGGCTTCGCAGGTCACGGCTCTCACGCGGTATTCCTCCGTCGGGATGGCGGGATCAGAAACGGCCTTCGGTGGCCTCGTAGACGCGGTTGCGCAGCGCGACGAGCTTCGGGCCGAAGTCCTGCACCAGCTTCTCGCGCGTCATCACCGAGACGCGGCCGCTGATGTTGAAGGCGAAGTGGCGGGTGCGGTCGGCCGAGACCATCGGCACGCCCACCGCGAACACGTCCGGATGCCAGTCGCCCATGGAGAACACGAAGCCGTAGGTCTCGTAGTCCTGGCGCGCGCGCTCGATGCCGGCACGGATCCTGGGCCAATCCGCCGGCGGCGTGCTGCGTTCGAAATCCAGCATGCGCAGGTCGAACAGTTCGCGCGGGCGCGCGGCCAGGTCGGCGCGGCCCAGCGCGGTGGTGCCGTGCGGCACGTGCGCACCCTTCTCCAGCCGCAGGTTGAACGTCTCGTCGCCCTGGCAGACTTCCAGCAGCAGCATGCGCAGCCCGTCCGGTACCGCGAGCATCACCGCGGCGCGGGTGTATTCGGCCAGCTCCTGCATCAGCGGCTGGGCGATGCCGACGATGTCGTGCCCGGCCATGTAGGCGTGGCCGAGGCCGAGCACGGCCGGACCCAGCGCGTACTTCTCGCGCGCCGGCGCGTACTCGAGATAGCCGAGCGTGGCCAGGGTCTGGGTCAGCCGCGACACCGTGGCCTTGGGCAGGCGCGTGCGGCGGGCGATGTCCTGGTTGCCGAGGTAGCGTTCCTCGGGATGGCCGCGGCTGCGTTCGAAGCAGCGCAGGATCGAGAACGCGCGGACCACCGAGTTCACCAGCTGCGGGTTGCGGCCGTCCGGATCGGTGGACAGGCTCTGGATGTCGCGGCGTGGATTGCCCATCAGCGTTCTCCCTCCTGCCGCGCGTGCTTCTTCAGCTCGATGCGGGCGATGGTTTCGCGATGCACCTCGTCGGGTCCGTCGGCCAGGCGCAGCGAGCGGTTGTGCGCCCAGGCCCGGGCCAGGAAGGTGTCCTGGCTCACCCCGGCCGCGCCGTGCGCCTGCACCGCCCAGTCGATCACCTGTTCGGCGGCCTGCGGCGCGATCACCTTGATCATCGCGATCTCGGCGCGCGCGGCCTTGTTGCCCACGGTGTCCATCATCCGCGCGGCCTGCATCACCATCAGCCGCGCCTGGTCGAGCAGGCAGCGCGACTGGGCGATGCGCTCGCGCCAGATCGACTGTTCCGACACCTGGCGGCCGAACGCCCGGCGCTGCGACAGCCGCTGGCACATCAGCGCGAGCGCGCGCTCGCCGGCGCCGATCGCGCGCATGCAGTGGTGGATGCGGCCGGGGCCGAGGCGGCCCTGCGCGATCTCGAAGCCGCGGCCCTCGCCCAGCAGCATGTTGGTCGCTGGCACCCGCACGCCCTCCAGCGCGATCTGCATGTGGCCATGCGGCGCGTCGTCGTAGCCGTACAGGTCCATCGCGCGCTCGACGGTCAGCCCGGGGGCGTCGGCCGGCACCAGGATCATCGAGTGGCGGTGGTGCCTGTCCGCGTCCGGGTTGGAGATGCCCATGACGATGTGGACCGCGCAGCGCGGATCGCCGGCGCCCGAGGCGTACCACTTGCGGCCGTCGATCACGTAATCGTCGCCGTCGCGGCGGATCGTGCATTCCAGGTTGGTGGCGTCGGAGGAGGCCACCGCGGGTTCGGTCATCAGGAACGCCGAACGGATCCGTCCTTCGAGCAGCGGCAGCAGCCACTGCGCCTGCTGCGCGTCGCTGCCGTAGCGCGCCAGCACTTCCATGTTGCCGGTGTCCGGCGCGCTGCAGTTGAACACCTCCGGCGACCAGTACACGTGCCCCATCAGTTCGGCGAGCGGGGCGTAGTCGAGGTTGGACAGGCCCTCCGGGGCGTGCCGGCAGTCGGGCAGGAACAGGTTCCACAGGCCCTGCGCGCGTGCCTCGCCCTTGAGCCGCTCGATCACGGCGCTGGCCTGCCAGGGACTGCCGGCGGCGCGCGCGCGGGCATCTTCGGCGGCGTGGGCGGCCTCTTCGGTCCAGACGTGCTGCTGCAGGAACGCCTTCAGGCGCTGGTGCAGGGCTTGGGCGCGAGGACTCGGGCTGAGGTCCATAAGTTCCGTAATACGAAATTGAGTTCCAGTAACTCAGGATGCTATGCCGACTCTTCGGCAGGCGCAAGCGCTCGCGCCGCCAGGGCAGGTATGGTGCGGCGCATCACGTGTGGTGCTTGCAGCGATCAGAAATGCCCTCTAGATTGGATTCCAGATTGCAGAATTAAGTTCCATTAGGCGAAACATGACGTACGACGTAGCCAGCACCGATTCGCCCAGCCTGCATGTCCTCGTCCGCCACCAGGACGTGGACGGCGCGCGCCTGGGCGCCAAGGTCGTGGTGGTGATCGACGTGCTGTTCGCCACCTCGACCATCGTGCGCGTGCTCGGCGCCGGGGCGGGGGCGGTGTATCCGGCGCGCGACGACGACGATGCCCGGGAAGAGGCCGCGCGCCGCGTCGGGGCGGTGATCGCCGGCGAATACCTGGCGCGCACCCTGCCGGGCTGGGCGCCCGCAACGCCGCTGGCGCTGTCGGCGCAGGTGCGCGAAGGCAGCGAGCTGGTCTACTCCACCACCAACGGCACCCGCGCCATCGCCGCCTGTGCCGGCGCGGTGGCGGTGTACGCCGGCGCCCTGACCAATGCCGCCGCGCTCGCGCGCCACATCGCGCAGGCGCACCCCGGCGTGCCGGTGCTGCTGGTCTGCGCCGGATCGCTGGGCCGGCTGTGTCTGGGCGATTTCATCGGCGCCGGGCACGTGGTGCGCGCGCTGCGCACATGCGCCGGCTATGCACCGAGCGACGCGGCGCTGGCGGCCGAGCTGGCCGCGCTGGCGGCCGAGCCGGTGGCGGCGCTGTCGGGCTCGCGGGTGGGGCGGCTGCTGGCCGACGCCGGCCTCGAGGACGAGATCGCCGATGCCGGCAACCGCGACTGCTGTGAGGTGGTGCCGGTGCTGCGCGACGGACGCATGGTGAGGGCGGCGGCATGAGCGCGGCCGGACCGTTCCCCTCGGTGGAGGACAACGTGGCTGCGCTGCAGGCCTGGCTGCAGGCGCGGCTCGAAGGCTTCGGCGGCGCGATGCAGGTCGAGCGGCTGGCCGGCGGCCGCTCCAATCCCGGCTGGCGCCTGCGTACCGCCGCGCGCGACTGCGTGCTGCGCGCGCGTCCCGGTCCGCGCGCGCGGCTGCTGCCCTCGGCGCATGCGATCGAGCGCGAGTTCCGCGTGCAGCAGGCGCTGGCCGGCAGCGGCGTGCCGGTGGCCGCGATGCACGTGCTGTGCGAGGACGAGTCGCTGATCGGCGCCGGCTTCTACGTCATGGACTTCATCGACGGCGAGATCTTCGGCGACCAGTCGTTGCCGGGCCTGGAGCCGCCTGCGCGCGGCGCCCGCTACGACGCCATGAACACGGCGATCGCGACCCTGCACGGCCTCGATGTCGATGCGCTGGGGCTGCGCGACTACGGCCGCAGCGGGGGCTACTTCGCGCGCCAGATCGACCGCTGGACGCGCCAGTACGCGGCCAGCCGCGGCGAGGCCATCGCCGACATGGAGCGGCTGATCGCCTGGCTGCCGGCGCACCTGCCGCGCGAGCAGGACGAGCCGGTCGCGCTGGTGCACGGCGATTTCCGGCTCGACAACCTGGTGTTCGCGCAGGGCCAGCCGCGCCTGCTGGCGGTGCTGGACTGGGAGCTGTCCACGCTGGGCCATCCGCTGGCCGACTTCGCCTACCACGTGATGAGCTGGCATATCGCGCCGGGCTTCCTCGCCGGGCTCGGCGGCCTGGACCTGGACGCGCTCGGGATTCCGGACGAGCACGCCTACGTGCGCGACTACGAGCGCCGCACCGGCCTGCGCGTCGGCGAGCACTGGGACTTCTGCCTGGCCTACAACCTGTTCCGCCTCGCCGCGATTCTGCAGGGCGTGGGCGCGCGGGCGCGGGCCGGCATGGCCACCGATCCGGAGGCGCTGCGCTTCGCCGCGCAGGTGCCGGCGCTGGCGGCCCTGGGCTGGCGATTCGCCCGGCGCGCGGAGGCGACCGCATGAGCGCCGGGCGTCCACTTCTTCTCCCCGACAAGGTGCAGGCATCGACATGGCGGTAGGCACGACGATCCGCGACGGCATTGCCGTCGTCAGCTTCGACAATCCCCCGGTCAACGGGCTGGGTCTTGCGGTGCGCCGCGGCCTGGCCGAAGCGCTGGCCCAGGCCAACGAGGACGACGCCGTGCGCGGCATCGTGCTTACCGCGGCCGGCCGGTTCTTCTCCGGCGGCGCGGACATCAAGGAGTTCAACACCCCGCGCGCGGAGCAGGCGCCGAACCTGCACGACCTGATCGCCGCGGTGGAATCCAGCGCCAAGCCGGTATGCGTGGCGATCAACGGCACCGCGCTGGGCGGCGGCCTGGAGCTGGCGCTGGGCGCGCACTACCGCGTGGCGCATGCGCAGGCCGAAGTCGGGCTACCCGAGGTCAAGATCGGCATCCTGCCCGGTGGCGGAGGCACCCAGCGCCTGCCGCGCGTGGTCGGGCTGGAAACCGCGCTCAACATGATCGTCTCCGGCACGCCGGTGGCGGCCCGCCGGCTGGCCGACACGGCGCTGTTCGACGCGGTGGTGGACGGCGATCCGGTCGCGGCCGCGGTCGAACTGCTGCAGGCCCGGATTGCCGCCGGCGGCCCGCACCCGCGCGTGCGCGACCGTGCGGTCGAGCACGCGGATGCGCAGGCGTTCCTGGCCTGGGCGCGCATGGGCGTGGCTGCCGCTTCGAAACACTACCCGGCGCCGCTGCGCTGCGTGGATGCGGTCGCGGCCTCGCTCAGGCCTTTCGACGAGGGCATGGCGGTCGAGCGCGAAGGTTTCACCGTGCTGCTGCATTCGCCCGAATCGCGCGTGCTGCGCCACGCCTTCTTCGGCGAGCGCGCAGCCAGTCGCATCGACGACATCGGCCCGGACGTGCGGCCGCGCCCGATCGAACGCGTGGGCATCGTCGGCGCCGGCACCATGGGCGGCGGCATCGCCATGAACTTCCTCAATGCCGGTATCCCGGTGGCGCTGCTGGAGACCTCGCAGGAGGCGCTCGACCGCGGCCTGGCCACCATCCGCCGCAACTACGAGGCCAGCGCGAAGAAGGGCAGGCTGACCGCGGAACAGGTGGAGCAGCGCATGGCGCTGGTCGCGCCCTCGCTCGACTACGCCGCGCTGGCCGATGCCGACCTGGTCATCGAGGCGGTGTACGAGGACTACGCCGTCAAGCAGGCGGTGTTCGAACGCATCGATGCGGTGGCGCGGCCGGGGGCGATCCTCGCCACCAACACGTCCACGCTCGACGTGGACCGGGTCGCCGCGTTCACGCGGCGCCCGCAGGACGTGCTCGGCCTGCACTTCTTCAGCCCGGCCAACGTGATGCGCCTGCTGGAAGTGGTGCGCGGCGCGAGGACGGCGCCGGACGTGATGGCCACCGCGATGGCGGTGGCGAAGCGGATCCGCAAGACCGCGGTGGTCTCGGGCGTGTGCGACGGCTTCATCGGCAACCGCATGATCGAGCAGTATTCGCGCCAGGCCACCTTCCTGCTCGAGGAGGGGGCGTTGCCGCAGCAGGTGGACCGCGCGATGGAGGCCTTCGGTTTCGCGATGGGCCCGTTCCGCATGGGCGACCTGGCCGGCAACGACATCGGCTGGGCGATCCGCAAGCGCCGCTACCTCGAGCAGCCCGACATGGTCTACGCGGACAACGCCGATGCGCTGTGCGAGATGGGCCGCTACGGCCAGAAGACCGGCAAGGGCTGGTACGACTACCGGCCCGGCGACCGCACCGCGCATCCGTCGCCCGAGGTCGAAGCCATGATCGTCGAACGGTCGCAGGCGCAGGGCATCGCGCGCCGCGCGATCGACGACCGCGAAATCGTCGAGCGGCTGGTGTACGCGCTGGTCAACGAAGGCGCGCGCATCCTCGAGGAGGGGATCGCCGCGCGCGCCTCGGACATCGACATCGTCTATCTGTCCGGCTACGGCTTCCCGCCGTGGCGCGGCGGGCCGATGTTCCATGCCGACCAGGTCGGCCTCTACAACGTGCTCGCGGCGATGCGCCGCTACGCGAGCGGCCACCGCGGCGAGGCCTGGGCGCCGGCGCCGCTGCTGGTCGAACTGGCCGAAGCAGGCCGCTCCTTCAACGATCCGGTCGCGCGCCCGCGCGCCGCCGCCGCGTGAGGTCCGCCGTGAACGAAGCCGTCATCGTGTCCACCGCCCGCACCGGCCTGGCCAAGAGCTGGAAGGGCGCGCTCAACCTCAGCCACGGCGCCACCATCGGCGGCCACGTGGTGCGCCACGCGGTCGAACGCGCCGGCATCGATCCGGCCGAGGTCGAGGACGTCGTGCTGGGCTGCGCCTGGCCCGAAGGCGCCACCGGCAGCAACATCGCCCGCCAGGCGGCGATCCGCGCCGGGCTGCCGGCCAGCGTGCCCGGCGCCACCGTCAACCGCTTCTGCGCCTCGGGCCTGCAGGCGATCGCGCAGACCGCGCAGCGCATCGTCGCCGGCGAGGGCGAGGCGTTCGTGGCCGGTGGCGTGGAGTGCATCTCCACGGTGCAGAACACGATCAACCAGCACATGCTCGAAGACGTGTGGATGGCGCGTCACTATCCGGCGATCTACATGCCGATGCTGCAGACCGCCGAAAACGTCGCGCGCCGCTACGGCATCGATCGCGAACGCCAGGACCGCTACGGCGCGGAAAGCCAGCAACGCGCCGCGGCGGCGCAGGCGGCCGGTCGCTTCGACGACGAGATCGTGCCGATCACGGTGCGCCAGGCGGTCGCCGACCCGGCGACCAGGGCGATGGTCACGCGCGAGGTCACGCTGTCGGCCGACGAGGGCGTGCGCGCCGACACCACCTTCGACGCGGTGTCCAGGATCCGGACCGCGCTGCCGGGCGGGGTGATCTCGGCCGGCAACGCCAGCCAGTTCTCCGATGGCGCCTCGGCCTGCGTGCTGATGTCGGCCGCCGCCGCGGCGCGGCGCGGGCTGCAGCCGCTGGGCGTGTTCCGCGGCTATGCGGTCGCCGGCTGTGAGGCCGACGAGATGGGCATCGGCCCGGTGTTCGCGGTGCCGAAACTGCTCGAACGGGCCGGGCTCTCGGTCGAGGACATCGGCCTGTGGGAGCTCAACGAGGCCTTCGCCGTGCAGGTGCTGTACTGCATGGATCGGCTCGGCATCCCGCACGAGCGGCTCAACGTCAACGGCGGCGCGATCGCGGTCGGACATCCCTACGGCGTCAGCGGCGCGCGACTGGTCGGCCACGCGCTGATCGAGGGCCGGCGGCGCGGCGCGAAGTACGTGGTCGTGACCATGTGCGTGGGCGGCGGCCAGGGCGCCGCGGGCCTGTTCGAGGTGGCCTGAGGCGATGCCCGGCCTGCTGCTCTCGCGCGAGGACCTGTGCTTCCAGCTGTACGACTGGCTGGAAGCGGAGTCGCTGCTGTCCGCGCCGCGCTTCGCCGAGCATTCGCGCGAGACCTTCGAGGCGGTCCTCGACAGCTGCGAGCGACTGGGCGAGGAAGTGCTTGCGCCCTGCCACGCGCTCTCCGATCGCGAGGAACCGGCGTTCGACGGCACGTCGGTGACGCTGCCCGACGCGGTGGTCGAGGCCGTGCGCGCGGTGGCCGGCAGCGGCCTGCTCGCCGCCACCCAGGACGAGGCGGTGGGCGGCATGCAGCTGCCGGTGCTGGTCGAGAAGGCGGCGCTGGCCTGGCTGTACGCGGCCAACATCGGCGCCTGCGCCTACCCGATGCTGACCGTCGGCAACGCCTCGCTGCTGCTCGCCCACGGCACGCCGGCGCAGGTCGAGGCGTTCGCGCTGCCGCAGCTGCGCGGCGAGTGGACCGGCACGATGTGCCTGTCCGAGCCGCAGGCGGGCTCCTCGCTGTCGGACATCACCACGCGCGCGCAGTACGAATGCGATTCGCCGCTCGGGCCGCGTTACCGCCTGTCCGGCCGCAAGATGTGGATCTCCGGCGGCGAGCACGGGATCCTCGACAACATCGTGCACCTGGTGCTGGCCAAGGTGCCCGACGAGCACGGGCGGTTGCCGCCGGGCACGAAGGGCATTTCGCTGTTCGTCGTGCCGCGGACGTTGACGCAGGCGCAGGGGTTTGCCGGCGAACGCAACGACATCGACCTCGCCGGGCTCAACCACAAGCTCGGCTACCGGGCGGCGGTCAACTGCGCGCTGAACTTCGGCGAGGGCCGGCATGCGCCGGGCGGCCGGGCCGGCGCCGTCGGCTGGCTGGTCGGCGCGCCGGGCCAGGGCCTGGCCTGCATGTTCCACATGATGAACGAGGCGCGCATCGGCGTCGGCCTCGGCGCAGTCGCGCTGGGCTACACCGCCTACCTGCGTGCGCTGGACTACGCGCGAAACCGCCCGCAGGGGCGCCTGCCCGGGCCCGCCGGCAAGAATGCTGCGCAGCCGCAGGTGGCGCTGGTCGCGCATGCCGACGTGCGCCGCATGCTGCTGGCGCAGAAGAGCTACGCCGAAGGCGGACTCGGCCTGGTGCTGTACTGCGCCAGGCTCGTGGACGAGGCGCGGATCGCGCGCGACGCCGGCGACGCCGAAGCCGCTGCCTCGCGCGGACTGCTGCTGGACATCCTCACCCCCATTGCCAAGAGCTGGCCCTCGCAGTGGTGCCTGGCCGGCAACGACCTGGCCATCCAGGTGCACGGCGGCGCGGGCTATACACGCGACTACGGCGTCGAGCAGCTCTGGCGCGACAACCGCCTCAACGCCATCCACGAAGGCACCCACGGCATCCAGGCCATCGACCTGCTCGGGCGCAAGGTCGTCATGCAGGACGGCGCGGCGTTCGAGGCCTATTGCGCGCTGCTGGACGCGAGCCTCGCGCGCGCTGCCGGGACCCCCTGCGCGGCATCGGCCGACGCGATCGCCGCGCGCTTGGCGCGGCTGCGCGAGGTCACCGCGTGGCTGCTGCGCGTGGACGACCCGGTCGCGCGCCTGTCCAACGCCAGCGCCTACCTGGAAGTGTTCGGCCACCTCACCGTGGCCTGGGTCTGGCTCGGCCAGCTGCTGGCGCTGGGCGCGCGCGCGGACGACTTCGCCCGCGGCAAGCGCCACGCCGCGCGCTGGTTCCTGCGCTGGGAACTGCCGCGCGTGGACGCCTGGCTGGACCGCCTGGCCGATCTCGACGACACCGCGCTGACCATGCGCGACCAATGGTTCTGATGGGAGTCTCCATGCACGGCAACCGCACCCTGTTCGACATCGACGGCCGCGTCGCCCTGGTCACCGGAGGCTCGCGCGGCCTCGGCCTGCAGATCGCCGAGGCGCTGGGCGACTACGGCGCCAGCGTCATGATCTCCGCGCGCAAGCAGCACGAGCTCGACGCGGCGCTGGGCCACCTGCGCGGCCGCGGCATCCGCGCCGAGGCCTTCGCCGCCGATGTCGGCCAGCCCGACCAGGTGGCGCGCCTGGCCGAGGGCACGCTGTCGGCATTCGGGCAGGTGGACATCCTGGTCAACAACGCCGGCGCCAGCTGGGGCGCCGATGCCGCCGACTATCCGCTCGAAGCCTGGGACAAGGTCTTCGACCTCAACGTGCGCGGGCTGTTCCTGCTGACCCAGCAGGTCGCGAAGCGCTCGATGCTGCCGCGCGGCGGCGGACGCATCATCAACATCGCGTCCATCGCCGGCCTGCGCGGCAACGCCGGCGGGGCGCTCAGGACCATCGCCTACAACGCGTCCAAGGGCGCGGTGGTCAACCTCACGCGCGCGCTGGCGGCCGAATGGGGCGGTCAGGGCATCACCGTCAACGCGATCGCGCCGGGCTTCTTTCCCTCGAAGATGAGCCAGGGCGTGATCGACGCGCTCGGCGAGGAGGCGCTGATGGGCAACGCGCCGCTGCGACGGCTGGGCGGCGACGGCGACCTCAAGGGCGCGGCGCTGCTGTTCGCTTCCGATGCCGGCGCGCACATCACCGGCCAGGTGCTGGCCGTCGATGGCGGGTACACCGCGGTATGAAGCCGCTCGGCGCGCTGCGCGGCAGGGTCGCGGTGATCACCGGCGCCGGCTCCGGCTTCGGCCGCGAGTTCGCGCGGATCGCCGCGCGCGAAGGCATGGCGGTGGTGCTGGCCGACGTGCAGGCCGACGCGCTGGCGGCCACCGTGGCCGGGCTCGAGTCCGACGGCGTGATCCTGATGCACCGCTGCCTGGACGTGGCCGATGGCGAGGCCATGCAGGGGCTGGCGCACGATGCCTGCGCGCGTTTCGGCGCGGTGCACCTGCTGTTCAACAACGCCGGCGTCGGCAGCACCGGCCTGCTCTGGGAAGCCAGCGTGCAGGACTGGGAGTGGGTGCTGGGCGTCAACCTGTGGGGCACGATCCATGGTGTGCGCGCCTTCGTGCCGCGCATGCTGGAAGCGGCCGCCGGCGATGCCGGCTACCGCGGCCACGTGGTCAACACCGCCTCGATGGCCGGCCTGGTCGACCCGCCGCTGACCGGCCCCTACAACGTCGCCAAGCACGCGGTGGTGTCGCTGTCCGAAACCCTGCACCAGGACCTGTCGCTGGTCGGCGACCGGGTCGGCTGCTCGGTGCTGTGCCCGTCCTGGGTCGGCACCGGCATCGCCCGTTCGGAACGCAACCGTGCCACGCCGGCGCCGGCCTCGCGCTCGGCGGCGGTCGGGCGCGCCCTGGTGGAGAAGGCGGTGGCATCGGCCCGGCTCACCGCGGCCGATGTCGCGGAGCTGACCTTCGCGGCCGTGGCCGAACGCCGCTTCTGGATCCTGCCGCATCCGCAGGCGCTCGATGGCGTGCGCGCGCGCAGCGACGCGCTGCTCGCCGGCGAGGCGCCGCCCGACCCCTACGCCGCGATGCCGCGGCTGCGCGAGCAGCTGGCCGAAGCGCTGCGCGCACCCTGACCCGAGGAGACCGGATGGACCTCAACTTCAGCCCCGACGAACTGGAATTCCGCGACCAGGTGCGCGCCTTCATCGCCGCGCACCTGCCCGGCGACATCCGCGACCGCGTGCGCCGCGGCGACGACAGCGACGTCGCCAGCGACGTCCGCCGCTGGCAGAAGATCCTGCACGCGCACGGCTGGGGCGCGGCGATGTGGCCGGTCGAATTCGGCGGCACCGGCTGGGACAAGACGCGCCAGTACCTGTTCGATATCGAATGCGCCGCCGCCGACGCGCCGATCCAGCTGCCGTTCGGCCTGAAGATGGTGGCGCCGGTGATCATGCGCTATGGCACGCCGGCGCAGCAGGCGCGCTTCCTGCCGCGCATCCTCGACGCGACCGACTGGTGGTGCCAGGGCTATTCCGAACCGGGATCGGGCTCCGACCTGGCCTCGCTCAAGACCCGTGCCGAGCGCGACGGCGACCATTACGTGGTCAACGGCCAGAAGGCCTGGAACACGCTGGGCCAGCACGCTGACTGGATCTTCTGCCTGGTGCGCACCGATCCGGCGGCCAAGCCGCAGCGCGGCATCAGCTTCCTGCTGATCGACATGCGCACGCCCGGCATCCGCCTGCAGCCGACCCGGCTGCTCGACGGCGGGCACGAGGTCAACGAGGTCTTCTTCGACAACGTACGCGTACCGGTGGAGCACCTGGTGGGCGAGGAGAACGGCGGCTGGACCTGCGCCAAGTTCCTGCTCGGCCATGAGCGCACCAACATTGCCGGCATCGGCGCCAGCCGCCGCGAACTGGCGCGGCTGCGGCGCATGGCCGCGCAGGCACAGCGCGAGGGCGCGCCGCTGGCCGACGATCCGGTGTTCGCCTCGCGCATCGCGCAGGTGGCGCTGGAGTTGCGCGCGCTGGAGGTGACCAACCTGCGGGTGATCTTCGCCGAAGGCCGGCAGCAGGCGCCGGGACCGGAAGCCTCGATGCTCAAGATCCGCGGCACCGAGATCCTGCAGCGCATCAGCGAACTGCAGGTCGAGGCGCTGGGCGCCCGCGCGCTGGTCACCGCTGGCGACGGCGGCGAGGACGTGCCGCGCGCGGTGGCACAGTACATGAACCTGCGCAAGCTGAGCATCTACGGCGGATCCAACGAGATCCAGCGCAACATCATCGCGCAGATGATCCTGCAACTCTGAGGGGACCCCCATGGACTTTTCCTTCACCGAAGAGCAGCAGATGCTGCGCGACTCGATCCGGCGCTACCTCGAGTCCGGCTATGGCCTCGAGCATCGCGCCGCGATCCTTGCCGGCGACGAAGGCTGGTCGCCGCGCACCTGGTCGGACCTGGCCGAACTCGGCCTGCTCGCCCTGGACATCGACGAGGCCGATGGCGGCATCGGCGCCGGACCGGTCGGCACGATGCTGGTGTCCGAAGCGGTGGGCGCGGGATTGCTGCTCGAACCCTTCCACGCCAGCGCGGTGCTGGCCACGCGCCTGGTCTCGCTGCTGGCGCAGGGCGAACGGCGCGTGCAGCTGCTCGAGGCGCTCGCCTCGGGAGCGGCCATCGCCGTGCTCGCGCACGAGGAGTCCGCGGGCTGGGCGCAACCGCTGGCGACCACGGCGGTGCGCGAAGGCGACGGCTGGCGCCTGCGCGGCAGCAAGACCTGCGTCGCGCATGCGCCGATCGCACGCTGGCTGCTGGTGAGCGCACGCACCGGACCGGACACGGGCGTGTTCCTGGTCGACCGCGAGGCGGCGGGCGTGGCGCTGCAGCCGCTGCGCACCGTCGACGGCATGCTCGCGGCCGACATCGACCTCGATCTGTGCGTACCCGGCGATGCGCGCCTGGACGACGGCGACGCCGCCGCGGCGCTGGACGAAGCGCTCGACCGCGCCATCACCGCGCTGTGCGCCGACGCGGTCGGCGTGCTCGACCGCATCCTCGCCGCGACCGTGCAGTACACCCGCGACCGGGTCCAGTTCGGCACGCCGATCGGCCGGTTCCAGGCGCTGCAGCACCGCATGGCCGACATGTACATGCAGGTCGAGCAGGCGCGTTCGATGAGCTTGCTCGCCACCTCGGCCTGCCTGCAGCACGACCCGCATGCGCGCCGCGAGGCCGTGTCCGGCGCCAAGGCGCTGGTCGGCCAGGCCGCGCGCCGGGTCGGGCAGGAGGCGGTGCAGCTGCATGGCGGCATGGGCATGACCGACGAACTCGACGTCAGCCACTGCTTCCGTCGGCTGCTGGCCTTCGAGCTGCGCATGGGCGGTACCGATGAACACCTGCGGCAGTACCGGCGCCACGCGCCGGCGCACGCCGCTTGAGGGAGGGGAGGGAGTCGATCGCGGGACGCGGCACACACCGGAGCCCCGGCACGACGCCAGCAGTGCGTCGGCCTTCGGGACGGGTTCCACATCCAGTCTGCTTGGGAGGGTAGATCCATGAATCGTGACAACACGCATCGCAACATGCTGGCTTGGTCGGTCGCCGCCGCGCTGGCCAGCCTCCCCACCGCCGCCTCCGCGCAGGAGGCGCCGGCCTCGGGCGAACGCCAGGCCACCACCCTCGACGCGCTGATCGTCACCGCGCAGAAGCGCGAGGAAGCGCTGCAGGACGTGCCGATCACCATGAGCGTGCTGCCCGAGCAGCTGCTGCAGGACAGCGGTGCGCGCGACATCAAGGAGATGCAGTCGCTGGTGTCGGGCTTGAGCGTGTCCAGCACCTCCTCCGAAAGCCAGACCACGGTGCGCATCCGCGGCGTCGGCACGGTCGGCGACAACCCGGGCCTGGAGTCGTCGGTCGGGGTGGTGATCGACGGCGTCTACCGCCCGCGCAACGGCGTGGGCTTCGGCGACCTCGGTCCGGTCGAACGCATCGAGGTGCTCAAGGGACCGCAAGGCACGGTGTTCGGCAAGAACACCTCGGCCGGCCTGATCAACATCACCACCCGCAGTCCCGGCTTCAGCCAGACCGCCGAAGCCGAGGTGACGGTGGGCAACTACGGCGCGATCGGCGTGGCTGCCGGCTACAACGACGCCCTGAGCGACACGGTCGCCTTCAGCCTGCACGGGGTCAAGCGCGTGCGCGATGGCTTCATGGACGTGGAAACCGGGGCCGGCCCGCGCAGCAGCCATGAGGACGCCGACCAGAACTTCCATTCGCTGCGCGGCCAGCTGTTGTTCGAGCCGGGCGAGCACCTGCGCATCCGCTTGATCGCCGACTACGCCAACCGCGAGGAGGAATGCTGCGCCGCGGTCACCACCACGCGCGGCCCCACCGCGGCCATCGTCAACAGCCTGGTCGGCGGCAACGCGGTGATCCCCGTACCCGATCCGGAGCGGCGCCTGGCCTACGGCAACGACAGCACCCGGCAGTCGATCGAGGACCGCGGCGTGTCCGCGCAGGTGGACTGGGACACGCCCTGGCTCGGCGGCGCCACGCTCACCTCCATCACCGCGCTGCGCGACTGGCACAACATCGGCGGCCAGGACCTGGACTTCACCACGGCGCCGGTCTGGACCCGCTTCTACGGCGAGGGCGAGAACGACGTCGGCTTCGAGACCTTCAGCCAGGAATTGCGCCTGACCGGCTCGGGCGAGCGCCTGGACTGGATGGTCGGCGCATTCCATTCCAACGAGGAGCTGGTGCGCAACGACAGCATCACCATGGGCGCGGCCTATGAGCCGTATCTGTCGATCGCACTGCTCAGCAACATCGCCGCGTCGTTCCCGGCCGGGCTGGTCGATACCTCGAACCCGTTCCTGTTCCTGTCGCAGGCCGCGGGCCGGCCCTACGGCACCACGTTCACCGGACCGGGCAGCCACGACCACTTCGAGCAGAAGGCGCGCAGCAACGCGCTGTTCACCAACAACGTCTGGCACGCGACCGACGCGCTCGACATCACCTTCGGCGCGCGCTACACCGCCGAGCGCAAGCAGCTGCGGTCGGTGCTCTCCAATCCCAATGGCGGCATCGGCTGCCTCAACGGCCTGACCAATCCGGCCCAGGTGGGCGGGGCGCTGGGCGCGCGTGGCGTGCCGGGGGCGTACATCCCCGCTCTGGTGCCCACGGTGATCGGCTACATGTGCCTGCCCTGGAGCAACGTGCAGCACCACGGCCGCGACACCTGGCAGGAGCGCGACGAGAAGGAATGGTCGGGCGCGCTGCGCGCTTCGTACCGCTGGAACGAGCGCTTCATGACCTACGCCTCGGCCGCGCGCGGCTACAAGGCCGGCGGCTTCAACCTCGACCGGGTGCAGTCGGCCAACGGCCTGTCCTCGGGCGCGGCCGGCATCACCCCGGTCGATGACACCTCGTTCCCGGGCGAGTTCGTGGACAGCTACGAGATCGGCGCCAAGTCGACCCTGGCCGGCGGCAACCTGCTGCTCAACGCCGCGCTGTTCCACCAGACCTTCACCGACTTCCAGCTCAACAGCTTCATCGGCACCAGCTACGTGGTGCGCTCGATCCCGGAACTGAGCAGCCGGGGCGTCGACCTGGACGTGATGTGGCAGACGCCGGTGGACGGCCTGTCGCTGCAGGGCGGCGCGACCTGGCTGGACGCGGAGTTTGGCGACGACGCGCTGCCCGACGCCGACCTGCGACTGCTGCCGGGTGCGACGCCCGGCTTCATGCCGCGCTGGCAGGCGAATGCCTCGCTGACCTACGAGTGGGACTTCTCCGACCGGCTGATGGGCCGCGCCTACCTCGGCGCGCGCCATACCGCCGACCACAACACCGGCTCCGACCTCGACCCGCAGAAGTTCCAGGAGGCCTACACCCTGGTCGATGCGCGGCTGGTGCTGGGCGCGCGCAACCGGCGCTGGGCGGTGGAGCTGTGGGGACGCAACCTCACCGACGAGACCTACAGCCAGGTCGGCTTCGATGCGCCGATCCAGACCGGCTCCTGGAACGCCTTCCTCGGCGCGCCGCGGACCTATGGAGTGACGTTCCGCTTCATGTACTGAGGTGCCCGCGATGCAGTCGGCCGCCCGGGTGCGGCCGTACTGCGGTCGTGCGGTCTTCGCCGGAGACCGGCGCGGCGGGCAGGCGGGACGGCGCGCGGGCCGTCGGCGCAGGGGAACGACGCATGCGCGCCGCGGCGTTCGCTGCCCGGGGGTCGCGTCAGGCCCCGGCGTCGCCGGTGCGCGGCGCCTGCGCCGGTGGCGCGAACGGGATCGTGTCCGGCGCCACCGCGCCGCCGCTGATGATGAAGCTCATCGCCTGGTCCACGGTCCAGTCGGTGGGCGTGATCTTCTCCACCGGCACGATTTCCAGGTAGCCGGAGGTGGGATTGGGCGTGGTCGGCACGTACACCGCGGCAAGTTCGCGGCCGGTGCCGTGCTCGCGGATCACCCGGGTGACGAAGCCGACCGACTTCATCTGGTCGTGCGGGAAGTCGATCAGCACTACCCGCTGGGTGCCGTCGGGCTTGGTCTGCAGGATGTCGAGCAGCTTGCGCGCGCTGGAGTAGATGATGTTGGCCAGCGGAATGCGCTGCACCAGCGCCTCCAGCCAGGACAGCAGGCGCTGGCCGACCACGCGCCGCGCCAGCCAGCCCACCATGAGGATCAGCAGCAGGGTCGCGGCCATGGCCATGGTGGCCAGCACCGAGCCGGCGTTGATCCAGCCCAGCGTGTCCGGGAACCAGGCCGCGACCTGCGCGGCGACCGGGCCGACCCAGGGCCTGCTGATGTCAGACAGCAGGACGAACACGAACTTGACCACCACCCAGGTCAGCCAGATCGGCAGCAGGGTCAGCAGGCCGGTGAGGAACAGGCGCTGCAGGCGCTGCGCGGGCGTGGGGGTCGATGACATGCGCGGATTCTACCGGTCCGCTCCGCGCGCGGCGGCGCGTGGTGGCGCGACACTGTGTGCGACTGCGGCGCCTGGAACCTGCGCCCGCCGCATCCGCGATGCGCTGCCGTCGCTGCGCCCGGGACGCCGGTGGCGGCGCCCCGTCCTACAGCTCGCGCACCAGCCGGAAACCGACGTCGTCGTAGCCGCGGTCGGGCACCAGCGTGCGCGCGCTGCTGTCGGTGCGCCAGCTGGGGCCGGTGGCGGCGCGGCGTGCGCAGGTGTCGCCGCAGTCCGCGCGCCATTCCGACACCGGGCGGTCGCCCGTCGCGGCAGCCAGGCGGGCGCCTTCGGCCGCCGTCGCCAGGCGGTAGCGATGGCCGTCGCGCCGCCCGCGCCACTGCGCATAGGCTTCGGCGTCGATCCAGGAGACGCAGACCACCGGGTCGCGGTCGCCCTGCTCGAAGCCCGGGGTCTGCCAGTTGCGCGGATCCAGCACGCGCAGCAGCGAAATGCGTTCGCGGCACAGCGCCGGCTCGCGCCCGTTGACCTCGGCGAAGCGCGCGTACTCGGCGCGGCTGACCGGGCGGGCAAACGCGGCGACCGGACGCTCGCCGCCCTCGAGCACCACCATGCCGTCGAGATTGCCCGCGGTGCGTCCGCCCAGGTCGGGCACGCGCGCGGCCTGGGCCTGCAGGCGCCGCCCCGCCGCCGCCGGCAGGTCGGCGGGCCCGGCCAGTGCGGCCGTGCGCGTGGCGCGGGCGCGATCGACCTTGCGTGCGGCCGCGTCGATGCGCGCGGCCAGCGCCTTGTCGACGCGGTCCTGCCAGCGCCGCTGCGCGTCGGCCGGCAGCGCGGAGGTCTCGCTGCGCACGCGTCCGGCCGCCTGCAGCAATGCTTCGGTGTCCTGGTCGCGATCCCGGGCGATGGCCTCGGCGACCGCGGCCCCCAGCCCATCCATCAGCGCCGCCGCGGTTTCGCCCAGCTGCGGATGCGCCGGGTCCGCCTGCCACGCCGCGAGCACGTGGTCCGTGGCGCTGTCGCCGGCGGGCCGGGTCAGTCGCCCCGCCGCGATCTGTTCGCGTGCGCGTTCGACTCCGAGGTCCGCCTGCGACAGCGGGGCGGCCTGGTGCATGGTGACCGCGTCGACCGGTGCGGGCGCGTGGAACCCGGTCGAAGGCGCGCGCGCCATCGCCGGCTGCGCGTTGTCGTCGACGGCTGGCGCGACGGGTTCCGCGAAATGCAGGCCCAGTCCCAGCGCGGCGGCGCACAGCAGGGCCAGGCCCACCCAGGCCAGCGCCGGCAGCCGCTGCAGGGCACCGCGACCGCGCACCACCGCCGCGCCCAACCAGGCGCCGCGCGCATGCGCCGACAGCGGCACCTGCTCGAGCGCGGCCAGCATCTGCGCCGCATCGTGGAAGCGCCGGCGCGGCGACTTGGCCAGCGCCCGTTCCATGAAGCGCTGCCAGTGGCGCAGCGCAGGCGGCAGCTTCGGCACCGGCTTCTGCGCGTGCTGGATCGCCATCGCCAGCGCGTCGTCGGCCTTGTAGGGCAGTTCGCCGGCCAGCATTTCCCAGGCCAGCACGCCGACGCTGTAGAGGTCGGCGCGATGGTCCACCTGTTCGCCGCGCGCCTGCTCCGGTGCCATGTAGGCGGTGCTGCCCACGGCCAGGCCGGTCATGGTCACGCGGGTGCCGTGGCCGCGGCGCAGGGCGATGCCGAAATCGGCCAGCAGCGGCCGGTCGGCTTCGTCGAACAGCACGTTCTCGGTCTTGACGTCGCGATGCACGACGCCGCGCGCATGGGCATAGGCCAGCGCCGACAGCAGCGCGCGCAGGATCTCGCGGACCTGCTGCGGATTGCCGGTGAGGTCGCGCTGGCCGACATGGCCGCGCGGCAGGTAGGGCATCGAATACCAGGGCAGGCCGTCGGCGGTGCGGCCCACTTCGTGGATGCCGACGATGTGCGGATGCTCCAGCCGCGCGATCGTGCGCGCCTCGTTCTCGAAGCGGCGCCGGCTCACCTCATCGGCCAGCGCCTCCGGGCGCATCAGCTTGATCGCGACCTCGCGCCCCAGCGACACCTGCGTGCCGAGGTACACGGTCGACATCCCGCCTTCGCCGATCACGCGCGTCAGACGGTAGCCGGCGATGTCCGGCAGTGGCGCCTGCGCTCCGATGTGTTCCCCTGCGACCATGCCATCCCCTGTATTGGGGGGAAAGCATATACAAGGCGCGCCGCGACAGCAGTGAACCAGCGCCGGGAAACCGCTACGATCCGGACAAGGGGAGGTGACATGCGCAGGATGCTGAAATGGCTGGGCACGGCGGTGGTGGCTGTCGCCGCGATCGTGGTGCTGTCGTGGCTGGCGGGCAGGGCGAGCGGACCCGGCCGCATGCAGCGCGAAGCGCTCGCGTTGATGCAAGCCCCCTGGGCCGCGCCGGGCAGCAACGCGTTCGATGCGCTGTGGCTGCTGCCTTATCCGGTCGACGATGCCGACATGGCCGGCATCGTCGAACGCGATGCCGCGCGACTGCGCGCCGCGCCGCCGCCGGGCGGCGATGGCTGGACCGGGGCTTCCGCCTTCCGCAGCGAAGCGGCCACGCACCATCCGGTGCAGCTGCCGGACAGCGACGACCGGGCACGCCTGTGCACCGCCTACGGGGAGGACTGTCTGATCCGGGTGCGTGCCGACCTGCCGGCATACCAGGCGCTGCTCGAACGCCACGCCGGGCTGTTCCAGCGCGTCGCGGCGCTGGAGCGCCACGGGCATGTGGCCAACCGCTTCCCCGCGCGCATGGACATGCCGTTTCCGCCGCTCGATCTCGCGCGCGCCGGCACGACCCATGCCGCGGTCCTGTTCGCGCAGGGCGACCTCGACGCGGGGCTTGCCGTCGCCTGTCGCGATCTCGCCACCTGGCGGCGCCTGGCCGCCAACAGCGACATGCTGGTGGTGGCGATGATGGGCGTCTCCGCCAGCGACGCGGGCGGCAGGCTGATCGCCGGGATGTTGAGCGAACTCCCTGCCGACCACGCCGTGCCCGGCGCCTGCCGGGCCGCCTTGCGTCCGCCGCAGCCGGAGGAGCTGACGCTGTGCCAGGCCATGCGGGGCGAGTTCGCCTACGCGACGGGTGCCCGCGCCTCGCTCGCGCAGCGGCCGCATCCGCTGCTCTACAACGAAGCGAAGAGCCGGGGCATGGCGGCCCTGCGGCTCGCGGACGCCTGCATGCCGCAGGCCCGTGACCGCATCGCCGCGGACCAGCCATTCCCGGCGCCACCGGCGCCCCGACCGACGCCCTTGGCCTGCGTCGACAATCTCGTCGGCTGCATCCTGGACTCCATCGCCGCGCCCGCGTACGCGCAGTACTCGACCCGTGCGCTGGACCATGGCGCGCGGCTGCGGCTGCTCGCGGCGCTGCTGTGGCTGCGCGACACGGCCAGCGACCGGCGTCCGCTGGCGGCGCGGCTGGCGGAGCTGCCGCAGCCGCTGCGCAGTCCAGCGCGCCCGCTGCAGCCGGGCAGCGATGGCGCGAGCCTGCGGGTCCGCCAGTACGACGCGCCGGCCGCGGACGATGACTGGTTCGAACTGCCCCTGCCCGGCGCTCGCGCGGGCGTGCCGGAAGACGGGCCTGAGGATCAGCGGTCGCGCTTGCGCCGCACGTAGACCTGCTTGCGCACGCGGGCGACCACGTCGCCCTGGCCGTCGAGGATGTCGGTCTGGAACCAGTGCAGGTAGCGTCCGCCTTCCGCGGTGGCCGCGCGCATCGTGTCCAGCACGGCGTCGTCGAGCCGGAAGTCCGCCACCACCGTGCCCTTGCCCGGCTTGAGGAAATCGATGCTGCCGGCCTGGTCCCAGACGATGTAGTCGCGGCCCAGCGACTGCAGGGTCATGATCATCCAGAACGGATCGGTCATCGAGAACAGGTTGCCGCCGTAGTGCGTGCGCACGTAGTTGCGGTTCCACGCGCGCATGCGCAGCTCGACCTGCGCGTGGCGCCAGTCGCGCGAGATGCCGGTGACGTGGATCCCCGATGCGGCGAACGGCGGCCACAGGTTGAAGATCCAGCGCAGCAGGGTGGGGCTCATCGTCGTTTCCGGCGGGCCAGACACGGGGGCGGGAGCCTACCATGCGGGGCGGTATGGTGGTTCCCCCGCTGGCGCCGCCGTGGTCGAATGCCGCGTCCGCAACGGAGCCCTGCCTTGCCCGCCAGCGATGCCTGCCGCAACTGCGGCGCCCCCGTGACCGACGCCTATTGCGGCGCCTGTGGCCAGAAGCGTTTCGACGAGTCGGACCGGCGCCTGGGCCACCTTGCCGCGCAGTGCTTCGAGCTGCTCACCGACCTCGACGGACGCCTGTGGGGTTCGTTGCGCGCGCTGGTGCTGCGCCCCGGCGTGCTCGACCGCGACTACATGTCCGGCCGCAGGCGCCGGTGGCTGCCGCCGCTCACCCTGTACCTGCTCGCCAACCTGGTCTATTTCGTGGCGCCGCTGCGCGCCGACTTCGACCTCTCGTTCGCCAGCCAGGTGCCCGGGGCGATGGCCGTGGCCGCCATGGGCGACGAGGCGCCGGCGGGGCTGGAACGGTTCCCCGGACAGCTCCACGGGGTCGTCACCGCCGGCCCGACGCGGGCGCTGGTCGCGCGCCGCGATGCGCGCGACCGCGCCGGTGGCGGCGACGGCTACACCCTGGCCGAGCTGCGCCGCGACTACGACGCGATCGCCGCTGACGTGAGCAAGGCGCTGCTGATCCTGCACGTGCCGTTCGTGGCGCTGCTGCTGATGGCGGCGATGGCCGGGCGCGGGCGCTACTACGCCGAGCACGTCGTGGTGACCCTTCACTTCTTCGCGCTGCTGCTGCCGGCCACGCTGGTCTTCGGCCAGGCCGTGCGCTGGATGCTGCGGCACGCCTGGCCCGCGCCGCTCGTGACCGCCCTGTCGACGGGGCTGCTGGTCGCGCTGGCCGCCTGGACGTGGCGCCAGGTCGCGCGCGGCTACGGCGTCGGGTGGCTGCGCGCCGCCGCCGGCGCGCTGGCCCTCATCGCGGGCACGCTCCTGGTCAACGTGACGGTCTACCGCGCGCTGCAGTACGTCGCCACGCTGCTGCTCAGCTGAGCCGAGGCCTAGACCAGCAGCAGCGAGGCCATGCGCCGGCGGTAGCGGCCTACCAGTTCGGCGTCGTCGAGGATGCGGAAGGCGTCGATCAGGGCGCGACGCGGCAGGCCGTCGTCGAAGCCGCGGTCGCGCTGCAGCATTTCCAGGAACTGCTGCAGCCCGGCTTCGGGATCGCCGCCGACGATCCTGTGCACGCCCAGCAGGTGGCGGGCGCGCAGGTCGCCGGGGTCGGCGGCGATCGCCGCTTCCAGCGCCGCGACCGGCGGCGCCTCGGCTAGCAGGGCGGCAAAGCCCAGGCGCGCGCGCGCCCTGACCGCTCGGTCGTCGGTGGAGAGGTTGGCCGGCAGCGCGTCGAGCAGCCGTTCGGCCTCGGCCGCCGCGCCGGTCTGCAGCAGCGCCAGGGCGAGGTCGAGCCTGAGTTCGTCCTGGCCCGGTTCGGCGGCCACGGCCTCGCGCAGGCGCGCGACCTCGGCGTGCGGATCCAGCGGCGCGGCCTCGGCCGGCGCTTCCTCGACAGGCTCGCCCGGCTCGATGCCGTGGTGCTGCAGGAACTGGCGCACCTGGCCCTCGGCCAGCGCGCCCTGGAAGCCGTCGAGGATCTGCCCGTCCTTGACCAGGAACACGGTCGGGATCGAACGGATCTGGAAGGCGCCGGCGATCTGCGGCTCCTTCTCGGTATCGACCTTGGCCAGCAGGAAAGCGCCGTGGTATTCGCCGGCGAGCTTCTCGAGGATCGGCCCGAGGGTCTTGCACGGGCCGCACCATTCGGCCCAGAAATCGACCAGGACCGGCACCTCCAGCGACTTCTGCAGCACTTCGGTTTCGAAGCCTGCGGTGGTGGCGTCGAAGACGTGGGGCGTGCTGATTTCGGCGGACATGGACGGGCGGCTCCTGGGCAACGAATCCCACACATTGTGGCAGAGCGGAGGAAAACAACCGCGGCACAATGTCGCCAGCGTTTCCGCCCCGGAGTGATCGTGAGTCTTGCACTGGACCGTGCGCAGGCACGCCGCATCGCGCTGGCCGCGCAGGGCTTCGCCGACCGGCGCCACGCCACGCCGACGCTGCGCACCTTCTCGCGCACGCTCGCGCGCACCGGGGTGCTGCAGATCGATTCGGTCAACGTGCTGCAGCGGGCGCACTACATGCCGCTGTACAGCCGCATGGGCGCCTACGACACCGCGCTGCTGCAACGCGCCGCGGAGCAGGCGCCGCGCAGGATCGTGGAGTACTGGGCGCACGTGGCCGCCTTCATGCCGGTCGAGCTGTGGCCGGTCATGCAGCACCGCATGCGCGGCTACCGCGAACGCGGCCACGCGTGGAGCGCGACGCGCCCCGATCCGAAGCTGATCGCCTCGCTGCTCGACGAGGTGCGCGAGCGCGGTCCGTCGACCGCGCGCGACCTCGACGACGGCCTGCCGCGCATGAAGACCCACTGGGGCTGGAACTGGTCGGCGACCAAGCAGGCGCTGGAGTACCTGTTCGCCAGTGGCGAGCTGGCCGTGGCCGGGCGCAACGGCGCGTTCGAGCGCCTGTACGACCTGCCGGAGCGCGTGCTGCCGGCGGCGGTGCTGGCGCAGCCGGTGCCGGACGATGCCGTGGCGCACGTCGAACTGGTGCGGCGCGCGGCGATCTCGCACGGCGTCGCCACCGAGGCCTGCCTGCGCGACTACTACCGCATGCACCACGGCCAGAGCCGGCCCGCGCTGGCGGCGCTGGTCGAGGCGGGCGAACTGCTGCCGGTGCGCGTCGAAGGCTGGGCGCGTCCGGCCTTCCTGCACCGGGATGCGCGCGTGCCCCGGCGCATCGACGCGCGTGCCCTGCTCAGCCCCTTCGATCCGGTGGTCTGGGAGCGCGAGCGCACCGAACGCCTGTTCGACTTCCGCTACCGCATCGAGATCTACGTGCCCGAACACCTGCGCAGCCACGGCTATTACGTGCTGCCGTTCCTGCTCGGTGACCGCATCGTCGCCCGCGTGGACCTGAAGGCGGAACGTCGCGCCGGCATGCTCGTGGTGCGCAGCGCGCACGTCGAGCCGCAGGCGCCGGAGGCGACCGCCGCCGAGCTGGCGGAGGAACTGCTGCAGCTGGCCGGCTGGCTGGGGCTGCCGCGACTGCAGGTCGAGCGCCGCGGCGGGCTCGCCCGCGCGCTGCGTGCGGAGATCAGGGCGAGAACCTGAGGCACTCGATTGCTGGCGACCGCACGGCCGCGCCGACACACATGTAAAAAATACTTGACATCGAATCTGGATAGGTAAAGTATTCTTTACATCGAGTCCGCTGGAGATGACATCGTGACGATACGACCCTGGCAGGTGGCGGGACTGGCGACCATCGCGCTTCCCGCGCTGTGGCTGCTGCTCGCGGGGCCCGAGCGCGTGCTCGGCGTGGATGGCGGCAATGCCGGCATGGTCCTGCTGATCACGGCGGCCTGGACCAGCCTGCTGGCCCTGTCGCGGCTGCCGCGCGGCGAGGGCGAGCGCGCGATCGCGCCGGCCGAATGGAAGGCTTGGATCGGGACGGCCTTCATGCTGGTGGCGATGGTCTTCGTCGCCACGCGCGCAGAGCTGTTCCTGGGGCCGTCGGCCGACCGGCATTCGGCGCAGGGCGCCGTCCGCAGCCTGGTGATGCTGCTGGTGGCCTGGGCCGTGCTGTCGCAGGTGGTGGCGGCGCGCTGGAAGGGCGCGGTGGACGAGGACGAACGCGACCGCGACATCGCCTTGCGCGCGGCGAGCCACGGGCGCAATGCGCTGGTGGTGGCCGGGATCGCGCTGGCGGTGTCGCTGGGCTTCCCGTCCCCGGACCGGATGGCCTGGGCGACGCCTTTCGGCATCGCCAGCCTCCTGGTGTTCGGGCTGATGCTGGGCTGGCTGGTCGAGTACGCGGCGACGGCGCTGATGTACCTGGCCGGCAGGAGGTCGTCATGGGGCGGGTGATCGGAAAAGGCGTGGCCTCCGCCGGACTCGTGCTGGCCATGCTGGGGCTGGTGGCTGCGCTCGGCCTTGCCTTGTGCGTACTGGGCCTGCGCGAGGGCGCCGCCCATCTGGTCTTCGGCGGCGTCATGCTGGTCGTGCTCGCGGGGGCTGGACTGCTGCAGCAGCTGGCCGAGCGTCCGGGACGGGATGGCGAGACCCCGTCGCTATCGGAGAAGGCCAGCTGGCAGCAGCTCGCCGTGGGCATGACCGCGATTCTGGTGTTGGGGGGCGTATCGCTGGGGTCGATGCAGGGCTTGCTGTCGTCCTGGCTGTTCTTCGCCGCCTACGTGGTACTCGTGGCGTGCTATCCGTTGCTTCGCAGGAGATTCATCGACGCCAACAGGCGTCACCGCGACATCGACGGAGACGAGCGCGACCGCGCCCTCCGTGCGCAGGGCGACCAGGTCGCCAGACGCGTGCTGGAGCTCTCCTTGTTGGCGATCGCGGTGGCCTGGGCGGTGATGCCGGGACTTTTCACCCTGTCCGTGGAGCCCGTGCGGCTGGCCTCGCTGCTGCTGCTGCCGATCCTGCTGGCAAGCGTGGTGGGCGAGGCACGCGTGGCCTGGCTGTACTGGCGCGACCGCCAGTGAGCGGGACGCCCATCGCCAACCATATCCGCCGCCTGCGCTTCGAGCATGGCGAGATGACCCAGCAGGCGCTGGCCGACGCCTGCCGGGTCACGCGGCAGACCATCCTGGCGCTGGAGGCGGGGCGCTACGCGCCCTCGCTGGAACTGGCGTTCCGCATCGCGCGCGCATTCGGCGTGGGGGTGGAGGACGTGTTCCGCTGGGAGGGCGCATGAGGGCGCGCGACCGCTGGCTCGCCGTGGCCGCCGGCCTGCTCGCCGCCTGCGCCTTCGTCGCGCTGGCCGCGGCCCTGCCCGGCTACTCGCACCTGGTCCACCCGGTCGCGCTGCCCGGCGCCGCCGGCATGCCGCACGCGCTGGCCTTCAACCTGCTGGTGTTCGTGCTGCCCGGCCTGCTGCTGGCCGTCTGCGCTTGGCGGCTGCGCGCGCGGCTGCCGGAGCGTGCCGGCATGGCGGCGCGACTGGGCGCGGCGATGCTGCTGCTGTCCACGCTGGCCTATGCGGCGCAGGGGCTGCTGCCGCTGGACATCGCGCATCCCGACGACGGCGCCAGCCGCTGGCACGCCGTGGCCTGGACGCTGTGGTGGATCGCCTTCCTGGCGGGTGCGACGCTGCTGTCGGCCAGGTTGCGCGGGCTGCGCCTCGCGGCCATGGCGGCATGGCTGCTGGTGCTGGGCGCGGGCGTGCTGCTGCCGGGCCTGCTCGGTGCGGGCCCGAGCCAGCGGCTGGCGTTCGCCGCCTGGTTCGCGTGGATGGGGTGGCTGGACTCGCGAGCGGCGCTCAGCCGTGCCGCAGCTTCAGGCCCAGGATCACCGCCGCCAGCACGAAGGTGACCGCGTTGGCCAGGATCATCGGCCACGATCCCAGCACCAGGCCATAGCCGAACCAGCACACGATGCCGAGGGTGAACACCACGTACATCCCCAGCGAGATGCCGCTGGTATCGCGGCTGCGGATCGTCTTGGCCGCCTGCGGAACGAACGACAGCGTGGTGAGCGTGGCGGCGATGTAGCCCAGCCATTCCAGGTTCATTCGGCCCCCGGGCCGTGGTGCACGCGGCCGTCCTTCATCACGAAGTCCACCCCCATGACCGCATTGATGTCGGCTACCGGATCGCCGGGCAGGGCGATGATGTCGGCGCGCTTGCCCGCCTCGATCACGCCCTGGTCGTCGACGCCCAGCATCTGCGCCGCATGCAGCGTCGCCGACTGCAGCGCATACGCCGCCGGGATCCCGGCCTCGACCATGTAGATGAACTCGCGCGCGTTGTCGCCGTGCGGACCGACGCCCTGGTCGGTGCCGAAGCCGATCTGCACCCCGGCGCGGTATGCGCGCGCGGCCGTGTCCTGGATCAGTGCGCCGATGCGCGCGGCCTTGGGCCGCACGATCTCGGGGAAGTAGCCCGGCTCCTTCGCCTTGTCGGCGACGAAGCGCCCGGCGTAGATGGTGGGCACGTACCAGGTGCCGTGCTGCTTCATCAGCCGCATCACCTCGTCGCTCATGTGGGTGCCGTGTTCGATGCTGGTCACGCCGGCCTGCACCGCGCGCTTCATGCCTTCCTCGCCGTGCGCGTGCGCGGCGACGGTGTAGCCGTAGTCCCTGGCGGTCTCGACCACCGCGCGGATCTCGTCGAGCGTGAACTGCGGCGCGTCGCCGGACCTGGCATAGCTCAGCACGCCGCCGGTGGCGGTGATCTTGATCACGTCGCTGCCGTCCTTGTAGCGCTGGCGCACGGCCTGGCGGGCGTCGTCGACGGAATTGATCACGCCTTCGGTCGGGCCCGGCGGGCCTAGCAGATGCGAGAGCATCGAGTTCCAGCCGTTGCTCGGGTCGGCGTGGCCGCCGGTGGTGGCGATGGACTTGCCGGCGGCGAAGATGCGCGGGCCGTCGACCAGGTCCTGGTTGATCGCATCGCGCAGGTGCGGCGACACCTCGCCACCGAGGTCGCGCACGCTGGTGAATCCGGCGCGCAGCGTCTTGCCGGCGTAGCCGACCGCGCGGAAGGCGTAGTCGACCGGGTCCAGGCGGAAGCCTTCCGAATAGCTCTGCGGACTCGACTGGCTGCCCAGGTGCACGTGCAGGTCGGTCCAGCCGGGCAGGCAGGTGCGGCCGGCCAGGTCGATCGAGCCGGTCCCCTCGGGCAGCTTGGCCCGGCCGGGCAGCAGCGAACGGATGCGGCCGTCCTCGACCACGATGGTGTGCTCGCCCAGCACCTTGCCGGCGCGGGCGTCGAACAGGCGTTCGCAGTGCAGGGCGACGGCATCGGCCGCCATCGCGTGCGGCGACAGGCCCGCGGCCAGGACGAGGAAGGGGAGCAGTCGGGTCGTTTCGGCCATGGTCCGGCACGGTCGGCAAGGGTGGCGCGATTGAACCACAGTGCGGCCGGGCGCCACGGACCCGCCGACGGGGGACGGTCCGCCGCTGCGCGCCGCGCCGCGGCGAATGACGGGGCTGCCGCGCTGCGGTAGGCTTCCCGTCCCCGTTTTTCCAGCGCAGATGCCGTGTCCGTCGAGTCCGCCAGCCCAGAATCCGCCGCCTACCAGCCCGCCCCGGTCGAGGCCGCCGCGCAGCGCTTCTGGGAGGACACGCGCGCCTTCGAGGTGACCGAACAGCCCGGCAAGCCGAAGTTCTTCTGCCTGTCGATGCTGCCGTACCCGTCCGGCGCGCTGCACATGGGCCACGTGCGCAACTACACCATCGGCGACGTGATCAGCCGCTACCAGCGCATGACCGGCAGGAACGTGCTGCAGCCGATGGGCTGGGATGCGTTCGGCCTGCCGGCGGAGAACGCGGCGATCAAGAATGCGACCGCGCCGGCGAAGTGGACCTACGCCAACATCGACCACATGCGCGCCCAGCTCAAGTCGCTGGGCTACGCGATCGACTGGTCGCGCGAGTTCGCCACCTGCTCGCCCGACTACTACGTGCACGAGCAGCGCATGTTCGTGCGCCTGATGAAGCAGGGCCTGGCCTACCGGCGCAACTCGGTGGTGAACTGGGATCCGGTCGACCAGACCGTGCTGGCCAACGAGCAGGTGATCGACGGCCGCGGCTGGCGCTCCGGCGCGCTGGTCGAGAAGCGCGAGATCCCGCAGTGGTTCCTGCGCATCACCGACTACGCCCAGGAGCTGCTGGACGGGCTGGACACGCTCGATGGCTGGCCGGAGTCGGTCAAGACCATGCAGCGCAACTGGATCGGCCGCAGCGAGGGCCTGGAGATCCGCTTCCGGGTCGATGGCGAGGACGAGCCGCTCACCGTCTACACCACGCGGCCGGATACGCTGATGGGGGCGACCTTCATCTCCATCGCCGGCGAACATCCGCTCGCGCTCAAGGCGGCCGCCTCGAATCCGGAGCTGGCCGCGTTCCTGGCCGAGCTCAAGCGCGGCGGCGTGTCCGAGGCCGACATCGAGGCCCAGGACAAGCGCGGCATGGCCACCGGGCAGTGGGCGATCCACCCGCTCACCGGCGAGGACGTGCCGATCTACGTCGCCAATTTCGTGCTGATGGGCTACGGCACCGGTGCGGTCATGGCGGTGCCGGCGCATGACCAGCGCGACTGGGAATTCGCCAAGGCCTACGGCCTGCCGGTGCGGCCGGTGATCGTGCCGCAGGGCGTGCGCGACGCGCTGGCCGAGGTCATCGGCGACGTGGCCCACGACGCCGACCCGTTCCAGGCCGCGCTGGCCGGCGGATCGGTGGATGCCTACGACACCGCGGCCGCGGTCGCGGTGGTGCGCGACTACCTGGACGGGATCGAGCAGCGCGGTGCGTACACCGAGCGCGGCTTCCTGATCAACTCCGGCGAGTACAACGGCCTGGACTACGCCGGCGCCTTCGAGGCGCTGGCGCAGCGCTTCGAGGCCGAGGGCTCGGGTCGGCGCAAGGTCAACTTCCGCCTGCGCGACTGGGGCGTGAGCCGCCAGCGCTACTGGGGCTGTCCGATCCCGGTGATCTACTGCGAGGGCTGCGGCGCGGTGCCGGTGCCCGAGGACCAGCTGCCGGTGGTGCTGCCCGAGGACGTGGCCGACGCCTTCTCCAACGCAGGCGTGGTGCACTCGCCGATCAAGTCCGATCCGCAGTGGCGCAGGACCACCTGCCCGGACTGCGGCAAGCCGGCCGAGCGCGAGACCGACACCTTCGACACCTTCATGGAGTCGAGCTGGTACTACGCGCGCTACACCTCGCCCGGCGCGGTCGACATGGTCGACGGGCGCGCGAAGTACTGGACCCCGGTGGACCAGTACATCGGCGGCATCGAGCACGCGATCCTGCACCTGCTGTACTTCCGCTTCTTCCACAAGCTGCTGCGCGACCAGGGCCTGGTCGACAGCGACGAGCCGGCCGCGCGCCTGCTCACCCAGGGCATGGTGATCGCCGAGACCTACTACCGCGAGCACGTCAACGGCGCGAAGGAATGGTTCAACCCGGCCGACGTGGACGTGGAGCGCGACGACAAGGGTCGCATCACCGGCGCCACGCTCAAGGCCGACGGCCATCCGGTGCTGATCGGCGGCGTCGAGAAGATGTCCAAGTCGAAGAACAACGGCGTCGACCCGCAGGCGATGATCGCCCGCTACGGCGCCGACACCGTCCGCCTGTTCTCGATGTTCGCCTCGCCGCCGGAACTGTCGCTGGAGTGGAACGAGGCCGGGGTGGAAGGCATGGCGCGTTTCCTGCGCCGGCTGTGGACCCAGGTGCAGCGCCACGTCGAGGCGTGCGCGGCTCCGCCCCTTGACGCGGCCGCGCTGACCGCGCCGCAGAAGACCCTGCGCCGCCAGCTGCACGAGACCATCCAGAAGGTCGGCGATGACTACGGCCGCCGCCACAGCTTCAATACCGCCATCGCCGCGGTGATGGAGCTGCTCAACGCGGTGGCGAAGTTCGACGACGCCAGCGGCAACGGCCGCGCCCTGCGCCAGGAGTGCCTGGAGGCGATGGTGCTGCTGCTCAACCCGATCACCCCGCACGCCAGCCATGCGCTGTGGCAGGCGCTGGGCCATGCCGAAGCGCTGCTGGAGGACGTGCCGTTCCCGCGGGCCGACCCGGCGGCCCTGGTGCGCGACGCCGTGACGCTGGCGGTGCAGGTCAACGGCAAGCTGCGCGGCACCATCGAGATCGCCGTGGACGCAGCGCGCGAGGCCATCGAGGCCGCGGCCCTGGCCGATCCCAACGTGCAGGCCTTCCTGTCGGGCCTGCAGGTGCGCAAGGTCATCGTGGTGCCGGGCAAGATCGTCAACGTGGTGGCGGGCTGAATGCGCGGCACCGGCCTGCTTGCCCGCGTCGCCGCCCTCCGCCAGACTTCGCCGATGATCCGGACCTGCCTGCTTGCCGCGCTGCTCGCCCTTGGCCTGACGGGCTGCGGCTTCCACCTGCGCGAAGCGCTGCAACTGCCCGAGGACCTGGGCCAGGTGCGGGTGACCGCGCGCGATCCCTACAGCGCGCTGGCGCTGTCGCTGGAACGCTCGCTCGGCCATGCCGGCGTGCAGGTGGCCGGGAAGGAGACCCCCGGCCGGCTCGCGGTGCTGGCGATCCGGTCCGAACGCTGGGCCTCGCTGCCGCTGAGCATCGACCAGTTCGGCCGTGCCCAGGAATACACGCTGCGCTACGCCGTGGTGTTCGCCCTGATCGATGCCAATGGCGACGAGATCGTGCCGCAGCAGGCGGTGGAGCTGTCGCGCGACTACATTTCCGTGCCCACCGACCAGACCGGTACCGACACCGAGGCCGAGCTGCTGGGGCGCGAGCTGCAGCGCGAAATGAACGCCGCCATCCTGCGCCGCATCGACGCGGCGACGCGCGAGCGCCGCCAGGCCACGCAGTGAACCGCGCCGCGGCATGGAGCTGAAGCCCGAGCGGCTGGCCGCGCAGCTGGGTGCCGAGCCGCTGCGTCCGGCCTACCTGGTGGCGGGCGCCGAAACCCTGCTGGTGCTGGAAGCGGCCGATGCGATCCGCGCCCGCGCCCGCGACTGCGGTTATGGCGAGCGCGAGGTGTTCGACGCCGACGGCCGCGATTTCGACTGGAACACGCTGGACGCCAGCTTCCGCGCGCCCAGCCTGTTCTCCGCGCAGCGGCTGATCGAACTGCGCCTGCCGACCGGCCGCCCGGGCAAGGAAGGGGCCGAAGTCATCGCCGGCTACTGTGCCGCCGCCGCCCAGGCCACCAGGGACGGGGCGGGACCGCCGGAGATCGTGCTGCTGGTCACCGCGCGCGAATGGAGCCGCCAGCACGGCGGACGCTGGAGCGAGGCCATCGCCGGCGTCGGCCACGTGGTGCAGGCGCCGGCGGTACGGCCGCACGAGCTCGAGGGCTGGCTGGAATCGCGGATGCGCCAACGCGGCGTGCGCGCCGAACGGGCCGCGGTGCAGCGCCTGGCCGAACGCGTGCAGGGCAACCTGCTGGCCGCCGCGCAGGAAGTCGACAAACTCGCGTTGCTGGCCGGCGAGGGCACGCTCGACGCGGCTCGCATGGAGTCGCTGGTGGCCGATGCCGCCCGCTTCGACGTGTTCCGCCTGGTCGATGCCGCGCTGGGCGGCCAGGCCGCGCAGGCCGCGCGCATGCTGGCAGGTCTGCGCGCCGAGGGCGAGGCGGTGCCGGCACTGATGGGCATGGTGGTGATGGAGCTCAACCGGGTCGCGGCGCTGGCGCGGGTGCAGGCGCGCGGCGGCAACCTGGCTTCGGAATTCAAGGCGCAGCGCGTCTGGGACTCCAAGCAGGCGGTGTACAAGCGGGCGCTTGCCCGGCACCCGGCCGCGCGCTGGGAGCGTTTCGTGGTGATGGCCGGCGCGGTGGACCGCATCGCCAAGGGTCGCGTGCGGTTGGGCGAAGAGCCCGCCGACGCCTGGCTGGCGCTGGAGCGCCTGCTGGTCGCGGTGGCCGAGCCCAAGGCGGTGGCGCTGGCCGGCTGACCGGACAGGCCGATCGCTGGTCCCGAACGCCGGGATCGCCATGTCCCCACAGGGGTCTTGACCGCTTCTTGCGCGGATCCGGGCTAGGCTCGGGATCGCCGCCCCGCATGGACGCCGACACGATGCCAGCCACCCGCCACCCAATGCCGCAAGGCGCCGATCACACCGGTGCGGACCGCGAAGCGCTGCTGGTGCTGTACGGCGGCACCTTCGATCCGGTGCACCATGGCCATCTGGCAACGGCCTGCGCGGCGCGCGACATGCTGGGCGGGCCGGTGCACTTCATGCCCGCCGCCGATCCTCCCCACCGCGCGCCGCCGGGCGCCGACGCCTCGCGGCGCGCCGCGATGCTGGCGCTCGCGATCGCCGACGAGCCGGAGTTCCACATCGACCTGCGCGAACTGCGCCGCGAGGGCCCCAGCTACAGCGTCGACACCCTGCGCGCGCTGCGCGGGGAACTGGGCGCGTCCGTGCCGGTGGCGCTGCTGGTGGGCGCCGACAGCCTGCTGGCCCTGCCGGAGTGGCACGACTGGCGGGCGCTGTTCGGGCTGGCGCATTTCGTGGTCGCCGAACGCCCCGGCAGCGGCCTGGACCGCAGCCTGCCGCCCGAGCTGGCCGAGGCCACCGCCGGACGCTGGAGCGACGATCCCGAAGCGCTGCGCGCCGAGCCCGCCGGCCGCCTGCTGCGCCTGCGCCAGTCCCTGCATCCGGCTTCGGCCAGCCAGGTGCGGGCGGCCATCGCCGCCGGCGGCTCCTGGCAGGAACTGGTACCGCCGGGCGTCGCCGACTACATCGTGCGCCACCAGCTGTACGGCGTGCACGGGGTCCAGACGCCGTCCCCGGTATAATCGCGCGGCAACCTCCAGAGCCAGCGCCCTTGTCCAGTTCCGCCCACGTCATCAAGACCCGTCTCCCGAACCCGCCGCCGGCCGCCGAGGTGCTGCTTCGCACCATCCACGCCGCGGTCGACACGCTCAAGGCCAAGGACGTCATCGAAATCGACGTGCGCGGCAGGACCAGTGTCTGCGACTACATGGTCATCGCATCGGGCACCTCGACCCGCCACGTCAAGTCGATCGCCGACGAAGTGGTGCGCCAGGCCAAGCAGCTCGACTGCCAGCCGCTCGGCGTGGAAGGCGAGCGCGAGGCCGAATGGGTGCTGGTCGACCTTGGCGACGTGGTGGTGCATGTGATGCTGCCGCGGGTGCGCGAGTTCTATGCGCTCGAGCGCCTGTGGACCGTCGGCGACCAGCCGCCGGGCGAACTGCCGGACGTCGCCGGCGAAGACCCGCGCTGATCGGCGCGGCGGCGCTCGCGCCGCGGTGCGGGCAGGCCACCTCGCGCGGATCCATCAAGGCGGATGCTTGAATCGTCGATCCGCAAAACGCGAACGCCCGGCAGCCGGACCGGCCCGCCGGGCGTCCGGGCCGGCGCCTTGCGGCGCCGCCCCGCGACTCAGAACTTCATGACCCAGGCCATGCCGTAGACCATCGGATCGATGTTGGCGGTGCCGACACCGACGCCGTTCACCGTCACGTCGCTGTCGATATCGGCCCAGCGGGCGTCGACGCGGATCGCGCTGCGCTCGCCGATGGCGAAATCCACGCCCACGTGCGCGGCCAGGCCCCAGGAATCGTCCAGCTTGAGTTCGGTCCCGGCCAGGGCGCCGGTGGTCTCCTCGCTGAAGAAGGTGGTGTAGTTCAGGCCCACGCCCACGAACGGGGTGGCCTTGCTGGCGTTGGCGAAGTGGTACTGCAGCGAGACCACCGGCGGCAGGTGCTTGGTGCTGCCGACCTTGCCCACGCCGCGCACCTCGATGTCGTGCTGGAAGGGCAGGGCGGCCAGCACCTCGATGCCGAGGTTGTCGGCGATGAAGTACTCGGCGGTGATGGTGGGACGCACGCTGTTGCCGACTTCGGTGGGCGGCAGCGGGCCCAGGCCCAGGGCGGTGGCGTTGAGGCTGCCGTTGTCGGACTTCGGGTCGACGTTGTGGGCGCCGACGCCGAGGGTCCAGTCGCCCTTGGACTGGGCGGCGGCAGGCATGGCGACGGCCGCGGCCAGGGCCGCGAGCAGCAGGGTGGAGGTGCGCTTCATGGGGAACTCCGTGTGGGGTGGGCGCCAGTGTGTCCGTGCGCGCGCCGCGCCACCTTGATCCGGATCATTGCAGACGCAACCAGCCGCGCGCCGATGCGCGGGCCGGATCGCCACGATCGGCCTGCTAGAATCGGCGCTTCTTTCCAACCCTGTCCGGGAGTCCGCGCACCATGGCGATCAAGGTAGGCATCAACGGGTTCGGCCGCATCGGCCGCAACGTGCTGCGTTCGGCGGTCCAGAACTTCGACGACATCCAGATCGTCGGCATCAACGACCTGCTCGAGCCCGATTACCTGGCCTACATGCTGCGCTACGACTCGGTGCACGGCCGCTTCAAGGGCGAGGTGTCGGTCGATGGCAACACCCTGGTGGTCAACGGCAACCGCATCCGCCTGACCCAGGAACGCGACCCGGCCAACCTGAAGTGGGACGAGGTGGGCGCCGAGGTGGTGATCGAATCCACCGGCCTGTTCCTGACCAAGGACACCTGCCAGAAGCACATCGATGCCGGCGCGAAGAAGGTGATCCAGTCGGCGCCGTCCAAGGACGACACGCCGATGTTCGTGTTCGGCGTCAACCACAGCACCTACAAGGGCGAGGCGATCATCTCCAACGCCTCGTGCACCACCAACTGCCTGGCGCCGCTGGCCAAGGTGCTCAACGACAAGTGGGGCATCAAGCGCGGCCTGATGACCACCGTGCACGCGGCCACCGCGACGCAGAAGACCGTCGACGGCCCGAGCAACAAGGACTGGCGCGGCGGCCGCGGCATCCTCGAGAACATCATTCCCTCCAGCACCGGCGCGGCCAAGGCCGTCGGCGTGGTGATCCCCGAGCTCAACAAGAAGCTCACCGGCATGAGCTTTCGCGTGCCCACCTCCGACGTGTCGGTGGTCGACCTCACCGCCGAGCTGGAGAACCCGGCCAGCTACGACGAGATCAAGGCCGAGATGAAGGCGCAGAGCCAGGGCGCGCTCAAGGGCATCCTCGGCTACACCGAGGACAAGGTGGTCGCCACCGACTTCGTTGGCGAGACCTGCACCTCGGTGTTCGACGCCGACGCGGGCATCGCGCTCGACCCCACCTTCGTCAAGCTGGTGGCCTGGTACGACAACGAGTGGGGCTATTCCAACAAGTGCCTGGAAATGGTGCGCGTGGTCGCCGGCAAGTAAGCCGGCGGTAGCCACAGGCGATACCCGAAGCCCCGCTCGCGCGGGGCTTCTTGTTTTCGCGACCCGGCCCGTTAAGGTGGCCGGCACTGCGCCCGGAGCGGCGCTCGACGGGATGGCGGAATGGAAGGTCTCCTGGCCCTGCTGGTGCTGGTGCTGTTGGCGGTTCCCGTGCTGCTGGTGGTCGCGCTGGTGTCCATCGGCGGGCTGAAACGACGTGTGGGCCAGCTGGAACTCGAGTTGTGGGAGTTGCGCACGGCCGCGAAGCGGACGGGCGGAACCACGTCCCAGGCGGAAGGCGGGCGCGCAGCGGCCGCCGCGCCGGTCAATGGCGGTGATGCCGGGCAGGCGAGGACCGGAGCGGACGTCGGCACCCGAGGGACGCGCTCCCGCGACGTGACGCTCCCGGACGAGCACGCTGTCGCCGACCTCGCGGCCGCATCCGTCGATACGCGCGCCGAAGCCGGTCCGGCCGCCGTCGGCGCCCGCGCGGAGTCGGAGGCGACGCCTGCCCCGGACACACGGGGCGCGGCTCCGCCGCCGTTGCCGGCCACGCCGCCCCGGACCCGTGCCGCAGCACCCGCGCGTCCGCACGGTTTCGAACTTGCTGCGCGCGCGATCAAGCGCTGGTTCACCGTGGGCAACGTCCCGGTCAAGGTCGGCATGCTGGTGCTGCTGGCCGGCGTGGCCGCTTTGCTCAAGTACGCCAATGAACAGGGCTGGCTGCAGCTGCCCGTCGAGCTCCGCCTGGCCGGCGTGGCTGCCGCGGCATCGGTGGGCCTGGTGTTCGGTTGGCGCCAACGCGCTGCCCGCCCGGCGTTCGCGCTGGCGCTGCAGGGCGGGGCGATCGGCGTGCTGCTGCTGGTGGTCTTCGCCGCGTTCAAGCTGTACGGACTGATCCCCGCGGCTGCAGCGTTCGGGCTGAGCGTGGTGCTGGTGGCGGGGCTGGGCGTGCTGGCGGTCCTGCAGGATTCGCGCACGCTGGCCGTGCTCGGCATTCTGGCCGGCTTCCTCGCGCCGATCTGGCTGTCGACCGGCAGCGGCAACCATGTCGCGCTGTTCTCGTATTACGCGGTGCTCAATGCGGCGATCTTCGCCATCGCCTGGATGAAGGCCTGGCGGGTGCTCAACCTGCTGGGGTTCGTGTTCACCTGGGGCATCGGCATCGCCTGGGGGGTGCTGGCCTATTCGCCCGACAAGCTGGCCAGTACCCAGCCGTTCCTGCTGCTGTTCTTCGGGTTCTACCTGCTGCTGCCGATCCTGTATGCGCGACGCCGTCCGCCCGGGCGACGCGACCAGATCGACGGCTGCCTGCTGTTCGGCACGCCGCTGGTCGCGTTTTCGCTGCAGGCCGCATTGCTCGAGGGCGACCGCATGCCGCTTGCGTTCTGCGCGCTGGCGCTGGCGGGCGTGTATGCGGCGCTGGCGTGGTTGCTGCGGCGACGCGAGGGTTTCGAGCTGCTTTCGCAGGCGCATGCGCTGCTGGCGGTCGGCTTTGCCACGCTGTCGGTGCCGCTGGCGCTGTCGGCGCACGCCACCGCCAGCGTCTTCGCGCTGGAGGGCGCGGCGCTGGTGTGGCTGGGCCTGAGGCAGCAGCGGCTGCTGCCGCAGCTGGCGGGCCCCGGGCTGCAGCTGGCCGCCGCGTTCGCCTACGCCACCGGCATGTCGGCCGCACCCGCGCCGGACGTGCAGGCGATCGCCAATCCCGCCTTCATGGGCGCCTTGCTGATCGCGCTCGCCGGGTTCGCGAGCGCCTGGAGCTGTCGTGCTGGCGGCCAGCCGCGTCACGCCCTCGCGTACTACCTGTGGGGCCTCGCATGGTGGTGCGGCAACCTGCAGCAGGAGATCGTCGGGTTCGTCCCGGTCGAGGCACGGGTCGATGCGCTGCTGGCGGCTGCGGCGATGACCGGCTGGCTGGCGGCGGAAGTGCATCGCTGGCGACCGGCGCGCGCGCTGGCGGCGACCAGCCTGGTCGTGCTGGCCGCGGCGATCCCGTTCGCGCTGGCGCAGACCGCGGCGCATGCGCATCCGTTCGGGGGCATGGGCGCCTGGGCCTGGCTCGCGTACGCGGCGTTCGGCGTGCGCAGCCTGCAGTGCCTGCGTGGCGACGAGGGCCGCACCGGCGACTGGGCGCAGTTCGCGTGGTGGCTGGCGTGGCCTTCGGTGCTGTCGCTGTCCGGCGGCTGGGGCGCCAGCCACGCCGGCATGGCGCAGGGCTGGATGCTGGCGGCGATCGCCCTGCCGTGGGTGGCCCTGGCGGTGGCGTCGATGTGGCGCTGGCGGTGGCTGCGCGCGCTGCGCGGCGATCGCTTCGATGCGATGCGCCTGCCGCTGCAGCTGGTGGTGGGCACCGTGCTCGCGCTGTGGTGGTTGGCCAGCCTGTGGGCGGCCGGCAGCGGCGATCCCTTGCCGTGGCTGCCGCTGCTCAATCCGCTCGACCAGGTGCAGCTGCTCGTGCTGGTCCTGCTCGCGCGCTGGCTGTGGTCGGACCAGGCGCCTGCCGCGTTCGCGTCGATGCGCATCGCGCTGCTCTCGTTCGGCGGTTTCGCCCTGCTCACCATCGTCACCCTGCGCGCCGTGCACCACTGGGGCGGCGTCGACTGGGATGGCGGCATGGCGGTGAGCAGCTTGGCGCAGACCAGCCTGACCGTGGTCTGGAGCCTGCTCGGCGTAATCGGCTGGATCGCCGGTTCGCGTCGCGGCCAGCGCATGCTGTGGCTGGCCGGTGCGGTGCTGATGGGGGTGGTGCTGGCCAAGCTGGTGCTGGTGGACCGGCAGCACCTGGGCGACCTGCTCGGCATCGGCTCCTTCATCGCCTACGGCCTGCTGTGCACGCTGGTGGGCTATTTCGCGCCGGCGCCGCCGCGCGCGGCGACGATGGCGCAGGAGCAGCCCGCATGATCCGCCTCGGCACGACGCTGGGCCTGGCGCTGCTGGCCCTGTCCGCATCGGCCGCGCCCGCGGACGACTACGCCACGCAGTGGTCGCTCACGCTCGCCGACCCGGATGCGGGCGCCTACGCCGTGGTGCTCGACGCAGCGGTCTACCGGCAGGCGCGTTCGCCCGCGCTGCGCGACATCGACGTGCTCGATGCCGCCGGCGCGCCGGTACCGGCGCAGCTGATGCGCACCGGCGATGGCGGCGATGCCGACGCTGTGCGCGTGGACCTGCGCTGGTTCGCGCTGCCGGCGGCGGAGAATCCGGGTGACGGCTGGTCGATGGCGGTCGACCGTGCCGCCGACGGCCGCATCCTGCGGGTCCAGGCGGGCACCGTCGCCGCGCCCCCGGGCGAACGTCCGCAAGCCTGGCTGGTCGACGCCAGCGCGCTGGACGTCCGCATCGAGGCGCTGCACCTGGCCTGGGCCGCGGACAACGACGGCATCGACCGCGCCTACCGGGTCGAGGCCAGCGACGATCTGCGCCAATGGCGTTCCGTGCAGTCGGCGGCGCAGCTGGTGGACCTGTCGCGCGATGGCGAACGGCTGCTCCAGCAGCGCGTACCGGTGGCCGCGAGCGCGCGCTACCTGCGCCTGCTGCCTGCGCAGGGCGAGGGCAGCCCCCGGCTGCAGTCGGTGCGCGCCGAACTCGCGCCGCCAGACCGGCGCGCACCGCTGCAGTGGCGCGAACTGGCCGGCTCGCCGATGGACGAGCGCGGCGTGGCTGCGCAGCTGTTCGAGCTCGATGGGCGCTATCCGGTCGAAGTGGCCGACCTGCAGTACCCGGGCAACGGCACGGGGCAGTGGCGCCTGTACAGCCGCGAACACGACGAGGCGCCGTGGACGCTGCGCGCCGGCCCTTGGGTGGCGTATGCGATCGGCAGCGGCGAAGGCGCCAACCGCTCCGCGCCGCAGCCGCTGTCGGGCATCACCCGCGACCGCCAGTGGAAGCTGGTGGGCGCCGACGGCGCGAGCCTGGTGCCACGCCTGCGCCTGGGCTGGCGACCCGAGGCGCTGGTGTTCATCGCCCAGGGCGAGGCGCCATACCGTCTGGTCGCAGGCAGCGCGCGCGCCGAGCGTGGCGCCGCGCCGGTGGCGCAGTCGCTCGAGGCGATCGGCAAGGCCCATGGCCGGGACTGGCAGCCCGGCATCGCATCGCTGGCGCAGATGCGACCGCTTGCGGGCGAGGATGCACTGCGGCCCGGCACGGCGCCAAGCGACTGGCGCGGCTGGCTGCTGTGGGCGCTGCTGCTGTGCGGTGCCGCGCTGGTGGCGGGCCTCGCCATGAGTCTCTTGCGCAAGCCGCGCGGCTGATCGGTCGCGGCTGCAACGTTTGCCTGCCGCGCTGGCGGCGCCGACAATGCCGGATTCGCCGTCTCGACCAATGCCCATGACCATCCAGCGAATGACCGACCTCGACCTTGCCGGCAAGCGTGTGCTGATCCGGCAGGACCTCAACGTTCCGATCGACAACGGCCGGATCACCTCCGAGCAGCGCATCACCGCGTCGATTCCCACGCTGAAACTGGCGCTGGAGAAGGGCGCGGCGGTGATGGTCACCTCGCACCTGGGGCGACCGAAGGAAGGCCAATGGAGCGAGGAGAACTCGCTGGCGCCGGTGGCGCGGCGGCTTGGCGAACTGCTCGGCAGGCCGGTGCCGCTGGTGCGCGACTGGATCGACGGGGTGGACGTGGCACCCGGCCAGGTCGTGCTGCTGGAAAACTGCCGGATGAACGTCGGCGAGGGCAAGGACGACGAGGCGCTTTCGCGCAAGTACGCCGCGCTGTGCGACGTGTTCGTGATGGATGCCTTCGGCACCGCGCATCGCGCGCAGGCCTCGACCCACGGCGTGATCCGCTTCGCTGCGCAGGCGGCCGGCGGCCCGCTGCTGATGGCCGAGCTCGACGCGCTGGCCAAGGCGCTGGAGCAGCCGGCGCGGCCCCTGCTGGCGATCGTCGCCGGCAGCAAGGTCTCGACCAAGCTCGAGCTGCTCGCCAACCTGGTCGGCAAGGTCGACCAGCTGATCGTCGGCGGCGGCATCGCCAACACGTTCATCGCCGCGCAGGGCCTGCCGGTGGGCAAGTCGCTGCACGAACCGGACCTGCTCGACACCGCCCGCGAGATCCTCGACAAGGCGCGCGCGCGCGGCGCCGACATCCCGGTGCCGACCGACGTCGTGGTCGCCCAGCAGTTCCATCCCGACGCGCAGGCCACGGTCAAGGCGGTGGCGGACGTGGCGGCGGACGACCTGATCCTCGACATCGGCCCCGACACCGCGGCGCGCTACGCCGGCATGATCGCCAGCGCCGGCACCGTGGTGTGGAACGGACCGGTGGGTGTGTTCGAGTTCGATGCCTTCGGCGAGGGCACCGAAGCGCTGGCGCGCGCGATCGCCGCATCGAAGGCGTTCTCGATCGCCGGCGGCGGCGACACCCTGGCCGCGGTCGACAAGTACGGCATCGCCGACCAGGTGTCCTACATCTCCACCGGCGGCGGCGCCTTCCTCGAGTTTCTGGAAGGCAAGACGCTGCCCGCGGTGGCCGCGCTCGACGCCCGCGGCTGACCGCCCGGCAAGGTTTCCCTAACGATCGCTTCATCCCCGCGTGATGCGGCCGGATCGAAGCTGCGCGCTCGGAGCAGGAGGGCACGGATCGCCATCGCGGCGGTCCGTTCACCAACGGGAGGAAGCGCGATGGTTGTTTCGATGCGGAGCCTGAAGTACGCGATGCTGGGTGCGTGCCTGGTGGCGGGGCTGGGCGTAGCGGCCGCGGCCGGTGCCGAGGACGAGGCCAACTGCTGTTACCCGGGTTCGGTGATCTATTACGACGAGGCCGGCGCCGTGGTCGGCGTGCGCATGTACGGCTGCGGAGACCCGGGCTGGGGCGTGGTCACCCCGCGCTCGCGGGCGGTCAACGGCTGCATCATGTAGCCGGGGGTTGTAGCGGTCCGGATCGTCCGGACCGCTGCTCCCGCCGCGAGAATGCGAGCTTCGCGAGTTGGCTGCCTGCGCGCACATCGCGATGGCCGTCCGTCGCCGGCGATGCGGATCCTTGTGAGGATGCTCAGCCGCGCCGCGCGCGCGCGGCCCACTCGTCGTGCAGCAGGCCGAAGATCTCCGAGTCGGTCGCCTCGCCGTCGACGAGGAAGCGCTGGCGCAGCAGGCCTTCGCTGCGGAAGCCGAGCGACTGCAGCAGTCGCCGCGAGGCCTCGTTGCGCGGATCGATGTCCGCTTCGATGCGGTGCAAGCCGAGGCTGCGGAACCCCCAGTCCAGCGCCAGGGCGACCGCCTCTCCCGCCAGTCCCCGGCCCCACTGGTCGGGATGCAGGGCGTAACCGATCTCCGCGCGACGGTGCCTCGCGTCGAAGCGGTACAGCGTGCAGCTGCCGATCGCCGCGTCGCCACGGCGTGCGCTGACGAGCCAGTTGAGCGCATCGCGCCGCTCGAAGCCGTCGAGCATCTCGCCGAGCTTGCCCTCGGCCTGCATACGCACGCGCATGGGTGCGCTGCTCCAGTAGCGCATCACGTCCGGATGCGAAAACAGCGCGAACAGCGCGTCGATGTCCTGCGCGCGCGGGCCACGCAGGCGCACGCGTTGTCCGGTCAGGACAGGAAAGCCCGGAAGCGCCGCGAGGCGCGTGTTGATGTCGGCGGACATGTGCGATATCGCCATCAGGCTCGGCTAGGATACGGGGCTCGCGCGACACCGTCGCGATCCTTACTCCTGCAACGGATCCTGTCCATGTCCGAACACCGTCGTCGTACCCGCATCCTCGCCACGCTTGGCCCCGCGACCGATCCGCCCGGCGTGCTCGACGCGATCTTCCGCGCTGGCGTGGACGTGGTCCGGCTTAACTTCTCGCACGGCGATCCGGCCGGACAAGTGGCGCGTGCCGAAGCGGTGCGCGAAGCTGCGGCGCGCGTCGGCGTCGAGGTCGGCATCCTGGCCGACCTGCCGGGTCCGAAGATCCGCGTCGAGCGTTTCGCCGAAGGCAAGGTGGTGCTCAAGGCGGGCGACCGCTTCGACCTGGTGGCGAGCGAGGATGCGCCGCCGGGAACCAGGCACGAGGTGGGCGTGAGCTACCTCGGCCTGCCGGGCGACCTGTCGCCCGGCGACGTGCTGATGCTCGACGACGGCATGGTGCAGCTCAAGGTCGAGCGCATCGAAGGCCAGCGCATCGTCAACACCGTACTCAACGACAGCGTGCTGTCCGACCGCAAGGGGCTCAACAAGCTCGGCGGCGGGCTGTCGCTGGGCGCGCTGACCGAGCGCGACAAGGAATTGATCGGCGTCGCCGCGCAGATCGGCGTGGATTTCATCGCGGTCTCGTTCTGCCGCAATGCCGCCGACATGGAGGAGGCGCGTTCGATCGCGCGGTCGCATGGCTGTGATGCCGCCCTGGTGTCGAAGGTCGAGCGCGCCGAGGCGATCGAGAACCTGGCCGAGGTGATCGACGCCAGCGACGTGGTGATGGTCGCGCGCGGCGACCTGGGCGTGGAGATCGGCGATGCCGAGCTGCCGGGCCTGCAGAAGAAGATCATCCGCGAGTCGCTGGCGCGCAACAAGGTGGTGATCACCGCGACGCAGATGCTGCAGTCGATGGTCGACTCGCCGATTCCCACCCGCGCCGAGGTGCTGGACGTGGCCAACGCGGTCATCGACGGCACCGACGCGGTGATGCTGTCGGCCGAGACCGCCGCGGGCAACTTCCCGGTACGCGCGGTCGAGGCGATGGCGCGCATCTGCATGGGTGCCGAGCGCCAGTTCGCGCACGATACCGATTTCGAGAAGGCGCAGCGTGGGCTCGAGCACGCCGATCAGGCGATCGCGATGGCGACAATGTTCATCAGCGAGCACATCGGCGTGGCCGCGATCGTGGCCATGACCGAGTCGGGCGGTACCGCGCGCCACCTCTCGCGCTTCCGCGCCGGCCCGCCGATCTACGCCTTCTCGAGGCACGCCGGTGCGCGGAGGCGCATGGCGCTGATGCGCGACGTGTACCCCACCGACTACGACAGTCGCGGCCAGACGCCGCGCGAGGCCGCGCGCGGCAGCATCCGCCTGCTGGTGGAAGCGGGCGTGCTCGATCCGGGCAACCGCGTGGTGTTCACCAGCGGCGAGCACATGGAAACGCATGGCGCCACCAACACCCTGCGGCTGCTGCAGGTGGGCGAGGACGGTCGCGCCGAAGGGCTGGGCGAACTCTAGCGGTGGGCTTCCGCCGCGCCGTGCCATGCGCCGGCGCGGCACGGCCGCTTGGCCGGGAAGGCAGGGGACGGGAGATATAATCGCGGTCTTCCCGCAGACGGCCGAACCCCCGCATGAGCATCGAAACGCTCGCCGAAACCGCCCAGGCGATGGTGGCCCCGGGCAAGGGCATCCTGGCGATCGACGAATCGACCAGCACCATCTCCAGGCGTTTCGAAGCCGTCGGCATCGCCAGCAACGAAGGCAACCGCCGCGCCTACCGCGAACTGCTGCTGACCACGCCGCGGCTGGGCGAGCACATCAGCGGCGCGATCCTATACGACGAGACGATCCGCCAGGCCAATCGCGAGGGCGTGCCGTTCGCGCGGCTGATGGCGCAGGCCGGCATCCTGCCCGGCATCAAGGTCGACAAGGGCACCCAGCCGCTGGCCGGCTGTCCGGGCGAGCTGGTCACCGAGGGCCTGGACGGGCTGCGCCCGCGCCTGGAGGAGTACTACAAGCTCGGCGCGCGCTTCGCCAAGTGGCGGGCGGTGATCAACATCGGCGACGACATCCCCTCCGGCACCTGCATCGAATCCAACAGCCACGCGCTGGCGCGCTTCGCCGCGCTGTGCCAGGAGCAGGGGCTGGTGCCGATGGTCGAGCCGGAGGTGCTGATGGACGGCACGCACGACATCGAGGCCAGCTACGAGGTGCACGAGGTGGTGCTGCGCTCGCTGTTCGACGCGCTGTACACGCACAACGTGGCGCTGGAGGGCACGATCCTCAAGCCGTCGATGGTCGTCCCCGGCAAGGACAGCGGCGAGACGGCGTCGGTGGAGGAGGTCGCCGAGGCGACCCTGCTGTGCCTGAAGTCGACCGTGCCGGCGATCCTGCCCGGCATCGTGTTTTTGTCGGGCGGGCAGAGCGACCGCGCCGCGACCGCGCACCTGGACGCGATGAACCGCATGGGCCCGCATCCCTGGACGCTGTCGTTCTCCTACGGCCGGGCGATGCAGTCGGCGGCGCTGAAGATCTGGTCGCAGGACCTGCTCGGCAACCTGGCCAAGGCGCAGGACGCGGTGTACGCACGCGCCCGCGACAACGGCCAGGCCGCGCTGGGCCGCTGGGCCGGAACCGCCTGACGGCTGGGGATCGAGCGGCGGTAACGCGCGAGCGTCGTTCGCGTTGACAGCGATACAGGGGAAATCGCCCCCTCCTTTGGCATGGGCGTCCTTCACCGCCCCCCGATAGAATCGGGCGGTTTCTCCCCACGTTGTCGACATGCCTGCCGATTCCCGCTTTCCGTCGTTCCCGATCCTGCTGCTCGCGGGCCTGGGCCTGCTGCTGTCCGCCTGTAGCCGCGATGCCGCGCCGGCCGGACCCGGCCAGGGCGCGCCCGCTGCGGTGGTGACCACGCAGGTGGCCGCGATGCTGCCCTGGAACGACACGATCTCGGCACTGGGCACCGTGCAGGCGCGCGAGTCGGTCACGATCACCGCCAAGGTCAGCGAGACCGTGGATCGCGTGCATTTCGACAGCGGCGACGAGGTGGCTGCGGGAGCGCCGCTGGTCACGCTGTCCGGCAAGCAGCAGCAGGCCGCGCTGCAGGCGGCCGAGGCGTCCGCCAGGGAAGCCGAACAGCAGTACCGTCGCGGCAGTGAGCTGGTCGGGCAGCAGCTGATCGCGCGCTCGCTGCTCGACACCCAGCGCGCCACCCGCGATGCCGCGGTGGCGCGGGTGGCGCAGATGCGCGCCGACATCGGCGACCGCAGCATCCGCGCGCCGTTCGCCGGCCGGCTCGGGATCCGCCAGGTCAGCCCGGGCGCGCTGGTGACGCCGGGCACGGTGGTCGCCACGCTGGACGACATCTCGCGCGTATACGTCGACTTCCCGGTGCCGGAAATCCACCTGGCGCGCCTGGCGGTGGGCCAGGCGCTCGCCGGCACCAGCGTCGCCTGGCCGGGCGTGACGTTCCAGGGCCAGGTGTCCAGCGTGGATGCCCGCGTCGACGCGGCCACGCGCGCAGTGCTCGTGCGCGGCGACTTCCCCAACCTCGAGCGTCGCCTGCGGCCGGGCATGCTGATGCAGGTGGAGCTGTCGCGTCCGCAGCGGCAGGCGCTGGTGCTGCCGGAGATCGCGGTGGTGCAGGTGGGGCGCGACACCTTCGTCTGGCGGGTGAAGCAGGACGGCACCGTCGAACGCGCCACCGTGCAGGTCGGCGAGCGCCGCGCCGGGCAGGTCGAGATCGTGCGCGGGATCGAGGCGGGCGACCGCATCGTCGTCGACGGCACCGGCAAGCTGCGCCCGGGCATGGCGATCACCGATGCGGCGGAAGAAGACGGACCGGTGCAGGCGCCCGCAGCGGCGGCCGCGCAGGACGGCTGACCGGCGATGAAGCTTTCCGATATTTCGATCAAGCGGCCGGTCTTCGCGGTCGTCGTCAGCCTGCTGCTGGTGGTGCTGGGCCTGATGTCGTTCATGCGCCTGACCCTGCGCGAACTGCCCAACATCGACCCGCCGATCGTGTCGGTCGACGTCACCTATCCGGGCGCGTCCGCGGCGGTGGTCGAGACCCGCGTCACCCAGATCCTCGAGGACACCCTGTCGGGCATCGAGGGCATCAACACCATCCAGTCGACCAGCCGCAACGGCCGCGCCGACGTGACCATCGAGTTCAACCTCACCCGCGACATCGAGGCCGCCGCCAACGACGTGCGCGACCGCATCAGCCGGGTGATGGACCGCATGCCCGACGAGGCGGACCCGCCGGAAGTCTCCAAGGTCGAGGCCGATGCCGAGGTCATCATCTGGCTCAACATGCGCTCCACGGCGATGGACACCATGGAGCTGACCGACTACGCCGACCGCTACGTGGTCGACCGGCTGTCGGCGCTCGACGGCGTGGCGCGGGTGCAGCTGGGCGGCTCGCAGCGCTATGCGATGCGCATCTGGCTCGACCGCGACGCCATGGCCGCGCGCGGGATCACCGCCACCGACGTCGAGAACGCGCTGCGCAGCGAGAATGTCGAGCTGCCGGCCGGGCGGATCGAGTCAGAATCGCGCGATTTCACCCTGCGCGTCGAACGCGGCTACCGCCAGCCGGAACAGTTCGCGCAGATTCCGCTGCGCAAGGGCGACGACGGCTACGTGGTGCGGCTGGGCGACGTGGCCCAGGTGGAGCTGGGGCCGGAGGAGCGCCGCGCCTACCTGCGCAGCAACGGCGTGCCGAACGTCGGCTTGGGCATCGTGCGCACCTCCACGGCCAACGCGCTGGACGTGGCCCGCGCGGCGCGCGCCGAGGCCGAGCTCATCCAGCAGACGCTGCCCGAAGGCACCGACATCTTCGTCGCCTACGACGGCACCACCTTCATCGACGCCTCGATCAAGCGCGTGTACTGGACGCTGGGCGAGGCGATGGCGCTGGTGTTCCTGGTGATCTGGCTGTTCCTGGGCAGCCTGCGCGCGGCGCTGATCCCGGCGGTGACGGTGCCGGTGTGCCTGATCGCGGCCTTCATCGCGCTGTACGCGTTCGGGTTCTCGATCAACCTGCTCACCCTGCTGGCGCTGGTGCTGTGCATCGGCCTGGTGGTGGACGACGCGATCATCGTGCTGGAGAACGCGCAGCGCCGCGTCGACCTGGGCGAACCGCCGCTGGTGGCGGCGCGGCGCGGCACCGCGCAGGTCGCGTTCGCGGTGATCGCGACCACCGCGGTGCTGGTGGCGGTGTTCCTGCCGGTGGGCTTCATGGACGGCAACACCGGGCGGCTGTTCCGCGAGCTGTCGGTGGCGCTGGCCGGCGCGGTGGCGCTGTCGGCGTTCGTCGCGCTCACGCTCACGCCGATGATGTGTTCCAAGCTGCTGCGCCCGCACGGCAAGGTCACCGGTTTCAACGCCTGGATGAACCGGCAGCTGGCGCGAGTGAGCGCGGGCTACGGGCGCCGCGTGTCGCGGCTGGTGGCGCTGCCGGGCCGGCGCCTGCTGGCGCTGGTGCTGGCGGCGATGGCGATGTTCGGCGTCGTCGCGGCGCTGCTGTTCCTGCGCGTGCCCAGCGAGCTGGCGCCCGCGGAGGATCGCGGCCGCTTCTTCGTGATGGTCGACGGGCCCGAGGGCGCGGGCTTCGACTACACCGTCGAGCAGGTGCAGCAGGTCGAGAAGATCGTCCTCGACCAGGTCGGCGAGGGCAAGCCGATCCAGCGCGCCAACTCGCGCGTGCCGCGCGGCTGGGGCGGCAGCGAGGAGATGCACACCGGCCAGGTGATCATCTTCCTGGAGGACTGGGGCGTGCGCCAGCAGAGCACCGACGAGGTGGTCTCCGGGCTGCGGCGCCAGTTCGCCGAGCTGCCGGGCGTGCAGGTCCGCGCCAGCGTGCCCGGCGGCCTGGTCGGCAGCCGCGGCCAGCGCTACCAGCTGGTGCTGGGCGGACCCGACTATGCGGAACTGGCGCAGTGGCGCGACCGCGTGCTCGAGCGCATGGAGTCCAATCCCGGCATCCAGGATCCGGATTCGGACTACAAGGAAACGCGCCCGCAAATGCGCGTGCAGATCGACCGCGCGCGCGCCGCCGACCTGGGCGTGTCGGTGACCGCGATCGGCCGCACCCTGGAGACGATGATGGGGTCGCGCCGCGTGACCACCTACGTCGACAACGGCGAGGAGTACGAGGTGGTGGTGCAGGCGGGGCGCGAGTCGCGGATGACGCCGGCGGACCTCGCAAACACCTACGTGCGCGGCGGCGACGGTGGGCTGGTGCCGATGTCCAGCCTGGTCACGCTCGAGGAGATCGCCGAGCCCGGCAGTTTCAACCGCTTCAACCGCCTGCGCGCCATCACCATCAGCGCGGGCCTGGCGCCCGGCTACAGCATGGGCGAGGCGATCGAGTGGACGCGCCAGGTCGTCGACGAGGAGCTCCCCGATTACGCGCAGATCGACTGGAAGGGCGAGACCCGCGAGTACCAGCGCGCCGGCGGCGCGGTGCTGGTGACCTTCGCCATGGCGCTGCTGATCGTGTACCTGGTGCTGGCCGCGCAGTTCGAGAGCTTCATCCACCCGCTGGTGATCATGCTCACCGTGCCGCTGGCGGTGCTGGGCGCACTGATCGGACTGTGGGCGACCGGCGGCACGCTCAACCTGTTCAGCCAGATCGGCATCGTGATGCTGGTCGGCCTGGCGGCGAAGAACGGCATCCTGATCGTGGAGTTCGCCAACCAGCTGCGCGACGAAGGCATGAGCGTGCGCGAAGCCATCGCAGAATCGTCGGCGGTGCGCCTGCGCCCGATCCTGATGACCTCGGCCGCGACGGTGATGGGAGCGGTGCCGCTGGTGGTCGCCGGCGGACCGGGTTCCGCCAGCCGCGCCACGATCGGCGTGGTCATCATCTTCGGCGTGTCGTTCGCGACCCTGCTGTCGCTGTTCGTGGTGCCCGCGTTCTACGCGCTGCTCGCGCCGTTCACGCGTTCGCCCGACGCGCTGGCCCGCCAGCTCGAACAGCTCGAGGCCGAGACGGCGCCCGTGAGCGGGCACGCCTGAAGCCTGGTCGCCGCGCGGAACCGGACGCAGCATCGGTCCGGTTCCCGCGTCGGTGGGGCTGTGCGAGGATCCGGGGCACGGCGCACCGCGCCATTTTCGCGGAGGAACGGGCGACCCATGTCGTGGCACGCGCTGATCCTGCCCGTGGGCCCAGGCGTCCGCCTGCGGCCGTGGCGCAGCGACGATCTGGACGCACTGGTCCGCCATGCCGGTGACGCGCGCATCGCGCCCGGCCTCAGCGACCGTTTTCCGTATCCGTATACGCACGACGATGGCGTGGCCTTCCTCTCCGGCGCGGTGATCGACCTGTCGGACCCGGTGTTCGCAATCGAGGTCGACGGCGAAGCCTGCGGCGGCATCGGCGCGCGTCCCTTCGCCGGCGAGCGCAGCGTGGGCGCCGAATTCGGTTACTGGCTCGGGCACGCACACTGGGGCAGGGGAATCATGACCCAGGTCGTGGCGGCCTACGCGCCGTGGCTGATGGAGGCGCTGTCGCTGCAGCGGCTGCAGGCCGCGGTGCTCGATTTCAACCGGGCCTCGGCGCGGGTGCTGGCGAAGAACGGTTTCGTCGAGGAAGGCGTGCTGCGCCGCGCGGTGTGCAAGCACGGTCGCATCCACGACCTGCGGATGTTCGCCAGGATCCGCGACCGGGACGGCTGATCGTGCGGCCGGCGCGGCGACAATGGCACACGCATTCGCGGCGCTGGCCGCCATCTTCCGGTGCGCCGGATGGCCGCACGTACCGCCGGGCTGGCCCGGCGCATTGCCCATGGCAGGGGCGTGGCCGCGCGGAAATCAGTTATCGTGCGGCCTTCCGTGCGCCCGCCGTCCCGGCCGGAGCGTCGAACCGACCGGAGGGCAGAATTCCGTGGAAGCATTTCTCGGCTGGGTGAACGGCATCATCTGGAGCAAGGCGCTGATCGCGCTGTGCCTGGGCGCGGGGCTGTACTTCTCGATCCGCACGCGTTTCCTGCAGGTCCGCGGCGTACGCGAGATGGTCCGGCTGATGCTCACCGGCGAGAAGTCGGCGGCCGGCGTGTCGCCGTTCCAGGCGCTGGCGCTGTCGCTGTCCGGGCGCGTGGGCATCGGCAACATCGCCGGCGTCGCGACTGCGATCTACTTCGGTGGTCCCGGCGCGGTGTTCTGGATGTGGGTGGTGGCCTTCCTCGGCGCCTCGACCGCCTACGTCGAGTCGACGCTCGGCCAGATCTACAAGGAAGCCGACGACAAGGGACAGTACCGCGGCGGTCCCGCGTACTACATCGAAAAGGCGATGGGCCAGCGCTGGTATGCCTGGCTGTTCGCCGTGGTGACCGTGGTGGCGACCGGCTTCCTGCTGCCCGGCGTGCAGGCCAACGGCATTGCGGCAAGCATGTACAACGCCTGGAACATCCCGCCCACGGTGACCGCCACCCTGCTGGTGGTGGCGCTGGGCTTCATCATCTTCGGCGGCGTGAAGCGCATCGCCGCGTTCGCGCAGGTGGTCGTGCCGTTCATGGCGCTGGCCTACATCCTGGTCGCGCTGGTGATCATGTTCCTCAACTACGCGCAGATCCCGGCGATGTTCGCGCTGGTGTTCAGGAGCGCGTTCGGGATGGAGGCGGCGTTCGGCGCGGTGCTGGGCCTGGCCATCGAATGGGGCGTCAAGCGCGGCATCTACTCCAACGAGGCAGGGCAGGGTACCGGGCCGCACGCGGCAGCGGCGGCGGAAGTCTCGCACCCGGCCAAGCAGGGCTACGTGCAGGCCTTCTCGGTCTACGTGGACACGCTGCTGGTGTGCAGCGCGACCGCATTCATGATCCTCTCCACCGGCATGTACAACGTCAACGATCCGAAGGGCGGGCGCCTGTTCGAGGCGTTGCCCGCGATCGAGGTCGGCCCCGGCTATACCCAGCATGCGATCGAAAGCGTGCTGCCCGGCTACGGTGGCGCGTTCGTGGCGATGGCGCTGCTGTTCTTCGCCTTCACCACGATCCTGGCCTACTACTACATGGCCGAGACCAACGTGGCCTACATCAACCGCAAGGTGCACCGGCCGTGGACCACGTTCGTCCTGCGCCTGGCGATCCTGGCCGCGGTGACCTTCGGTTCGGTCCGCAGCGCGGAGATGGCCTGGACCCTGGGCGACATCGGCGTGGGCATGATGGCGTGGCTCAACATCGTGGCGATCCTGATCCTGCAGAGGCCGGCGCTGGTGGCGCTGCGCGACTACGAGCGGCAGAAGAAGGAGGGGCTCGACCCCACCTTCGACCCGGACGCGCTCGGCATCCGCAACGCCGACTTCTGGCGCAGGCGCGACTGAGATGGCCAGGCGTCCACCGCCGCCGCCCGGCCCCGGCAGGGACACGCCCTGGGGCGCGCGCGGCCGCGACACGGCCGGGCCCGCCCGCGAATCGCGCCCACCCCGCGACGCCGGTCGCGCCGACGGCGACGCCGCGGCCGCATCCGTGCGCGGCACGGAACTGCGGCTGCACGGCATGAACGCGGTGCGGGCGGTGTTCGCCCGCCGTCCACAGGCGATCCGCAAGCTCTATCTCGCGCCCGAGCGCATCCCGCAGCTGCAGCCGATGCTGAAGTGGTGCGTGGCCAACCGGATCGGCTACCGCGTGGTCGAGGACGTCGAGGAGCTGCGCCGCCTGTCCGCCAGCACGCACCACGAGGGCATCGTGGCCGACGTGCTGCGCGAAGCGCCGCAGTCGCTGGCCGACTGGCTGGCGTCGCTGCCGGAGGGGCCGTGCTGCGCGCTGTGGCTGGATGGCGTGGGCAACCCGCACAACCTCGGGGCGATCCTGCGTTCGTCCGCGCATTTCGGCGTGGCCGGGCTGCTGCTACCGGGCGATTCGACGCTGGCCCTGTCCGGCGCCGCGGCGCGCGTGGCCGAGGGCGGCGCCGAAGCGGTGCCGCTGGTGCGCCTGGCTGCACCGGCCGATGCGATGGCGCAACTGCGCGCGGCCGGCTTCACGCTGGCCGCGACCGTGGTGCGCGGCGGCGATGATCTGTTTGCCGGCGCGCTGTCGGCGCGCTTGGTCTACGTGCTCGGCGCCGAAGGCCAGGGCATGGGCGAAACGCTGGTCGGCGACTGCGACCTGCGCCTGTCGATCCCCGGCACCGGTGCGGTGGAGAGCCTCAACGTCGCAAGCGCGACTGCGGTCTTCCTCGCTTCGTGGACACGTTGCCGGCGGTCGTGACGAAGCCGGTGCGTATGCTAGAGCCAGAACGGGATGGCACGCCCCGCTCCATGTGGCCTGCCCGACTGATCGGGGCGGTTTATCTCGCCTGGGCGATGATAGTGATGTGGCATGCTCCCCGAGTGCCGTATGCCGACGGTTGGCGATTCCTTGGGCATTTCGCGAGCGCGGATTTCCCTCGCGACATCTTCATGCCGGACAACGGCCATTTCGAAGTCATACCGAACATCGTACGAGTGATCGAACTGCATCTTTTCGATGCCGACCAGTCGTTGCAAGTGTGGATTGGGATAATCCTGTTTCTGGCTAGTTTGTATATCGGTTGGCGCTGCATCCGCGGGGCGGCTTCGCCGGAGCGACGGGCGGCCGCGATCTTGGCCATGGTGCTCGGGTTCTGCTGGCTGGGTAATGCGCGCACGTTGGCACATGCTAACGAAAGTGTGCATGCCTATGCTGTCCTGTTCTTCCTGTGCTCCGGAATCGGCTTTCTCGCCCGTCAATCAGGTCCGGTAGGCATGCGGAATGCCTCAATGGCTGCCGTTTGTGGCTTCTGCGCCGCCATATCTTTCGGAAGTGGCATTGCTGTATTCTCCGGTTTCCTCGTGATTGCCATTGCTAGACAGGCGCCTGCCCGCTCCATCACGGTTTTGCTTTTTTCGGCGACGGCGAGCTACCTGCTGATTCGAAGCGCTGGCGCAGGTGCAGCACCCGAACTGGATCCCCTCCGGCAACTGGATCTTGCGTTGCGTTGGCTGTCGGCCCCTTGGCTACATGCCGCCGGTCCCGTCGTGGACCCTGCGATCTCCAATCGCTTAGCCTCCCCGATCGCCCGTGGTGCTTTGATCCCGGTCGCCGAGCGCTGGGAGGCTGCGATGGGTCCGGCTGCACTTGCGAGATGGCCCTATGTCGCGATCAGCGCCATCGGAATCTCAATACTTGCAACAGTCACATATCGAAGTATCCGGCGTGGTGGAGACGGCTCCGCTCGCTTGTTGGGTCTAGGCATGTCATGGTTCGCACTCTCCGTGGGCATGATGGTGGCCACGGTACGCACTGCGTATTTTGACGTTCACCCCGACCAGTTGATGGCACCGCGCTATTTGGTGTGGTCGAGTCTGTTCTGGAGCGGTCTCGCGATCACCCTGGTCGCAGGCACGCAATGGCCACGTCGCGCCCTGCTCACATCGATCGTCGCGGCGGTCACACTGTTGCCAAGCCAGTTCTGGACCTCGCAACTGGCAGGCGACATTCGGGTGGTGGCAGGACAGACGGCGACGGCGGCTGCGGTTGGCGTTATCGAGCCCGATCTGCTAACAGGGGAGACCGTCGCCGGAGAACTGGCCCGAGCTCTTCCGCCGTTGCGGCGGCTGGGGGTTGCCGTGTTCGCATGGCCTGAGACAGGCATGCTTGCACGGGTGGCGTCGCAGTCGGTGCACGACTTGGCTGTGGCCGATATCAACGTCGAGCCGGTTGCGAACCTGCTGGGGCCGCCTGGGCGGCGTGTCAGGTTCATCATGTCCGATCCAGGTGCGCACCGCGTCCTGCTCATCGATGACGACGGTGTCGTTCGCGGGCTTGCCGCCCCGGACGCCATGCGCGGTGCTGGGGCTTGGATAGGCTGGATGCGGGGGCAACCGGCCACAAGTCGGGTGCGCGTTAGCGTCCTGCGTCCGTCCGTACGCTGAGGCTCGCGCCGAGCGTACTACGTCGTGCCGCTGCAGCGCGCGAGGACGATGTACTCGCCGATCGCGCCGGCCAGCCTCGGGGTCTCGTCCCAGCTCGCCGGCACCAGCGACTGGAAGTCCGCGCCCGCCGCACGGTCGTAGGCGTCGGGGCTGTCGGCCAACATCTGGACCGGACTCTCGTAGACCACGAACATCGCTAGCTGGTACGCACGCGTGCCCATCACCGACGGCGCGGTGAAACAAGGTGCGAACGCCGGTGGTGCCGTCGCGTTGCGGAAGCCGCCCGGGGTGTAGTCCCTAGGCCCGATCAGCATCCGGATGAAAGGCAGGATGACGTCGTGGGTCTGGGTGATGCGTCGGCCCCACTCGTTGTACTCGGCGCCGAGCAAGCGCTCCTGAGTCATGAAGTGCGGCCCGGTGCGGTTGAGCCCGGTCGGCCAGTAGGCGCCGTGCAGGTCGAGCATCAACCGATACTCGGCCGCGCTTCGCATCGTGCGGTGGGAGAATGCCATCATCTGGTGATTGTCGCAGTCCACGAAGTTGACCTTGGCGCCTTTGACCTCCAATCCCCACGGAGCGCGTGAACACCTTTTCCATGCGCGGCTCCAAGCCCTTTCAGTGCACCCCCAGCCAGATGCAGACGCCGCGCTAGCTGTGATGTTTCAAAAGGTTGTTCCCCTCTGACCGGAGGGAGATGCTGATTGCGCCAAACGCCAGCGTCCATCTGCGAGGGGAACGACCATGCACAAGAATTCGCGTCTGTCCCCAAGGTCGAGGCGATGGGTCTGTAGGAAACCACGGTGCGCAAATGGTGGCGCCGGTTCTGCCAGGGCGAAGGGCTGCAGGACCGTAGCAGCAGCCGGGCCTCACCACAAGCCCATTGGCGATCGTGGCCGGGCGCCGTGCACAGATTGAGGCGCTCCGGCGGTAGCGGCGGACCGGCCGCCTGACCGCCCAGGAGCTGGGCGTGTCGGCCGCGACCGTGTCGCGTGTGTTGCGCCGGGCGGGCCTGAGCCGCTGGCGTGAACTGGAGCCACAGCCGCCGGTCGTGCGCTACGAGCGGGCTACGCCGGGCGAGCTGGTCCACATCGACATCAAGAAACTGGGGCGGATCGAACGCCCGAGCCACCGGGTCACCGAAGATCGCCGGGACCGGGTGCGTGGCATCCGCTGGGAGTTTGCCCATGTCGCCGTCGACGGCCATTCGCGCACGTCCCTTGTGGCCATGGCCGAGGACGAGCGCAAGTCGTGGCGCACTACCGGGCATGCGGAGTCACCGTGCAACGGGTGATGACCGATAACGGCTCCGCCTACCAGTCCCGCGCGTTCGCCGAGGCCTGCGGACGCCTGCGCGTGCGCCACCTGCGCACCCGGCCCTACACCCCACAGACCAACGGCAAGGCCGAGCCCTTCATCCAGACCTGCCTGCGCGAGTGGGCCTATGCAGCCACGTATGCCACGTCGGTCCAGCGCCGGGAGGCTCTGCACGACTGGCTGCACCACTACAACTGCCACAGGCCGCACAGCGCCCTTGGCGGCCGACCGCACATCAGCCGGCTGCCGTGCGGGCGAAGCTCCACAGCTAGCGCGCATGCTCCAGCAGCGCGCGCAGCTCGACGGTTGCGGCCGGCCGGGTGACGTCGGCCTCCGAATTCCACTGCCCGTCGCCGAAGCTGCCCTCGTACCAGCCATCGTCGATGCATGTATTCCAGGCCGAGGTCCGCGGCATGTTCGATATAACGGGCAGCGTTGCGGTGTTCATGCCGGGGTCGGGCACGTCGGCCGCCCGCCGCCCGACCACCAGTCCTTGGCCGACTTCCCCGGGCGGATCCAGGAGGTGTCCGATCGGCGTGGTCGGGTTGAGTCTGGAGACCAGGGTCGATTCGATCAGCGGCCGGGCGAGTCGCCGAGCAGCAGCACCCGCCAGAGTGGGGTGTCCGTCCGCGTCGATCTGCGGTCCGTGACGCGGCCGCCGCCCCGCGTCTTATTCGTCCGCATCGTTCGCCGGCTTTGGCGCGCTGCCGAACCCGGCGTCCGATTCCGCCGCCATCCATGCGAACACGGCGTACGCGGCGAGGTTCTGCGCCAGGTCGGCCGGGTCGATCTTGTCGAGCGTGTCGTCGGCATTGTGGTGCAGGTCGAAGTACCGCGTCCCGTCCTGCCCCAGCCACGCCCAGGCGCCGCCGACGGCGGCCAGCGGGGAGATGTCGGGGCCGGGACCGCCCTTGCCCGGCAGGTGCGCGATGCCGAGCGGCGCCAGCGCTCCGGCAATCCGTGCGACAGCCGGCGCGTCGCCGCCGCTGGTGTTGAAGCCGTAGATGCGGCCGGCGCCGAAGTCGCTCTCCACCGCGATGACGTGGTTGGCCACGTCGGCTGCATGGCGGCGCGCGTATTCGCGTCCGCCAAGCAGGCCCTGCTCCTCGTTGGCGAACGCGACCACGCGGATCGTGCGCCGCGGGCGCTGCGGCAGCTGGCCGATCAGGTGGCCGGCCGCCATGGTGATGCCGATCCCCGAGGCATCGTCGATCGCGCCGGTGCCCAGGTCCCAGGAATCGAGGTGCGCGCCCAGCAGCACCACCTCCTGCGGCGCATCGCGCCCGGTGATCTCGCCGATCACGTTGTGCGAGGTGTATTCGCCATCCCAGCCGCAGTCCAGGGCCAGGCGCACGCGCACCGGGCCGCGCTGCAGCAGGCGCGCGAGCTGGTCGGCATCGGGCAGCGACAGTGCAGCCGCGGGCACCGGCTCCAGGCCGTCGTCGAAGCGCGTGATGCCGGTATTGGCGACGCGCTGCGGGCTGGTGCTGGCCGAACGCATGAGGAAGCCGACCGCGCCCTTGCGGATCGCCTCGGAGGGTCCGCGGCTGCGGATCGCGCCACCCTTGCCGTAGCCGCTGCCGTCTCGGGCACGCGGCATCGCGTGATCGACGAAGGCGATCCTCCCCTGCAGCGAGCCGGCCGGCGCTGCCTGCAGCGCTTCCAGGCTGTCGAAGCGCACGATCTCCGCCTCGACCGTGCCGCCCGGGCTGCCGCCCAGCGCGGTCACCACCAGCGGCTGCGCATGCGCGCCCAGGACCTGCGCCGATTCGCCGCGGCGCTCCCACCTGGGGAAGGTGACCGGCTCGGTCCACACGCGGTCGTAGCCCAGCTCGCGGAACTTCGCCTGTGCCCAGGCCACCGCGCGTGCGTCGGCTTCGCTGCCGGCCAGGCGCGGACCGATCTCGGTGGTCAGCGATTCGACCACGCGCCATGCGGTGGTGTCGGCCAGTGCCCGTTCGCGCAGTGAGGCCGCGGTGTCGAGGGCGGCCGCATCGCCGCTGCCCGACAGCGCGGGCCGCGGGCAGGCGCACAGCAGGCAGGCGGACAACAACAGCATGGCCAGGCGCATCGATAGCCTTCCGTAAAACGACGAAGCCGCGAGCCTAGCAGGCCCGCGGCTTCGTACGCGAGGCGCGCTGCCGGCTATTTGCGCAGCGAGTCGCGGATCTCGCGCAGCAGCAGCACTTCCTCCGTCGGCGCCGCGGGCACGGGCGCGGCCTCGGGCTTCTTGTGGATGCGGTTGATCGTCCTGATCACCATGAAGATGGCGAAGGCGATGATGACGAACTGGATGATCGCGTTGACGAACTCGCCGATGCCCAGGGTCAGCGCAGGCACCTCGGTGCCCGCGGCATCGACCGAGGCCTCGCGCAGCACGATCGCCCAACTGGAGAAGTCCACGCCGCCGGTGAGCAGGCCGATCACCGGCATGATCAGGTTGTCGACCAGCGACGAGACGATCTTGCCGAACGCGCCGCCGATCACCACGCCCACGGCGAGGTCGATGACGTTGCCGCGCATCGCGAATTCCTTGAACTCACTGATCATGCCCATCGGCGTCTCCTCGCAGTATGTTGGCGTGGCGGCGGTCGCCGCGCGCGGCCACTATGCCGAGCGCGCGTGCAGCTGGCAACGCAGTTCCAGCAGGTCGTCCAGGCGCGCCACGCAGGCATCGCCCGGCTGCAGCGCGGCCACGCCGGCCGGCGTGCCCATGAACACCAGGTCGCCGGCACGCAGCGCGTAGAGCTTCGACAGTTCGTGCAGGATCTCCGGCACGTCCCAGATCAGCTGGTCGAGCGTCGACTGCTGGCGGACCTGCCCGTTGACCTCAAGCGACAGCCGTCGCGCCGCGAGTTCGCCGACCTGCGCCGCAGGCACTAACTCGCTTGCCGGAGCCGACTGGTCGAAGCCCTTGGCGGTATCCCAGGGCAGTCCCCTGGACTTGGCCGCGGCCTGCAGGTCGCGACGGGTCAGGTCCAGGCCGATGCCGTAGCCGAATACCAGCGCCTGTGCCTCCGCGACCGGCAACTCGCCATGCGGTGCATCCTGGCCGAGCGCGACCACCAGTTCCACTTCGTGGTGCAGGTCGCTGGTGCCGGGCGGATAGGCGACATGGCCGTCGACGACGATCGCGTCGGCCGGCTTGTGGAAGAACACGGGCGTGCCGCGATCGGCCCGGGAGGCCGGCGCCGTGGCGCCCATCTCGCGCGCGTGGTCGGCGAAGTTGCGGCCGACGCAGTAGATGCGGCGCACCGGGAACGTGCCGCCGCCGCGCACGGGGATGCGCGGGATCGCGGGTGCCTCGATGACGTCCCGCATCGGGATCAGCGCAGGAGCGGCTGGCCGGGTTTGGACACGACGCGGTATTCGGCGTCGAGCGTTCCGGCGCGCGGCCTGGAGGTGCGGTTGCGCAATGCGCCACGCAGCAGGCCGAACGACACCATCGCCGCGCCCACGAACAGGCCCACCACCAGCAGGACCGCCAGCACCGCCACGCCCACCAGTCCCAGCACCACGCGCAGCAGCGGATTGCGCGGCTTGCGCGGCGTGAACAGGCCCCGCACGCCGGAGGCGTCGAAGCGGGCGTGGAGCGAACGGAACAGGACAGACGACATTCGGTGGGGGTGCGACAATGTGGAGGCCCAAGTATCGGGCGCAGCCGCCACCAAGTTGTAACAGGATCGTTAAACCGTCGACATGAACACCCTGTACCCCGCCTCATCGCTGATCGCGCTGGACGCCATTCCCGACGGCGGATTCGCCGAGGTCGAAGCCGTGGTCGACGGCGATGCCGAGTCGCTGATCCTGCATCGCGACGGCGACCAGGTGCGCGCCTGGTTCAACGTCTGCCCGCACGCGGGGCGTCGCCTGGACTGGTCGCCGGGCCAGTTCCTCAAGTCGAAGGAAGGCCTGCTGGTGTGCGCCGTGCACGGCGCCAGCTTCGAGCTGGGCGGCGGCGAATGCGTCGCCGGCCCCTGCCGCGGCGAGGCCTTGCGCGCGGTGGCGGTGAAGGTGCAGGACGGCCACCTGGTGCTGGAGACGTCGCAGCGCGGCGAATAGCCCGCCGACGTTGCGCCGGTTGCGCGGCGCGATCGATCGGCTGCCGCACTGGCGTGCCGCTCAGAACATCAGGTTGACCACCAGCACCACGATGAACGTGTAGATCAGCGACAGCGGCACGCCGATCTTCCACAGTTCGCGCGGCTGGTAGCCACCGGGCCCGGTGATCATCGACATCACCGGGTTGGACTGGGTGACGAAGTTGTTCGACGCCGACAGCGCGACGATCAGCGCGAACGCGGTGGGATTGCCGCCGGTGGCGAGCGCCATGTTCACCGCGATCGGCACCACCACGATCGTCGCGCCGACGTGGCTGATCACCATCGAGAAGGCGGCGGTGAGCAGGGCGACTGCGAATTCGAGCAGCCACACCGGCAGTCCGCCTGGCAGCCGTTCGATGGTATGGCCGGCGATCCAGGCCGCGGCGCCGCTGCCGTCCATCGCCCAGCCCAGCGGGATCAGGCAGGCCATCAGGAACACCGTCTTCCAGCTGATCGCGCCGTAGGCCTCGTCCATCTTCAGCACGCCGAACACCAGCATGCCGGCCACGCCGGTCATCAGCGCGATCGAGGTCGGCACGCGTCCGGACAGCGCGATCAGCATCGTCACCGCGAAAATGACCATGGCGATGCGGAACTTGTGCGGTCGCTGCTCGCCCTTGGGGTAGTCGGTGACGATGACGAAGTCGCGCTTGCCCGCGGCCTGGGCCAGGTCCTGCCAGATGCTGTGCAGCACCAGCATGTCGCCGGCGCGCAGCGCCGTGTCGCGCAGGTTCTCGCGGATCACCGTCTTGTCGCGGTTGATCGCCAGCAGGCTGATGCCGTACTGCCGGCGCAGCTGCAGGTCGGCCGCGGTCTTGCCGATGAACTTGGACGTCGGCGGGATCACCGCCTCGGAAATGCCCGCGCGGCTGGGGTTGAACAGGTCGGCGAAGTTGCGCAGGCGCGAGTTCATGCGCAGGAACTGGTTCTGCGCGAAGTCGGCGACCTGCTGGCGCGGGCCCATCGCGCCGAGCACGCTGCCGACCCAGATGCGCGCATCGGGCGGCGGCGCCAGCCGCGACTCATTGCCGGTCTGCAGCGCCAGCAGCAGCGGCGCATTGTGCAGCGCCTCGGCTTCGCCGAATGTCATGCCCACCAGCGGACTGTCGGCGCTGACGATCAGTTCGTGCACTTCGCCCTCGATGCCGTAGGTGCGCGAGAAGTAGCTCTCGGTGCGCGCCGGGGTCACGTTCGCGTCGCCCTCTTCGCGCAGCCGGCGCTTGCCCTGGAATCGGAAGTAGAGCAGGCCCGCGCCGAGCAGCGCCAAGCCGATCGGCGCCGGCGCGAACATGTTCAGCGGCTCGAGCGTCGCCGCGCCCGAGGGCAGGTTGGCGTTGGTCGCCACCAGCAGGTCGTTGAGCAGGATCAGCGGCGAGTTGCCGACCATGGTCAGGGTGCCGCCCAGCACGATCGACACCGCCACCGGCAGCAGCAGCCGCGACAGGCTGATGCCTGTGCGCGATGACAGGCGCGAGACGACGGGCAGGTACAGCGCCATCACCGACGGGTTCTGCATCACCGAGGAGTTGAGGCCGGCGATGCCCGAGACCAGCAGCAGCAGCCGGTCCTCCATGCCGCGCGCGCGGCGCAGCAGCCAGGCCGCGAGGCGGTTGAGCGCGCCGGTGCGGTCCAGCCCCATGCCGAGGATCATCGTGGCGATCACGCTGATCACCGCGTTGGAGGAGAAGCCGTTGAACAGGTCCTCCGGCTGCACCAGGCCGGTCAGGCCCAGCATCACCAGCACCACCAGCGCGACCAGGTCGGCGCGCACGCGCTGGAACACGAACAGGATCATGGTCAGGCCCACCAGCCCGAGCACGATCTTCATGTCCGTGGTGAGCGCGAGCTGGGGGTCCATCAGCAGGGGCGGGAACCGGGAATGGGGAATGGGCAATCGAGACAGCCGGGCGCCACCATGGCCGGATCAGCACCCCGTCGCGCCGCCTGCATCACCGGAACCAGCGCAATGGTCATGGGTCTCCCATTCCCGATGCTTCATTCCCGATTCCCGGCTTGTCGTACAGCAGGTCCCAGACGCCGTGTCCCAGGCGCTGGCCGCGGGTCTCGAAATGCGTCTGCGGGCGCCAGTCGGGGCGCGGGACGTGGCCGCGCGGGCCTGCGCGGTTGACCAGTCCGGGGGTGGCGTCGAGCACGTCCCACATCTGCTCGGCATAGTCCTGCCAGTCGGTGGCCAGGTGCAAGCGGCCATCGGCGGCAAGCTTGCGCACCAGCAGCTGCGCGAACGCCGGCTGCACCAGGCGGCGCTTGTTGTGGCGCTTCTTGTGCCAGGGGTCGGGAAAGTAGATGCGCACCTCGTCGAGGCTGCCGTCGGCGATCTCGTGCTGCAGCACCTCCACCGCGTCGTGGTGGTACAGGCGCACGTGGGTCGCGCCATCGGCGTCGAGCGCGTTGAGCAGGCGGCCCACGCCGGGCGCGTGCACCTCGATCCCGATCAGGTCCCGGTCGGGATCGTGCGCGGCGGCGAAGCGCAGGGCCTCGCCGTTGCCGAAGCCGATCTCGAGCACGCGCGGCGCGCGACGCCCGAACTCGGCGTCGAAATCGCGCGGCTGGCCGCGGTAGTCCAGGCCGTAGCGCGGCCACAGTGCGTCGAACGCGCGCTGCTGGGCCTCGGTGAAGCGGCCCTGGCGCAGCACGAAGCTGCGGACCTCGCGACGGCCTTCGACGACGGTGAACGGCTTGGGCGGAACCTTGGCGCCGTCGCTGGCGAACGGATCGGTCATGCGCTCAGCCGACCAGCCCGTCCACCGGCGAAGAGGCGCTGGCGTAGCGCTTGCGGGGGATCCGTCCGGCGAGGAAGGCGTCGCGTCCTGCTTCCACCGCGAGCTTCATCGCCCGCGCCATGCGCACCGGATCCCTGGCGCCGGCGATCGCGGTGTTCATCAGCACGCCGTGGCAGCCCAGTTCCATCGCGATCGCCGCGTCGGACGCGGTGCCCACGCCGGCATCGACGATGATCGGCACCTTGGCGTTCTCGATGATCTCGAGCAGGTTGTAGCGGTTCTGGATGCCCAGGCCGGAGCCGATCGGCGCGGCCAGGGGCATCACCGCCACGCAGCCGATCTCCTCCAGGCGCCTGGCCAGGATCGGATCGTCGCTGGTGTAGACCATGACATCGAAGCCATCGGCGACGAGCTGCTCGGCGGCCTTGAGCGTCTGCACCACGTCGGGATAGAGCGTCTTCTGGTCGCCCAGCACCTCGAGCTTGGTGAGGTTGTGTCCGTCGAGCAGCTCGCGCGCCAGGCGGCAGGTGCGCACGGCGTCCTCGGCGGTGTAGCAGCCGGCGGTGTTGGGCAGGATGGTGTAGCGGTCCGGCGGCAGCACGTCGAGCAGGTTCGGCTCGCCCGGATCCTGGCCGATGTTGGTGCGGCGGATGGCGACGGTGACGATCTGCGCGCCGGCGGCCTCGGTGGCGCGGCGGGTCTCGTCGAGGTCGCGGAACTTGCCGGTGCCGGTCAGCAGGCGCGAATGGTAGGACTTGCCGGCGATGACGAGGGCGTCATCGGAAGTGGAGTGCGTGATCATCGCCCGATTATCGCGCAAAGGCGCCGGGATGCGGGCGGCCGGGGAAAACCGCGGTGCTCTGCATCGTCGCGACGCGCAGTGCGGGCGAGGCGATGGCTGCCAGCGGCGTGGATCGGGGGCCGGCGGTGCGGGGCTGTGGACGTCACTCTTGCGGCGGAGGTTCTGCCGGTGTTTCCGGGGTGCATCTCATCCGACGCTCGGTGCCTTGGGGCGGGAGCGGTCATCCGGTCCTTCCGGTGGTGGAATCGAGTGGTTTGGCGACCTGGGCCCAGCGGCCGTGGGTTGCGTCCCGGCGGCCGGGATCACGAGGGGCGAACGACGGGTGCCCAGGACGCCGGTCGGGCATGACCGGGCTGTGGGAGCGAGCCTGGTCGCGACGGCGGTTGTCAGTGGGAGCGCGCCCGCGCGCGTAGCATTCGCGACCGAGGTCGCTCCCACGGGAAGGGCCGGACCGAGCTCGCCCTGACCAGGCGAAGAGCGGACCCCGGGCGACTGGCCGCGGCGCCGCTCCGAAGGGAGCGAGCGGGGCGCGGCCGGCGCGACGGTCAGGAGTCGCTTCGGCTGGTGGTCAGGCGCCGTCCGTGGCGGGACAGGCGGGGCGTTCGGGTCGACCCGGCCCGCACATTCGGGCGTTCGCGAACGCGGCCGATGCCGACAGGGCAGCGGTGTTTCGGGTCAGGCGCTGGCGCCGTCCATGGCGTGACGGGCGGGGGCTTCGGGTCGACCCGGCCCGCAAATCCATGTGCGGGCGTTCGCCAACGCGGCCGATGCCGACAGGGCATCGGTGCTTCGGGTCAGGCGCTGGTGCCGTCCATGGCGTGGCCGGCCGGGGCTTCGGGTCGATCCGGCCCGCACATCCATGTGCGGGCGTTCGCGAACGCGGCCGATGCCGACAGGGCATCGGCCAAGCGCGTTCGCTCACCCCCCTCCCAGTGCGTGGACGATCTCGACGCGATCGCCGTCGTGCAGGAGGTGGTCGCCGTGGCGGCTGCGGGGCACGATGGTGCCGTTGACCTCGACCGCCACGCGGCGGCCGGCGAGGCCCTGCTGTTCGAGCAGGGCCAGTATCGTGATGGGTTCGGCGATGGCCAGGGCGTCGCCATTGAGCTGGATGTCCATGCCGCGATTGTCGCCCGGGGCGCCGCGCCGTGCACTCCTGCGCGTGCGGCAGTGCGGCGTGAGCGGCGGCCGGGCATGGTGGACACTTGCGACCGTGCGGCCCCGTATTGGGGCCGCCTTTCCTTGACCTGGAGTCGCCCCATGCCCCGTTCGAAGTCCCGTTCCGTCCCCGCGATTGCCGCCCTGGCTGCGGCGCTGGCCCTGGCCGCCACGCCTGCGCTGGCGGACGACACGTTCTCGCGCACCGTTTTCTTCGGTGACAGCCTGACCGACGCAGGCTATTTCCGGCCGCTGCTCGTACAGCAGAACCCGCAGGCGGCCATCCTCGGCCGCTTCACCACCAATCCGGGCCTGGTCTGGGCCGAATGGCTGGCCCTGCACTACGGCACCGACGCCTCGCCCAACGGCAACGGCCAGTCGGGCGACAACTACGCGGCGGGCGGTGCGATGATCGCGACCGATCGCATCGGGCCTCCGTTCGGGCTGACCCCGTCGCTGGCTACGCAGGCCACGGGCTACCTCGCGGCCAACGGCGGCCGCGCCGATCCCGACGCGCTCTACACGGTGTGGGGCGGCCCCAACGACCTGTTCTCGATCGCCGCCAACCCGGCGCAGGCGCAGCAGATCATCGGCGCGGCCGTGGGCGCGCAGGTCGGGATCGTCGGCACCCTGCAGGCCGCCGGCGCGCGCTACGTGCTGGTCCCCAACATTCCCGACATCGGCATCACCCCGACCTTCCTGGCGCAGGGTCCGGCCGCCGCCGCGCAGGGCACGGCGATCGCGAGCGCCTACAACGACGCGCTGTACGGCGGGCTGCAGGCCAACGGCCTGCGCGTGATCCCGGTCGATACCTTCACCTTCCTGCGCGAAGTGGTCGCCGCTCCGGCCCAGTACGGCCTGTCCAACGTGACCGGGACCGCCTGCCAGCCGCAGATCGTCTCGCAGTCGATCACCTGCAACCCGGGTACCTACGTGGTGCCGGGCGCCGACCAGACCTACCTGTTCGCCGACGGCGTGCACCCGGGCTCGGCCGCGCATCGCGCCATCGCCGACCTCACCATCGCAATGATCGAGGGGCCGCGCCAGATCGCGGTGCTGCCGCATTCGGCGGCGATGACCGGACGCGGTCGCGCCGAGCGCGTCGGCGCGCAGCTGGCGGTCGCGCCGGAACAGGACGGGCGCAGCTGGTGGGTGGACCTGCGCGGCGATTTCCAGCGCTACGGCCACGGCGACAGCTACGACGGCGCCGGTCCGGCGCTCACCGCCGGCCTGGGCTGGGCCAGCGGCAACCTGGTCTTCGGCGGCTTCGCCGGCTACGGCCGCCAGGCGAACGACTGGGGCCAGCGCCGCGGGGTATGGGACCAGTCCGAGGCCACTCTGGGCGGCTTCGTCGGATGGCACGCCGGGAACGGCGCCTGGGTCAACGGCCAGCTGAGCTACACCAGCCTGGACTTCGACATCGAACGCCAGGTGCCGGTCGGCCCGGCCCTGCGTGTGCACCGCGGCGCCACCGACGGCAGCAACCTCACCGCCGCGCTGCAGGCGGGCTGGAACCTGGGCGAGGGCGCGCTGCGCCACGGTCCGGTGCTGGGCGTGGTGGCGCAGCGCATCGACGTCGACGGCTTCGCCGAGGACGATGCCGCTTCTTCCAGTGCGCTCGCTTTCCCCGACCAGGCGTTCGATTCGCTGATCGGCAGCGTCGGCTGGCAGGCCAGCTACGCGATCCACGCCCATCTCGCGCCCTACGCGCGGCTGACTTTGGATCGCGAGTTCGAGGACGGCGCGGCAGAAGCCTTCGCCCGCTCGCAGACCACAGGCCTGGACTACGCGGTGCCCGGCCTGGCCTACGACGACACCTACGCCACGCTCACGATCGGCGCGCGCACCTCGATGTTCGGCCTCGACGCCAACCTCGGCGTGAGCCTGAACGCCGGCGAGAAGGGCGGCAAGCAGACCACCGCCTTCGCCACGGTCGGCGGCGGGTTCTGAGGCAGGCACGCCGGCGCCGGCACGGCCGGCGTCGCGCGTTGCCAGTCGCCCGCGGCGGGCATAGACTGGTGCCGCATGCGGGTGTAGTTCAATGGTAGAACTGCAGCTTCCCAAGCTGCTAGCGTGGGTTCGATTCCCATCACCCGCTCCAGTCACAGGCGGCGGCATCATCGACACGGTGATGCCGCCGTTTTTCGCTTCGCAGGCCGCAGATGAAGCTCGCGATCCTTTCCCGCAACGGCAAGCTCTATTCGACGCGCCGGCTGGTGGAGGCCGCGCGTGGGGCCGGGCACAGCGTGCGGGTGCTCGACCCGCTGCGCTGCTACATGCGTATCGGCGACGACGGTTTCGCGATGCGCTACAAGGGTCGCGCCATCGACGGCTACGGCGCGGTCATCCCGCGCATCGGCGCCTCGATCACCCGCTACGGCTGCGCGGTGCTGCGCCAGTTCGAACTGATGGGCAGCCATACCCCGAACCCCGCGGCGGCGATCGCGCGTGCGCGCGACAAGCTCGCCTGCCACCAGCTGCTGGCCGCGCGGGGCATCGGCCTGCCCGCCACCGTGTTCGGCGACAACCCCGACGACACCGCCGACCTGCTGGCCCTGCTCGGGCCGCCGCCGCACGTGGTCAAGCTCAACGAGGGCACCCAGGGCGCCGGTGTGATGTTGACCGAGAAGCTGTCGGCCTCGCGCGGCGTCATCGAAGCGCTGCGCGGGCTGTACGCCAACTTCCTGGTGCAGGAGTTCGTGGCCGAAGCCGAAGGCGCGGACCTGCGCTGCTTCGTGGTCGGCGACCGCGTGGTGGCGGCGATGCAGCGCCAGGCGGCGGCCGGAGACTTCCGCTCCAACCTGCACCGGGGCGGCACCGCCACGGCGGTCGAGACCAGCCAGGCCGAGCGCGACGTGGCGGTGCGCGCGGCGCAGGCGGTGGGGCTGGGCGTGGCGGGCGTGGACCTGATCCGGTCGCGCCGCGGGCCGCTGGTGCTGGAGGTCAACGCGTCGCCGGGCCTGGAAGGCATCGAGGAGGCCACAGGCATCGATATCGCGCGCAATATCGTCGATCACGTCGTCAACTGCACCGAATCCGCCATTCCCGACAGTCCTGCGCGGCCCTTGCGGAAGCGCCCCCGACGGCGCGGGACCCACCCGGATTTAACGAGTGCTTAATCGGCGCCGGACTACCGTACCGCCTACCGGATTCCGCGCTCGCTCCTGTTTCCTTGTCCAAGGGTCGGCCAACGGATTACGGTAATCGGGGCATTCCTTTGGGCCCAGGCGATGGCATCGTCTGGGCTCTTTTGTGGGCGGGGGTTTTCGGGCCTGCGTCGACGAAGCGCCGACGCGCGCGTGTGACAGAATCCCCGCCCGGACCCGGTGGAACCGCACAGCCGTTGCGCGGTCCAACCGGGTCCACCTCATGGAACCCGCTTGCATGCGCATTCTCGTCATCGAAGACAACCAGGACATCGCGGCCAACCTTGGCGACTACCTGGAGGATCGCGGTCACACGGTCGATTTCGCCGCCGATGGCGTCACCGGCCTGCATCTGGCGGTGGTCCACGACTTCGATGCGATCGTGCTCGACCTCAACCTGCCGGGCATGGACGGGCTGGAGGTCTGCCGCAAGCTGCGCAACGATGCCCGCAAGCAGACCCCGGTGCTGATGCTCACCGCGCGCGACAGCCTCGACAACAAGCTCGCCGGTTTCGACTCGGGCGCCGACGACTATCTGGTCAAGCCCTTCGCGCTGCAGGAAGTCGAGGTGCGCCTGAACGCGCTCTCGCGCCGCGGCAAGGGCGTGCAGACCCGGGTGCTCGACGTCGGCGATCTCGAATACAACCTGGATACCCTGGAAGTGCGGCGTCGCGGCAAGCTGGTGCAGCTCAACCCGACCGCGCTGAAGATCCTGCAGGCGCTGATGGAGGCCTCGCCGGCGGTGGTCACCCGCCAGGACCTGGAAACCCGGGTCTGGGGCGAGGAACTGCCGGATTCGGATTCGCTGCGCGTGCACATCCACGGACTGCGCGCGGTGATCGACAAGCCCTTCGACGTGCCGCTGATCCAGACCCGCCACGGGATCGGCTACCGCATCGCCGCGCCCGATGGCGCAGCCTGACGAACCCGCGCCCGACCCGAGCGACCGCAGCAGCCAACGGGGTCGACGCTACCGCAGGCGGCTGCGCAGCCGCATCATCCTGTCGTTCGTGCTGCTGGGGCTCGGGCTGACGGCCCTGTTCGCCTTCATGACCCAGGAGGCGCGCAACCGCGTCGAGAACGCGCTGGTCGAAGACGTGATGAACCGCAACATCGACGAGGCGGCGCGCCAGTTCGCGATCAATCCGCAGGCGCCGATCGCCCCGGTCACCCAGATTCGCGCCTTCATCTACACGCCGGACCGTTTCGATTCGGTGCGAACCAACCGCCCGGAGTGGTACGACCTGCCCGATGGCATCCACGGCATCAGCGGCACCGACGAGGCCGGCCAGCCGATGGCGTACAAGCTGGCCGTGCGCAAGACGCCGGAAGCCTGGTTCTTCCTGGCCTACGACATGACCCAAGCGGTGAAGGGCGAGGAGCAGTTCCGGCGCGCGGTGTACGGCGCGGTGATCCTGTTCACCCTGCTCTCGCTGCTGATCGGTTGGTGGTCGGCGTCGAGGGTGATGAGTCCGGTGTCGGAACTGGCCAAGCGGCTCGGGCGCAGCGGTGGCAGCACCTCGCCGCAGCCGCTGGCTCCACATTTCCCCGATGACGAGGTCGGCGAACTGGCCAAGGCCCTCGACGACTACGCCGTGCGCCTGACCGAGGTGGTGCAGCGCGACCGTGAGTTCAACGCCGATGTCAGCCACGAGCTGCGCACGCCGCTGGCGGTGATCCGCGGCGCGGTCGAACTGCTGCTGTCGCGACCCGAACTCGATACCAAGACCCGCGACCGGCTGCTGCGGATCCAGCGCGCCGAACAGCAGTGCACCGACCTGATCAGCGCGCTGCTGCTGCTCTCGCGCAACGAGCGCGGCCACGGCGCGACCGACGTGGCCAAAGTGGCCGAGCAACTGTTCGACGCGCACCGCGGGCAGCTGGGCAGCAAGCCGCTGCAGCTGCGGGTCGAGGGCGTGCACGGCCAGGTGGTGGTGGACGCGCCGGAATCGGCGGTGACCGTGGCCTTGGGCAACCTGGTCGGCAACGCGGTGAAGTACACCCGCGAAGGCGAGGTCGTGGTGCGCCTGCGCGGCAATGCGGTGGACGTGGTCGATTCCGGCCCGGGCCTGAGTGCGGAAGATGCGGCGCGCCTGTTCGAGCGCGGCTACCGCGGCACCCACGCCGAGCATTCGCAGGGCGGCGGCATCGGCCTGTCGATCGTGCGCCGCCTGTGCGCGCTCTACGGCTGGCATGTGCGGGTGGTGCCGGGCCAGGTGCAGGGCGTCGTGGCGACGCTCACCTTTGCGCCGGAACAACCTCCGGCCGACTGAGACGCACTCCGGGTCCCGCCGCGCATGCCATCATCGCGGTGGGCTTGAAGGGAGGGCGGCGCGATGCCGGCATCCGGGACGGGCGGGACGGTCGGCCGCTGGCGCAGGTGGGTCATCGGCCTGCTGTGCGCGCACGCCGCCGCGTGTGCCGCGCCGGCGACCGGCGCGGGCGGCCGCGAGGTGGCGCAGCGCCAGCACATGGTCGAACAGCAGCTGGCCGGGCGCGGCATCGACGATGCGCGGGTGCTCGAGGCGATGCGCAAGGTGCCGCGGCACCGGTTCGTGCCTGCCGAATTCGCCGCCCAGGCCTATCTGGACCAGCCGCTGCCGATCGGCCACGACCAGACCATTTCGCAGCCCTACATCGTCGCGCTGATGACCCAGCTGGCGCGGCCGCAGCCGGGCGACCGCGTGCTCGAGATCGGGACCGGCTCGGGTTACCAGGCGGCCGTGCTGGCCGAACTGGCGAGCGAGGTCTACAGCATCGAGATCGTGACGCCGCTGGCCACGCGCGCGGCCCTGCTGCTGCGCAGGCTGGGCTATTCGAACTTTGCGGTGCGCAGCGGCGATGGCTACGCGGGGTGGCCGGAACACGCGCCATTCGATGCCATCGTGGTGACCGCGGCGCCCGAGCGCGTGCCGGCGCCGCTGCTGGAACAGCTGCGGCCCGGCGGGCGAATGGTCATTCCGGTCGGCCCGATCCACGCGGTCCAGGAACTGCGCGTGATCGAGAAGCGTGCCGATGGCAGCGTGCGCGAGCGCGTGGTGACGCCGGTGCGCTTCGTGCCGCTGACCGGATCGGCGGCCCAACGGGATCGCGGCGGGCCCTAGGCGGCGTCTGCCGCTCCACGACTCCACCCGGCCCGGGTGCCGCCGTGGGCGGGCGCAACCTCGGAGGAGATCGGCGCGCGTGCGACCTGTCACGCGCGGTCGAGTCCGGGCCGCGACGCGCGGCCCGGCCCGAAGTGCGTCCTACACCGCTTCCAGCCAGCCGTGCCTGTCGGGGGTGCTGCCGTCGAACAGGCCGAAGAACAGTTCCTGGATCCGGCGCGTCACGGGGCCGGCCTTGCCCGCGCCCACCTGGCGGCCGTCGACCGAACGGATCGGCGTGATCTCGGCGGCGGTTCCGCACATGAACAGTTCGTCGCACAGGTACAGGTACTCGCGCGGCAGGTCACGTTCGAACACCTCCAACCCCGCTTCGCGGGCCAGGGTGATGATCGAGTTGCGGGTGATGCCGTTGAGCAGGGCGGCGCTGACCGGCGTGGTGTGCAGCGCACCGTCGAACACCAGGAACAGGTTCTCGCCAGCGCCCTCGCTGAGCAGGCCGGTCGAGGCCAGGGCGATGCCCTCGCCGAAGCCCAGGCGCCGCGCTTCGCGTGCGACCAGGGTGCCGGAGAGATAGTTGCCGCCGGCCTTGGCGCCGGCCGGGATCGTGTTCGGCGCGAAGCGCTGCCAGCTCGACACGCAGGCGTCGATGCCGTTCTCCAGCGCCTCCTCGCCCAGGTACTTGCCCATCTTCCAGGTCGCGACCGCGACGTCCACCGGCGTCTCGGCCGACAGGCCGAAGCCGCCCAGCCCGCGGTAGGCCACCGGGCGCAGGTAGTCGGTGGTGTTGTTGTTGGCGGCGATGACCTCGCGGCAGGCCGCGTTGATCTGTTCGAGCGAGTACGGGATGTCGATCTCGTGGATCTTGGCCGACAGGTACAGGCGCCTGTTGTGGTCGTTGAGGCGGAAGATCGCCGGGCCGCTGGCGGTGTCGTAGCAGCGGATGCCCTCGAACACCGACGAGCCGTAGTGCAGCGCGTGCGACATGACGTGGGTGGTCGCCTCGGCCCAAGGCTTGATCGCGCCGTTTTGCCAGATCCATTGCGGGTACTGCATGGAACGCCTCGATACGTTTGAAACCGTCATTCTGCCCGATCGAGGGCGGCAGCCGGGCATCGCGGTGCCGTCGCACCCGCCGCGGCGGCCCGCGCATGGCGCGGGGCTAGAGGGTCAGCCACCAGCAGTCGAGGTGGCGGCGCAGCGAGAACATCGTCCGCAGCGGGGTGATGCGGTCGTTCATGCTCTGCTCGACCACCAGGCCGGTCGGCGCGCGGCGCGCGCCGGCGCTGCGGCCGGCGGCGGCCAGCACCGAGGGCGGGAGGTCCGGGGCCGCCGCAGCCGCGCCCGAGTCGGGTCCCGGCTGCGCGCGTTCGGCGGTCCGCCAGGACAGCGAGCTCCTGACCGGGGCGACCACGGCGGGCGTCGGCGGTGCGGGCTGGACCGGGACGATGCCGACCAGCGGCCGGTTCACGATCCCGTCCAGGCGGCCCATGATCGAGAGCGCGCCGCGCGAGGAGGTGCCCGGCCAGTGGTAGATGCCGGCCAGGCGATTGACGTCGCGGTTGTCGATGGCGGCGGTCAGCTCGAACACCAGGTCCTGCAGGTTGCGGCTGCAGTCGCGCCGGATCAGGCGCCCGTCCTGCTGCACCATGCCCTGGCGCGGTGCGCGCTCGGTGGCGCCCAGGTCCCTGCACTGGCGGTCGGTGTAGACGTGGCCGCCGTCCGCGGTGACGCAGCGGCGGATCTGCGCCTGCGCCTCGCCGCCGAACATCGGCAGGGCAACCAGGATGCAGCAGGCAAGCAGGACGGCACGCATCGGGCCAGCCTAGCGCCGGCACCCGCGGGCGGGAAGGGCAGCGCGTCGCGCATTCAGCGGCGTGTGCGCAACGGCTTGCTGCCAGGCGGCCTCAGCGCATGCGCGCGAGCACCGCCTGGGTCGGCCGGGCGAGGTTGAGCGTGTAGAAATGCAGGGCCGGCGCGCCGCCGGCGACCAGGCGTTCGCACAGGCGCGCCACGACATCGGCGCCGAATTCGCGGATGGCCTCGGCATCGTCGCCCAGGGCCTGCATCCTGCGGCCGATCCAGCGCGGGATCTCGGCGCCGCACTGTTCGGAGAAGCGGCGCAGCTGGGTGAAGTTGGAGATCGGCATGATGCCCGGCACGATCGGCACCTGTACCCCGAGCGCGCGCACCGCGTCGACGAAGTGGAAATAGGCGTCGGCGTTATAGAAGTACTGGGTGATCGCCGCATCGGCGCCGGCGTCGACCTTTGCCTTGAAGTGGCGCAGGTCGGCGAGCGCGTCCTCGGCCTGCGGATGGGTCTCGGGGTAGGCGCCGACCTCGATGTGGAAATGGTCGCCGTGCTCGTCGCGGATGAAGCCGATCAGGTCGGCGGCGTAGCGCAGGTCGCCCGGCTGGCCCATGCCCGAGGGCAGGTCGCCGCGCAGCGCCACGATGCGCCGACAGCCCAGTTCCCGGTACCTGTGCAGCAGCGCCGCGATCTCCGCACGCGTGCCGCCCACGCAGGACAGGTGCGGCGCCGCGTCCAGGCCGTGGGTCTGGAGCAGGCCCTGGACGGTGTCGGCGGTGTAGCTGAGGGTCGAGCCGCCGGCGCCGAAGGTGCAGGACACGTAATCGGGCGCGTGGGCCTTGAGCCTGCCCACGGTGCGGTCGAGCTGCGCGCGCTGCTCGTCGGTCTTGGGCGGGTAGAACTCGAAGCTGATCGGGGTCATCGTCGGCGGCCCGGGCGGGATCGGCGGGCATTATATCTCTATATCGCGATGGATGAGTAGAGTTGCCGGGCGAGGGAGCGGCCGCCGCCCGCGGCCCGCGGCCCGCGCGGCGCCCGGAGTTGCGGTTGCGCGCCGGCGGGAGCGGCTAAGCTGCCGGGCGGCCCCACGACCGTCTCCGCATGCGCATCATCCTCACGCCATTCGCCCGCGCCCGCCTGTTCCCGCGCGAGCCGCGCGGCAATACCGTCCGCGACTGCACGCCCGGCGAGTTCGAACAGCGCCTCAACGACGAGCCGCCGCTGAAGGTGCTGCCGGGCTATGCGCCGTTCTGCCGCCTGCACGTGCACCGCAACTGGACCTCCACCCGCTGCCTGACCGTGCCGGTCGACGACGGCAACCGGCACCTGCTGCGCTCGGGATACGAAGCGCGCACGAAGGCCGAGCTGCCGGTGCTGGTGCGCTGGTTCGAAGGCGTGGAGCCGCCGGTGGCGGCCTACTTCGTGGTGATCCTGTACAGCGCCGCGCAGCTGGAGAAGGAGGGCGCGCCGATCGACGGCGACTGGGGCATCGTCGGCTGCCTCCATACCGCGACGCCCGAAGAGATCCCGATGGCGCCGGTCACGTTGATGCGCAACGCGCTGGGCGTGGAGGAGGGCGGCTCCGGCGTGCCCCTGGACCGGGAGGCCTACCGGCGCAGCGTGGCGTTCTGGGAACACAACGCCAACTGGCGACCCTGAACGCGCGGCTCACGCCACCACCACGTCGCCCACGCGCTGCGTTCACCGCGGTTGCGGGAAGGTTCCGGTCCTGCCGTCGCTGCCGGCGGACCCCCGTCCCCCCACCGGAGAACCGCATGCTGGCCACCACCTATCGCCGTCCGCGCAGGATGCGCATCGAACACGTCGCCGAGCCGGAAATCGAACATCCCAACGACGCCATCGTGCGGGTCACCCGTTCGTGCATCTGCGGCTCGGACATCCACATCTACAACGGGCTGGTGCCCGACACGCGGGTGGGCACGATCATCGGCCACGAGTTCACCGGCGTGGTGGAGGAGGTCGGTCCGTCGGTGCAGAACCTCAAGGTCGGCGACCGCGTGCTGGTGCCGTTCAACATCTTCTGCGGCAGCTGTTACTTCTGCCAGAAGGAACTCTACGGCAACTGCCACAACACCAATTCGCAGTCCAGCGCGGTGGGCGCCTTCTACGGCTATACGCATACCGCGGGCGGTTACGACGGCGGCCAGGCCGAGTACGTGCGCGTGCCCTTTGCCGACGTCGGGCCGACCGTGATTCCCGATGACATCCACATCGAGGACGCGGTGCTGCTGACCGACGCGTTCCCGACCGGCTACCAGGCCGCCGAGATGGGCGACATCCGGGAAGGCGAAACCGTGGTCGTGTTTGGCGCCGGCCCGGTCGGCCTGTTCGCGGCCAAATGCGCCTGGTTCTTCGGCGCCGGCCGCGTGATCGTGGTCGACGAACTGGACTACCGGCTGGAGTTCGCCAGAGGTTTCGCACATTGCGAAACCGTCAACTTCCGCGAAGTCGACGACATGGCCGTGCACATCAAGAAGATGACCGACTGGCTCGGGGCGGACGTGTGCATCGACGCGGTCGGCTGCGATGCCTCCGGCAGCGCGCTGCACAGCGTGACCGGCAAGATCATGATGCTGCAGGGCGGGTCGGCGATCGCCCTGCACTGGGCCATCAACAGCGTGCGCAAGGGCGGGCGCGTGTCGATCGTGGGCGTGTACGGCCCGACATTCAACGCGATCCCGATCGGCAACGCGGTCAACAAGGGCCTGACCCTGCGCATGAACCAGGCCAGCGTGAAGCGCCACCTGCCGCGCCTGATCGAGCACATCCGCGCCGGCCACATCTCGCCGCGCGAGGTCATCACCCATCGCGTGCCGCTGGAAGACGTGGCCGACGCCTACGACATCTTCGTCAACAAGCGCGACAACTGCATCAAGCCGGTGCTGATCCCGCCGACGGCGCGTGCCAGCGCGTGACGACCGGCCCCCGACAGGAGAACACGATGGACAACGCCGCCCGCTTCAACCACATCCCCGGCTGGGGTTCGGACATCCCGCGCGAGAACCGGCCGGCCGTGCCGATGGAGCGCACGCCGCCGCGGCTCGACGTGCCGTGGAGCGACCCGCCGCCGCAGCAGCCCAGGACGGTCGAGGTGCTGCGTTCGATCGAGCGCCCCGAGCATTCGCGCACCTTCGGCACGCGCCTGCCGCCCAGGGGGCTGAGCGGCATGATCCGCCGCGCCGCGTTCCGCCACAGCGAAAACGACCTGCGGCACTGGCTCATGCTGGTCGCCGCCGACCGCGTGAACGTAGCCGAGGGGCTTTGCCAGGACGCGAAGCGTTCGCCGGTGAAGCTGGCGGCGGTGGGCGTGGGAGTCGCGGCGCTGGTGTGGTGGCTTGCCTCGGACTGATCCGCTCCAGCCCCGCGAGCGCGTCGACATAGCCGAGGAAGTGCTGCAGGTAGGCCGGCGCGGCGTCCTGCAGCAGGGCGATGGCGCGATGCACCAGCACTGTGGAATGCATGGGGCCGGCATCTTCCGGCACGTCGGCCAGGATGTGCTGGAGATGACCCGCCGTGCGCAGGCGCGACCAGGTTTCGCGGAACGCATCGAGCGCGGGCAGGGTGGCAAACCCGTTTGCATCCTGGAGTGGCAACCGGGACGCATTGGCGGCGGACGTCTCCGCCTCGACCGCGTCGGCCGCGCGCACGTGCGACGTCGTGGCGGAGGCGTTGCGGACCCGTGAAAGTCGTAGCAGCAGCGTCGACAGCGCCCTTGCGCCGGGTCTATCCGCGGCCGTCGCATCCTGCGTGGGCGTGGACGTGGACGTGGACGTAGGCGTCTTCGACTGCAGCTCCGCTTCGATCAGCGCGCGCAGCCTGTCGTCCAGCAGCTGCCGCGCGCTGCCGTTCAGGCGCGCGGCGCGTGCCGCGAGCGTCTCGATGCGATGCCGGCGCAGGGTGTCGCGCGGTGCCGCGGGGCACTCGCGCAGGGCCAGCAGCAAGCCGGCGATGTCGTCCCGCTTATCGCCCATCGCCGGCGTCGTCGCGCTGCCGCGGACGCGGCATCGGCGCAATCTCCACGCGCCGGTTGCGCGCGCGTCCGGCCTCGTCGGCGTTGGAGCTGACCGGCTGCTGCGGGCCGAAGGCCGCGGCGAACACCGAGTCGGCCGCCAGGCCCTCCTCGATCAGCACGCGCGTGACGGTGAGCGCGCGCTGCGCGGACAGCTCCCAGTTGTCGGCATAGCGGCGGTTGCCGCCCAGCACCGGGCGATCGTCGGTGAAGCCGCTGACCATCAGGATCTCCTCGCGCGCGGCGAGGTAGTCGGCCAGCGGTTCGGCCAGCTCGCCGAGCAGTTCGCGACCCTCGTCCTGCAGCGCATCGGAGTTCAGCGCGAACAGCACGTTGCCGCGGATCCCGATGCGGCCGTCGACCAGGGTGACGCGACCGGCGGCGAGCGGCACCGCCAGCGCGCGTTCCAGCGCCTGCCGCTGTGCGGCCGCGTGCGCCTGTTCGCGTTCGACCTGTTCAAGCTTCGCGGCGGTGTGCAGCTGCATGCCGACCACGCCCAGCAGGACCAGCACGAACACGCCGAGCATCACCGCCATCAGGTCGCCGAAGGCGGCCCAGATGGTCGCGGTGTCGCCGGTGTCGGCCTCGAGTCCGGCGCTCATGCCTGCGCGGCCTGGCGGCCGTCGGCCACGCGCTGCAGCTCGGCGATGATCTGTTGCTGCGACAGCACGCTCAGGTCGACCACCTCGCGCGCCTGCGCCACGTAGTAGGCAAGCTGCTCGTCGCTGCGCGCGAGCGAGCCGTCGAGCGCGCCGGCGACCTGCTGCAGGCGCTCGAGCAGGGCCTCGTTGGCCTGGCCGAAGCTCTCGACCGCCGCGCCGAAGACATCGCCCAGCCCGGCGACGTCCACCGCGCTGGCGGTGAGCTGGCCCGCGGCCACGTCCAGGCGCGCGGCTTCGGCTTCGATGCGCCCGGCCAGCTGCGCACCGGTGCGCTCGAGCAGGTCGGCCGAACTGGCGACCAGCGCGTCCACCGCGGCGCGCTGTTCGCCCGAGGCATGGTTCACCGCGTCGAGCAGGGTCTGCAGCGTGGCCAGCAGGCGCGTGCGTTCCTCCAGCATCGCGGTGTCGCGCACCATGCTCTCGGACAGCGACTGGCGCAGTTCGGCGACCACTTCGGCGGCCGCGCGCGGCGCTTCGGCGGCGGTCTGCATCAGGCGCGACACCTCGGTGATGGTGGCGCCGGCATGGACCTGCGCCTGCGCGGCCATCTCGCCCGCGGTGCGCTCCAGGGTGGCGCAGACCTCCTGCTGGCGGCTGGCGACCAGGTCGCCGGTCTGTTCCCAGCGCCCGGCGAGCTCGCCGGCCATCGTCTCGAAGGCGCCGCTCCAGGCCGCCAGCCGCGCCTCGTCGCCCGACGCCAGCGCCGCCTGCAGGTCCCCGTGCGACTGCCGCAGCGCGCCCACGAGCTGGGCGGCATGCCGTTCGAAGCCGGTCGCAGCCGCGGCCAGCGCGGCCTCGTTGCGCGCGGCGAGCGCCTCGTTCGCCGCATCCTGGCGGACCAGGGCCTCGGCCAGGGTGGTGGCGAGGCGGCTGCCGCCGGCGTCCAGGCGCGTGGACACGCCGTCCAGCAGGCCGCTGGCCTGGCGTTCGTGCGCCTGCGCCGCGCGCTCGAAGGTCTCGCGCAGTTCGCCCGCCAGCCCCGCGTTGGCGCGCTGCTGCTCGGCGAGCGCGGTGCTCCAGCTTCGCGCCGCCCGCTCGCTCGCCGCCTCGAAGCCGGTGGCGAGCGCCTGCAGCTGGCTCTGCACCGCCCCGGACACGGTCTCGCGCAGGGCGCCGGTTTCGCGGGCGATGCCGGCCAGGGTGGTTTCGATCACAGGCTGCAGCGCGCCGGTGACCGCGCGGCTGCTCTCGGCCACGCTCGCCGCCAGCGACTGGCCGACCGAACTGGCCAGCTGCGCGTAGCTGCGCTCGACGTTGGCATGGAAGGCGTCCTGGCGCGCCTGCAGCTGCGCGTCGGCGGCGCTGGCGCGGGATTCCAGGGCAAGGGTCATCGCCTGCAGGCGGTCGACCAGCGCCGGCATCAGCTCGGCCTGCCGCTGCAGCAGGACGAAGGCCTGCTCGCGCTGGTGGGCCTGCGAATGCGGGCGCAGCGGGCCGGCGATGGCCGCGTCCAGGCCGGGGACGGCCAGCAGCCGCTCGCGCCGCACGAGCGTGACCAGCATGGCCAGTGCGGCGGACGTGGCCACGCCGGCGATCGAGGTGCCGAACGCGAGCGCCAGGCCGCGCACCGGATTGGCCAGCGAGCCGCGGATCGCATCGAGGTCGACGGCGCTGTCCAGCGCCAGCCCGGTGCCGCGCAGCGTGGCCATCATGCCCAGCAGCGTGCCGAGCATGCCCAGCAGCACCAGCAGGGCCGCCAGCGATGGCGCCAGCACCGGTGCCGGCAGCGCGGCCTGCCCGCCTTCGATGCGCAGGCGGACCGGATTGCGCAGCGCCGGATGCAATCGTGCCAGCCACGCCGGCAGGTCCGCGCCGGCGGTGTCGGCGTCGTCCAGCGCGGCGGCCAGGCTGGCCGTGCCCTGGCGGTAGCGGTGCAGTTCCAGCACGCCGGCCAGGTAGCAGGCGAGGATCAACACGACCACGCCCGCGCCGAGCAGGCTGCTGCCCAGGTAGCCGGCGCCGATCCAGCCGGCGATAGCCAGGCCGGCAAGGAAGATGCAGGGAAAGAGGAGGCGGTAGGCGCGTGCGGTCATGGACTCGGGTCGGGAGTGCGAAGCGCGGCAAGCAGCGCGTCGACGGGTGAGAAACGCAGGTCGAATTCGGCGAGCAGCAGCTCGCGCATGTCGAGGCGGAAGCGGTCGAGCCACGCATGCGGCGCGGGACCCGGAGCGGATGCAGGAGGAGCCGGCGCCGCCTCGCGCATCCGCTCGAAGTGCGCGGCCAGCAGGTCGGGCACGCCGGCCAGCAGGGCGTGTTCGCGAGGGGCGAGCACCTGTTCCATCGCCGCATCCACCTCGCCCACGCGGGCGAGCGGGGGGCGCGCGGCGAGCATGTCGCGCAGGCGGCCGCGCAGGCGGCCGGTGGCGGTGAGCATCGCGCGCTGGTGGGCCAGATAGCAGCTGCGCAAGGGCGCGAAATCCGCGACGTCGCCGGCGCGCGCGGCATCGGCGCCGACAATGGCCAGCAGCGGGTCATTCGCGATCGCCTCGCGCAGCTGCGCGCGCAGCTGCAGGCAGACCGCGTCCTCCGCCGCATCGAAACGCGGACCGTCGGCGGGCGCATCGAGACGCTCGTCGAGCGCGCCCGACAGGGTCACCGCGCGCGGCCAGTCGATCCACTGGGCGAGGGTCGCCGCCAGCGGCGGCCCGTCGCCCGCACGCGCACCGGCGCCGGCCACGCGCGCCAGCAGACGCACGAAGACGGGACCGGCGAGCGGAGCCGGAGGGGAGACGCTGGTCATGCCTGGCGGGGTCCTGAAAAAGAACCGGGCGCCACGTGGCGCCCGGCTGTCGTGCCGCGGATCGCGCGGACTCAGTAGCGGTAGTGCTCCGGCTTGTACGGCCCTTCCACCGGCACGCCGAGGTAGTCGGCCTGTTCCTGGGTCAGCTTCGTCAGCTTCACGCCGATCTTCTCCAGGTGCAGGCGCGCGACTTCCTCGTCGAGCAGCTTGGGCAGGATGTAGACCTTGTTGGCGTACTCGTCCTTCTTCTCCCACAGGTCGATCTGCGCGAGCGTCTGGTTGGAGAACGAGTTCGACATCACGAAGCTCGGGTGGCCGGTGGCGCAGCCCAGGTTCACCAAGCGGCCTTCGGCGAGCAGGAACATCGCGTTGCCGTTGGCGAACACGTACTTGTCCACCTGCGGCTTGATGTTGACGATCTCCAGGCCCGGCAGCGCGCGGAGCGCATCGACCTGGATCTCGTTGTCGAAGTGGCCGATGTTGCAGACGATGGCCTGGTCCTTCATCGCGGTCATGTGCTCGACGCGGATGATGTCCTTGTTGCCGGTGGTGGTGACGTAGATGTCGGCCTCGCCGAGGGTGTCCTCGATGGTGGCGACCTCGTAACCTTCCATCGCCGCCTGCAGCGCGCAGATCGGATCGATCTCGGTGACGACCACGCGGGCGCCGTAGGCGCGCAGCGAGGCGGCGCAGCCCTTGCCCACGTCGCCATAGCCGCAGACCACGGCGACCTTGCCGGCCAGCATCACGTCGAGCGCGCGCTTGAGGCCATCGGCCAGCGACTCGCGGCAGCCGTAGAGGTTGTCGAACTTGCTCTTGGTGACCGAGTCGTTGACGTTGATCGCCGGCACCAGCAGCTTGCCGTCCTGGGCCAGCTGGTAGAGGCGGTGCACGCCGGTGGTGGTCTCTTCGGAGACGCCCTTCCAGTCGGCGACGACCCTGGTCCAGTAGCCCGGGCGCTCGCTGGCAACGCGCTTGAGCAGGTTCTTGATCACCTGCTCCTCGTGGCTGCCCGAGGGCGAGTTGACCCAGCTCTCGTCACCCTGTTCCAGCTCGTAGCCCTTGTGGATCAGCAGGGTGACGTCGCCGCCGTCGTCCACAACCAGCTGCGGGCCGAGGAAGCCGCCACGGCCGTCGGGGAAGCTCAGCGCGTCGAGCGTGCAGTCCCAGTATTCCTCCAGCGTCTCGCCCTTCCAGGCGAACACGGGGGTGCCGGTGGCCGCGATCGCGGCGGCGGCGTGGTCCTGGGTGCTGAAGATGTTGCACGAGGCCCAGCGCACGTCGGCGCCGATGTCCTTGAGCGTCTCGATCAGCACCGCGGTCTGGATGGTCATGTGCAGCGAGCCGGTCACGCGCACGCCCTTGAGCGGGGCGGTGGCGGCGTACTTGCGGCGGATCGACATCAGGCCGGGCATCTCGTGCTCGGCGATGTCCAGTTCCTTGCGGCCCCAGTCGGCCAGCGAGATGTCGGCGACCTTGTAGTCGCCTTCCTGGGAGAAGGTCTTGACCTGTGCGTTCATGTGGTGCTCCGTCTTCGGGAGTCCGCGCGGGACTCATGTTGACGGGCGCCGTTGTCGCAGATGCTGCCCGTCGAGCCTGGCCGTGGATTTCCGCGGTCGCAGCGCCCCTCGGCGGGGGCGCGAATTGTATCGCTTCCGGCCCCGGCGAGGCTGAATCGGCGGGCGCGCCGCGGTCGGTCCACCCCGGCCATGACCATCGCCATGGGGCTGCCGGCACCCGCGCCGATATGCTGCGGGGCTGGATTCCAAGAGGAGCGTCTGGCATGGCAACCGGTCTTCTGCGGCACGTCCGTCCTCTGTTGCTGCTCGCCGCGCTGGCCGCGCCGCTGCCGCTGCTGGCGCAGGCGTCCACGGCGGAAAGCGGCCAGGAGGGCGGCTACCGGCTGCCGGCGCCCGAGTTGCGGGCCATCGTCGACGCACCGGCCGCCCCGCGGCTGTCGCTGTCGCCGCGCCGCGACCTGCTCGCGCACATGCGGGTGCCGGCGCTGCCGGGCATCGAGGTGGTGGCCCAGCCCGAACTCAAGCTCGCCGGCCTGCGCATCCACCCGCGCACGCACTCGGCCAGCGCCTTCAGCTTCATCGACGATCTCAGGCTGCAGCCGGTCGACGGCGGCGCCGAGCGCCGCATCGAGGGCCTGCCGCAGCCGCTGGCCCTGTCGTCCATGCAGTGGTCGCCCGACCAGCGCCACATCGCCTTCAGCCACGTCGATCCGCGCGCCGGTCGCGTGGAGCTGTGGCTGGTGGACGTGGCCGCGGCTCGCGCCAGGCGCCTGACGGATCGACCGCTGGGCAGCGTCACCGGCAGCGGCTTCGACTGGCTGCCCGACAGCAGCGGCCTGCTCGCGCTGCTGCGTCCGCAGGGGCAGGGGGCGCCGCCGGCCGACGATGGCGTGCCCGCCGGCCCCAACATCCAGGAAACGCGCGGCGGCGGCCAGGTGCAAAGCCTGCGCACCTACCAGGACCTGCTCGGCAATGCCCATGACGAGGCCGTGTTCGCGTACTACATGACCAGCCAGCTCGCGCGCGTGGGCATCGATGGCGGCGTGCGCACGATCGGTGCACCGGAGATGTACGTGGGCGCGTCGGTGTCGCCGGACGGTCGCCATCTGCTGCGCCAGCGCATCGAGCGCCCGTTCTCCCATCTCGTGCCGTACTCGCGCTTCCCGCGCCGCATCGACGTCGCCTCGCTGGACGGCCAACTGCTGCACACGGTGGCGACCCTGCCGCTGGTGGAAGGCCTGCCGACCGGCAACGACGCCGTGGCGACCGGCGTGCGCCGTATCTCGTGGCGGGCCGATGCGCCCGCGACCCTGGTCTGGGCCGAAGCCCAGGATGGCGGCGATCCGGCGCGCGAGACGCCGGTGCGCGACCGCGTGTTCGCGCACGCGGCGCCGTTCGCTGGCGAGCCGCGGGTGCTGGCCGACCTGTCGATGCGCTACGCCGGCATCTCCTGGGGCCATGGCAGCCTGGCGCTGCTGTACGAATCGTGGTGGAAGACCCGGCAGATGCGCGAGTGGCGCCTGGCCCCGGACACCGGCGCTGCGCCCGCGCTGCTGCGCGAAGGCAGCTACGAGGACCGGTATGCCGATCCCGGTACGCCGGTCATCTGGCTCGACGAGCGCGGCTTCGCGCGCCTGCTGACCACCGACGGCGGCGAGACCATCTACCGCATCGGCGATGGCGCATCGCCCGACGGCGACAGGCCCTTCCTGGACCGCCAGGACCTGGCCGACGGCCGCACCGAACGCCTGTTCCATTCACAGGCGCCCTGGTACGAAGTGCCATTCGCCGTGCTCGATGCCGGCGCGACGCGCATCCTCACCACGCGCGAATCGCCGACCGAACCTGCGAACGTGCTGCTGCGCGACCTTGCCGATGCGGCCGAGCCGGTCGCGCTGACCGATTTCCCGCATCCGACGCCCGCGCTGCGCGACGTCGTCAAGGAGCAGATCCGCTACACCCGCGCGGATGGCGTCGAACTCACCGCCGACCTCTACCTGCCAGCCGGCCATGACGTCGCGCGCGACGGGCCGCTGCCGATGCTGATGTGGGCCTATCCGCGCGAGTTCAAATCCGCCGCCGCGGCCAGCCAGGTCCGCGGCTCGCCCTACCGCTTCAACCGCATCAGCTACTGGGGCCCGCTGGCCTACCTCGCGCAGGGCTATGCGGTACTCGATGGCCCGACCATGCCGATCGTGGGCGAGGGCGATGCCGAACCCAACGACAGCTACGTCAGGCAACTGGTGGCCAGCGCGCAGGCCGCGGTGGACGAGGTGGTGCGCCGCGGCGTGGCCGACCGCGACCGCATCGCCATCGGCGGGCATTCCTATGGTGCGTTCATGACCGCCAACCTGCTGGCGCATTCGGACCTGTTCCGCGCCGGCATCGCCCGCAGCGGCGCCTACAACCGTTCGCTGACGCCGTTCGGCTTCCAGGCCGAGGAGCGCAACTACTGGCAGGCGTCCGACACCTATCACGCGATGTCGCCGTTCAACCACGCCCACCGCATCGACGAGCCGGTGCTGATCATCCATGGCGAAGAGGACAACAACTCCGGCACGTTCCCGATGCAGAGCGAGCGGCTGTTCGCCGCGATCAAGGGCCTGGGCGGCACCGCGCGCCTGGTGATGCTGCCGCGCGAATCGCACGGCTACCGCGCCCGCGAATCGATCCTGCACATGCTGGCCGAAACCAGCGACTGGCTGGAGACCCACGTGCGCGACGCGAAGCCGCGCTAGTCGGGACAGCAGAGAACTTTCGCGATCGTCGCCGGCAGGCCGTCCGGCGGTGCCGCGCCGCTGGACGGGATCGCCGACCCATCACCCTGCACCAAAGGAAACGGGCCGCTCGCGCGGCCCGTTCCTGTTTCATGTCCGTCCTGCCGGGGCAGGCAAGCGGTTACTTCAGCTTCGCGGCCTTGCGCAGTTCCTCGGCGCGGTCGGTCTTCTCCCACGAGAACGCCGTGGCGGTGTGCTTCTTGCCGACACCGTCGACGTAGGAGATTTCCTTCGGCTTGCGGCCGAAGTGGCCGTAGGCGGCGGTGGGCTGGTAGATCGGGTGCTCCAGGTCGAGCATCCGGGTCAGGCCGTAGGGGCGCAGGTCGAAGTGGCGGCGGATCAGCTTCTCGATCACGTCGTCGGCGACCTTGCCGGTACCGAAGGTGGTGACCGAGATCGAGGTCGGCTCGGCCACGCCGATGGCGTAGCTCACCTGCACCTCGCAGCGGTCGGCCAGGCCGGCGGCCACGATGTTCTTGGCGACGTAGCGCGCGGCGTAGGCGGCCGAACGATCGACCTTGGACGGATCCTTGCCCGAGAACGCGCCGCCGCCATGGCGGGCCATGCCGCCGTAGGTGTCGACGATGATCTTGCGCCCGGTCAGGCCGCAGTCGCCCACCGGTCCGCCGATCACGAACTTGCCGGTCGGGTTGATGTGCACCTTGTTCTTCGCCAGCGCGTCGAGCCACTTCTTCGGCAGCACCGGCCTGAGGATGTGCTCGCGCACCGCCTCGACCAGGTCCTTCTGCTTGATGTCCGGATCGTGCTGGGTCGAGAGCACCACCGCGTCGAGGCCGAGCACGCTGTTGCCGTCGTAGCGCAGGGTGACCTGGCTCTTGGCGTCGGGGCGCAGCCACTTGAGCTTGCCGTTCTTGCGCACCTTGGCCTGCTGCTCGACCAGCCGGTGGCTGTAGTACAGCGGCGCGGGCATGAACTCGGGCGCCTCGTTGCAGGCGTAGCCGAACATCAGGCCCTGGTCGCCGGCGCCCTGCTGTTCGGGCTTCTTGCGGTCCACGCCCTGGTTGATGTCCGGCGACTGCTTGCCGAGCATGTTGATGATCGCGCAGGTGTGTCCATCGAAGCCGACGTTGGAGTTGTCGTAGCCGATGCCGTTGATGACCTTGCGCGCCAGGCCCTCGATGTCGACCCACGCGCTGGTGGTGACCTCGCCGGCGACGATCGCAGCGCCCGTCTTCACCAGCGTCTCGCAGGCCACGCGCGCGCGCTTGTCCTGGGCCAGGATCGCGTCCAGCACGGCATCGGAAATCTGGTCGGCGATCTTGTCCGGATGGCCTTCCGAGACCGATTCGGAAGTGAACAGGTAGCTGGACATCGGCTATATCCTTCAATTCGGATGAAAAGATGGGTGCGGATGATACACGGGCCGCCCCCGCCGCGCATCCAGGGATGGGTTCCCTTGGCAAGCCCGGCCAGGGCGCCGGGCCAGCATGCCCCCGCGGCCCGGTGCGGCTAGCCTGGGGGGAGCGTGTGTGTGGGAGCGACCTTGGTCGCGAATACCCTTCGCGCGCAAGCGCGCTCCCACGGACGCACTGCCGTTAGACGGGATATCTGGCCAGACAAGCCGCGCCGCCGGCTTCCCCAAGCCGCTCACGCACCAGCTCCAGCGGCTGCCGCCAGGCGCTGTGGTGCTGCCGTGAGCGCCCCTCCTGTACGAAGGAGGGATGCGTGAACAACCCCTCCCACTGCCGCGCCGCCGCTTCGGGCAGGGACCGGTTGACGTAGGCGAAGTGGTACCAGGCGTCGTCCTTGCAGCGGTTCATGCTCGCCAGCAGGCTGCGGTCGGCGGTGGCGGCATACGTCGGCGCCTCGTCCCAGGCCGACAGCTCGGCCGCGCACAGCGGGCTGTCCGGATCGAAGCCGTAGTGCAGCAGCAGCTTGCGGAACTGGTCGCGGGCGTGGACATGCAGCATGCGCAGGTCGGCCGCACGGCCAGGCAGCACCATGCCCGCGCCGGTGGCGGCGTTGAGCAGCACCACGAACGGCTCGCGGTCGAGGAAGTCGACGTCGGCATACCACTCGCCCAGCGGGTTGGCGGGCGGCGCCGCCGGCTCGGGTGGCCTGGCGGGCTGGCGCAGGCGCTTGCGCAGGCGCGCGGTGGCGCGGATCAGCATCGGCATGGGTTTCAGGATCTGCGACCGCTTCGACCAATGCGGCGATGATCGCCGCCGGGGGGCGCGGCAGACAAGGACAACGCGGGCAATGCCGGGAATGAACTGGATGGGCGATGCCGCCGCGCGGTACAGCGGCTGCCGTACCGCCTGCTGCGGGCGAAACAGACCGGTGTTCTGGCTGCAGACATCGAGCGACCCGCTTCTATCCCGACTTCGTGGCCGAACTCCAGGACGGGCGGCTGTTCGTGGTCGAGTACAAGGGCGCCGACCGCTGGAGCAACGACGACTCGCGCGAGAAGCGCGACATCGGAGCGGTCTGGGCGGCTGCCAGCGACGGGCGCTGCGTGTTCGCGATGGCGACCGATGCGGCCACGGCGGGCGCGCCGGTCGACGCTCAGCTGCGTGCGGCCATCGGTGCCTGAAGACGGGTTCGGACGGTTATACGCAAAACGGTATTGATTGCGTATAACTTCAGGCATAGGCTTGCCAGTGGAGTCCCCGGAGTACGCCAATGGCCCGGTTCGAACCGCTTTCGGCTTCGGCGCAGACAGCGTATGCGCAGCTGCTGGATGCCGTGCACTCGATTGAACTGGCCCGTTCGGTGGCGAACCTGCCCGGAACATTCGCGCGCAAGCGGGTGAAAGGGCGGACCTACTGGTACTACCAGTACATGGAGATCTCCGGCCGCAAGCGGCAGGTCTACGTCGGTCCCGACAACGAACGTGTCCTGGCGCTGGTGGAAAAACATGCTTCAGACGGCGCCCAGCCGGCGATCGAGCGCCTGGCGCGATCGGCGGTGGCGCTGGGCAATATGGCGGTGACGGGCCGGCACTTCCGGATCGTGCAGCGACTGGCCGACTACGGTTTCTTCCGCAGCGGAGGCGTGCTGGTCGGGACGCATGCCTTCCTCGCCTACGGGAACATGCTGGGCGTGCGCTGGAAGGATGCCCTGCGCACGCAGGACGTGGACTTCGCGCATGCCGGCAAGGCGCTGTCCATCGCGTTGCCTGCGGACCTGGAGCTCGATCTTCGCAGCGCGATCGAGTCGCTCCAGATCGGGCTGCTGCCGATCGAGCATACCGACGGCACGACCGGCGCGACGTGGCTGGATCCAAACGATCCGGAGTTCCGGATCGATTTCCTCACGCCGCTGCATCGTGGCGGCATGGAGCCGTTCCGGCATCCGCAGCTGGGCATCATGCTGCAGCCGCTGAAGTTCATGGAATATCTGCTGCAGGATGTCGAGCAGGCCGTGCTTCCGGGATCATCGAGTGCGGTGCTGGTCAACGTGCCCCATCCTGCACGCTATGCGTTGCACAAGCTGCTGGTGGCCGGCGAGCGCCCGGCATCGCGGGCCGCGAAGTCGAACAAGGACGTGCAGCAGGCCGCTTCCTTGCTGGAAGTGATGGTCGAACAGGCGAACGCCTGGCAGATGGAGGAGGCGTGGTGCGACCTGCTGCGGCGCGGGCCGGGTTGGCGCACTCGCGCGCAGGGCGGCCGAAACGCTCTTGCGCGCGCTGCGCCGGACCTGGCTCTTGACTCGCTGTTGCCCGTTCCGGGCGATTGACGGTCAACGCAGCGCGAATCGCCGGCGCAGCCCTGGTTCTGAAGGCGACGCTCCCCATGGGCTGCAGCAGCGGACCAGCTGCGACCGGGATGCGCGTCACGCCAGATGCAGCCCCGCCACCCCGGCTACGCCACTCCCTGCAGGAAGGGCAGGTGCGCTGGGGCGCGCCTAGAATGCGCGACATGGATTCACTCTCCCAACTCCTGCTCGGCGCCTCGGTCGCCGCCGCCGTGGTGCCGGCGGCGCATCGCCGCGCCGCCATGCTGGCCGGCGCCGCGCTGGGCACGCTGCCCGACCTCGACTCGTTCCCCATCGCGCTGTTCACCGACGATCCGGTCGCGCTGATGACGCTGCACCGGGGTTTCAGCCACTCGCTGTTCGTGCTGCCGCTGCTGGGATGGGCGATCTGGGCGTTCTTCCGCAGGCGCGGCGGCCGGGTGGCGCAGGCGCCGCGCGGCTGGTTCTGGGCGATCCAGCTGGCGCTGGTGACGCATCCGCTGCTGGATGCGTTCACCGTCTACGGCACCCAGCTGCTGTGGCCGCTGGCGACGCCGCCGGTGATGTGGTCGAGCGTGTTCATCATCGATCCGGGCTACACGCTGTGGCTGCTGGTGGGCGTGGTCGTGGCGGCGTTCGCGGGTCGCAGGCCGCTGGCGCGACAGGCGCTGGTGGCCGGGTTGGCGCTGAGCTGCGGCTACCTGGGCTGGTCGCTGCTGGCCAAGGGGATGGTGGAGCGCGAGGCGGCGCGCTCGCTCGCCGCGATCGGACGGCAGGACGCGCCCCGGTTCTCGGTGCCGATGCCGTTCAATACCCTGCTGTGGCGGGTGGTGGCGATGACGCCCGACGGTTTCGTCGAGGGCGAGCATTCGCTCGTCGCCGACGCACGGCCGATCGCGTTCCGCCACCATGCCTCCGAGGTGGATGCGCTGGCCGCGGCCGCGGAGATTCCGGCGGTGTCGCGGCTGGCGTGGTTCAACCGCGGCTTCATGAAGGCGCAGGTGCGCGACGGGCGCCTGGTGCTCAGTGACCTGCGCATGGGCGCCGAGCCCGACTACAGCTTCAACTTCGCCGTGGCCGAGCGCGATGGCGATGGCTGGCGCGCGATCGCGCCCGAGCAACTGGCCTGGCCCTGGGAGGCGCGCAGGCGGCTGGCGCAGATGTGGGACCGGATCTGGACCGAACCGGCCGGCCCGCCGCAGCAGGCCGGAAGCGGCTGAGTCCCGTCACGCTGGCCGGTCGCGCTGCGGCGGCTCAGCCCGGAAACCAGTAGCGGGTCAGGTGGAAGAACACCGGTGCGGCGAACACCACCGAATCCATCCGGTCCATCATGCCGCCGTGGCCTTCGATCATCCGGCCCCAGTCCTTGGCGCCCAGGCTGCGCTTGACCGCCGACAGCGCCAGCCCGCCGCAGACGCCGGCCGCCACGATCACCGCGGACATGCCCGCCGCCTGCAGCGGCGTGAACGGCGTCATCCACCACAGTGCGGTGCCGATGCCGACCGCGGCGAGGCCGCCGCCCAGCAGGCCCTCGACCGTCTTGGACGGACTCACCGTGGGCGCCAGCTTGTGGCGGCCGAACAGTTTGCCGAACACGTACTGCATGACGTCGCTGATCTGCACCACGAGCATCAGGTAGAGCAGCAGCAGCTGGCCGGTCCCGGCCGGCGCGTCCGGATGCAGGATCATCAGCGCCGGCGCATGGCTGATGCAGTAGATCGCGATCATCACGCCCCACTGGATCTTGGTGCTGCGCTCGAGGAAGTCGGTGGTGTCGCCGCCGAACACCGCCAGCACCGGCAGCGCCAGGAAGGCGTAGACCGGGATGAAGATCGCGAACAGGCCGTACCACTGGTCGAACACCAGCCAGTACTGGATCGGGATCAGCAGGTAGAACGCCGCCACCAGCGGCAGGTGGTCGCCGGCGCGCGTCGGCGTCAGGGTGATGAACTCGCGCAGCGCGAAGAACGAGATGGCGGCGAACACCACGAGCGTGGCCACCGGTCCAATGGCGAAGCAGGCGCCCAGCACCGCGACCATGCCCCACCAGGCGCGCACCCGCGCGTTGAGGTTGCGCACTCCAGGCCCGCCACCGTCCGGTCCGCGCCGCGACAGCAGCCAGCCGACCGCCGATGCCACCAGCAGCAGGGCGACGATGCCGCCGAACACATACAGCGTCTTCGTCTGCGGGCTCATGCCAGCACCTCCACCGCCGAACGGGCACGCGCCAGGAACGCCTCACGGTCCTCGCCGGGAATCCTCGCCAGCGGCGCGCCGAAGTTGACGTTGCAGTACAGCGGCAGCGGCAGCGGCAGCAGCGCGCCCTTGGGCAGGCTGCGGTGCAGGGTGTCGAGATAGACCGGCACCAGTTCGACGTGCGGATACTCGCTGGCGAGCTTGAACAGTCCGGGCTTGAACGCCTGCGGCAGCCGCTCGTTGCTGCGCGTGCCTTCCGGGAACAGGATCAGCGAGTCGCCCTGGTCGAGCGCGGCGCGGACGGGCGCCAGCGGGTCGGCCCCGGGATCGGCCCGCTGGCGGTCGATCAGGATCGCGCGCAGCACGCGCCCCGACAGCCAGCCGCGCAGGCCCGGCTTGTCCCAGTAGTCGCGCGCGGCCACGGGGCGCACATCCGCGCGCAGGTGCGGCGCCAGCGCCGACCAGATCGCCACGGTGTCGAGGTGGCTGGTGTGGTTGGCGAAATAGATGCACTGTCCCTGCGGCGGTGCGACCCGCCACTGCGCGCGTGCGCCAACCATCGTGCGGGTGAAGCCGACCAGCGCCGCGCCGCCGAGGCGCGCGATCAAGGCGCGCGCTCCAGCCGGCCGGCGATCGCCCGCAGCCGCGTGGCGCAGGTGAGCAGCGAGCCCGCCGCGACCACCAGCACCGCCACCACCAGCGCATGGCGGCTGCCCGCCAACATCGCCTCGAACGGCGCCGCCACGCAGGCCAGCGTCATCAGCGCCATGCGGTGCTGCTTGGCCATCGGTCCGCGGAAGTCCTGCGCCTGGCCCAGCGCGCCGCCGAGCGTGCGCACGTACGCGGTCGCCGCGGCCAGCAGCGCCGCCAGCCAGCCCGCCCAGGGCAGTCCGGATGCGTAGCCCAGCGCGACCAGCAGCAGGCTGTCGGCGACGCGGTCGGGCACTTCGTTGTACAGCGCGCCGGTCGGGGTGGACTTGCCGCCTTCCACCGCCACCATGCCGTCGAACAGGTTGCACAGCAGCCGCAGCTGGATGCCGAGCGCGCACAGCCACGCCCCCCACGGCGGCAGCCACAGCAGCGCGGCCGCCCCGGCAGCCGCGAAGGCGATGCTCAGCACCGAGATCGCATTGGGCGTCAGCGGCGAGCGCGTCAGCAGCGCCGCGATGCGCTGGACGAGCGCGTTGCCGCGCGCCCGGATCGGCCGGCGCGACGCGTCCGGGTCGTGGTCCCGCAATTCCATGTGCCGCTCCCCGTGCCGGTCGGTTCCCTCCGGCGCGTTGCGCATCTTGGGTGCGGTGGCGGGCGCTGGCAAGCCGGCGCAATGCTCAGGCCGCGGCGGACAGCTCCGGGGCGACGCCCGCGACCAGCGCGTCGAAGTAGTCTTCGGTCAGCCGCAACTGCGCGTCCGCCGTCTCGGCGCGGTTGACCACGCTGCGGAAGGCGGCGTTCTCCGGGCGGTCCTTCGCGTACCAGCCCAGGTGCTTGCGCGCGATGCGCACGCCGGACTGCTCGCCGTAGAAGGCGTGCAGCGCCTGCAGGTGGCCGAGCAGGATGTCGCGCACCGTGGCGGGCGAGGGTTCGGGCAGTTGGGTGCCGGTGGCAAGGAAATGCGCGACCGACGCGAAGATCCAGGGCCGGCCCTGCGCGGCACGGCCGATCATCACCGCGTCGGCGCCGGTGCGCTCGAGCACCTCGCGTGCCCTGGCCGGCGAGTCGATGTCGCCGTTGGCGATCACCGGGATGCGCAGCTGCGCCTTGATCGCGGCGATGGTCTCGTACTCGGCCTGGCCGGTGTAGTGCTGGTCGCGGGTGCGGCCGTGCACGGTGAGCGCGGCGATCCCGCTCTCCTGCGCGATGTGCGCGATGGCCGGCGCGTTGCGGTGCGCGGCATCCCAGCCGGTGCGGATCTTCAGGGTCACCGGCACGTCGACCGCGGCGACCACCGCCTCGAGGATGCGGGCGACCAGCGCCTCGTCCTGCATCAGCGCCGAGCCCGCCCAGGCATTGCACACCTTCTTGGCCGGGCAGCCCATGTTGATGTCGATGAGCTGCGCGCCCTGATCGGCGTTGTGGCGGGCGGCCTCGGCCATCACCGCCGGCACGGTGCCGGCGATCTGCACGCTGACCGGATCGGGTTCGCCGGCGTGGTCCATGCGGTGCAGCGACTTGCGTGTCGTCCAGAAGCGCGGGTCGCTGGTGGTCATCTCCGACACCGCCAGCCCGGCGCCCAGCCGCTTGCACAGCTGCCGGAACGGCTTGTCGGTGACCCCCGCCATCGGGGCGAGGACCACGCGGGGCTGGATGCGGTAGGGGCCGATCTGCATCGCGGCATTGTAGCGGTGGCGGTGCGCGCGCCGTGCCGGGGCGCAGCGGCGCGGTCCACGGCCGGGCGGACGCCGAGCGCAGGATCCCGCAGCGTCCCATGCCCATGTTCGCGCCATCGCCGTCGGGCCCCATGCGCGCGCCGATGCGCTCGGCAGGATGCCTACCGGGGTGCGGCGGCCGACAGCCTGGGCATCGAGGCGGCCGCGCCCTCGTGTTCGGTCGACAGCGCGGCGTAGTGGCTGGCGAAGCGCACGTGGTCGGCGAACACGCGGTCGGGCGCCGTGGCCAGGGAGCTGGCCAGCGCGCCATTGAAGGCATCGCCCGCGCCGGTGGTGTCGACCGTCGCGGCCTCGAAGGCCGGCACGCGGTAGTGCGCGACGTCGTCGCCGCGGCACTTGTCCTCGCGGTGCGAGATGAAGGCGCCCGCCGCGCCCAGGGTCACCACCACGGTGCCGCGCGGCAGCAGCAGCCGGCACAGCCGGTGCAGGCGCGCGTCGTCGAAACCCGCCACCCGGGCCGGGTCGACCTGCTCGCCGGCGTGCCGCGCCAGCAGCGCGGCGAACTCGGTTTCGTTGGGGGTGAGCAGGTCGGCCACCGCAAGCAGTTCGCGCGTGCTCGGGGCATTGGCCGGCGCCGGGTTGAGGATGGTGCGGATGCCTGCCGCACGCGCCAGCCGCATCGCTTCGAGCACGCTGTCGACCGGCGATTCCAGCTGCGCCAGCACGATCCGCGCGGCGGCGATGGCCGCGGCCTGGCGCGCGATGAACTCGGCCGACAGCACGCCGTTGGCGCCCGGACCGATGACGATGCTGTTGCTGCCGTCGCGGCCCACGTAAATGCCCGCGGTGCCGGTCGGCGCGTCGCCGGACTCCGCACGCAGATCGATGCCGTCGCGGGCGGCCAGGCCACGCGCGAGCTGGCCGCCCGCGTCTTCGCCCAGCGCGCACACGAAAACGGTGTTCGCGCCGCTGCGCGCGCAGGCGGTGGCTTGGTTGAAGCCCTTGCCGCCGGGGCCGGTGGCGTAGCTGCCGACCAGGGTCTCGCCCGGGCGCGGCAGCGCCTCGCAATGCCAGACGTGGTCGACGTTGAACGAGCCGACCACGACGACCTGGGCTGCAGCGGACATGGTCACGACGTCCCGCGGTCCCGGCTCACGCGCCGAGGTTGGTCAGCACGCCGGCGATGGTGGCCGTCATCAGCGTGGCGATGGTGCCGCCCAGCACCGCGCGCAGGCCGAAGCGCGCCAGGTCCTGGCGGCGGTCGGGCGCCAGTCCGCCGATACCGCCGATCTGGATCGCGATCGAGCTGAAGTTGGCGAAGCCGCACAGCGCGTAGGTCGCGATCAGCCGGCCCTGTTCGCTCAGCGCCACGCCCTCGACGCGGCCGTTGACGATCTCGGCCAGCTGCAGGTAGGCGACGAATTCGTTGATCACCACCTTCTGCCCGATCAGCGAGCCGACCACGCCCGCGTCCTGCCAGGGCACGCCGATCAGCCAGGCGATCGGCGCCAGCACCCAGCCGAAGATCGTGGCCAGGTCCAGCGGGCGGCCGATCGCCGCCTGCAGCCCGGTGATCTCGCCGAGCCAGGTCAGCGGCGCGTTGACCATGGCGATCAGCGCGATGAAGGCCAGCAGCATCGCACCGATGTTCAGCGCCAGGCGCAGGCCGTCGCCGGCGCCGGCGGCGGCGGCGTCGATCACGTTGCTGGTGGTCTTCTCGACCTCCATCTTCACCGTGCCGCGGGTCAGCGGCTCGCCGGTTTCGGGGATCAGGATCTTGGCGATCACCAGCGTGGCCGGCGCGGCCATGATCGAGGCGGCCAGCAGGTGCTTGGCGTAGTAGGCCTGCTCGACCGGATCGCCGCCGCCGAGCATGCCGACGTAGGCCGCCAGCACGCCGCCGGCGATGTGCGCCATGCCGCCGATCATCATCGTGATCAGCTCCGACTCGGTCATGCGCGAGATGTAGGGGCGCACGGTGAGCGGCGCCTCGGTCTGGCCGATGAACACGCTGGCGCAGACGCTGGTGGTCTCGGCGCCGGACACGCGCATGACCTTCGTGATCGCCAGTGCCATCACCCGCACCACGAACTGCATGACGCCCCAGTGGTAGAGCACGCCCATCAGCGCGGCGAAGAAGATGATGGTCGGCAGCACCTGGAAGGCGAAGATGAAGCCGTAGGTCTCCACGTTCATCAGGCTGCCGAAGATGAACTCCGAGCCGGCGTTGACGAAACCCAGCAGCCGCACGAAGCCGTGGCCGAGCCAGTCGAACACGTCGCGCCCGCCCGGCACCAGCAGCACCAGTGCGGCGAACGCGATCTGCAATGCGATACCGGTGGCGACCAGGGGCCAGTCGACCCGCCGCTTGTTGTTGGAGAACAACCAGACAAGCCCGATCAGCACCGCCAGCCCGAACAGGCCGAAACCGACGCGCAGCAGTGCATCCATCCCTTTCCCCGGAGCGATTTCGTGCGAAACAGACGCGGCAGCCTAGAGCAGCGGGCTGTCCGCGGCAACTGCGACGAGGCCGCGCGGGCAGGGGTTTCGAGGGTCGCGCGAAGGGTCGGCGGGCGTGATCGGGGCCTGCGCGCGTCATTCCGAACGCCGCGGTGATTCCGGCGAGGTCGAACCATCCCGCCTCGTGGCGCCAGGCGGAAGCGGCGGTTTCCCGACGCAGGGGCGAGAGCCGGGTGCCCCCGCCCGCAGTCCGCGCCGCTACGCGTCGCGCGCGATCACCCGGTTGCGGCCGGTGCGTTTGGCCTCCTGCAGGCGCCGGTCGGCGCTGCCGAGCAGGGCCGAGGCGGTGGCACCGTCCTGCGGGAACGCGGCCAGCCCGGCGCTGAAGGCCAGGGTCACCGGCTCGCCACCGCGCTCGGCGGGGAAGGGCTGGGCGGCCAGGCTGCGGCGGAAGCGGTCGATCCGCTCCCAGGCGCTGCCGATCGGGCACAGCAGCACCAGCACGAACTCCTGGCCGCCGATCCGCGCCAGGTGCTCGTCCTCGCCCAGCATCCCGCCCAGGTGCTCGGCGATGTGGCGGATCGCGCGGTCGCCGCCGAGGTGCCCGATCTGCTCATAGACGCGGCGGAAGTGGTCGACGTCGACCAGCCCAATGGTCACCGTGCGGCCGTCGCGGCGCGCGGCCTCGAACATCCTCGGCAGGCGCTGCAGCAGCCACGCCCGGTTGGGCACGCCGGTCAGGCCGTCGCGTCCGGACAGTTCGATCAGCCGCTGCATGCGGTAGACCACGGTGCTGGTGAGCAGGGTCATCATCGCCAGCAGCAGCAGGCGCTGGCCCTGTCCGGCCAGCGACGGGGCGCTGCCGTTGATCGCCGGCACCGCGGCCGGAGTGAAGGCCAGCACCACGCAGGCCAGCACCGCGTACTGGACGATCGCCAGGCCGCCGACGAACGCGGTCAGGCGCCCGTCGCTGCGCAGCGCGGTGAGCGCGATGGCGAACAGGTAGAAGCACCACACCACCAGGCTGTCCAGGCCGGCTCCCGGTTCGCCGAGCGAGAGCATGACCAGCACGCCGGTGGTGGCGGTGATGTCCCAGGCGCCGGTGGCGTAGGGCAGCCAGTGGTGGCGACGATGGTTGCGCGCCAGCGCCAGCCACACCTGCGCCATGATGTTGACGAACACGGCCGCGCCCAGGCCCAGCAGCGTACGGGTGGTGTCGGCGCCTTCGAACGCCGCGGCCAGCGGCAGCACCAGCACCAGCAGCGACAGCAGCGCCCGCACCTTGGCCACCAGCAGCTCGCCGCCGGCGCCGAGTTCGAGCATCACCTCGTCGGGGCGGCCGAACAGCGTGGCGAGGACGCGCTTGAGCGGGACGGGTTCGTGCATCCGGGCGGCATCGGTCGGCGGGATCGCCGCGCGAGGATACCGCGCGTGCCCCGCCGCGGCGCACGGCCTCGCATAGACTGTCCGCCATGACCGTGCAGGAGCAGGTGTGATGCGCTATCGCCGACTGGGGAATTCCGGCCTGCAGCTGTCGGCACTGTCGCTGGGCGCGTGGCTGACCGCGGGCACGCGCCTGGGCCGGGGCGAGGCGCGCGAGCTGGTCGCGCTGGCCTGGGACAGCGGCATCAACTTCTTCGACAACGCCGAGAACTACGCCCACGGCGAGGCCGAGCGGGTGATGGGCGACGTCATCGCCGACCTGCGCCTGCCGCGCGACGGCTTCTGCGTGTCGAGCAAGGTGCGCTTCGGCTCTGCGGCAGATCCGCGCCCGACCCAGGCCGGGCTGTCGCGCAAGCACGTGCGCGATGCCTGCCACGACGCGCTCAGGCGCCTGCGCGTGGAGTACCTGGACCTGTTCTTCTGCCATCGCCCGGATCCCGACACGCCGGTCGCCGAAACCGTGTGGGCGATGGACGCGCTGGTCCGGCAGGGCAAGGTGCTGTACTGGGGCACCTCGGAATGGCCGGCGGCGCTGATCCGCGAAGCCATCCATGTCGCCCGCAGCCACCATCTGCATGCGCCGACGATGGAGCAGCCGCAATACAACCTGCTGCGCCGCGACCGCGTCGAACTGGAGTACGCGCCGCTGTATGCCGAGCACGGCCTCGGCACCACGGTCTGGTCACCGCTGGCCTCGGGCCTGCTGACCGGCAAGTACAACGACGGGGTGCCCGAAGGCAGCCGCTTCGCCCATCTGGGCGCGGACAGCCCGCTGCACGATCGCGAGCGCGGCGCCGCGCGGCTGGAACGCGCGCGCCGCTTCACCGCGCTGGCAGCCGAGCTTGGCGCGGCGCCGGCGCAGCTGGCGATCGCCTGGTGCCTGCTCAACCCGCACGTGTCCACCGTGCTGCTTGGCGCCAGTTCCACGGCGCAGCTGCGCGAGAACCTCGGCGCGCTGGCGCTGGTCGATCGCTTCGACGAGCCGGTATGGCGTCGTCTGGAGGCGGCGACGCGATAGCGGGGTCCATCGGCGGCAGGGATGCCACCCGCGCATCGGTTCTGTCTGCCAATACGTACTTTGGCTGGGGCTTCTTTGATGGATCACGATGCGTGCTGACGATGCAGCGCCAATGCGATCCCGTTGAGCCCTACCGGCCCGCGAAATCGAGCAGCGGCGAACAGCCTTAGCCAGTGCGCCGATCGACGGCAGTTGACAGTCTAATGAGAATCATTAGCATCAACGTTCCCGCTTGCCGAGGATCCCCCGATGCTGCTGAGCCACGCGTCCCCCGCGCCGCCCGCGACCGAACCGCCGCACGAGTCCGCACGCGGCCCGGCCGCCGCGGCCGAGATCGACAGCCTGCGCCTGTTGCAGGGCCAGCGCGAGCTGCGCATCCGCCACGGCAACGAGTACTACCGCCTGCGCCACACCCGCAACGACAAGCTGATCCTCACTAAATAAGTCCAGACCCGCGGCCACCTTCCGCCGCGCCACGCCCGCAAGCCCCGACCCGCCACCGCGGCCACCGCTGCGGCGTGTCGACCTGGACGTCGGATCGCAGCTGGCGTCCGCTGCCGAGGCGCGAGTACACCAGGCGCGACGACTACAACGCGATGAACGTCCAGAACCGCCACACCGTCGTCCCCGGCGGCTGGACGCACGAGCAGGACAACACCAAGACCGTGCGCCGTGCGGACGGCAGCACCGAGAGGACGATCGCGCGCGAGTCCGGCTTCAACGATTACCAGAAGGCCACCGATGTCGATTTCGCCCCGGCGTATGCGTACTGGAACGCGACCCGCGACTACTGGGCGCGGGTGCGGGCGCGCTGGGACGCAGCCCTGGCCGACCCCGCCGGACTCCGCATGAAGACGAAGATCGACGGGATGGCGATGATCATGCCGCTGTTCAACCAGGCCGGGATCGTCGAGGCAGGCGGGACCGTGCAGGACGCCGACATCGACCGGGTGTTTGCCGAATGGGTAGAGCGGGCGGACGCGGAGTTGCCGGCCGCCGGAAAGGGGCGAGGTTCGTAGCCCGGGCGGTGGTTCGGGGGCGTCGCTCTTCGCTTCAACCGCGGCAGCCGCCCCCGCAAAACGCGCTCCGGTGTGCTGTGCTCCCGCCAGCTCAGCCCATCGCGTCGATTCCGTCCGTGGTCCCGTTCGCCAGCTCGCGCACCGCGAACCCGATACGCCCACCATCTTCCGCGTCGAATGCGACGCTGGGCGGCCGCGGCGGCGCCGGTGGCGGTGGCGCATCCATCGGGCGGGGCGCGGCCGACGGTGCGGGCGGCGCTGGCGGAGACGGCGGCGCTGGGGGTGCCGGAGGCCAGGCCAGCTTCGGCACCACCACCTGGGTTCGGCCGGGCTTGCGGTCGCGCAGGTAGTCGACCTGCACGCGTGCGCCCTCGTCCCTGCCGCGCAAGCGCGCCATCACCTCGCGCGGAGTCGTGACCGCGTCGCCGTCCACGCGCCGGATCACGTCGCCGGCCTGCAGGCCTTCCATGTCGCCGGTCGACAGCACCAGGACGCCGCTGTCGGTGCCGAAATAGCGCCCCAGCTGCGAATCGACCGCGGCCAGGTTCAGGCCGTTCCAGCGGAATGCCGACAGCAGCCGCGGCGTCCTGCAGTCCTCGCCGCTGCAGTCCGCGCCCTCGCGGCTGAGGCGGATGACCTCGCGCCGCACCTCGGGGGGGATGCCCGGTGCCGACCTGAGCGCCAGCAGTCCTGCGTCCAGTTCCTTCCGCGCCACAGCGCGCGCGTGTTCGACATGGCCGTCATCCAGCCATTCGAAACGGCCACCGTCGCCGGTGGTGAACGCGAACGCGCGGCCGCCCGGCTGCGGCGCGACCGTCGCGCTGGCGGTGCGGCCGTCGCGCAGGTAGCCCAGGCGCGCGGGCTTGCCGGACTGCAGCTTGCCCAGCAGGGTGCGCGCATTCTGCATGCGCAGTTCGCCGCTGCTGCCCAGGATCGGGGTGCCGTCCACGGACACCAGCCGGTCGCCGCTGCGCAGCCCGGCCTTCGCCGCGGCGCCGTCGGGAGTGACGCCGGTAATGCGCACGCCGGCCTGGTCGTCGCCGCTGAGCAGCACGCCGACCATTGGACGCGACCGCGCCTGTGCGATCCGCTCGCGCGCGGCTTCGGCGATAGAGCCCTGTCGCCCGGAGAGTTCGGCCACGCGCTGCGCGGCCCTGCGCAACGCGTCGTGCGCCTGCTCGAGCTCCTTCGCGGCGGCGGCATCGTGCGTGGCCTGCTGCGCAGGGTCGTTCGCCGACGCGGTGCCGGCGAGCAGGACGGCCAGGGTGGCGGCCAGCAGTGGGAGAGGTCTGGGGTTCATGGCGGATCCCGATGAGGAGAAGTCAGTCGACGAGGACCAGGGCGCCGTCGTAGCGGGTGCCCTGCGCCGCCAGCCAGCGGCGGTTGCTTTCGAAGCCGGTGAGGCTGCGCAGGCCTTCGACGCGCTGTTGCCACAGCGCCACCTGCGTTTCGCGGTCGAGCCCGGGCCGGGCCAGGGCGGCGTCGATGGCCGCCAGCCGCTCTTCATAGGCCTCGGCGAGCACGGCCGCGGTGGCGCTGGAGACGCGGTCGTCGCGCGCCACGGCAAGCAGCGCCTCGAGCTGCGCGGATTCGAAGTACAGCTGTTCGAGCGGGTCGGCCGGCGAGGTCGCCGGCGGTTGCGTCACGGCCATCGCGGGTGGCGTCGCAGGATCGATCGCCATGCGCCAGGGCAGTGCCACCGCAAGCGACAGCGCCATCGCGCCCGCCGCCCAAAGTGGCCAGCGGGCGCGCCGCCGGCTGCGCACGACGCCGTGGACGCGCGCGTCCAGCCGCGCCGACAACGCATGCCAGCCGCCGGGCGGGGGCGCTTCGGGCGGCAGCGCCGCGAACGCCTGGGACCAGTCGCGGGGCGGGGAAGGGTGGTCAGACATGGGTGGGTTCCTGTGCCGGCAACGGTTCCGGCTCCAGAAGCGCACGCAGGCGGCGTGTGCCGCGCGCAAGCTGCGATTTGGAGAAGCTGGTGGTGCGCGCCATCAGCGCGCCGATCTCTTCGTGGGTGTAGCCCTCTGCGTGGTACAGCCACAGCACGCTGCGGGTCGGCGCGGGCAGGGCGGCCAGCGCACGCTGCAGCGCCGCCGCATCGGCCGCCGCCGGTGGCGGCGCGGCGAGTTCGTCGGCCGGCTCGTGCAGCTCCAGTTCGGGTCCGTCCGGATGCAGGCGCGCGCGCCGCAGCCGCATCAGCGCCTCGTTGACCGCGATCTGGCGCAGCCAGCCCCAGAACGGACTGTCGCCGCGGAAGCCGCCGATCCGGTCGATCACCTTGAGCATCGTGTCCTGCAGCACCTCGGAAGCCTCCTCCCGGTCGCCGCAGATGCGCAGCGCCATCGTGAACACCGGCCGCTCGAACCAGCGGTAAAGCTGCTCGAGCGCCGCACGCTCGCCGGCCCGCGCGCGGACCAGCAGCGCCGCGGGCACGTCGATGGCGAAGCTGGACGGGGCTGGTGGCTGGGGCGGCATGTACGGATATGGATGCGGCAGCGGCCGGAAGCGTCGCAGGCCCGGCGCGGCGATGCGCATGGCATCGGTCGGGGGCGGTCACACCCGGCCTGCCGCCGGCGTCACCGCCCTATACTGGAAATCACCTGATCGGAGGGGTATCCCATGGCTGGAGGCGTGTTCCTGACCGCGGTGCTGCTGGTGGCGGGCATCGTGATCCTGTTCAAGACGGTGCGCATGGTGCCGCAGGGCTACGAGTGGACGGTCGAGCGCTTCGGCCGCTACACCCACACCATGACCCCCGGCCTGCACTTCCTGGTCCCGGTGGTCTACGGCGTGGGGCGCAAGGTCAACATGATGGAGCAGGTGCTGGACGTGCCCAGCCAGGAAGTCATCACCAAGGACAATGCCGCGGTGAAGGTCGACGGCGTGGTGTTCTTCCAGGTGCTCGATGCCGCCAAGGCCGCCTACGAGGTGTCCAACCTCGAGATCGCGATGATCGCCCTGGTGCAGACCAACATCCGTACCGTGATCGGTTCGATGGACCTGGACGAGTCCTTGAGCAACCGCGAGACCATCAACGCCCAGCTGCTCAACGTGGTCGACCAGGCCACCAATCCCTGGGGCATCAAGGTCACCCGCATCGAGATCCGCGACATCCAGCCGCCGCGCGACCTCATCGACTCGATGGCGCGGCAGATGAAGGCCGAACGCGAGCGCCGCGCCGTGATCCTCGAGGCCGAAGGCCATCGCCAGTCGGCGATCCTGCGCGCCGAAGGCGAGAAGCAGGCCGCGATCCTCGAGGCCGAGGGCGAGAAGGAGTCCGCCTTCCGTGAAGCCGAGGCGCGCGAGCGCCTGGCCGAGGCCGAGGCCCGGGCCACGCAGATGGTGTCGGACGCCATCGCCCAGGGCGACGTGCAGGCGATCAACTACTTCGTCGCGCAGAAGTACGTGCAGGCGTTCGAGAAGCTGGCGACCGCGCCGAACCAGAAGTTCGTGCTGATGCCGATGGAGGCGACCGGCATCATCGGCTCGATCGCGGGTGTGGCCGAACTGGCCAGGGAAGCGCTGGCCAAGCAGCAGTCGGCGCCGCCGCGCAATCCGCCGCCGCCGCGTTCGACCTTCCCCGGCGAGGGCTGAGCGATGGACCTGCGCTGGGACGTGGTGGCCTGGGCGACGGTGGCGCTGCTGCTGTTCGCGGCCGAAGCGCTCGCGCCGGGCGCCTTCATGCTGTGGATGGCCTTCGCGGCGGTCGCGGTGTTCCTCGCGGTGCTGGCGGTGCCGGGGATCCCGCTGCTGGCCCAGGTCGCCGCATTCGTGGTGCTGAGCTTCGTGTCCATCCAGGTCTACCGCACTTGGTTCCGCAGCCGTGCCCGCGAGAGCGACCATCCGACGCTGAACCGGCGCGCGTTCCAGCACATCGGCCGCGTGCTGCCGCTGGAGCAGCCGATCGTGGCCGGGCGCGGACGGGTCAAGATCGGCGACGCGTTCTGGCTGGTCGAAGGTCCGGACCTGGCGATGGGGACGCCGGTGCGCGTCGTCGGTACCGACGGCGTGGCGCTGCGCGTGGAGCCGGCGGAAGGCTGAGGAACGGACGGCGGGTAGATCCTCCGCGCCGGAAAGACGTGCGGACCGGCAGACCGGTTCTCGTCGCATCGATTCGGCCGCATCACGCCATCGGAAAGACCGCGGCTCTGCAGTGAAGAGGCGGCAGGAGCCACCGAGCACATCGAGGGCGATTGTGTAACAGCCGCCGCCATCGCTAGCGTGCCCGGCCATGGGACACGATCACGACCACGCCAGCGCCGCCAGCATCCGCCACGAAAAGCCGTTGTGGTGGGCGCTCGGGCTGATCTTCGCCTTCATGCTGGTCGAACTGGCCGCCGCCTTCGCGACCAACAGCCTGGCCCTGCTCTCGGACGCCGCGCACATGGCGACCGATGCGCTCGCGCTGGGGATCGCGCTGGTCGCGGTGCGGCTGTCGCGGCGGCCGCCCGATGCGCGACGCAGCTTCGGCTACGTACGCACCGAGGCGATGGGCGCGATGCTCAATGGCCTGCTCCTGTTCGGCCTGGCCGGCTACATCCTGTGGGAGTCGGCGCAGCGGTTCCTGCAGCCGCCCGAGGTCGCCTCGACCGGCATGCTGGTGGTGGGCGTGGCGGGCCTGGCGATCAACCTGATCGCGATGCGCCTGCTGCACGCCGGCAGCGGCGAGAGCCTGAACGTCCGCGGCGCCTACCTGGAAGTGTGGGCCGACATGATCGGCTCGGCGGGCGTGATCGCCGCTGCGCTGGTGATCCACTTCACCGGCTGGCAGCTGGCCGACCCGATCATCGCCGCCGCGATCGGGCTGTGGGTGCTGCCGCGCGCCTGGACGCTGATGCGCCAGGCCGGGCACGTGCTGATGATGGGCGTTCCCGACGGCGTCGACCTGGCCGAAGTGCGCACGGCACTGGCCCGCCTGCCCGGCGTGGCAGGGGTGCACGACCTGCACGTGTGGTCGCTGGCCTCCAGCCGGGCGGCGATGACCGCGCACCTGGTGGTGGACGCGGCGGTCGATCCGAACGCCGTGCGCCAGCGCGCCGCGAGCCTGCTGCGCGAGCGTTTCGACATCGACCACGCCACCTTGCAGATCGAGGGCGCAGGCGACTGCCATGGCAGCGGCTGCGACGCCGGTCCCGCCGCGCCCGGAGATGGCGGCCACGCCCACCACGACCACGGTCACCACCACTGAGGTGCGCGGCGGCGCCGGTCCCGCGCCGGTGCGATCTGGGATAATCGGCGCATTCCCGCAACCGGATCGCGCCATGACCCGCAAGACCATTCTCAACGACAGCCACCGTGCGCTCGGCGCCCGGATGGTCGACTTCGGCGGATGGGACATGCCGATCCACTACGGTTCGCAGATCGACGAGCACCACCAGGTCCGGCGCGATGCCGGCATGTTCGACGTCAGCCACATGACCGTGGTCGACCTGCACGGCGGGCAGGCGCGCGCCTTCCTGCGCAGGCTGGTCGCCAACTCCGTCGACAAGCTCAAGCAGCCGGGCAAGGCCCTGTATGCCTGCATGCTCAACGAGCAGGGCGGCATCATCGACGACCTGATCATCTATTACCTGGCCGAGGACTGGTTCCGCCTGGTGGTCAACGCATCCACGCGCGAGAAGGACCTGGCCTGGATCGGCGCGCAGGCCGGACCGTTCGGCGTCGAGGTGCGCGAGCGTCCGGAGCTGGCGATGATCGCGGTGCAGGGGCCGAATGCGCGCGAGCGGGTGCTGGGGCTGATCGAAGGCGAGGATGCGGAGGCAGTCGGGGCGCTCGGCAAGTTCGCCGCGCGCGATGTGCCCGGCACGCGCTTTGGCGACCTGTTCATCGCGCGCACCGGTTACACCGGCGAGGACGGCTTCGAGGTGATCGTGCCCGAGGCCGGCGCGCTGTCGCTGTGGGATGCGCTGCTGCAGGCCGGGGTGAAGCCGGCTGGCCTGGGCGCACGCGACACGCTGCGCCTGGAGGCCGGGCTGAACCTCTACGGCCAGGACATGGACGAGACGGTCTCGCCGTTCGAAGCCGCGCTCGGCTGGACCGTGGCGCTGGACGAGGGGCGCGACTTCATCGGCCGCCCGCAGCTCGAACAGCACAAGCGCGACGGCGCACCGCGGCAGATGGTCGGCCTGGTGATGGACGAGAAGGGCGTGCTGCGCCACGGCCAGCGTGTGCTGACCGGCAGCGGCGACGGCGAGATCCTCTCTGGCACCTTCTCGCCCACGCTGGGCAAGGCGATCGCGTTCGCGCGGGTGCCGGCCGGCGACGTGTCCAAGGACGTGCGCGTCGACATCCGCGGCCGCGAGGTGCCGGTGCGGGTGGTCCGCTTCCCGTTCGTCCGCGACGGCAAGGCGCTCTGACCCGATCCGACCGGCGGCGGTTGCGGCGGCGCCTCCGGCCTTGGCTACACTATCCGTCCCTTCCCCTGAAGCCCGTACGAGAGCGGAGTCCCTGATGAGCGAGATCCCTGGCGACCTGAAGTTCATGAAGTCCCACGAGTGGGCGCGTGTCGAGGGCGACGGCAAGGTCACCGTCGGCATTTCCGACCACGCGCAGGGCCTGCTCGGCGACCTGGTGTACGTGGAGCTGCCCGCGGTCGGCGACAGCGTCGAGGCCGGTACCGCCTGCGCGGTGGTGGAGTCGGTGAAGGCGGCGTCGGACGTGTACGCGCCTGTCTCGGGAACGGTCACCGCGGTCAACAACGCGCTCGCCGACAAGCCCGAGACGATCAACGAGGACGCCTACGGCGAGGGTTGGCTGTACGTGGTCGAGGTCAGCGAACCCGATCAGCTCAACGACCTGCTCGGTCCGGACGACTACGCCGAGCTGCTCGAGGAAGACGATCACTGATCCATCACGCGACGGGCGTTCGACCCGTCGCGCATGCGGACGCCGCCACTGCCGCGGCGTCCGTTTCCTGCCACCGCAGGAACACGCACCCGCCATCCGCGCTGCGACTTTGGTTCGAGCCGAACCGGCGAAACGACCTCGCGACCTCCCTTCGACGGCATCGTCCGCACCGAAAAAGTTTGCGCACTTTTCGCGCAAACGGTCTTTGTGCGCCGCGCAACGCGCCCTTTCGAAACCTTTTGTTCAACCGCCGTACCGCACCGGTCGAAGGCCTTCGGCTGCGCCTCGAAGACCTTGCGCGACGATCGACGTTGCGTGCGAGCGCGCGCACCTGTTTTTCAAAACACGCTTGTTTTACGCGCTTTCGTTTCGATGCAGCGCAACCGGCGCGAACATGCGCCAGGCTTTCGCGCGACCGCGATGCATCCCCGGCGGTGCGTGCGTGGACGACGCCGCCGGATGCGTTGCGAAGAATTCGTGGCGCGGGGTGTTGACAGTTGAAAAAACCGTGATTAGGTTTCGCCCAACAGACGTTGCCGCAGAAGCGAGTGAGTCAGCACACAGCGAAAACGCGCAGCAAAAAAAACACCTCCGCCCCGAACTTCTACAAGGTGGATGAAGGCACCGTCTCCGCTGCGAAAACAAGACCACCTCTTTCCAGACACCTGCGCCGCATCGGGCCGCAGGTGTTTTCGTGTTACCGGGACCGCGTCCCCCCGAACGCGTTGTCCCTGCCGTATCCGTTCCGGCGCGCACGGCGCGCCGGCGGTTGTGCACGGGTCCGATACCCGCGCGCTGCTTGACCACTGGGCAGTAGTACTGCAAGTCAACTGACGAGGAGAGCCATCCCATGGCCGCGAAGAAAGCTGCAAAGAAGAAAGTCGCCAAGAAGGCGACGAAGGCACCTGCCAAGAAGACCGCCAAGGTCGCGAAGAAGAAGGTAGCCAAGAAGGCCGCCAAGAAGACGGTCCGCAAGGCCGCCACCAAGAAGGTAGCCAAGAAGGCCACCAAGAAGACCGCCAAGAAGGCGGCCAAGAAGACCACCAAGAAGGCCGCCAAGAAGAAGGTAGCCAAGAAGGCGGCGAAGAAGTCGACCCGCAAGGCCGCCAAGAAGGCGACCAAGCGTCCTGCCAAGAAGGCCGCGAAGAAGGCGACCAGGAAGGTAGCCAAGAAGGCCGCCAAGAAGTCGCCGGCCAAGAAGACCGCCAAGAAGGCGGCAGCGAAGAAGACCACCAAGAAGGCAGCGGCCAAGAAGAGCCCGCGCAAGGCAGCCAAGAAGCGGACCGCCAAGAAGAGCGCGGCCGTGACCATGCCGCCGATGCCGACGCCCCTGATCTGATACCCCGATCAGCCGTAACCGAAGCTCCTTCTCCGCGTGCCCAGGCGGAGAGGGAGTTTTTTTTGGTGTCTTGCGTTCGGGTTGGCCCCGTCGGGCAAAGCCCGGATGGGGCCTGGCCATCGAAGGCCCGCAGTGGGACCCGCCGCGACCGGCTGGTCGCGTCGCTGCCAGGGCGCTTCGTCCGCGGCGGAGGTCCGCAGCGCCATGCAGCCGCGCCTCCCCGGGATCAGCCGCAGCCGTGGCGGCCTTCAAGTTCGACATGCAAGGGTATCCGGCGCGCTGTGCCGAGGCTTGTGCTCGCCGGCCGGGTTGCGATGTGCGCGACGCGGCGCCTGGTGGGCTGGGCCGACCGCTGCGTCGCGCCCGGCAACTGCGCCGGGAAACGAAACACGCGCCGACCGCGCGGACCAGCCACACGCCCGCGCAGGAAGAGGTGTCTGCTGCCTGGCCGGACTGCATCGCTGCCAGGCGTGTCCGGCTCGTCGGACGAGGTCAGCGTCGCCTGCACGCTCCGGGGGCGGCGATCTCACGCGTCGTCATGCAAGGTTGCTTTCGCGATGTGCCTGGGCTCGAGGCCAGCGCTGCCTCAGCGCGGGCCGGCTTCGGCCTTGTCCGACTGTGGGCCGCCGCTGGCCGGCGTCTCCGCGCGGTCGGAGGCGTAGAGCGTTTCCATGTCGATATCCACGTCCAGCCACTGCTGCGCGGGCAGGCCGATGGCGCGATCCAGGATCGTGGGCAGCAGCCCCGAGGGCAGCGAGCTGTTGCTGTTCCACAGCACCACCACGCCCAGGTCGCGCTCGGGCAGCATCGCCATCAGGCCCCGATAGCCCTGTACCGCGCCGCCATGGAAGACGAGGCGGTGGCCGGCATAGTCGTACACGCGCCAGCCCAGCCCGTAGCCTGCGGAGTTCAGGCGCTCGCGCCGCCAGGAGCTGCCGCGGATTTCTCCGGGTGTGCCCACGATCGGCGCCTGCAGCGTCGCCAGCAACGGCGCGGGCAGCACGTCGGGACGGTGGCCGCCCTGTGCGAGCAGCCACTGCGCCATGTCGCTGGCGCTGGCATTGACGCCCGCGGCCGGGGCCAGGCGGTAGTAGGTCGGCTTGGGCATGAGCGACTTCCAGCCGCCGCCGGCGCGCACGTGCGGCCTGGCCCAGCGCGGGCTGGCGGTGATGCCGTCCAGGCCGAGGCTGGCATCGTTCATGCCCAGCGGCTTGAAGATGCGGCGCGTCACCGACTCGCTGTAGAACTGTCCGCTGGCGGCGAAGACCACGTCGCCCACCAGGCTGAAGGCGACGTTCTGGTAGCCGTAGCATTCGCCGGGGTCGCAGGCCATCGGCGCCGCCGCGAACCGCTGCACCAGGCTGTGGTACTCGGCATTGCTCTCGATGTCGCGGTCGTAGGTGTGGTGGCGCAGGCCCACCCGGTGGCTGAGCACGTCGGCGACGGTGAGCCGCTGCGCGGCGCCCGGATCGGCGAACTGCAGGCTGGGCATGAAGTCGGCCACGCGGCTGTCCCAGCGCAGCGCGCCTTCGGCCACCAGCATGCCGGTCACGGTGCCGGCGAACGACTTGGACAGCGATGCGAGCCGGAACACGGTGTGGGCGTCCACCGGCTCGGCATCGGACACATCGGTGATGCCGTAGCCGCGCGCGCTGAGGATGCGGCCGTCGTGGACGATCGCCATCGCCAGGCCGGGCACGCGCTGGTTGGCGACCAGGTCCTGCGCCATCGCCTCGAACAGCCGTACGTCGAAGCCTTCGGCCAGGGGCAGGCGCTTGACCTCGGCCGGAAGCGGGACGGGGCGGTCGGACGGCACCACCGGGACGATCGGCGCGGGCGTCGTCACATCCGCCGCGGCGGGTGCGTCACTGGTCCACGGCAACGGTGTCTGTGCGGCGACGGTCAGTGCGATCGCCGGCAACAGGCCGAGCAGCAATGCGCGATGCAGGCGTGTGCTGCGCGGCCGGGGAAGGTTCGCTTTCATCGGGACTGCCCCCTGCGTATGCTCTCGCTGCAGGCGATCATATGCGCCTGTTACCGCACTTGCATGAACAAGGGGAGGAATCTTCGTGAGTGGATTGATTCTGCTGGCGATCCTGGTGGGATTCGCGGTGCTGCTGGGCGGTTGGGCCATCGGCATCTACAACGGCCTTGTGACCGCGCGCAACGCGTTCAGGAATGCATTCGCCCAGATCGACGTGCAGCTGCAGCGGCGCTTCGACCTGATCCCCAACCTCGTCGAGACGGTGAAGGGCTACCTGACCCACGAGCGGCAGACGCTCGAGGCGGTGATCGCCGCGCGCGGCGCCGCGGTCTCGGGCCTGTCCGCGGCCAAGGCCAATCCGGGCGATCCTGCGGCGATGGCCGAACTCGGCCAGTCGCAGGGCATGCTCAACAGCGCGCTCGGCCGGCTGCTCGCGGTGGCCGAGGCCTACCCGGACCTCAAGGCCAACCAGAACATGATGCAGCTCACAGAAGAGCTGACCAGCACCGAGAACAAGGTCGCCTTCGCCCGCCAGGCCTACAACGACTCGGTCATGGCCTACAACAACCGGCGCGAGGTGTTTCCCTCGAGCATCGTCGCGGGCATGTTCAACTTCGCGCCTGCCGCACTGCTCGACATCCCGGCCGATCGCGCCGAGGTGCGCGAGGCGCCGAAGGTGCAGTTCTGAAGAGCCGGGATTGGGGATTGGGGATTCGGGATTGGAAAAGGCGGGAGGTTGCACCCGCCGTCCGCGCTCCGGTGCGTGCCGCTCCTGACCTTCCGAATCCCCAATCCCCAATTCCGAATCCCCACGCCCGATGAACTTCTTCGAACGCCAGGCGCAGGCGCGCCGCAACACGTCGCGGCTGGTGCTGCTGTTCGCGTTGGCGGTGGTGGGGATCGTGGTGGCCGTCGACCTGGGCGTGCTGCTGGTGTTCGGCGGCGACCCCGCGCTGCTGACCCTGTCGACGCTGCTGGCACTGGGCGTGGTCGGGATCGGTTCGCTGTACCGCGTGGCCTCGCTGCGCGGCGGCGGCGAGGCGGTGGCGCAGCAGATGGGCGGGGTGCCGGTGGCCGAGGACACCACCGACCTGCACCTCCGTCGCCTGCGCAACGTGGTCGAGGAGATGTCGATCGCCTCGGGCGTGCCGGTGCCCAAGGTCTACGTGATGGAGCACGAACCGGGGATCAACGCCTTCGCGGCGGGCTATTCGACCTCCGACGCGGTGATCGCGGTCACCCGCGGCGCGCTGGACCGGCTCAACCGCGACGAGCTGCAGGGCGTGATCGCCCATGAATACAGCCACATCCTCAACGGCGACATGCGCCTGAACATCCGCCTGATCGGCGTGCTGTTCGGGATCCTGATGCTGGGCCTGATCGGCCGCAAGATCCTGCAGCACGGCGGCACCGTGCGCGGGCGCGGTGCGATGCCGGTCCTGGTCGGTGCGCTGATCGCGCTGCTGGTCGGCTACGTCGGCCTGTTCTTCGGACGCATGATCAAGGCCGCGGTCAGCCGCAGCCGCGAAGTGCTGGCTGATGCCTCGGCGGTGCAGTTCACTCGCCAGACCAGCGGCCTGGCCGGCGCATTGAAGAAGATCGCCGGGCTGCACGACGGGTCGCGCCTGGCCGAACGGGCCGACGCCGAGGAGGTCAGCCACATGCTGTTCGGCGACGGCACCGGCCTGCGCGGCCTGTTCGCCACCCACCCGCCGGTGCTGCAGCGGATCCAGGCGCTGGAGCCTTCGTTCCGGGCCGAGAGCCTGGAGCGGCTGAAGGCGCAGTGGCTCACCGTGCCACCGAGCGGTCTGGAAGAGGACGTGCAGATGGGCCTGGCGGGGCCGGGGCACGGTTCGCTGCCGCAGCTGTCTGCGCGAATCGACCTCACGCCGCCGATGGTGTCCTCCCAGGTCGCCGATCCGCGCGACGACGACTATCGTCGCGCCGACACGATCGTGGCGACGATGCCGGACGAGCTGCGCGCGATGGCCGGGCGCCGCGACGGCGCCGGGATGCTGCTGCTGGGACTGCTGCTGGATGGCGACGCCGACGTGGCCGACCGGCAGCGCAGCGAGATCGTCGCCAGGCTGGGCGTGCAGGTCGCCGCGGAAGCGCGGCGGCTGCGCGAGGAGTTCCTGGAGGCGCTGCATCCGTTGCTGCGCATGCCGCTGGCAGCGCTGGCCTTCCCGGCCATGCGCCTGCGCCCGCGTCCTGAACTCGCCACCTTCCTGGACACCGTGCACGCGGTCGTGCATGCCGACGGCCGCGTGAGCCTGTTCGAGTACTGCCTCGGCCGCCTGCTGGAAGTCCAGCTGCGCGAGGCGCTCGACCCGGGGCGTTACGCGCGCTTCGGCCGGCGCAAGCCCGGCAACGTGCGCCGGGAATTCGCCACCCTGCTTGCAGTCGTCGCCCATGCCGGCAATCCGCAGGATCCCGAGGCCGCGCGTCGCGCCTATCTGGCCGGCATGCAGCGCGTGCTGCCGCGCGACCACCTGCCGTACGCGCCGCCTGCCGAAGGCGTGCTGGCACTGGACGCGGTCTGGGAGCCGCTGGACGCGCTCGATCCGCTGGCCAAGCAGGTCACGGTCGAGGCGATCACCGCTGCGGTGTCCCACGACGGCCGCGTGTCGGTGGCCGAATCCGAGCTGCTGCGCACGATCTGCGGCGTGCTGCATTGCCCGCTGCCGCCGATGCTCGAACGTCACTGAGGCGGGCCCGGGCGCGCGTGCGGCGCGTGCGCGCAAGACAACTGGCTGCGCGGATCCGAGGCCACGGCCACAGGCACGCGGCCTCGCCCGCGAGAACGGCCACCGGCAACGCCTGCCCCTTCATTCCGGTTCGGCGAAGGAGAGCGGGGTGGCCTCCGGCGTATGCACGATTTCGACGAGGTGCTCGGCGCGGTCGTCCTCCAGCGCGATGACGAAGCCCTGCTGTTCGACGCCATCGACCCGCAGGCCGACCGGCGTCGCGCCGGCTGGCTGCTGGCGCACATGGATCCTGTAGACACTGTCGCCGTAGCGATAGCGCAGGGAATAGCCCGGCCAGCCGGCCGGGATGCACGGCGCAATCTGCAGCGTGTCGCCGCGGCGCTGCAGGCCCAGCAGCGATTCGACGACCAGCCGGTACATCCAGCCGGACGAACCGGTGTACCAGCTCCATCCGCCGCGGCCCACGTGCGGCGCGACCGCGTAGACGTCGGCCGCGACCACGTAAGGTTCGACCTTGTACGTCGCGATCCCGGCGGCGTCGCGGGCGTGGTTGATCGGGTTGATCATGCCAAGCAGTTCCCATGCCCTGGCGCTGTCGCCCACGCGGGCGAAGGCCATCGTCGCCCAGATCGCGGCATGCGTGTACTGGCCCCCGTTCTCGCGCACGCCAGGCACGTAGCCGCGGATGTAGCCCGGGTCCTGCGCGGTCGTGTCGAAGGGCGGGTCGAGCAGTTGGATCAGGCCGGCGTCTCGTCGCACCAGGTGCGCATCCAGCGACGCGAGGGCCTGTCGCGCGCGTTCGGGCGCACCGGCGCCCGACAGCACCGACCAGCTCTGGGCGATCGAGTCGATCCTGCATTCGTCGCTTTCGGTCGAGCCGAGCGGGGCGCCGTTGTCGAACCAGGCACGCCGGTACCAGGCGCCATCCCAGCCGTGCGTCTCCAGCGCCTCGCGCAGCCGCTCGGCCGCGGTCCGGCATTCATCGGCGAAGCCGTGGTCGCCGCGCATCCGCGCCAGGGGATCGAAGCGCCCGAGCGCGTCGTACAGGAAGAAGCCCAGCCAGACGCTTTCGCCGCGCCCGCGCTCGCCGACCCGGTTCATGCCGTCGTTCCAGTCGCCCGTGGCCATCAGCGGCAGGCCGCGCTCGCCCAGCAGCCGCATGCCCCGCCGCAGGGAACGCACGCAGTGCTGGTACAGGTCTTCGCTCAGGCCAGAGCGCAGCGGCAGGTCGTAGTACGACTCCTCGTCGGGATTGACCGGGCGCCCCTCGATGTAGTGCACCCGCTCGTCGAGCACGCCGGCATCGCCGGTCAGCTCCACGTAGCGCGCCGCGGCCACCGGCAGCCACAGGTAGTCATCCGAACAGCGCGTGCGGACGCCCCGGTCGAGCGGCGGATGCCACCAGTGCAGCACATCGCCTTCCGGGAACTGGTGCGCCGCGCTGCGCAGCAGGTGCTCGCGCGCGAGCTCTGGCTGGGCGTGCAGCATCGCCATGGTGTCCTGCAGCTGGTCGCGGAAGCCGAACGCACCGCCGGACTGGTAGTAGCCGCTGCGCGCCAGGTAGCGGCAGCCGATGGTCTGGTACAGCAGCCAGCCGTTGGCGAGTACGTCGACGGCGGGGTCGGGCGTCTCCACGCGCACCGTGCCGAGCGTGCGCAGCCAGTGCATGCGCAGCGCATCGAGCGCGTCGTGCGCCGCGCCGGAACCGCGCGTGCGGCGCGCCAGGGCGACCGCGTCCCCCCAGCTGCGCCCGGCTCCCAGGCGGAACACCGTCTCGGTCTCGCCGCCGATGGCGATCAGGACCGGAACCTGGATGGCGGCGCAGGGATCCAGTCCCGCGCCGAGCCGGCCCGACAGGCGCTGCCGCTGCAGGGCCGCGGGCGCCTGCATGCTGCCGTTGCGACCGAGGAATTCGACGCGGTCGGCGGTGATGCTGCGGCCCTCATGGCCGACGCCATGGGTGTCGGCATCGAAGAACGCGACCCGGTCGGCGAACTCGGTGTTGTAGGTGTTGCGGGCGGTGAGCACACCGCTCGCGCCGTCGATTTCGCTGATCACGTGCATCCGCGTCCGCGCGCCCAGGTCGCCGAGGACCCATTCCACGTAGCCGGTGGCCGACAGGCGCCTGGGCCGTCCGGACCGGTTGCGCAGGCGCAGGACGCTGTACTTCACCGCCTGCTCCAGGTCGACATAGATCCACAGTTCGCTGGCGATGCCGTCCTCGACGTGCTCGAAGACGCTGTAGCCGAAGCCGTGGCGCGTGCGGTAGCTGCCTTCGCCGCGGACCGGCCAGGGCATCGGCGACCACACCTTGCCGGTATCCTCGTCGCGCAGGTAGAACGCCTCGCCGCTGGTATCGCCGACCGGGTCGTTGTGCCAGGGGGTGAGCCGGAACTCGTGCGCGTTCTCGGCCCAGGTGTAGCCGGGCGTGCTGTCGCTGACCACGCAGCCGAAACCGGCGTTGGCCAGCACGTTCGACCACGGCGCGGGCGTGACCCCGCCCGGTCCGGGCTCGATGATGTACTCGCGGCCGTCGGCGGAGAACGCGCCGGTGCCGTTGTCGAGGATCCGCTCCTCCGTGGCGGCATCGAACGGCCACCGGTCGATGGCGTCCGCCTGCAGATCGCCGTCGCCGTCGCCGATCAGGTCGTACTGCACCGGATGGGCCACCAGCAGCGGCCCCGGCGTGGGCGCGGGCGGCCTGCGCGCGGCCTGCTCGCCGAGCGATCCGTCGGCATCGCTGACGATCACCCGTGCGACAGACTGCAGCAGGATGCGATCCTCCTGCGACAGCTGCTGGGCGGGACGCACGAAGATGCCGCCGGGGCGATCGATCACGTTGGCTTCCACGCCGGCCGCGACCAGGCCCATGATCTGGTCCTGCAGCTGCTGCCGGTAGCCGGCATGGTCCTCGTTCCAGATCACCAGGTCCACGGCCAGGCCCTTGAGCCGCCAGTAGGCGTGCGCCTGGACCATCTGCCGGACCAGTTCGATGTTGGCCCCGTCGGCGATGCGGACCAGCGCGATGGGGTGGTCGCCCGAGATCGCCTGCCCCCACAGCCCGGACTGGCCGCGCCGGTTCTGCAGCAGCACTGCGTCTTCCGCGCGCAGTGCGGCGTTGGCGAAGACCATGTGCCCGGCGAGCTGCTCGTAGAGCTGCGCGTCGGCCTCGCTGGCGTTGATCTGGCGGCGTACCACCTGGCAGTGGGTCCAGGCCAGGTCGAACACCCGGTCGGCGAGCCGGCGGTCGCGATACTTGTCCACCAGAGCATCGCAGCCGTCCCTGGCTCTGGCCACCCCGGTGACCATGTCGATGGTCGCCGCACGCCCCGGCTGCAGGGTGATCCGGCAGCGGATCGCGACCACGGGATCGAGCACCGAACCGGATGCGTTCGACAGCGACTCGGCGTGCGTCAGCGCCTGCGGCGCAAGCAGCGTGCGGCCACGCCCGAGGAAGCGCGAGCGGTCGGTCTCGTAGGAGATCGCGACGATGTCCGCGTCGTGCACCGCGAGCAGGTGGAACATCCAGGGCGGCGTTTCGCCATGCGCGCGCGGCCGCCGGGTACAGACGATCGCCTGCTTGGCCTCGACCAGCTCGGTCTGCACGAACAGGTTGCTGAAGGCGGGGTGCAGTTCGTCCGAGATGGCCGGGGCGAGCACCACCTCGGCATAGGTGGTGACTTCGATGGTGCGGGCGGTGCGCGCGTGATTGGTGATGCGCAGGCGGCGCAGCTCGATGTCGTCCTCGGGCGATATCGCGATCTCGGTGTGCGACTCGAAGCCACGTTTGCGGCCGCGGAACTCGGCCTTGGCATCGGAGAAGATCGCCTCGTAGCCGTCGACCGGCACGGCCGTGGGCTGGTAGGCGGTGGACCAGAATTCCCCGCTCTCCACGTCGCGCAGGTAGCAGAAGCTGCCCCAGTGGTCGCGGGTGCCGTCCTCGCGCCAGCGCGTGACCGCGAGGTCGCCGACGCGGCTGTAGCCGCCGCCGGCACCGGTCAGCATCACGTGGTAGCGGCCGTTGGACAGCATCTGGATCGAGGGGCGACGGGTGTCTGGCGTACGGAACACGCGGAGCTGGCCGACATCCACCTCGCCAACCGGCGCCGCCGAAGCGACCTCGGCCGAATGCGGATGGAACGCGCCGGTGCGCGGGATGCGCTCCTGCAGCAGCAGCAGGGTCGCCTGGAACTCGGGATCCTCGACGAAGCGCTTCTGCATCGGCTGGTCGCGCAGCAGGTAGTCGAGCGCCAGCAGGCCCATGCCCTGGTGGTGGGCCATGAACGAACGGACCACGGCATGGCCCTGCCCGCGCGGCAGGCGCGCAGGCGTGTAGTCGATGGCCTCGTACAGCCCGAACATCCCGCCAAAGCCGGCCGCGGCCAGCCGCTGCAGGTTCCCGCACGCGGCTTCGGGAGAGACCATCAGCGCCATCATGCTGGCGTAGGGCGCGATCACCAGGTCCTGCGACAGGCCGCGCTTGAGGCCGAGGCCGGGGACGCCGAACGCGCGGTACTGGTAGTTCATGCGCGCGTCGACGAGGTTGTAGCCGGACTCGGAGATGCCCCACGGCACGTTGCGCTGGCGTCCGTACTCGATCTGGCGTTGCACCGAATGCTTCGCGGTCTGGTCCAGCAGCGTCCCCGCGTAGCTGGGCATCACCAGCTGTGGCATCAGGTACTCGAACATCGATCCGCTCCACGACAGCAGCGTGGAGGCGCCGTCGACCTCGGTCAGCAGCCGACCGAGCGCGAACCAGCTCTCCTTCGGCAGCTGGCCCTGGGCGATGCCGACGAAGTTGGCGAGCCGCGCCTCCGATGCCAGCAGGTCGTAGTAGCCGGCATCGAGGCGATGGTCGTCGACGCTGTAGCCGATCGACAGCAGGTGGCGGCTGCGATCGTAGAGGAAGCGATGGTCCATCAGCGCGCACTGGCCGGCGATGTGGGCCAGACGCTCCAGCTCGGTGATGCGTGCCCGTGCCGCAGCGCGGGCACCGCCGCGGAGCGGGTCGGCGGGTGTGTCGCCCGTGGCCACCTCGCGCAGCGTCGGGATGTGGTCGGCCAATTCGGTCATGGGCGAATGCGTCGCGGCAGCCTGTGCGGCTGGTGCGAAACGCTGCAGATCCTCGCGCGCGGCCGCGCACTGTGCGGCGAGCGCCCGCGACCAGTACCCGGCTTCGTCCGGCCCGGTCGCCTGCTCTGCGGCCAGCGTGGCGGACAGCGCCTCGAGTTCGGCCAGCTCGCGGTGCGCCGCGGCCACCGTGCGCGCCGGTACGCTGCAGGCGGCCTCGAGGCGGTCGGCAATGGTCTCCATCGTCCCGACCGCCGGTGCGTCCGCCGCCGTTTCCACGACCAGCCCGAACGTGTCGCGCAGGCCCCCGAACACGCATGGCGAGAGCACCGGCGCCTCACGCAACGCCAGCAGCCCCTGGCGGAGCGTCAGCAGGTGGCCGGCCAGGTTGCCGCTGTCGACGGCGGAGATGTACCTCGGCGCGAGCGGCTCCAGCGTGGCGGTGTCGTACCAGTTGTAGAAATGGCCGCGGTAGCGCGGCAGCGATTCGAGCGTGCGCAGGGCATTGCCGGTGCGCTCGAGCACCCCGGCCACCGGCAGGTAGCCGAAGTCGTACGCAGCCAGGTCGGCCAGCAGCGACAGGCCGATGTTGGTCGGCGAGGTGCGGCGCGCGACGACCCGGCTCGGATGCTCCTGGACGTTGTCCGGGGGCAGCCAATGGTCCTGCGCGGTGACGTGGGTCTCGAAGAATGCCCAGGTGCGTCGTGCCAGGCGCCCGAGGAACTGCAGCTGCGAAGCGCCCAGGTGCGAGCCCGGATGGGCCCGCGGACGCCCCAGCCACCACATCAGCAGCGGCGACGCGGTCCAGAGCGCGAGCACCGGCGCCGCCACCCACAGCGCCGCCGGCTGCACGCGAAGCAGCAGCGCGAGCGTGGCTGCGGCCATCGCGGGTGCGACCCACATCGCGCGCAGGGAATCGGCAAGGGTATCGCCCAGCGTTCGCTCCACCTCGCTCGAGGGGCGCCACTGCAGCAACCGCCGCCGCGCGATGCACATCCGCCACAGCGTCCGCACGATCGCATCGAGGCTGAAGAACGCCTCATAGGGCAGGCACGCAAGGCTCACCGGCGCGTGCGCGAAATTCCGCCCCGTCGCCGCCCAGGTGTGGCGCAGGTGCGCCATCAGGGGCATGTCGGCCGGACGCTTGCACAGGTCGACCAGGGAGGCCAGCAACGCTGGCAGCAGCAGGATCGACAGCAGCCACAGCGTCCAGGCCACCGGATCGGCGGCCAGTGCCCAACCCAGGACCAGCAGGGCGGTCAGGGCGCCGGGAAACAGGCTGCGACGCAGGTTGTCGAGCAGCTTTCCCCGAGAAAGCATCGACAGCGGATTGCGCTCGCGCGCCTTCGTGGGCGCCGCCGCCGCGGGCTGCAACGGCACCAGCGGCAGCAGCCAGGGCAGCAGTTGCCAGTCGCCGCGGATCCAGCGGTGCCTGCGCTTGACATCGACGGCGTAGCGCGCAGGGTAGTCCTCGTACAGCTGGACGTCGCTCACCAGCCCGGCGCGTGCGTAGCAACCCTCGAGCAGGTCGTGGCTGAGGATGCGATTGTCCGGCATGCGCCCGGCCAGCGCATGCTCGAATGCGTCGACGTCGTAGATGCCCTTGCCGACGAACGATCCTTCGCCGAACAGGTCCTGGTACACGTCCGACACGGCCCGCGTGTAGGGATCGATGCCCGGCTCGCTGCCATACAGGCTGGCGTACCGGGAATGACGCTGCCCGCTCATGCTGATCCCCACGCGCGGCTGCAGGATTCCGTACCCGCGGGTGACCACCCGTCGGTGCGGATCGAAACGCGCACGGTTGATCGGATGGGCCAGGGTGCCGACCAGCTCGCGCGCGGCATCGCGCGGCAGCTGGGTGTCGGTGTCGAGGGTGATCACATAGCGGACGTCGCCGAGCGATGCAATGTTGCCGGCCACGCGCACGAAGGCGTGTGGCCCGCCGCCGCGGAGCAGCGCATTGAGCGCGGCGAGCTTGCCGCGCTTGCGCTCGAAGCCCATCCAGATCCGTTCGCGCGGGTTCCAGGTGCGCGGGCGATGGAACAGGAAGAACCGGTCGTGGTGCTCCGGCGCGTAGCGCGCGTTGAGCACGTCGATCCCGCGCTGCGCCGCGTCCATCAGCGCCTCGTCGCCGGGGAGCTGCTGCTCCGCGGCATCGAAGAAGTCGGTCAGCAGTGCAAAGTGCACATGGTCGTCGCGGTTGGCGAGGAAGCGCACCTCCAGGTCCTCGACCTGCGAGGCGATGCTGCCGGTACTTCCGAACATCGTCGGCACCACGACCAGGGTCCGCATCTCCGCCGGAACGCCGCTGGAATAGTCGAGTCGTGGCAAGGCATCGGGTCGGACCAGCCAGGTGGCGACCCGGTTGACCAGCGCCACGGCCAGTTCGCTGTACGCGATCACGCACAGCCCCAGCGCCAGCCAGAGCCAGCCGCGCCCGTCCGCCGGAAAGGCGCCGCGCAGGGTCGCCCAGGTGAACACCGCCACCACCAGCGCGCCGGGCACGGTATATGCCAGCAGCGGCAGGCGCCGGGCGGTCCGGCGCACGCTGCGGGTGACGCCGCGCAGCGCCAGCGCGTCCTCCAGCTCGCCGCGGCCCTCGTCGACCAGGTAGTAGCCGACGTGCGCGGCCAGCACGTGGTTGCCGTCGCGCGTGGCATGCGCCTGTGCCAGCTCCAGCACCTGGGTGGCCACCGCGCTCTCGGCCATTCCGCCGCGGCGCGCGATCAGTTCGATGTTCTGCCGGTAGTTGTCGCGGGTGGCGAAGTCCATCGCGCCATAGGTGCCCGAGGGGTCCCGCCGCAAGGTGGCGTCGACCACGCTCAGGGCCTCGACGAAATCGCGCCAGTCCATCATCGCCAGCAGCCGCAGGCTGGAGATGCTGTTGCTGATCGAGACCTGGGCCGCGGCCTGTTGCTGGGTCTCCGCCTGCACCATCTGCTCGATGCTCTGGCCGGCGTCGGCCAGCCACTGCTCGACCCAGGTCAGCGGCAGCGCCAGTTCGGAACTCCTGCCCTGCAGGCGACGCGCGAACTCGGCGACGAAGGAACTGCTCGCCGGTGGCTGCGACCGCACCATGTCCGCGATCACCAGGACCAGATGCCTTGGATCGGATTCGGCGATGTCGCACAGCCGGTCCGCCCAGACCTCGGCGTGGCTGCGATCGATGCGGTCTTCGATCACCCGCGTGCCGATCCGGCGCAGGTTCTCGATCAGCGCAAGACGCAGCATGATCGGGATCGCCCAGAGCTCGCCGAGCTTGAGCGGCGTCGTCGCCTGGTAGGCGCCGATGAACCGGATCAGGCCCTCGGCATCGAAGCGGCCGTCGCCATGGGAGATGGCGTTGAGCGCGAGGTCGTACACGCGCGGCAGGCCCGCGGACGGGCCGTGGTGGAGCTGCGGCAACTCGCGGCTGTAGCCCTTGGGCAGGTGGCGCCGGGCGATCGCGATCTGCTCTTCGACCAGGTAGATGTTGTCGAGCAGCCATTCGCCGGCGGGGGTTGCCGTCCGGCCGGCCCGCACCGCTTCGGTGAGCAGGGAGCAGGCACGGTCGAGCAGTTTCTGGTTCTCGCCCAGCCGGGCCAGCAACAGGTCCGGTCCGGACCTGCGCCTGACACGGTGGGATCTGGCCAGGATGCGGCCGTGGACCTCCATCTGCTCCGCACTGAACAACTGCGCGCGCAATGGCGGTTCGCGCGTGGCGACCTCGGCCCGCGCCATGCCGCGCAGCCGGAGCCTCCGCCACCACCGCAGGCTCCAGCGAAGCCAAAGCGCCAGTCGGTCCATCGGAGGGGCATTGCGCATTCGTCATCGTAGTGCACCGGCACGCCGCGCCCGTGAAAGGGCGCAAGCACTGCATTTCCGGTGCGGCAGCGGGCGACACGCTGTGCCCAGGCCACTGGAACGGGGAGGCAGATGGAGCGACCGCGCGCGTCGCGCCCGCTGCCGCCGCGCCCGCGAGGGAAGCGAGGTCAGGCGTGGGTGCGGATCAACGCCGCAGCGCGCTCCGCGATCATGATCGTTGGCGCGTTGGTGTTGCCGCCGGGCAGGGTCGGCATCACCGAGGCATCGACCACGCGCAAGCCTTCTACGCCGTGAACGCGCAGTTCGGGGTCGACCACGGCGGCGTCGTCCCTGCCCATCCGGCAGGTGCCGACCGGGTGGTAGACGCTCTCGGCGCGGGCGCGGATGAAGGCGGCCAGTGCGGCGTCGTCCAGGTCGTCGCGCTGCGGCTGGATCGGTGCGCCGCGGTAGGGGTCGAACGCAGCCTGCGCCAGGATGTCGCGCGAGAGGCGGGCGCATTCGACCATCATCCTCAGGTCGAATCCCTCCGCATCGGAGAGGTAGTTCGCCTCGATCCGGGGCGCGTCTCCGCCGCTGTCGCTGGCCAGCCGGATCCGGCCGCGGCTGCGCGGCCGCAGGAAGCAGGCGTGCAGGGTGTAGCCATCGCCCGCCAGGCGGCGCCGGCCGTGGTCGTCGAGCATGGCCGGCACGAAGTGGAACTGGATGTCGGGGCGCATGTCCGTGGCCAGCGACGAGCGCACGAAGCCGCCGGCCTCGGCGATGTTGCTGCTGCCTGGGCCGCGCCGGCCGCGCAGGTAGTAGTCGAAGGCCAGGCGCAGTTCGCTGGCGCGGTCGTACGACACGCGCCGGGTGGCATGCCGCAGCGTGCAGATGTCCAGGTGGTCCTGCAGGTTGGCGCCCACGCCGGGTGCGTCGTGCAGCACGCGGATGCCGTGCCGTCGTAGTTCCGCCGCCGGCCCGATGCCCGACAGCATCAGCAGCTGCGGCGAGTTGATCGCGCCGCCGCTGGCGATCACTTCGCGCGCCGCCGGCTGGTGGAATGCCCGGCCGCGCACGCTGTACACCACGCCCGTCGCGCGCCCGCGTTCGAACGTGATGCGCTGTGCCTGCGCGCCGGTGACGACGTGGAGGTTCGGCCTCTGCCGGGCAGGCCGCAGGTACGCCACCGCCGCCGAGCAGCGCGCACCGTCGCGCTGGGTCACTTGGTACAGGCCCACGCCGTCCTGCACCGGCCCGTTGAAATCGTCGTTGTGCGGGTAGCCGGCCTGCACGGCGGCTTCGATGAAGGCGCGCGACAGCGGATTGACGTGGCGCAGGTCGCACACCGACAGCGGGCCGCCGTCGCCGTGCAGCGCGTCGCTGCCGCGCGCGTTGGCCTCGCTGCGGCGGAAGTAGGGCAGCACGTTGTCCCAGTGCCAGCCCGTGGCGCCCAGCGCGGCCCAGTCGTCGTAGTCGCCAGGTACGCCACGGGTGTAGCACATGGCGTTGATCGAACTCGATCCCCCCAGCACCTTGCCGCGCGGCCACCACAGGCGCCGGCCGCCCAGCTCCGGCTCGGGGGCGGTGTCGTAGTTCCAGTTGATGTCGGTGCGGTGGACCAGGCGGGCGAGGCCCGCGGGCATGTGGATGAAGGGATGCCAGTCGCGCGGGCCGGCTTCGAGCAGCAGCACGCGCGTGCCGGGATCCTCGGACAGGCGGTTGGCGAGCACGCAACCGGCGGAGCCCGCCCCGATCACGATGTAGTCGAAGACGGGGGTGGTCGCGGAGGAGCTGATGCGCATCGGCGCACGGTAGGTCCGGGTCCTAGAGCATATGCTCGGCGGCTGGAATGCGCCGCCGCATTCGGCTACCGTTTGCGCGCCCCACGCGTGGAACCCAGATGAGCAGCGCACCCGAACACGACGTTCCCGCGGGCCGGGCGGCGCGGTTTCGCGCTGCGTTCGCCGAATCGCCGCCGCTGCTGTGGTCGTTCCTGTACTTCTTCTGCCTGCTCAGCGGCTACTACGTGCTGCGGCCGGTACGCGAGGCGATGGCCGCCTCCAGCGACGTCGAGGCGGTGTTCCCGCCGTCGCTGATCGCCTTCTTCGCCGACCGGGGCGTGGCGCTGGGCGAGTTCACGCTGCAGTTCATCTTCACCGCGGTGTTCGTGATCATGCTGCTGCTGCAGCCGGTCTACGGCTGGCTGGTCAGCCGCTTCGCGCGGCGCGTGTTCCTGCCGGTGATCTATGGCTTCTTCATCGCCACGCTCCTGGGTTTCTACGCGATGTTCGACAGCGGCATGGCCGGTCGGGGGCTGGCCTTCATCCTCTGGATCACGGTGTTCAACCTGTTCGCGGTGGCGGTGTTCTGGAGCTTCATGGCCGACGTCTACAGCAACGTCGAGGCGCGGAAGTACTACGGCTACATCGGCGCGGCGGGCACGGTCGGCGCGTTCGTGGGCCCGATCCTGACGCGGACCCTGGTCCAGCAGGTGGGGATCGCGAACATGATGCTGGTCTCGGCCGTGCTGCTGAGCCTGTGCGTGGTGTGCATCCTGCGCCTGCGCCGGTATGCGGTGGCGCGCGAACTCGAGCGTGGGCAGGCCAGCGGCGAGAAGCCGATGGGCGGCGAAGTGCTGGCCGGCCTGAAGCTGGTCGCGCGCGAGCCGCTGCTGCGCTGGCTGGCGCTGATGGTGGTGCTGGGCGTGGGCATCGGCACCCTGCTGTACAACGAGCAGAACCGGATCGCACGCACCGCCTTCGCGACCGCGGAGGAACGCGCCGCGTTCTTCTCGACCCTCGACCTGGCGGTGAATTCGCTGACCCTGCTGGTGCAGCTGCTCGTGACCCGCGCGCTGATGTCGCGCTTCGGCATCGCCCCGGCGCTGCTGATCCCGGGCGCGGCGATCATCCTGGGCTTCTCCGTCCTCTCGGCTTCGCCGCTGCCGCTGATGGTGGCGATCGTGCAGGTGGTCACGCGCGCCAGCGAGTTCTCGCTGGCCAAGCCCGCGCGCGAGACGATCTACACGCGGGTCGGCCGCGAGTGGCGCTACAAGGCCGGCGCGGCGATCGACACGGTGATCTACCGCGGCGGCGACCTCGCCTTCGTCTGGCTGCACAAGCTGCTGGCCGCGTTCGGCTCGAACGTCGTGTTCGGCGCGGGACTGGTGATTGCCTCCGGCATGACCTTCAGCGCCTGGCGGCTCCTGCGCGAGGAAGCGAAGTTGCCACCGGAACGCGCGCCACGCGCCGCCGGGCAGCGCGCCGGGACAGCCGACGCCGGCTGAGCGGATGCCGCCGCCGGCAACCGCACGCGACTCAGCCGTGCAGCAGGGGCCAGGCGAACAGCAGCGCGCCGGCGGCGAACAGGGCGGTGAGTGCGTGGACCAGCGGATGATCGATCCGCAGCCAGATCAACTGCGCCGCGACGCGGATGATCCAGAACACCGCCATGCCGGCCATGACGGCCCGTCCCAGCGGCGTGGCAACCAGCTCGGCCGGATACAGCAGGCACAGCAGGCCGACGCCGGTGAATACCCAGACCAGCTGCAGGTTCGCGATCTGGATGATCGCGCGATTGGGCCCGGTGGTGTCCTGCAGCGTGCGCGGCCAATCGAACTGCCGCCAGAAGCCGAGGTGGAACAGGGCGAAACCGAAGCTGTGCGCTGCGCAGAGCAGCAGGAGGGGATTCACGTCCATGGAACGTCCTCAGCGGCGGGAATGAAAGTGTCGTCGTCCCTGTCGCGCAGCTGCGGCACGTTCTGCGGTGGACCTCAGGTCCGGCGCGGCGACAGCCACATGCGGATGGTCGCCCGGAATACCATCTCGCCAGCGGCATCGAACACCTCCACGCGCACCGGACACTCGTGGCCTTCGCCGATCTCGCCGGCCGCTTCGGTCGGCGTCGCCACCGCGCGCATGGTGCCGCGCGCCTTCTTCAGGTATTCCACGCTCATGCCGCGCGGGATCCAGCGCATCGATGGCGGGATGCTGACCTCGGTGGTCAGCCCGCCGATGAACTCCGCCAGGTTGCACAGGGCGATGGCATGCACCGAGCCCAGGTGGTTGCTCACGCGCCGGCGGTGGCGCAGGGTGGCCTCGCCACGCCCTGGCGCAAGCGACACGATCCGTGGCGCGATGCTTGAAAAGTAGGGTGCCTTCCAGCAGACCAGGCGCGAGAACAACCACCGGCCCAGCGGCCTGGCTTCGAATGTGCGGTACAGCGACAGGATTCGGGAGGTCATGGGATCCCGCTGCGATGCGCCCTGCCCGGGCGGGGCAGGGCTGGAAGGAAGAAATACCGCCGTGGGGGCGCGACGCTCACCAGTCCGGCATGCGCGACGGAGTGCGTCGCCATCAGTGGAGACCGGCGCGGCGGCGCCACGCGGGTCTCCTCGTCCCGGCACGCGGACCGTTTGCCGCTAGGCCGCTTCGCGCGGCTGGCGCTTGTGCTGCGGCAGGTCGTAGTAGCTGGCCGCGCGCAATTCGTGCGTATCGAAATCGTCCACGGTGATGGTGTCGAGGGTCAGCTCGCGCAGCTCTTCCAGCTGCCTGCGTTCCTCGGCGGTGATCCAGCCCTCGCGCACGCCCTCGTCCAGCTGCGACTTGAAGTCCAGCGCTTCGATGTCGCTGGCCTTGAGCGCCTTCAGGAACTTGCGCTCCACCGGCTCGGCGGCGATCGCCTTGGCCAGATAGCTGTCGATGCGGCCGCCCATGTTGTTCGCGCACGGGGTCAGGAACACGCCCTGCGCCAGGCGGTCGCGCGCTTCGTTCGGCGCCATCAGCGAGGCGGCGACGCGATGGCTCAGGCGGTCGCCCGGCGGCACGGCGCGGCGGCCCAGCGGGAACACCACCGGCCACAGCAGCCAGCCCAGCGGCTTGATCGGGAAGTTGCGCAGCGCCTGCGACAGCGCCAGTTCGATCTGGTGCGCGCTGTTGTGGAAGGCCCAGGCCAGCAGCTGGTTGTCCGATTCCGGCGCGCCGGCGTCGTGGTGGCGCTTGAGCACCGCGCTCATCATGTACAGGTGGCTGAGCACGTCGCCCAGGCGTCCCGACAGCGATTCCTTGAACTTCAGCTTGCCGCCGAGCGCGCCGAGCGACACGTCGGTGAGCAGCGCGAGGTTCGCCGCATAGCGGTCCAGCCGGCGGAAGTAGCGGCGGGTGTTGGCATCGCCCGGCGCCGCACCGATCTTCGAGCCGGTCAGGCCGAACCAGAACGAGCGCACCGCGTTGGAGATGGCGGCGCCGACGTGGCTATAGAGCGCGTCGTCCAGCGCCTCCAGGCCGGCCTTGCGGTCGGGATGCTGCGCCGCCTTCATCTCCTTCATGATGTACGGGTGGCACAGGATCGAACCCTGCCCGAAGATCAGCAGGCTGCGGGTCATGATGTTGGCGCCTTCGACCGTGATCGCGATCGGCGAGGCTTGCCAGGCGCGGCCGCCGAGGTTGCGCGGCCCCAGGATGATGCCCTTGCCGCCGATGATGTCCATGAAGTCGCTGGCGACCTCACGGCCCATCGAGGTGCAGTGGTACTTGGCGATCGCCGATGGCACCGACGGCACGTCGCCGCGATCGACCGCCGCGGCCGTGGCCTGCGACAGCGCGCTGATCGCATAGGCCTTGCCGCCGATGCGTGCCAGCGCCTCTTCCACGCCCTCGAAGCGGCCGACCGACAGGCCGAACTGCTTGCGGATGCGCGCATAGGCGCCACCCACCACGGCCGCGAACTTCGCGCCGCCGCTGGCGGTGGAGGGCAGGGTGATCGAGCGGCCCACGGCCAGGCACTCGTTGAGCATGTTCCAGCCCAGGCCGGCCTTTTCCACGCCGCCGATCAGCTGGTCCAGCGGCAGGAACACTTCCTGGCCGCGGACGGGTCCGTTCTGGAACGGCGAATTGAGCGGGAAGTGGCGGCGGCCGACGTCGACGCCTTCGGTGTCGCGCGGCAGCAGGGCCAGGGTGATGCCGATGTCGCGGGTGTCGCCGATCAGGCCGTCCGGGTCGTACATGCGGAAGGCCAGGCCGATGATCGTGGCCACCGGCGCCAGGGTGATGTAGCGCTTGTCGAAGGTGAGCTTGACGCCCAGCACCTGCGTGCCGTTCCACTCGCCCTTGCAGACGATGCCGAAGTCCGGGATCGAGGTCGCGTCGGATCCGGCGAAGGGTCCGGTCAGGCCGAAGCAGGGCACTTCCTGGCCGACCGCGAGGCGCGGCAGGTAGTAGTCCTTCTGCTCCTGGGTGCCGTAGTGCATCAGCAGCTCGCCGGGACCCAGCGAGTTGGGCACGCCGACGGTCGAGCTGACCACGCTCGAGGCCGAGGCCAGCTTCTGGATCACCTTGTGATGGGCGAGCGCCGAAAAGCCCAGGCCGCCGTATTCCTTCGGGATGATCATCCCGAAGAACTTGTTGCGCTTGATGAAATCCCACAGCTCCGGCGGCAGGTCGGCGTGGACGTGGTTGATCTCCCACTCGTTGGTCATCCGGCACAGCTCTTCGACCGGGCCGTCGAGGAAGGCCTGCTCTTCGGAAGTGAGTTCGGGCCTGGGGTAGGCCAGCAGCGTGTTCCAGTCCGGGTCGCCGGAGAACAGCTCGCCCTCGAAACCCACCGAACCGGTTTCCAGCGCGATGCGTTCGGTCTGCGACAGCGGCGGCAGCGCCTTGCGCAGGAAGCCCAGGGCCGGCGCGGTGAGCAGCGGCTTGCGCACGAACGGCAGCAGCAGCGGCACGGCGACCAGCGCGAGCAGTGCGCCGGCGACCACGGTGGCGGTGCGGTCGGCGCCGAGAAACCAGCATGCGACCAGCGCGGCGGCGCTGATTGCGACCCAGGTCGTGAGGCGCACGCGATGGTAGGCCGCGAATGCGCCGACAAGCAGCAGTGCGATGAAGGGAACGACGACGCTCATCCGATGCCTCCAGAAAGGAAATATTGGCCCGCGCACCAGCAAACCGCCGTGACGGGCTGACCGTACGGTCGAGTATGGTCAGGCGGACTGGACTTGTCAACGCACCGCATGATGGGCCACGATACGCTTCCCGACGGCAGCGTATGGACAACGATCGACATGGCCAGATCCGCACCCAAGGCCGCTGCCAGCGCGCCCGCCGAGTCCGCTGCAGCCGCCGCTTCCAAGCCCGAGCGCACCGGTCGACTGAGCGCCGAGGACTGGGCCCAGGCCGCGCTGGAGTTGATTGCCGAGCAGGGCGTGGCAGCCGTGGCGGTCGAGCCGCTGGCACGCCGGCTGGGCGTGACCAAGGGCAGCTTCTACTGGCATTTCCCGTCGCGCGAGGCCCTGCTGCAGGCGGCGCTGGAGCGCTGGGAGACGGTCGAGCAGCAGGCCGTGTTCGGCACCCTGGAGCGGGTGCCCGATCCGCGCGAGCGCTTGCGTTCGCTGTTCCAGATGGTCGCGCACGAGTACCAGTCGCACGTGATCTACAGCGCCCTGCTCAAGGCGCTGGACCATCCGGCCGTACAGCCGGTGATCGACCGCGTGTCGAAGCGGCGGCTCGACTACCTGACCGCCTCGTTCCGGCAGACCGGACTGGGCCGCGAGGACGCGCTGCATCGTGCGCGGCTGACCTATGCCGCCTACGTCGGCTTCCTCCAGCTCAACCTGCAGCTGCACCAGGCGCGCATGCCGCAGGAGGAGTTCGAGGCCTACGTCGAACACCTCACGGCCACGCTCGTCCCGGCCTGACGGCAGGCATGGGGCGCGCCGCCATGGTGCCTTCCGGGCGTGCCGCGCGGGCCGCGGCGCGATGAGCGTTTCGATCGATCTCGTCAGCGCGCTCAAGCGCGGGCTGCGCGCGCAGGGCCTGACCTACCGCGAACTCGCGCAGCGGATCGGGCTGAGCGAGGCGGCGGTCAAGCGCATGTTCTCGCGCCGGGCGATGAGCCTGCTGCGCCTGGAGCAGATCTGCGAGGTGCTCGGCATCGGGCTGGCCGAACTCGGCGCCGATGCCGGCCGCGGCGCCGAACCCATGGCGCGCCTCAGCGAGGCGCAGGAACGGGCCCTGGTCGACGATCCGGCCCTGATGCTGGCGATGTTCCTGAGCATCAACCGCTGGCGGCAGGACGACGTGATGGCGCATTTCGCCTTCACCCTGCCGCAGTGGACGGGCCTGCTGGTGCGTCTCGACCGGCTGGGCATCATCGAACTGCAGCCCGGCAACCGCGCGCGGCCGCTGACCGCGCGCAATTTCCGCTGGCTGACCGACGGGCCGATGGAGCGCCATTTCCGCGGCACCCTGCTCGGCGACTACTTCGCCGATCCTTTCGACGGCGAACAGGACCGGCTGCTGCTGCTCTCGGGCGCGCTCAGCCCCGAAGGCGTCAAGCAGATGAAACAGCGGCTGGAAGAGGTGGCCCGCGAATTCGACGGGCTGCTGGCGCGCGATGCCGCGCTGCCCGCCGAACGGCGCGTGGGCGTGAGCCTGGTGCTGGCGCAGAAGCCGTGGCTGCTCAGGCTATTCGCACCCTACCGCCGCGCGCGCGACTGATAACGCTGTCATCCGGTTTGTGCGGCGTTGCAGCGAGCGCGCCCGTCCTCCCCACGCATAGACTGTTTCAATTGAGTTGCACTTTGCCGGCGATTCGCCGGACTTTTGGAGAGGACATCGATGAATGCACTTCCGCGCCCGCAGGCAGCGCCTGCGTCGGGCAGTCGTCTGGCCGCGCTCAACGACTGGGTGGCCGGGATCGCGGCCCTGACCCGCCCCGACCACGTGCACTGGTGCGACGGCAGCGACGCCGAATACCGGGCGCTGGTCACCGGCATGCTGGCCGACGGCACCCTGGTCGAGCTCGACCAGGCCACGCACCCGGGCTGCTACCTGCACCGCTCCGACCCGGACGACGTGGCGCGCGTGGAGCACCTGACCTTCGTCTGCACCCGCGAACGCGACGACGCCGGTCCCAACAACCACTGGATGGCGCCAGGGCAGGCGCACGCGAAGATGGATGCGCTGTTCGCCGGCTGCATGCGCGGGCGCACGCTGTACGTGGTGCCGTACTGCATGGGTCCGATCGACTCGCCGCTGTCGCGCTGCGGGGTGGAGATCACCGACTCGCCCTACGTGGTGGCCAACATGCGGCTGATGACGCGCATGGGCGCCGCCGCGCTGGAGCGCATCGAGCGCGAGGGCGCGCAGGGCCAGCCGTTCGTGCGCGGCCTGCACTCGACCGGCGAACTCGACCCGGACCGCCGCTTCATCATGCATTTCCCCGAAGAGCTGTCGATCAAATCCTACGGCTCGGGCTACGGTGGCAACGCGCTGCTGGGCAAGAAGTGCCATGCGCTGCGCATCGCCTCATGGCAGGCGCGGCAGGAAGGCTGGCTGGCCGAACACATGCTGATCCTGGGCGTGGAGACCCCGCAGGGGCAGACGCACTACATCGCCGCCGCCTTCCCCAGCGCCTGCGGCAAGACCAACCTGGCCATGCTGATCCCGCCCCAGGCCTACCGCGAGCAGGGCTGGAAGGTGTGGACGGTGGGCGACGACATCTGCTGGATGCACCCGGGCGAGGATGGCCGGCTGTGGGCGATCAACCCCGAAGCCGGCTTCTTCGGCGTTGCCCCCGGCACCTCGGCCAGCACCAACCCCAACGCCCTGGCGACGATCCAGCGCGATACGATCTTCACCAACGTCGCGGTCACCGCCGACAACCAGCCCTGGTGGGAAGGCCTCGACGACCGCGTCCCGGCGCTGGACTGGCAGGGCCGCCCCTTTGATCCGGCCAACGGTCCGGCCGCGCATCCCAACTCCCGCTTCACCGTCAGCGCCAGGCAGTGCCCGAGCTGGTCCCCCCATGCCGAAGACGCGCAGGGCGTGCCGATCTCCGCGATCGTGTTCGGCGGCCGCCGCGCCACGCTGATGCCGCTGGTGTTCGAGGCGCGTGACTGGGTCCATGGCGTGCGCACCGGGGCCTCGATGGGCTCGGAAACCACGGCCGCGGCGACGGGTGCGGTCGGCGTGATGCGCCGCGACCCGATGGCGATGAAGCCGTTCTGCGGCTACCACTTCGGCGACTACTTCGCGCACTGGCTGTCGTTCGACAGGCCCGGCGCGCGGCTGCCGAAGATCTTCCACGTCAACTGGTTCCGCAAGGACGCCGACGGCTGCTTCCTGTGGCCGGGCTTCGGCGAGAACATGCGCGTGCTGGAGTGGATGGTGAAGCGCGTGGAGGGCCGGGCCGCCGCCGTCGACAGCCCGATCGGACTGTTGCCGGAGGCGGGCGCGATCGCCTCGCCTGCCTGCAGTACGGAGGACTTGGAACGCGTGCTGCAGGTCGATGCCGCTGCGCTCAGGCAGGAACAGGTCGAAATCGCACAGCACCTGCACGGCTTCGGGCAGCGGCTGCCGCCCTCGCTGGCCTGATCGGCGAAGGCCGGGCGGACGGCGGCCTTGGCCCCGTCGTCGCGGCACGACGCGCCTCCCTGGCGCGCGCTGGTCAAACCGGCGCGCGCTCTGGATAGAATGCGGCAACTCTCCTGGAGGCGTCGGGTGTCCGAGACCACGCAACTGGCGTCAATGGTGGACGCGGCCGGAGCAGCGGCGGCGGCCGGTCGTTGGCAGGAGGCCGAGCAGCTGTGGTCGCGCGTCCACGCCGCCGACCCGGGCCATGTGCAGGCGCTCTTCAGCCTCGGTGTCCACGCGTTCCAGCGTGGCGACGCACAGGCGGCGCTGGAATACCTGCAGCGGGCACGCGCACGCGCTCCGCGCGATCCGATGATCCTGCTGACCATCGGTCGGGTCCATCGAGAGGCCGGGGAGACGGAGCTGGAGTGGGGCTGGCTCATCGGCGCGCTGGAGATCGACCCGTACTTCCTGCCCGCGCTGCTGGGCAAGGCCGAGTTCCTCGAGCGGCAGGGCCGGGCGCGGGTGGCGGCCGCGGCTTTCCGTGACGTGCTCAAGGTCGCACCCGATGAAGCCGCATGGCCGGCGCCGCTTCGACGACGGCTGTCGCACGCGCGCGGGGTCGTCGAGCAGGACACGCGGGAACTCGCGGAGTTCCTCGGCCATCGCGTGGCAGCCACGCAGGCCACCATCGATCGCGCATCGTCCGCGCGCTGGGACGAGGCGGTCTCGATCCTCGCCGGGCGGACCCGGCCGTACCACTCGCATTGCAACCAGCTGCACGTGCCGCGGCTGCCTGCCATCACCTTCTACGATGATGCCCTGTTCCCATGGATGCGCGAACTCGAATCGCGCACCGGCGCGATCAAGACCGAACTGCAGGAGATGCTCGCCAGCAAGGGCGAGGACTTCGTACCGTACATCCAGTACCGCCCGGGCGACCCCGTGAACCAGTGGGACAAGCTCAACCACTCGCGCAACTGGAGCGGATTCCACCTCTACGCGCATGGCGAACCGGTGGCCGAACACCTGGCGCAGTGTCCCCTCACGGCGGAGGCGCTGGCGTTGGTGGACGCGGTGGACATCGCCGGCCTGTGCCCGAATGCGATGTTCTCGGCGCTGGCGCCGGGCGCCCACATCCCGCCGCACACCGGCGAGACCAATGCGCGCCTGGTCGGGCACCTGCCGCTGGTGGTGCCGGAACGGTGCAGCTACCGCGTCGGCTACGACTGGCGGCAGTGGCAGGAAGGCAAGTGCTGGGTGTTCGACGACACGATCGAGCACGAGGCGCGCAACGAGAGCGACCAGCTGCGCGTGATCCTGATGTTCGACGTATGGAACCCGCTGCTCAGCCAGGCGGAGCGGGAGATGGCAACGGCAATGGCGAGCGCCATGCGCGACTGGCGAGCGGCTGGCGATCCCGCCGCGACCACGGAGCAAACCGGATGAGGAAGATGCGGACGGTCCTGACCACGATCCTGGTGTTTGCGGCGGCGCCGCTGGCCGCGCAGCCGGCGGGCCATGCCTGTGCGATGCAGCCCGACCCGACCGCCCGCCTCGCGTGCTACGACCGGGCGTTCCCGCCGCCGCCGGAGGTGCAGGAGGCCGCCAGGCAGCAGGCGGAAGCCGGGTTCGGCCTGGGGTCGGCAAAGGCCCGACAGGATGTCAGTGAGCCGGTGGCTGTTGGGGAAGACGCGGACAGCATGCAAGCCCGCGTCGAGAGAGTGGACTACCACGGCGGTGGGCTCCGGGTGTTCGTGCTCGAGAACGGGCAGTCCTGGATGCAGACCGATTCGCGGAGCATGGGGCACGTCCAGCCGGGCGACCAGGTGCTGGTTCGAAAGGGCCTCATGGGTGGCTACCTGCTGGTCATGCCCAATGGGGTCGCTGTTCGCGTGAAGCGCCTACGCTGAGCCGGGACGTGACGGCGTTCCGCGCACAGGCCCTCGACGGAGCCGGGGCCGCGCGCTTCCGGCATGCCGCAAGCCTGTTGCAGGCAGGGGAGACCGCGAAAGCGCTTGCCATCGCCGAACACCTGGCTGCGCAGACGCCGCATGCCGCGGACGCCTGGCAGCTGCTCGGCATGTGTCTGGACGGAAGTGGCCGTCATGCGCAGGCCGTGCTCGCCTTCGAGCGGGCACTCGGGCTTGCCCCAGGTAACGCGGTGGTGGTGAAGAACTACGGCCTGTGTCTGGCGCGCCAAGGGCGTGCGCTGCGGACTGATGGGCAACTGGAGGCCGCGGCGCCCGTGCTGCGCAGGGCCGTGGCGCTCGCGCCATACCAGGTGTCGGCCTGGGTGGACCTCGGCGCCGTGCTGCGGATGCTGGGGCATATCGACGAGGGGCTGGTCGCGTTCCGCAGGGCCGAGGAACTGCTGCGCGGACGAGGGCCTGTTCCAGCCGAACTGCGCGATGCGATCAACGGCACCCTGGTCGATGCGGGGCGCCCGACGGAGGCCCTTCCCGCGGCGCGTGCGCTGGTCGCGGAAAATCCCGGCTATGCGCCTGCGCACGAAACGCTGGCCCACCTGTTGTGGGAGTACGGGCGGGCGCTGGCGCCAGACGAGGATCCGCTGTCGACTTTCCTCATGGCAGCCCGCGACCGGCCGGATAACCGTGAATTGCAGCTGGCGCTCGCGCGCATGCTGGTGTCGGCCCAGCGCGCCGACGAGGCGCTGGAGATCGTGCGTGCGCAGCGGGAGCACGAACCGGACGATCCGCACCTGCAGTGGTTTGCCGCCGATGCACTGGATGCGCTGGGACGCCACGACGAAGCGTTCGCGCTGTACGAGCGGGCCGCACGCAGCGGTCTTGCCGATGTGCCCGCGTTTCTCAACGCCTGGGCTCGGCATGCATTCCGGACGCGGCGCATCGAACTGGCCGGCGAATGCGCGCAGCGGGTCTTACGGATCGATCCCTGCAATCAGGAAGGCTGGAGTCACCTGGCGATCGTGTGGCGGCTTGCCGGCGACGAACGGGAACACTGGTTGTGCGACTACGAGCGGCTGGTTGGCCAAGTCTGGATCGAACCCCCGGCCGGGTTCGATGATCTCGAGGCATTTCTTGCTGCGCTCTCGACGACCCTTGAACCCCTGCATGGCGCGGGGCGCGAGCCGGTCAATCAGAGCGTGCGCGGCGGGACGCAGACCGCCGGCCGCCTGTTCGGGCGGAATGATCGCGTCATCGGCGCCGCCGAAGAATCGGTCCACGCCGCAGTCGAGCGATGGTTGGCCGGGCTTCCCGATGACCCTTCACATCCATTCCTGTCGCGCAAGGGTGCTTGCGCGCGCTTTGTGGGCTCTTGGTCGGTTCGACTGCAGTCGTCGGGGCGGCACGCCAACCATATCCATGCCGAGGGCTGGCTGAGCTCGGCCTTCTACGTGGCGCTTCCACGCAGCGTGCTGGCAGCGGATGGTGGATCGCAGGCAGGCTGGATCCAGTTCGGGCAGCCCCTGGAGGAACTGCGACTCGACCTGTCGCCCCGCTGCTGCATCCGCCCTGCACCGGGCCGTCTGGTCCTGTTCCCCTCCTACATCTGGCACGGTACGGTGCCATTCGAGGACTCGCACCCCAGGCTGACCATTGCCTTCGACATGCAGCCGGGCAGCCCGGCTTGAGTCGCAAGGTGGCAGCCACGCGACACCGGCCGGACCCTCGTGATATACCGGCCGGACCGCCCAGATCGCGGTCATATTCGAGCATCGAGGATACTGCCATGCGCCTTCTTTTCCCCGTCCCCCGTTCCCGGGCGTTTTTCCGCTCGGGCTTCCTGTACTGCGGCCTCGTCGTGGCGACGACCCTGTCTGGTTTCGGCCAGGTATCGGCGGCCGTCCAGAACGCCGCCGAGCAGGACGACGTGACTGAGGCCGGATCCAGGCCCAATGTGGACAAGAAGGGAAAGATCTGCAGAACCGAGGAAGTCACCGGCAGCAGGATGCCCAAGCGCGTCTGCCACACGCCTGAGCAGTGGGAGGCACGCGAGAGGGCGGGGCGCGAAGCCGTGCGTGAACTCGATGCACGATCGGTCGGTCGACAGGAAGGCGCCTGACCGCACCGCGCCGACCCGCCTCGACGGCGACCGGCATTGCAAAAGAAAGGCGGCGGGCTGGGCCCGCCGCCTTCTTTACATCGACTAGCTACGACTCCGGATCAGAACTTCAGCGACACGCTGCCGAAGACGTAACGGCCGACCTGGTCGTAGCCACCCAGCGCGTTGGCGTTGGCGGACAGGCCGCTGTCGCCAGTGAACGGAGGCTCCTTGTCGAACACGTTGTTCACGCCCAGAGTCACCGTGGCCTGGCCGAAGCTCACGCTGCCGTTCAGGTCGAGGTAGTTGTAGGACGGAACGCCGCCCTCGATCCAGATGACGTCGCTGAGCGGGGTGCCGTCCACGTCGTTGTAGTCCATGCCGGCGATATGGCGCCAGCGCATGCCCACGGCGTAGCGATCCCACGAGTAGCGCACCGAGGCGACATGGCGCCAGTCAGGCGTCTGACACAGGAAGGTGTCGTTCACCAAGCCCTTGCAGTCGTAGCCGGTGCTCGGCTCGGCCGCCAGCGTCTGGGTGAAGTCGTCCAGAACGTAGTTGCCCACCAGCCCCGCGTTCAGGCGGCCCACGCCCAGTGCGAAGGAGTAGTCGACAGCCAGGTCCAAGCCGGAACGCTTGTACACGCCGATGTTGTCGGGCAGGTTGTTGATGTGCCCGGTGCCCGGATCGGAAGCGAGGCCCACCCAGAGGTCGTACTCGCCAGCGCGGGCGTCACGGCGGATACGGTCGCAGTACAGCCCCTGTTCCATGCACAGGATCTGGATCGTGTTGTAGCCGATGCCGCCGATCGCACCTTCGATCTCGACGTTGTACCAGTCCAGCGACAGATTGAGGTTCTCGATCGGCTCGACCGCGAAGCCGAACGTGTAGGTGTCGGCCACTTCCGGTGCCAGGCTCGGGTTGCCGCCCGTCTGCATGTTGTACTGGTTGGCGGGGTTGCTCGGGACCGACCCGTATGCAGAGAGCGGAACGCCGGTGCGGGCGCACTGCTCGGCCGTGTATGCCGGGTTGACGCCAGCACACAGGTCCGTACCGCCGGCGTTGAGTGCGATGCGCTGCGTGTAGTACAGGTCGTTCAGGCCCGGAGCACGCACCGCACGGTTGTAGCCTGCGCGCAGCAGCAGCTTGCTGTCCCACAACATGCTGCTCAGGCCGAGCTTGTAGGTGTCGTAGTTGCCCGAGGTCTCGTCGTCCGAGTAGCGATAGCCCAACGAGGCGTCGAAGCGGTTGAAGGCACCGTCTCCACCCACGTAGATCGGCAACGCGGCTTCGAGGAAGAAGTCGTTGACGCGGTTGGACGCGTTGACCGGCAGGCTGGCGGCGCCGGCGCCGGCGAAGTTGCCCGCCGCCGAGTCGCCGTCGTATTCGGTGTAGTAGGAGTAGTCGCGCTGCTCCATACCCACCGCCAGGCCGATTTCCTCTCCGGCAGCAGACGGGAAGCCGAAACCCAGGTAGCCGTTCGCTTCCGCCGAGAACGCGCGGTAGCTGGTCTTGTAGATGCTGAAGCTGGTGCCAGCCATCGCCGCAGCAGCCTCGGGGGTGATCTCGTCGGTCCAGATGTCGTACGGCTGGCAGCCCGGGAACGTGCCGTACACCGGGTCGGTGCAACCCAGTGCGGCGGCCGAGATCCTGGAGATCAGGAAGTCGTTCTTGCCGATGTCGATGGTCTTGGTCTTGCCGGACAGCAGCGAGACGTCGTAGGTCCAGGACGAGTCGAACAGAGCGCCACGGACGCCCGCGGTGATGCGGTGGGTGCTGTCATCGCTGTTGCTGGCGCGCGGGCCGCCTTCCACGTTGCGCTTCCACATCGTGATGCGGGCCATGTCCGTGGCGACGCCGGCGTCGGCGCAGAGAGTGCCGATCAGCGGGTTGTCGCAGGACACGTTGACCGGGACGCCGAAAGCGCCTGATTCCGCGATCTGCAAGTCGGAGCTACGCTCGAGGAACAGTGCCTCGATATAGGGCTCGAAATGCTCGTTGATCTCGTAGCTGCCCATGAAGCCGGCAGTGATGCGCTTGTCGGGACGCTGGTAGAAGTTGATCGGCGCGTAGTTGTAAACATACGTGCCGTTCTCGTAACCACTGCCGTTCCAGATGTAGTTGGCGTTCGTGCCGGTCGGCCACGGAACGACGGCGCCGTCCTGATACTGGTTGACGGTGAAGCGGCCGGGGTCGGCCGTGCCGGAGCCACCGCATTGCGGTGCGTCGAACCAGACCGAACAGTGGGAGTAGTCGCGCTGGCCGTGATAGAGGGCATCGTTCTCGCGCCAGGTCAGCCAGCCGACCGCGTGACCCTTGTTCTCGGCAAAGCTGCCACCGACCACGATGTCGGCATTGCGGCTGATGCCGTCGAAGCCGGAGTTGCCCGTCGGAGCTTGGTAGCCCGCTTCCTCGTTGAGGCCCTGAAAGTAGGAGTTGTCGTTGTCGTGCTGGTAGGCCGAGTAGCCGAAGTTGAGGCTCACGCCCTCGAACTTGTCGTCCAGCACGAAGTTGACCACGCCGGCCACGGCGTCGGCGCCGTAGATGGCCGAGGCACCGCCGGACAGGATGTCCACGCGCTTGATCATCGCCGCCGGAACGATCGACGGATCGGTGACCTCGTTGCGGCTGGCAGGCAGACGGCGGCCGTTGACCAGCGTCAGCGTGCGCTCCGGACCCAGGCCGCGCATCGAAATGGTCGCATGGCCGTAGGAACCGTTGTTCTCGAAGTTGTCGAAACTCAGGTCGACCTGCGGGTACTGGTTGACCAGGTCTTCCACCGTGGTGGCGCCGACCTGGTTGAACTCCTCAGCAGTGATTTCAGTAATCGGACTGGAGGCGGTGAAGGTCTGGCTCTTGATGCGCGAGCCGGTGACGGTGATGGTGTCAAGGCTCGTCGGAGTCTGCTGTGTCTGCTGTTCGCTGGAGTCTTGGGCGACTGCCGTGCCGGTGCCCGCGAGTACGAGGGCGCTGGCCGCAAGCGAGAACGCAATTGCATCGCGAAGCTTGTTCCTCTTCAGTCTCATCTCTCTCTCCAAGTGAGCTGGGAGTTATCCCAGAGGGAACCCGGCCGATGGAGTCAAATAAGACGCCAAATCCGGCAGGGTTGCACCCGATACTAGCGGGGTTCAGCTTGGAATTAAATACTCGTTAAAAAGAAACTTTTCGTTAAATCGTGTGTCGCGCTGCGTGGTAGGACGACACGTTCGCGACGGCAGACGCCCAGTAGGGACAAAAGGCGTGGACGAGGGGTGGTGCGGGCAAGCGATGTTCGTACGCGCGGCAGCCTTGTCAGCCCGCGGGTCCGGGCATCATGGCTTGCATGTCGATTCCGGCCGCGGCGAGCGAATCCCTCAAAGGAGCCAGCTGCCTTTCGTAGCGCTTCCAGCGCCCGATCGACGAGCTGTACAGCGGCCTTCGCACCTGGGCGGCGCTGGCTGTGGCTACGGGACTGGTGTTCTCCTGAAATGCCAGGCAACGTTCGTCCCATTCCAGGCCGCAATGGGACAGGATCACGCGGCTGTTGGTTTCCTGGTCTTTGACCAGTTGCTCGTAGCTGACTTCAAGGATTCTTCCGGGGAATATCCGGTTCCAGTGCGTCATCAGCCTGTGGAACAGGACGTAGTAGTGCCCGATGTCGAGCAGGTCGTACGAGTAATCGAAATAGGGCGATTCGGGTGCGAACAGTTGCCTGAAGTTGCTCAGGCACGTGTCCAGCGGATGTCTGCGAACGCAGACCAGCCGGGCGTTGGGAAGCGCATTTGCGATGTACCCAAGGTAGAGGTAGTTCTGCGGAAGCTTGTCGGTGAAGAATGGCAGCGCTCCCCTGAGGGCACGTGTACTCTCGATGTAGTCCTTACCGAGCTGGTGCCAGTCCATGGGGCGTCTTCCCGCAGCGAGAATGTGGTCAGGGTTGAACATCTCGAACGAAGGGCCCCCCATCGAACGCTTCCATGCTGATGGGAAGTTGTGCAGTTCCCCTGCCGATTGCACCAGCGGATGGCTCGACAATATCCGGTCGACCAGCGTTGTCCCGGTGCGGGGCATCCCGACGATGAAGATCGGATCGGGCGACTCCTCGCCCTTGCCTGACGGATGCCGGTGGGGAGGGAGGCCTGCCGACAGGGCGTGGAAGAGCGCCGCTTCCTTGTCCCTCGAGTATCGGAGCAGCTTCCTGGGGGCGCTCTTGCCAACGGTATAGCACTGGAAGGCGCGGTCGTAGTCACCGAGGTCCTCCAGCTCCTTGCCCAGTGCCATGTTCAGGAAGGTCGTAGCAGTAACCCGGCCGCTCGACTGCGCCGCCAGGTCGGTCAGACGCCTGACGTGATTGGACCCGGTCGTCTGTTTGCGCAGATGTGACAGTGAGTGATGCGCACGCCAGTGGTGGGGGTCGATCCCGACCGCGGCTTCAAGCTCCCGCTCGGCCCCGGCCAGATCCCCGTTGAAGGTGAGAGCCGTTCCCAGGTTGAACCGTATTGCCGCATCGTCAGGTGCCAGCTCGCTGGCACGGCCGAACGCCTGCACCGCCTGCGCATAGGCGTGGCACTGCACGAGGACGACTCCGAGCATGTCGAAGCCCGCGGCGTTATCGGGCGCCAACAGATTCTCGGCCCTGTTGGCCGCATCCAGCGCGGCGCGATACTGCTGCGATGCCGCGCATGCCCGCGCAAGGTACAGGCTGAAATCGGAGCGGGCCGGGTCCATCGCCACGGCGTGTTGCAGATGATCCTGCGCAGCGCGCGCATCGCCCAGTTCAAGCGATGCAACGCCAGCGATAAAACGCAGCTCAGGGTCCAGTGAGTCGAGGCCAATCAGGTGCGACGCAAGTTCGAGAGCCTCGCTCCAGCTTCGACGATTGAGGCTCTCTATAGCCTGCCTTTTGGGACTACGGGGGGCGATGGTCATGTGGATCACCAGGTCTGGGCGCAGTGGCCGGCGCACGGGCGCCGCGGCAGCGGAAATCGTTGTCGCGCAAAAAACTACAGCCCCTTGCGGGGCTGTAGTCAAACGTCAGCGAAGCTCGATGGATCAGAACTTCTGCTGGTAACGCGCGTAGACGAAGCGGCCGATGTCATGACCACCGTAGAACGCGTAGCCAGAGTTCGGCGCCGAGTAGTAGATCGGCGGATCGCGATCGAACACGTTGTTCGCACCGAATGCGATGCGCGCGTTCCAGGGCGTGGCCACGCTGAACTGCAGGTCGTGGAACGTGATCGAGCCCACTTCGTTCTGCGGGACGATCGTGCCGAGCGTATCCGGCGCCTGGTAGTTCGGGATCGAGCAACGCTCCTCGAAGTAGCACTCTTCCTTGGTGCCGGAGTTGTAGCGCATGCCCCAGTTGACCGAGAAGTCGTTGAGGGTCCAGCCCAGGTTGAGGTTGGAACGCACCCGGAAGCTGCCTTCGAAACCGTTCTCCTGCGACGGCACTTCGTCGATGTCGTTGGTGGACTTGGTCTCGTACTTGCTGACGTAGGTGGTCGCCCACTTGGCGTCGAAGCGGCCGTAGTCCGTGTCCAGACGATAGTTCATGTCCAGATCGTAGCCTTCGGTATCTTCGTAGCCCGAGTTCCGGCCGCCATAGGCCAGGTTCGCGACGATATTGCCCAGGCTCGGATCACGCGAGAACAGCGCGCAGCGGCTTTCGATCAGCGCGACGTAGCAGTCGTTCATGATCTCGTTCGGCGTGTCGGCGACGATCGTGTTTTCGATCTTGATCGTCCACCAGTCCAGTGCCACCGAGAAGCCCTCGACGTAGCTCGGGCTGTAGACCAGGCCGACCGTCTTCGACTTCGAGAACTCGGGCTGCAGGAACGGGTTGGAGCCCGAGGTGAACGGAACTGGCGTCTGCGCCGCCGGACCGTTCGTGGGCACGAAGCCCTGCTGCAGCTGGCGGTAATCGGCCGGCACGTCCTGGAGGCAGCGGGCGGAGCCGCGGGCTTCGCCGTAGACGCTGTCGCAGGGATCGCGGAAGCCCGTGGTGAAGGTATCGGACGTTCCGCCGTACAGGTCGCCGATCGTCGGAGCACGGAAGCCCTCGGCATAGGTGCCGCGGACCAGCAGGTCGTCCATCGGACGCCACTTGACGCCGAACTTGCTGTTGGTCGTGTCACCGAAGGTGTCGAAGTCCGAGTAACGCGTCGCCAGGCTCAGGCTCAGCTCCTGCGCGAATGCAGCGTCGGCGAGCACCGGAATGCTGAGCTCGGCATAGACCTCGTCCAGCGAGTACGAGCCGTAGGTGGGGCCCGACGCCAGGTTGGTCGAATCGCCGGACTGCGCGATCGCATCCGGAGTGAAGCCGCCCTCTTCCTTGCGGTGTTCGACGCCGACAGCGAAGCCCAGCTCACCTGCGGGCAGAGTCCACAGCGAACCGGCCAGGTTGGCGAAATAGTTGTTGGTCTCGGTCCTGCCCAGCGCGTGTTCCTGCTTGTAAAGGAACGCCTGCACTTCCGGATCGGCCAGCGAGTTGGTCACGGCGCCGGTGCCGAAGCCCGCGAAGGGGTTCCACGGCACGCAGCCGGCAACCACGTTGCCCGGGGTGCCGCAGACGATCTGACCCTGGCCGTTCATGAAGGACGGGCCGACGGCAAGGCGGATGTTCGGGATGTACAGGTTGCCGTTGTTGACGATCTGGGTATCGTTCTCGTTGAACATGTACCCGACGTCCCAGTCGAAGAAGCGCTCGCCGATCTCGAACGAACCCTCGAGGGCGGCGGTGAACCGCCACGTGGTCTGTTCGGTGTCGGTCGTGCGCGGCACTTCCCAGCCGCGGCGACGCCAGTTGACCGCGGACGCGCCGCCGGTCGGGTTGAAGTAGCTCAGCGCCGACATCGGAGCACGGATCGCGGCTGCCGTCGACTGGGTCGGATAACCCGCGATCTGGCGCGAAGACTCACGCTTGGTGTAGCTCATGTCGGCCACGAAGCGCACGTTGTCGGTCAGGTCATAGGTGGCGCTGGTGAACAGCGAACGACGCTCGAGCGGCGTCATCAGGTGCATCTGGTCGCTGGCCTTGCTGGTGTCGGCGGTGGTCTGCTCGTGCCATCCATCGGTGCCCAGCGCGTCGCTGCCGCGATCGGCCACGAACCAGGGGTCGGTCGCTGCGGCGCCGGGCAGACGCCAGTTGCCCCACTGGCCAACGACCGTGGTGCTGTACTGCGGATAGCCCGGGTAGCTGTCGTTGGAGAACCAGCGGTCGCGGGCCCAGACGCCGTCTTCCTTGTGATACTCCGCGCCGATGGTCAGCGAGCCGCGCTCGCCAGCCATGCCGATGACGAAGTCGTAGGTCTGCTTCTGGCCGTCGCCCTGGTCGTACTGGCCGAAGTAGGCATTGGCTTCGGCGCCTTCGAAGTTGCGGCGGGTGATGATGTTGATCACGCCGGCCATCGCGTCCGAACCGTAGATCGACGAAGCGCCGTCCTTGAGGACGTCGATGCGCTCGACCATGGCAGTCGGGATGGTGGAAACGTCCTGGAAGCCGTCGGGGCTGATGCCCAGGCGCTTGCCGTTCACGAGGACCAGGGTGCGCTGGGCGCCCAGGTTGCGCAGGTCGATGTACTGGCCGCCCGCTTCCTGGTTGGCGGTGAGCGGAGACGTGCGGCTGAAAGTGGGCGAGCCGGCAGAGGGGATGTTCTGCAGGATGTCGGCAACGGTGTTGAAGCCACCGGCCTGGATTTCCTCGCGGCCGATCGTCACGACCGGCTGGGCGGTCTCGACGTCAACCTGGCGGATGCGCGAACCCGTCACCTGGATCCGATCCAGGGTGGTTGCAGGCTCGGCTGCGGTTTCCTGGGCGAAAGCCGCTCCAGTGCCGGCGATCGTGGTGATGCCCGCGGCGAGCGCGAATGTAATCGCGTCGCGGAGCTTGGTGGTCTTCAAAGTCATCTTTCTCTCCGAGTGAGTCTTGCTACGTCTCAGGGCACCTGCCGCGGCGTCAAAGACGACACCAAAGCCGGCAAGGTTGCGGCCGATACTACAAGTGCTCGGGGAAAAATTAAAGTGTCGTTAACAATTCGCCTGTAATTCGTGACGACAGGCGAGGGGCGACTGGAACGCGTTACAGATCCTGCTCGTACCGCACGTAGGGCACGGCGCCCTCGTCGCTCGTCTCGCCATTCGGCGAGAACGGATTGCGGCCGCGGGTAATCACGTTTTCCGCGCCCACGGTGAGCTGGCCGCTCCACGGGGTGCGCCAGGTGACGCCAAGGCCCAGGCCCTCGAAGCGGGGCTGGCCGGGGGTTTCGATGACGCGGCCGATCACGTTGGCGCTGAAGGCGCCATAGCCGCCGCCCACCGTGAGGCTCTTGCTGCTCCAGCGGTCGCTGATATCGGCAGGCGCCTCGGCGTAGGGGATCAGCGTGGCCTTGGCCACGGTCCCGGCGATGGTGACGTAGGCGGCGTCGCCGATGTTCTTCTGGGCGAAGACGGTCAGGTCGTTGAGATCGAGCTCCTGCGCGCCCTGCTGTGCATCGCGCGTCAGCCAGACCGGCAGGCTCTGGCTGCCCTGGCCCAGGCTGACGCCGAAACCGCCGCCGGGCCGGTGGAATGCGGCCGTGGCGCTGGCGCGGTGATTGCCCTCGGACCCGCCCACGGAAGCCAGCTGGCAATGGTCGACCAGGCTGCTGACGGCGCTGAACACGCCGCTGCGCTGGTTGCACAGCAGGGCCAGCGAGTTGCCCGACTCCAGTCCGAAGGTGGCGTCGAGCGAACTGGCGCCGGAGCGCCAGCGGGCGCCGGCGCGGTTGCCTTCGCTGGTGGGTTCGAGCAGGAGGTAGGCCTGCACCTTGCCGCTGCTGTGGTCGACGACCGGAAGCACCGTCTGGTCACGCTTGACCTGCGCATGCGCGCCCGCTGCGAAGCCGAGGGCCAGCAGGAGGGCGGTCATCAGTCGGGCAGGGCGGCGTGGCATGTTGGCTATCGACCCGCGAGCGGGGCAGGAGTTCCTTCTCGATCCGGGAAACGATGCTAGCGCATTTATGTTTATTTAACAATCATCCCGCACAACCTACCTGCACCCCTACTGAACGCGGTCGGGGGCGGCCGTATCCGGCTGGGGCGCGGAGAGCAGTTCCTCGACTTCGGGACCGGTGAATTCATGGCGTTGCCCGCAGAATTCGCAGCGGATCCGGGCCGCGCCATCGATCACCGAGGCGCGCGCCTCGTTCGCACCCAGGCTGCGCAGCATGCCTGCCACCCGTTCGCGCGAGCACGAACAGCCGAACGCCAGCGCACGTCCGCCCAGGGACTGCACGCCTTCCTCGTGGAACAGGCGCGCCAGCAGGGTCTCGCCGGGGGTATCGAGCAGTTCGGCCGGGGGCAGCGTGTCGAACAGCGCGCCGGCGCGGGTCCAGCCGTCGGGGTCGCCCTCGTCGCCCGGCAGCTTCTGCAGCATCAGGCCGGCGGCGCGGTCCTGGTCGGCCGCCAGCAGCAGGCGGGTCGGCAACTGTTCGGACTGGCGGAAGTAGTCCTCGAACGCACCGGCCAGCGAATCCGACTCCAGCGGCACCAGCCCCTGGTAGCGCGCGGGATCGCGCCCGTGCCGCCCCGGGTTCTCGATGGTGATGGCGAGCAGGGCGCCGTTGCCGAGTTCGCGCAGGTCGCGCGAGACCGGCGTGGGGTCGTCCTCGGACAGCTGCGCGATCGCACGCAGCGTGCCGGACGCCGTGCACTCGGCGAACAGCGCGCGCAGCCGGTGCTGGCCGCGCAGTTGCACCGACAGCCGCCCTTCCACCTTGGCATGGCCGGTGAACAGGGCCGAGGCGGCGACCGCCTCGCCAAGCAACTCGGCCACCGCCGCGGGATAGTCGTCGCGGCTGCGGATCGGCTGCCAGGCCTGCTCCAGGTGCACGTGCACGCCGCGCACGCCGGCGCCGGGCAGGAGGAACCGGGTCAGCCGGTCGCTGGCCGCGGAATCAGGGGAATCGGTCATCGGGTTCGCTTCGTACGGGCGGGGCATGGTCGAATAGTGCGGGCGCAAATGTCGCGCCGGAGTCGAGATTGGGGCGAACAGACCATGCCGCAAGCCTTGCCGGGAGGCATCCCGACCGAGCCTGCCACGCGACCGCGCAGGCGCTGGCTGCGCAGGCTGTTGCTGTTGCCGCTGTGGCTGCTGCTGTTCACGGTGCTGCAGGTAGTCGCGCTGCGCTTCGTGGACCCGCCGTTCTCCGCGTTCATGGCGATCCGCCAGGTCGAGGCCTGGATGCAGGGCGAAGGCGGCTACCGGATCGCCCATGACTGGCGGGACCTCGAGGACATGGCGCCGTCGCTGCCGGTGGCGCTGATCGCGGCCGAGGACCAGAACTTCGCGATCCACTCCGGCTTCGACCTGCGCGCGATCGAGCAGGCCCGCAAGCGCAACGAGCGCGGCGGGCGCCTGCGCGGCGGCAGCACGATCAGCCAGCAGCTGGCGAAGAACCTGTTCCTGTGGCAGGGCTCGAGTCCGCCCTCCCGCTGGCTGCGCAAGGGCGTCGAGACCTGGTACACGGTGCTGCTCGAAGCGCTCTGGCCGAAGCGCCGGATCCTGGAGGTCTATGCCAACGTCGCGGAGTTCGGCGACGGGGTGTACGGAGCGCAGGCCGCGGCGCGCACCTTCTTCGGCCGCGACGCGTCCGCGCTGGGCACGGCCCAGAGCGCGCGACTGGCGGCGGTCCTGCCGAGTCCCAAACGCTACAGCGCGGCCAACCCGGGCCCCTACGTCCAGCGGCGCACGCGTGCGATCGAGCGCAACATGCGCCAGATCGGCGGGACGTCCTATGTCGACGCGCTGGATTGAGGCGCTTCGACAAGGCCGGCACGAAACCGCGCCCGCCTCGGCTACGATGCGCGCCATGAGCCATGACCTGCTGACCGTCGTCATTGCCGCGCGGGACGAAGCCCAGGCGCTGCCGCTGCTGCACGTGCGCCTGGCGCGGGTGCTGGATGCGCTGGCGGACGACCATGTGGAAGGCCGGATCCTGTACGTGGACGACGGCAGCCGCGACGGCACCTGGGACGTGATGCGCGGCCTGGCCAATGGCGACCGTCGCGTCGCGCTGCTGCGGCTGTCGCGCAACTTCGGCAAGGAGGCGGCGCTTACCGCCGGCCTCGACCGGGTCGAGGAAGGGGCGGCGATCATCCTCGACGCCGATGGGCAGGACCCGCCGGAACTTCTGCCGCGTTTCGTGGCGCTCTGGCGGCAGGGCTACGACGATGTCTACGGCATGCGCGAACAGCGCGATGGCGAGGGCTGGCTCAAGCGCGCCAGCGCCCATGTCTTCTACCGCGTGATCCAGCGGCTGTCGAGAACGCCCATTCCGACCGACACCGGCGATTTCCGCCTGCTGTCGCCGCGCGCGCTGGCGGCCTTGCGGCAGTTGCGCGAGCGCCACCGGTTCATGAAGGGGCTGTTCGGCTGGATCGGCTACAACCGCGTCGCGCTGCCCTACCGGCGCGAGGCGCGGGTGGCCGGGCACAGCAAGTTCAACCTGTGGAAGCTGTGGAACTTCGCGCTCGAGGGCATCACCAGCTTCTCGACCGCACCGCTGCGGCTGGCCACCTACCTGGGCCTTTTCGTGGCGCTGCTCGCCTTCGCGTACGCGCTCATGATCGTGACCAAGGCGCTGTTCTACGGCGACCCGGTGGCGGGCTGGCCGACGATGATGTCGGTGATCCTGTTCCTGGGCGGCGTGCAGCTGGTGGCGCTGGGCCTGATCGGCGAATACCTGGGCCGGCTGTACGAGGAGTCCAAGCAGCGCCCGCTGTACCTGGTCGAGGACTGGCGTCCCACGCCCGCCGGAGTATGCTCGGCCGCATCGCAGCCATCGGGAGGGAAGCGCCATGCGTACGGTGCGTCAACTACTGGAAGCCAAGACGCCTGAACTGTTCGCCGTCGCCCCGGACGCACCGGTCATCGATGCGATCCGGCTGATGGCGGCCAAGGGCATCGGCGCGGTGCTGGTGATGGACGGCTCCCGCCTGGTCGGGATCCTGTCCGAGCGCGACTATGCGCGCAAAATCGTGCTCGAGGGGCGTTCGTCGAAGGACACCCCGGTCAGCGCGATCATGACCGCGCAGGTGATCACCGTCGGCCCCGACCATGGCGTCCCGGGTTGCATGCAGCTGGTCACGCACAACCGGATCAGGCACCTGCCGGTGATCGAGCAGGGCGCGGTGGTGGGCATGATCTCGATCGGCGACCTCGTGGCCGCGGTGATCGAGGACCAGCAGCACGAACTCGACCAGCTGCAGCGCTACATCGCCGGCTGAGCGTCAGCGCGTGATGTCGTAGTGGAAGGGCATCCGGAATCGGACGACGACCGCTTCCCCGGACCGCGTCGCCGGCTCGAAACGCCAGTACTGCAGGGCGAACAGCGCATGTGCGCACATCTTTTCGTCTGCATCGGGATCGGGTGAAGCGTCGCTGGCACGGCCGTCGACATCGATGCTGAAGCTCACATGGCAGCTGCCGGTCTTGCCGGACAACAGGCGGCTTGCCGGGTAGATCGGCACGAAGGCTTCAAGCACCCGGGGCGGCGTGTCATAGGTGTCGGAGGACTGCCCGCCGAGTACGGTGTTGAGCTGCTCGATCTGCGGCGCCGTGAGGGGAGTCAGTTCCCGCGGAACGCGGTCGAGCGCGTGCGTCGCCGAGGCGAATGAGGCAAACAGGCAGGCGATGGCCAATGCGTTGCGGAACATGGGTCGCTTCTCCTGGCGGATGGATGGCGTCCGGTATTGTCGTGGATCGGCGCCTACTTCGCGTAATCGCCGCCGCAGTTGCTGTCCTCGCCCGGTCCCAGTTCCAGCGTGGCCAGCAATGCAGCCGGTGGCGCGATGCTGCCCAGTGCCAGGGCGAAGGCCCCGCGCAGCCCGAGGCGGGCGAAGTCGGGGCGGAAGCTGGGATCGGCGAAGGTTCCGCCCACGTGCAGGGGCGAGCGCAGGGCGAGGATGCTCCGGTCCTTGGGGCGCGGGCGCAGTTCCAGATCCAGGGTTTCCTCGCCCAGGTCGATCTGGCCCTTGCCCACGATGATGGTGTCGGTGGTGTCGAAGGCCAGCGCGCGCGAATCCATCACGCCCTGCTTGACGCCGAAATCGGCGAAGGCGCAACGCACGGGCACCTTGCGGTCCTTGCCGATGAGGTACTTCACCGTCTCGTAGATGTCGATGCCGGCGAGTTCCACGAGCAGGTTGCTGATCTCGCCGCGGCCCATGCCCACCGCCACGTCGCCATCGGCGCTGGCCAGCATGGCCGCGACCGAATTGCCGGTGCCGGCGAGGTTGAAGCTGCCGGCCAGGCGGCCGACCGTGTCCTTGGCCAGTTCCACGTCAGGGAACAGCCGGGCCAGCTCGACCTGGCGAAGCGCGGCCTTGACCCGGGTGTGGATGGTGTCGCGACGCGCATCCATCCGGACGTCGGCGCGGATCTCGCCGCCGGCGATGCCGAAGTTGAGCGGGTCCAGGCGCAGCAGCCCGGCTTCCAGCAGCAGGTGCGCGTCCATGTCGTCGATGGGCAGGTCCGGCGCGTTGATGCGGCGCGCGCGCAGGCGTACGTCCGCGTCCATCGAGCGCAGCTTGTGCAGCTGATAGGGGTGCGAAGGCAGGACCTTGCCCCGGGCGGCCTGTTCCGCGGCCTGGGCGGCGAGGACCGGGTCGAGCTGCTCGCCTTCGGCGTCCGGGGCCGCGCCGACGAAGCCGGCGAGATCGTCGAAGTCCAGGCGGTCGGATACCAAGTCGGCCTTGAAGAACAGGCGTTCGCCGCCGGTAGTGACCGCGGCCGACCCGCCCAGGTCGCTCTGGCCGACCTTGCCGGTGAACGTGTCGTAGTGCCAGGTAGTGCCGTCGCGGGTGAGGCGGCCATCGACCGAGTAGGGCGGTGAATCCGGGAGCGCGAGGCCCAGCAGCGGATACAGGTGGGCGAGGTTGCGGCCGGAGAGCGCGAACTGCACGTCGAAATCGCGCAGCCGGAACGGATCGATCAGACTGCCGCGGGCGTGCGCGCGGGTGGCGCCGGCGCGCGCGCGCAGGTCGAGACGATAGGGACGTTCGGTGTCCTGCAGTTCGAGCGGCGATTCGGCGGTGCCCTCCAGGCTGAACTCGTTGCCGCTCCACTCGCCGCTTCCCTCGAGCGCCATGGACGGCGCCGCGCCCGCTTTCGATGCTTCCTGGCTGGCCAGCTCGATGTCGATGGCGGTCTCGCTGCGCGCATCCTCGAAGCGCAGGCGGCCCTCGTCGACCCACAGCCTGCGCAGCTGCAGCGGTTCGCCGCCGTCATCGTCGAAGCCGAAATCCCAGTTGCCGGGTCCGCCTTCGGGGCCGGTTTCCAGGCGCACATCGGGCCGCAGCAGGCGCAGTTCGGGCAGGCGCAGCCTGCCGATGAGCAGCGGCCAGAACTCGAACTGCAGCACCAGCCGCTCGGTGGTGGCCATGTCCGCATGCGCCGACCACTCCGGGTTGCCCAGGCGCAGGCGGTCCGCGGTGACCGTGATGACGCGGCCCAGGTCGACGTCGAGGTCGCCGGCAATCTCGAATTCGCGACCGGTGCGCGCTTCGACGACGGCCTCGACCGGCGGCTTGAACCAGTTCCAGTCCCAGAGCAACACCAGCAGCACGAGCAGCGCGGCGATCACGCCCAGCACCGCCAGCGTGCGTCGTGATGGCCGGCGGAACCGGATCGCGCTGCGCGCGTTGGGGGCTGGGGTGGGGCTGGACATGGCGCCAGACTTGCGCGCGTCGCGTCATCCCTGCGCGAAAGCGATGCGAAGGGTTCAGTTTCGCGAGGCCCGCGTGGTCAGGGCTGGGGCACCACCTGGGCCAGCACCGCCACGTAGTGGCAGACGCTGCCGCCAATGCAGAACAGGTGCCAGATGGCGTGCGCGTAGGGCAGGGATTCGCGGTGGTAGAAGAACGTGCCCAGGGTGTAGAACGCGCCGCCAGCGATCAGCCAGCCGAAGGTCCAGGCGTCGAGCGTGGCCATCACCGGCTTGATCGCCACCAGGACCAGCCAGCCCATCGCCACGTAGATGAGCGTGGACAGCCGCTTGAAACGGCCGGTGTAGAACAGCTTGAACACCACGCCGGCCAGGGCCAGCGTCCAGATCGCGGCAAACAGGCCCCAGCCCCAGGATCCGCGCAGTCCGATCAGCGTGAAGGGGGTGTAGGTGCCGGCGATCAGGAGGTAGATCGCACAGTGGTCGAAGACCTTGAGCCGGCCTTTGGCGACCGGATGCTGGATCGAGTGGTACAGCGTGGACGCCAGGTAGAGCAGCAGCAGGGTGACGCCGAACACGATGGCCGCGCCCAGCTGCCAGCCGTCGCCGTGGATCGCGGCCAGCGTGATCAGGACCGCGCCGCCGGCCAGCGCCGCGGCAGCGCCGAAGCCGTGGGTCAGCGCGCTGGCGACCTCGTCGCGCAGATGCGCAAGGCGTGCGGCGCGCCGGCGCGCGCGCACTGCGCGGAACTCGCTGTGGGGAGTGCTCACGTCCATACGTTACCGCATTGCCGCGGGGCGTGGGAGCGCCACCGGGCTGCGTTCACGGCTGGCCCGGTGCCTGGGGTCGGGCGGCCCGGGACGTGGCGGCGGCGCTCGCTTCGACGTCCTCAGCCGGCCGCCACCGAATGCGCGTGCTCACGGGTAGCCATGAACTCGACGCCGGGCGAACGTTCCTGGGCCAGCTGCAGGTTGACCCGGGTCGGCGCGAGGTAGACCAGCTCGCCGGCGGCGTCGATCGAGAGGTTCAGCGCGTGCTTGTCGCGGAACTCCTCCAGCTTCTTCCCGTCGTCGCACTTCACCCAGCGTGCGGTCGCCACCTGCACCGGCTCGAAGATCGCGTCCACGCCGTACTCGTCCTTGAGCCGGTAGGCGACCACGTCGAACTGCAGCACGCCGACCGCGCCCAGGATCAGGTCGTTGCTCATCAGCGGGCGGAAGAACTGGGTGGCGCCCTCTTCCGACAGCTGCGCCAGGCCCTTCTGCAGCTGCTTGAGCTTGAGCGGGTCGCGCAGACGTGCGCGGCGGAACAGCTCCGGCGCGAAGTTCGGGATGCCGGTGAAGCTCAGCGACTCGCCCTCGGTGAAGGTGTCGCCGATCGAGATGGTGCCGTGGTTGTGGATGCCGATCACATCCCCGGGCCAGGCCTCGGCCGCGATCTCGCGGTCGCTGGCCATGAAGGTCAGCGCATTGGCGAGCTTCAGTTCCTTGCCGCTGCGCACGTGGAAGGCCTTCATGCCGGCGGAAAAGCGCCCCGAGCACACGCGCATGAAGGCGACGCGGTCGCGGTGCTGCGGGTCCATGTTGGCCTGGATCTTGAACACGAAGCCGGTCAGCCTGTCTTCCTGCGGCGCCACTTCGCGCCCGGTGGTCGCACGCGGCCGCGGCGACGGCGCGTGCTCGACGAAGAAGTCCAGCAGCGGCTGCACGCCGAAGTTGTTCACGCCCGAACCGAAGAACACCGGCGTCTGCCTGCCCTCGAGGTAGGCCTGCTTGTCGAACGGATGGCTGGCGCCCTGCACCAGCTCGAGCTCGTCGCGCAGGTTGGCCAGCATGTCCGCGCCGATCCGGGCGGCGAGCTCGGGCGCGTCGAGCGAGGGAAAGATGGTCGAATCCTGGCGGGTGAAGTTGCGGCCCTGCTCGTACAGGTGCACTTCGCCGGTGAGCAGGTGGACCACGCCCTTCAGGCGCTGGCCCATGCCGATCGGCCAGGTCACCGGCGCGCACTGGATGCCGAGCACCGATTCGACCTCGTCGAGCAGGTCGATCGGATCCTTGCCCTCGCGGTCGAGCTTGTTGATGAAGGTCATGATCGGCGTGTCGCGCATGCGGCACACCTCCATCAGCTTGATCGTGCGCTCCTCCACGCCCTTGGCCACGTCGATCACCATCAGCGCGCTGTCCACCGCGGTAAGCACGCGGTAGGTGTCCTCGCCGAAGTCGGCGTGGCCGGGGGTGTCGAGCAGGTTGATGATGCGGCCCTCGTAGGGGAACTGCATCACCGAGGAGGTGACCGAGATGCCGCGCTCCTTCTCCAGCGCCATCCAGTCGGAGGTCGCGTGGCGCGAGGTCTTGCGCGACTTGACCGAGCCGGCCATCTGGATCGCGCCGCCGAACAGCAGCAGCTTCTCGGTCAGCGTGGTCTTGCCCGCGTCGGGGTGGGAGATGATGGCGAAGGTGCGGCGGCGCGCGGCTTCAGTGGCAACGTCGGGCATGGCGATACCCGCCGCGGTGGCGCCGGGAGGTCTGCGGAAAGCCGGAAATTATACGGCCACGCGCGGTGAAGGGCCGGCTGGGGATACGGGCGTGCCGGATGCGGCCCGCGGCGTCCGCCTGCTGCATGCGGCCGCGACGTCGCCCACTGGCGTGGACCCGCACCGCCGTGCCCCAGCTTCCTCCGATCCGGTGTCGCCCGTCGGGCCTGGCGGTCCGGCCTGTGGTGGCGACCCGCGACGATCGAGGATCCCGCCCGAAAAGCCCGCCGCGCCTACCCGCCCGGCGTGGCCTCGAAGCGCAGGATGCCCTGCGGCCCGAACATCCGGAACGGCACCGACTCCAGGCGCATGCCGCGGTTGGCGTGGACCACGAAATGCAGGTGCGGGGCGGTGCTCAGCCCGGTGTTGCCGGAGCGGCCGATGGTCTGGCCGCGACGCACGTGCTGGCCGGTGCGGACCAGTACGCCGCCGGTCTGCAGGTGGGCGTACAGGGCCATCGTGCCGTCGTCGTGCAGCACGCGGATGAAGTTGGCGCGCGCCAGCAGCGCGGCCTCGTCCTCGTCGGCCCCGGCCTCGTCGAAACGGGCCTCGGCCTGCATCACCACGCCGTCGCGTGCGGCGACCACCGGGGTGCCGACCGGTGCGGCAAAGTCGACCGCATGGCGGTTCTCTGCGTCGTGGTGGCTGTAGCCGCCGCCCCAGGCCTGCTGGATGCGCAACGGTGCCGACGCCAGGGGCCAGGCGTATTCGACGTCGCGCGGCCGCGCGTTCGGCGATCCCGGCACCGCGACCACGCGCAGGCGCGGGTTGCCCCGCGCGATGCGCGCCAGCAGCGTGGCCGAGCGCGGCTGCACGGTGCCGCGCGCGGGCAGGGGCGGATCGCTGGCGACGGCCGCCTCGCCCTCGGCGTGCAGCATCACCTCGATCGGGCCGGCGAGCAGGTTGTCGATCCAGGCGAGGGCGCCGTCGGCGTCCGGCTCCACGCGCAGGCGGGCCACCGCGGCGGCTTCGGCCGGCAGGGCGAGGCGCTCGACGGCGCCGGCGCGCGGGGTGCCGTCGACCCGGTCGGCGTAGTGGACGCGGCCCTGCGCGTCGGTCCAGCGATAGACCGTCGAGGCCTGCGCGGCGGCGGCCATCGCCAGCGCCAGCGCCGCAGTGGCGATCGCCAGCCGGTGCCGGCTCATTGGATGCAGGCCGGGTCCAGGTCGAGCGCGCGGGCGACATCGCGCAGGTCGAAAGCGGCGACCGCGCGGTCGCTGTGGACGGCGAACAGGGCGCCGGCCGGAAAGCGCGCGGTGGAGGCCGCGTGCAGCACGACGCCGTCGGTCCAGGCGGTGACCTGCCCGCTGAACGCCCCGCGTGGGGCCAGGCTGACCCGGTCGAAGACCCGGAACACCGTCAGCGGCCGCAGCTGGTCGACGGCGATCCAGTAGCCGGTCCCGGCGGTGCAGGCCCACAGCGCGATGCCCTCGGGTTCGGCCAGGAACGTCCCGGGCTGCAGCCCGCCACCGGTGAAGCGGCCGTCCAGGGTGTATTCGCGCAGCGCCGTGCCCTGCCGCGCATCCTCGTCGGCGACCAGCAGGCGGTCATGCGCCGGGTCGCCGTGCAGCGATTCGACGATGTGCAGCGCGGTTGCGGGCGCGGTGTCGCCGAACGCGCCCAGGTGGTGCGCCTGCGGCGGATCCCCGATCTGCAGGTCGATGCGGAAGCGGTGCACGCGACGGTCGAGCTGCGACAGCGGCGGCACGGTCCTGAAATCGGCCCCGTCCATGAAGCTGTCGGTGACATAGACCTGGAGTTCGCCGGGTTCGGGTTCATGCGCCCACAGCCCGTAGGGGCTGCGCAGCAGGCCTTCGCCGAAGCTGCCGAGCGGGCGGAAACCGGGCAGCGACAGCATCTGCACGCGGCGGTTGTCGCGTTCGGATACCAGCAGCAGGTCGCCGTGGACGAACACGCCGTTGGGCCGCAGGAACTCGCCTTCGCCGCTGCCGCGGCGGCCGACGCCGCGCAGCTGCTCGCCGCTGTCGGCGTCGAACACCACCAGTTCGTGGGTGTTCTTGGCGGTGGCGATCAGCCACACCGCGCCGTCCTCGGTGGGCCAGGTGGCGAGCGAGTCGAGCTCGTCGTCAGGATTCTCGATGGTGACGTACCGCTCGGGCACGGTGGCGACCTCCGCCGGCGGCGGGGTCGCAGGGCCGGTGGCGATCACCGGGACGCGCGGAGTCGCGCAGGCAGCCAGCAGCAGGGCCGCCACGAAGGGGAGGGCAGGACGCATGGCGCGGATTATCGCCGCAAGTGCGGCCCAAACGAAGTATCGCTTCATCGGCATGAAGCGATTGACAAGCGGCCGGGACGCTGGCAACCTGCACGCATCCATCGAGACCGGCTGAGGGACAGGCCCGAAGAAGCCGGGGCAACCTGATGGAGGCGACCGCAAGGTCGGCTCTGTCGCGGTGCCAAGTCCTGCGGGGACCTGTGCGTCCACCGGAAGATGGTTGTGCGGCGCCCCTCGCGGGTGGATGCGCATCTGGCCGGCCAGCCCGGCAATCTTCCGATCCCCGCAAGCCTCGTTGGCCCTTGCTGCCAACCGGATTGCGCCATGGGTCTTGTCCACGCCACCGCCAGCCACCGTCCGCCGCCTGCCGCGGCGACGACGGATGCGCGCGTGCCTGGCGCCGAGGTGGCCGGGCCGCGTCGCGGCGTGCTGGAACCGACCCTGGCGCTGCGCCATGCCGGGCCGCGCCAGGTGCGCCTGGCCTGGGAGCTCAGCGGACCGGCCGGTGCGCCGGTGGTGCTGGTGGCCGGCGGCATTTCCGCGCACCGCCACATCGCGGCCAACGCCGGATTTCCCGAGGCCGGCTGGGCCAACGACCTGGTGGGCGCCGGGCGCACGCTCGATCCGGCGCGCTGGCGCATCCTGGGCTTCGACTACGTCGGCGCCGATGGCCGGCTCGACACGCCGATCGACACCGCCGACCAGGCCGACGCCGTCGCCGCCCTGCTCGATGCGCTGGGCATCGGCGCGCTGCGCGCCTTCGTCGGGTACTCGTACGGCGCCCTGGTCGGATTGCAGTTCGCGATCCGCCACCCGCAGCGGCTGGACCGGCTGGTCGCGGTCAGCGGTGCGCACCGCGCCCACCCCTACGCCGCGGCCTGGCGCGCGCTGCAGCGCAAGGCGGTCGCGCTCGGCCAGCTGCAGTGCGCCGACGTGCAGGGGCTGTCGTTGGCGCGCCAGTTCGCGATGCTCAGCTACCGCACGCCCGAAGAGTTCGAGGAGCGCTTCGACGCGCCGCCCGAAGTGGTCAACGGCCGCGTGCGCGTGGCCGCCGAGGACTACCTCGACGCCGCCGGCGCGCGCTTCGTGGCGCGCACGCCGGTCAACGCCTGGCTGCGCCTGTCCGAATCGATCGACCTGCACCGCATCGACCCCGCGCAGGTGCGCGTGCCGACCCTGGTGGTCGCGGTCGAGGGCGATCGCCTGGTGCCGCTGTCCGATTCGGTGGCGCTGGTCGAGGCGCTCGGCATTCCCGGCCAGCTGCGCGTGCTGCGCTCGCCGTATGGCCACGACGCCTTCCTGAAGGAAACCGACCGCATCGACGGCATCCTCGCCGGCGCGCTGCGCAACCCTGGAGAACCCGCATGACCGCCAGTTCCACGCCCGTTGCCAGCCACGGGGCCTGTCGTCCCGCCACCAGCGCGGTGCGCGCCGGCATCGACCGCGATACCGCGCATGGTGCGGTGACGCCGCCGATCGTGCTGTCGAGCAACTTCAGCTTCGAGAGTTTCGGCAACAAGCGCGAGTACGACTACACCCGCAGCGGCAACCCGACCCGCGACCTGCTCGGCGAAGCGCTGGCCGAACTCGAGGGCGGCGCCGGCGGCGTGGTCACCGCCACCGGCATGGGCGCGATCACCTTGGTGCTCAACGCGCTGCTGGCGCCGGGCGAGAAGCTGGTGGTGCCGCACGACGCCTACGGCGGCAGCTGGCGCCTGTTCAACGCGCTGGCGGGCAAGGGCCATTTCGAACTGATCACCGCCGACCTCACCGATCCGCGTTCGCTGGCCGCGGCGCTGGCGCAGTCGCCGAAGCTGGTGCTGATCGAAACGCCCTCCAACCCGCTGCTGCGGGTCACCGACCTGCGCTTCGTGATCGAGGCCGCGCATCGCGCGGGCGCGCTGGCGGTGGTCGACAACACCTTCCTGTCGCCGGCGCTGCAGAAGCCGATCGCGTTCGGCGCCGACGTGGTGCTGCACTCGACCACCAAGTACATCAACGGCCACAGCGACGTCGTCGGCGGCGCCGTGGTCGCCGCCACGCCCGAACTGCACGAGCGGTTCACCTGGTGGGCCAACGCCCTGGGCATCACCGGCTCGCCGTTCGACAGCTTCCTCACCCTGCGCGGGCTGCGCACGCTGGACGCGCGGCTGCGCGTGCACCAGGAGAACGCGCAGGCGATCGCCGCACAGCTCGATGCGCACCCGGCGGTGGCGAAGGTGCATTACCCGGGCCTGGCCTCGCATCCGGGGCACGCGGTGGCGGCGCGCCAGCAGAACGGCTTCGGCGCGATGCTCTCGCTCGAACTCGACGGTGGCGTCGATGCGGTGCGCGCCTTCGTCGACGGGCTGCGCCATTTCACCCTGGCCGAGTCGCTGGGCGGCGTGGAAAGCCTGGTCGCGCATCCGGCCTCGATGACGCATGCGGCGATGACCGCCGAGGCGCGCGCGGCGGCGGGGATTCCCGATGGCCTGGTGCGGCTGTCGATCGGCATCGAGGCCTGCGAGGACCTGCAGGCCGACCTGGCCGCCGCCCTCGATCGCGCGCTCGCGCAGACCCGGCCCGGCGCTGCTGGCTTGCGGGTGGACGCATGAGCACGGTGACCCCGATCCGTCCCTCGGCCCCCGCGCGCAGCGGACGCCTGGCGCTGCTGGGTACCGGCGTGGTCGGCAGCGCGGTGGTCGAGCGCTACCGCCAGCTGGTGGAGCGCGGCGTGCCGCTGCCGGCGTTCGCCTGGCTGAGCAACTCGCGGGTACAGGTGGCGGCCGGCGACTCGCCGGATGCAGCCATCGTGCAGGCGCGCTCGGCGCCGCGCAGCGCCACCCAGGTGCCGCCGTGGGCCGAGGGCGAATCGCTGGCGCGCGGCGACATCGTCATCGATGCCACCGCCAGCGACACCGTGGCCGGTTGGCATCCCGAATGGCTGCTGCGCGGGATCCACGTGGTGACCGCCAACAAGCTCGGCAACGGCGGCGACCTGGCGCGCGCGCAGGCCATCGTCGATGCGCAGCGCGAGGGCGCGCGCTACGGCGATTCGGCGACGGTCGGCGCGGGCCTGCCGCTGCTGCGCCTGATCCGCGAGCTGGTCGCGGGCGGCGACCGCATCCATGCGGTGGAGGGCGTGCTGTCGGGTTCGCTGGCCTGGCTGTTGTCGCGCTACGACGACACCCGGCCGTTCTCCGACCTGGTACGCGAGGCCCGCGACGCCGGCTATGCCGAGCCTGACCCGCGCCAGGACCTGTCGGGCGAGGACGTGCGTCGCAAGCTGCTGATCCTGGCGCGCGCCGCCGGGCTGCCGCTCGAGGCGCGCGAGATCCGGGTGTCCTCGCTGGTGCCGGACGCGCTGCGCGATGCCGCCGCCGACGCGGTCGACGCCCAGCTCGCGGCGCTGGACGCGCCGCTGCGCGAGCGCTTCCTCAATGCCTACCGCAACGACGCCCGGCTGTGCTTCGTTGGCCGCTTCGACGCCGAACGCGGTGCCAGCGTCGGCCTGCGCGCGCTGCCGCTGTCGCACCCGCTGGCCAGCGGAAGCGGCACCGACAACCGCGCGGCGATCTTCAGCGACCGCTACAGCGAGCAGCCGCTGGTGCTGCAGGGGCCGGGCGCCGGTGCGAAAGTGACTGCGGCGGCGCTGCTGGACGACGTGCTGCGGATCGCGAACGGCTGAGGGAGCGGCCGCACACTTCCCTGCGGCTGATGGCGGCGCGGGGAAGTTTCCGCGAAGGGGGGCAGGCGCGACGTGACGTGCGCCCTCGCGACCTCCCTCTCCCTCCGCTGCGAGGCGGAGAGCGAGGCACCGCGGACCTCAGCACTCGATGATGTTCACCGCCAGCCCGCCGCGGCTGGTTTCCTTGTACTTGTCCTGCATGTCGCGGCCGGTCTGGCGCATGGTGCGGATCACCTTGTCCAGGCTCACCTTGTGCTGGCCATCGCCGCGCAGGGCCATGCGGCTGGCGTTGATCGCCTTCACCGATCCCATCGCATTGCGCTCGATGCAGGGAATCTGCACCAGTCCGCCGATCGGGTCGCAGGTCAGGCCGAGGTTGTGTTCCATGCCGATCTCCGCCGCGTTCTCGATCTGGCCCGGGGTGCCGCCCAGCGCGGCGGTCAGGCCGGCGGCGGCCATCGAGCAGGCCACGCCGACCTCGCCCTGGCAGCCGACCTCGGCGCCGGAGATGCTGGCGTTCTCCTTGTAGAGGATGCCCACGGCCGCGGCGGTGAGCAGGAACTCGAACACGCCGCGTTCGCTGCTGCCGGGGCAGAAATGGTGGTAGTAGTGCAGTACCGCCGGGATGATGCCGGCCGCGCCGTTGGTGGGCGCGGTGACCACGCGGCCGCCGGCGGCGTTCTCTTCGTTGACCGCCAGCGCGTACAGGTTGACCCAGTCGAGCACGGTCAGCGGATCGCGCATCGCCGCCTCGGGACGCGCGACCAGCTCCTTGTGCAGCGCCGGCGCGCGACGGACCACGTGGAGGCCGCCGGGCAGGGTGCCTTCCTCGCGGATGCCGCGCGCCACGCAGGCCTGCATTGCCGCCCACAGCTCGCGCAGGCCCTGCGCGATCTCGGCCTCGCTGCGCCAGCTCTTCTCGTTCTCCAGCATCAGCGCGGCGATGCTCAGGCCGTGCGCCTGCGCCTGGGCGAGCAGTTCGTCGCCGCTGCGGAACGGGTAGGGCAGCGGCGTGGTGTCGGCGACGATGCGATCCTTCGCCGCCTCGTCCTGGTTGACCACGAAGCCGCCGCCGACCGAGTAGTAGTCGCGCGTGGCGATCACCGCGCCGGCCGCGTCCCAGGCGGTGAAGCGCATGCCGTTGGTATGGTGCGGCAGCTTCTGGCGCTTGTTCATCGCCAGGTCCTGCTTCTCGTCGAAGGCGATCCGGTGGGTGCCGCCCAGGACGATGCACCGCTCCCCGCGGATGCGCTCGAGCGCGGCGGGGATGATGTCCGGGTCGATCAGGTTGGGCAGGTGCCCTTCCAGTCCCATCAGCAGCGCCTTGTCGGTGCCGTGGCCGCGGCCGGTGAGGGCCAGCGAGCCGAACACCTCGGCGCGCACCCGCGCCACCTCGTGCAGCCGCCCGGGCTCGACCAGCCAGCGTTCCACGAAGCGTGCGGCCGCGCGCATCGGGCCGACCGTGTGCGAGGAGCTGGGGCCGATGCCGATCTTGTAGAGGTCGAAGGTGCTGACGGACATTCCGGCGTTCCTGGTGCGAGCGGCCATTGTATTGGTTGCTGCCGTAACGGCTGCGCTACGGTGCCGGGCGCCGGCCGGTCCGTTACGCTTCGCCGGTCCCTTCCGCCCGGCGCCCCGCATGTCCCGCTACATCCTCTACCAGCGCGACGACTGCCATCTGTGCGACCAGGCCCTCGAACTGCTGGCGCGGGCCCGCTTCGCCGAGCCGCGCAGCGTGTTCATCGACGACGATCCGGAACTGGAGGCGCGCTACGGCCAGCGCGTGCCGGTATTGCGCGACACGGCCACCGGCAGCGAACTGGACTGGCCGTTCGATCCGGCTGGCCTGCAGCAGGCCGCCGGCCGGTGAAGGCGATGGCGCTGCTGGCGGGCATGGCGTTCGCCGCGGGCGCGACCGGCGCCGACGTGCACCTGGGCAAGCCTGGCGGCGGCGAACCGTCGCGTTGGCAGGGGCTGACGGTGGGCGCGGTGCTCGATCCGGCGCAGGTGGAACGCATCATCGTGCTGCGCGCGGTGACCAGCGCCCCGCGCGAACTGGACCTGGCCAACCTGCGCCGCATGCTTGCCGACAGCGCCCACCTGCCGCTGCAGCCGCCGTCGATGGCGCCAGCGCCGCCGTGGCGGCCGCGCGACGGCATCTGGCATGCGGTCGTGCTGATGCGGTCGGGGCAGGTGTTCGACCTGGAGCTGCATGCCGACGGGGCCGGGCTGCGCGCCTGCCTCGCCGCCGAGGATGGCGCGCGCGGCTGCTTCCAACCCCCGCCCGCGGCCTGATCAGGGTGCCGGGTGCAGGTACACGCGCGTGCTGATCGCCACTTCGTCGGGAATCACGCCGGTGTCGGACCAGTCGCCGCCGCCCACGCCGAATTCCAGGCGCCTGACCGTGGCATGGCCGGAGAGCAGGGCCGGCGTGCCCGCCGTCCAGGTGAACTCCAGCGTCACCGGCCGGCTCACCCCGCGCAGGCTGAGGGTGCCCTCGGCCGCGTAGCGGTTGCCGCCGAGGGCGCGGAAGGTCTCGGCCACGTAGCGGGCGCGCGCGAACCGGGCGACGTCGAAGAAGTCGCCGCCCGACAGGGTCGAATCGCGGTCGGCGTTGCCGGTGCTGGTGCCGGCCAGTTCGATGGTGACATCGAGCCGCGAATCGCCAAGCCGCTCCGGATCGAAGCTCAGGCGGGTGTCGAAGCCGCCGAAGCGGCCGGTGAACACCTCGCCGTCGTACCTGGTGGCGAAGGCCAGCGAGGACCCGGGCGCCTGCACGTACTCGGCGGCATCCGCGGGCGCGGCCAGCATCGCCACCAGCATGGCGGTGACGGCGGCGGGCGTGGTGAGTCGGTTGGACATGATCAGGATTCCGGGCCGGGGCGGGGGCGCGTGCTGCGGCGGGGCAACATGCGCACGAGGGTGTCGTCACGCTGGAAAAGGTGGTGGTAGAACGCGGCGCCCGCATGCGCGGCCACGGCCGCGACCAGCACCCAGAACAGCAGGCCATGGGCGTCGCGGGCGAGGTCGGCCAGCCATTCGTTGGGTCCGGCCAGCTTGGGCATGTCGAACTGGCCGAAGTAGCGGAACGGGCGCAGTCCGCTGGCCGAATCGTAGAGCCAGCCCGACAGCGGCATGGCCAGCACCAGCGCGTACAGCAGCCAGTGGGTGAGGTTGGCGATGGCCGCCTGCCAGCCCGGCGTGCCGGCGACCGGCGCCGGCGCGCCCGCATACAGCCGCCATCCCAGGCGCGCGAGCATCAGCGCCAGCACGGTGATGCCCAGCGACTTGTGCGCGGTGTACACCCAGAAATACTTCGGCGTGCGCGGCAGTTCGCCCATGGTCAGGCCGACGATCGCCAGGACCAGGATCAGCAGCACGATCAGCCAGTGGAACGCCTGGCTGACGGCGCCCCAGTGTTCGCGGGAGTTGCGCAGGCTCACGGTCGGGGCTCCGGTTCGGGAATGGGGGGCGGGTCGGTCCGGTCCCGGGCCGCATCGTCCGCTTCGGCTGCCTCTGCTGCCTCTGCTGCCTCTGCTGCAGGGGCATCGGCCGGTTCGCTGCCGGCGTCCTCGCCGGCGTCGGTGCCGCGCACGCGCGTGGCCTCGGCCTCGATCCGCAGCTCGACCGTATCGCCGATCATCGAACGCCAGGCGGTGATCCCGAAGTCCGCGCGGCTGAGCGTCGCCGTCGCCGAAAAGCCGACGGTGCGCCGGAACGGCGGCAGCGGGTGGCGACGGGCGCCATTGAGCCGCACCTCCAGCGCCACCTCGCGGCTCACGCCGCGCAGCGCGAGCAGTCCATGGACGATGGCCCGCTGCGCGTCCAGCGGCTCGACGCGGGTCGAACGGAAGGTCGCGACCGGATGCGCGTCGGCATCGAGCAGGTTGCGCGCCAGCGTGGCGCGGTTCCAGTCCTCGTCGCCGAAATCCAGGCGCTGCAGCGGGATCTCCACCTCCACGCGCGCGCCGGCCCAGTCGCCGGGGCTGAAGCGCAGGATGCCGCTGCTGCCGGAAATCGTGCCCAGCGCGGTGGAGAAGCCGGCATGGTCGACCGCCACCAGCACCCGCGTATGCACCGGATCGAGGGCGTAGCGGGCCGGCTCGGCATGCACGATTCCGGCCAGGCCCAGCATCAGCCAGGCGATCGCGGACAGGCGCGGCAGGAAACGGGGCATCGGCGGCTCGCGGGGCGGACGGATCCGTGGCCTGCATTCTAGGCCGCCGCGGCGGGCGGCATCCGGGCTTGCGCCGGCAACGGAGCGTTGCGAGGATGCGGGGCCGCGTGCGCAGGCGCGCCAGGGACAGGCACGGCGAGCGGGGAGGCCGGATGCGGGCGATCGCCTTGACAGTGGTGGTGTGGTGGCTGGCGCTGGCCGGCGGCCCGGCCGCTGCCGTGGAACCGCTGTCGCCGCCGCAGCTGCCGATGCCGCGCCAGATCAGCGTCTACGAAGGGCTGCCCTCGAACCGGATCAATGCGCTTGCCGAGGATCGCCAGGGCTATCTGTGGATCGCCACCCGCGACGGCCTCGCGCGCTACGACGGCGTCGGCTACCGGATCTGGCGCGTCGGCGACGGCCTGAACGACAACCATGTCTGGATCGTGTTCGTCGACGCTCGCGACCGGGTCTGGGTGGGCACGCAGAACGGTGGCCTGGCGATGCTCGATGCGCGGCGTCGCGGTTTCGTCCATTTCGACCGCAGCACGCACCCGCAGATCGGCAGCAACGATGTCTGGTCGGTGGCGCAGACGCCCGATGGCGCGATCTGGTTCGGCACCGCCGACGGCGGCCTGCACCGGATCGACGAGGACGGCAGCATCCGCCGCTTCATGCCCGAGGCGGGCAACCCGCGCAGCCTGCCTTCGCCGGCGATCACCTGGCTGCGCGTGGACCGTCGCGGCCGGCTGTGGGTGGGCACCTACCAGGGCCTGGCGCGCTGGACCGGCGACGGCTTCGACCGCCTGCTGCAGGACGTGCAGCCCGCCCCCCCGGTCAACGCGCTGGTGCTCGACCGGGACGGCGACCTGTGGATCGGGACCACCAGCAGCGCCTGGGTCTACCGCGACGCCAGCGGCAGGATCGAGGCCGCACCCTGGCGCGACCCGGTGCTGGGCCAGCCGGTGCTGAGCATGCTGGTGCAGGACCGCCAGGGGGCGCGCTGGCTGGATACGCGCAGTGGGCTGGCGCTGGAGCGGGGAGGGCGGATCGAGGACGTGCCGCTCTACAGCAACACCAGCCGCGGCCTGGTGCGGCCGGCCTGGTCGACGGCGCTGGAGGATCGCGAAGGCGGCCTGTGGCTCGCCAGTTCCGAGGCCGGCCTCTGGCACCTGCCGGCCAACTGGCGCAACTTCACCGTGTTGCGGCGCCGGCTCGATGACCCGGCATCCTCCGGCAACGCCTTCGTCCACAGCGCCGCGCCGGCCATCGACGGCGGGTTCTGGCTGGTCGGTACCGGCGGCGTGCTCGACTGGCTGGACCCGCACACGGCCCAGGTGGAGCACCGCGCCAGCGGCGTCTGCGGCGACATGCTGCCGTACGCCGTGCGCGAGGTGCGCGATCGCAGCGTGTGGATCGGCTGCCTCGGCTCGGTGACCCGCTACGAACCGCGCAGCGGCAAGTTGCAGCGCTGGCATCACGGCGATGCGGTCGATCCGGCATCCGCGGGCGTGGTCTCGCAGATCGTCGAGGAGCCGGACGGGTCGATCTGGGTGGCATCGGCCGACGCGCTGCAGCTGCGCGCACCCGACGGCCGCGTGCTCCAGGCGATGCCGGCGGGCGGCCCCGAAGGATTCCCGGCAGGCAACGCCCTGCAGCAGGTCTCGCGCGGTCCCGATGGCGCGCTGTGGCTGGCGACCGCGCAGGGGCTGCTGATGTGGAACGCAGGCGCGCGCATGTTCGAACCGGTGCCGGGCGGGCCGGGCTGGCAGGTGTTCGCCTTCGGTTACGCCCCCGACGACACGGTCTGGGTCGGCGGCAGCGGCATGCTGGTGTCGTACCGCTGGACCGGCGCGGAACTGGTCGCCGAACGCACCGTCGATGCGCGCCATGGCCTGCCGGCGGTCGCGCCGGGCGGACTGGCGGTGGATGCGCTGGGCGTGGTGTGGATGAGCACGCCGCGCGGACTGGTGCGCTACGACGCCCAGCGCGAACGCCTGCGCGTGTACAGCGTGCTCGACGGCCTGCCCAGCCAGCAGTTCAGCGACTATCCGTTCGAGCCCTCGGCGCGCGGCCACATCGCGGTCGGCACCGCCGATGGCCTGCTGCTGTTCCATCCGCGCCACGTGCAGGTCGGCGAAGGCACGCCGACGCTGGCGATCGAGTCGGTGCGTGCGCGCCGGGGCGAGGAATTGCTGGATTTCCCCGCCGACGCGCCCATCGTCCTGCGCCACGACGACCGCGACCTGACCGTGGTCGCGCGCCTGCTCTCGTTCACCGATGCGCACGCGCACCGCTACCGCTACCGGCTCGAGGGCTACGACCCGGACTGGGTGGAGGTCGGCGCGTCGGGCGAGCGCATGTTCCCGAGCCTGCGCCACGGCACCTACGCGCTGGAAGTGCAGGCCCGCACCGCCGACGACGAATGGACGCCGGTGCAGCGCCTGGATTTCGTGGTCGACGAACCCTGGTGGCGTACCGGCCTGGCGACCGCGGTCTGGATCCTGGGCGCGCTGGCGCTGCTGGGGCTGCTGGCCAGCCAGTACCGCGCCCGGCTCAAGCGCCGCCATGCCTGGCAACTGGCCGAGCACAAGCGTGAGCTGGCCGAGCAGGCCTCGCTGGCCAAGACCCGCTTCCTGGCCACGCTGGGCCACGAAGTGCGCACGCCGATGACCGGCGTGCTGGGCATGAGCGAACTGCTGGCCGCCACCGACCTCGACGCGCGCCAGCGCGGCCACGTCGAGTCGATTCGCCGCGCCGGCGAGCACCTGCTGCGCCTGGTCAACGACGCGCTCGATCTTGCCCGCATCGAGGCCGACCGCCTGCAGCTCGACCAGCAGCCGTTCGACCTGCACGCGCTGGTGCGCGAGACCGTGGCGTTCTGCGCGCCGCAGGCGCAGCAGCGCGGACTGGCATTCGACGAGGAGATCGCCGCCGACGTGCCGCACTGGGTGCTGGGCGACGCCGGCCGCGTGCGCCAGATCCTGCTCAACCTGCTGGGCAACGCGGTCAAGTTCACCGAGCGCGGCAGCGTCGGCCTGCAGGTGCAGGCGATGCAGCCCCCGGGCGTGCGACTGACCGTGCGCGACACCGGGCCCGGACTCAACGAGGAGCAGAAGCAGCGGCTGTTCCGGCGCTTCGAGCAGGCCGAGGGCGCCCGCACCAGCGCCCGCTATGGCGGCAGCGGACTGGGCCTGGCGATCTCGCAGGAGCTGGCCGCGGCGATGGGCGGGCGCATCGACATCGACAGCGCGCCGGGCCGCGGGACCGCCTTCATCGTCGAACTGCCCCTGCAGCCCTGCGCGCCACCGTCGGCGCTGCCCGAACCGCAGGCGGTCGCCAGCGCGGGCGAACTGTCGCTGCTGCTGGTCGAGGACGACCCGACCATCGCCCGCGTGGTCAGCGGGCTGCTGGAAGCGCAGGGCCATCGCGTCGTGCACGTCGCGCACGGGCTGGCGGCGCTGTCGGAGATGCCGCTCCACGCCTTCGATGCCGCCCTGCTGGACCTCGACCTGCCGGGCATCGATGGCCTGACCCTGGCCCGGCTGATGCGCGCAAACGGCTTCGGCGCGCCGCTGATCGCGGTCACCGCGCGCGCCGATGGCGAAGCGGAAGCCGCGACGGCCGACGCCGGCTTCGATGCCTTCCTGCGCAAGCCGGTGACCGGCGCGATGCTCGCCGCCGTGCTGGCCGAGACGGTCCGGCGCTGACCGCGGGCCTGCGCGGCGGGGCGTTTTCCTACGCCATCCGCCGCGCCTGCCCGATGTCGCCGATGGCACCGGGCCGGCGAGACTCGGGTCCGTCATCGCTCCGGACTTCCGCCATGCCGGTCCGCCTCGCCGTGCTGCTGTCGCTCCTGCTGGCCCTGTGCGCCGTTCCCGGCCGCGCGCAGCCGCCGTCGCTCATGCTCGCCCGGGATTACCAGGCCGGCGTCGCGGTCGGCGACTACTGGGTCAGCGAGAAGTTCGACGGGGTGCGCGGACGCTGGGACGGGCGCGCGCTGTGGACGCGCGGCGGCGGACGGATCGCGGCGCCGGACTGGTTCGTCGCGAACTGGCCGCCGGTGCCGATGGACGGCGAACTGTGGATCGGGCGCGGCCGGTTCGACGAGGTGAGCGCGCTGGTGCGCGCGCAGCGTCCGGACGACGCGGCGTGGCGACGGGTGCGCTTCATGGTGTTCGACCTGCCCGCACACCCCGGCGGCTTCGACCAGCGGCTGCAGCGCCTGCGCGTCCTGCTCGCGGGCGCGGGCGTGGCCTGGCTGCGGCCCGTCCCGCAACAGCGTTTCGCCGATGCCGCGGCGCTCGAGGCGCGGCTGCAGGCGGTGGTCTCGGCCGGTGGCGAAGGCCTGATGCTGCATCACCGGCACGCGCTGTACCGGGCCGGCCGCAGCGACGGGCTGCTCAAGCTCAAGCCCTGGCAGGATGCGGAGGCCCGCGTGGTCGGCCACACCGCCGGCCGCGGCAAGTACGCGGGCATGCTCGGTGCGCTGGTGGTGGAGCGGCCGGACGGATTGCGCTTCCGCCTGGGCAGCGGCTTGTCCGATGCGCAGCGCGCGTCGCCGCCCGCGGTGGGCAGCCACGTGACCTATCGCTACAACGGCCTCACCGGCAAGGGCGTCCCGCGCTTCGCGCGGTTCCTGCGCGTGCGCCACGAACTGCCGCCGCCCGATCCCGAGTAGGAATCCGGGCACGCGCCCGCCGCGAGGCGGGACGCGACGCCGTCGCTCAACGCGCGCTGTAGGCGTGCACTTCGTCGACCAGCGCCGCGACGTGGTCGGGGTTCATGTCCGGCGACATGCCGTGGCCGAGGTTGAACACGTGGCCGTCGCGCGAGCCGCCATTGCCGTCGCGCCAGCTGTCCAGCGCCCGCCGCACCTCGCGGCGGACCGCGTCGGGCGAACCGTACAGCGTGGTCGGGTCGAGGTTGCCCTGCACGGCGACCTTGCCGCCGGTCCGGCGCGCGGCCTCGCCAAGTTCCACCAGCCAGTCCACGCCCACGCCCTCGGCACCGCTGGCGGCCAGGTCTTCCAGGTAGGCGGCGTTGCCCTTGCCGAACAGGATCAGCGGTGCGCGCGCCTCGCCGTCGCCGCGCTCGAGCTCGCGCGCGATGCGCTGCAGGTAGGGCAGCGAGAACTCGCGGTACATCGCCGGCGACAGGACGCCGCCCCAGGTGTCGAACACCTGCAGCGCCTGCGCGCCGGCCGCGCGCTGCGCGGCCAGGTAGGCGATCACCGCGTCGGTGTTGACCGACAGCAGGGCATGCAGCGCCTGCGGGTCGTTGAGTGCCATCGCCTTGATCCGCGCGAAGTCCTTGCTGCCGCCGCCCTCGACCATGTAGCAGGCCAGCGTCCAGGGGCTGCCGGAGAAGCCGATCAGCGGCACCGCGCCGTCGAGTTCGCGCCGGATCACCCGCACCGCGTCCATCACGTAGCGCAGTCCGGTTTCCATGTCCGGCACGCCGAGCTTCGCCACGTCGGCGGCGCTGCGCACCGGGCGCTCGAACTTGGGGCCTTCGCCCTCGACGAAATACAGGCCCAGGCCCATCGCATCGGGAATGGTGAGGATGTCGGAAAACAGGATCGCCGCGTCCAGCGGGAAGCGGCGCAGCGGCTGCAGCGTGACCTCGCAGGCGATGTCCGGGTTCTTGGCCATGGCCAGGAAGCTGCCGGCCTGGCGGCGCGTCTCGCGGTACTCGGGCAGGTAGCGCCCGGCCTGGCGCATCAGCCAGACGGGAGTGTGGTCCACGGGCTCGCGGCGCAGGGCGCGCAGGAATCGGGCGTTCTTCAGGGGGCTGGTCATGGCGTTTCCGTGTCCGGCGATCGATCCGGACCTGTGATGGGGGGAGGGGCCGCGCAGCGCGACCGGGATCCGCCGGGCATGGACGGATCCTGCATGTCGTCGGGATAGGCGGGGGATGAGGCTTGTTGTCGCCGCCGCCGGTACGCCGCAGCCGTCACCTGGGCGCACCCGCGCCTTCGGCGTACATCAGCTGGAATCCGCGCTTGAGCTGCACGTCGCGCGCGTGTTCGAGCGCGGCCAGGGCGCTGGCGTGGTCCAGGTACTGCTCGCGCCGCAGGGTGCTGCGGCCGCCGGTCTGGCCGGTTTCGCGCAGCAGCGTCCACGCCCCCAGCAGGTCCTGCTGCAAGGTCAGCTGGACGAAGCGCGGGGCTTCGCGGCCATCGGGGCGTTGTTGCAGGAGCAGGCGCATGGGGCGGGCATTGTACGTCGCGCGGTGGCACGGGCCGGCCGCGGGCCGGGTCTCAGGCCCGCAGCACGTCCCGCACCACGTCCTCGGGCACGTCGGCCTCGACCCGGGCGCGGCCGGCGGCCTCCCAGACGATGAAGCGCAGGCCGCCGGCCTGGGCCTTCTTGTCCAGGCGCATGTGGCCCAGCAGGGCTCCCGTGTCCAGGCCAGCGGGCGGATCGACCGGCAGGCCGAAGCGCTGCAGCAGGCCACGCAGGCGCGCGGTGTCGGCTGCGCCGGCCAGGCCCAGGCGTTCGGACAGGCGCGCGGCCTGGACCATCCCCACGGCCACCGCCTCGCCGTGGATCAGCCCGCCATACCCCTGTTCGGTCTCGATCGCATGGCCGAAGGTGTGGCCGAAGTTGAGCAGGGCGCGCTCGCCGTGCTCGAACGGATCGCGCTCGACGATCGCGGCCTTGTGCGCGCAGCTGCGCGCGATCGCCTCGGCCAGCGCGCCGTCGTCCATCGCCAGCAGCGCCGCGGCATTGGCGTCGAGCCAGTCGAGGAAGGCGGCATCGATGATGGCCCCGTACTTCACCACCTCGGCCAGGCCGGCGCGCAGTTCGCGCGCGGGCAGGGTGCGCAGGGTGGCGGTGTCGGCCAGCACCGCGCGCGGTGGATGGAAGGCGCCGACCAGGTTCTTGCCCTGCGGCAGGTCGACCGCGGTCTTGCCGCCCACCGAGGAGTCGACCATCGCCAGCAGGGTGGTCGGCAGCTGCACGCAGTCGACGCCGCGCATCCAGGCCGCCGCGGCGAAGCCGGCCAAGTCGCCGACCACGCCGCCGCCCAGGGCGTACACGGTGGCGTCGCGGCGCGCGCCGGCGCGGGCGATCGCGTCGATGGCCTCGCCGAAGCGCGCCAGCGTCTTGGAGGCCTCGCCGGCCGGCAGCGTCCAGTGTCCGACCCGCAGGCCCGGGCGCGCCGACCGTAGCGCGTCGAGCACGCGCTGCAGGTAGAGCGGGGCGACCGCGTCGTCGCTGACCACGAAGGCGTCGCCGCCGCGCAGGGTGGCGGCGAGCAGGGCGCCGTCGTCGAGCAGGCCGGGGCCGATGGTGATGGTGTAGGCGCGGTCGCCGCCGACGGCGACCTCGCGACGTGGCTGGGTCATGCGCTGGCGGTGTCCTTCAGCTGCGGATCCGGGCCGCGATGCCAGCGCGCCTGCAGCAGGCGCGCCAGCTGCACGGCCGCCTGCGGCGGGAACCAGGGGTCGGTGTCGAAACGCAGGTCGGCGATCTCCTCGTACAGCGGTGCGCGCTGCGCGGACAGGCGCTGCAGCACCTGCTCGCGGTCGTCCCCGGCGATCAGCGGGCGGCTGCGGTCGCGGGCCAGGCGGTCGAGCTGGCGCGCCAGACTGACCTGCAGGTACACCACGAAGGCGCGCTCGCGCATGCGCTGGCGGCTGCCGGCATCGAGCACCGCGCCGCCACCGGTGGCGATCACCTGGCCCTCGTCCAGCAGAAGGTGCGCCAGCGTCGCCGATTCGCGCGCGCGGAAGCCGGCCTCGCCCTCGCATTCGAAGATGGTGGGGATGGTGGTGCCCGTCCGCGTCTCGATCTCGCGGTCGGCATCCACGAACGCCAGGCCGAAGCGCCCGGCCAGGCGCCTGCCGATCGAGGATTTGCCGGCGCCCATCGGACCGACCAGCAAGAGGTTGGGGGCGGGATTCATGGTCCGGATCGTAGCAGGCGCCGGTCGCCGCCGACCGCGCCGGAGCAGTCGCCCATGGGTCCGGGATGAACCTCCGGATCGCATGAAACAACTTGTCTCACATGCAACTTCATCGTCCCGTGATGCGGGGACACGTCGTCGCTTGCGCGATCGCGGCTGAAGCCGCGCCGCGGCGTGCGGACAAGGGCATAGGCGTTGCCTTAACACCGGTCGTCGCATCCTGTCGCCACCGTGGCACTGTCGCCGCAATGCAAGGGAGCCACGCCATGGCGGTCGCCAAGATCATCGAAATCAATTCGTCGTCGAAGACCAGCGTCGAGGATGCGGTGCGTTCGGGCCTGAAGAAGTCCGCCGAAACCGTCAAGAACATCCAGGGCGCCTGGCTCAACGAAACCAAGGTCGTCACCGACCCGGACGGCAACATCGTCGAGTGGCGCGTGAACATGCGGGTGACGTTCGTGGTGGAGTGACGCGGTCAATCGCCGCCGGCTGGATCTCCTTCGGCCAGCAGTGCCTGCAGGCCCGCGATTTCATCGGCGTCCTCGCTGCCGAGTGCGACCAATTCAGGCACCGCGTCCGCGAGCAGGCGGCGGCCGTTCCCAATGTCGCCTGAATGCATCAGGATCCGGCCCCGAAGCGCGTTCAGGCGGTGTTCCCAGCCCGGTCTGGAGTCGCCGGCGGTGAGCGCGGCGATATCAAGACCGTCCAGCATGTCCAATGCCTGGGCGAAGTGGCCGTCGTCGACCAGCATCGTCACCAGCGAATAGCGGAAGCTGTGCGCGGCGACGTTGTCCTCGCCGTAGTGCTCACGCAGGCCGCGTTCGGCCTGGCGGATGTAGTCGAGCCCGGCCTCGCGGTCGCCACAGTCGCGTTCCTTGAAGCCGAGGTTTCCGGTTTCAACCAGCGTCGATTGCAGGTGCTCGCCGTAACGCGCGGCCATGCGTTCGCGCACCATGCGTGCGATCGGCAGCGCCAGCGTGCAGTCGCCTGCGGCATCGTGGATGCTGGCGACAGTAGACATCTGGATCAGCGTGGAATAGTGATCCTCGCCGAGGGTGCGTTCCGAAGTGGCCGCTGCGGCCATCGCCAGAGGCAAAGCCTCGTCGTAACGGCCAAGGTTGCGCAGCGCTCGCGCCAGCATGATCTGATGGCCGGCGACCCGGTTCTCGCCGATGCGCCCGGCATCGAACAGCGGGTCTTCGAGCATCGCGCGAAGCAGCGCGATGCCTTCCTCCGGCTGCCCCTGCCGGATCGTGCTGTCGGCAAGGTTCTCCCGGATCGTGGCGGCGGTCGATGCGGCGTCCGGCGCGACGACGCGTTGCAGTTCGTCGGCGCGACGGAAGGCTTGCAGCGCCGGTTCGATTTGCAGCTTCTGGAAATGGAAGACGCCACGCGCGTAGGCCGCCTCCAGTGCGATTTCGTTCTCGCCCTGCAGTCGCGTTCCGGCGGCGGTGTCAGTGTCGTCCAGCAGTTCCAGTGCTTCGGCAAACTGGTCGGCTGCGTTGGCGTAGGCCAGGCTGCGCACCAGCAAGTAGCGGGTCTTGAGAGTGATGTCGTCCGTGGCGCCGAAGGCGTCGGTGTGGTTGCGCGTGGCCTCGCGCAGGTGGTGGACGCCACGGTCGCGCTCGCCGAGCGCCTGCCAAGCCTGGCCGAGCACCGAGTGCACGCCGCCGCGCGTGGCGGGATCGTCGGCGAAGCGCGCGCCGATCCGGCTGGACGCACGTTCCAGCACGTCGTGCATGCGCGGATCCGGCGCGAAACCAGACGGCCCGGGCACGGCCATGCCAAGCAGGTCGTCGGCGAGGAAGCGCGTTACCGCCTCGGCGCGCGCAGCCTGCATCGCGGCAGCTTCGCGCTCCCGCTCGCTGCGGTACCAGAACAGACTGCTGGCCAGCAGGCCGATGCCGAGCACGGCAATCGTGGCGGCGATCCACGGCCGCCGCGTGCGGGTGCGTTCCAGCGCCTGGCGCATGGCGACGGCCGCGCGTTCATCCGTCTCGAGGCGGATACGTTCGGCGCGACGCTCGGGCAGGTGCCGCAGGCGCCCGGCCAGTTCAGCGGCGTCGGCGATGCGCCGTGCCGGGTCGCTGTCGGTGGCCTGGGCGATGTCCTCGCGCAGCAGCGGGTCGTCGATCTCGCGCTCCCAGCCCGGCGCCATCGGCCGGCGCAGGTCGCCGACCAGCCATTGGTAGAGGATCACGCCCAGGGCATAGACGTCGCTGCGCACCGTCGGCGGCTGCCCGGCGACCAGTTCCGGGGCCAGGTACAGGGGAGTGCCGGAAGAGCCGGAAGCATCGTCGACGGTCATGCCCAGGCGGGTGATGCCCAGTTCCTCCAGCCGCTCGGGCTGCAGCAGGCGGCTGCTGCCGAAGTCGGTGAGCCGCGGCCGCCAGCCGTCGCCCTGCGGCGCGACCAGGACGTTGGCCGGCTTCAGGTCCTTGTGCAGCACGCCGACGCTGAGCGCGGCGGCGGCCGCGTCGGCGATCCCGATGAAGAAGGCGATGCGCGCGTCGCGGTCCATCGCCGCCAGCCGATCATTCTCCGCGGCCCATTCCGGCAGCGCCTGGCCGCCGTACTCGCATTCGAGGAAGAACGGTTGGGTCTCGAAGTTCCAGTCGATCACGCGCACGAAATCGTCGCGCTCGCCCAGGGTGTCGCGCAGCACCCGCATCAGCGTGGCTTCGCGCTTGATCGCGGCGAGGTGCTCGCCGGCGAGGCTGAACTTGAACACGCGCGCCTCGCGGCTGCGCGGCTGGCGCGCCAGCCACACCTCGCTGCCCAGGGTCCGCCCCAGCGCGCGCTCGAGTACGAAGTGCGGGCGTCCGGGCACGGGCTGGCCGGCCTCGAACTCCAGTTCGCCGGCCAGGCGCTCACCGACGGCGATCCGCTCGACCGGCCCGTCGAAGCGGTAACCCACACGCGGCACGGTGACGATGCGGGTCTCGCCGCCGGCGTCAAGCACCTTGCGCAGCTTGCCCACCGCCGTCGCCAGCACGTGGTCGACGGTGACCCGCCCCGCCCAGACGGTCTCGAACAGCTCGTCCTTGGTCACCACCTCGCCGGCGTGCTGCAGCAGCAGGGCCAGGACCTGCAGCGGCCGCTGCTCGACGTCCACCGGCAGGCCGGAGACCCGCAGCTCGAAGCGGGCCTCGTCGAACTCGATGCTGCCGAAGCGCCAGCGGTAGAGATGGGGGCGAGGCGTGGGCGCGGACATGTGCCGATCATAGCCGGTGCGCCAAGCGATTGATTGTCCTGGCGTATCGACGGGCTTGAAGGTTCCTTGAAGGTGCCGTGAGGACAACGCCGGTCCTGCTCCCGAAGCATTGCGCCGTCGCCGCTCCCGGCGGTCGGGCAAGTGCGCCGATGAAGCACGCGTGGTCGAGGCCGACCACACCGATCGCCACCATGCCCACCAGGAAATCGATGCCATGAATCTTCCGTTGCGAGCCCTCGTCCAGTGCTCTGCCCTGTCACTCCTGGCATTGGCATGCGCCAGTGCGCTGGCCCAGCGCGCCGCCGTGCCCGTATCGCCTGCCGGTGCCGCTACCGGCTACGCCGACTATCTGCCCGGTTGCAAGCAGCGACTCGGCGTCGGCTATCCGGATGCGGAACGCCGGTGCAAGGCGCAGTGGGAGAAGGTCCAGGCTGCAATGCCGCTGGCGGAAGCCATCCACCAGGCGCTTGGGCTGGCGACAAAGGGCGTGTCCGATGCGGCCTTGCCGCAGTCATTGACCAGCGTGTCGTGGCGGGGGCCTGCCAGGGTGGGTGCGCCGCGCGAGGGCGGGATCGGTGATCTGGAGGTGCAGTTGCCCGGACTCGACGATGAAGGTCGGCCGCAACCGCGGCTTCTGGTGTTCCAGAAATGGGCTGAACCGGACGGAGAGGTTCCTTTGGGCGTGGCATTGCCGGAAGCGCTGCATGCGCGAGGTGATGCGCTGGAGCAGATCGGCTGCTGGGGTGGCGGCGGCTCCGGCGTGGAGGTGTTTCGCCTGACAGGAAGCGGCAGCGGAGGTCGCGCCTTCGCGTTGCAGATCAACAGCAACTTCGGCCGTGCAGGCAACGACACCACCATCAGTGTGGCACTGGATGGGCACATTCCCACCCGCCAGCAGTTGCAGGCCGAGTACGAGTACTACAACGCCTGTGATTGAGCCGGCCCGATGCGCCGCACCCTTCTTCCCTGAAGGGGGGGCTTGACCTGCGGCGCCATCGGCAGGGCTTGAATCGGAGGTGAGCATGGCCGAATCACAACCGCGTCGCCAAACGATTGATTGTCCTGGCGGATCGACACGCTTGAAGGTTTCTTGAAGGCAACGTGAGGACGGCGCCGACGCCGGTTCGCAAGCATGGCGCCGTCGCCAGTCCGGGCGGCTCGACCAGGGCAGGGCATGGACAGGATGGGAGGGGTGAAGGTGAGGGGATTGGTGATGTGGCTTTTGCTGATGGTGCTGACGGGGTGCGGCTTCGAACCTTCCGGTGAGTACGTCGGGGCCTCGGACGCGGAGATGGCGGTGCTGGTGTTCAACGCGGAGGACAAAAGGGTTCTGATGGTGGGCCACCAGACCAACCAGCATGGCGTCAGGATCCTGCGCAACGAGGAAGGGGTGTCGTTTCGTGCGGATGGAAGGCCGGTGTCGATGGGTGACCTGCTGTTCGGGAAACAGGTCAGGAAGGCCGGCGGATATCACGTGAGGAAAGGAGACGTGGTGATCACCGCGACGCTGGATCAGTACACGCTGCGCAAGAAATTCGGCGGTTGCCTGGAGGGCGTCACCGGGCTCAAAGGCGTGTACTGCAGACAATGACGGGGCCGGTCCAGGCGCTTCCCTGGTCCGCATGGACGCGCGGCAAGCCAGGCGGCTTCAGGTGGAAGCCGCCAGTCGCGGGAGGCGCGATCCGCGCTGTTCACCGGGCACGAAGGACATGCCGCTCGCCATGGCCGAACGACAACCAAAGGGGATTGCACAATGATCGATGAAGGAAAGTCCTCTGCCCGCATGTCGGCGATCCACAGGATTTCCGGCCTGGCATTGCTCGTCCTGAGCGGATACATGCTTGTCTACGGAGGATGGAAATTCCTGGCCTTCACGTTCGCAGGCTTCTCGCACGCCGGAGCCGGCGTCGCCTTCGCCCTGCAGCTATTCCCGATGCTCTGGCTGGGCATGTTCGGCGTCTGGGGGTGTGTCCGGCCAGCCCCGGGGCGGCACCGGTGACACAGGGCGCTGACCCTGCAGATCCCGGCCTGTCCACCATGGCCATTGCTGCCGTGGGGGCGCAGGTGGACTCATGCGCAACTGCTACGTGTCGTCTGACATGTCCTCAATCGCCGGTGAGATCGACGAGTTCGGTCAACAGGACGGATACCGCTTCCGCTCGCAGGGCGTGCACGCCTTCGTCCTGGACGGCGCCGGTTCCATGGCGGCAGCGGTGGCTGACGCCGTCGGCGGCGCAGGTGCAAGCGCCGTCCCCATTTTCGCTGATTGTCCACAGGAGAGAACCATGAACCTGAATTGTCCGAAATGCGGTGGCGAAGACACTCGCAAACTCACCTTGGTGATGGATCAGGGTGGGGCAGCGGAGAAGGGCGCACGACTTGGCATGGCCTACGGCTACAACTTCATGCTGCCGATGTTCACCATCATCTTCGCCGTCATGTTCGGGATCGTCTTCGCCATGATGAACGGTTACCTCGGCCTCATTGTGTTCGCCGGCATCCTCTACGGCGGATTCATGCTCAGGAAAATGTTCAAGAACAAGGTCAGGTCCAAGTATGCGGATCTGCCGGCCGAAATGCGGCAGAACGGCTTTCAGTGCAATCGCTGCGAGCACCAGTTCATTCCCGGCTGACTCATCCTGAAAAATGGCGGCGGAGCAAATCGGGCGCTGCCGTCCGTGCGCGCCGCGAGCCGAAGCCGAGGTCATGCCCCATCCGCACCGGAGAACACGCTTGAAGACCATGACCGCGATTGCGCCGCTGGTGCTGTCCGGGTTGCTCGGCTGCCAACCCGGTTCTGCCGGCGCCGCAGCGGAAGTGGCCGCCTCGGCCGGCGAAGCGCCGGCGGCGGAGGCGCGCGTGGTGGACAGGCTGCCGTTGCAGCCCGGCTACTACGTCAGCACCGATACGCCCTGTGCAAAGGCGTCCAACGCCAGCCTGCACGTAATGAGGGAAGACGGTAGCGGCTACGGCGGCTACACCACGCCGCCGTACTTCTGCCGGTTCGTGCGGATCGAGCAGACCGGCCCGTCCAGCTACCGGGTGACGGAAACCTGCGAGAGCGCCTATGGTGACGATGAGGAGGCCCCCGTCAGCGTCTCCAGCTACGAGATATCGAGCCGGACCAGCTACCGCGCGAAGAACGGGGACGGCTGGGAGAGCAGTTCCCGCCGCTGTCCCCGCCGGGAACTGCCGGCGCTGTGGCGCGAAAGCGACATCGGCGATTTCGTCGATTGACCTTCCACTCGCCTTTCCTCTCCGGAGCGGCGAGCCCACCAGGAGACATGCAGATGCAGAGGTCAGGGTTTCCGGCAGCCGTGCTGGCAGGGTTCCTGGCGCTGTACGCCGGACCGTCCACCGCCATCGAGGTCGAGAACCTCGACGGATTCGAGGAACACTTCGGCCGCTACGCGCCGGGCGGCGACTGCGCGACGCAGCCGCAGGTCGTCGTCGATCGCGAGGGCTTCGCCTTCACCGGCGGCCCGGACCTGCCGAAGGCGACGCGACCCGAATACGCGGCGAGCTACATGGGCAACTTCTACGAAGGGATCGGGCACTGGTTCTTCCCGTACCGCAGCGAACCGCGCCCCTACGTGCTGACGCTCAACGCGGACGAAACACCCGGCAAGCTGGCGCTGGAAGTCTACGAGTTCGACTACCAGGGCGGACCGAAGCTGCCGGAGAAATATCGTCCCTACGTCGCTGCGTCGCCCTACCTCAAATGCCGCTGATCCCGTAGAGCGGTTTGCGATCGGCATCGAGCGCGACGACGACGTCGGCGATCTCCGGCAGGGTCCGCAGCGCCTGCCGGCTCACGCGCTCGTAGTGCTGCACGAAGCGCGCGACCTGCTCGCGCGTCATGCCGGCACGCGAGGGATTGCGCGCCTGCAGCGCCTGCTCCTGCTGCCAGCGCCAAGCCGGCACGACGTCGAAGCCCGGCGGCTGCAGGAACAGCAGGCGGTCGATGCGCCGCCACAGCGCGGGATAGTCCCGGGCGAGGGCCGCGTTGACGTGGCGCCGCCAGCGTCCGTCCGCGTCCTCGTCGCGTTCGAGCGCGTTGGCCGGCGTCTGCAGCGCGGCCTCCGGTTCGGCAGGCGTGCCCAGGAACCAGCCTTCGAACACCACCAGGTCCGCCGCCTCGCAGCGCCAACTGGGACGCGGCAGGCGCCGGTCGGCCAGCTTGTCGAAGGCAGGTACGGCGACCGCGCGTCCGCAACGCAGGGCGTCGAGCGTGCCGCAGGCCAGCGCGAGGTCGTGGGTGCCCGGCGGGCCGCGCGTGGCCAGGAGCGGATGGACCTCGCGCGCCAGGCGCCGGCGTTCGGGCAGGTCGAGATAGAAGTCGTCGATGGACACCGCCACCGCGCGCAACCCCCGCGCCTGCGCCGCCGCGACCAGCTGCGCGGCGAGCGTCGACTTGCCGCTGCCCTGCAGGCCCGAGATGCCGTAGACCTTCGCGCCCGCCACCAGCGCGTCGTCGAGCACGCGCGCGACCAGCGCATCCGGGAATCCGTGCGGCGGAGCGGCGTGCGCATCGGGAGGCATCGCGCCACAATAGCCCAATGAGCTGCGCAGACCTGCAGGCCGAGGCCCTGGCCACCTTCGATGCCCTGTTCGCCGAGGCGCTGGCGGCCGGGGAGCCCGATCCGACCGCGATGACCGTGGCCACCGCCACGCGCGAGGCGGTGCCTTCCGCGCGCACGGTGCTGCTCAAGGCGCACGACGCGCGCGGCTTCGTGTTCTACACCCACCTGGACGGGCGCAAGGGACGCGAGCTGCAGGGCAATCCGCAGGCCGCGCTGCTGTTCCATTGGCCGCGCGTGCGCAACGGCGTGCAGGTGCGGATCGAAGGCCCGGTCGAGATCGTCGAGGAAGCGGAGGCCGACGCCTACTTCGCCTCGCGCCCGCGCGTGAGCCAGCTCGGGGCGTGGGCGTCGAAGCAGTCCGAGACCCTCGAGTCGCGCGAAGCCTTCGAGCTGGGCATGGCCGCGCTGGAAGCCGAATTCGCCGGTCGCGAGGTGCCACGGCCGCCGCGCTGGACCGGGCTGCGCGTGCGCCCGGACCGGATCGAGTTCTGGTACGGCGCGCAGTTCCGCCTGCACGAGCGCTGGCTCTACGAGTTCGACCTGACCGGGCACTGCAGCAAGCGGATGCTCTATCCGTGACCGGGCGGGATTCGGGATTGGAGATTGGGAATTCGGAGAAGGCAAGCGCTTTCCGCTTTTCCGAATCCCCAAACCCCAATCTCCAATCCCGTCGGTCCAGCGGACCGACCCGCATCGTCTGCCTCACCGAGGAACCGACCGAGGTCCTCTACGCGCTGGGCGAACAGGACCGGATCGTCGGCATCAGCGGCTTCACCGTGCGCCCCCTACGCGCACGCCGGGAGAAGCCGAAGGTCAGCGCCTTCACCAGCGCCAGGATCGAGGCGATCCTCGCACTGCAACCCGACTTCGTGGTCGGGTTCTCCGACATCCAGGCCGACATCGCCGCCGAGCTGGTGCGGCGCGGGGTGGAGGTCTGGATCAGCAACCACCGCAGCGTCGCCGGCATCCTCGACTACGTGCGCCGGCTCGGCGCGCTGGTCGGCGCCGGCGCGCGCGCCGAGGCCTATGCCTCCAAACTCGAGCGCGGGCTGGACGAGATCGCGGCCGAGGCGGCCTCGCTGCCGCTGCGGCCGAAGGTGTATTTCGAGGAATGGGACGAGCCGATCATCACCGGCATCCGCTGGGTGGCCGAACTCGTCCGCGTCGCCGGAGGCGACGACATCTTCCCGGAGCTGGCGGCGCAGCCGCTGGCGAAGGCGCGCATCCTCGCCAGCGGCGATCCGGTGATCGCGCGTGCGCCGGACATCATCCTGGGCTCGTGGTGCGGCAAGAAGTTCCGCCCCGAACGGGTGGCCGCGCGTCCGGGCTGGGACGCGATCCCGGCGGTGCGCGACGGCGAACTGCACGAGATCAAGTCGCCGCTGATCCTGCAGCCCGGGCCTGCGGCAGTGACCGACGGGGTGCGCGAGATCGCCGGGATCATCCGGCGCTGGGCGCTCGAGCGGCGTTAGCGGGCGGCCGTCCGTCCGGCCGCGGCGGGCGGATCGGTCCTAGCGCGCGAACACGTCGCGGCTGAAGCGCAGGATGTCGGGCGCGGCGACGCCCGGGCGATGCACGGTGACCTCGAACGCCAGCGTATCGGGCGGTGCCACCCGCACGGTGCCGACGTAGTCGATGAAGCCATCGCTGCGCACCTCGCGCATGGCCACGTCCTGCCAGACGCCGCGCAGGTCGCGCGCGCGGACGCCGACCCGCGCCTGCAGCGATGTTTCGGCGTGCGCCGGACCCTGGCGCAGGCCGACGAGCAGCAGCTGGCTGCCACGATCCGGGGCGACGCCATAGCGCGCGGCGATGGCAGGACTGAGCGAGGCGGACGGCGCCACGCTCGCATCGATGCGCACGTCTCCGGCCTGCAGCGTGGCGGGCTGGCGCGATTCCGCGCTCTGCGCGGCGAGTTCGGCCTGTCCGCCCGGACTGCCGCCGCAGCCTGCGAGCAGGCACAGCGCCAGCAGCGGCGGCGCCAGGTGTCGCGTGGCCATCGACTCAGTCATTGGCGGCCGACAGTTCGGCGCCGCGCCGCGTCGCGGCATCGATCGCCTGCGACACGAGCTGGCGGAAGCCGCCGGCCTCGAAGGTTTCGATCGCCGCCTGCGTGGTGCCATTGGGCGAGGTGACGCGGCGGCGCAGTTCGGCCGGGGGCTCGCCCGATCCGGTGAGCATGCGCGCCGCGCCGAGGATGGTCTGCTGCGCCAGCGTGCGCGCGGCCTGCGGCGGCAGGCCCTGCGCGATGGCGGCGTCCTCCATCGCCTCGGCCAGCAGGAACACGTAGGCCGGGCCGCTGCCGGACGTGGCGGTGACCGCGTCCATCAGCGATTCCCCGGCGATCCACACCGTCTGCCCGGCGCTGGCCAGCAGGCGCGTCGCGCGCTCGCGACCGCGCTCGTCCACCTGCGCATTGGCGAACAGGCCGGTCACGCCCGCGCCCAGCAGCGCGGGCGTGTTCGGCATCGCGCGCACAACCGGCAGGCCGCCGCCCAGCCAGCGGTCGAGCTGCGAGGCGGTGATGCCGGCGGCGATCGAGACCACCAGCGGCTGTTCCGATTGCGCGGCGCTGGCCAGGGTTTCGCAGACCTGGCGCATCACCTGCGGCTTGACCGCGAACACCCAGGTCGCGGCCCCCGGCACGGCCTCCTCCGCGCTGGCGAAGCAGGCCACGCCGAAGTCCTCGGCCAGCCCGGCACGCGTGCGCGCATCGGGTTCGGCCACGCGGATGCGGGCCCGGTCGGCGCCGGCGACGACCAGCCCGCCGACCAAGCTGCGGGCCATGTTGCCGCCGCCGATGAAGGCGATCGGGGAAGCGGAGGGCGCGGGCGGGTCGGTCGGGGTCATGGCGGCGAGGTGCGGATCCGGAAAACGCCACCCTAGCGCGAACGCGGCCGGCTGGCATGTCGCAGCCAGGTCGCAGAGGCGAGGGGCCGGGTCGCTCCGCGCTCCGGATCGGCTGCGGGCACGGGGGCGGGTGCGCCGGTCGCGCGGCCGCCGGAGCAGCGGACGCCTGGACCCGCATGGCGCCCGGTGCGTCCGCTGCGTCGTCGGGGCGTCGCGCTCCAGTAACCGGCCTGTCGCCCTCCGGCCGGCATGCGGCAGCCGCGGACAGGGCCGGATCGGCCGGTTTTGTGATCCGCGTACATGGCTATACTGCCAGCCGGGGATAGGCTGTCGACCACGGTCGTGGCGGCCGCATCACGACATACTGCAGCCGCAGGGGAGCTTGCATGGATATCGCCGAACTACTGGCGTTCTCGGTCAAGAACAAGGCCTCGGACCTTCATTTGTCCGCGGGCCTGCCGCCGATGATTCGGGTCGATGGCGACGTGCGCCGGATCAACATCCCGGCGCTGGAACACAAGCAGGTGCACGCGCTGGTCTACGACATCATGTCGGACAAGCAGCGCCGCGACTTCGAAGAGTTCCTCGAAACCGACTTCTCGTTCGAGATCCCGGGGCTGGCGCGCTTCCGCGTCAACGCCTTCAACCAGAACCGCGGCGCCGGCGCGGTGTTCCGCACCATTCCGTCCGAGGTGCTGACGCTCGAGGACCTGGGCTGCCCGCCGATCTTCCGCGAGCTGATCGAACAGCCGCAGGGCCTGATCCTGGTGACCGGGCCGACCGGTTCGGGCAAGTCGACCACGCTCGCGGCGATGATCGACCACATCAACAAGAACGAGTACGGGCACATCCTCACCATCGAGGATCCGATCGAGTTCGTGCACACCTCGCAGAAGTGCCTGATCAACCAGCGCGAGGTGCACCGCGACACGCACGGCTTCAGCGAGGCGCTGCGTTCGGCGCTGCGCGAGGACCCGGACATCGTGCTGGTGGGCGAGCTGCGCGACCTGGAGACCATCCGCCTGGCGCTGACCGCCGCGGAAACCGGCCACCTGGTGTTCGGCACCCTGCACACCAGTTCGGCGGCCAAGACCATCGACCGCATCATCGACGTGTTCCCCGCCGGCGAGAAGCCGATGGTGCGCTCGATGCTGTCCGAGTCGCTGCGCGCGGTGATCTCGCAGGCGCTGCTCAAGCGCGTCGGCGGCGGCCGCACCGCGGCCTGGGAAATCATGGTGGGCATCCCCGCCATCCGCAACCTGATCCGCGAGGACAAGGTGGCGCAGATGTATTCGTCGATCCAGACCGGCCAGCAGCACGGCATGATGACCCTCGACCAGCACCTGCAGGACCTGGTCAAGCGCGGCATGGTCACGCGCCAGCAGGCCAGGGAATACGCGAAGGAGAAGCGTCTTTTCGAGTGAGCGAAAAGACGCCGGAATTCGGGAATCGGGATTCGGGATTCGTAAAGGCCGGGAAGCGGGCGAAGGGTAGAGATTCGACGGAAGCGCGAACGCGCTTTCCCGAATCCCGAATTTCGAATCCCGAATCCCGGCTCCGCAGGAGCCATACATGAGCAGCATCGATTTCACCTCGTTCCTCAAGCTGATGGCGCACCAGAAGGCGTCGGACCTGTTCATCACCGCCGGCATGCCGCCGTCGATGAAGGTCCACGGCAAGATCCAGCCGATCACCCAGAACCCGCTGACGCCGCAGCAGTCGCGCGACCTCGTGCTCAACGTGATGTCGCCGCCGCAGCGCGAGGAGTTCGAGAAGACGCACGAGTGCAACTTCGCGATCGGCGTCTCCGGCGTGGGCCGCTTCCGCGTGTCGTGCTTCTACCAGCGCAACCAGGTGGGCATGGTGCTGCGCCGGATCGAGACCAAGATCCCCAGCATCGAAGAGCTCAACCTGCCGCCGATCATCAAGACGCTGGCGATGACCAAGCGCGGCATCATCATCTTCGTGGGCGCCACCGGTACCGGCAAGTCCACCTCGCTGGCGGCGATGATCGGCTACCGCAACCAGAACTCGACCGGGCACATCATCACCATCGAGGACCCGATCGAGTTCGTGCACAAGCACGAGGGCTGCATCATCACCCAGCGCGAAGTCGGCATCGACACCGACAGCTGGGACAACGCGCTCAAGAACACCCTGCGCCAGGCGCCGGACGTGATCATGATCGGCGAGGTGCGCACCCGCGAAGGCATGGATCACGCCATCGCCTTCGCCGAGACCGGCCACCTGGTGCTTTGCACCCTGCATGCCAACAACGCCAACCAGGCGATGGACCGCATCATCAACTTCTTCCCCGAGGACCGGCGCAGCCAGCTGCTGATGGACCTCTCGCTCAACCTCAAGGGCGTGGTCGCGCAGCAGCTGATCCCGACGCCGGACGGCAAGGGCCGGCGGGTGGCGATGGAGATCATGCTCGGTACGCCGCTGGTGCAGGACTACATCCGCGACGGCGAGATCCACAAGCTGAAAGAGGTGATGAAGGAGTCGACCAACCTGGGCATGAAGACCTTCGACCAGGCGCTGTTCGAGCTTTACCAGGCCGGCGAGATCTCCTACGAGGACGCGCTGCGCTTTGCCGACTCGCAGAACGAGGTGCGCCTGCGGATCAAGCTCGCCCAGGGCGGCGATGCGCGCACCCTGTCGCAGGGGCTGGACGGGGTGGAGATCGCCGAGGTCCGTTGACCGGGCCCGCGGCGCCGCAGCGGGCCGCGTACCGTCGCGGGCTCCCGGTCGCGTGGTTGCGATGACATCCGACGCCGCGCCTGGCATCGGCCCGGAGGTGGACCTGCTGCGCAACTGGCTGGACCCCGCCGCGGCTTCCATCCTGTTCGACACCCTGCACGCGACCCTGCCCTGGCAGGTGCACCGGGTGCGGATGTTCGGGCGCGAGTTCGATTCGCCGCGGCGCAGCTGCTGGATCGGCGATCCGGACGCGGCCTACCGTTATTCGGGCGTCCGCCACGAACCGCATCCCTGGCCCGCGGTCCTGCTGCCGCTCCGCGAGCGCCTGACGCGCGAGACCGGCGTCGCGCTCAACAGCGTGCTGGCCAACCTGTATCGCGACGGGCGCGACTGCATGGGCTGGCACAGCGACGACGAGCCCGAACTGGGTGAGCGACCGGTGATCGCCTCGCTGAGCCTGGGTGCGACGCGCCGGTTCCTGCTCAGGCATCGCCGCGATCCGTCCAGGCGGCTCGCCCTCGAGCTGCCGCACGGCAGCCTGCTGCTGATGCAGGGAGACACCCAGGCGCATTGGCGGCATGCGCTGCCACGCACGGCCAGGCCGGTGGCGCCGCGGATCAACCTGACGTTCCGTCGGATCGGGCCGCCTGAGAACGCAGCTGGCGGACCGGCGAGCGCCTAGGAGCGTTCCTCCGGATGTTCCTCGCGCTGGTGGGCATCGCCCGCGCCCAGGATCCAGTGCGCGAGTTCGCCGGTCAGCTGCTCCATGCCGCGCGAAAACGCGTCGGCGACCAGCCCGATCTCGGTACCCGTCGCCGGCTCGGCGTGCCGGAACGTGCGCGAGGCGACGATGAACTGGTCGCGCGAGTGGATCAGCTTGGCGTTGAACTCGATCGTCGCCGCCGGGACTGCATTGCCGGCGTAGTCGGCCTCGAAGCGGCGTACGTCCATGACCAGCTTGTAGTCGGCGGCGATGCCCGACCCCTGGCGGGCGACGGCGCCGATCCGCCCCGAATCCTCCAGCGCGCGCAGCAACGCGTCCTGCAGCATGTCCGGCGGCGGCTTCGCCCAGCTGGCGCCGCGATAGACCTGCAGTTCGCCCGGCGAAGGGCGCACGGCGATGCGCGAGCTCTCGATCATGCGCGCGGCCTGCGGCGCGGCCAGCGCCAGCTGCCAGCGCACGGTGGGCGCCGAGGCATCGAGCGTGACGCGCGGATCGGGCGCGTAGATCGTGGAAGGCTCCCCCTTGCCGCCGCCGAGCAGCGAGCAGCCGCCCAGGGCCAGCGCAAGCAGGGCCGCGGTGGCGGCGCGAAGCGGCGGCGCGGACGATGCCGGCCTGCGGATGGCGGTTCCCGGTCTGATCACGGTTCGAACTCCTTGGGGGCATCGCGGCCGAGCAGGTACTGCGCGGGATTGTCGTCGAGCCGGTCGCTGATCCTGCGCAGGTCGCGCACCAAGCCGCGCAGTTCGCCCAGGGTCGGGCCGAGCTGGGCGAGGCCGTCGTTGGCGAAGCTGCTGATCGCCGCGCGGTTCTCGTTGAGGATCGCGTCGGCGCCGCCGGCAGCGGAATCCAGCCGCCCCAGGGTGGTGTCGATCTTGGCCACCAGCGACGGCAGCTGCTGGACGAGTTCGCGGTCGAAGGTGTCCAGGGTGCGGTTGGCCGAGGACATCGTGACGTTCAGCTGTTCGCTGGCGGTGCGCGCGTTGATCAGGATCTCGCGCATGTCCTCGCGCTGTTCGGCGATGGTCCCGGTCATGCTCTGGATGTTGTCGAGGGTGGCGGTGAAGCGCTGCACGTTCTCCTCGCTGAGCATGTTGTCCAGGCGCTCGACCAGGCGGTTGGCGGTATCGGCAATGTTCTGCAGCGCCGAGGCCTCGGTTTCGATCACCGGCAGGCCGCCGTCGGGACCCGGGCGCAGCGGCGCGGCCTCCGGGCTGCCGCCGGTGAGCTGGATGATGGGCGGTCCGGTGAGGCTGGTCAGCGACAGGCGCGCGCGCGTGTCCGACCTGACCGGTGCGTCGGCCTGCAGCCGCAGCCGGGCGATCACCTGGCGCGGGTCGTTGGGCGCCAGCATCAGGTCTTCCACGGTGCCCACCGCGATGCCGTTGTAGTGCACGCTGCCGCCTTCGGTGAGGCCGGTGACCGGTTCGCGGAACACCACGTGGTATTCGTGCCAGTCGCGGTCGGAGGAGTACTTCGCCGCCCACAGCGCGAACAGCAGCAGGAACAGGGTCACCCCGATGGTGAACGCCCCGATCAGCACGTAGTTGGCCTTGGTTTCCATCTCAGGTGTCCTCAGCGATGGCCGCCGCCGCGTGCGCTGCACGTCCGCGCGGGCCATGGAAGTAGTCTTGGATCCACGGGTGGTCGGTGCGCTCGATCTCGTCCAGCGGCGCCACCGCGACCACCTTGCGGTCGGCCAGCACCGCGACACGGTCGCAAATCGCATACAGCGTGTCGAGATCGTGTGTGATCAGGAAGACGGTCAGCCCCAGCGCTTCCTGCAGGGTGCGGATCAGGCGGTCGAACGCGGCCGCGCCGATGGGGTCCAGGCCCGCGGTGGGCTCGTCCAGGAACAGCAACGGCGGATCCAGCGCCAGCGCGCGGGCAAGCGCGGCACGCTTGCGCATGCCGCCCGACAGCTGCGACGGCAGCTTGTCCAGCGCGTCGGCCGGCAGCCCGGCCAGGCGCACCTTGAGCAGGGCCAGTTCGTAGCGCAGCGATTCGGGCAGGTCGGGATGGTGCTCCTTGAGCGGCACCTGCACGTTCTCGCCCACGGTCAGCGAGGAGAACAGCGCGCCGTCCTGGAACAGCACCCCCGTGCTGCGCTCCAGGTGCACGCGATCGCGGGGATCGTCCGACCGCGGATCCACGCCCAGCACCGAGATCTCGCCCTCGTCGGGCTGGCGCAGGCCGATCAGCGACCGCATCAGCACCGACTTGCCGCTGCCCGAACCGCCCACCACGCCGAGGATCTCGCCGCGGTATACGTCCAGGTCCAGGTCCTCGTGCACGGTCTGCGCGCCGAAGCGGTTGACCATGCCGCGGACGGTCACGATCGCTTCGCGATCGTCGGGACTGGGGAGGACCAGACGTCCGTCTGCTGAAAGCGGGGATTCGGGATTCGTCAAGACGATGCCTCCCTTGCCCCCGCGCCCTGCGCGTTTGCGAGTCCCGAATCCCGAATTCCGAATCCCGGCTTCTCCATCACCAATCCATGTACATGAACCAGATCGCCGCGAACGCATCGAACACGATCACCAGCGAGATCGTCTGCACCACCGACGAGGTGGTGCGTTCGCCCACCGATTGCGCGGTGCCCTTGACCTGCATGCCTTCCAGGCAGCCGATCAGGCCGATCACCATCGCGAACAGCGGCGCCTTGGACATGCCGATCAGGAAGTGGCGCAGCTCCATCTCCTGTTGCATGCGCGCCAGGTAGGCCTGCGGCGGGATATCGAGGCTGAAGGCGCCGACCGACAGGCCGCCGAGCAGGCCGGCGACCATGGCGATGAAGGTCAGCAGCGGCAGCATCACCAGCAGCGCGATCACGCGGGGGATGACCAGCAGCTCGACCGGATCCAGGCCGAGCGTGCGGATCGCGTCCACCTCCTCGCGGCTGACCATCGCGCCGATCTGCGCGGTGAACGCGCTGGCGGTGCGGCCGGCCAGCAGGATCGCGGTGAGCAGCACGCCGAACTCGCGCAGGAAGGCGATCGACACCAGCTCGACCACGAAGATCGTGGCGCCGAAATCGACCAGGATCTGCGCGCCGAGGAAGGCGATCACCGCGCCGACCAGGAACGACAGCAGTGTGACCAGCGGCACCGCGTCCAGGCCGACCTGTTCCATGTGGTGCACGGTCGAGGTGAGGCGGAAGCGGCGCGGGTCGACGATGGTGCGGCCGAGCTTGTACAGGGTCTCGCCGAGGAAGCTGACCAGGGCGACCACTTCGCGGCCGTTGTCGTGGACGGCGTGGCCCAGTCGCGCCAGCGCGGCGGCGAAGCCGTACTCGCGCCTGGACTTGGGCCGCTCGTCGTGGATGTCCTCGATCGCGGTGACCAGCGCGCGGTGGTCCTCGCGGAAGCGGAAATCCTGGTAGTCCAGCTCGCGGCGCTTGGCGTAGCGCAGCAACTGCAGCACGCCCAGCGAGTCGAGCCGGTCGACCGCGGTGGCGTCGATGCTGGTGATCGAATCGGGTGCGTCGCGCAGCGCCTGGCCGATGGCGGTGGCGTGGTCGAGGGTCCAGCAACCGGCCAGGCGCAGCAGCGCTTCGTCGCCGGCATCGGCTCCGGCGGTGGGCGGTGGCGGGGCGGGTGCAGTCATCATGGGCGAGGATACAGGCAACGCCGTGCAAGGGCAGGTCATCGCCCGTCGTGCGACGCGGGGGCGGGCCATGCGATCCTGTGGCCATGCCCGCCGACACCATGCCCGCCACCGCCGCCTACGCGATCCGCATCGCCTTCATCGTGGAGCTGGCCGGACACCTGCACCGCCACGGCACCACGGCGCAGCGGCTGGAAGGGGCGATCGTGTCGGTCGCGCGCCGGCTCGGACTCGACTGCGAACCGTGGAGCAATCCGACCGGGCTGATCCTGAGCTTCAACGACCCGCAGCGCCCGCCCGGCGAAAGCGACACCACCCGCGTGATCCGCCTGCCGCCGGGAGAGACCAACCTGTCGAAGCTGTGCGAGGCCGACCGCATCGCCGAGGAGGTGACCGCCGGCCGGCTCGGCATCGCCGAGGGCCATGCCGCGCTGCGCGCGCTCGACCGCGGCGCGGACTGGCGCGCGCACCTGCGCCAGACCTTCGGCTTCGGTCTGGCGGCCGCCAGCGTGGCGGGCCTGCTGCGCCTGCCCTGGCTGGATATCGGCACCGCCGGGGTGATCGGCACGCTGATCGGCCTGCTGCTCTGGGCCAGCCGCAACAGCGCCCAGATGAAGGAGGCCGACGACGCCATCGCCGGCATGCTCGCCGGCGGACTCGCCGCCCTGGTGGCGGTTTTCGTCGGGCCGCTCAACCTCAACACCGTGGTGATCGCCTCGATGATCGTGCTGATGCCGGGGATGGCGCTGACCAACGCCTTCAGCGAGCTCACCAGCCAGCACCTGATGTCGGGCACGGCGCGCTTCTTCGGCGCGATGACCACCCTGCTCAAGCTCACCGTCGGCACCATGATCGCGCTGACCCTGGTGCAGCTGGTCGGCCTGGAACCGCAGGTGCGGGCCTGGCGCCCGCAGCCGGACTGGGTGGAATGGTGTGCGGTGATCACCGCGGCCTGGGCGTTCGCGGCGCTGTTCCGCGCCGCGCGCCGCGACTACCTGCTGGTGATGGCCGCGGCCATCGTCGGCTACCAGATCTCGCGGCTGGGCGGGCAGTGGCTGGGCAGCCCTGCCGGCGTGTTCCTGTCGGCGCTGGTGGTCACCGTCGCCGGCAACGGATATGCGCGCTGGATGAACCGGCCCGGTGCGCTGATCCGCGTGCCGGGCATCATCATGCTGGTGCCCGGCAGCACCAGCCTGCGCAGTCTGCTGGTGGCGGTGCAGCAGCAGGATGTCGCGGCCGGGCAGGGCGCGGCGATCACGGTGCTCAACGTGCTGCTGGCGCTGGTGGCGGGACTGCTGATCGGCAACCTGCTGCTGCCGGCGCGTCGCGATCTCTGAGGCGGCCGCGTCGTGCGGCGGAAGTTTCCGCTGGAAGAAGAATCGTTGTTGCGGACGATCGGAATTACCGGATCGAAGGGGGCGGGTGCTGTCGACCCGGTTTTCCCAACGGGGGCGCGAATGCCGCGTCGCCGTCCTCGCAGCTCATTGGCCCAGGAAGTGTCGCGGGGAAATGGCCGCATGGCGGCAACCGCTTGTTTCCGCTGGCACCTGCCGGAATGGGCGCTGCCGCGGCCGGTGCGGGTGACGGCGGAAAGCCCTGCCTTGCGGCCGGGGACTTTCCGCCGATGCCAGCCGTCCTACTTCTTGATCAGGAAGTCGTCCGGCTTCTTGCCCTTCTTCACCAGGGCCGCCATCCAGCGCGGCTGCTTGCCGCGTCCGGTCCAGGTTTCTTCCGCATTGGCGGGGTTGCGGTACTTCGGCGGCACCTTCCCGAGCTTGCGGCCCTGGGTGGTCGCGCGCTTGGTGGTCGCCTTCTTCGCGGTCCGTGCGCCGCCGGCCGCCTTGCCGCCGAACAGCTCTTCGACCGAATAACCTTCCGCCGCGGCGAAATCGACGATCCGCTTGCGGATCGCGGCGATGGGCTTGCGCTTCCTCAGCGTGGTCTTGCGCTGGCGTGCGGCGCTGATGAGCGCATCGAGTTCCTTGGGGGAAAGTGCATTCAGATCGATTGCCATTCAAAAACTCCGTGACGGGGAAAGGGGAATGGCCGCTCCTTGGCGAGGCGACATGGTAGTGGAATATGCCATGCGATCAAAACCGGGCCGTCACGACTCGGCGGACGGTCGATTATCCACGGCATATTGGCGCGGGATATCCGCCGGGGATTCCCGTCGGATTGTCAGGGAAAATCGCGGGCGGCTCTGCCGGCCGCATCGCCGCGTGAACGAGGCCGCCACCGCGAGACGGAACGCCACTCGAAGAGCGCGACCGCCCACCCCACAGGCACAGGCGAGCAAAGCCGTCAGCTGGCAGCCACGCGCGCCAGCAGCCCCTCGCGGTCGAGGTTGGCCGATTCGGCTTCGCCGCGCGCGCGATATTCGAAGGTGCCCGCGGCCAGGCCGCGTTCGGACACCACGATCCGGTGCGGGATGCCGATCAGTTCGATGTCGGCGAACATCGGACCCGGGCGCAGGCCGCGATCGTCCAGCGCGGCGTCGATGCCGCGCTGGCGCAGTTCGCTGTACAGCGCCTCGGCCGCGGCGGCGACCTCGGCGTTGCCCTTGGGATTGATCACGCACACCACCGCCTGCCACGGCGCCATCGGCGCGGGCCAGACGATGCCGGCGGCGTCGTGGTTCTGCTCGATCGCCGCGGCGACGATGCGCGACACGCCGATGCCGTAGCAGCCCATCGCCGGATGCACCGCCTTGCCGGCCTCGTCGAGTACGCTGCATCGCATGGCCTCGGAATAGCGGCGGCCCAGCGCGAACACGTGCCCGACCTCGATGCCACGCGCCAGCGACAGCGTGCCGCGGCCGTCCGGCGAGGGATCGCCCGCGACCACGTTGCGGATGTCGGCCACGTCGGCGGGCATGGGCAGGTCGCGCTCCCAGTTGACGCCGGCCAGGTGGAAGCCGTTTTCGTTCGCGCCGACCACGAAATCGGCCATCGCCGCCACGCTGCGGTCGGCGACGACGCGGACCGGCCTGCGCGGCCCGACCGGCCCGAGGAAGCCGGGATCGGCGCCCAGGTGGTCGCGGATCTCGGCTTCCGTGGCGAGCCGGTAGTCGGCCATGCCCGGCAGCTTGGCCAGCTTGATCTCGTTGACCACGTGGTCGCCGCGCACCAGCGCCAGCACGAAGCCGTCCTCGCCCCACAGCGCCACCGACTTGACCGTGCGCTGCAGCGCGACGCGCAGCAGTGCGGCCACGTCCTCGCAGGTCTTCTGGGTGGGCGTTTCGACCTTGCGCAGCTCCTCGCCCGCGGCCGGGCGTTCGCCGGCGGCCACGGCTTCGGCCAGCTCGACATTGGCCGCGTAGTCAGAATCCTGCGAGAACGCCAGCGCATCCTCGCCGGACTCGGCCAGCACGTGGAATTCGTGCGAGGCGCTGCCGCCGATGGCGCCGGTATCGGCGGCCACCGCGCGGAACTTCAGGCCGAGCCGGCTGAAGATCCGGGTGTAGGTGTCGTACATGTTGCGGTATTCGCGCTGCAGGTCGTCGTCGCCGACGTGGAACGAATACGCATCCTTCATGATGAATTCGCGCGCGCGCATCACCCCGAAACGCGGGCGGATCTCGTCACGGAACTTGGCGGTGACCTGGTAGAAGTTCACCGGCAGCTGCCTGTAGCTGGCGAACTCCTGGCGGAAGAAGTCGGTCACCGCTTCCTCGGCGGTTGGCGTGAAGCAGTAGTCCTGCTCCTTGCGGTCGCGGATCTTCAGCAGCTGCGGGCCGAACTTCTCCCAGCGCCCGGTTTCCTCCCACAGCTCCTTCGGCTGCACCGAGGGCATGGCCATCTCGATCGCCCCGGCGCGGTCCATCTCCTCGCGCACCACCGCCTCGACCTTGCGCAGCACGCGCAGCCCCAGCGGCGACCAGGTGTACAGGCCCGCGGCCAGCCGGCGCACCATGCCGGCGCGCAGCATCAGCTGGTGGCTGACGACCTCGGCGTCGGCGGGGGTTTCCTTTTCGGTACGGAGGTGGAACTGCGACAGGCGCATCGTCGGGCTCGGAACGGCGGGACGCGCATTCTGCCATGCGCCCCGCGCGCGTTCCGGGTGGCGCGCTCAGGGAGCGGCTTCGGGCACCGGATCCGGATCGATGAGGTTGCGCCGCTCGAGCGCGGCCACGTCCACGACCGTGTACTCGCGGCCGTCGGGCGGGATGTCGGTGATCTGGACGATGCCGGCCTCGTCGCGCCAGCGGTACAGCGCCGGCCCCGTGGCCGGACGGGCGGATGCGCCTGGATCAACGGGCGTGGCCGTCGCGCCCGGGACCGCCGGCTGCCCGGCTGGCGTGTCGCGCGCCTGCCACCAGGCCAGCGCGCCGGCGCCCAGGACGCCGGCGACGATCGCCCAGGCCGGTCGCATCGTCAGGTGCCGGGCGTACCGGTGACGCTGTCGCTGCAATAGGCCTTGACCGCGGCGTTGGCCAGCTCCAGCTGGCTGGCGCGCTCGGCGTCGTTGAGTGCGCGGCCCGGCTGTCCGTCGCTGCCGGCCTCGTGGACCGGGCGACCGCTGCCCAGCGCGGCCAGGTTGGCCTTGGCCGTGGCGCACCTGGACTCCTCGGTGGCGGTCGCGGCCTGGGCCACGACCGGCTGCGCGGTGCCGGCGCGGTCGGCGCTGATCACGCGCTGCTGGTAGCTGCCCCTGGGGGGCGGCGTCTGCGAATAGTGGGTGACGCCGTTGGCATCCTTCCACTGATAGACCTCGCCGCCCTGCACGGCGGATGCGGCCAGCAGGCCGGCGGCGGCGAGCGCCAGGATCGGAAGGCGGGGCATCGACTGACTCCTGGAGGACGCATGTGTCCGGCGCGATTGCAGCATTGCGCAGGCCCCCGCGCAAGCATCGCCGGGCGGAAACGTGAACCGAGCATCGCGCGGACGCGCGGTGGCGGGCCCGCCGGTCGCCCTCGGCGTCGCGCCGTCTGGCGCTACACTGCCCGGATGGATCACCCGACCCCAGCGCCGGCGCGCGGCCGCGGCATCTACCTGCTGCCCAACCTGTTCACCACCGGCGGCCTGTTTGGCGGCTTCTTCGCGATCATCGCCGCCTCGCAGGGGCGTTTCGGCGCGGCCTGCATCGCGATCTTCGTCGCCGCGATCCTGGACGGAATAGACGGCCGCGTGGCGCGCCTGACCAATACCCAGACCGAATTCGGCGTGCAGTACGACTCGCTGGCCGACCTGATCAGCTTCGGCATGGCGCCGGCGCTGGTGATGTACCACTGGGCGCTGATGTCGATGAAGCTCGACGGCCCCACGCTGGGCAAGATCGGCTGGCTGGCGGCCTTCCTCTATGCCGCCTGCGCGGCGCTGCGGCTGGCGCGCTTCAACAGCCAGGTCGGCACGGTGGACCGGCGCTGGTTCATCGGCCTGGCCAGCCCGGCCGCGGCCGGATTGATGGCCAGCTTCGTCTGGACCTGCGACGAACTGGGACTGGTCGGCGAGGAGCTGCGCTACGCCGCACTGGCGGTGACGGTGATCGCCGGGCTGCTGATGGTCAGCCGCCTGCGCTACACCAGCTTCAAGGGCAGCAGCACCGGGCCAAAGGCCGAGCGCGTGCCGTTCGTGGCTCTGCCGATCGCGGTGGGCGTGTTGATCGCCCTGTGGGTCGATCCGCCCAAGACGCTGCTCATCGCCGCCACCCTGTATGCGCTGTCCGGGCCGGTGCTGTGGTTCTGGCGCCGCCACGAGGGTGCGCGCGCGGAGCCGACGTGAGCTGGGATCTGTTCCAGCGCGACGCCCTGGAGGCGATGGGCCTGCGGCTGTACGCGGTCCACGGCACGCACGCCGGCGCAGTCGCGCCGGCGGCGTCGGCCGATGCGCCAGCCGCGCCCGACGTGGATGCGGAGTCGGGCAAGACGGTGGACGCCGCGGTGCTGCACGCGCTGCTGCGCGCCTGCGGCCGGCGCGCGGACGATGAGGCCGCACTGGCATTGTGCCGATCGCTGGTGCCGGCGGGCGGCCTGCGCGACGCCGCGTCGCGTCGCGCGCTGTGGCCAAGGCTGCGGGCCCTGCGGGCCAGGCCGGCACGATGAGCGCGCTCGCGTCCGACGCAGGGCAGGCCCGCGCCGCGCTGCGGCCGATGCGCGAGGACGACTTGGACACGGTGATGCGCATCGAGGTGCGCGCCTACCCGTTTCCGTGGACGGCGGGCATCTTCCGCGACTGCCTGCGTGCCGGTTACCCGGCCTGGGTGCTGGCGCAGGATGGCCGCATCTTCGGCTACGGCGTGCTCAGCATCGCCGCCGGCGAGGCCCACGTCCTCAACGTCTGCATCGATCCCGACGACCAGGGCCAGGGTCACGGCCGCCGGCTGCTGCGCGCGCTGGTGCATGCGGCGCGCGGGCAGGGCGCGCAGCGGGTATTCCTCGAAGTGCGCCCGTCCAACCCCGGCGCGATCGCGCTCTACCACGACGAAGGCTTCAACGAGATCGGGCGCCGGCCGCGCTACTACCCCGCCCGGGACGGACGCGAGGACGCGATCGTGATGGCGCGAGAACTGGTCGCCGACGACATCAGCCGGATGCCGCCGCTGTAGCGGCGGCGGCACCGTCTTTCCGCGGCCCGGCGCGCGGCGCCGGGGGGTTGCTGCCTACGCCAGGCGCGCGCGCTGGCTGGCCAAGGCCTCGTGCTGCGCGGTCCAGTCGGCCAGGCGCTGGCGCTCCTGTTCGACCACCGCTGCCGGCACCTTGTCGCTGAACCTGGCCAGCTTGGCCGCGCTCTTGTCCTTCTCGGACGACACGCGCGCAAGCTCCTTGTCCAGGCGTGCGCGCTCGGCGTCGAGGTCGACCAGGCCTTCCAGCGGCACGAACAGCCGCAACTCGCCGACCAGGCCGCCGGCCGACGCCGGCGGATCGCCGTCGACCGCCTCGATGCGGTCGAGCCGGTTGAGGAAGCGCAGCTGCGCATCGAAACGCTGCAGGCGCGCGCGATCGTCGGCGCTGCCGGCCTGCACCAGCAGCGGCACATGGCGCGAGGGCGACACGCCCAGCTCGCTGCGGATGCGGCGCAGCGCGGTCACCATCTGCTTGAGCCATTCGACGTCGGCATCGGCGCGGGCGAAGTCCGCGCCGGCGTAGTCGCCTGGCTGCGGGTAGCGCTGCAGCGAGATGGTGTCGCCGGCCACGCCCAGGCGCGGCGCGACCTGGCGCCACAGCTCCTCGGTCACGAACGGGATCAGCGGATGCAGCAGGCGCAGCAGCGCCTCCAGCACCTGCAGCAGGGTGCGGCGGGTGCTGTCGGCGGCCGCGGCGTCGCTGCCCTGCAGCGCCGGCTTGGCCAGCTCGACGAACCAGTCGCAGAACTCGTTCCACGCGAACTCGTACAGCGCCTGCGCCAGCAGGTCGAAGCGGTATGCCGCGAAATGCGCTTCCGCCTCTGCGGCGGTTTTCGCCAGACGGGAAAGGATCCAACGCTCCGCATCCGTCGCCGGCGAGTGCTTTCCCGATTTCAGATTCCCGGTTCCAAATTCCCGGCCCTCCGTGTTCATCAGCACGAAGCGGGTGGCGTTCCACAGCTTGTTGCAGAAATTCTTGTAGCCCTCGGCGCGGCCGAGGTCGAACTTGATGTCGCGGCCGGGGCCGGCGAGCGCGGCCATGGTGAAGCGCAGCGGATCGGCGCCATGCGCGGCGATGCCCTCGGGGAACTCCTTGCGCGTGGCCTTCTCGATCTTCGGCGCATCGGTCGGCTTCATCAGGCCGCTGGTGCGCTTGGCGACCAGCGCATCGGCGCTGATGCCGTCGATGATGTCGAGCGGGTCGAGCACGTTGCCCTTGGACTTGGACATCTTCTGGCCGTCCTTGTCGCGCACCAGGCCGGTGATGTACACGTCGTCGAAGGCGACCTTGCCGGTCAGCGCGTCGGTCATCATGACCATGCGCGCGACCCAGAAGAAGATGATGTCGAAGCCGGTCACCAGCACGCTGGTCGGCAGGAACTCGTCGAAGCCGCGCTCGCGCATCGCCGCCTCGTCCGGCCAGCCCAGCGTGCTGAACGGCCACAGCGCCGAGGAGAACCAGGTCTCGAGCACGTCCTCGTCCTGGCGCAGCACGACCTCGTCGCCGAGTCCGCCGCGCGCGCGCGCCTCGGCCTCGTCGCGGCCCACGTAGACGTTGTTGGCCTCGTCGAACCAGGCCGGGATGCGGTGGCCCCACCAGAGCTGGCGGCTGATGGTCCAGTCCTGGATGTTCTCCATCCAGTGGCGATAGGTGTTGATCCAGTTCGGCGGCACGAACTTCACCGAACCGTTCTCGACCAGTTCCATGCCGCGACGGCCCATCTCGTCCATCGCCACGAACCACTGGTCGGTGAGGAAGGGCTCGATCACCTGGCCGCTGCGGTCGCCGAAGGGCTGCATGATCGGCTTGGCGTCGACCACCGGCTGGCCCTCGGCATCGGTCACGGCCAGGCCTTCGGCGGTGATCGCCGCAACCACGCGGGCGCGCGCCTCGTAGCGGTCGAGGCCGCGCAGTTCCTCGGGCACCAGGTTGATCGCGCCGACGTCCTCGTGGCTGCGCTCGCCGCGCGCGATCGCGCCGGCGATGGCGGCGCTCTCGGCGTAGGACAGGCCGTCGCTGCGCATGCGCGCGGAGCCGTCCATCAGCGCGTACAGCGGCAGGTGGTTGCGCTGCGCGACGCCGTAGTCGTTGAAGTCGTGCGCGCCGGTGATCTTCACCGCGCCCGAGCCGAAGGCCGGATCCGGGTATTCGTCGGTGATGATCGGCACCAGGCGCCGGTGTTCCTTCGGTCCGACCGGGATCTCGCACAGCTTGCCGACGATCGGTGCGTAGCGCGCATCGGACGGATGCACCGCCACCGCGCCGTCGCCGAGCATGGTTTCGGGGCGGGTGGTGGCGATCGAGATGTAGTCGCGGGTCTCGCGCAGGGTGACGTTGCCGTCGGCGTCGCGCTCGACGTACTCGTAGGTCTCGCCGCCGGCCAGCGGGTACTTGAAGTGCCACATGTGGCCGGGCACCTCGCGGTTTTCCACCTCCAGGTCGGAGATCGCGGTGTTGAGCACCGGGTCCCAGTTGACCAGGCGCTTGCCGCGGTAGATCAGGCCCTTCTCGTGCAGGCGCACGAAGGCCTCGATCACCGCCTGCGACGGGCCTTCGTCCATGGTGAAAACCTTGCGCGACCAGTCGCCGGACGTGCCCATGCGCCGCATCTGCCGCTCGATGGTGTCGCCGGAGTGCTGCTTCCACTCCCAGACCTTGGCGATGAATCCCTCGCGCCCGAGCGAGTCGCGGGTTTCGCCGGTGCCGGCGATGGCGAGGTTGCGGCTGACCACCATCTCGGTGGCGATGCCGGCGTGGTCGGTGCCCATCTGCCAGAGCGTGCGGTAGCCGCGCATGCGGTGGTAGCGCACCAGCGCGTCCTGCAGCGTGTGCTGGAAGGCGTGGCCCATGTGCAGGGTGCCGGTGACGTTCGGCGGCGGCAGCAGGATGGTGTAGGCGGGGCCATCGCCGCGCGGCGCGAACGCGCCGCCGGCCTCCCATTCGGCGTAGAGGCGGGATTCGAAGTTGCCGGGGTCGTAGCTGGAGGCGAGGGTGTCGGTCATGGCGTGCATTGTAGGTGCGGGCCGTGCCCGCGACGGGTCTCCGGGCGGCTCGCCTTGGTCACGCGTGGCGACGCGTCCGCCGGTGCCGGAGGTGGGACGGGCCTGGCGCAGGCGCGGCGGGCGCCGCGCTCACATGTCGTACTTGTTGGGTTCGATGCCCTGCGCCTTGTAGTGCTTCCAGCGCTCGCGCAGCGGGCCGCGCGCGGATTCGTCGGCGGGCACCACTTCCAGCACGCGCTCGAAGCCGCCGGCCACCGGCGCATCGCGCAGGTTGATCACCAGTGGGCGCATCGGCGCATCGGCCTGCGGGTCGGCGATGAGCACGGGGGTGACCTCGTCCTCCTCGTCGCGCCCGGCGATCTGGTGCGGGATGTACTCGTCCTCGCCCATGTCCCAGAGCAGGTCGTCGAGTTCCTCGGCCTGGGCCGCGTCGCGTGCCAGCACCAGCGTCCACAGGTCCGCCGCGTAGGCCTTGCGCACCAGTTCGCAGACCAGCCGCAGCGGCTGGTCGCGGAAACGCGGCTTGGCGATCAGGTAGAAATCGGCGCGGGCCATGGGGCAGGGGGTCCGGGTGCGGGGGCGAGGGGGTCAGAGTGCAATTTCGCTTGCGAAATTGCACTCTGACCCCGGTTCTCCCTCAGCCCGCAGCCGCGCCGCTGGCACGATCCAGCAGCCACTGGCTCAGCAGGCCCACCGGGCGGCCGGTGGCCATGCCCATCTTGCCGTCGCCGCTGGCGCTGCCGGCGATGTCCAGGTGCGCCCAGCGCTGGCCCTCGGTGAACCGCGACAGGAAGCAGCCGGCGGTGATCGCGCCGCCCCAGCGGCCGCCGATGTTGTAGACGTCGGCGAAGTTGGACTCGAGCAGGGTCTGGTATTCGTCCCACAGCGGCAGGCGCCAGGCGCGGTCGAACACATGCTCGCCGGCTTCCAGCAGCTCGGCCGACAGATCGTCGTGCTTGCTCATCAGGCCCGAGGCGTAGCGGCCCAGCGCGACCATGCAGGCGCCGGTGAGCGTGGCCACGTCGATGAGCGCCTGCGGCTTGAAGCGCTCGGCGTAGGTCAGCGCGTCGCACAGGATCAGGCGGCCCTCGGCGTCGGTGTTGCCGACCTCGATGGTCTTGCCGGCCATGCTGGTGATCACGTCCGAGGGACGGTAGCTGTTGCCGTCGATCGCGTTCTCGACCGCCGGTACGATCACCACCAGGTTGATCGGCAGCTGCATGCCGACCGCCGCGACGAAAGTGCCGAGCACGCCGGCCGCGCCGCACATGTCGAACTTCATCTCCTCGATGCCGCCCTGGGTCTTGAGGTTGACGCCGCCGGTGTCGAAGGTGATGCCCTTGCCGACCAGCACGTAGGGGCTGGCGTCCCCGCCGTTGTTCCACTTCAGCACCACCAGGCGCGGCCGGTTGGCCGAACCGCGCGCCACCGCGAGCAGGGCGCCCATGCCTAGCTGCTCCATCTGCGCCTCGTCCAGGATCTCGGCCTCGGCCCGGTCGAAGCGCGCGGCGAACTCCTGCGCCTGCTGCGCCACGTAGGCGGGATTGCAGATGTTCGGCGGCAGGTTGCCCAGCTCGCGCGCGAACTTCACGCCGGCCGCGATCGCCTTGCCCTGCGCCAGTGCGGTCTCGTCGTCGCCCTGCACCGCGAATGCGGCCAGGCCGGTTTCGCTGCGCTTCTTGTTCTTCGCGCCCAGCGTGGTGGTGTAGCGGTAGGCGGCATGGTCGGCGGCGATGACCGCCTGGCGGATGTTCCAGGCCGCGTCGCGGTCCTTGACGTCGAGTTCGGACAGCGTGAACAGCGCCGACTTCGCCGGCCCGGTGCGCAGTGCGCGCACTGCGTCGGCCACGGCCTTGAGGTACTGCGCGACCCCGAACTTGGCCTTCTCGCCCAGCCCGATCACCAGCACGCGCGGCGCGGACACGCCGGGCAGGTCGTGCACGATCTGGCTGCGCCCGGTGGCGCCGGAGAGGTCGCCCCTCGCCACCAGCGCGGCCAGCCGCCCCTCGCCGTCGAGCGCCTGCGCGGCGGGGCTCAGCGAGCCGTCGGAGAACGCGCCTACCACGACGCAGTCGGTACCGGTGGTGCCCGGAGCCGAGCGGTTCAGGGTGAATTCGAGGGTCATCAATCAGATTCCGATGGGTATTTCCGTACAATCGGCGCCCGCCCAGTGCAGGGCCGCCGGCCGCGTCGATCAGGGCCGCAGTCGCGGCCGGACGCAATACCCTAGTCTAATCGAACCCCCCGCCCGATGCCGAAGCTCGACAGCTACCTGTTCCGCGAATTCGCGCAGACCACGTTCGCGGCGCTGGTGGTGCTGATGGTGGTGAGCCTGGGCGGCGTGTTCGCCGACGTGCTCAAGGACATCGTGGGCGGCAAGGTGCCGGCCGGCATCATGCTGACCCAGCTCGGCCTGCAGCTGCTCAACTACCTGCCGCTGATCCTGCCGCTGGGACTGATGCTCGGCCTGCTGCTGGGCGTGGGGCGCCTGTACCGCGACAGCGAGGCGCCGGTGCTGGCCTCGATCGGGGTCGGGCCGCGCCGGCTGCTGCGGCCGCTGCTGATGCTGGTGCTGCCGTTCGTGCTGGTGGTCGGGGCCTGTTCGCTGTGGCTTGGCCCGTGGGCGCGCGCCTATTCGCAGCAGATGATCGAGGCCGGCCAGCGCACGCTGCTCGTGTCCGGCCTGGAGGCCGGGCGCTTCGTCGAGCTGCCGGGCGGTGGCGGCGTGGTCTACGCCAATTCGATGTCCAGCGACGGCACCTACCTGGGACGGGTCTTCATCTATCGCCAGGACGAGGGCCGGATGGACATCACCTCGGCCCGCACCGGCACGCTCGCGGTCGACGGCAACACCCGCTACCTCAAGCTCGACGAAGGGTTCCGGGTCGAAGGGCCGATGGACGGGGGCAAGGATTTCCGGTTGATGCGCTATGCCTCCAACGAGGTGCGCCTGCCCGACGCCGAGAGTTCCGACGGCGACAACGATCCGGAGCTGATGCCCACCCTGGCGCTGTTCTCCGACGGCCGCCCGGAGGCGAATGCGCAGCTGCATTTCCGCGTCGCGCCGCCGCTGCTGGCGCTGGCCTTCGCCCTGCTGGCGGTGCCGCTGGCGCGCAGTCCGCCGCGCCAGGCGCGCTGGGGACGGATCCTGCTGGGGCTGCTGGCCTACGTCTTCGGCATCAACCTGATGCTGCTGGGCACCAACGCGCTGGCGTCGGGCCGGCTGCCCGCGCCGCTGGGCCTGTGGTGGCTGGTGCTGCCCCTGCTCGCGTTCGGGCTGTGGATGTACTTCACCGATGGACGCGTGAAGCGCGCCAGGCTGCCGCGCGTGGCGGGGGCGGCGCGATGAGGCCGTTCCCGAAGCTGCACGACCTGCTGGTGGCGCGCGTGGTCATCGGCACGGTGCTGCTGACCTGGGCGGTGCTGACCGGGCTCGACCTGGTGCTGGCGATGGTCGACGAGCTGCGCAGCGTCGGCCAGGGCAGCTACGACTTCCTCAAGGCGGTCAACTACATCGCCCACACCACGCCGCGCCGCGCGTACATGATGTTCCCCACCGCGGCGGTGATCGGTTCGCTGATGGGGCTGGGCCAGCTGGCCGCGAGTTCGGAGCTCACCGCCCTGCGTGCCGTGGGCGTCTCGCGCCGGCGGCTGAGCCTGTCGGTCGCGCTGCCGCTGCTGCTGCTGACCGGCCTGATGATGGTCAACGCCGAGACGGTGGGGCCCTGGGCGCAGCGCAGCGCCGACATGATGAAGTCCGCGGCGCGCTCCAACGACATGATCGTGGCGCAGTACTCGGGCCTGTGGGCGCGCGAGGGCGATACCTTCCTCAATGCCCAGTCCGGCCGCGAGCGTACCGAGGGCGGCGAGCACTGGCTGGAACTGGACGACGTGCGGCTGTTCGAGTTCGACGAGGATGGCCGGCTGGCCTCGGTCGCCCGCGCCCGCGTGGCCGAGCATCGCGCCGACAGCGGCTGGCTGCTCCGCGACGTCCAGCGCACCTGGTTCGAGGAGCGCGCGGTCAGCCAGACCGACTCGGCCGAGGAGCGCTGGGAGTCGAACCTGGATTCGGCGACCCTGGCCGCGAACGCGAGCAACATCTGGCGGCCGCGCTACATGACCGCCGCGGAACTGCGCCAGGGCATCGACTACCGCAAGCGCAACCAGCTCGACGCCAGCGAGTTCGAGGAGCACTACTGGGGCCACTGGTTCTACCCGCTCAACGTGCTGGCGCTTTGCCTGGCGGCGATTCCCTTCGCCTTCGGCAGCCTGCGCAGCGGCGGCCTGGGCCGGCGCCTGTTCATCGGCGTGGTCTTCGCCTTGGGTTTCTGGCTGCTGCAGACCCAGGTGGTGAAGCTCGCGGCCGTCTACGGCTTCGACTACCGCCTGGCTTACCTGATTCCGCCGCTGGCGATGCTGTCGGTCTCCTGGTTCCTGTTCCGACGGCGGAGTGGGTGAGGAGCGCCTGCTTGCGCGGCACTGCCGCGCAGGCGCTCCGAACGCCCGGCGCGCTGCGCCGGGCCGGATAAACCGGCGACGCTTGCGCGGCACTGCCGCGCAGGCGCTCCGAACGCCCGGCGCGCTGCGCCGGGTCGGATAAGCCAGCGACGCTTGCGCGGCACTGCCGCGCAGGCGCTCCGAACGCCCGGCGCGCTGCGCCGGGCCGGATGAGCCAGCGACGCCTGCGCGGCATTGCCTCGCGCTGCCCCGAACGCCCGGCGCGTTGCTCCGGGCCGGATAAGCCAGCGACGCTTGCGAGGCCCCGATCGGAGCAGGAACATGCGACACGCTGTGTGGACTCCCCTGTGGGAGCGACCTCGGTCGCGAAAGCCTTCGCGCGCGAGCGCGCTCCCACACCAGGGCCTTGGAACCTCCGCGCGCGAGCGCGCTCCCACAACAGGGCCTTGGAACCTTCGCGCGCGAGCGCGCTCCCACGTGGACGACGGTCCCGCCGGCCCGACTCACCGGCCCTTCGGCACCCGCACCACCCGCGTCCTGCCGGCGCGGTCGTGCCAGGTCAACCGGTCGCGATCGAACCAGGCCCACCAGAACCCGGCGCCGGCCGCCAGCAGCGACAGCGTCGCCACCGCGTAGCGCCGCCACGTGGCCGCGCGCGTCGGCGCGCCGCCGTCCATCGACACGACCCGCAGCCGCCACGGCCGCATCCCCAGGGTCTGGCCGCCGCGCCGCCAGCTGACGGTCGCATACAGGCCGGTCACGCCCCAGCACGCCAGCCACAGCAGCCACTGCAGCAGGCTCAGCGGGCCGATGTTGTGGCGGACATCGCCGCTCAGCGCGACGTCGACCAGCACGAACGGCACCGCCACCAGGAACCACAGCGCCACCGCCACGAACAGGTCGTACAGCAGCGCCAGCAGGCGGCGACCGATGAGGGCGGGCTGCTGCTGGGGTGCGGCGTGGTCTGCGGGCTTGGCGTGCATCGGCACAGGATAGCGGCTGGCGGCGTCGGCTAAGCTGCGCCGATGCCGAGCACCACGCCCGCCGAACGTCGCCAGCGCAGCCTTCAGCGGCCGCCGCTGCGCGCCGCCGACGGCGATGCCATCGACGGCTTCCTCGACGCGCTTTGGGCCGAAAGCGGCGTCGCCCGGCAGACGCTGGACAGCTATCGGCGCGACTTGGAAGGGCTCGCGCGCTGGCTGGACGGGCGCGGCGGCGGACTGGCGGCGGTCGATCGCGCGGCGCTGTTCGACTATCTCGCCGCGCGCACCGCCGACGGCTATTCGGCGCGCAGCAATGCCCGCCTGCTGACCGCGCTGCGTGCCTTCTTCGCCCACCTGCGCCGGCGCGGCCTGCGCGCGGACGATCCGGTCGCGCTGATCGACCCGCCACGGCTGCCGCGCTCCCTGCCCAAGGCGGTGGGCGAGGGCGAGGTCGAGGCGCTGCTGGCGGCGCCCGATATCGAAACGCCCGACGGCCTGCGCGACCGCGCCATGCTCGAACTGATGTATGCCTGCGGCCTGCGCGTGAGCGAGCTGGTCGGGCTGCCGGCGACCGCGGTGAACCTGCGGCAGGGCGTGCTGCGCGTGACCGGCAAGGGCGGCCGCGAACGGCTCGTGCCGCTGGGCGAGGAGGCGCAGCACTGGCTGGAACGTTACCTCGCCGAGGCGCGGCCGCTGCTGGCGGGCAGGCGGGTGCTGCCGTCGCTGTTCCTCACCGCCTCGGGCGAGCCGCCGACCCGGCAGCGGTTCTGGGCGATCGTGAAGCGGTCCGCGGCGGCGGCTGGCCTGGACCCGTCCAGGCTCAGCCCGCACGGTCTCCGCCACAGCTTCGCCACCCATCTGCTCAACCACGGCGCCGACCTGCGCGCCCTGCAGATGCTGCTGGGCCACAGCTCGCTGTCGACCACGCAGATCTACACCCTGGTGGCGCGCGAAAAGCTCAAGCAGCTGCACGCCCGCCACCACCCGCGCGGCTGAGCGCGTCCGGGTCGCCAGTCGCGTGGCGCTCGATGCTGCGCTGCCGCAAGCAATCCCGGCATGGAATGTTAGCGTTAACACTCTTTCCAGGGGAGCCTCCGCACATGCCGTATCCAGCCCGTCGCCGACTGCTTGCCGCCGCCCTTGCGCTTGCGGCGGCGGGGCCGGCGCTTGCCGCGCCGCCCGCGCTCAACGAGCTCGAGTATTTCAGCAAGCCGGGGCTGGACGTGCTGGCCTTCAACAACTACTACGACGGGCTGTTCAGCGATGCCAAGCACGCCGGCGTGGAGCTGATCCACCACGGCGTGCGCACCGCGACCAACGGCGACGTGCGCCTGAGCCCGACCCCGGAGCAGTGGGATCCGGTGGCGCTGATGGTCGATCGCAAGGTCGATGCGCGCACCAGCACGGTCACCACCCGCCTGGGCTACGCCGCGCACGATTTCGAGTACGACATCCGTGTCTCGCCGGCCGGGGAGGGGGTGAAGCTGCAGGTGGTGTTCGACAGGCCGCTGCCGCGCGCGCTGGAGGGCAAGGCCGGCTTCAACCTCGAGTTCCTGCCGTCGGCCTACTGGGGCAAGGCCTGGGTGACCGACACCGGCAGCGGCCAGCTGCCGCTGTATCCGGCCGGGCCGACCACCCGCGGCAGCGACGGCACGCCGGTGCGGCTGCCGATGGCCTCCGGACGCAGCCTGACCCTGGCCCCGGAGGACCCGCAGCGCCGCGTCACGATCGCCGCCGGCAGCGGCGAGCTGGCCATCTTCGACGGCCGCAACCAGGCGCAGAACGGCTGGTACGTGGTGCGCGGACTGCTGCCGGCCGGCAAGACCGGCGTGGTGCTGGAGTGGACGCTAGAAGGCAATACCGTCCCCGGCTGGACGCGGCCGACCGTGATCGGCCATTCGCAGGTGGGCTACCACCCCGCGCAGCGCAAGGTGGCCGTGCTCGAGACCGACCGCCGCGCCGCCGCGCCCGGCACAGCGCGCCTGCTGCGCATCGACGCCGATGGCCGCGAACATGAAGCGCACGCCGCCAGGGCCGAGCGTTGGGGTCCCTACCTGCGCTATGACTACTACACCTTCGATTTCTCGGATGTGCGCGAGCCGGGCATCTACGTCATCGAGGCCGCCGGCCAGCGCAGCAACGCCTTCCGCATCGCTGCCGACGCCTACGCGAACGCCTGGCAGCCGACCCTGGACGTGTTCTTCCCGGTGCAGATGGACCACATGTTCGTCAACGAGGCCTACCGCGTCTGGCATGGCCGCTCGCACATGGACGATGCGCGCCAGGTGGAACCGAACAAGGAACACTTCGACCTGTTCGGGCAGGGGCCGGACCTGGATTCGCCGTTCCAGCCGGGCGAGCACATCCCCGGACTGAACTACGGCGGCTGGTTCGACGCAGGCGATTACGACATCCGCACCCAGACCCACTACGCCACGGTGCTGTCGCTGGTGGAGACATGGGAGCAGTTCCGGCCCGAGCGCGACGAGACCTCGATCGACCAGGACAGGCAGCACGTCGAGCTGCATCGTCCGGACGGCGTTCCGGACATGCTGCAGCAGATCGAGCACGGCACGCTGGCGCTGATCGCCCAGCACCGCGTGTTCGGCCATGCGATCCCGGGCATCGTCGAGCCCGACCTCGGCCAGTACACCCACCTGGGCGACGCGGCCAGCAAGACCGACGGCAAGGTCGACGACCCCAACGATCCCGACTCGCCCCGCGACGACCGCCTGGCCTTCACCACCAACACCACCGCGCTCAACTACGGGTCGGCCGCGGCGCTGGCCGCCGCCAGCCGCGCGCTGCGCGGCCACAACGACGCGCTGGCCGACGAGTGCCTGGCCACCGCGCAGAAGGTCTGGGAGTTCGAGCATGCGCGCGAGCCCAACCTGTTCCGCGTCGGCAACACCACCGGCGGCGACCCGCAGGACGAGGAACTGCGCGCGGCGGTGCAGCTGCTGCTCGCGACCGGCGATGCGCAGTACGGCGCGCGCATCGAGGCGCTGTGGCCGGCGATCGACGCGCGCTTCGGCTTCAATGCCGGCCTGGCCATTGCGGCCCTGCCGAAGATGGACGCGGCCTTCGCGACGAAAGTGCGCGCGCGCGCGGAAGCCTTCAAGGCCGAGCGTGCGCGGATGGTGGCCGAGAATCCCTACGGCGTCCTCATCACCCGCGGTGGCTGGGCCGGCAACGGCGCGGTCATCGGCATGGCCAACACCAACTACCACCTGCACAAGGCCTTCCCGGACCTGTTCGACATCGAGCCGACCCTGCAGGGGCTGAACTACCTCTACGGCACCCATCCGGACTCGAACGTCTCGTTCGTCTCGGCGGTCGGCGCGAAGTCCAAGCAGGTGGCCTACGGCATGAACCGGGCCGACTTCAGCTTCATCGCAGGCGGCATCGTGCCGGGCGTGCTGGTGCTCAAGCCCGATTTCCCGGAGAACAAGGAGGACTGGCCGTTCTTCTGGGGCCAGAACGAGTACGTGATCAACCTCGGCGCCAGCTACATCCACCTGGTGCACGCAGCCCAGGACCTGCTGTCGCGTCAATAGCCGGCAACGGGGCCGGCCGGTGGAACCGGCGGCCGGCCTCAGCCCTGCAGCGAGTTGAGCAGGGCGAACGCCACCGCCAGCACCAGTGCCGCGCGCAGCAGCACGATGCCGGCCTGTTCGCCCAGTTTGCGCAAGGGAAGATCGGGTAGGTTCATGGCTGCGGTCGCCGGTCGGGCCGTCACCGCTGTTGACGGCGCGGGTACGGCAAGCAGGAGTCGTGCCTGGCCGAACTGCGACCGGCAGCGCGCTTTCCCGCGCAGAAGCTGACGCTGGCCGGCAATTCGCGGCATCGGCGCGCGCGGATCCTGACCCTGGTCCGGGCGCGCATGGCGCCGGGCGGGATCCGGTGGCCGGGGTTTCCGGCGGATCGGGCGAAGCCGCCAATACGCAAAAGCCCCCTTGCGGGGGCTCTGGCGGATCTGGCGGGGAGGGGGGGATTCGAACCCCCGAGGCGCTATAAACGCCTGCCTGATTTCGAGTCAGGTACATTCAACCGCTCTGCCACCTCCCCGGAATGCGGATGTCGCGCGGTCCCGGCGCTGAACGCCGGGGGCGCAATCATACGGGGGCGGCTGCCGCCGGACAAGGCGCGGAGTAGACTGGCCGGCCCGATTTTCCGCAGGAACCGCGTCATGTCCGAGATTTCCGTGCCCGTGTCGTTCGGCGAGCTGCTGGACAAGATCGCGATCCTGCAGATCAAGTCCGAGCGCATGACCGATCCGGCCAAGCTCGCCAACGTACGCAACGAGCTGACGGCGCTGGAGAACACCTGGATGGCGCATCCCGCCGCCGGCAAGGACATCGCCCGCCTGCGTGCCGACCTCAAGGCGGTGAACGAGCGCCTGTGGGTGATCGAGGACGACATCCGCCTCAAGGAGAAGGCGCAGGCCTTCGACGAGGAGTTCATCCGCCTGGCGCGCAGCGTCTACTTCGAGAACGACATCCGCGCCCGGGTCAAGAAGGAGATCAACCTCGCCCTGGGCTCGGCCTACGTCGAGGAGAAGTCCTACCAGGACTACGGGACCGGCAAGGGCGCCTGAGCGACGCAACACCCGGCAACGGTCCCGGCACAACGCCCCGGCAAAACGGCCCGCCGCAGCGGCACGGCAACCACCCGCGCGACGCCACGGCGCTGCGTGCCGGGTGATCGGTTTCGCACCAGGTTGCATCGGATCGCACTGCAGACATGGTTTCCGTCGCCGTGCTCCTTCCCCCGCCGTGCGGGGGAAGGCCGGGATGGGGATGCGCCGCAGGCGCGTGCTGGAGACCAATCCCCCGGGTTATCCGCCGTGATCTGCCCGGCAGCGCTCGAACGCGGCGATGGCGTCGTCCACCGTGACCAGCTCCATCACCCCGTCGAACTCGATCTTGGTACCCCACTTCAGCTCTGCGGCGGGCTTGCCCAGGTACTTGCGCGCGGCATCGTCGTAGCGGTCGACGCAGTAGCGGCGGTCGGAGTAAGGGCCGCTGCGCGCCGGGTTGCTGGCCGCGTGCAGGCCCAGCACCTTCGTGCCCATGGCGTTGGCGATGTGCATCGGGCCCGAGTCCGGGGTCATCACCAGCGCGGCGCGTTCGAGCAGGGCAGGCAGCTGTTTGAGCGTGTCCTTGCCGACCAGGTCCAGCGCGGGCGACGACATCGCGGCCTGGATCGCATCGGCGGACTCGCGTTCGAGCTGGCTGCGGCCGCCGCACAACACCACGCGCCAGCCCTGCGCCGCGGCGTGGTCGGCAACGGCGGCGTAGCGGTCGGCGAACCAGTTGCGGCGCACGTGGCTGGAGCAGGGCGAGACCAGCAGCGCCGGCCGCCCGTCCTCGGGCCACTGTGCGCGCGCCCATTCGCGGGCTTCGGCCGGAACCGGCATCTCCCAGCGCACCGGCTGCGGGCGCAGGCCCAGCGGTTCGCAGAAGCTGCCGATGGCGTCGAGCACGTGGATGCCGGGGCGATCGGGGATGCGTTCGTTGATGAACAGCCCATGCAGGTCCTTGGAGCGCGAGCGGTCGTATCCGATCCGTCGCCGCGCCGGAATGAAGGCCGACAGCAGGTTGGCCCGCGCCGCCACCTGCATCTGCAGCAGGGCGTCGAAGCGCCGGTCGCGCAACCCGCGGCGCAGGGCGCGCATGCCGGCCAGGCCGGTCTGCTTGTCGTAGACGATGAACTCCACGCCGGGCAGGCCGTCGAGCAGGCGTTGTTCGCCCTTGCCGATCACCCAGGTCAGGGCGACGTCCGGCCAGGCCGACCGCAGCGTATCGACCAGCGGCAGCACGTGGGTCACGTCGCCGAGCGCCGACAGGCGCAGCAGGCAGATCGAGCGCGGAACGGGAGGAGGTTGGGCCACGGCTTGCTAGACTCGCTGGATGGTCGCGTTCGACGCCACTGAGAGCCTGACGCCCTTCCGCGATCCGCGCGGCAGCGGCGAGTATGGGGCGATTCTGTTCGACTCCACGCAGTTGCGGCAAGTGGACCCGCGCTGGTTCGACGCGGAGGAGTGGGGCATGCGCGCGCGCGCGGTCACCGGCAGCGGCCGCGGCAACGCCTGGTTCATCGACGCCAGCCACGGCCCCTGTGTGCTGCGCCAGTACCTGCGCGGCGGTATGGCGGCGAAGTTCAGCCGCGACCGCTACCTCTGGCGCGGCGCCGATCGCACCCGCAGTTTCGCCGAGTTCCGCATCCTGCGCGAACTGCTGCGGCGCAAGTGCCCGGTGCCGCAGCCGGTCGCCGCCTGCTACCTGCGCGGACGCTTCAGCTACCGGGCCTGGATCATCGTCGAGCGCCTGCGCGAGGTGCGTTCGCTGGCCGACCTGGTGCGCGAGGCGCCTGCCGACGCGCCGTGGGAGGACACCGGGGTGCTGATCGCGCGCTTCCATCGCGAGGGTCTCGACCACGCCGACCTCAACGCGCACAACGTCCTCTACGACGCCCGCGGCAAGGGCTGGCTGATCGACCTGGACAACAGCCGCATGCACATCCCGGCCACCGCCTGGCGCGAGCGCAACCTGCAGCGCCTGCTGCGGTCCCTGCACAAGGTTGCCGGCGCGGCCGAGGCCGTGGCGGTGGAGGCCGGGTTCGCCCGGCTGCGCAAGGCCTACGACGCGCGCTGGGCGCGCGGCAACTGAAGATGGCGCGCCGGCTGCTCCACATCGTCTTCGCGGGCCTCGCGCGGTGAGCTGGGCGCTGCGCTTCCACGGCGTGGGCAACGCCTCGGCGGTCGAACTGGGTTCGCCGATGGCGACGATCGAACGCGACGGCCTGCCCTGGCTCACCATCGACTGCGGCAACGAGGGCCTGAGCGCCTTCCTGGCCCACTACGGCCAGCCACCGCCGGCGCTGTTCATCACCCACACCCACCTCGACCACGTCGGCGGATTCGAGCGGCTGTTCGTATCGGAATATTTCGATCCCGCGCGGCGCGGGCGGATGCCGGTGTACGTGCCGGCCAGCGTGGTCCCGCTGCTGCACCAGCGCGTGGGCGCGTATCCGAACGTGCTGGCCGAGGGCGGCGCCAACTTCTGGGACGCGTTCCGGGTGATCCCGGTGGGCGATGCGTTCTGGCACGACGGCCTGCGGCTGGAGGTGTTCCCGGCGCGCCACCACTGGCCGGACACCGCCTTCGGCCTGCGTCTGCCCGGCAGCCTGGTGTGGACCGGCGATACCCGGCCGATTCCGGAGCAGCTGCGCAGGCACGCCGACCGCGACGAGCTCGTCGCGCACGACTGCGGCCTGCACGGCAATCCCTCGCACAGCGGCCTCGACGACCTAGAGCGCGAATACGCACCGTCGCTGCTGGCGCGCTGCGTGCTGTACCACTACGCCAGCGCGGCCGACGGCCAGGCGATGTCCGCGCGTGGCCATCGCGTCGCACTGCCGGGCGAAACGTTCCCGCTGGGGGAGCCGGCTGCGCCTCCCGGAGCGCCGGCATGAATGCGCAGCCCGGCTTTCCGGTCGCGCTCGCGGACCGGCTGGCGCGACCGCTGCGCGACCTGCGTCTGTCCGTGATCGAGGCCTGCAACTTCCGCTGCGGCTACTGCATGCCGGCCGACCGGATTCCGGACGACTACGGCCTGGATGCCGCCGGGCGCCTGTCCTTCGACCAGATCGAAACGCTGGCGCGCGTGGCCGCGGGGCTTGGCGCGACCAAGCTGCGCATCACCGGCGGCGAGCCGCTGCTGCGGCGCGGCCTGGCCGGGCTGATCGAACGGCTGGCACGCATCGAAGGCCTCGACGACCTGGCGATGACCACCAACGGCTCGCTGCTGGCGCGCAACGCCGCGGCATTGCGCGCGGCCGGCCTGCGCCGGATCACGGTGAGCCTGGATGCGCTGGATCCGGAGCAGTTCCGCGCGCTGTCGGGCGGGCGCGGCGAGGTCGCCGACGTGCTGGCCGGCATCGCCGCGGCCGAAGCGGCCGGCTTCGGTCCGCTCAAGATCAACTGCGTGGTCCAGCGCGGCGTCAACGACGACCAGGTATTGCCGCTGGTCGCGCATTTCCGCGGCAGCGGCCACGTCCTGCGCTTCATCGAATACATGGACGTGGGCACCTGCAACGGCTGGCGGCGCGAGGGCGTGGTGCCGTCGGCCGAGCTGCGCGACCGCATCCATGCGCGCTGGCCGCTGCGCGCGCTCGACGCCAACTACCGCGGCGAAGTGGCCGAGCGGCATGCCTTCGACGACGGCGGCGGCGAGGTCGGCTTCGTCAGCTCCGTGACCGCGCCGTTCTGCGGGGACTGCCACCGCGCGCGCGTCTCGGCCGACGGGCAGCTGTACACCTGCCTGTTCTCCTCGCAGGGCCTGGACCTGCGCCCGGCCCTGGTGCAGGGCGAAGCCGCGCTCGCGGAGAGGCTCGCCGACATCTGGTCGCAACGCGCCGACCGCTATAGCGAGCTGCGCGGCAGCGCGCGTGCGCAGCGACGCCACGTGGAAATGTTCCTGGTCGGCGGATGAGCCCGCGGGCGGGCCGAGCGGCTACGATGGCGCCATGGCGACAGGCAAGACACTCACCCATCTGGATGCCCAGGGCCGCCCGGCCATGGTCGACGTTTCCGGCAAGACGGTCACCGCGCGGCAGGCACTGGCCGAGTGCCGCGTGCGCTTTCCCGCCGACGTGGCCGCGCAGCTGCGCCGCTCGGGCCTGCGCAGCGCCAAGGGCGGCATCGTCGATACCGCGGTCATCGCCGGCACGATGGCGGTCAAGCGCACCCACGAACTGATCCCGTTCTGCCATCCGCTGCCGATCGACGGCGTGCGCATCGCCATCGACTGGCACGGCGAACGCGATCTGCGCATCGAGTGCCTGGTCAGGACCACGCATCGCACCGGGGTGGAAATGGAGGCGCTGACCGGCGCCACCGTCGCCGCGCTCACCGTCTACGACATGTGCAAGGCGCTGTCGCACGCGATCGTGTTGGGCCCGGCGAAGCTGGCCGGCAAGCGCGGCGGCAAGCGCGATTTCGGGAAGGCCGGCTGATGGCAAGGGTGACGCTGCTGTACTTCGCGAGCCTGCGCGACGCCGCCGGTGCCGCCTCCGAGACGCTGGAGACCGATGCGGCCGACCTGGCTGCGCTCTACGCCCAGGTGCGCGACCGGCATGGCTTCGCGCTGCCGGTCGAGCGCCTGCGGGTGGCGGTGGACGGCGATTTCGCCCGCTGGGCCGATCCGGTCCGCGAGGGCGCGGAAGTGGCGTTCATCCCGCCGGTGTCCGGAGGATGAGGATGGACCGCATGACCGCAGTGAACCCGATGCGGGTCGGGGCGGATGACGCGCGCCTGCGCGACCGGCGGGCGGCATGACGCGTTTCCGCATCGCAGACGCCCCGTTCGACATTGCGCCGCTGCGCGAGGCCCTGCTGCACGACCAGGCCGGTGCCTTCGCCGCCTTCGAGGGCTGGGTGCGCGACCACAACGAAGGACGCCCGGTGCGCGGCCTGCGCTACGAGGCCTACGTCGGACTGGCGGACGCCGAAGGCGGGCGCATCGTGGACGAGGCGCTGGCCCGGTTCGGGGCGATCGACGCCTGCTGCGTGCATCGCATCGGCGAACTGGCGATCGGCGAGCTTGCGGTGTGGGTCGGCGTCAGCGCCGCGCATCGCGGCGCCGCGTTCGATGCCTGCCGCTGGATCATCGACGAGGTGAAGTCGCGCGTGCCGATCTGGAAGCACGAGCGCTATGCCGATGGCGATGCCGACTGGCTGCATCCGCGCCAGGCCGACCCTTCCGACTCCGGCCACTGATACCGTCGCCACGGGCGGAATCACAGGGCAACCCCCGGGGGGGCGAGGCCGATTGGCGTGATCGCAGGTCCGTCGCGCTGACGTGTGTCCTTCGCGATAGGCGGCGTAGGCCGGGCGGCCATGGTCCATACCGACCATTGGCCCGCTGGAGTCCTGGTCGATGGACAGGCCGTCGCGCGCGCTGCATCTGGTCCGGTAGGATCGGTCGCGGACAGGGACCAGGAGGCAGGGATGCGGTTGCGAACGGGTCTGTGGATGGTGCTGTGCGTGGCGGGCGTGGCAGGCTGTCGTTCGACACCGGTCGAGCCACCCGAACCGGTGGCCAGCGTGGACGTGGCCGTGGTGCCGCCACCGCCCGGCGCCTCGCGCATGCAGCTCGATCCGAGCCAGGCCTTCGTGTTCCCGCTGCTGCTGCAATCGGAGATGCCGGCGTATCCGCCCGACCTGCTGGCGCAACGGCTGCCGCCACTGACCCTGTGCGTCGACGTGGATATCGGCGCCGACGGCGTCGTTACCGGGGTCGGGCACCGCCAGGACGAAGATTGCCCGGGCGCCGGGCCACATGCGCCGCGCTTCGCCGACGCGCTCGAGACGTCGGTGCGCCGGTGGCGGTTCGATCCTGCGCTGGTCTGCCGCACGCCCGACGGCCGTGCGGCGGAGGACGCCTGCGCCGAGCCCGATTCGATCGACACACCGGTCGCGCTGCGCCTGTCGTACGCGTTCGTCTTCAGCCAGGAAGACGGTCTGCCGCAGGTGGAACTGGCGTCGGGCGAACGCTGAGCGCGCCGGGTGCGGGACAGTCGCGGCCCGTTGGCCGTGGAGCGACCCCGTGGCGACGGGGCCGGGAGAATGAATCGCCCGGCCGTTCGCGCGAAGTCCGGTTGCCGAAAGGGTAATGGCCCCGCCAGCTTGCCTCGGCACCCGCGTCGATCGATACCGCGCCCGACCACACCGTTCGCCGCCATGAGGACGAACCCGTCGCCACGGGCCACGACAACAAAGCGCCGGCTTTTTCGCGCGCAGGATAGGGACAGGAAAGGGTGATGGCCCCGCCAGCTTGCCTCGGCACCCGCGTCGATCGATACCGTTGCTGCCTTCCGGCCCTGGCGGGGTTTTCGACCTAGCGTCGCGAGGGGCCGACGGGGCCACCATAGAACAGGGCCGCGCAACGCGCGGCCCGTGAACCTGAAACTGGCGGAGAGAGGGGGATTCACTCGGCGCTGCGCGCCTCGCCCTTCGGGCGGCTTCGCCGTGCAGGCCGCTGTGCGGCCTGTCGAACCCGGGGGTTCTCACCCCCTCTCCGGTGTCGCCGGCGAAACTCACGCGACCCGAACCATCTAACCACTTGAAACTGGCGGAGAGAGGGGGATTCGAACCCCCGAAGCGCGGTTTAGACGCTTACACACTTTCCAGGCGTGCTCCTTCAACCACTCGGACACCTCTCCGTGAGGTCCCGGCAGGCGGCTTCCAGTCGCAGCAGGGGCGCAAATTCTAGCGGTGGCGCGGCCGCACCACAACCAAGCGGTGCTCCGAGGCCTGAACGGACGCATCCGGGCAGGCAAACTCGTGCGCGGCGCGGCACAATGGGCGCATGTCGTATCTCGTCCTCGCCCGCAAGTGGCGCCCCAGGCGGTTCGCCGAGCTGGTGGGCCAGGAACACGTGGTCCGGGCGCTGAGCAACGCGCTCGATTCGGGCCGCGTGCACCACGCCTACCTGTTCACCGGCACCCGCGGCGTGGGCAAGACCACGATCGCCCGGATCTTCGCCAAGAGCCTGAACTGCGAGAAGGGCACCGGCGCCGATCCCTGCGGCCAGTGCGAGACCTGCCTGGCGATCGACGCCGGCCGCTACATCGACCTGCTCGAGATCGATGCGGCCTCGAACACCGGCGTCGACAACGTGCGCGACCTGATCGACAACGCGCAGTACATGCCTTCGCGCGGCCGCTACAAGGTCTACCTGATCGACGAAGTCCACATGCTGTCCAAGCCGGCGTTCAACGCGCTGCTCAAGACGCTGGAGGAGCCGCCGGAACACGTGAAGTTCCTGTTCGCGACCACCGACCCGGAAAAACTCCTGGTCACGGTGCTGTCGCGCTGCCTGCAGTTCAACCTCAAGCGGCTGGACGAGGCGCAGATCGGTGGGCAGATCGCGAAGATCCTCGAGGCCGAGAACATCGCGGTCGAGCCTGGCGCCGTGCGCCAGCTGGCGCGCGCGGCCGACGGCAGCCTGCGCGACGGCCTGTCGCTGCTCGACCAGGCGATCGCCTACACCGGCGGCAACCTGTCCGATGCCGGCGTGGCGACGATGCTCGGCACCGTCGACCGGACCCGCGTCGGCACGTTGCTGGAAGCGCTGGCGACCGGCGATGGCGCCCGGCTGATGGCGGAAGTGGAGGCCCTGGCCGAGTTCTCGCCCGACTGGTCCGGGGTGCTGGACGCGCTGGCCGGCGCATTGCATCGCATCCAGGTCAGGCAACTGGTGCCGGGCAGCCCGGGCGAGGCCGACGGCGTCGACATCGAGCCGCTGGCCGCGACGCTGCGGCCCGAACTCGTGCAGCTGTGGTACCAGATGGCGCTCAACGGCCGCCGCGACCTGCCGATCGCGCCCAGCGCGCGTTCGGGATTCGAGATGAGCCTGCTGCGCATGCTGGCGTTCCGTCCGTCCGAAGGCGGGCAGCAGGCCGCGGCGCCGGTGGCCGGTGCCGCGCCGGCGCGTGGCGAACGCGGCGCGGCCGCCGCGGCGCGCGCCGCGCTGGAGGCGGACCTGGCGCGCTCGGCGCCTGCCAGGCGCGAGGACGCGGCACCACGCGAGGCGTCCGCACCGCAGCGCGAAGCCGCCCCTGCGGCCATTGCCAGGCCCGCACCGCCGCCGGGCGCGGAGCCGGTCGCCGAAGCGCCCGCATCGCCTGCACCGCCCCCTGCGCCCGCTCCGCCTGCTGCGCCGGCCAGGCCCGCAGCGCCGACCGCGCCGGTGGCGCTGGACGGCGCCGGCTGGGTCGATCTGATCGCCAACCTGGGGCTGCGCGGACCGGTACGCGAACTCGCGGCGCATGCGTCCTTCATCGACTGGAGCGGCGGCGTCCTGCGCCTCTCGCTGCCGGCCAGCGACGACCATCTCAAGGCGCCGTTCCTGGTTTCACAGCTGGCGAATGCGCTGTCGCCCAGCCTGGGGGCCGCGCCGCAGATCCGGTTCGACGAGGTCGCCGCGGCCGCCGGCGAAACCCTGCATGCGCGCACCGCGCGCGAGCGCGACGAACGCCAGGCGGCGGCGGAAAGCGACTTCCTGTCCGATCCGAACGTGCAGCGGCTGATGCGGCAGCACGGGGCCCGGGTCGTTCCCGATTCCATCCGACCATTCGACGAAGCCTAGGAACACGACATGCGTGGAAACATCGCCCAGCTGATGCAGCAGGCGCAGAAGATGCAGGAGAACATGCAGCGCGTGCAGCAGGAGATCGCCGCGCTCGAAGTCACCGGCAGCGCCGGCGGCGGCATGGTCAGCGTGACCCTGTCGGGCGCCAAGGAATGCCGCAAGGTGCGCATCGATCCGAGCATCCTGTCGGACCAGGAGATGGTCGAAGACCTGATCGCGGCCGCCTTCAACGATGCCTCCAACCGGATCGACGCAGCGTCCAAGGAAAAGATGGCCGGCGCCACCGCCGGCATGCCGATCCCGCCCGGGATGAAGCTGCCGTTCTGATCCTGCAGGCCGGGCGCCAGCTCCTGCCCGCCGCCGGTGGGGCGCGCGGCGTGGTGGTCCCTGTCGCAGCGGTCCGCCCGGCCATTGCCGTGAACCCGACACCATGTCCCTGCTCGAACAGCTGATCGAAGCCTTCCGCGTGTTGCCGGGCGTCGGCCAGAAGAGCGCCCAGCGCATGGCCTACCACGTGCTCGAGCGCGAGCGCGACGGCGGGCGGCGGCTGGCCGCGGCGCTGGCCGAGGCGGTGGAGCGGGTCGGCCACTGCACGCGCTGCCGCGACTTCAGCGAGAGCGAGGTCTGCGCCACCTGCGCCAGCGCCTCGCGCGATGCGCACCAGCTGTGCGTGGTCGAGTCGCCCGCCGACCGCCTCGCGATCGAGCAGGCCACCGGCTACCGCGGCCTCTATTTCGTGCTGCAGGGACGGCTGTCGCCGCTGGACGGCATCGGCCCGCGCGAGATCGGCCTGGATCGCCTGGACGCGCGCCTGCGCGAGGGCGAGGTGCAGGAACTGATCATCGCCACCAATCCCACGGTCGAAGGCGAAGCGACCGCGCACTACCTGGCCCAGCTGGCGCGCCAGCACCAGGTCAAGCCCAGCCGGCTGGCCCACGGCGTCCCGCTGGGCGGCGAGCTGGAGTACGTGGATCGCGGCACCCTGTCGCACGCGTTCGGCTCGCGCAGCGAGATGGCCTGAGCGGATCGCCGGTCCGTGATCCGGAACGAGGATCGCGCCAGGCGCTGGCCATTGCGGCCTGGATCCGGTGCCGGGCGCACGGTCGGCGGATGGACGTCACTCCACGCATCCAGTGCGTACTCCTCACCTCAACCCATCTAGAGCGTTGCCATGCCCACCGTCTTCCAGCGGATCATCCGCCGCGAGATTCCTGCCGACATCGTGTTCGAGGACGAGCACCTTATCGCCTTCCGCGACATCGCGCCGCAGGCGCCGGTGCACGTGCTGTTCGTGCCCAAGGATGAATTCGCGACCTTGAACGACGTGCCCGCCGACCGCCCGGAGATCGTCGGCCGCCTCGCCATCGCGGCCGCCGCATACGCCAGGGCGCAGGGCTTCGCCGAGGACGGCTATCGCATCGTCATGAACTGCAACGGCGACGGCGGCCAGACCGTGTTCCAGATCCACCTGCACCTGCTGGCCGGCGCGCCGCTGCGCGGGTTCGGCGCGTAGCCGCCGGCGGGTCAGCGCGCCGCCATCACCACCAGCCCCACCACGGCCACGGCTCGGGGCGGCTGATCACCCGCACCGCTTCGCGCTTGGGCCACAGGTAGACCACGTCCGCGGCGACCTTCGGGAAGCGATAGTCGTATTCGCCGATGCGGCGCGTGTCGTAGCCGCTGACGGTGCCGGAGAAGGTGACTTCGCGGTTCACCTCGAACACCGCCGGGTCGTAGAAGCCGGCGCGGCAGGCGATGAAGCGACCGTTGCTGTCGTCGCTGCCCCACCAGGGACGCCCGGTGGACGTCAGGCGGGTGGAGATCATCTCGAAGCAGGTCTCGTTCGGTCCCGGCTCGACCTGGACGATGCGCCCGCCCCAGCGGACCGCAAGGCCGGTGGCGTCGGATTCGACCGCGGCGTGCGGCGTGATCGGACTGAAGTCGCCCCGCAGCGGTTTCGGCTGGGAGGCGCAGGCGGCCAGCAGCAGGGCCGCGGTGGCGGGAAGCAGGAGGCGGACAGTCATCGTGGCGGTTCCGTGGGTCGGGTCATGCGGGGCGATGCCGGCGCAGCGCGCGGATCAACGGGCGTGGATCGGCGTCGGCACTGCGTGGAGCGTAACGCCAGGTTTCGAAACGCGCAGTGAGCGCCAGCAGCGCGTCGGCGTCGCGCGGACGCGCCGCCGCCACGCGCCTGGCCCACTGCAGCGACGGTTCGTGCGCCGCACGCGCAAGCCCCAGCTTCGCGTAGCGGGCGCCCAGCCGCCGCCATGCCGCCACCACGGCGTCGCCGCCGCGTTCGGCGCGTGCGGTCAGCCACAGCATCCAGGCCAGGGCCAGGCCGGCAAAGGCCGCAAACAGCGCCACCAGCCCGCGCATTCCGGCGCCGTCCAGGCCGAGCGGCCGCAGCATCGCCATCTGCCGGCTGGCGTCGAAGCCCAGGACCAGGTCGTTCCAGCCGCGACGCAGCCAGTCGCCGAGGTCGAGCATCGGCACCACGCCGGGCAGGCCGGCGAAGCCGCCGCCGGCGCGATCGTCGATGGTGTCGTAGATGCGCTCGGGCGCGACCGCGGCCGTGGGATCGGCGCGCACCCAGCCGCGGCCGTCCAGCCACACCTCGGCCCAGGCATGGGCATCGGAGTTGCGCACGATCCAGTAGCCGCCGATCGGATTGCGGTAGCCCCCGGCATAGCCGGTCACTACGCGTGACGGAACGCCGGCCGCGCGCATGAGGATCACGAAGGCCGAGCTGAAATGCTCGCAGAAGCCCTGCTTCCATTCGAACAGGAACTCATCGGCGGAGTGGCGGCCGGGCAGCGGCGTGGACAGGGTGTAGCCAAACTCGGCGCGGATCATCGCCATCGCGCGCTCGACGATGGCCGCGTCGCCGGCGCCGCCCAGTTCGCGCCGCCATTGCCGCCCCAGGGCGACGGTGCGCGGATTGAATCCTTCCGGCAGCCGCAGCGCGCTGTCGCGCACGAACGGGAGCAGGCGCGGCTCGAAGCTGCGCGCGGGCGCGGCGTCCATGCGCCAGCGCGTCGCCGAATTCATCGGTGCGCCTGCCTCCAGCGTGTAGTCCCAGGACAGCCGCGCGCCCTGCGGCGCGGCGCCGGGAAGCTCCAGTGCGACCACGGTGCGCCGGTCGGTCGGCTCCAGCACCATCTCGTAGTTCCAGCGCGTGGGGACGCGGGTGGTCGCGGCTGGCGGCAGCGCCTGCAGGCGCCGCGCCCGCGTCCACGTGCGCCCGTCGTAATCCATCAGCACCGGCCCGCGCCAGTACATCTGCGACTGCGGCGGCGCCGGGCCGAGGAAGTCCACGCGCAGCGCCGGGCGGTCGTCGTTCATCAGCTCCAGCCATTCGCCCGGCGCCATCTCGTCGGACAGCCCGGGTCGCGCCAGCGCGCGTTCGGGCACGCCCCACAGCGGCGATCCCAGCCGCGGGAACAGCCAGAATGCCGCGAGCGCGAGCGGCAGCCCGATCAGCAGCAGCCTGGCCACGATCGCCACGCGCCGCCGCGGCGCGGTGCGCGCCGTTTCCCCCGACTCCTGCTCGGCCAGCTGCGCCAGCGCGGCCAGGGCGACGATCGCGCCGACCAGCCCCAGCGCCAGCGACAGCGGGCCCTGGTCGAGCAGGAAGGTGGAGAACGGCGCGAACAGCGCGAAACCCACCAGGCTGCGCGCATCGCGCAGCGAGGCCAGTTCGCCGGGCTTGATCGCCAGCATCGCCGCGAGCAGGGCGCAGGCGGTGTCGCGCCCCAGGCTGAAGCGCGACATCGACAACACCACGCCAAACAGGCACAGCGCCAGCACGATGCGCAGCCACGCCGGCAGCGGCCGTCGACGCGAGGCCAGCGCGACCAGCAGGCCAGCGCCGACGCAGCCGGCCGCGACCGCCACGGGCAGCTGCGGCAGCAGCGGCAGCAGGCAGGCGGCCGCAGCGGCCAGGGCCCAGTGGCGGCTGGCGCGGGTGAGCGGCGCCGGATCAGGACGCGGCAACGGACCCTCCCTCGCGTGGCAGCAGCGCCAGCGCGCGCAGGCAGGCGTGCCGGTGCGCGGCGCCATGGGCGGGACCGAGTTCGGGCTGGCCGGGCAGGCGCAGGCGGTAGCGCCGCGACTCGCGTTCGGCCTCGTCCACCCAGCGTGCCAGCCGGCGGATGCGATCCTCATGGCGCAATGCGTGTAGCGCCTGCCAGTCGAGCACGATGTCCGCGCCGGCGGGCTGTTCGAACTCGCGCACCAGCAGCGCATCGCGCCGCGCCGAGGCCTTCCAGGCCACCGCGCGCAGGCTGTCGCCGCGACGCCATTCGCGCAGGTGGTGCACGTCGTCGCCGCTGGGCGTCAGCCGCGGCTGCGCGTGTTCGCCCTGTCCGGCGGGCAGCGGCGGCCCGGCCGGCTCGGGTGCGGGATAGACCAGCAGCGGCGCATCCGCCCACGCATAGGCCCAGGCCCGTGCCAGGCCCAGCGGGCGCGTGGTCGAGATTCGCAGCCGTCCGGGATCGAGCCAGCCGCGCACGCTGGTGGCGAGCGCCAGGTCGGCTTCACCGGCGCCGTTGTCCAGGGTCATGCGGGTGGCCTGGCCCGCGCATTCCAGGCGTAGTCCGCGCCGCTCGCGCCCGGCGTCGGCGCGCGCGTGCACGCGCAGTTGCAGCGGCGTGCCCGCGGCGACCGGCTCGGCGCCGATCGCGTGGATCTCCAGCCCGCTCAGCTGCAACTGCGCCTGCAGCAGGCTGGCGATGCCCGCACCGCCCAGCAGCAGGCACAGCAGCAGCGCCGGATTGTTGTTGTAGTTGAGCGCGCCGGCGCCCATGGTCAACAGCAGCAGGCTGAAGAACAGGCCGAAGCGGGTCGGCAGCACGTAGATGCGGTGGCGGTCGAAGCGCACCGGAAGCGAGGCCGGCGTGCGCCTGCGCGTCCAGGCGTCGAAGCGTGCGTCCAGCCGCCGTCGCAGCCGCTGCAGCATCAGCGCGCCGGCCGGGCGCACGGGCCCGTGCCACCTGCAGCGGCAGGCGCCGGGAAGAAAGCGGGGACGTCGGCTGCCATGGCGCGACCGCCTCAGTCCACCGGCACGTCCTGCAGGATCGACATCGCCAGCGCGGCGCCGTCGCTTCCCGCTTCGATCTCCGGGACCAGCCGGTGCGCGGCCACCGCGCCGAACAGGGCCTGCACGTCCGCAGGCGTCGCGCTGGTGCGCCCCTGCAGCAGCGCATAGGCGCGCGCGGCGCGCAGCAACGCGATGCCGGCGCGCGGCGACAGGCCCACGCGGACGCCCGGCGCGTGCCGGCTGCGCGCCAGCAGCGCCTGCACGTAGCCCACCAGCGCCTCGCTGGCATGCACGGCGGTCACCGCCTGGCGCAGGCGGACCACGTCGTCGCCGCCGAGCAGGGGCGTGGCGCGCGCAATCAGTCCGCGCCGGTCCTCGCCCGCCAGCAGGGCGCGTTCGGCGGTCTCGTCCGGATAGCCCAGCGACAGCCGCAGCAGGAAGCGGTCGAGCTGCGAGTCGGGCAGGGGATAGGTGCCCGACAGGTCCACCGGATTCTGCGTGGCGATCACGAAGAACGGTTCGGGCAGCCGGTGGGTGGTGCCGTCCACGGTGACCTGGTGCTCGGCCATCGCTTCGAGCAGCGCGCTCTGGGTGCGCGGTGGCGCCCGGTTGATCTCGTCGGCGAGCAGCACGTTGGCGAACACCGGGCCCGGGTGGAACTCGAAGCGGCGCGCCTGCGCATCGAAGATCGACACGCCCACGATGTCCGAAGGCAGCAGGTCGGAGGTGAACTGCACGCGCTGGAAACCCAGTCCCAGCGTCGCGGCCAGGGCATGCGCCAGGGTGGTCTTGCCCAGGCCGGGCAGGTCCTCGATCAGCAGGTGGCCGTCGCACAGCAGTGCGACGAAGGCCAGCCGCACCTCGCGCGCCTTGCCCAGCACCAGGCTGTTGACCTGCGCCTGCGCTGCCGTCAACGCCTCTTGATCCTGGTCAGTTAGCATGGCGGGTTGGTGGATGGCGGCGGACACGACGCTCTCCGTTGGACAGGCGGATTTCGAGTGTACGGGGTTGCGGCGCATGCAGGAACGGAACGGACAGCGGACGGCGTTCATCGCGCTGTGGACCTGCGTGGTGATCGCCAAGCTGCTGGTGGCCGCGCGCCTGCCGCTGTTCGTCGACGAGGCGTTCTACTGGCAGGAAGGCCAGCACCTGGCCTGGGCCTATTCCGACCTGCCGGGCCTGACCGCGTGGACGATCCGGCTCGGCGGTGAGCTGTTCGGCGACAGCGTGCTGGCCGCACGCTCGCTGTTCGTCGTCGTCTCCGCCGCGTTGCCGTGGCTGGTGGTGCGCATCGCAAGGCGCGAGTCCGAGCCGGAGCTGGCCTGGATCGCGGGCTGTGGCGCGCTGGTGCTGCCGCTGTTCGCCACGCTCGGAGTGCTTGCGCTGCCGGACGTGCTGATGGCGCTGGCCACACTGTTCTGCCTCGATGCGCTGACCCGCATGCTGCGCCAGGTCAGCTACGGCAGCGCGGTGCAGCTGGCGCTGGGCCTGGCCATCGGCGCACTGAGCCACTACCGCTTCATCGCCGCCATCGGCGCGGGCCTGGTCGCGCTGCTGCTGCTCGCGCGCGGTCGTGAACTGCTGCGCGATCCGCGCGTGATCATCGCCGTCGCGTTCGGCGCCGCGGCCTGGATGCCGCTGCTGGCCTGGAACATCGAGAACGCCGAAGCCGGGCTGCGCTTCCAGCTTGTCGACCGGCACCCGTGGGCGCTGCATCGCGAGGGCATCGACTTCGTGCCGATCCAGGCGGCGTTCGTGACCCCGCTGCTGCTGGTCGCCCTGCTGGTCGGCGCCTGGCGCTTCCGCCGCCACGACAGGGACGGGCTGCGGCTGCTGGCGCTGTCGGGCGGCATCGTGGTGCTGGGTTTCTTCCTGCTGGGCTTCTTCGCCGACACCGAGCGGGTGAGCTTCCACTGGCCGCTGCCCGGCTACGTCGCGCTGCTGCCGCTGCTGCCGCTGGTGCTTGCCGCGTGGCCGCGCTGGCTGCGGGTGCTCACCTGGGCGATGGCGGTGGTCGGCATGCTGGCGATGCTGGGCTACTACGCCGCGGTGTCGTCGCCGGACCTGCGCGAGCGCAGCGCCGCCGGCAAGTGGTATCCGCAGAACTTCTCGGGCTGGGACGAACTGGCCACCGCGGTGCGCAAGGCGCGGGCCGGGATGCCGGACGGCACGCGCGTGGTGGCGGACAACTTCAAGGTCGGCGCCGAGCTTGGCTTCGCGCTGGGCGATGCGTCCATCCCGGTGCTGCCGCATGCGCTCAATCGCGCCCATGGCCGCGCGCCGCAACTGCAGCTTTGGGGGCTGGAGTACGACGGACGGACCGGCAGCGAGGGGCCGGCGCTGCTGGTGGTGTCTCCCAGCGACGTCAAGCTCAGCGAACTGCTCGACCACTACCAGGCACTGTGCCGCCGCTTCGGCGCGCTGCCGGCGCCGCAGGTGGTCGACGCCGACGGCGGCGGCAGGCGATTCCTGCTGTTCGCCCTCGAGGGCAGCGCGGACGGCAAGGCGGACGCGGAATGCGTGCCGCCGGCGATCGCCCATCTCAACACGCCGGAGGCCGGGGCGCGGCTGCCGGCGAAGTTCGAGGCCACCGGCTGGGCGATCAAGGACGTGGCCGGCGTCGAGCGCGTTTCGCTGACGCTGGACGGGCGGGTGGTGGCGCAGGCCGAATACGGGCTGCAGGACGACTGGCCGCAACGCTTCTACGGCGGCCGCTCGAAGGATCCCGCACAGCCGCGGGTGGGCTTCCGCGCCACGATCGATGCAAGCGCACTGCCGCCGGGGCGCTACTGGCTGGGACTCGAGGTGGCCGGCAAGGACGGCAGCGTGGAGCGCTTCGCCGGGCAGCCGGTGGAACTGCTCGGGGAATGACGCGCAGCGCGCGGAATCCGCAGGACGAAGAGGGCCGGATGACGACGATCCCGGGACGCGCGTGGATGGCGTTCGCCGCACTGGCCGCGCTGCTGCTGGCGGGCACCATGGCCTGGCACCTGCCGATGATGCTCTGGGACCACATCGACCTGGTCCCGATGTACGAGGCCTGGCAGGACGGAACGCTGGCGTCCTCGGCCTTCTGGCAGGTCCACGACGGCAGCCACCTGCACGTGGCCGCCTATGCGGTGCTGCTGGCCACCACCTGGGCTTCGGGCGGGCAACCGTGGCTGGACTGCCTGGCGAGCTTCGCCCTGCTGCTGGTGCAGGCGGTCGTGCTGTTGCGCATCGCCGGCGCGGCGCCTTCCGGCAGGATCCAGGGCGTATGGCTGATGGTCCTGCTGCTCATCGCACTGCACCCGGGTCACCTGGCCAACCTGCAGTGGGGCTGGCAGGTCGCGGTGTTCATCAGCACGCTGGGCGCCGTCGCCGCGATCGCACTGCTGACGCGCCCCGGTCTGTCGATGGCCGCCAACCTGCTGGCCGTCGCGCTGGCGTCTGTGGGCGTGCTCGGCTTTTCGACCACGCTCGCCGCCTTCCCGGTCGCGCTGGGGCTGGTGGCGCTGCATCCGCGGCTGTCGCACGGTCAGCGGCTGCTGCTGGCGCTGCCCTGGCTGGCCGCCGCCGTGGCGCTGCTGGCCTGGCTGTCGGTAGGGCGGGCCGCCGTCGGCGGCACGTTCCCGGGCCTCGGAACCACGGTGCTCTACGTCCTCAACTACCTGGGCGGCGGGGTGTCGCGACTGGCTACCGCGGCCGCGCCGGTCTGGGCGGCGATCGCGCTGGCCACCGCGGGCTGGGCCGCGGCGCGGCGCTGGCAACCGGCACTGCTGCCGTGGCTGGCGCTGATGGCGTTCGGCCTCGGCTGCGCGCTGCTGACCGCGCTGGGACGGGCCGACGCGCACGGCACCGACCACGCCTTCGTGACCCGCTACGTCAGCTTCTCGTCGATGTTCTGGTTCGGATGGACCGGGGCGATGCTGGTGGCCTGGCGCGAGGCGCAGCCGGCCTGGCGGCGCTGGGTGCGGCCGCTGCTGTCGGTGCTGCTGGTGTTCCTGCTCGCCAATGGCGTCCACATGGCCAAACAGGCGCGGCAGCTGCACGGACGCGCCGAAGGCCATGCGGCGCAGATCCTGGCCGCTTACCCGGACGTCGATCCTGCGGTGATGGACGCCGCCTACGGCTGGCGCGCCGGGGCCGCGCACGGGCACCTGGCTGCGTTGCGCGAACGCGGCTTCGCGCCCTTCGATCGCACGCCCGCCGCGGCCGATCGCTCAGGGCAGGACGAAGCCGGCCGCGCGCAGTAATCGCGCCGTCGCGATCAGGGGCAGGCCGACCAGCGCGGTCGGATCGCGCGTCTCGATGGCCTCGAACAGGGTGATGCCCAGACCCTCGCAGCGGAAGCTGCCGGCGCAGTCCCAGGGCTGTTCGGCGTCGATGTAGCGCGCGATCGCGTCGTCGCCCAGTGGCCGGAAGCGCACCACGGTGGTGTCCAGGGCCTGTCCGGCTTCGACGCCGGGTCCCGCCACCGCCACCGCGGTCAGGAACACGGCCTCGCGCCCGGACATCGCCCGCAGCTGCGCGAGCGCGGCCTCGCGCGAGCCCGGCTTGCCCAGCAGCCGCCCGTCGCAGCTGGCGACCTGGTCGGAGCCGATCACCACCGCCTGCGGATGCCGCCCGGCCACGGCGTCGGCCTTGGCCGTCGCCAGGCGCAGGGCCAGGGTTGCCGGCGGCTCGGCCGGATGCGGGGTCTCGTCGACCTCCGGGTGCACCGTATCGAAGGGCAGGCGCAGCCGTTCGAGCAGCTGCCCGCGCCAGCGCGAGGTGGAGGCGAGGATGAGGTCGCGGGACATGGCTCAGTGCAGCGAGGCGCGGGCGCGCTCGATCTGCATCAGCTGCGTGTCGATGCTGTCGCGGGCGGCGTCGATCGAGGCGCGGACGCTGTCGAGCTGCTCCAGCGACGCGGACTGGCCGTGCTGCTGCAGCCACAGCCGCTGGCGCAGCATCTCCTGCATCGCCTCGCGCACGGGATTGTGGTCGTCGCCGGCGATGGCCTCGATTTCCGAGCGCGCGGTGCGCAGCCGGTCCTCCAGGGCGTCGGCGGCGTCGAGCAGCTGCGCCATGGCGCGGTTGCGGCGGCTGCCGCGGCTGCGCAGCCATGCGGTCAGGGCCGCTGCGGCGGCAACGACCAGCACAGACAGGACAAGAACGGTCACAATGGCACTCCCCCGGACTGGACGGCAGTCTGCCCGCCGTCGCGGCGCCGGGCAAATTCCCTGCCCGCACAACGGCTTGCCCGCCATGGGGCGGTTTGACAGGGGGGACTTCGACCTTTAAAATCCTACAGCTTATGTCCGCCGAACTGCCCGAAATCCTGGACGCCTGGCGGATGGTCGCCGCGCGGCGGGAGTTCAAGGGCCGGGTCGCGCTGGCGGCGCTGCCGAGGCTGCGCGACGCACTGTTGGACGCCGAGGGCGAAGTGGTTTTCGCACTGGGATTCGATTGCGACGCGCTGCGGGTGCCGTACCTGGAACTCAAGATCGACGCGGAGCTGCCGCTGCAATGCCAGCGCAGCCTGCAGCGGTTCCTGTTCCCGGTGCAGCTGGAGCAGCGGCTGGGGCTGATCCGGGACGAGGAGGAGGAAGCCGGCCTGCCCGGTGGCTACGAGCCGCTGCTGGTCGACGCCGACGGCATGCTGCGGCCGCTGGACCTGGTGGAGGACGAACTCATCCTCGCCATTCCAGTGGTGCCGGTGAAGCCGGGCTCCGAGGCGGTCGAGCGCGACTGGCCGGTGTCCGCGGAAGAGGAAGAGCGTACCAATCCCTTCGCCGGCCTGGCCGCGCTGAAGAAGAAACAATGAAGCGGTTCGCGCCCCCGTGGCGCAACCGGCAGTAGCAACAACCGAATCGTTCCTGGAGCAATCCCATGGCTGTGCAGAAGTCCCGCGTCACCCCGTCCCGTCGTGGCATGCGTCGTTCGCACGACGCCCTCACGGCCAAGCAGCTGGCCACCGACCCGACCACGGGCGAGACCCACCTGCGCCACCACATCACCGCCGACGGCTACTACCGCGGCAAACAGGTGATCCAGCCGAAGACCAAGGTCGTCGACGAGGATTGACCCAGCGTCCGGGCCCGCATGCGGGCCTGGCGACATCGGCCCGCACCCCGTGTCCGCGTCCGCGCGGCTGCCGGCGTCGCGGGCCGCCCGCTTCGACCCGAGGGCCGTCCACGAGATGAGCAGCAGCGCGCGGATCTATTCACGTATCGCCGGGACCGGCAGCTACCTTCCCAGCAAGGTGCTGACCAACGACGACCTGTCCAGGATCGTCGACACCAGCGACGAGTGGATCGCCTCGCGCACCGGCATCCGTGAGCGCCATATCGCCGCCGAAGGCGAAACCACCGTGGACCTCGCGTACCACGCGGCCACGCGTGCGCTCGAGGCGGCCGGCACCCGTGCCGACGAGCTCGACCTGATCATCGTCGGCACCACCACGCCGGACCTGGTATTCCCGTCCTCGGCCTGCCTGCTGCAGGAACGGCTGGGGATCGCCGGATGCGGCGCGTTCGACGTCAATGCTGCCTGCTCGGGCTTCCTGTACGCGCTGTCGGTCGCCGACAAGTTCATCCGCTGCGGCGATGCGAAGACCGTGCTGGTGGTGGGCGCCGAGACGCTGACCCGCATGGTCGACTGGACCGAGCGCACCACCTGCGTGCTGTTCGGCGACGGCGCCGGCGCGGTCGTGCTCAAGGCCGATGCCGAGACCGGCGTGCTCAGCACCCACCTGCATGCCGACGGCAGCAAGAAGGAACTGCTGTGGAATCCGGTGGGCGTGTCGGTGGGCTTCGACGAGAACGCCAAGAACGCCGGCGTGCGCATCCGGATGTCGGGCAGCGACGTGTTCAAGTACGCGGTCAAGGCGCTCGATTCGGTGGTCGAGGAAACGCTGCAGGCCAACGGCCTGGACCGTCACGACATCGACTGGCTGATCCCCCACCAGGCCAACCTGCGCATCATCGAAGCCACCGCCAAGCGGCTGGAAATGCCGATGGAGCGGGTGATCGTCACCGTCGACAGGCATGGCAACACCTCGTCTGGTTCGGTGCCGCTGGCGCTGGACGAAGCGGTGCGTTCGGGCAAGGTGCAGCGCGGCCAGCTGGTGCTGCTCGAGGCCTTCGGCGGCGGCTTCACCTGGGGCTCGGCGCTGCTGCGCTACTGACCGTTCGGCGGCGCCGCGCCGCGGCGTCCGCGATCCGCGTCGGGTCATTGGCGTCTTCCTTCCGGTTCGACCAGGCGCGCTCCTGCGGTCGAACCTTAGCGTGTGCCTGGCCGCCTGGCCGCCTGGCCGCCCGGCAGCCTGCCGGGACGGAGCGGGGGTTCCGGTTGGCGGGAACCCCGGCCGCCGTCCAAGCGCGGTGGCATGCCGCGGGCCTGGCAGGCCCTCCAGCATCGGTACACCAGGTTCGATGGTCGCAGCGAAGGGCACGCACCGGCGCGAAAGGCGTCACTTCGGCTTCGGGCCTCGCGACCCTCACCTCGCGCATCCGCAACACGCCTCCCACGCCCCGGTGCGCTCCGCACCACGGCCGGCGGGCATACGCCCCGGTACAGACGAGGCCACGGCTTTGCCCGTATCATCGCGCCCTGATTTTCACCCGGATGCTGGCGTGACCGATCCACAACTCGCGTTCGTGTTCCCCGGCCAGGGTTCGCAGTCGGTGGGCATGCTCGCGGAACTCGCCGAGCGGCACCCTGTCGTGCGCGACACCTTCGCCGAAGCCTCGCAGGGCGCGGGGGTCGACCTGTGGTCGCTGGCGCAGGGCGGTCCGGAGGACCAGCTCAACCGCACCGAGTTCACCCAGCCGGCGCTGCTGGCCGCGGGCGTCGCGGTGTGGCGCGCATGGCTGCAGCAGGGCGGCGCGCGTCCGGCGCTGCTCGCCGGCCACAGCTTGGGCGAGTACGCGGCGCTGGTCGCCGCCGGCGCGCTGTCGCTGGAAGATGGCGCGCGCCTGGTGCGCCTGCGCGGCCAGCTGATGCAGGACGCGGCGCCCGCCGGCTCCGGCGCGATGGCGGCGGTGATCGGCGCCGAGGACGCGCTGGTCGACGAGGTCTGCCGGGATGCATCGCAGGACGGCGTGGTGGTGCCGGCCAACCACAACTCGCCGGGCCAGATCGTCATCGGCGGCCACGCGGCCGCGGTCGACCGTGCGCTGGCGCTGCTGGCCGAGCGCGGCGTGCGCAAGACGGTGAAGCTCGCGGTCAGCGTGCCCTCCCATACCCCGCTGATGCGCGAGGCGGCCAACCGCCTGTCGCAGGCGATGGCCGGCCTGTCCTGGAACGAACCTGCGATCCCGGTGGTGCAGAACGTCGATGCTGAGGTGCACGCGGGCGCGCAGGCGATCCGCGATGCGCTGGTGCGCCAGCTCTACCTGCCGGTGCAGTGGACGCGATGCGTGCAGGCGCTGGCGGCGAACGGCGCGACGCGCGTGGCCGAGTGCGGCCCGGGCAAGGTGTTGGCCGGGCTGGTGCGCCGCATCGACAAGGGCATCGACATGCGCGCGCTCGGCACGCCGGGCGAGTTCGATGCCGCGATGGAGGCCTGGAAAGGCTGATCGACGCGCGACCCGCGCGGGTCCCGCGGTTCGGCGCGCGGTCCCCCGCGGCCATCGGCGGAATCCGCGGCAGAATGCTCCAGTTGCACACAGGTGGATGAAGAGATGACCCAGGAACTCAAGGGCGAGATCGCGCTGGTCACCGGCGCCAGCCGCGGCATCGGCGCGGCGATCGCCGATACGCTTGCCGCGCAGGGCGCGACCGTGATCGGCACGGCGACCTCCGAAGCGGGCGCCAGCGCCATCGGCGACCGGCTCGCGGCGCACGGCGGCCATGGCCGCGTGCTCGACGTGTCGGTGCCAGGCCAGGTCGAAGCGCTGATCGAGGCCATCGGCAAGGAGATCGGGCCGCTGTCGATCCTGGTCAACAACGCCGGCATCACCCGCGACGGCCTGCTGATGCGCATGAGCGACGAGGACTGGCAGGCGGTCCTCGATACCAACCTAAGCAGCGTGTACCGCTCCTCCAAGGCCGCGATGCGCGGGATGATGAAGGCACGCAAGGGCCGCATCATCAACATCGCCTCGGTGATCGGCGTCACCGGCAACGCGGGCCAGACCAACTACGCCGCGGCCAAGGCCGGCATCATCGCCTTCAGCAAGTCGCTGGCGAAGGAGATCGGTTCGCGCGGCGTCACCGTCAACGTGGTCGCGCCGGGCTTCATCGAGACCGACATGACCGCGGCCCTGCCCGAGGAAGTGAAGAAGGGCCTGGTGGGCCAGATCGCGCTTGCGCGCCTGGGCCAGGCATCGGACATCGCCAACGCGGTGGCCTTCCTTGCAGGCGCTGGCGCCGGGTACATCACCGGCGAAACCATCCACGTCAACGGCGGCATGTACATGCCCTGACCCGACCAGCCTTCCGGGACGTGCCGCGGCGTTTTGCGCTGCGTCCCTAAGTTGCCGATTTCAAAGGGAATGCGTGGCCGGTAGTTGCGGCGCGCAGACCCGCCCCGGGGCCGCGCAGCGGCAACGCGCTATCCTCGCCCCGGATCAGACCTTACACTTGTCACCGTAACAGCCTCCGCGGAGCTACAACCAATGAGCAGCATCGAAGAACGCGTCAAGAAGATCGTGGTCGAACAACTGGGCGTCAAGGAAGAGGAGGTCAGCGCCAGCGCTTCCTTCGTCGACGACCTCGGCGCGGACTCGCTCGACACCGTCGAACTGGTGATGGCGCTCGAAGAAGAGTTCGAGTGCGAGATCCCCGACGAGGAAGCCGAGAAGATCACCTCGGTGCAGCAGGCGATCGACTACATCAAGACCCACGTCAAGGCGTGAGTCCTGCCGGCGCGCCTGGCCCGAGCGGCCAGGCGTCGCCAAGCCTGCGATACCGCCGACCCGTCCGGGCCGGCACGTAACAACCCGGGGCCGCATTGCGGCCTCGTGCGTTTTGCATCGCGCCGCCTCGGCGGCGCGATGCCCACGAATGCATCGAGGAGAGAGCCGCCCATGTCCAAGCGCCGCGTCGCCATCACCGGCATCGGCATCCTGTCGCCGCTCGGCAACGACCTGGCCACGAGCTGGGACGGCATCGTCAGCGGCCGCTCCGGCATCGGCCCGATCACCCATTTCGACGCCTCCGCCTTCGCCACCCGCATCTCGGGTTCGGTCAAGGATTTCGATCCGACCCGGTGGATCGCGGCGAAGGACGTCAAGAAGATGGATCCCTTCGTCCATTACGGCGTGGCTGCGGCGCTGATGTCGATCGCCGACGCCGGGCTGGAGATCCGCGAGCCCGACGCCGACCGCATCGGCGTGGCCATCGGCGCCGGCATCGGCGGACTCAAGGGTATCGAAGAGACGTCGATCAAGTACCACGAGGGCGGGCCGCGCAAGGTCTCGCCGTTCTACGTGCCCAGCACCATCATCAACATGGTCGCCGGCCAGGTCTCGATCATGACCGGCGCGCGCGGTCCCAACATCGCCGTGGTCACCGCCTGCACCACCGCCACGCACAACATCGGCCTGGCCGCGCGCATGATCCAGTACGGCGATGCCGACGCGATGATCGCCGGCGGCTCCGAGTTCGCGACCACGCCCACGTCGCTGGGCGGCTTCTGCGCGATGAAGGCGCTGTCCACGCGCAACGACGATCCGGAGCGGGCATCGCGCCCCTGGGACGCGGAGCGCGACGGGTTCGTGATGGGCGACGGCGCCGGCATCCTGGTGCTCGAGGAGTGGGAACGCGCGAAGGCGCGCGGCGCCCGCATCTACGCCGAACTCGTCGGCTTCGGCATGAGCGGCGACGCGCACCACATGACCGCGCCCAGCGAGAACGGCGAAGGTGGCGCGCGCTGCATGGTCGCCGCGCTGCGCGATGCGGGCATCGACCCGTCCGAAGTCGGCTACATCAACGCCCACGGCACCTCCACGCCGCAGGGCGACCTGGCCGAGACCATGGGCATCAAGTCCGTGTTCGGCGCGCACGCCTCGAAGCTGATGGTCAGCTCCACCAAGTCGATGACCGGCCACCTGCTCGGCGCGGCCGGCGGCGTCGAGGCGGTGTTCTCGGCGATGGCGCTGCACACCGGCGTGATTCCGCCGACGATCAACCTCGACAATCCGTCCGATGGTTGCGACCTCGACTACGTGCCGCACACCGCGCGCGAGGCGAAGATCGACATCGCACTGTCGAACTCCTTCGGCTTTGGCGGCACCAACGGCACGCTGATTTTCCGCCGGGTCTAGAGTCGCGACGCTCGCGCCAGGGCGGCGGCGCGTTCCGTCGCCGGCGCGGGTGCCGCAGGGGCGTATTTCCGCAAGCACGCATCGGGGCCTTTTCGCGGCCCCGTCCAGCCCGGCCCGGTCACCAGAAGCGAGTCCAGGGTGCTGATCAGCAGGCCGCTACCGCCGGATACGGACCTCCTGGCGCTGCATCGCCTGGACCCCGCCGGCTGCCCGCTGCTGCTGCAGTCGGTCGCGCATGGCACGGCGCAGGCGCGCTGGGACCTGCTGCTCGTCGCCAGCGGCGAGTCCCTGACCCTGGGCGTCGATGGCGTCACCCGCGACGGAACCGGCATCGCGTCCACGGGTACGTTCCTGCAGGCGCTCGACGCGGCCTGGAGCGCGCTGCGGCTGCCGCGCGAGGAGCCGCGCTGGCCATTCCGCGGCGGCTGGGCGCTGCTGCTGGGCTACGAGCTGGCGGGGCAGGTCGAGCCGGTGCTGCGGCTGCCCGCGGCGGAGGGCGGCCTGCCGGTGGCGCAGGCGCTGCGCTGCCCGGCCGCGATCCTGCGCGACCATGCCGGCGGCGAATGTGTGGCGGTGGCGGAATCCGGTCACGGCGCGATGCTCGATGCAATCGAGCGGAAACTGGCCGCCGCCGCGGGGCTCGATCCGCTGCCCGCGTGGCAGCCGCCCGTGGAGGTGCGCGAGGACGCGCCGGAGCGCTTCACCGACGGGGTCGTGCGCATCCTCGACTACCTCGCCGCGGGCGACGTGTTCCAGGCGAACCTCTCGCGCGGCTGGCGGGCTGGATTCGCCGCGCCGCTGGATCCCGCGCGGCTCTACGCGCGCATGCGCCAGGCCAATCCCGCGCCCTTCGCCGGCCTGTACGCCGGCGACGGCTGGGCGGTCGCGAGCGCCTCGCCCGAGCGCTTGGTCTCGGTGCGCGGCGACGTGGTCGAGACGCGGCCGATCGCCGGGACCCGGCCGCGCATGCCGGGCGACGACGATGCCGCACGGATGCGCGAACTGATCGGCCATCCCAAGGAACGCGCCGAGCACGTGATGCTGGTCGACCTGGAGCGCAACGACCTGGGCCGCGTCTGCGTGCCCGGCAGCGTCGAGGTCGACGAGCTGATGACTATCGAAAGCTATGCGCACGTGCACCACATCGTCAGCAACGTGCGCGGACGCCTGGGCGCCGACGCCGGTCCCGGCGAGGTGATCGCCGCGACCTTCCCGGGCGGCACCATCACCGGCTGCCCCAAGGTGCGCTGCATGCAGGTCATCGCCGAACTCGAGGGCGGCGGGCGCGGGGCCTACACCGGCGCGATGGGCTGGCTCAACCGCGACGGCGACCTCGACCTCAACATCCTGATCCGCAGCGCCGAGGTCGAAGGCGCGCAGGTGCGTTTCCGCACCGGCGCCGGGATCGTGGCCGATTCGGACCCGGCGCGCGAACTCGACGAAACCCGCGCCAAGGCGCGCGGCATGCTCCAGGCGCTGGCGGCGGATGCCGGCGGGGCCACGGTATCCTAGGCCGATGAGCATTCCTTTCCGGACGATGGAGCAGGCGCGTGGCCAAGGCCGCTAGCCGTTGGCGCGGCCTGCGGCTGCTGTTCGTGCTGTCGGCACTGGTGGCTGGCGCCGCGGCGTTCTGGCTGTACGACCGCTACACCGGCTTCGCGGATGCGCCGCTGTCGGGGATCGAGGCGGGCGAAACGGTGCGGGTGGAGCGCGGCGATTCCTTCCGGCGCGTGCTGTCGAAGCTGCGCGAGAACGGCGTGCACGACGGCCACGACCTCGAATGGCAGGCGCTGGCGCGCCAGCTGGGCGCCGACGCGCGGGTGCAGGTGGGCGAGTACGCGCTGGAGCCGGGCATGTCGCCGCGCACCCTGCTGCAGCGCATGCGCGATGGCCGCGTGCTCAGCTACCGCTTCACCATCGTCGAGGGCTGGAACATCCGCGAACTGCGCGCGGCGCTGGCGCGGGCCACGCCGCTGGTACAGAGCATCGGCGACCTGGACGATGCCGCGCTGATGGCGAAGCTCGACCGCGCCGGCGTGCACCCCGAGGGCCGCTTCCTGCCTGAAACCTACGTCTACACCCGCGGCGACACCGACCTGGACCTGCTGCGTCGCGCCAACCAGTCGCTCGAACGCGCGCTGCAAGAGGCCTGGGAAGCGCGCGCGCCGGACCTGCCGCTGCAGGACGCCGGGCAGGCGCTGGTGCTGGCCTCGATCATCGAGAAGGAAACCGGCATCGCCGAGGAGCGCGCGCGCATCGGCGGGGTGTTCGTGCGCCGCCTGCAGCGCGGCATGCGCCTGCAGACCGATCCGACCGTGATCTACGGCATGGGCAGCCGCTACGCCGGCAACATCCGCCGCGCCGACCTGCTGGCTGACACGCCCTACAACACCTACACCCGCGACGGCCTGCCGCCGACCCCGATCGCGATGGCCGGCGTCGACGCGCTCCGCGCGGCGACCCGGCCGGCCGAGGGCGACGAGCTCTACTTCGTCGCGGTCGGCGACGGCAGCGGCCGCCACGTGTTCTCGCGCACGCTGGACGAACACAACGCCGCGGTGCGCGAGTACGTGCGCCGCTACCGCACGCAGTTCGGGCCGTGATGCAGTCGCTGCGCACGCATGCGCGCTTCGTCTCGCTGGAGGGCGGCGAGGGCGCGGGCAAGACCACCGTGCTCGACGCCCTGCGCGAGGCGCTGCGCGAGGGCGGCCAGGAAGTGGTCTGCAGCCGCGAGCCCGGCGGCACGCCGCTGGCGGAGATGATTCGCCGCCTGCTGCTCGACCCCGCGCACGAACCGCCCGCCGCCGAGACCGAGCTGCTGCTGATGTTCGCTGCCCGTGCCCAGCACGTGCGCGAGACGATCGTGCCCGCGCTCGAGCGCGGCGCCTGGGTCCTGTGCGACCGCTTCACCGATTCGAGCTACGCCTACCAGGGCGGCGGGCGCGGGCTCGACGTGGACTGGATCGCGGACCTGGAGCGGCGCGCGGTCGGGCTGCGTCCCGGCCTGACCCTGCTGCTGGATGTCGAAGTCGGCCGCGGTCGCGAGCGCACCCGCGGCCGCGACCTCGTGCCCGACCGCATCGAGGCCGAGCGCGACGAGTTCTTCGAACGCGTGCGCGCCAGCTACCGCGCACGCGCCGCCGCCGAGCCGCAGCGCTTCCGCGTGGTCGACGCCTCGCCGCCGGCTGCCGAGGTGGCGTATGAGGCGGTGCGGCTGTTGCGCGACTGGATGGGACGCGCATGAGCGGCCCGCTCGCCCCCTGGCAGCAGCGCGCCTTCGACCACGCCGCGCGCACGCTGTCGGAAGGCCGCCTCGGCCATGCGCTGCTGATCTGCGGGCCGGCGCGGCTGGGGAAGCGCGCGGTGGCCGAACGCCTGGCCGCGCACCTGCTTGGCGCGCACGGTCCGCGGTCCGACCACCTCATCGAGGCCGGTACGCACCCGGATTTCCACGTGGTCACGCTGCAGCCCAACCGCGAAGGCACCAAGCTGCGCAGCGAGATCGTGATCGAGCAGATCCGCGAACTGTCGGAGAAGCTGTCGCTGACGCCGCAGTACGGCGCCGCGCAGGTGGCGATCGTCGATCCGGCCGATGCCATCAACACGTCCGCGGCCAATGCCCTGCTCAAGACGCTGGAGGAGCCGCAGCCGGGCCGCTACCTGTGGCTGGTCGCGTCGAACCCGGCGCGCCTGCCGGCGACGATCCGCAGCCGCTGCCAGCGGCTCGAGTTCGGTCTGCCGCGGCGCGACGAGGCGCTGGCCTGGCTGCAGGCGCAGGGCCATGCGTCCGGCGTCGCCGTCGAGGCGCTGGACGCGGCGCGCGGCCACCCCGGCCTGGCCGATGCCTGGCTGCGCGATGGCGGCATGCGGCTGCGTCGCGAGGTCGGCGAAGACCTGGCCAGGCTAGCGCGCGGCGAGGCTGCGCCGATCGAGACCGCGCAGCGCTGGACCGGCGACGAGCACGCCGACCTGCGCCTGCGCCATGCCGCCGACCTGGCGCTGGACGAGGCCGCGGGCTTGACCGATCCGGCGCGAATCCGGAAGCTGGCGCAGTGGTTCGATGCGGCCAACCGCACCCGCGACCTGCTGCGCACCACGGTGCGCGCGGACCTCGCAGTCGCGGAGCTGCTGCTGTCCTGGCGCGGCGGGCAAGCGCCGGGTCCGGCATCCGCAAACACGAGGTATCGATGAACACGACCGCGGGCGGCGCGCGCCAGGGCATCCTTTCGCTGGCACTGAAGGACAAGGCGCAGCTGTACAGCGCCTACATGCCTTACCTGAAGAACGGCGGCATCTTCGTGCCCACGCCGCGGCGTTACTTCCTCGGCGACGAGGTGTTCCTGCTGCTGACCCTGCCCGAATCCCACGAGCGCCTGCCGGTCGCCGGCAAGGTGGTCTGGGTCACCCCGACCGGCGCGCAGGGCGCGCGCACCGCGGGCGTCGGCGTGCAGTTCGCCGATACGCCGGAAGGCGAGACGGTGCGGGGCCGGATCGAAACGCTGCTCGCCGGCACCCTGGCCGCCGAGAAACCCACGCACACGATGTGATGCGGGCCACCGCCCCGCGCCTGCGCCGCGCCGCCGCCCTGCTGCTGGGCGTGGCGCTGTGCGCGAACGCGGCGGCGACCGAAGAAACTGCCGGGCCCGCTGCCGCGGCGTCCGCTCCGGAGCGCGTGCGCCTGGACGACGGCCACCTGCAGGTCGAAGTGGCGCCCGCGATCGGCGGCCGCGTGGTGCACCTGTCGCTGCCCGGGCGTGGCAACGTGCTCAAGGTCGGTCCGGCGCTCGACACGGTGCCCGCGCCGGAACCCGCCGCCGATGGTCCGGACCTGCCGTACTTCGGCCATGAGCTTTGGCTGGGCCCGCAATCGCGCTGGTGGCAGGACCAGGACGTGAACCCGCAGCGCCGCGCCGCGGCCGCGCCCTGGCCGCCGGATCCGTGGCTGGCGCATGCGCGCAACCGCATCGTCGAACGCAGCGCGCACGCACTGGTGCTCGAAGGCGTGGCGAGCCCGGTGAGCGGGCTGCAGGCGAGCCAGTCGTTCCGCCTGTCGGGCCGCGCGCCGGCGACGCTCGAACTCGCCGCCGAAGCGGTGAACCGGCGCGACCGCGCGCTGCGCCGCGACCTGTGGTTCAACACCCGCCTGCCCGCGGGCAGCCGCGTGTTCGCGCCGGTGGCCCGGCCCGAGGACGCGCGCCTGCGGGCCGATGGCGACGCGGTGTTCGACGGGCCGGTCGCCTGGTGGGAGGACGGGCTGTATTCGCTGCAGCTGGTGCCGCCTCCGCCGGGCAAGGCCGGTCGGCGCGGAAAGGTCTTCATCGCGCCCTCGGCCGGCTGGATCGCCGGCTTCAATGCCGGGCAGCTGCTGCTGATCCGCTTCGAGCGCCAGGACGATGCGCGCATCGACCCCGAGCACGGCCAGGTCGAGATCTACCAGCAGTGGCACCACGACGATCCGCAAGCGGGGATCCTCGAACTCGAGGTCCACGCCCCGCTGCGCACGCTGGCACCCGGCGAAACGATGCGGGCCGGCGAAACCTGGACCGTGTTCCCGTACGAAGGGCCGGATACGCTCCAGGCGCAGCGCGAGGCGCTCGAGGCCGCCCTGCGCAGCCTCGGCCTGGAGCGCTGAGTCCGGCAGCGCCGGACGCAGCGCCCTGCGGCCGCGGATGCGGCGCCTGCCCCGGCCGGCACTGGGATGGCCGACCATCGCCCGGGTCGCCGTTGGAAAGGCTGCGGACCCGCGTGGTGCAGTCTTCCTGGCCTGGAGGCGACGCCGTCGGGTTGCCGCATCCGGCCTCCCGCTTCCCCCGTTTTCGCGAAGGCCGGATGGAAGAGGCATCGCCTCGCCCGCCCCGCGTCCACCGTCCCGCATCGGGAACGCGTGGCGCATCCCCGGCATTCATCGCGATCCGCGCGTGCCGGTGCCCTGAAGCCGACCGTGGAGGTCCCCGCACATGAAAGCCAACGTCCTGACCCTGGCCTGCCTGGTCGCCGCATCCGCGCTGCTCGCCTGCGACCGCCCCGCCGCCCCCGGCGCCGTCGCCGCAGTGCCCGACGTCTCGCCCCCGGAAATGGCGATGATCGGCGCGCATCTGCTCGAAGGCCTGGGCGACTACCGCTTCGAGGTCACCACCCGGCATCCGGACGTGCAGCGCTGGTTCGACCAGGGAATGATGCTGGCCTACGGCTTCAACCACGATGCGGCCGAGCGCTCCTTCCTCAAGGCGACCGAACTCGATCCGGATTGCGCGATGTGCTGGTGGGGCGCGTCGCTGGTGCTGGGGCCGCACGTCAACGCGGCGATGGATCCGGCCGACAACGCCGACGCCTGGCAGCGCCTGCAGCGCGCGCGCGAACTGGCGCCCGCGGCCAGCGAACGCGAGCAGGCCTTCATCCAGGCGCTGTCCGCGCGCTACGCGGAGCAGCCGCCGGAAGACCGGCGCGCGCTCGACGAGGCCTACGCCGCCGCCGCGCGGGAACTCGCCGGCAAGCGCCCCGACGATGCCGACGCCGCGGTCTTCCTCGCCGAAGCGCTGATGGACCTGCAGCCCTGGGACTACTACGACGCGCAGCAGAAGCCCAAGGGCCATACCGCGGAAGTGGTGCGCACGCTGGAGTCGGTGATGGCGCGCGCCCCCGACCACGCCGGCGCGCTGCACCTGTACGTCCATGCGGTCGAGGCATCCGCCGATCCGCAGCGCGGCGCGGACGCCGCCGACCGCCTGCGCACCCTCGTGCCCGGTTCGGGCCACCTGGTGCACATGCCCGCGCACATCTATGCGCGCGTCGGCCGCTGGCATGACGCGGTGATCGCCAACCAGCGCGCGATCGAGGCCGACGATGCCTACCTCGCACTGTGCCGCGGCAACACCCAGGGCGTGTATCCGCTGGGCTACGTGCCGCACAACCATCATTTCCTGTGGTTCGCCGCGAGCATGGAAGGCAATGCCGGGGTCGCCCGGAGTTCGGCGCTGACCACGTCCGAACGCACCCACCTGCCGGAACTGATGCGCGAGCCCGGCTTCGCCGGCCTGCAGCACTACTGGCTCACGCCCTGGTTCGACCTCGTCCGCTTCGGCCGCTGGGACGAGATCGCAGGGGCCGGCAATCCCGCGCCCGACCTGCCCTATGTCACCGCGATCTGGCACTACGCGCAGGCGATGGCGGCGATCCGGCAGGAGCGGATGGACGATGCCGACGCCCACCTCGCCGCACTGCGGCCGCTGGCCGCGGACCCCGCGATGGACGCGCTGCTGGTGTGGGAACGCTATCCGCTGGCGCACGCCGCGCGCATCGCCGAGCGCACGGTGACCGCGGAGCTGGCGGCCGCCCGCGGCGGATACGACGAAGCGGTGGCGGCGCTGGAGGAAGCGGTGGCGATCGAGGGGGGCATTCCCTACGACGAGCCGCCAGGCTGGCACGCGCCGGTGCGGCAAACGCTGGGCGCGATCCTGCTGCAGGCCGGCCGCAACGCCGAAGCCGAAGCGGTGTACCGCGAGGAGCTGCGGCGCAATCCGGGCAACGGCTGGTCGATGTTCGGCCTGGCGAAGAGCCTCGAGGCGCAGCGCAAGCCGGACGCCGCGGCGGCGATGGACGCCTTCACTGCCGCGTGGGCGCAGTCCGATGTCGTGCTGCGTTCGTCGAGGATGTAGACGCGCCGGGCGTCCTTCGCGCGAGCGGCCTGACAGCGGAAGGGGCGAGCTTCCCGCTCGCCCCCGGTTCCGCGAAACCGTTCTGCGAAACAGCTTGCGCCGGGACTCAGCGCCTCACGACGTCAGTCCGGTCGTCTCCGCATCCTTGCGCAGGGCCGGGCTGTCCCAGCCGGCGCGTGGCGCGAAGCGATCGCCGTACTTCGCCTGCAGCGCCTGCAGGCGGGCCAGCAGCACCTGCGCACCGACCTCGCGGATGGTCTGGATCGGGCCACCGCGGAAAGGGGCATAGCCGGTGCCGAAGATCACGCCGGCGTCGAGCAGTTCGGCATCGGACACCACGCCATCGTGCAGCGCCGCCACCGCCTCGTTGAGCAGCGGCAGGATCAGGCGGTCCTCCAGGTCGTCGGGGGCCTTGTAGTCCTTGGGGACCTCGGGCTTCTTCGGCTTGCTGCCCTTGCCGGTCTGCTCCCAGGCGTAGATGCCCTGGCCGTCCTTCTTGCCGCGCTTGCCGGCTTCGGGCGGATTGGCCAGCGCCGGCGGGATCTGCAGGCCCAGGAAGGGCGCGAGCTCCTGGCCGACGCTGTACGCGACGTCCAGGCCCACGGTGTCGATCAGCTCGATCGGCCCCATCGGCATGCCGTACTTGACCGCCGCCTTGTCGATCACCGGCGCCGGGATGCCTTCGGCGTATGCGGTTGCGGCCTCGAGCATGTACGGGAACAGCAGCCGGTTGACCAGGAAGCCGGGCGTGCCGGCGACCGGCACCGGCAGCTTGTCCAGCGCCTTGCAGAACGCGGCCAGGCGTTGCTCGGTCTGCGGCGACATCGCGTCGTGGCGCACGATCTCGACCAGCGGCATCGACGCCACCGGATTGAAGTAGTGCAGGCCGGCGAACTGCGCCGGACGCGCGATGTGTTCGTGCAGTTCCTCCAGCGGGATCGACGAGGTGTTGGTGGTCAGCAGCGCGTCGGGCTTGAGCCGCGGCTCGACCCCTGCATACAGTTCGCGCTTGGCATCGGCGCGCTCGATGATCGCCTCGATCACCAGGTCGGCACGAGCCACGCCATCGCCGGCCAGGTCGGAGGTGAGTCGCGCGGCGACCGCCGGCCGTTTCGCCTCGTCCTTGACCTTCTTCGCGAACAGTTCCTGCGCGCGTGCCAGCGCGCCATCGATGAACTTCTGTTCGCGATCCTGCAGGGTGACCTCGAAGCCCTTGTAGGCCGACCACGCGGCGATGTCGCCGCCCATCACGCCGGCGCCGACCACGTGCACGTGGTTGATCCCGTGTGGATCCTTGCCGCCCAGGCCCTTGAGCCGCTCCATCAGGAAGAACACGCGGGTGAGGTTGCGCGCGGTCGGCGTGCCGGCCAGCTTCACCACCGACTTCTGTTCGGCGCGCAGCAGCGCCTGGATGCCGCCACCGCTGCGCCGCCAGGTCTCGATCAGCGCGTAGGGCGCGGGATAGTGGTCCTTGCGCGCCTTGCGCGCGACCTGCTTGACCAGCATCGGCGCGAGCAGCTGCCGCGCCGGCCAGGTGTTGGTGATCCAGCCCAGGAAACGCTGCCGGAACGGGCGCTGGCTGCCGCGCAGCGCGAGCTCGGCCGCGGCGTCGAGCAGCAGCGCCGGCTCGACCACCTTGTCGACCACGCCCATGGCGCGGGCCGAGGAGGCCGACAGGTTGCGCCCGCTCAGCATCACGTCCATCGCCGCCGGCGCGCCCACCAGGCGCGGCAGGCGCACGCTGCCGCCCCAGCCGGGATAGATACCCAGCTTCACTTCGGGCAGTCCGATGCGCGTGGACGGGTCGCTGCTGGCGACGCGGTAGTCGCAGGCGAGCGCGATCTCGGTGCCGCCGCCCATGCAGAAGCCGTGGATCGCCGCCACGGTGGGGCAGGGCAGTTCGGCCAGGCGCTGGAACGCCTGCTGGCCGCGGCGGATCGAATCGCCGATCGTGCCCTTGCGGTCGAACTCGGCGAACTCGCGGATGTCGGCGCCGGCGATGAAGCCCTTGTCCTTGGCCGAGCGCAGCACCAGGCCCTTGGGCGGGTCGAGCGCCAGGCGCTCGAGCAGGCCATCGAGTTCCAGCAGCACGTCCTGGGCGAAGGTGTTGACCGACTCGTTCGCGCGGTCGAACGAGAGCACCAGCACCCCGTCCGGGCGCAGCTCGACCTGCCAGTGGCTGAAGCGCAGTCCATCGAGGCCAGCGATCATGCGGGACCATCCGTTAGGGTATGGGAAGCCTCTTATGATCCAGAGGTTGTTTCCCTGCCGTCAAATCGGCGGGTCCGGAGCGTCCGCACGCCGCCTGCGATGCGGCTTGATGCGTGCCGGCCGAGCCCCCAGATCCAGCCGATGCGGGAACTTCCCGCCCCACCGCAGGTCATAGCGCCCGGCCCGGCCGGCCAACCAGGAGTGCCCAGGCCCGATGGCCGAGATCGACACCCAGACACTGGACCTCGAGCTGGTCAAGCGCGTGCAGCGCGGCGACAGCGCCGCGTTCGACCTGCTGGTGCGCAAGTACCAGCACCGCATCGCCGCGCTGATCGGCCGTTACGTCCACGACTGGAGCGAAGTCCAGGACGTGGCCCAGGACACCTTCATCCGCGCCTATCGCGCGATCGGCAACTTCCGCGGCGATGCGCAGTTCTACACCTGGCTGCACCGGATCGCGGTGAACACGGCCAAGAACCATCTGGTCGCCGGCAACCGGCGCCCGCCGGGCGCGGATATCGACGTCGAGGACGCCGAACAGTTCGATTCGGGCATCCGCCTGCGCGACAGCGATACCCCCGAGCGTGAACTGATGCGACAGCAGCTGGAACAAACGGTGGTCCGCGCGGTCGAAGCACTGCCCGAGGAGCTCCGGCTGGCCATCACGCTGCGCGAGGTGGACGGCCTGAGCTACGAGGACATCGCCCAGCGCATGGATTGCCCGATCGGCACGGTGCGCTCGCGCATCTTCCGTGCGCGCGAGGCGATCGACCAGGAAATGAAACCCCTGTTGGACAGCGATACCAGACCGGAGCGTGCGGCACGATGACTTCCGTCGACGACAACGACACCGTCCAGATTGTCCCCGACCCGGACAAACTGTTCGTCTACCACCGCCAGCAGCTGTCGGCCATGCTCGATGGCGAACTGTCGCCGGACGAGGCGAAGTTCATGCTGCGACGGCTGCAGCACGACGTCGAGCTGGCTGCCTGCTGGGAACGCTGGCAGGTCTGCGGCGACGTCCTGCGTGGCCAGCGCAACGACCTGCTGCCGGCCGACTTCGCGCGCCGCGTCGCCGTGGCGGTCGGAGCCGGTGGTCATGCCGCGGCGGACATGCACGAAGCGCGCGTGCCGCGCCGGCCGCGCCTGGCGCGGTGGGGCGGTGGCGCAGCGGTCGCTGCCTCGGTCGCGCTGATGGCGGTGTTCGTGGGCCGGCAGTTGCCCGAGGCCGCGCTGGAGCCCGTTGCCGAACCGGTGCCGATGGTCGCGCAGGCCGGTTCCGCCCCTGCGCAGGCGCAGGACCCGGTCGCGCCCGAAACAGCCCCTGACGTCCCGGTCGCGACGATCGCCGCGGCCGACGTCCCGGCACCCGAGACCCCGGTGGCGCAGCCCGACGCCGCAGTGGCGCTGGCGGCCGTGGCCGCAGCGGCAGAAGCGCCCAGGCGCGCCGCGCAGCGCCGTGCGACGCGCACGCAGCCGCGCGCGGCTGCCGCGCAGACGGCCCAGGTGCCGGTGGCGATCGCGGCGGCGAACGACGCGCTGCCGCCTGCCTCCTTCGCCGATGGTGCGATGAGCGCGTCCGATGCCTTCGCGATGCCGCAGGCCACGGCGCGGCCCTGGCCGCGTGCGCTGCTGTCGCCGCAGTCCGGCTTCACGGTGTCCAGTGGCGGACTGCTGCCGCGCGAGCCGCGGTTCGAGCCGCGGCTGCCCGGCGGCCATCTCGCGCCCTGGGGCACCCCGCTCGCCGCGCCGGCCGAGCCGCAGGCGGACGCCGCCGTCCAACCCTGACGCGCGGCCCTGCCGCGTCTCCAGGCTTCTTCTCTTTCCACGCTTGTCGAGGGCCCTGTCCCGATGAAAACCCCGCTGCACGCATTCGCGCTGATCCTGCTCACCTCGGCGGCCACCACCGCCATCGTGCTGCCCATCGCCACCGCCCAGCCTGGCCCGGAGGCGACGGCTGCCGCGCCGCTGGCCGGTCAGGCGACGGCGGTGCCGGCCGCGCCGCTGGTGACCGGCCTGCCCGATTTCACGCGCCTGGTCGAAGAGGTCGGCCCGGCCGTGGTCAAGATCGACACCACCATCGGCAGCCGGCGCACCGCGCAGCAGCCTGACGACACGCTGCCCGGCGACGAGCAGATCCCGGAGATCTTCCGCCGCTTCTTCGGCCCGGGCTTCCAGATGCCCGGGCCGGGCGGTCCCGGCGGTCGCGCCCCCGCGCCGCGCGGACGCGCGATGGGCACCGGCTTCCTCATTTCCGACGACGGCTACGTGCTGACCAACCACCACGTCATCGACCGCGCCGACGAGGTCAAGGTCACCCTGAGCAACCTGCGCGAGTACACCGCCAAGGTAGTGGGCAGCGACGAGCGCTCCGACGTGGCCCTGCTCAAGATCGACGGCAAGGACCTGCCGATGCTGCGCACCGGCGATGCCTCCAGTGTGAAGCCGGGGCAGTGGGCCGTGGCGATCGGATCGCCGTTCGGCTTCGAGCAGACCGTCACCGCCGGCATCGTCAGCGCGGTCGGGCGCAGCAACCCGTATGCCAACCAGCAGTACGTGCCCTTCATCCAGACTGACGTCGCCATCAACCAAGGCAACTCCGGTGGTCCGCTGCTCAACACGCGTGGCGAGGTGATCGGCATCAACTCGCAGATCTTCAGCAACTCCGGCGGCTACATGGGCGTGGCCTTCGCGATCCCGATCGACGTGGCGATGAAGTCCCGCGGCCCTCGACCGCGCCGTGCGCGGCGTGAAGGCGGGGCAGACGGTGATGCTGCTGGTCCGCGGCCAGGGCGGCAGCCGCTTCGTGGCGATCACGCCGGGCGAAGAAGAGTAGCGCCATCCCGGCCCTCGCCCCGCCCCTGGCGGGCGAGGGCCGGCAGCCCCGCCGCAGCGTCTCCGGGCGCCCGCGGGGGTGGCTCCGGGCCGCACCGCCCGCGAAGGCCGGCGCCCGCCCTATGCGATAATCTCCGGCTGTCCTGACGACGGCCCTGCCGCTCCCCCATGTCCGACCCCATGCGGCAGATCCGCAACTTCTCCATCATCGCCCACGTCGACCACGGCAAGTCGACGCTCGCCGACCGCATCATCCAGCTGTGCGGCGGCCTGACCGAGCGCGAGATGGAAGCGCAGGTGCTCGACAACAACCCGATCGAGCGCGAGCGCGGGATCACCATCAAGGCCCAGTCCGTCTCGCTGCCGTACACCGCGCGCGACGGCCAGACCTACCACCTCAACTTCATCGATACCCCCGGCCACGTCGACTTCTCCTACGAGGTCAGCCGTTCCCTGGCCGCCTGCGAGGGCGCGCTGCTGGTGGTCGACGCCGCGCAGGGCGTGGAGGCGCAGTCGGTCGCCAATTGCTACACCGCGGTGGAGCAGGGGCTGGAAGTGGTGCCGGTGCTGAACAAGATCGACCTGCCCACCGCCGATATCGACCGGGCCAAGGCCGAGATCGAGGCGGTCATCGGCATCGATGCCAGCGACGCGGTCGCGGTCAGCGCCAAGACCGGCCTGAACGTGATCGAGGTGCTCGAGGCCATCGTGCAGCGCATCCCGCCGCCGCAGCCGCGCGATACCGACAAGCTGCAGGCGCTGATCATCGACTCCTGGTTCGACAACTACCTGGGCGTGGTCTCGCTGGTGCGCGTCATGCAGGGCGAGATCAAGGCCAAGAGCAAGCTGCTGGTGATGTCGACCGGCCGCACCCACGAGGTCGACAAGGTCGGCGTGTTCACCCCCAAGCGCAAGGAAATGCCGGCGCTGCGGGCGGGCGAGGTGGGCTGGATCACCGCCTCGATCAAGGACGTCCACGGCGCGCCGGTCGGCGACACGCTCACCTTGTCCGGCGACCCGGCGGCCAAGCCGCTGCCCGGCTTCCAGGAAATGCAGCCGCGCGTGTTCGCCGGCCTGTTCCCGGTCAATGCCGAGGACTACCCGGACCTGCGCGAGGCGCTGGACAAGCTGCGCCTCAACGACGCCGCGCTGCGCTTCGAACCCGAGAGCTCCGAGGCGATGGGCTTCGGCTTCCGCTGCGGCTTCCTCGGCATGCTGCACATGGAGATCGTGCAGGAGCGCCTGGAGCGCGAGTACGACCTCGACCTGATCAGCACCGCGCCCACCGTGGTGTACGAGGTGCTGCGCACCGACGGCGAGGTGATGCCGCTGGACAACCCGGCCAAGCTGCCGCCGGTGAACCAGGTCCAGGAAGTGCGCGAACCGATCATCCGCGCCAACATCCTCACGCCCGAGGCCTACATCGGCGCGATCATCAAGCTGTGCGAGGACAAGCGCGGCGTGCAGCTTGGCATCCAGTACCTGGGCAGCCAGGTGCAGATCAGCTACGAGCTGCCGATGGCCGAGGTGGTGCTGGACTTCTTCGACAAGCTCAAGTCGGTCAGCCGCGGCTACGCCTCGCTCGACTACCACTTCCTGCGCTTCGACGCCGGTCCGTTCGTGCGCGTGGACACGCTGATCAACGGCGACAAGGTCGACGCGCTGTCGATCATCGTGCACCGCAGCCACGCCGACCGCCGCGGCCGCGAGCTGACAGAGAAGATGAAGGAACTGATCCCGCGCCAGCAGTTCGACGTGGCGATCCAGGCCGCGATCGGTTCGCAGGTCATCGCCCGCACCACGGTCAAGGCGCTGCGCAAGAACGTGTTGGCCAAGTGCTACGGTGGCGACATCAGCCGCAAGAAGAAGCTCCTCGAGAAGCAGAAGGAGGGCAAGAAGCGGATGAAGCAGGTTGGTCGCGTCGAGATTCCGCAGGAAGCGTTCCTGGCGGTGCTGCAGGTGGACAACAAGTAAGGGATGGCGTGACATGATGAAATGGTTCGAGCTCGGGCTGGTCGTGCTGACCTTCGCCAGCGGCATCACCTGGCTGCTCGACCGGCTGTTCTTCGCCAGGCGGCGCGCGCAGCGCGCCGGCCTGCTCGAGGAGAAGGAGCCGATCCTCGTCGACTACGCCAGGGCGTTCTTCCCGGTGCTGTTCGTCGTCCTGATCCTGCGCAGCTTCATCGCCGAACCGTTCCGCATCCCGTCCAGCTCGATGATGCCGACCCTGCTGATCGGCGACTTCATCCTGGTCAACAAGTTCAGCTACGGCATCCGGCTGCCCGTCACCAACAGGAAGGTGGTCGCGCTGGGCGAGCCCGAGCGCGGCGACGTGGTGGTGTTCCGCCCGCCGCACCATCCCGATCAGGACTGGATCAAGCGCGTGGTCGGCCTGCCCGGCGACGTCGTCGCCTACCGCGACAACACCGTGTACGTGAACGGCGAGCCGTTCGCCTATGGCGAGCCGGAGCGCTATGTCGGCGTCGGCCGCGGCAGCGACATGACCGGGGCCGGCCTCATCGACGAGACGATGCCGGGGCGCACCCACCAGGTGCTCGAGACCCGGCGCCCGGGCATGCTCGATCCGGGCGAGGGCGAATGGCGGGTGCCGGAAGGCGAGTATTTCGTGATGGGCGACAACCGCGACCGCAGCGACGACAGCCGGTTTTGGGGTACGCTGCCGGAGAGCCAGCTGCGCGGGAAGGCGTTCCTGGTCTGGATGAACCTCGACAGCAGCGCGCCGGGCTGGATCGACTGGAGCCGGATCGGCAGCCGCATTCCGTAGCGCCGGCGCGGAAGGCTGTCAGCAGGCCGGCACATCTGCAGCAAACGGGGGATCGAAATCATGGGTATGCGTCGCAGGCAGGGCGGCATCACGCTGCTGGGCTTCATCTTCGTGGCCGGCCTGGTCGGCTTCCTGCTGTTCATGGGGATCAAGCTGTTCCCGATGTACTCCGAGTACTACAGCGTCAAGTCCGCGCTCAAGAGCCTGGCGGCCGAGCCGGGCGTGGGCAACTACTCGCCGGGCAAGATCCAGGACCTGTTCTTCCGCCGGCTCAACATCAGCTACGCGGAGAACATCAAGAAGGAACACGTCAAGATCGTGCGCAAGGACGCCGGCTGGCAGATGGACGTGCAGTACGAAGTGCGCAAGCCCATGATCGCCAACCTCGATGCAGTGGGCCGGTTCCATGCGAGCGAGCACCTGACCGGGACCGGCGGTGCCGCGAACTGATCCGCAGGCTGGGGCGTTCGACGCGCACACGTTCGTCGAACCCGCGCTGCTGCGGCAGGCCCTGAGCCATCGCAGCGCCGGCGCACCGCACAACGAACGACTGGAATTCCTCGGCGACGCCGTGCTGGGCCTGATCGTGTCCGAGGCGCTGTATGCGCGCTGGCCCAAGGCCGACGAAGGCTCGCTGACCCGCGCACGCGCCGAGCTGGTGCGAGAATCCTCGCTGGCCGAGGTGGCGCGGCGCCTGGCGATCGGCGAACGGCTGACGCTGGGGCCTGGCGAAATGAAGTCCGGCGGCCATCGGCGCGACTCGATCCTGTCCGATGCGCTGGAAGCGGTGATCGGCGCGATCTACCTCGACGCCGGCTACGAGGCCTGCCGTGCGGTGGTGCTGCCGTGGTTCGAACAGGCGGTGTCGGCGGTACCGGCCAGCAAGGTCGGCAAGGACGCCAAGACCCGCCTGCAGGAATGGCTGCAGGGACGGCAGAAGCCGCTGCCGCAGTACGAACTCAAGTCCGAGAGCGGCGAGGAGCATGCGCGCGTGTTCGTCGTGCGCTGCGTGGTGTCCGACCCGCCCGCGGCGGGCGAAGGCGAGGGCGGATCGCGACGCGCCGCCGAGCAGGTGGCGGCTGGCGCGGTGCTGGAGCTGCTGGAAGCGGGCGGCTGAGCCCGGCGGGCGGCGCCCGCCCCGCCGATCACCCGCCATGGACCCGCAACTCCCCTACAATCCGCGCCATGTCGCAGAACCCTCCCGCCGCGCACCGCGCTGGCCACCTCGCCGTCATCGGCCGCCCGAACGTGGGCAAGTCCACCCTGGTCAACGCGCTGGTGGGCGCCAACGTCAGCATCGTCTCCAACCGTCCGCAGACCACGCGCCATCGGCTGCTGGGCATTGCCACGATGCCCGCGGGGCAGATCGTCCTGGTCGATACGCCCGGCCTGCACCTGGAAGGCGGCAAGCGCGCCTCGTCGGCGCTCAACCGGGTGCTCAACCGCGCCGCCCGCGGCGCGCTCGAGGGCGTCGATGCCGCCGCGCTGGTGGTCGAGGCCGGGCGCTGGGACGAGGAAGACACGCTCGCCTACGACACGCTGCACGCCAGCGGGTTGCCGCTGGTCCTGGTGGTCAACCAGGTCGACCGCATCAGCGACAAGGCCACGCTGCTGCCCTACCTGCAGCGCGTCACCGAGGGCCGCAGCTTCGCCGCGGTGCATCCGGTCTCCGCGCTCAAGCGCACCGGGCTGGACACGCTGGTCGCCTCGCTGCTGGCGCAGCTGCCGGAGCAGCCGCCGCTGTACGGCGAGGACGAGATCACCGACCGCAGCCAGCGCTTCCTCGCCGGCGAACTGCTGCGCGAGCAGCTGATGCGCCAGCTCGGCGCGGAGTTGCCTTACGCCACGACGGTGGAGATCGAATCGTTCACCGAGGAACCGTCGCCCAAGGCCGGCGTGATGTACCGCATCGGCGCGGTGATCTGGGTCGAGCGCGAGGGCCAGAAGGCGATCGTGATCGGCAAGGGCGGCACCCGCCTGCGCGACATCGGCAAGCGTGCGCGCGAGCGCATGGAACAGCTGTTCGACGCCAAGGTGTTCCTGCAGACCTGGGTGCGCGTGCGCGAGGGCTGGTCGGACGACGAATCGGCGTTGCGCACGCTCGGCTACGAGTAGCCGCCGCGCGCTGAGGACAGGCAACCGTGCGCTACGACGCCGAGCCGGCCTACGTCCTGCATGCGCGACCCTGGCGCGAGACCAGCCTGCTGGTCGACGTGCTGACCCGCGCCCACGGCCGTCTCGGCCTGCTCGCCCGCGGCGTGCGCGGACCGCGCAGGCAGGCGCAGTTCGCCGCGCTGCAGCCGCTGCAGCATGTGCGCCTGGCGGCGGTGCAGCGCGGCGAACTGGCCAATCTGGTTTCGGTGGAAGCGCTGGATGCCTCGCCGCTGCTGCCCGGGCATGCCGCGCTGGCCGCGTTCTACGTCAACGAGCTGGTGCTGCGGCTGGCGCCGCGACAGGATCCACACCCCGAGCTCTACGAACGCTACGGGCAGCTGCGTGCGCAACTCCATGATGTCGCGCAACTGGCCTGGAACCTGCGCCGCTTCGAGCGCGACCTGCTGCAGGCGCTCGGCTTCGGCTTTGAACTCGACGTGGACGGCGACGGCATCGCGATCGATCCGGCCGCGCGCTACCGGCTCGATGCCGAGCACGGGCCGCGCCGCGTGCTGGGCGAACGCCTCGGCGAATCGCGCGCACGCTATGCCACCGGCAGTGCGCTGCTGGCCCTGGGCGAGGACCGCCGGCCCGGTCCGGCCGACCTCGACAGCCTGCGCGGCGCGATGCGCGACGTGCTATCGCAGCATCTCGGGGCGCGCGGACTGAAATCGTGGGAGCTGGCCGGTGAACTGGGCAGGCTGTCGCGCGGGGCGGATCAGGCACCCGGCAGCGTGTCCTGAGCCGCGCTTTCGAACCCCTGCAGGACTTCGCCCGCGCCCGGCGACGCGCGCAGTCGCGCGACCGCCGCGCCGAGCCGGGCTGCGCCGACGAAGCCGCAGCCTGCTTCCAGCCGGTGCAACGCCGCACGCAGCGCCTCCAGGTCGCCGGCGGCCGCGGCCGCGACGATGCTGTCGCGCGCGCCCGGCAGTTCGGCCAGGAACAGCCTGCGCATGGCGGCCACGTTGCCGGCGTCGCCTGCCAGCGCCGAAAGCGCCTGTGCGTCGTCCCACACCGCCAGATCGTAGTCCGCGGGCGGTTGTCCAATCCGGTGCGCGCCGGATTCCAGGGGCTCCGCTCCACCGCGGTCGGGTCCCGCCAGCGCGCGCCGGATCGCGGCAAGCCACTCCCCGGCCGGCAGCGGCTTGGCCAGCGTGGCCAGGAAGCCCGCCGCCAGCAGCGCCTGGTGTTCGGCGCGCTCGCGCGAGGCGGTGTGCGCGAGCGCCGGCGTGGATGCGCCGCCCGCGCGCAGCCGCGCCAGCAGTTCGCTGCCGCTGCCGTCGGGCAGGTTGGCGTCGATCAGCCACAGCGCGTGGGCATGGGCGCCGGCCAGCGCGAGCGCTTCGGCCATGCTGGCCGCGGCGTCGACCTGCGCGGGCAGCGATTCGGTCGCCGCCTGCAGGAAGGCGCGGCTCGTAGGGTCGTCCTCGACCAGCAGGATCCGTGGATTCATCGTCGCTCCCCGCGCAGCGGATATGCTCGCCCGATGCCTTGGCGCATCTTAACGCTGTTGCTGCTGGCGCTGGCGGCGGCCCCCGCCGTCGCGCGGACGGCGACCGCGCGCATCGACGCCATCACGTCCGCGGGCGTGGAGCTGCGCGACGTGCGCGTGCGCCTGCACTGGCCGGCGCAGGCGGCGCAGGGCGAACTGCGGATCGAGGCGGCGCGGATCGAAGCGCCGGCGCTGGGTTACCGCTTCACCGGCGTGCGCTGGCAGTGCCCGCTGGCGCGGCAGCAGGGCGAGGCCTGGCGCTGCGAAGGTCCGCTGCGGGGGCAGGGCGGCGCGCCGCTGCATCTGGCGGTGGATCTGTCCCCGGCCAGCACCGATGCGGTGCTGTCTGGCGGTGACGCGCGGCTGGCGCTGCATCGCAATGCGGGCAGCCCAGACGCCACGCAGCTCGAGCTCACCCGCGTGCCGATGCTGTGGGCGCAGGCGCTGCTGGCGCAGGCCTGGGCCGGCGGGCGCCTGGCCGCCGGCACGATGGACGGCACGATCGCGCTGCATGCGCCGGACGCGCGTCCGCTGCAGGTCGAGGGCCGGCTGGCGCTGGCGGGACTGGGCCTGGAGTCGGACGATGGCAGCGTCGCGCTGGGCGATGTCGACGGTACGGTGCGCTTCGATCTGCGCGTGCCGCAGGACGGCGGCATGCTGCTGTCGCTCGACGGCGGGATCGCGCGCGGCGAGGCGCTGTTCGGCAACGCCTATCTCGCACTGGGCGGGCCGCCGGTCGCGTTTGGAATCGATGCGCGGCAGCTGGCCGGTGGCGGCTGGTCCGCGCCGCGGGTCGAGTGGCGCGATGGCGACGCGCTGCAGGCGCAAGGCAGCGCCGAACTCGATGCGCAGGCCAGCCTGCAAAGCCTTGAACTGACCGCCCGCAGCCAGGCGCTTGCCGCCTTGCCCGACCGTTACCTGTCGGGGTGGCTCGGCCTGGCGGGACTGTCGGGACTCGCGCTGGACGGTGCGGCGACCGCGCGCGTGCAGCTCGACGGTGGCCAGCTGCAGGCGCTGGACCTGTCCCTGGACCAGGTCGGCATCTCCGATCCACGCGGACGCTTCCGCATCGAAGGCCTGGAGGGCGACCTGCGCCAGGCGGCCGGCGGCGAGGTCGACAGCGAACTGCGCTGGCGCGGCGGGGCACTCTACGAGCTTGGCTTCGGTCCGGTGCGCCTGCCGCTGCGCAGCGGCTCGGGCACGCTGCGACTGCGCGAGGCCGCCACCCTGGAGATGCTCGGTGGCCAGGTGCGTCTGGAGGACTTCAGCCTGACCCCGCCGCAGGCGGGCGCAGGCCTGCGGGTGGGCTTCGGCCTGGCACTCGACGCACTCGATGTCGGACAGCTCGCCAGCGCCCTGGGCTGGCCGGAGTTCCGCGGCACCCTGTCCGGCCGCATCCCCACTGCACGCTATGCGGACGAGCGGCTGGACTTCGACGGCGGCCTGAGCGTGCACCTGTTCGATGGCCGCATCGACGTGGGTGCGCTGTCGATGGAGCGCCCGTTCGGCGTCGCGCCCACGCTGTCGGCCGACATGTCGCTGCACGACCTCGACCTGCTCGACATCACCGGCGTGTTCGACTTCGGCAGCATCAGCGGGCGCCTGCATGGACGCATCGACGGATTGCGCCTGGTCGACTGGACCGCGACCGCCTTCGACGCTGAGTTCCACACCGAGCCGCGGCGCGGCGTGCGCCAGCGCATCAGCCAGCGCGCGGTGCAGGACATCTCCAGCGTGGGCGACGCGTCCTTCGTGAGCAGCCTGCAGGGACGGCTGATCGGCCTGTTCGACGACTTCGGCTATCGCCGCATCGGCATCGGCTGCCGCCTGGCCAACGAGGTCTGCGCGATGTCCGGTCTGCATTCAGCGGGCAATGGCTTTACTATCGTCGAAGGCGCAGGGGTGCCGCGTCTGCAGGTGGTCGGGTTCAACCGCAACGTCGACTGGCCGACCCTGCTCGAACGCCTGGCCGCGGTCGCCACCGGCGATGTCGCGCCGGTGGTGGACTGAGGTCGCCGCATCGTCATCAACGTCGGGAGTCATCGCATGCGCCGTGTCCTGGGAATCTCGCTGCTGTCGCTGGTGCTGTGCGCCTGCGTGACGATCAACGTCTATTTCCCCGCGGCCGAGGCGCGCGAAGCCGCGCGCGAGTTCGTCGAGAACGTGATAGGCGACGAGGCCGCGCCGGCGCCGGCACCCACGCCCGGCGATGGCGGCATGGCGATGCACCAGCTGCGTTTCGATCCGTGGATGCTGCTGGGCATCGGCAGCGCGCAGGCGCAGGCGCAGCCCGACATCACCATCCGCACGCCGGCCATCCAGGCGATCCAGTCGCGCATGGAATCGCGCTTCGCTTCGGCGCTGCGGCCGCATTTCGATTCCGGCGCGCTGGGCTTCGCCGGCGACGGCACGGTGGTGGTGCGCGATGCGTCCAGGCTGGCGATCAAGGACCGGGTCGCGGTCAATGCCGCCGTGGCCGACGACAACCGCGATCGCAAGGCCGTGTATCGCGAGATCGCCGTGGCCAACGGCCATCCGGAGTGGGAACCGCAGATCCGCGACGTGTTCGCCCGCCAGTGGATCGCGAGTGCACGCCCGGGCTGGTGGTACCAGCAGGGCGGCACCTGGAAGCAGAAGTAGGCGGGACGCCGGGGCGCCAAGCCCGGGCGACGCGGCGGCATCTGCGACAATGTGCGGCCTTCCCGCACGCAGCTGACGACACGTGGCCCGGATCGACCAGACGCCCTTCGAACTCGAGATCAACGACCTGAGCCATGACGGGCGCGGCGTGGCGCGCCGCGAGGGCGGCAAGACCGTGTTCGTCGCCGATGCGCTGCCGGGCGAACGGGTGATGGTGCGCCAGACAGCGCGTTCGCGCAGTTTCGACGAGGCCACCACGCTCGAGGTGCTGCAGGCCTCGCCCGACCGCGTCGAGCCGCGCTGCGCCCATTTCGGCGTGTGCAGCGGCTGCGTGTTGCAGCACCTGGACGAATCGAAGCAGATCCTGGCCAAGCAGCGCGTGCTGCTGGAGAACTTCGAGCGCATCGGCCACGTCGGCCCCGGCGGCGTGCTGCCGCCGCTGACCGGCGGCGCCTGGGGCTACCGCCGCAAGGGCCGGTTCTCGGTGCGCCGCGTGGAGAAGAAGGACAAGACCCTGGTCGGCTTCCGCGAGCGCGATCCGCGCTTCGTCGCCGACCTGCGCGAGTGCCACACCGTGGTGCCCGGGGTTGGCGCCCTGATCGCGCCGCTGTCGGCCCTGGTCGACGGCCTGCAGGCGCGGCGCGACGTGCCGCAGATCGAGTTCATCGTCGGCGATGCGCAGCCCGGCTTCGACGGCGTGGCGCTGGTGTTCCGCCACCTGCAGCCCTTCGGCGAGGCGGACCTGGCGGCGCTGCGCGGGTTCGGAGAACGGCATCGGGTGGCGATCCACCTGCAACCCGGCGGCCTGGATTCGGTGCACGCGCTGTGGCCGGAGCAGCCCTCGCTGTCGTTCCGGCTCGAGCCCTGGGACATCACGTTCGCGTTCCGCCCGCTGGACTTCATCCAGGTCAATGCCCGCCTCAACGAGGACATGATCGCGCGCGCGTTCGAACTGCTGGACCTGCAGCCGACCGACCGCGTGCTCGACCTGTTCTGCGGACTGGGCAACTTCACCCTGCCGATGGCGCGCCTGGTCTCCGAGGCGGTCGGCGTCGAGGGCGAGGCCGGCCTGGTGGCGCGCGCACGCGAGAACGCCGGGAACAACGGCCTGGCGAACGCGGCCTTCCACGCCGCCGACCTCACCCGGGACCAGCGCGGCGCCGCCTGGATGCGGCAGGGCTTCGACAAGCTCCTGCTCGATCCGCCGCGCTCGGGCGCGATCGACGTGCTCAGGCAGTTGCCGCTGGAGCGCTTCGGCCGCATCGTCTATGTCAGCTGCCACCCCGGTTCGCTGGCGCGCGACGCCGGCTATCTGGTCAACGAGCGTGGATGGAAGCTGGCGAGCGCGGGGGTGATGGACATGTTTCCCCAGACCGCGCACGTCGAGAGCATTGCGCTGTTCGTGCGCCCATGAAAGGGCCCGGGCGTGGTGGTGACTGCCTTGCGCGTGGCGACGCGCTCATCATCCGGGCACCCCGGTCTGGATGGAGGCGCGGACATGTTTCCCCAGACCGCGCACGTCGAGAGCATTGCGCTGTTCGTGCGCCCATGAAAGCACCCGGCCGTGGTGGGGACTGCCTTGCGCGTGGCGACGCGTTCATCGTCCGGGCAGCCGGCCTGGATGGTGGCGCGGACATGTTCCCGCAGACCGCGCACGTCGAGTCGATCGCCCTGTTCGGGGAGGCATGACGATGGCCGTCGAGATCGAACGCAAGTTCCTCGTCACCGGCGACGGCTGGCGCGCCGCCGCCCACGCGGTCCTGCCGATGGCACAGGGCTACATCAACGACCTGGGCGCGATGGACAGCGGCGGGCAGAAGGCTTCGGTGCGCGTGCGCATCCAGGGCGAGGCGGCCTTCCTCAACCTCAAGTCGCGCGAGCTGGGGCGCAGTCGGCAGGAGTTCGAGTACCCGGTGCCCGTCGAGGATGCGCGCGCGCTGCTGGCGCTGTGCGTGGGCGGGGTGATCGACAAGCGCCGCCACCTTGTGCGCCACGAGGGACACCTCTGGGAGGTGGACGAGTTCCTCGGCGACAACGCCGGCCTGGTCGTGGCCGAGATCGAGCTGTCCAGCCCCGACGAGCGTTTTGCGCTGCCGGCCTGGGCCGGTCGCGAGGTCACCGACGAATCGCGCTACTACAACCTCGCGCTCGCATCGCATCCCTACGCGCGCTGGAGCGCGGACGAGCGTCGCGGGACGGGCTGAGGGCCATCGCCCGCGGGAGCGCGCTTGCGCGCGAAGGGACATTCGCGACCCGGGTCGCTCCCGCAGCAGCTGCAGCCTTGGCTGCGGCCCGTTCTGCCGCCATGATCGGCGCATGAGAATCGATGTCTGGTCCGACGTGGTCTGCCCCTGGTGCTGGATCGGCAAGCGCCGGCTCGAGCGCGCGCTGGCGCTGCTGGGCGATGCGGCGCCCGAGGTCGAACTGCACTCGCATCCGTTCCTGCTCGACCCCGAGGCCGGATCCGAACCCGTCCCGCTGCGCGAGGCCTATGCGCGGAAGTTCGGTGGCGCCGAGCGCAGCGCGCAGATGCTCGCCAGCACCCAGGCCACGGCGCGCGCGGAAGGACTGCCCTTCGATTTCGATCGCGGCCAGGTGCGGGTGACCACGCTGCCGGCGCACCGGCTGCTGTGGCTGGCCGCGCGCGAGGGCGGTGCAGGACGCGCTGCGGAGGCGCTGTTCCATGCCCATTTCGCCGAAGGCCGGAATCTTGCCGACCCCGGGGTGCTGGTCGCGGCGGGCCAGGCCGCGGGCCTGCCCGAGGCGCGAATCCGCGCCCTGCTCGCCGGCGACGAGGGCGAGGCCGAGGTCCGCGCCCAGGTGGCGCAGGCGCAGGCGATGGGCATCCGCTCGGTGCCGACCTTCGTCATCGACGGCCGCCACGTGGTGCAGGGTGCGCAGCCGCCCGACCTGTTCGCGCAGGCGCTGCGCCGTGCCGGTGCCGTCGCCGCAGCCGCGCCGGAGGCGGGCACCGGCGACGCGGCCTGCGGCCCGGACGGCCGGCGCGCCTGAACCGGCTGGCCGGCGCCAGGACGCCGGGTCGGCGGCCATCTGCGACAATGTCCCGGTGCGCGCCCGCGCACGTGAAGGAGACCCGCGGATGCTCGTGATCGGCCTGGCCGGCATGGAACTCGGCGCGCAGGAGCGCGACTGGCTGCAGAACGACGCCTGTGCCGGCGTGATCCTGTTCAAGCGCAACTTCAGCTCGCGATCGCAGGTGATGGAGCTGTGCGCGTCGATCCGCGAGGCGACCGTGCGTCCGCAGCTGATCTGCGTCGACCAGGAAGGCGGCCGGGTGCAGCGCTTCCAGGACGGCTACAGCGCGCTGCCGCCGCTGCAAGGTTTCGCCGCACTGTATGCGCAGGATCCGCAAGCGGCGCTGGCGCTGGCCGAGGAACACGCCTGGCTGATGGCCAGCGAGATCCGCGCCACCGGCGTGGACCTGAGCTTCGCCCCGGTGGTCGATGTCGGCCACGGCAACCTCGCCATCGGCGACCGCGCGTTCTCCGACGATCCGCAGGTCGTGGCCGAATTCACGCGCGCCTACGTGCGCGGCATGCATTCGGTGGGCATGGCGGCCACGCTCAAGCATTTCCCCGGACACGGCACCGTGCGCGAGGACACGCACTTCGACAATGCGGTGGACAACCGCCCGCTGGACGAGATCCGCGCCCAGGACCTGGTGCCGTTCGTGGCCGGCATCGACGCCGGCGCCGACGCGGTCATGCTCGCGCACGTGGTCTATCCGCAGGTCGCGCCCGAGCCGGCCGGCTATTCGCCACGCTGGATCAACGAGATCCTGCGCGGGGAGATGGGCTTCCGCGGCGTGGTGTTCTCCGACGACATCGGCATGGCGGCGGCGTTCTCGGCCGGCGGCATCAAGGCGCGCGTGGACGCGCACCTGGATGCGGGCTGCGACGTGGTGCTGGTCTGCCACCCGGAACTGGTCGAGGAATCGCTGGCGGCGGTGGAACATCGCAGCCTCAACACCATGGCCCTGGTCGGCCTGCTCGGCCGCGGCGGCCTGGGCTGGGACGGCCTGCTGGCCGATGCGCGCTACAGTGGCGCGCAGGCGCAGCTGGCTGCGCGACTGGGACGCACCGCATGAACGTGCCGAAGCTGTCGGAAATCCTCGACAAGGCCGACCTCCTGTTCGACCGCGACGAGCTCGAGGACGCGGTCGAGGAGATGGCCGACGCGATCCAGCCCGACTACGCCGACGACGAACAGCCGCCGCTGTTCCTCACGGTGATGCACGGCGGCTTGCCGTTCGCGGGTCAGCTGGCGTTCGCGCTGGGCGAGCGCGGGCTCGACCTGGAGTTCGACTACCTGCATGCCACCCGCTACCGCGGCAACACCACCGGTTCGGGACTGGCCTGGCTGCACCGTCCGGCCACGCCGATGCGCGGCCGCCGGGTACTGCTGGTGGACGACATCCTCGACGAGGGCCACACGCTCAAGGCGGTCCGGTACTGGTGCGAGGACCAGGGCGCGGCCGACGTGCGCGTGGCCGTGCTCGCGGTCAAGCAGCACGATCGCTGCGTCGACGGCATCTGTGCCGACTACATGGGCGTGGAAGTGCCGGACCGCTACGTGTTCGGCTACGGCATGGACTTCCACGAGCAGGGCCGCAACCTGCCGGGGATCTACGCGCTCGGCGAGTAACCGGCGCGGGGTTATCCTTCGGCTCCACGCGTCCGGTCCCGATCCGCATGACTCCCGATCCCATCGATCTCGCCGTCGTCGGCGGCACCGGCCTGTATGCGCTCGCCGGGCTGCAGGACATCGAAACCCACCAGCCGGTCACCCGCTACGGCGCGCCGTCAGGGCCGGTGCGCATCGGCAGCCTGGACGGACGCCGGGTGGCGTTCCTCGCGCGCCATGGCGAAGGCCATTCCGTGCCGCCGCACCGGATCAACTACCGCGCCAACCTCGCGGCGCTGCAGGCGCTCGGTGCGAGCCGGGTGCTGGCGCTCAATACCGTCGGCGGCATCGGCGAACGCTTCGGCCCGCGCGTGCTGGCCTGCCCGGACCAGCTGATCGACTACACCTGGGGGCGGATTTCCACGTTCTGCGAGGAGCCCGGAACCGAGGTGCTGCACGTGGATTTCGGCGATCCCTACACGCCGTCGCTGCGCGGGCAGGTGCTGGATGCGGCCCGGATCGCCGGCGTGGCGCTGGTCGATGGCGGCTGCTACGGCGCGACCCAGGGGCCGCGCCTGGAAACCAAGGCCGAAATCGCGCGCATGCGCCGCGATGGCTGCGACCTGGTCGGCATGACCGGGATGCCGGAGGCCGGACTGGCGCGCGAGCTGGGCCTGGAGTACGCCTGCCTGGCGATCGTGGCCAACTGGGCGGCGGGGGCGGGGCCGGATCCGGACGAGGTGATCACGCTGGAGGACGTGCTGGCGAACGTGGCCGCGGCGACTTCCGGCGTGCCGACGCTGATCTCGACACTGTTGCATCGGTGATTGCAACACCCCGGCCGGGTTTGCATACTCGGCGTGCGCGACCGGCCGCCGACCGCGTCCGGGCGGGCGCCACCAGCCATCACGAGGTTTGACGAGTCATGCAATACGGCACAGTGAAGTGGTTCAACGACGCCAAGGGATTCGGATTCATCGCGCCTGAAGACGGCAGCGCCGATGTCTTCGTGCACTACTCGGCGATCGATTCGAAGGGCTTTCGCAGTCTCCAGGAAGGCCAGCGCGTCCAGTATGAAGTCACCCAGGGTCCGAAGGGTGCGCAGGCGGCAGGGGTACAGCCGGTCGTCTGAGTTGCCGGCGACGAGATTTTGAAGCCCCGCCCAGGCGGGGCTTTTTTCTGGCGATCCGCCGGAGAATTTTGCGGCTTGGCTTTCGGGACGCGGGTATGGAGTTCTTGGGGAATGTCTCTGCCTTCGATTGCGGGCGTAGCGAACCGACGGTCCCCGCTGCCGGCAGCAGGCCTGCTCCGCGAATGTCCCCCGGCATCCGCCCGGCGGCGGATGCCTCCTCCTTGATTTCGCCGCGCAGGCCTGCCGGCAGCGGTGGGGCCAGGCTTGCGGATACGCGAAGGGAAGCCGCGATCCCGGCTGCGGCCGTGTTGAACTGCCGAGCGACCTTCCACGGCGGCTGTGGGTGTCCCTGGATGCGAAACCAAGGAGGAGGCGTTGGCCGCAGGCCAGCGCCGAGGGACATGTGCATCCAGGGACACCCGCAGCCGACGCCGCGCGACCGGTACCGCTCGCCCGCTTTTCCAGCGGCTCGCAGCGCGCATCGGTGGGTGCCTGTTCGATGAAGCGTCGCGTCGCCATCGTCGGCTATGGCAGTGCCGGCCAGTGCGCGGCGGTGCTGCTCGAGCGCGACGGCCACCGCGTGGAGGTGTTCGAGCGGGTGCCGCAGCCCGGCCCGGTCGGGGCAGGGTTCCTGCTGCAGCCCAGCGGACTGCAGGTGCTGTGGCGGATGGGGCTGCTGCCGCAGGTGCTGGCGCATGGCGCCGTGGTCGAGCGGCTGTTCGGCGACACGCCCTGCGGGCGCGCGGTGATGGAGATGCGCTACGACGGGCTCGATCCGCGCCTGGCCGGCATCGGCCTGCAGCGCGGCGCGCTGTTCTCGATCCTCGCCAGCGCCTTCGAAGGTCGCGGCGGCGTGCGCGCGGGCCTGGCGATCACCCGGCTGGAGGACGACGGACGGGTGCTGGTCGATGCCGGCGGCGGTCGGCACGGCCCCTACGACCTGGTGGTGGTCGCCGATGGCGCGGCCTCGCTGCTGCGCGGCCATGCCGGTCGCGTGCGCCTGGACAAGCCCTATCCCTGGGGCGCGCTGTGGTGCCTGCTGCCGTCATCGGGCTGGCCGCACCTGCGTGAGCTGCGCCAGCGCTATGTCGCCGCGCGGCGCATGATCGGGCTGCTGCCGGTTGGCACGCGCCCGGACGACGACACGCACCGGCTGAGCTTCTTCTGGAGCCTGCCCACCGCCGCCTTCAATGCCTGGCAGCAAGGGGGCATCGATGCCTGGAAGGCCGAGGTGCTGGCGCTGTGGCCGGAAATCGCGCCGCTGCTGCACGGCCTGTGCGCGCCGACGCAGCTGGCCCGCGCCAGCTACCGCGATACCGTGGTCACGCAGTGGCATCGCGGGCATGCGGTGCTGATCGGCGACGCCGCGCATGCCATGAGTCCGCAACTGGGGCAGGGCGTGAACATGGCGCTGCTGGACGCGATGGCACTGGCCTCGGCGCTGCGTGCGCGCGGCCCGGTGCAGGATGCGCTGCAGCAACTGCAGCGCGAGCGTCGCCGCCACGTCGCCATCTACCAGCTGTGGAGCCGCTGGCTGACGCCGATGTTCCAGTCCGACCTCGACACGGTGGCGCGCCTGCGCGACCTGGCGCTGCGTCCCGCCGGCCTGCTGCCGCCGGGCAGGACGCATATGCTGCGGGTGCTGAGCGGCACGCAGCAGGGGCTGTTCGGCCGGATCGCGCTCGACGAGGCCTTCGCCGACGCACTGGCCGAGGGCGCCGGCCTGCGCACATGAGGACAGGAGGGCAGGATGAGCGGATCGGCCACGCACAGCGTCGACAACCAGCCGCCGGAGTTCGCGCCGCGCGACCTTTGGCGCGATGACCGCGCGCTGCGCGAGGCGCTGCGGCGCGAAGGCGCGACCGGCTTCACCGATGCGGTCGCCGCCTACGGGGCGCTGACCGGGAGTGAGCTGCTGGCGCTGTCGTTCGATGCGCACCGGGACCGTCCGCGCCTGCGCAGCCACGACCGCTACGGTCATCGCATCGACACGGTCGAATTCCATCCGCACTACCACCGCATCCTGCAGGCCGCGATCGGCCATGGCGTGGCGGGGCTGTCCTGGGCGCAGCCGCAGCCCGGCGCGCACGTCGCGCGCGCGGCGCTGGCCTACCTGCACTACCAGGTCGAACCTGGCAGCAGCTGTCCGCTGACGATGACCCATGCCGCGGTGCCGGTGCTGGCGGGCACGGCGTCGCTGGGCGAGTGGCGCGCGAAGGTCGCGGCCTGCCGCTACGATCCGCGCGACCTGCCCATCGCCGACAAGCACGGCGTCACCCTGGGCATGGGCATGACCGAGAAGCAGGGCGGCAGCGACGTGCGCGCCAACACCACCACCGCCACGCCGCTGGCGGGCGCCGACGACTACGTGCTGCGCGGGCACAAGTGGTTCTTTTCCGCGCCGATGAGCGATGGCTTCCTGGTGCTGGCGCAGGCGCCGGCCGGGCTGACCTGCTTCCTGATGCCGCGGCGGTTGCCGGACGGCGCACTCAATGGCTTCCGGCTGATGCGGTTGAAGGACAAGCTGGGCGACTGGAGCAACGCGTCGTCGGAAATCGAGTTCGACGCGGCGATCGTGCAGCGCGTCGGCGACGAGGGCCGCGGCGTGGCGACGATCATCCAGATGGTGATGCTCACGCGACTGGACTGCATGCTCGGGTCGGCGGGGCTGATGCGCATGACGCTGGCGCAGGCGCTGCACCACTGCCGGCACCGCAAGGTGTTCGGCCGGGCGCTGATCGACCAGCCGCTGATGCGCAACGTGCTGGCCGACCTCGCCATCGAGGCCGAGGCGGCGCTTGCGCTGTCGATGCGGGTGGCACGCGCGGTCGACGCGGCGCCGCACGATCCGGGCGAGGCGGCGTTCGCGCGCATCGCCACCGCGATCGGCAAGTACTGGATCTGCAGGCGCGCGCCGGCCTTCGCCAGCGAGGCGCTGGAATGCCTGGGCGGCGCGGGCTACGTGGAGGAATCGCTGCTGCCGCGGCTGTACCGGCAGGCGCCGCTGAACTCGATCTGGGAGGGCAGCGGCAACATCCAGTGCCTGGACGTGCTGCGCGCCCTGTCGCGCGAACCGGAAGCGGGCGACGCGCTGCTGGCACGGCTCGACGCGGCGGCCGGTCGCGACGCGGATTTCGATGCCGCGCTGGGGCAGTTGCGCGACGCGCTCGCGGCCGCTCCGGTGGAAGCGGGCACGCGTCGGCTGGTCGAGACGATGGCGCTGCTGCTGCAGGCGGCGGTGCTGCTGTGCGCGGACAGTCCGCTGGCGGGCGCGTTCTGCCGCAGCCGGCTGCGCGGACGCGGCGTGGGCATGTTCGGGACGCTGGATCCACAGCTGGAGTTCGGACCGCTGTTGGCGCGGGCGATGGGGGCGTGACCTTCGGTGTGACGGTGGGTGTGCCTGATTCGCCTTCTGATCCTTGCGCGGTGCGTGGTTCCTCACAGGGGCGGAGAGGATGCGGTGCGTCCAGCCCAGCGTGTCGGAGCGGCTGGTGTTCCTTCGGGATGATGGATGCTGGCTTGTTCTTTCGCGACCGGAAGGTCTCGCCGTGTCCGGCAGGCCGGCTCCACGAATGTCCTCCGGCATGCGCCTGCAGGCGCATGCCTCCCCCCTGATTTCGCTGCGCAGGCCCGCCGGACACGGCGAGCTCGGCTCCGGATGGGGTCGGGACCGGCGTCCTTCACTACCCAGGCGTGGCCTGCTCGCTGACGGCCGCGGGTTGCGGGATGGGATTCGAGGAAGCCCGCCGTGCTGCCGGGGTAGTCAGGGGCGGCCGGGAACTGTCGCCTGGTGTTCCGGAAGCTGCACGGTGCGCGAATCGCCGGCGACAAGGGCCGGCCGCGGACGTTGCCTCCGCGGCCGGCGGGTATCGCCTGCCACCTATCTGGACAGGAACGCCAGCAGGTCCTGGTTGAGCCGGTCCTTGTGGGTGTCGGTGATGCCGTGCGGCGCGCCGGGGTAGAGGATCACTTCGGCGTGCGCGACGTGGCGCGGCACCAGTTGGGCCGACATCGCCGGCGGCACGATCCGGTCGTCGCCGCCATGGATCACCAGGGTCGGCACGTCGAACTTGGCCAGGTCGCCGCGGAAGTCGGTGGCCGAGAACGCCGCGATCGATTCGTAGGTGTTCCTGTGTCCGGCCTGCATGCCCTGGCTGTAGAAGTTCTGGACCAGGCCCTGGTTCGGCGTCGCGCCGGGCTTGTCGAAGCCGAAGAACGGGCCCGAGGCGATGTCGAGGTACTGCTGCGCTCGGTTTTCCTGCGCGGCCTTGCGGAAGCCGTCGAACAGTTCGATGGGCGCCCCGTCGGGGTTGTCGTCGGTGCGCAGCATGAAGGGCGTGACCGCACCGACCAGCACCGCCTTCTTCACCCGTGCGGTGCCGTGGCGGCCGATGTAGCGCGCCACTTCGCCGCCGCCGGTGGAGAAGCCGACCACGGTGACATCGCGCAGGTCGAGCGCGGCGATCACGGCGGCCAGGTCGTCGGCGTAGTGGTCCATGTCGTTGCCGTCCCACGGCTGGCTGGAGCGGCCGTGGCCGCGGCGGTCGTGGGCGACGACGCGGTAGCCCTTCCCGGCCAGGAACAGCATCTGCGACTCCCAGCTGTCCGAGCTCAGCGGCCAGCCGTGGCTGAAGGTGACCACCGGGCCGTCCTTCGGGCCCCAGTCCTTGTAGTAGAGGCGGACCTTGTCGCGGGTGACGATGTAGCTGCCGTCGACGGCGGCGGCGCGCGCGGCCGCCTGGAGGTTGGCGGCGTCTGGTTGCCCGGCGTGGGCCCCGCTGGCATGGACGGCGAGGGCGAGCAGGCTGGTGGCGAGGGTGCGGCGGAACAGATTCATGACGGGTCCTTGATCGAAGCGGTAGGAGGGGCGATGCGGCTGCGGGGTCGCGTCAGTCGGCGATCGACAGCGAGACGTCGATGTTTCCGCGGGTGGCGTTGGAGTAGGGGCAGACGATGTGGGCCTGCTCGATCAGCGCCTGCAGCGTGGCGCGGTCGACGCCGGGGGCGGACACCGTGAGCGCGGCCTCGATGCCGAAGCCGGTCGGGATCCGGCCGATGCCGACGCGTCCGCTGACGCTGGTCGATTCGGGCAGCGCGACCTTCTGGCGACCGGCGACGAACTTCAGGGCGCCGAGGAAGCAGGCCGAATAGCCGGCGGCGAACAGCTGTTCGGGATTGGTGCCGGGGCCGCCGGCGCCGCCCAGCTCGCGTGGGGTGGACAGCTGCACGTCGAGCGCGCCGTCCTCGGAACGGGCGCGTCCTTCGCGGCCGCCGCTGGCGACGGCGGTGGCGGTGTAGAGGATCGTGTCGATGGCCATGGGGCAACTCCTGTCGGTGGTGGGTGACCGGGGTGCGTCCCCGGTGAACGCCACTTTGGACGCCTCGTCCGGACCATTGGTGATGTAAAGTCCGAAAAACTTGACCGGGAGTATTCGATTGGCTGACAGGCTTGCCGCGCTCATGGCGCATTTCCCGGTCGCCGCGCAGGTGTTCAACGCCGGGCCGCTGTGCGGGATCAATGCGGTCGAGGACGACGGCCGGCACGGCCAACTGCACCTGGTGCGCGAAGGCGTGGTCGACGTGGTGCACGGTCGCGACGCGCTGCGCATCGATCGGCCGTCGCTGCTGCTGTATCCACGTCCGCTCGCGCACCGCTTCGTCACCGATCCGGTGCGCGGCGCGGACATGGTTTGCGCGCATCTGTCCTTCGAGGGTGGCGCCGGCAATCCGATCGCCATTTCGTTGCCGCCGCTGGTCTGCCTGCCGCTGGCGGAAATTGCCGGTGCGGAGCCGGTGCTGGATCTGCTGTTCGAGGAAGCGTTCGAGCAGCGCTGCGGGCGCGTGGCGCTGGTGGAGCGCCTTTTCGAGGTGGTGATGATCCAGGTGCTGCGACAACTGATGGAGCAGGGCGGCATCAGCGGCGGCATGCTCGCGGGCCTGTCCCATCCGCGCCTGCGTGGCGCCCTGGTGGCGATGCACGAATCGCCCGCGCGCCCCTGGACGCTCGATGCGCTGGCGCGCGAAGCGGGCATGTCGCGCAGCGTGTTCGCCGCCGCGTTTCGCGACACGGTGGGCATCACGCCCGGGCACTACCTGCAGGAATGGCGGATCGGGCTGGCGCAGCAGGCACTGCGGCGCGGCCGGCCGCTCAAGGCGGTGGCGGCCGACGTGGGCTACGGCAGCGAGGCGGCACTGTCCCGCGCGTTCAGGGCGAGCACGGGACGCTCGCCGCGCGAGTGGCGCAGGCAGCTGACGGAGGACGGGTCCGCGTAGCAGGCGTGGGCGCCCGTCCTAGGGCGGACTGGCGCCCCGCACCTCCGCGTAGGCCCCGGTCACCGCCCGCATCGCCGCGAGGTAGGGGCCGGGACCGTGGCTCACGCGCGCGACGCCGAGCCGGGCCAATGCATCGAACGCGGGGCAGCCGGGCACCCACATGATGTTGACCGGCACCGGCGACCCCTGCACCACGCGCTCGATCAGCGCGGGTGTGACCAGCCCCGGCACGAACAGCCCATTGGCGCCGGCGGCGGCATAGTCCCGTGCACGCGCCAGCGCCTCGTCCACCAGGGCGGCATCGTGCGTATCGGCGGGTCGCTGCAGGAACAGGTCGGTGCGGGCGTTGATGAAGAACGGCAACCCTGCGACGTCGGCGGCCGCGCGCACCTGCGCGAGCCGCGCGGCTTGGTCCTCCAGCGGGCGCAGGCCCGACGCCAGTCCGTCCTCGAAATTGCCGCCGACCGCGCCGGCCGCGATGGCGCGCGCCACGGTGTCGGCCGGATTGTCGTAGCCGCGTTCCAGGTCCACCGTCAGCGGCAGCCCGCTCACCCTCGCGATCCGGGCGACAGTCTCAAGCGTCGCCTCCAGCGGCAGCTGTTCGCCATCGGGCAGGCCGTGCGCGGCAGCCACCGACCAGCTGCTGGTGGCCAGCGCCTCCGCGCCGCAGCCGGCGATGGTCTTCGCGCTGCCCGCGTCCCAGGCGTTGAACAGCAGCAATGGCCGGGGACCCTGGTGCAGGGCGTGGAGGCGACGTGCGAGCGGGGTGCGGGGATGCATGGCGTGGCTCCGGGCCGTGTGGTTGCGGCGCAGGCTGCGCGCACGGCGTGCGGGCGGCAATGACGCGCAGGTCATGGCGGCCGGGTGGCGGGCGGCCGTATCCTCGCGGCATGGACGGCGCGCGCCAGCGACACAGCAGCGATCTCGTGCCGATGGCGGTTGGTGCGCGGCTGCGCGAGTGGCGCAATGCACGGCACCTGAGCCAGCTCGATCTGGCACTCGCCGCCGACGTCTCTGCCCGCCACCTGAGCTGCATCGAAACCGGCAAGTCGCGGCCCGGACGCGAGCTGCTGGCACGGCTGGCCGACGCGCTGGAACTGCCGCTGCGCGAGCGCAACGCGCTCCTGCTCGACGCGGGCTTCGCGCCGCAGTTTCCCGAGACCGCGCTCGGCGCGCCGGTGCTGGCGCGCATCGACCAGGCCATCGACGCGATCCTCGCCCAGCAGTCGCCGTACCCGGCGTTCCTGATCAACCGCCGCTGGGACGTGCTGCGCGCCAATGACGCCGCCATGCGCGTCAACCGGCTGATGCTCGGCGGCCGCGACAGCGCGCACGCCAACATCATGCGCCAGTTCTTCGACCCGGCCGACCTGCGCGAGGCGATCGCCAACTGGGAGGAGGTGGCGGGCGAACTGATCCGGCACCTGCACGAGCAGGTCGCCGCGGCGCCCGGCGACCGCGTCGCGGCCGGGCTGCTGCAGGAGATGCTGTCGTATCCGGGCGTGCCTGCGCGCTGGCGCCTGCGCGACCTGTCCTACCCGCTGTCGCCGCTGCTGACGACCGTCCTTCGCAGGGATGGGATCGAGTTGCGCTTCTTCTCGACCATCACCACCTTCGCCATGCCGCGCGACATCACCCTGGACGAGTTGCACATCGAGTGCTGCTTCCCGATGGACGATGCGACCGCAGCCCACTGCCGCGCGCTGGCGGCGGCCACGGACGGAGCGGACGCCCGCGGCCTCAGTCGATGAACTGCAGCCGCGCCAGCTCGGCGTAGAGCCCGCCCTGCGCAAGCAGCTGCTCGTGGGTGCCCTGGGCCACGATGCGGCCCTGGTCCATCACCACGATGCGGTCGGCCTTGAGGATGGTGGCCAGGCGGTGCGCGATCACCAGCGTGGTGCGGCCTTCCATCAGGTGTTCCAGGGCGGTCTGTACCGCACGCTCGCTCTGCGCGTCGAGCGCCGAGGTGGCCTCGTCGAGCAGCAGGATCGGCGCATCGCGCAGCAGCGCGCGGGCGATCGCGATGCGCTGCTGCTGGCCGCCGGACAGACGCGCGCCGCGTTCGCCCAGCTGTTCGTCGTAACCTGCGGGCAGGGCGCGGATGAATTCGTGCGCCTCGGCCGCGGACGCGGCGGCCTCGACGTCTGCGTCGCTGGCGCCGAGCCGGCCATAGCGGATGTTGTCGCGCGCGCTGGCGGCGAAGATCGCCGGCTGCTGCGGGACCAGCGCGATCGCCTCGCGCAGCGCCACCGGATCGAGCGTGGCCACGTCGATGCCATCGACGGTGATCGTGCCCGACTGCGGATCGTGGAAGCGCAGCAGCAGCGCCAGCACCGTGCTCTTGCCGGCGCCCGACGGCCCGACCAGCGCCACCGTTTCGCCAGGCGCCACGTCCAGGCTGAAGCCATGCAGCGCCGGTGCATCGGGCCGCGAGGGATAGTGGAACGAGACGTCGTCCAGGTGCAGGGCGCCGCGCAGCGGCCGCGGCAGCGAGGCCGGATGCGCGGGCGCGACGATGCCGCTGCGCTCGCCCAGTAGTTCGCTGATCCGGCCCATGCCGCCGGCCGCGCGCTGCAGTTCGTTCCACACTTCGGCCAGCGCGCCTACCGAACCGGCGCCCAGCAGGGCATACAGCACGAACTGGCCCAGCGTGCCGGCGGTCATGTCGCCGCGGATCACGTCGTGCGCGCCCGACCACAGCACCAGGATGATCGCGCCGAAGATCAGCGAGATCGCCACCGCGGTGACCAGCGACTGCACGCCGATGCGCCGGCGCGCGGTCGCCACCGATAGCGCCACCGCATCGGTGAAGCGTCCGCGTTCGTACTCCTCGCGCGCGTGCGACTGCACCGTGCGGATCGCGCCCAGCGATTCGGCGGCGAGCGAGTTGGCATCCGCCACGCGGTCCTGGGCCTGGCGCGAGATCTTCTGCAGCCGGCGTCCGCCCAGCACCAGCGGCAGCACGAACAGCGGGATGCCCACCAGCGCCCACACCGCCAGCTTCGGGCTGGTGACCACCAGCATCACCACGCTGCCCAGCACGGTGACCACGCTGCGCAGGGCCACCGACATGGTGGAGCCGATCACGCTGCGCAGCAGTTCGGTGTCCGCGCTCAGGCGCGAGACCAGCTCGCCGCTGCGACTGCGCTCGAAGAACGCCTGGTCCAGCCCGACCAGGTGCCCGTACAGTCGGTTGCGCAGGTCGGCCACCACGCGCTCGCCCAGCAGCGAAACGAAGAAGAAGCGGGCCGCGGTGGCGAAGGCCAGCGCGAGCGCCACCAGCAGCACCATGGCGAAGGTCGCGTCGATGTTGCTGCCGCTGCTGAAGCCCTGGTCGATCACGTGGCGCACGGCGACCGGCAGCGCGAGCGTCGCGCTGGAGGAGGCCGCTAGCGCCACCAGCCAGGCCGCGAACAGCTTCTTCTGGCGCATGACGAAGGGCCACAGCGTGCGCAGCGATCCGATCGGAGCCTTGCCGGCGCCGGACGCGTCCGGCGCGGTGTCGCGGGCGCCGTTGCGCCTGTCACGGGAAAACGCCATCAGCCTTCGTCGTCGAATCGTGCCCGGTCACGGGTGGCGTCGCGCAGCCGGTTTTTCAAGGCGTCGGCCTGTTCCGAGGGCAGTTCGAGCGCGATCCGGGCACCGTCGGCGTCGAACGCCTCGCCCTGCTTGGTCGCCGAAAAGGCCGGCAACAGGTGGTGCAGCAGCGAAATGTCCTCGAACGCGACGTGCACCGCGAGCCGCGTGGTCTCGACCAGCGGCAGGCGCGGCGCCAGGCGCAGGCACTCGGCGGCGGCCCCGCCGTAGGCGCGCACCAGGCCGCCGGCACCGAGCTTGATCCCGCCGAACCAGCGGGTGACCACGACCACGATCCGGTCGTAGCCCTGGCCGTCGATCGCGGCCAGGATCGGGCGTCCGGCAGTGCCGGACGGTTCGCCGTCGTCGCTGCTGCGATAGTCGCCGCCCAGGCGCCAGGCCCAGCAGTTGTGGGTGGCGTCGGGCACGGCCACGTCGCGCAGGAAGCCGGCCGCGTCCATGGGAGTGACGATCGGAGCGGCATGGGCGAGGAAGCGGCTGTGCCTGACCTCGAGGGCGTGCTGCACCGGTGCAGCCAGCGTGTCCAGCGTCATCCGTCGAGCATCGGGCGCAGGTCGGCCGGAATCGCGGCCTGCGGATGCCGGCGCACGAACTCGCGCAGGCTGTCGCGGGCTTCGTCGCCGCGGCCGGCATCGCGCAACTCGCGGATGCGCTGCAGCCAGCGCTCGCGGATGGCCGGCGAGTCGGCCGAGGCGGGCGGGCGGTCGTCGAGTGGCTGGTCGGCGAGCACGTCCACCTCCTCGGCGACGCGGCTGCCGCTGACCTCGATCCTGTCGAGCGCGGGCGACGGCGCCTGCGCGCGCGCCGCGGGTTCCGGCAGCGGTGCAGGAGAAGGTGCCACCGGCGGAGCGTGGGCGGCCTCCACCGTGGGCGGCGCCGGTGGCACAGGCGGAGGCGGCGGCGACAGCACGAATTCCGGCGTCCGGGCCGCGGCAGCCGGGGCCAGCCGCAGCGCCTCGGACGGTGCGTCCGCCACCGCGGGTTCGGCGGGGGGCGGCGGCGCGACGGGCGCGGCCTGCCGGGCCTGCGCCGCCTGGCTGCGGGCGGCGCGCTGCGCGTCCTGTTCGCGCGCGCGCATCGCCTGCGCCTGGTCCTGCCGCGCGAGGTCGGAAACGGGCTGCGCCGCCTGCGTGGAATGTGCACGGTCGGGGACCGGGGCCGCTGTCGCGCGCCGCGGTCGCGGCGCCGGAGAAGGCGGGGGCGCAGCCGTCACGGGATCCGTGTCCTCGCGCGTCGTCGGGCTGGCGCCGTCGTCCGGGGGCATCTCGGCGTCGGCGGCAGGCGCCGCCACCACGGCGGCAGCGGGTGCAGCCGCGCCGGTCCGCGCGGTCGTTTCGGCTGGCGCGTCGATCACGTGGCTGTCGGGCTGTGGCCGCAGTTGCCAGGCCACGCCCACCGCCACCACCAGCGAGGCCGCCAGTCCCATCGCCACCGGCCAGCGGCGGTGCGGCCGCAGGGGCGTCGCCGGCCGGGGCGCGGCAGCCTGGCCGCCGCTGCGGGCGGATTCCAGGATGCGGGCGTCGAGCGAGGCCGAGGGCGACGCACTGGACTCCAGGCGCGACAGCCGGAGCGCCAGGTCGCGCTCTTCGGCCGTCAGCGGTTCATGCCCGCGACGGCTCATGGCGCGGAACTCCCCAGCCGGGCGCGCAGCTTGTCCATGGCGTAGCGCAGGCGCGACTTCACCGTCTCGCGGCCTACCCCGGTCACCTGGCCGATCTCCTCGAGGCTCAGTTCCTGCTCCAGGCGCAACACGATCACCTCGCGCTGCTCGGGCGGCAGTTCGTCGAGCGCCAGCTGCAGGCGGCGGCGCTGTTCGAATTCCGACAGCTGCCGCTCCGGCGTTTCCGGATCGGGCACGCGCGCGGTGCGCTCGTCCGCGTCCGCGGGCGCCGGCGGCCGGTGCTGCAGCGCGCGCCAGTGGTCGGCCAGGCGGTTGTGGGCGATGCGGTACAGCCAGGTCGCGAAGGCCGCGTCGGGGGTCCAGCTGGCGCGGGCCCCGATCAGCTTCTGCCACACGTCCTGGAACAGCTCGTCGGCCAGCGCCGCATCGCGCAGCTGGCGCATCAGGTACCGGTACAGGCGCAGCCGGTGGCGCCCGTACAGGGCCTCGAAGGCGGCCACGTCGCCGCCGGCATAGGCCAGCATCAGCGCCTCGTCGCTGGGTTCGGGATCGCTGGCGGGCGCGGCTTCGTTCACCGGCAGCAGGGTAAGCGCTGGCCCGGTGCGAGTGAAGCCGGCGTGCGGTCCGGGGGCCGGCTGGAGGGCGAGGACGGGGGACATGGGCATTGGCAACGGGCCAGGGGCGCGGACGGGGTTGCCGGATCGCGCGCCGGATCCCGTTATGCTTTTCCGATGGAGGTGTCGTCGTCGTGAATATCCCCGTGGTCGAGGCGCAGATTCGGGACCCCGGGGACCAGGCCGGCCTGTCCGGGCTGGGCCCGTTGCTGGCCGGAACGCTGCCTCCCGGCGCCGTGGTGGCCGTCGGCTGGGACGATCCCCTGCTGGGCGCCGGCATCTCGCAGGGTGGCGGCGACGGTGCCGCGCCCGCCGAGGCGGTGGCGCGGATGCTCGATGGCGGCGACGTCTCGCCCGGCCGCGACGGCCTGGCCCTGTCCTGGACGCTCGACTCCACCCGCGTGGCGCTGCTGGTGCAGCCCGCGCGCCGGCTGTCGGCCCCGTTGCGCGAGAGCTGGGCCGGGCTGGCCCGCGGTACGGTCGACGCGCACTTCGCCAGCGCCCGCGCGCAGTCGCGCTTCGAAGGCCTGCGCAAGTCCGAGCGCCTGCGCCAGGCGCTGTACGAGATCGCCGACCTGTCCGGCGCCAGCCTCGACATGCAGGAGATGCTGGCGCGCATCCACGCCATCGTCGGTACGCTGATGCCGGCCGAGAACTTCTACATCGTGCGCTACGACGAGGTTCGCGAAACCCTGCGCTTCCTCTATTTCGTCGACCAGCGCGACCCCTGGCAGGCCGATCCCGACGCGGAGATCCCCCTGGCCGAGATGCCTACCAGCCTGACCGTGGCGATGCTGCGCCACGGCCAGCCGATGCTGGGTTCCTCCGAACAGGTGCGGCGCACGCTGGGCGTGAATACCGATCCGGGGCACGGCCCCGACAGCGCCGACTGGCTGGGTGTGCCGATGCGCCGCGAAGGCTGCGTCAGCGGCGCGGTCGTGGTGCAGAGCTACGACCAGCCCCAGCGCTACACGCAGGAAGACCGCGCGCTGCTGGAGTTCGTGGCCCAGCACATCCTCACCGCGCTCGACCGCAAGTCCGCGCAGGAGGAGCTGGAGCGGCGCGTCGACGAGCGCACCCGCGAACTGCAGCACGCCAACTGGGTGCTCGAAGCGGAGATCGTCGAACGCGAGCGCGCCGAAAACCTGCAGCGCGCGCTGTTCCGGATCAGCGAACTGTCGATCACCGCCGGCAGCATCGAGCGTTTCTACGCCGACGTGCACGGGATCATCGACGAGCTCCTCGACGCGCGCAATTTCTACATCTCCCTGCTGTCGGAAGACGGCAGCGCGCTCGAGTTCCCGTATTCGGTGGACGAGCACGACCCGGTGCGGCGTCCGCGCCGGCTCGGTTCGGGCCTGACCGAATACGTGATCCGCAACGGCCAGGCGCTGCTGGTGGACCGCCACGGCATGGCGCAGCTCGAACACGCCGGGCAGGTGCGCGGCCACGGCACGCTCGCGCACTGCTGGCTGGGCGTGCCGCTGAGCCGCGACGGCGTCACCTGCGGCGTGATCGCGGTGCAGAGCTACGGCCCGGACGTCATCTTCACCCCCGCCGACCAGGACCTGCTGACCTTCGTCGCCCACCATGTCGATGGCGCGCTGGCGCGCAAGCGCGCGCAGGAAGCGCTCAAGGCCACGCACGCCGAGCTGGAATTCCGGGTGGAGGCGCGCACGCGCGAACTCGAACAGGCCAACCGCGAGCTGCGCGCGCAGATCGGCGAACGCGTGCGCGCGCAGCAGCGCCTCACCCACCAGGCGCGCCACGACGACCTGACCGGGCTGCCCAACCGCGTGTTCCTGCTCGACCGGCTCGACGGGATGATGCGGCGCATGCACGAGGCCGGGCGGCAGCCGTTCGCGGTGCTGTTCCTGGACCTGGACCGCTTCAAGCTCATCAACGACTCGATGGGCCATGCGGCCGGCGACGCCATGCTGATCGAGATCGGCCGCCGGATCCGCGCCGCGATCGGCGCCGAGGACGTGGTCGCGCGCCTGGGCGGCGACGAGTTCGCGATCGTGCTGGCGGCGGTGGTCGATGCACAGGCCGCCGAAGCGCGTGCGACGCGCATCCTGCGCAAGCTCGGGCGCTCGATGTGGGTGGCCGGGCGCGAACTGTTCCCGTCGGCCAGCATCGGCATCGCCCTGTGGCAATCGCGCTACCGGCACGCCGACGAGCTGCTGCGCGACGCCGATGCCGCCATGTACCGGGCCAAGGCCTGCGGGCGCGACCGCAGCGCGCTGTTCGACGAGGAGATGCGCGCCGAGGCGATGCGCCTGCTCGACCTGGAAGCCGACCTGCGGCGCGCGATCCAGCGCGACGCCTTCGAGCCCCACTTCCAGCCCATCGTGCGCCTGTCCGACGGCGCGGTGGTCGGGCACGAGGCGCTGCTGCGCTGGAAGCACGAGCTGCATGGCTGGCTGCCGCCCTCGGAGTTCCTGCGGGTGTGCGAGGACAGCGGCCTGATCGAACAGGTCGACTGGCTGCTGTACCGGCGCGTGGTCGCCTGGATGGCGGGCAATCCGGAAGGCTACGTCTCGATCAACGTCTCGCCGCGGCATTTCCACGCCGAGGACTTCGCCGAGCGCCTGCTGCGCATCGCCGACGAGGCCGGGGTCGATCCGCGCCGGCTGCGCATCGAGATCACCGAGGGCGCGCTGCTGGACGATGCGCCGCGCGCTGCGCGCATCCTCGGCACGCTGCGCTCGCAGGGCGTGCTGGCGCAGCTCGACGATTTCGGCACCGGCTTCTCGGCGCTGTCGTACCTGCACCGCTTCCCGATCCAGGCGCTGAAGATCGACCAGAGCTTCATCGCCGGCCTGTCCGGGGATACCCAGGCCGAGAGCCTCGCGCTGGTGCGGGCGATCCTCGCGCTGGCCGGCACCCTGGGCATCGACACGATCGGCGAAGGCGTCGAAACCGCGCACCAGCGGCAGCTGCTGTTCGAGCTGGGCTGCGCCTACGGCCAGGGCTACCTGTTCGGGCGGCCGCGGCCCGCGCAGGCCACGGCCGCCCTCCTGCAGACGGCCTGAGTTACCGGGCCACCGGCGGCGCCGGCGTGGCGCCGATGTCGCGGCTGGCGATGATCGCGGCCGACGCGTCCACCAGTTCGGCGAACTCGGCGCGCAGCTTCCAGGGATCGCGGCCCTGCGTATCGCGTGCGTTGGCCGCGATCGCCGACCAGTCCCAGCTGCCCAGGTGGGTGCCGCCGCGCAGCGCATCGGCGAACGCGGCCACGGTGGCGGCGAAGCGCATCGACTCGCCCGGCTGCGCGCGCATCGCCGCGCGCGTGACCGGGGTTTCGATCAGCCGGCTCTGCGCCTGGCCGGGAAGCTTGTAGCGCAGCCGCAGGTGCGCGAATTCCCCGGACCTGGCCGCTTCCGGCGTGGCGCCCGGCTGCGCGTAGCGCAGTGCCGGCAACTGTTCGGCGCCGGAGCCTGCGAGCGTGATCTCGTACAGCGCGGTGACCTCGTGGCCGGCGCCGATGTCGCCCGCGTCGACCCGGTCGTTGGCGAAGTCCTCGCGCGCGAGCATACGGTTCTCGTAGCCGACCAGGCGGTATTCCGACACCAGCGCCGGGTTGAATTCGAGCTGGATCTTCACGTCCTGGGCGATGGTGAGCAGGGTCGAGGACATTTCCTCCACCAGCACCTTGCGCGCCTCGAGCAGGGTGTCGATGTAGGCATGGTTGCCGTCGCCGGCATCGGCCAGGCGTTCGGCCAGGTGATCGTTGTAGTTGCCCTGGCCGAAGCCGAGCGTGGTCAGGGCGACGCCGGCCTTGCGCTGGTCGGCGACCATGGTTTCCAGCGAGCCGCCATCGACGGTGCCGACGTTGAAATCGCCGTCGGTCGCCAGGATCACGCGGTTGACGCCGCCGTCGATGAAGCCGCGCCGCGCCATCGCGTAGGCCAGGCGGATGCCGTCGCCGCCATTGGTGCTGCCGCCGGCCTGCAGGCGATCGAGCGCGGCCAGGATCTCGTCCTTGCGATCGCCCGGCGTCGGCGGCAGCACCAGGCCGGCGGAACCGGCATAGACCACGATCGAGACGCGGTCCTGCGCGCGCAGCTGGCCGGTGAGCTCGCCGAAGGCCTGCTTGAGCAGGGGCAGCTTGTCGGGCGAGTTCATCGAGCCGGAGGTGTCGAGCAGGAACACCAGGTTGGCCGGTGGCAGCTGCGCCCTGGGCACGTCGTAGCCCTTGATGCCGATCATCAGCAGGTGGCGGCGCGCGTCCCAGGGCGCCGGTGCGATCTCTGCGGTGGCGCGGAACGGGGTCTCGGTCGAATCCGGGCCGGGGTGGCCGTAGTCGAAGTAGTTGAGGAACTCCTCGGCGCGCACCGCATCGGCCGGTGGCCGGACGCCGCTGCGGATCATCCGGCGCACGTTGCTGTAGCTGCCGGTGTCGACGTCGATGGAAAAGGTGGAGACCGGTTGTTCGGTCACGCGCTGCACCGGGTTGTCCTGGCGCTCGGCGTACTGCTCGGTGTTGGCCTGCGGTGCGGCCTCGAGGTACGGCAGCGGCGCCGGCGGCGGCGCGGGCAGGGCCACCAGCGTGGCGGGCATCGCCGCGTGCCGCTCGCGCTGCGCCCGGGCCTGCTCGGCGTGCAGGCGCACGCCCGACACGCTGATCGAGTCGAGCGCGGCGTCGGCCGCGGGGGCGGGCGGGGCTTCGGCCACCCGGTCGGAGTGGAGGCTGCAGGCGGTGGTGGCGATGGCGGCGACCAGGGCGACGGCAAGGGCGTGGCGATGCATGGCGGACTCCGTTGGTGGACGGGAGGTTGAACGGGCGCTCCGGTGAAACGGGGTTGGGTCGCGTCGAACTGGCGCGGGCGGGCCGGGGTGGGCCCCGGGCCCCGGCGGGTCCTGTCCCGTCCCGAAGCCCCGGATCCGCGCCTCCCGTCGCTCCCGCCCCGATAATCCCCCCATGCCCGCCGACACCCGCCCTCCCGCCATCGCCCTGATGGGCCCGACCGCCTCGGGCAAGACCGCGCTGGCGCTGGACTGGGCCGGGCGCTACGGCGGCGAGATCGTCAGCGTCGATTCGGCCCTGGTCTATCGGGGCCTGGACATCGGTTCGGCGAAGCCCGACGCCGGCGAGCGCGCCCGCGCTCCGCACCACCTGCTCGACATCCGCGATCCCTGGCAGGCGTACTCGGCCGCCGACTTCGCGCGTGATGCGCGCGATGCCATCGACGGAATCCTCGCGCGCGGACGCCTGCCGATCCTGGCCGGCGGCACCGGCCTGTATTTCCAGGCGCTGCTGCAGGGCCTCTCGCCGATGCCCGGGGCCGACCCGGCGACGCGGGCGGCGATCGCGGCCGAGGCGGACGAGCGCGGCTGGACGCGGATGCACGGGGAACTGGCGCGCGTCGATCCGGTCGCCGCCGCCCGGATCCAGCCCGGCGATCCGCAGCGCATCCAGCGCGCGCTGGAAGTGTTCCGGCTCAGCGGCCGTCCGATCAGCGACTGGCAGCGCGACCCCGGCGCCGCGCCGCGGCTGCCGGTGCGGGTGCTGAAGCTGGTGGTCGCGCCGCACGAGCGCGCCGTGCTGCATGCGCGCATCGCCAGCCGCTTCGACGCGATGCTCGCCACCGGCTTCCTCGACGAGGTGCGCGCGCTGCGGGCGCTGCCGCAGCTGCAGGCCCATCCGGCCCCGCTCGACCTGCCCGCGGTCCGCGCGGTCGGCTACCGCCAGGCCTGGGAGCACCTCGACGGCCGCAGCGACGCGACGGGCTTCCGCGACCAGGCCATCGCCGCCACCCGCCAGCTGGCCAAGCGCCAGCTCACCTGGCTGCGCGGACAGCTCGACGCGCGCTGGTTCGACCCGGCCGCGCAGGCCGACGGTCTCGACGCCGCGGTCCGCGGCTTCCTGGGCGACTGAGCCGGACGTCCGGAAGCCGGGGGAGGGCCGCCCAGGCCGTCCGCCGACCTGTCGGAGGCCCAAGACAGCTCGCCTTCGCCCGACTTCCGCCCGGGGTTCGTGCCGGAACCGCTGCTTCTGTGACCTGGTCGGCGCCTGCGGCTCGCGCAGGCGCGCCGGTTGTGTACCATCGGGAGGTCGCCGCCGCCGGGGAAACTGCGGGTCGGGCGATGCGGCCGGGGAGGCCCGTGCAGGGCGCCGGACGGACACAACAATAACCAAGCTGGGGAAACACCATGTCCAAGGGACAGTCCTTGCAGGATCCTTTCCTGAATGCGCTGCGGCGCGAACGCGTTCCCGTCTCGATCTACCTGGTCAACGGCATCAAGCTGCAGGGCGTGATCGAATCCTTCGACCAGTTCGTGGTCCTGCTGCGCAACACAGTCAGCCAGATGGTCTACAAGCACGCCATTTCCACCGTGGTGCCGGCGCGCAACGTGCGCGTGGGGCCGGGTGGCGGGGTGGTGCAGGCCGCCGATGGCAGCGAAGAGGCCTCGGTCGATCCGGCCTGAGCCGACCCGGGGCGCCCGCGCGGCGCCCCGGCGGTTGAAGACGGGCGGGACGGCCTCCATGTCGATGGCCTGAGCCGACCGCCGAGATCCGATGCCGACCCAACTGTTCGAGCGCTCCCGCAAGGGTGAACACGCGCTGCTGATCCAGCCCCATGCCGGGGGCGCACCCGACGACGCCGAACTCGAGGAGTTCGCCGAGCTGGCGCGGTCGGCTGGCGCCACGGTGGCCACCGTGCTCACCGCCCGCATCGACAAGCCCAATCCGGCGATCCTGATCGGCACCGGCAAGCTCGAGGAAGTGAAGGCGGCCTGCGAGGCCTCCGGCGCCGACCTGGTGCTGGTCAACCACCACCTCACGCCCGGCCAGGAGCGCAACCTGGAAAAGGCGCTGGAGCGGCGCGTGGTCGACCGCACCGGCCTGATCCTGGACATCTTCGCCCAGCGCGCGCGCAGCCACGACGGCAAGCTGCAGGTCGAACTGGCCCAGCTCAAGCACATGTCCACGCGCCTGGTGCGCGGCTGGACCCACCTCGAGCGCCAGCGCGGCGGTTCGATCGGCCTGCGCGGCCCCGGCGAAACCCAGCTCGAGACCGACCGGCGCCTGCTGCAGAAGCGGGTGGACATGCTGCAGAAGCGGCTGGCCAAGGTGCAGGTGCAGCGCGACCAGATGCGCCGTGCGCGCGTGCGCAGCGAACTGCCGCGCGTGGCCCTGGTCGGCTACACCAACGCCGGCAAGTCGACCCTGTTCAACGCCCTGACCGGCGCTGATGCCTACGCCGCCGACCAGCTGTTCGCCACGCTCGATCCGACCGTGCGCCGGATCGGCCTGCCCAGCGGGCCGGTGGTGCTGGCCGACACCGTCGGCTTCGTGCGCGACCTGCCGCATGAGCTGGTGGCCGCGTTCCGCTCGACCCTGTCCGAGGCGCGCGAGGCCGACCTGCTGCTGCACGTGATCGACGCGGCCGACCCGCTGCGCGAGGAGCGCATCCGCCAGGTGGACGCGGTGCTGGGCGAGATCGGCGCGGGCGACATCCCGCAGCTGCTGGTGTTCAACAAGATCGACCGGATCGAGGGCGCCCAGGCCCGCCGGGATGCGCCCGAGCCGGGCAATGGCGACGCCGGCGACGCACTGCCGGGCGGCACCGTGGGCGTCGGCCGCGAGCGCGTCTGGATCTCGGCCCGCGACGGCCTGGGCCTGGACCTGCTGCAGGAAGCACTGTCGCAGCGCCTGGCCCAGCGCCGGATCGTCGCCGAACTGGCGCTTCCGCCCGAGGCCGGTCGCCTGCGCGCGCGCCTGCACCAGCTCGATGCGGTGCGCGCCGAATCGCAGGACGAGCACGGCTGGCGGCTGCAACTGGACCTGTCGGAGGCCGACGCCGCCCGCCTGGCCGCGCAGGCCGACGGTGCCGCGCTGCGTCCGCTCTTGCCGGAACTCGAGCCCGACCCCACCCTGTAAACTAGCGAACCCGCTGGAGCGGGTCCCGTTCGCGACCGGTTGCCAGCCATCCGTTCGCATCCACGGGCGCTCCGGCACCCGCAATCGGTACACAGATGCGCAGCGCACCCGGCGCGGCGCACCCAGACTGGAGCAGGCATGGCCTGGAACATTCCCGGCAAGAACAACGGCGAGCGGCCCGAACGTCCGCGCCCCGGCGGCGACGGCCGTAATCCCTGGCCGCCCAAGCGCCGTCGCGGCGGTGGTGGCCTGGGCGATCTCGGTGATCGCCTGCGCGGCCTGTTCGGCGGCGGCGGTGGCGGCGGGAGCCCGCTGCGCTGGATCGGCATCGCGCTGGTGGTGTGGCTGGTGTTCAACTGCTTCGTGCTGATCGGCGAACAGCAGCGCGGCGTGGTGCTGCGCTTCGGCGAGGTCGCCCGCGTGATGCAGCCGGGCCCCAACTTCAAGGCTCCGTGGCCGATCGAAACCGTGGTCAAGGTCGACGCCACCAGCGTGCGCACCTTCACCAACAGCCTGCCGGTGCTGACCCGCGACGAGAACATCGTCACCGTGTCGTTCAACGTGCAGTACCGCGTGGCCGATCCGGAGATGTTCCTGTTCGGCACCCAGAACGCGGTGCGCGTGCTCGAGCAGATCGCCCAGAGCGCCGTGCGCGAGCAGATCGGCCGCGCCGACCTGGACACCGCGCTCAACGCGCGTGGCCCGCTGTCGATCGCGGCGTCCACCGCGCTGCAGGCCTCGCTGGAGGCCTACCGCACCGGCCTGGTGGTGACCGAGCTCAACCTGCAGGACGCGCGTCCGCCCGAAGAGGTCAAGCCGGCCTTCGACGAGGTCAACAGCGCCCAGCAGACCAACGAGCGCCTGGTCAACGAAGCCCGCGCCTACGCCGCCAAGGTGGTGCCCGAGGCGCGCGGCGACGCGCAGCGCCTGCGCACCACCGCCGAGGGCTACAAGACCGCGTCGGTGGCCCGCGCCACCGGTGACGCCGAACGCTTCACCCTGCTGGTGGACGAGTACCGCAACGCGCCCGACGTGACGCGCAAGCGCCTGTGGCTGGAAACGGTGCAGCAGGTGCTGGCCGACAACCGCAAGGTCGTCGGTGGCGACGGCCGCCAGCTGATCTACGTGCCCATGCCCCAGGGCGATGGCGCATCGGGCAACGTGCAGACGCCGCTGCTGCCGCCGGAGGTGGTGATTCCGCCGAGCGGCACCGGCACGGAGGCCACGCTGCCGCGGCCGCCCCGTGGTTCGCGCGGTGAAGGAGGCAACCGATGAGACTCAACCTGATCATCCCCATCGTGGTGGTGGCCCTGCTGCTCCTGCTCGGCTCGGTCTACGTGGTGCGCGAAGGCCAGACCGGCCTGGTGCTCAACCTGGGCCGCGTCGCCCGTACCGACATCGGCCCGGGCCTGCACTTCAAGGTGCCGCTGATCGAATCGGCGCGGGTGTTCGACCGTCGCTTCTACGCCGCCGAGTTCTCGCCCGAGCGCTACCTCACCTCCGAGCGCAAGGACGTGAGCGTGGACTTCGTGGCGATCGGCCTGATCAGCGACGTGGCCGACTTCTACCGCGCCACCGGCGGGCAGATGGACCTGGCCAGCGAGCGCCTGGCGCCGATCATCAAGGACTCGCTGCGCAACGAGATCAACGCCCGCACCCTGCAGCAGCTGGTGTCCGGCGACCGCTCGGAGATCATCGCCAGGCAGCTGGAAGGCATCAACGAGGCCGCCAAGACGCTGGGCATGCGCGTGATCGACATCCGCCTCAAGCAGATCGACCTGCCCACCGACAGCGACGTCATCGCCCAGGTCTATGACCGCATGCGCGCCGAACGCCGCCAGGTGGCCAGCCGCCTGCGCGCCGAGGGCGAGGAGCAGGCCCGCATCATCCGCGCCGAGGCCGACCGCGAACGCACCGTGCTGGTCGCCGAGGCCGAGCGCGACGCGCAGAAGCTGCGAGGCGAGGGCGATGCCGAAGCCACCCGCATCTACGGCCAGGCCGCCAGCCGCGATCCGTCGTTCTACGCCTTCCAGCGCAGCCTCGAGGCCTACCGCGCCGCCTTCGCCGACGGCAACGGGGTGATCGTGCTCGAGCGCGACGATCCCTTCCTGCAGTACATGCGCAGCGACCGCTGACGCAACGCGCGCGCCGTTCGCGGCGCGCGTAACCCGGCCTTCCTTCCACCCGTCCGCGAGGCATTGCGCCCCTCACGGGTGGAAGGTGCCGAAGGCAATCGGAGCTTCGCTCCGACCGCCGCGTTCTTCACCCCACCAGCCAAGGAACCCGACCCATGCAGGATCTCTGGGCGGCCCTGTCCCTGGTCGCCGTGATCGAAGGCCTGATCCTGTTCGTCGCGCCCGGCGGCTGGAAGCGCACCGCCGAGCAGCTGCAGGCCCTGTCCGAATCGCAGCTGCGCCGCATCGGCGCCATCATCCTGGCCTGCGGCCTGGCCGCGCTGTACTTCGTGCGGGGCTGATCCTCGCGCTGCATCCGAACCCATGCGCCCCTTCGGCGCGTGCCCCCCATGTCGGCCCTCCAACCATGAAGGGCGCTATGCCGCGGGAGCGGGGGCAGGGGGCAAAACGAGAGGCGTGGCGCCCGCGTTCCCTCCACGCATCGCGCCTCGACTCCCTCCCCCGCTTGCGGGGGAGGGTTGGGGTGGGGGTACGCAGGTCGCCGCGCCACCTGACGCGCGCCCCCATCTCGCCCTTCCCCGCGATCGGGGGGGTGAAGGCCGAACGCCGGCCCGCCCCAAAGCTGGCCCCTCCGTGCCAAAACCCGGATAATGCATAAAAGCCGGTCGGGGACAGTCTCCCCACCGGCTTTTTCCGTGTCTGGCCCGGCGTGGCGGACGGCGCCCCGATGGCGTCTTCCCACATGCACGAGGGCGCCGGACCCGGCCAATCCCGCGGCCCCGATGGCCGCACGTAACAACAGGAGCCATGGCCATGGGCCAGTCAGTCGTCGTTCTCGGCGCCCAGTGGGGCGATGAAGGCAAGGGCAAGATCGTCGACCTGCTCACCGAGGAGATCGGTGCGGTCGTGCGTTTCCAGGGCGGCCACAACGCCGGCCACACCCTGGTCATCAACGGCAAGAAGACGGTGCTGCACCTGATCCCGTCGGGGATCCTGCGCGACGATGCGCTGTGCCTGATCGGCAACGGCGTGGTGATCTCGCCCGCGGCCCTGATCAAGGAGATCGAGGAGCTGGAAAGCGCCGGCGTGGAAGTGCGCTCGCGGCTGAAGATCTCGCCGGCCGCGCCGCTGATCATGCCCTACCACATCGCCCTGGATCAGGCGCGCGAGAAGGCCGCCGGCGGCAAGGCCATCGGCACCACCGGCCGCGGCATCGGCCCGGCCTATGAGGACAAGGTGGCGCGCCGCGGCATCCGCATCGCCGACCTGCATTACCCCGAGCAGCTGGCCGAAAAGCTCAAGGCCGCGCTGGACTACCACAACTTCGTGCTGACCAAGTATCTCGGCGTGGAGCCGGTCGACTTCCAGAAGACCCTGGACGAGGCGCTGGCCTTCGGCGAGTACGTCGAGCCGATGAAGTCCGACGTCGCCGGCATCTGCCACGACCTGCGCAAGCAGGGCAAGCGCGTGCTGTTCGAGGGCGCACAGGGCGCGCTGCTCGACATCGACCATGGCACCTATCCCTACGTCACCAGCTCCAACACCACGATTGGTGGTGCGCTGGCCGGCACCGGCGTGGGCGCCGATGCGATCGACTACGTGCTGGGCATCGCCAAGGCCTACGCCACGCGCGTGGGCGGTGGTCCGTTCCCGACCGAGCTCGACGACGAAGTGGGGCAGGGCATCCGCGATCGCGGCGCCGAGTACGGTGCGTCCACGGGGCGTCCGCGCCGCTGCGGCTGGATGGACATCGTCGCGCTCAAGCGCGCGGTGGCGATCAATGGCATCTCCGGCCTGTGCATCACCAAGCTCGACGTGCTCGACGGCATGGAGAAACTGAAGATCTGCATCGCCTACGAATACCGCGGCAAGCGCACCGAGTACGCGCCGCTCGACGCCCACGGCTGGGACGAGATCACGCCCGTGTACCTCGAGTTCCCCGGCTGGAGCGAGAACACCCACGGCATCACCGTGTGGGACGACCTGCCGCCGGCCGCACGCGCCTACCTGCGCGCGCTGGAGGAACTGGCCGGCTGCCCGATCAGCATCGTCAGCACCGGTCCGGATCGCGACCACACCATGGTGCTGCAGGACCCGTTCGCCTGACGGCGCCGCGGAGCACGCCTCACCGCCCCCGGCAAAGGCGGCATCCAGGGTCGTGAACGAAGCCCCGCGAAAGCGGGGCTTCCTGCGTCTGGCCCCGCAACGTCCCGCGAGCAGGGACCAGTTGTGGGGGCAGCGGGGGAAGGGGAGGCGGGAGGCGGCGGGAGGCAGCGGGAGGCAGCGGGAGGCAGCGGGGGCACGGGGCAGCGGGGCAGCGGGGCAGCGGGGCAGCGGAGGCAAGCGGAGGCGGGACGGGAGGCAGCGGGAGAGAGCGGGAGGCAGCGGGAGGCAGGGGCGGGCGGCGCTTTCGACGCCCTCCCCCGCAAGCGGGGGAGGGTTGGGGTGGGGGCCTCGCAGCCGCACAATCCACTCACCCACGCACGCCCCGCAGGCCCGCCATGACCGCCCGCACCACCACCAGCCTCCTTGCCGCAACCCTGGTCCTCCTCGGCTGCACCAGCACGCCCACCACCACGGGCGCGCCAGCATCGCGTCCAGACACCGCCGCCCAGCGTTCCGCACTGGAAGGCTTCGCCACCCCGGTCGCGGGCATCCGCTCCGGCGGCCGCATCAGCGCCGACGACCTGCCGGCCCTGCGCGCAGCCGGCATCGTCCACGTCATCGATCTCACCCCCGACGCCGAGACTCCCGGCTTCGACGAAGCCCACGCCGTGCGTGCGGCCGGCCTGGCCTACGACAACCTGCCCATCGCCGGCGCCGCCGACCTCAGTCCCGCTTCCGTGGCCGCCTTCGACCAGCTGCTGCGCGACGTCGAAGGCCCTGCCCTGGTCCATTGCGCCAGCGGCAACCGCGTCGGCGCGCTCGCTGCGCTGCGCGCCGCCTGGCTGCAGGGCGCCGACGAAGAAGCCGCGATCGCCGAAGGTCGCCGCTGGGGTCTGCGCAGCCTCGAAACGGAAGTGCGGAACCGCCTGGCCCGCGAACGTTGCGTGGCGTCCGCCAAGGGCCCGGACGAAGCCGCAGCCTGCCACGGCAGCTGACCGCCTGACCCGCCCGCCCGTTTTGCTCCCTCCCCCGCTTGCGGGGGAGGGTTGGGGTGGGGGAGCAGCAGGTCGCTGCGTTACCAGACGCGCGCCTTTGGCGCGCCCCCCCCATCCCAGCCTTCCACCCCTGAAGGGCGCAATGCCCCGCGAGCGGGGGAAGGAGCAAGGCGGGAGACCTTGCGCGCCCGCGTTCCCTCGACGCATCGCGCATCGACTCCCTTCACCGTTCGCGGGAGAAGGGCCGGGCGGGGCCCGTCCCAGCCGCTGCGACACCTCCCAGCCAGCATGCGACCCAACACCAGGGGGACCACCGCATGACCCTTCCAGCCCAACCCATCGCCCGCGTCATCGACGCCATTGCCTTCGCCGCGCACGCCCACCGCGGCCAGCGCCGCAAGGACGCCGACGCCACGCCCTACATCAACCATCCCGTCGCGCTCGTGCGCATCCTCGCCGTCGAGGCCGGCATCGACGATCCCGACATCCTCTGCGCCGCGGCGCTGCACGACTACCTCGAGGACTGCTGCGGTGGCGACGGCCAGCCCGGCCTCGACAAGGGTCGCGACCAGCTGCGCGCGCGCTTCGGCGACGCCGTGCTGGCCTATGTCGAAGTCCTGACCGATGACAAGACCCTGCCCAAGGCCGAACGCAAGCGCCTGCAGGTCGAACGCGCCGCGCACGCCTCGCATGGCGCGCGCCTGGTCAAGCTGGCCGACAAGATCGCCAACCTGCGCGACCTGATCGAATTCCCGCCCGCCGACTGGCCCGCCTACCGCCGCCGCGAGTATTTCGACTGGACCGCGGAAGTCGTCGCCAGCCTGCGCGGCACGCATGCACGGCTCGAGGCGCTGTTCGACGGCGTGCAGGCGCTGCGGCCGATGTAGCGGGCGCCATGACGGAGGGTTCTCGACAGGTTGGTGCGATTCCATCCGGGGAGCGACCTTGGTCGCAAATTCCCTTCGCGCGCAAGCGCGCTCCCACGTGTCTAGCGATTTCCATCTAGTGTGGGAGCGACCATGGTCGCGAATGCTTTTCGCGCGCGAGCGCGCTCCCACGATTGCAACGATTCTATCCGGTGTGGGAGCGACCTTGGTCGCGAATGCCTTTCCGGCGCAAGCGGGTTCCCACCGCCCGCTGGCCGAATCGTCAGCGCTCCTTCTCGAGCGTCGACGGCAGCGTCGCCACGCAGCGCTGCAGCAGGCCCACCAGCTGCTCCTGTTCGGCAGGCGAGAGCACGCCCAGCGCGCCGTCGATCACGCCCTGCGCCACGTCGGCACCGTGCGTCACCAGTTCGCGTCCCGTGTCGGTGATCCGGAACGACATCACCCGGCCCAGCCAAGGGTGCGGCGCGCGCGTCACCAGGCCGTCGCGCTCCAGCCGCAGCAGGATCTGGTGCATGGTCTGCGGCGAGACCGCGCTCATCCGCGCCAGCTCGGCGTTCGAGGCGCCGGGATGCTCCAGCAGGTGCATCAGCACCAGCGCCTGCGGCCGCGACAGCTCGATGCCGTGCTCGCGCAGGCCTTCCTCCATCACCACCGTCAGCCCCAGGTGCAGGCGCTTGAGCAGCACGGTCGCCCGGTACGCGGTCGAGTTCCTGAACGCTTGCAGGGGGCTGGCGTCGCTGTCGGCCATCGGGCCACCTCGCGGGTTCCACCGGATATCAGTGTGCTGATAGAGTATCAGCCTTCTGATAAGAGACAAACCCCCATGCCTGCCATCTTCCTGCGCGCGCTGGCTGTTGCCGGACTGCTTGCCCTGGCTGCCTGCGGCGACGACGCGCCCCCCGAGGCGACGCCGAGCCTGACCGTATCGCTGGCCGCGCCACGGCAGGGTGAAGTGGTGCGCGAGGTGGTGGCCTCCGGCGCGGTCGCGGCCTGGGAAGAGGTGTCGGTGGGCGTCGAGCTGTCCGGCCTGCGCGTGTCCCGCGTCGAGGTCGAGGTGGGCAGCGTGGTGGAGCAGGGCGACGTACTGCTGCGCCTGGACGACCGCACCATGGCCTCGCAGCTGGCGCAGTCCGAGGCGCAGGTGAAGGAGGCGGCCACCAATCTCGAGACCGCGCGCCGCAAGGCCGCCCGCGTGCGCGAACTGGCCGACTCGCAGATGGTCTCGCTGCAGGATGCGGAGGAAGCCGAAGCCGCTCGCGCCAACGCGCAGGCGCGGCTCAACACCGCCATCGCCAGCCGCGACGCGGCGCGCGTGCAGCGCGACTTCACCGTGGTGCGCGCACCGGTCGACGGCGTGGTGTCCGCGCGCAGCATCCAGCCTGGGCAGGTGGTGGGCGCCGGCGGCGAACTGCTGCGCCTGATCCGCGACGGCCGCCTGGAATGGCGTGCCGAACTGGCCGAGGCCGACCTGCTGCTGGTCGCGCCCGGCGCCAGCGTGCAGGTGGAGACGCCGGCCGGCGCGGTCGCCGGCACGGTGCGTCGCGTCTCGCCGGCGCTGGACGCGCAGAGCCGCACCGGCACGATCTATGCCGACCTGCCCGAACCCGGCGGCCTGCGCGCGGGCATGTTCGCGCAGGGCCGCATCGCCCTGGGCCGGGCGCAGGCGATGCTGATTCCCGTCGAGGCGGTGGTGCGTCGCGACGGCCGCGCCTATGTGTTCACCGTCGGCGACGACAGCCGCGCGCGCGAACGCGGCATCGAGGTCGGACCGACCCATGGCGAGCGGATCGAAGTGCGCAGCGGCCTGCCGGCCGACGCGCGCGTGGTCGCCCGCGGTGCGGGCTTCCTTGGCGATGGCGACCTGGTGCGGGTGGTGGAATGAACTTCTCCGCCTGGTCCATCCATCGCCCGCTGCCGGCGATCCTGGTCTTCATCCTGCTCACCGCGGCCGGGCTGCTGGCCTTCAACCGCCTCGCCGTCTCGCAGTTCCCCGACCTCACCGTGCCGGTGGTCAACGTCACCGTGACCCTGCCCGGCGCCAGCCCCAGCACCCTGGAAACCCAGGTCACGCGCAAGGTCGAAGACGCCACCGCCAGCATCCCCGCGTTGGACAACATGGTCTCGATCGTCAACGAGGGCGTGTCCACCACCGTGCTCACCTTCGAGATCGAGAAGGACGGCACCATCGCCAAGGACGAGGTGCGCGACGCCATCGACCGCGTGCGCATCGACCTGCCGCGCGATGTCGAACCGCCGATCGTCTCGCTGGTCAACGTCACCGGCGGCGACATGCTGCACTACGCCGTCACCGCCGACGGCTGGAGCGACGAGGAGCTCAGCTGGTTCATCGACGACACCGTCGCCAAGCGCCTGTTCGCCGTGCCCGGCGTGGGCGCGGTGCGGCGCATCGGCGGGGTGGACCGCGAGATCCGCGTCGCCCTGCGGCCCGAGGCCGTGCAGGGTTTCGGCGCCAGCCCGGCGCTGATCAGCCAGCAGCTCGCGCGCATCCAGCTCGAGCAGCCCGGCGGCCGCACCACCGTGGGCGGCGGCGAACAGGCCGTGCGCACGCTCGGCACCGTCGACGATGCGCGTGACCTGGCCAACTTCCCGATCTCCATGCCTGACGGCCGCAGCGTGCGCCTGTCCACCCTGGCCACCGTCACCGACGGCAGCGCCACCGCCGTCCAGCGCACCACGCTCGACGGCCGCCCGGTGATCGGCTTCGCCGTGCAGCGCACCACCAACACCAGCGAAGTCGACGTCGGCAACGCCGTGCGCGAAGCCGTGGCCGCGCTGCAGGAGGAGCAGCCGCGCGTGCGCATGGTGGAAGTGGCCTCCACCACCCAGGTGGCCGAGGATTCGTTCGAATCCTCGATGCACATGCTCTACGAAGGCGCCGCGCTCGCGGTGCTGGTGGTGTTCCTGTTCCTGCGCGACATCCGCGCCACGCTGATCAGCGCGGTGGCGCTGCCGCTGTCGATCATCCCGACCTTCGCGGTGATGCACTGGTTCGGCTTCAGCCTCAACATGATCACCCTGCTGGCGCTGGCCGTGGTGGTCGGCATCCTGGTGGACGATGCGATCGTCGAGGTGGAGAACATCGACCGCCACCTGCGCATGGGCAAGTCGCCGAAAACGGCCGCGCTCGAGGCCGCCGACGAGATCGGCCTGGCGGTGATCGCCACCTCCTGCACCCTGGCCGCGGTGTTCATCCCGGTGGCCTTCATGCCCGGCATCCCGGGCAAGTTCTTCCGTGAGTTCGGCTGGACCGCCGCTGCCGCTGTGATGTTCTCGCTGCTGGTCGCGCGCCTGATCACGCCGATGATGGCCGCCTACCTGCTCAAGCCGCTGCCCGAGCACAAGGGCGACTCCAAGCTGATGCAGTGGTACCTGCGCTTCGTCGACAACTCGCTCAGGCACCGCAACCGCACGCTGCTGGTGGCGCTTGCGATCTTCATCGGCTCGCTGGCGCTGCTGCCTCTGCTCAAGGTCACCTTCATCCCGCCCAGCGACGGCATCCAGAGCAGCGTGCTGCTCGAGTTGCCGCCCGGCACCGCGCTCGCCACCACGGAAGAAGTCGCCGAAACCGCGCGCCAGCGCATCGCCGACATCCCCGAGATCGAGCACGTGTTCGTCACCGCCGGCAGCACCTCCGGCCCCGGTGGCCCGGCGGGCGACCTGACCAGCGCCGAGCTGCGCAAGGCCACGCTCACCATCCGCTGGAAGGACGACCGCGACCTGACCCAGTACGAACTCGAATCGCAGGTGCGCGAGCGCCTGGCCGACCTGCCCGGCGTGCGCCTGAGCTTCCAGGGCGGCGAACCCGGCCGCGCGCTGCAGCTGGTGCTGGCCGGCGACGACCCGGTGAAGCTTGCGACCGCCGCGCGCGACGTCGAGCGCGGGATCCGCCAGCTGCCCGGCCTGGGCACGGTGAGTTCGTCGGCCGCGCTGGTGCGCCCGGAAATCATCGTGCGCCCCGATGCCGCGCGCGCCGCGGACCTGGGCGTCTCCACCGAGGACATCGCCGCCGCCACCCGCGTGGCCACGCGCGGCGACTACGAGCAGTTCCTGTCCAAGCTCAACCTGCCCGAGCGCCAGGTGCCGATCCGCGTGCAGCTCGACGAGGCCGCACTCTCGGACCCGGCCCTGCTCGGCCAGCTGCGCGTACCCACCGCCAGCGGCGGCAGCGTGCCTCTCTCGTCGGTGGCCGACATCACCACCGCCAGCGGCCCCTCGCAGATCGACCGCTTCGACCGTCGCCGCAACGTCACGATCACCGTCGACCTCAACGGCATGGCCATGGGCGAGGTGGAAGGCCAGATCGACGCACTGCCCGCGCTGCAGAACCTGCCGCCGGGCGTGGAGCGCCAGGCCGCCGGCGACAGCGAGGTGTTCGCCGAGATGTTCGGCGGCTTCGTGATGGCCATGGTGGCCGGCATCTTCTGCGTGTACGGCGTGCTGCTGCTGCTGTTCAACCACGCCAGCCAGCCCATCACCATCCTGGTGGCGGTGCCGCTGGCCGCCGGTGGCGCGTTCGGCGCGCTGCTGGTCACCGGCCTGGACATCTCGCTGTCGGTGCTGATCGGCCTGATCCTGCTGATCGGCATCGCGGTCAAGAACTCGATCCTGCTGGTGGACTACGCGGTGATGGCGCAGGAGCAGGGCATGTCGCGCCACGAGGCGCTGATGGACGCCTGCCACAAGCGCGCCCGCCCCGTGATCATGACCACCATGGCCATGGGCGCCGGCATGCTGCCGATTGCATTGGGCCTGACCGCCGACGCCAGCTTCCGCATGCCCATGGCCGTGGCCGTGATCGGCGGGCTGATCACCTCCACCGTGCTCAGCCTGGTCGTGGTGCCGGCGGCGTTCACGCTGGTGGACGACGTGGAAGAGCGGCTGATGGCGAAGTTCCGCAAGCCGAAGGTGGCAACGGCCTGAACCCGCCGCGTCGGCAAGCGCGGTGTCGCCCGTCCCCGCTCTGCATCCGCCTCCGTTCTGCAGCGTCTGGACAGCCGCGCCAGCGCGGGTGTCCGCTGTCTTCCCGTATTCAAGGGAAGCCGCTCCAGCCACATCCGGGCTTCGGATCGACGTCACGTCCAGTCGGTCGGGGCTTGCTGTCGGCCATGCCCATGCTTTTGGCCCGACCGCTTCTCTCGTGGGAGCGACCTTGGTCGCGAATGCCTTCGCGCGCGAGCGCGCTCCCACGGATGACCCGGCCGCCCCGCGTGCAGACCGTCAAGTTCTGCCTGCCGCGTCCCGTCCAGGACTCCCCTGGCCGCGGGGCCGATCCAGGCATTGCAGTCCGACCCACCGGGACCAGGATTTTTGTCTGCGTGGGAGCGACCTTGGTCGCGAATGCCTTCGCGCGCGAGCGCGCTCCCAGGGATGACCCGGCCGCCGCGCGTGCAGACCGTCAGTTCTGCCTGCCGTGCCCCGGTCCGCCACGACCTTGGCGGCAGGCCTGATCCAGGCATTGCAGTCGGACCCATCGGGAGCAGGATGTTGTTTCCTGCCGCTCGACTTGCCCGAGCGGCCCGGCAGCTCCACCAGCGGCCGCGACTCACGCGGCGCCGACCGCGGGACTGGTCCACTTGCCGCCATGCCGACGCATGCACCTTCCACTGCCAATACGGTTCCGCCGCTTCTGGAGACGCGCGCCCGCGCTCGTTTGCGCGACACGCCGCTGCCCCTGCCGGGCCGCGGCGACACGCTTGCCCGCTGGCGCGCTTTGGCCCGGCTGGGCGTTGAAGACCTGGCCTTGGCCAAGGTGCTCGAAGCCCACCACGACGCGCGCGCGATCATGGCCGAACTGGACGCCGCGCCACCGCCCGCCGACACCCTGCTGGCGGTCTGGGCCGCCGAAGGCCCGGAGTCGACGGTCGCGGTGCGCGACGCGCCCGGCGGGCCGCGCCTGTCGGGGCGCAAGCCCTGGTGCTCGGGCGCGCGCTTCGTCGATGCCGCGCTGCTCACCGCAGGCGAGGGCGATGCGCGGCAGCTGGTGCTGGTGCACCTGCGCCAGCCCGGCGTCGCCATCCCCGATGCCGGCTGGCAGGCGGTCGGCATGGCCGCCATCGAAAGCGGGCCGGTGGAGTTCGACGCCGTGCCCTGCACGCGCATCGGTGCGCCAGGCGCCTACCTGACACGGCCCGGCTTCTGGCACGGCGGCGCCGGCGTGGCCGCCTGCTGGCTCGGCGCCGCGGTGGAGATCGCCCAGCGCATGGCCGACCCGGCGCGCGTGGCGCGCGATCCGCACCTGGCCGCGTTGCTGGGGCGCGTCGACATGGCACTGGGCGCCGCATCCGCGCTCATGCGCGAACTCGCCACGCGGATCGACGCCGACCCCGCGCAGCCCCACCAGCGCGACGTGGTGCGGCTGCGCTCGGTGGTCGAGCGCGCCTGCCACGACGTCCTCGATGCCGCCGCGCGCAGCCTCGGCCCCGGCCCGCTGTGCCGCGACGGCGAACACGCGCGGCGCTGCGCGGACCTCGCCGTATTCGTGCGCCAGAGCCACGCCGATCGCGACTGGGCCGCGCTGGGCGCGCAGGTCGCAGCCCTGGAGGCGGACGCACGATGGCCGCTGTAGCCCCGCCGCGCATCCATGGCGCGGGCCAGTGCGAATCCGCATGGCGCGCGTCCCCATGGCTGGCTGCGCTGGACGAACAGCCACCAACGCAGCTGCTGCAGGGCCGACACCGCGTGGTGCTGCTCTCGCCGCATCCGGACGACGAGACCCTCGCATGCGGCGGTCTTCTGCGCGCCGCCAGCGAGGCCCGGCTCGACATCCAACTGGTGGCAGTGACCGATGGCGAGGCCTGCTATCCCGGCGACGCCGCCTGGACGCCCGCGCGCCTGCGCGACGTGCGTCCGCGCGAAGTCATGCAGGCCTTCGATGCCCTCGGCGTACGCGCGCAAGTGCAGCGGCTGGGCCTTCCCGATGGCGGGGTAGGGAGTCACGCCGCGGCGCTCGAGGCCGCGCTGCGCACCCTGCTGCAGCCCGGCGACCTCGTGCTCGCGCCATGGGAGCAGGACGGCCACCCCGACCACGACGCCGTCGGCCGCGCCGCGCTCGCCACGGCGCAGCCCGGCATGCGCCTGCTGCGCTATCCGGTCTGGGCCTGGCACTGGCTGTCGCCGCACACCCATCGTGCGCCCTTCGATGCGATCCGCATGCCACTCACGCCAGACACGGTCGCGCGCAAGCAGCGCGCCATCGCCTGCTTCGCCTCGCAGCTGCAAAGCGACGCGCCACGCGCGCCCGCGCCGATCCTGCCGCCGCACGTCGTGCAGCGCTTCCACCGCCCGTTCGAGGTCTACCTGCCATGACGCTCGCGCGTTATTTCGAGCAGGTCTGGCAGGAAGGCGACGACCCCTTCGGCTACCGCAGCCGCTGGTACGAAACCCGCAAGCGCGACCTGCTGCTGGCCGCGCTGCCGCGCCCGGAGTTCGAACGCGGCTGGGAGATCGGCTGCGCCAACGGCGAGCTGACCCGCAAGCTGGCGACACGCTGCGACGCCCTGCTGGGCACCGACCTCAACCCGCGCGCCGTGACCGTGGCGCGCCAGCGTTGCGCCGGCCTCGGTCACGTCGAGCTGCGCTGCATGGAGCACCCGCGCGAATGGCCCGATGGCCGCTTCGACCTAGTGGTGGTCGGCGAGATGGGCTACTACCTCGACGACACCGCCATGCAGGCCTTCGCCCACAGGATCGAAACCTCCCTCGCACCGCGCGCCGTGCTGCTGGCCTGCCACTGGCGCCACGGCTTCGACGGCCGCCACAGCGACACCCTGGACGTACATGCACGGCTGGCGGCCATCCCCGGCCTCAGCCGCATCGCCCACTACCGCGACCAGGACTTCATCCTCGATTGCTGGAGCAGCGACACCACCTCGGTGGCGCAGCGCGAGGGCCTGCGATGATCGGCGTCCTTGTGCCTGCGCACAACGAAGAAGCCCTGATCGGCGATTGTCTGCGCTCGATCCTCACCGCCGCCAGGTCGCCCGCGCTGGCCGGCGAACCCGTCGAGGTGGTGGTGGCCCTGGACAGCTGCAGCGACGCCACCTTCGATGCCTGCGACGCACTGGGCGTGCGCACCCTCGCACTGGAAGCACGCTGCGTGGGCCGCGCCCGCGCCGCCGCGGCCGACCTGCTGCTGCATGAAGGCGCGCGCTGGCTGGCCTCCACCGATGCCGACAGCCGCGTGCCCGTCGACTGGCTCGCCGCGCAGCTCGCCTGCAACGCCGACGCCTTCTGCGGCACCGTGCGCGTCGCCGACTGGCGCGGCTTTGCTCCGCGCGTGCGCGCCGCCTTCCTCGCCGGCGAGCACTACGTCGACGACCATCCGCATGTGCATGGCGCCAATCTCGGCGTCTCGGCCACGGCCTATCGCGCCGCAGGCGGATTCCCCGCACTCACCGCCCACGAAGACCGCGCCCTGCTGGACGCCCTGGAACGCAGCGGCCACACCATCGCCCGCCGCGCCCATCCCGCCGTCATCACCAGCGCCCGCCGCGACGCCCGCGCCCGGCATGGATTCGGGGATTACCTGCTGGGCCTCGAAGCAGCGGCCTGAATCGCGCGCGCACTCGCGCCGTGGCGCGCCTTTGATCACCCGCTCGTGGGACATGCGCCCTTCACCGGTGGAAGGCGGGAGCAGGGGACCAAGCCCCGGAATGCTTCTTCGCGACGCGCCCTCGCTCGCTTCCCCGCGCGCGGGGGCATTGCGCCCTTCACGGATGGAGGCTTGGGGTGAAGGCCCCCGAAGCCCCAATATCCGTCCCACCACCGCCCATCCCGAAGGCGCCGCCATGCGCAGCCCCAACCTCGCCTCCATCCAGGCCGCACTGCTCACGGCCACCCTGATCCTCCTCACCAGCTGCGCGGCCACGCCCGAGACCGCAGACGCCCCGAAGCCCGGCCCCGGCATCGCCGCCGCCCCCGAATCGCCACTCACCCGCTTCCACACCCCCAGCCCCGGCCTCCACACCGGCGGCCGCATCACCGCCGACGACCTGCCCGCCCTGCGCGCCGCCGGCATCACCCGCGTGATCGACCTCACCCGCGACGCCGAAACCCCCGCCTTCGACGAAGCCACCGCCGTCCGCGCCGCCGGCCTGGCCTACGACAACCTCCCCATCAGCGGCGCCACCGATCTCAACCGCCAATCCGTCGCTGCCTTCGACCAGCTGCTGCGCGGCACCCAAGGCCCGACCCTGGTCCACTGCGCCAGCGGCAACCGCGTCGGCGCACTGGCCGCGCTGCGCGCCGCGTGGCTGCAGGGTGCCGATGAGGAAGCGGCCATTGCAGAAGGCCAGCGCTGGGGGCTGCGCAGCCTGGAAGGCGAAGTCCGCACCAGGCTGGCGCGCGAGCGCTGCGTGGCGGCGGCGCAAGGGCAACAGGCAGTCGAAGCCTGCGCAGCAGGCGGCTGAGTCACGCATCACATCATCAGAGCTGGCTGCCCCTCCCTCGATCCGGTCGTGACTGTCCTGCGTTCCAGGACAGAGGACGCGGTGTCACGGCCCTCGACGAAAGGGCAAGATCCCCGCTGCCCAGGTGATGCAGTGCCGCGTTCCAACACGCGCAGTGACCTGGGCTTTACCCGCCAGGCCAGTTCCGCCATCATGCGTTGCAATTGCAACGCATACCCGGAGCCGTCATGAAAAGCGCTTCTCTGCCATCCCTGCGTGTCGACCCGGCGCTGCGTGAAGCCGCCGAGGCCGTGTTGCAGGAGGGCGAAACGCTCTCCAGCTTCGTCGAACAGTCCGTTCGGGCCCAGGTTGAGCAAAGACGCCAACAGGAAGCCTTCATCGCGCGCGGCCTCAGCTCCCGTGACCGCACCCGCGAGCACGGACGGTACGTGGAAGCCGCCGACGTACTCGACGGCCTCGCAAAGCGGCTGCAGAAGGCCCGCAGCAAGACCCGGCCAGCGTGAGCTTCCGCGTCCGCTTCACGGAAGAAGCGCGGGAGGACCTGGACCGGCTCTATGACTGGCTGCTCGACCGCAGCGAAGGGGACTTCGCACTGGCCGAGCGTGCGCTCCAGTCCATCCGCGACGCGGTGACGGTGCTCGAAGTCGCGCCCTTGAGCTGCCGCAAGGCCACGCCAGGCAATCCATTCTTGCGGGAACTGGTCATCGGCTTCGGCGCCAGCGGCTACGTGCTGCTGTTCGAGGTCGAGGACGCCGGGACGGTTACAGTCCTGGCGGCCAGGCACCAGCGCGAAGGCGACTACCATTGATCGACTGCGGCTTCGCGCCGCATGCGACGGCTGCGCGTAAGGCTGTCGCGGCAACAGCAGGGGACAAACATTGAACCAACAGGCTCTTTCCGCCTTCATCTGGTCCGTCGCCGACCTGCTGCGTGGCGACTACAAGCAATCCGAATACGGCAAGGTCATCCTGCCGTTCACCGTGCTGCGCCGCCTGGATTGCGTGCTGGCACCGACCAAGGCCAAGGTGCTGGCCGAGCACGACAAGAAGACCAAGGCCGGCATCAACCCGGACCCGTTCCTCAAGCGCATCGTCGGCAGCGCAGGCTTCTACAACACCAGTCCGCTGGACCTGCCCACCCTGCTCGGCGACCAGGACCACATCCGCCAGAACCTGTACCAGTACGTGCAGGGCTTCTCGCCCGAGGCGCGCGACATCTTCGAGCGCTTCGAGTTCCATACCCAGGTCGAGCGGCTGGCCAAGGCCAACCTGCTGTATCTGGTGACCGAAAAGTTCGCCGGCATCGACCTGCACCCCGACCGCGTGGACAACGCGCAGATGGGGCACGTGTTCGAGGAGCTGATCCGCCGCTTCTCCGAGCTGTCAAACGAGACCGCCGGTGAGCACTTCACCCCGCGCGAGGTGATCCGGCTGATGGTCAACCTCGTGTTCGTCGAAGACGATGCCGAACTCACCCCCGGCAATGCCGTGGTCCGCACCGTGTACGACCCCACGGCCGGCACCGGCGGCATGCTCTCGGTGGCTGCCGAGCACCTGCTGGAACACAACCCGGCCGCGCGCCTCACCCTGTATGGGCAGGAGCTCAACCCCGAGTCCTACGCCATCTGCAAAGCCGACATGCTGATCCGCGGCCAGGACGTGGCCAACATCGCCTTCGGCAATACCCTGAGCGACGACGGCTTTCCCACCCGCAAGTTCGACTACATGCTCTCCAACCCGCCCTTCGGCGTGGAGTGGAAGAAGGTCGAGAAGGCGATCCGCGCCGAGCATGAACAGCAGGGGTTTGCCGGCCGCTTCGGTCCCGGCCTGCCGCGCGTGTCAGACGGCTCCATGCTGTTCCTGCTGCACCTGGTGGCGAAGATGGCGCCAGTGGTGAACGGCCAGGGCGGCAGCCGCTTCGGCATCGTGCTCAACGGCTCGCCGCTGTTCACCGGTGGTGCCGGAAGTGGCGAGAGCGAGATCCGCCGCTACCTGCTGGAGAACGACCTGGTGGAGGCCATCATCGGCCTGCCCACCGACATGTTCTATAACACCGGCATCGCCACGTATGTCTGGATCGTCTCCAACAAGAAGGACGAGGACCGCCGCGGCCACGTGCAGCTGATAGACGCCAGCGGCTTCTGGCGCAAGATGCGCAAGAGCCTGGGCTCCAAGCGCAAGGAGCTGGGCGAGGAGCACATCGCCACCGTCACCCGCCTGTTCGGCGAGTTCACCGAGGCCGAGCTCATCACCGCGCTGGATGCCAAGGGCCAGCCTGTGGGCGAGCCGGTGCTGGTCACCGCCACCGGCGCCGAGCCATTGCCGGTGGCGCCGGAAGGCGGGCGCCTGAAGCGCGTTCCGATCAGCCGTGTTTTCGCCAACGAGGAGTTCGGCTACACCACCATCACCGTCGAGCGCCCGCTGCGCGACGAGGCCGGGAAAGTCATCCTGGGCCAGAAGGGCAAGCAGAAGGGCAGGCCGCAGCCGGACAGCGCCCTGCGCGACACCGAGAACGTGCCGCTGGGGCAGGACATCCAGGCCTACTTCGCGCGCGAGGTGCTGCCGCATGCGCCGGATGCGTGGATCGACGAGGCCAAGACGAAGGTCGGCTACGAGGTCCCGTTCAACCGTCACTTCTACGTGTTCGAGCCGCCGCGTCCGTTGGAGGCGATCGACGCGGAGCTGAAGGAGGTCGCCGCCAACATCATGCGGATGCTGGGGGAGATGGCGGAATGAGTCTGCCGAGGTATCCGGAGTACAAGGACAGTGGGGTGGAATGGCTGGGCGCTATCCCTGGTCACTGGGAAGTGCGCAAGTTCCGACACTCTTTCTCGGAAAGCTCCGAGAAGATTGAGGGTGAAGTTGTCGGTCCGATGCTCTCTGTTTCGGGCTACCGTGGGATCGAAGTCAAGGACTACGACGACGAGAATCGGCGCAGAACAGATCAGGAGCTGCAAGGGTATCGGATCGTTCGCCACGGCCAGCTCGTCGTGAATACGATGTGGCTCAACTATGCAGGCCTCGGGGTGTCGGCGCACGAAGGGCACGTCAGTCCGGCATATCGCGCCTACTGGATCTGTGCAGACCTTGAGCCTCGTTTCGTGCATCACATGATGCGTTGCGGCGAGTTCGTGAAGGGCTACTCGAAGTTTCTGACAGGTGTTCGACCCAATTCGCTGCAGATGAGCCGCGAAGACCTGATGGAATTTCGCTTGGCTGAGCCATCAAGGCCCGAGCAAGTCGCTATCGCCAAATTCCTCGACCGCGAAACCGCCAGGATCGACGCGCTGATCGCCGAGCAGGAAAAGCTGCTGGCGCTGCTGGCCGAGAAGCGCCTGGCCACCATCTCCCACGCCGTCACCCGCGGCCTGGACCCCAACGTCCCGATGAAGGACTCCGGCATCCCGTGGCTGGGCGAGGTGCCGGCGCATTGGGAGGTCATGCAACTTCGAAACATTGCGCGAATCGTACGTGGTGCTTCCCCCCGACCTGCGGGTGATCCGAAATTCTTCGCAAATGACGATGGACAAGGCAGTGTTCCATGGCTCACGGTTGCCGAGATTACGAAGGACGAGTCCTTGTATGTAGACGAAGTCCGTGAGTACCTCACTGCGCTTGGCGCAGAGCACAGTCAGCGTTTTGAGAAGGGAACGGTTGTGTTCAGTAACAGTGGGGCAACTCTCGGTGTACCCAAGATCCTCGGGATTGACTGCTGCGCGAACGACGGCGTCTTGGCATTTCGCGAACTGTCGCCCCACGTTGATCCGGAGTACCTGTACTGCTTTCTCCTCACGACTACCCAGCGGCTCAGAACAGAAATGAAACAAGGTGGCGGTCAGCCGAACTTGAACACCGACATAGTGAAGGGGATTGGCTTCGCTTGCCCGCCGACGGATGAGCAAAGCGAGATCGTTGCGTTTCTCCATGGAAAGTTCAGGCAATTTGAAAGCCTCAAACATGCAGCTGAGCAGAGCGTCGCGTTACTTTCAGAACGCCGCAGCGCCCTGATCTCCGCCGCCGTCACCGGCAAGGTCGACGTGCGTGGGATGGTCGAGGTTGAGGCCATGTGACCCGCGGAAGACACCATGCATGGAGGCGAAATGGCGTTCTCGGACTACGTTGTCTATGTCGATGAAAGCGGTGACCACAGCCTGGACGTGATCAATCCGGACTGGCCGCTGTTCGTGCTTTGCTTCTGCATCTTTCCCGTCGAGGCCTACGCCGCTGCGGTGGCGCCTGCGATCCGGCAGCTGAAGTTCGAGATGTTTGGCCACGACCTGGTGATTCTCCACGAACACGATATCCGCAAGAAGCGCGGCGCGTTTTCCCTGTTCAACCAGCCGGCCCGGGAATCGTTCATGGAGCGATTGACCGACATCATCGCGAACGCCGACATGACCATTGTCGCAGTGGTCGTCGACAAGGTGCGACTGAAGGAGCGCTACCAGACTCCGTTTCATCCCTATCACCTGGCCATGCAATTTGGCCTCGAACGGATCGACCAGTTCCTGAGGTTGCAGGGGCAGGGGGACCGCGAGACCTGCGTCGTATTCGAGGCGCGGGGTGCGAAGGAAGACAGGGAGCTTGAGCTGGAGTTCCGCCGGGTCTGCGACGGAAGCAACCGCGACCGACGTCCCTTGCCGCTCAGGATCCACGTGGCGGACAAGAAGACCAATTCGGAAGGTCTGCAGCTTGCGGACCTGACCGCACGGCCTCTGGGCTTGAGCCTGCTCCGGCCGGATCAGTCGAACCGGGCTGCCGCGATTCTTCGCGACAAACTCTTCCGCGGCGCACGTGACTGCGTGATCGGAAACGGCCTGAAGGTGTTCCCCTGAAAAGCAGAAGGGCCCCCGGGAAGTCCCAGGAGCCCAGCGCCGGTCGGGTGGTCCCAACCCATTTCATGGGCGACCATAAGCGGCATGGCCGGGCCGGTCAAGCAGGCTCTGACGGGCGGTCAGCCTGCGTTGCCGGTCGGACCGGGAGAGCCGCTTTGCGGCGCCTGCACACACGCACACAGGGGAACATGACGCCATGACGCACACCTTGACGGCCAAGGAACAACCGCTGGCCAAGATCTTCAGCGACGAGTACATGTTCTCGATCCCCGCCTACCAGCGGCCCTACTCCTGGGGCGTGGACCAGGCGCAGGAACTGCTTGATGACCTCATCGGCTACATGCGCGTCGGCGGAGCGGGGCTGGAGGATATTCCGCCGTACTTCCTCGGCAGCCTGGTGTTGATCAAATCCGAGGTATCGCCCAAGGCCGAGGTGGTGGATGGGCAGCAGCGATTGACCACCCTGACCCTTCTGCTCGCCTGTATCCGGGCGGTGACGCAGAGCGAGGAGGTCCGGCACGGGATTACTGCGTGCATCTACCAGAAGGGCAATATCGTTGCGGCCACCCGGAACCACTACCGGCTGACGCTGCGCGAGAGGGACATGCAGTTCTTCCGGGATCGGGTGCAGCACGAGGGTGGAATCGAGCAGCTCGTGGCCGGCAAGGAGGCGCTGCCGGACAGCCAGGCGCGGTTGCGCGACAACGCGCGTCATTTCATCGCGGTGCTGCGTGATCTGGATCCGCCCACCCTGGTCCGGCTGGTGCAGTTCATCGTCACGCGATGCTACCTGGTGGCCGTGGCGACGCCGGATCTGGATTCGGCCTACAGGATCTTCGGGGTGATGAACAGTCGCGGGCTGGACCTGACCGCGACGGACATCCTCAAGGCGGAGATCATTGGCGCGGTCAACGAAGCATCCCGCAAGGCATACACGCAGAAGTGGGAAGAACTCGAAGCCGACCTCGGCCGCGACGGGTTCGGCGAGCTCTTCAGCCACATCCGCATGGTGTACCGGAAGGCCAAGCCGCAGGGGACGTTGCTCAAAGAGTTCCGCGAGCACGTGGCACCGACCGATCCCGCGACGTTCGTGGACCAGGTGTTGGCGCCGATGGCGCAGGCCTACCGCGAGATCAGCGACGCGGACCACGCCAGCACGCGGAACGCCGAGGCGATCAACGACGCGCTGCGCTGGCTCAACCGGCTGGAGTTCAAGGACTGGATGCCACCCGCGCTGGCCTTCTTCACCCGTCACAAGGGCGACCCGGATGCCCTGCTGGGGTTCGTGACCGGCCTGGAGCGGCTTGCCTATTCGATGCTGGTGCGCAAGGCGGGGGTCAACGAGCGTATCGAGCGATTCTCGCGCCTGACGGCGGCGGTGGAGGCTGGCGACGATCTGGCGCAGCCCGCTTCGGCGCTGCAGCTGTCGCCGCTGGAGCAGCACGAGATGTACACGATGCTGGACGGTCCGCTGTACCGGACGCACTCGGCGCGCGCGCTGGGCGTGATCCTGCTGCGGCTGGACGCGCTGGCCTCCGATGGCAGTAAGACCATGCAGCATGACCAGGTCACGGTGGAGCACGTGCTCCCGCAGACCCCGCGCGCGGACAGCATCTGGGTGAAATGGATGCCGAGCGAGCAGGAGCGCCAGGGTTGGGTGCACCGACTGGGCAACCTGGCGCTGCTCAATCGCAAGAAGAACAGTAGCGCGAGCAACTACGACTTCGACCGGAAGAAGCACACGTACTTCAGCAAGGGCGGCGCATGTGCGTTCCCGTTGACGACCCAGGTGCTGCAGCAGGCCGAGTGGAACGGGCCGGTACTGCAGGCGCGGCAGGCGTCGCTGCTCAAGCTTGCCGAGGATCACTGGCAACTGGCCGCGCGCGCAGCGGCTGCCAAGCCTGCAGTGACCGCCACCGCGGCGCAGGCGGTGTCGCCCATGTTCGTGCTGGGCGGCCTCAACCACCAGCTCCAGGCGACGGGCCGGCAGGTGGATGGCCAGTTCGTGGTGTTTGCCGGGTCACGCGCGCGGGCGGACTGGGTGGGCGCCGACGGCGGCTACAAGTTCCTGCACCAGGACCTGGTCGACAACGGCACCCTGGCGCCGCCAGTGGGTGAAGCCCGCGAGTTCCTGCGTGATACCTGGTTCAGCAGCCCGAGCGCAGCCGCGGCGGTGGTATGGGGTCGTTCGGCGAACGGGCGCATGAGCTGGCGCGTGCAGGACACCGGGCAGACGTTCGCCGAGTGGGAGGAGGGCGTTCCCGCAGGCGAGTCCGATGAGGACGAGGGCGAAGACGACGCCAGGGAGGACCTGTACCGCCGCTTCTGGGACCAGTTCCTGGCCAAGGCCAATGCGCGTGGCACGCTGTTCCAGCGGCGCACCCGCAGTTCGAACCCCTGGCTCGGCGTCGGCATGGGACGCAACGGTTTCCGTCTGAATGTGGCCATGACCCGGGGCGAGGCGCGGGTGACCTGTCTGATCCATCAGGAGGAGGGGTGTACCGCGTTGTTCGATGTGCTGCATGCCCAGCGCGCAGCGATCGAAGCCGAGTTCGGCGCACCGCTTGATTGGGCGGCGTTGTCGGAGCGGAAGCGTTCGCGGATCCGCGCGACCACCGATGGCGGCTGGCTGGTCCCGGAAGCCGAATGGTCCGAGGTCCAGGGTCGATTGGTCGAGCTGGCGTACCGGTTGAACGACGTGCTGCGACCGCGCATCGAGAGTTTGTAGGTGCAGCGGCTATCCGTCACTGCCGTGGCGACGTTGCTGCGGGACCCGATCCAAGGGCTGGTCAGCACTCGGCTAGCACACGGCTATGCTTGGGTGGCTCCCAATGTGGAACTTCTGCACCGCCCGGAGAGTGAGCCGAGCGTTGGCATTCAAGCTCAACCAAATCCAAGGATCAGCGCCGCCAAAGCTGCCGCCCCAGCAACTAGTTCTGCCTTGTTACGCCCCTCTTTGACGGCCTCAGCTGGCTTGGCGCGTTGCTCTGCGGCAATGGTTTGGGCAGTCCTGACAAAACGCCCTCCTGCCTTCTTGTGTCCGGTGTCGGCTAGCTCGGCGATGGCATTGGCCCCAAGCAGTGCTTGGTGGCCAATCATAGGCATCTCAAATGGCAAGTCGTGGTACGCGCCTGGCTGGATGACGCTGTCCACGCCCAAGTGATAAGCGAGTCCTAGGCTCGTGCCCTTGGCGCCGGACACCGCAGCTTCTTCGAAACGCTCGTGGATCAGTGTCCAGCGAGGGTCATGGCCATCAGGAAGATGACGATGAGCAATTACTACAAAATCGACGAGAGAGTACAGGGTGGTCTCCACCACCGCGCCCGCGAGTATCGAGTGGGTAAAGATGGATCGATGCGCGCCTATGCCAAGGAACGTGATGTCAGAGTCCGGGATGCCGCCATCGCCGTCGAATCCACCTCCTGCCAAGTAGAAGGAAAGACCAACAATCAGCAGGTCTGGGGCGAACTTCTTGGGGTCGTTTTGTAGTTCTCTGATAAGGGGCGGTACCTGTTTCCTGAACTGACGAACGAAGGCCGTCGCCTTTCGCTCTCCGGCCCCCAGTCGCACGTTGACGTGGTCCCCGAAGCGATTCTCCAGAATTGCACGGGTAGCTTCGATAATTTCCCTTCCGGTTCCCTCCACCAGGTCAAGCGCCATTCCTCCGTAGTTTCCCACGCGCCGAGCGAGGACTAAGGCAAAGCGGCCGACAGTCCTACGGGACCATCCGGACGCGTCATCCAAACTCAACCTGTCGAATGCAAACTTGAGCTCGCGGGCAAGTTTGTGCGCATCAGAGGCACTCATTGACCACTTGCCTGCAGATGCTTGGTCCGGCAGGGGACGTACCGGCGTCCTGCGAGGCGCTGAGGGCGAAGTTGGGCGCTGCTTCGGCGTCGACCTCGGAGCCTGCTTTGGCTTTGCCGGAAACTTTGTCCTTTTCGGTTGAGTCGTCAAGGTGCGGCGACCCGCTGCCCCAGTCGGCAGTGGATGCTCTGGAGGTTCTGGTGGTGGGGACGTTCCACCTGCTGTCTTTGCCGTAAACAGACCCCAACCGCGCCCCTCCCTACGCAGTATCGGGGATCGTCCGCCATCCACCACGATAGCCAAGGCTCTCTCCTTGGCTTGTGCAAGGGTCGGAAACTCAGCCACCAAGACCAGCTCAGCCATGGCTCCCCCAAAGGGCTGAAGATGAACCAGCGACTCTTATAACCCACGTTCCGAAACGCAGGGGAGCCTTTGTCAATGGGCAGGTAGTAGACGACCTTGGCGTTGGGGATGGCCGAGTCGTCCGTTGCGATAGCGGGCCGCTTGACGGACTTGAACGATCGGTTGTGTGGCGTCCGGCCTCTTGAAATGACCTGTCGTTGGTGTAAATTCGCAATTCGCGAATTGCGAATGCGAGTAGCGCCATGGAACTCAAGCCTCAGGACATGCTGGTGCTGCTCAAGGCGGTGGCCCATCCGGGCCGGCGCTGGACGTATGCAGCCTTGGCCGAGGCGCTGTCCATGAGCGTGTCCGAGGTCCACGCGAGCGTGAAGCGGTCCACAGCGTCGGGACTGGCGGTGATGCGCGGGCGCGGTGACTGGGCGCCGGTGGTGCCGGCCCTGCTGGAATTCGCGGTGCATGGGGTGCGCTATGTCTGGCCCGCCGCTGCAGGAGCGGTGAAGCGGGGGGTGCCGACGTCCTTCGGAGTCGAACCACTCGCGTCCCGGCTGGCTGCCGCGGCTGGCGAAGCGCCGGTTTGGCCGCATCCGGCTGGCAGTGCCAAAGGGCCCGGACTGGCGCCGATCTACCGCACGGCCCCGGAAGCGGCGCTGGCAGACCCCGCGCTGCATCGCCTGCTGGCCTTGCTGGACGCGCTGCGCACCGGCCGCGCGCGCGAGCGCGCCCTGGCCACGGAGCTGCTGAGGCAGGAACTCGAGGTCGCCGATGCGGCCTGATGATCCCAACCTGCCCAACCTCCGCACCATTGCGGAAGCGCTGGGTGGGCTGCGGGAACGGATGGTCTTTGTCGGCGGTGCGGTGGCGGGGCTGCTGGTCAGTGACCCCTTGGCAGAGACAGTCCGGGCAACGGTGGATGTGGACGCGGTGGTCCGGGCCACGCTGGGTGGCTTCCACCGGATCGAGGAAGACGTTGCGTCGTGCGGGTTCGTGCGGGACATCCATAGCGGCGTGATGTGCCGCTGGGTGCATCGCGAGTCCGGCGTGGTGTTCGACCTGATGCCGGTGGAGCCGGACGTGCTCGGCTTCTCCAACCGGTGGTACGCCTACGCCGTGGACACCGCTGTGCCAGTCGAACTGGCGCCGGGCTTGTGCATCCGCTGCGTGTCGGCGGTGGCGTTCGTGGCGACCAAGCTGGAGGCGTTCGCGGCGCGCGGCGCGGGCGACATCCTCGGCAGCCATGACCTGGAAGACGTGCTCAACATCGTGGACGGCCGCGAAGAACTGGCGGACGAACTGGCCGCCGCACCCGTGGAGGTACGATCGGCCGTGGCATCGGCGTTCGCCGGCCTGCTGCAACACCGGGATTTTGCCAATGCGCTGCCCGGAATGATTGCCGAGCCGGCACGTGCCGGCATCGTGCTGCAGCGACTCAGGGGGATGTCGCAATGAACCTGCACCAGGAACACCACTTCGAGCGCGAGATCTGCGAGCGCCTGGCGGCCAACGGCTGGCTGTACGCGGATGGCGACGCATCCCACTACGATCGCCAGCATGCGCTGTACCTGCCGGACCTGACGGCCTGGCTGCAGGCGACGCAACCCGACAGCTGGGAAGCGCTGACAAAGGCCCACGGTGCGCAGGTGCAGGCGGTGCTGGCGCAGCGCATCCGCAAGAACCTGGATGAGCGCGGCACGCTGGAGGTGCTGCGCCGCGGCGTGGAGATGGTGGGGCTCAAGCGTCCGCTGTCGCTGGTGCAGTTCCGCCCGGCGCTGGCGCTGAACCCGGTGATCGAGCAGCACTACGCCGCCAACCGGCTGCGCGTGGTGCGGCAGGTCAGACACTCGCCCAACCGGCCCAATGACTGCGTCGACCTGGCGCTGTTCGTCAACGGCATCGCGGTGGCGACGGTGGAGCTGAAGTCCGACTTCACACAGTCGGTGGGCGATGCAGTGGACCAGTACCGGTTCGATCGCGATCCGCATCCCAGGGGCGGACTGGCCGAACCGCTGCTGGCGTTTCCCGGTGGGGCGCTGGTGCATTTCGCGGTCAGCCAGGCCGAGGTGATGATGAGCACCCGCCTGGCGGTGACCGATACATTTTTCCTGCCGTTCAACCGGGGCAACGCCGGTGGCGCGGGCAACGCCCCCGATCCGGAAGGCGCAGCAACCCGTTACCTGTGGGAACAGGTGTGGGCGCGCGACAGCTGGCTGGAGATCCTGGGCCGGTACCTGATCGGCAAGCGCGACAACAAAAAGCAGCTGACTGCGGTCATTTTTCCCCGCTACCACCAACTGGATGCGACGCGGAAGCTGGTGGCCGACGTGCGTGCGAACGGACCAGGCCAGCGCTACCTGATCCAGCACTCGGCGGGCTCCGGCAAGACCAACTCGATTGCCTGGTCCGCGCATTTCCTGGCCGACCTGCATGGTGCGGACAACACGAAGATGTTCGACAGCGTGCTGGTGGTGTCCGACCGCACGGTGCTGGACACGCAACTGCAGGAGGCGATCTTCGACTTCGAGCGCACGACCGGCGTGGTGGAGACCATCACCGGCGAGCAGGGCAGCAAGAGCGCGCAGCTGGGCGAGGCGCTGAAAGCGGGCAAGAAGATCATCGTCTGCACCATCCAGACCTTCCCCTTTGCACTGAAGCTGGTGCAGGAACTCGCCGCCACCGAGGGCAAGCGCTTCGCGGTGATCGCCGACGAGGCGCACAGCTCGCAGACCGGGCAGGCGGCGGCGAAGCTCAAGGAGCTGCTGAGCGCGAAGGAGTGGGAGGAGCTGCAGGACGGCGGCGAGATCGACACCGAGACGCTGCTGGCCGCGCAGATGGAGGCCCGCAGTGCACAGTCCGGCCTGACATATGTCGCATTCACCGCCACGCCCAAGGCCAAGACGCTGGAACTTTTCGGCCGGCCCGGGCCGGACGGCCTGCCGCAGCCGTTCCACGTGTACTCGATGCGCCAGGCGATCGAGGAGGGCTTCATCCTCGATGTGCTGAAGAACTACACGCCGTACAGCCTGGCCTTCCGCCTGGCGCACAACGGGCAGGAGTTCGACAACACCGAGGTCGAGCGCAGCACGGCGATGAAGGGGATCATGCAGTGGGTGCGGCTGCATCCCTACAACATCGCGGCCAAGGTGCAGATCGTGGTGGAGCACTACCGCGAGAACGTGCAGCCGCTGCTGGAAGGACGCGCCAAGGCGATGGTGGTGGTCGCGTCCCGGCGCGAAGCGGTGCGCTGGCAGAAGGCGATCCGGGCCTATATCGAGCGGCAGGGATATCCGCTGGACGTGCTGGTGGCGTTCTCTGGCGAGGTGGACGACCCGGAAAGCTTTCCGGAACCGGTCACCGAAGGCAGCGCGCTGCTCAACCCCGGACTCAAGGGACGCGGAATCCGCGAAGCCTTCGTCCGGCCGGAGTACCACCTGCTGCTGGTGGCCAACAAGTTCCAGACCGGGTTTGACCAGCCGCTGCTGTGCGGCATGTACGTCGACAAGAAGCTGGGCGGCATCCAGGCCGTGCAGACGCTGTCGCGCCTCAACCGGGCGCACCCCGGCAAGGACACCACCTATATCCTCGACTTCCAGAACGATACCGACGAGATCCTCCAGGCATTCCGCACCTACTACGAGACAGCGGAGCTGGAAGCGACGACGGATCCGAACCTGGTCCTGGACCTGCGCGCCAAGCTGGACGCCGCCGGCCACTACGACGATTACGAGGTCGAGCGGGTCGCGAAGGTGGAACTGGATCCGCAGGCGAAGCAGTCGCAGCTGGTCACCGCCATCCAGCCAGTGGCGGACCGCCTGCTCAAGCGCTACAAGGCCGCAGCCCAAGCGCTGGCCGTGGCCGAGGCGGCTGGACAAACGCAGGCTGTCGCGGAAGCGAAGGACGCACTCGACGCGCTGGTGCTGTTCAAGGGCGACATGGACGCGTTCAACAGGCTCTATGCCTTCCTGTCGCAGATGTTCGATTACGGCAACACCGATATCGAAAAACGCTTCCTGTTCTACCGCCGCCTGCTACCGCTACTGGAGTTCGGGCGCGAGCGCGACACTGTCGACCTGTCGAAAGTGGTGCTGACGCACCACACCTTGCGCAGCGCGGGCAAGCAGGCGCTTGCCCTCGCCGGGAGTGGAAGTTACGCGCTCCCGCCGATGGACGCCGTGGGCAGCGGCCGGATCCAGGAAAAGGAGCAGGCGTACCTGGCCGAAATTATCGAGCGGGTGAACGGACTGTTTGAGGGACAGATCCGCGACGAGGACCAGCTGCAGTACGTCGATGGCGCACTCAAGGGCAAGCTGCTGCAGAACGACACGCTTGCCAAGCAGGCTGCGGACAATTCGAAAGAGCAGTTCGCGAACTCGCCCGATCTCAACCAGGCGCTTGTCAACGCCATCATCGATGCCCTGGACGTGCACAACACGTTGAGCAGCCAGGCCCTCGCCTCGAATCGCGTACAACAGGGCCTCAAGGACATCCTGCTTGGACCCGGGCAACTGTATGAGCTGCTTCGTTCGGGACGCGGAAGGGGTGGGGCGGCTGCATCCCCGTAGCCCGAGGAAGTCAATCCGGTGGGGTGGCGCACACTTCGTGGCACCACCGCGGTCTGGCCGCCCCAGACTCACCCCGTGAGACTGCCCCCCACAACACTGGCCCGCCCCAACCAGGGCAGGCCCCATGAACGCCATCCTCCATGCCAGGCCGCTGCCGGCGCCCGTCCCGTCCGGCGGGCAGCTGGCGCGCCGCCTGGCCGATCGCTATGCCGACCGGGTCACCGGCCAGTTCACCATCGAGGGCCAGGCGGCCGACCTGCGGCCGCTGCCGCGTGACCTGCCGCCGGCGCTGGCCGAGGCGCTGCAGGCGCGCGGCATCCGCTCGCTGTATTCGCACCAGGCACAGGCCTGGGAGGCGGCGCGGGCGGGGCGGCATGTGGTGGTGGCCACGCCCACGGCGTCGGGCAAGTCGCTGTGCTACACGCTGCCGGTGGTCAGTGCGGCGCTGGAGCAGGGGGCCAAGGCGCTGTACCTGTTCCCGACCAAGGCGCTGGCGCAGGACCAGGTGGCCGAGCTGCTGGAACTCAATGCCGCGGGCCAGCTGGGCTTGCGCGCGGCGACCTTCGATGGCGACACGCCCGGGGACGCGCGCCAGGCGATCCGCCTCAACGGCGACATCGTGGTCAGCAATCCCGACATGCTCCACCAGGCGATCCTGCCGCACCACACCAAGTGGGCGCAGTTCTTCGAGAACCTGCGCTATGTGGTGATCGACGAGGTGCACACCTATCGCGGCGTGTTCGGCTCGCACGTGGCCAACGTGATCCGCCGGCTCAAGCGCGTGTGCGCGTTCTACGGGGTCAAGCCGCAGTTCGTGCTGTGCTCGGCGACGATCGGCAACGCCGCGCAGCACGCCAGCGCGCTGATCGAGGATGCGGTGGAGGCGATCACCGACAGCGGCGCGCCCACCGGCGACAAGCACATCCTGCTGTGGAACCCGCCGGTGGTGAACCCGGACCTGGGGATTCGCGCCTCGGCCCGCTCGCAGGCCAACCGCATCGCGCGCATGGCGATCAAGTCGGGCCTGAAGACGATGGTGTTCTGCCAGTCGCGGCTGATGGTCGAGGTGCTCACCAAGTACCTCAAGGAAGTGTTCGACCACGACCCGCGCAAGCCGCGCCGCATCCGCGCCTACCGCGGCGGCTACCTGCCCACCGAGCGGCGCGAGGTGGAGCGCGAGATGCGCTCGGGCAAGATCGACGGCATCGTCAGCACCTCCGCGCTCGAACTGGGCGTGGATATCGGCAGCCTGGACGTGGTGGTGCTCAACGGCTATCCGGGCTCGATCGCGCAGACCTGGCAGCGCTTCGGCCGCGCGGGCCGGCGCCAGCAGCCCTCGATCGGCGTGCTGGTCGCCAGCAGCCTGCCGCTGGACCAGTACGTGGTGCGCCATCCGGAGTTCTTCGCCAGCGCCACGCCCGAGCAGGCGCGCATCGAGCCCGACCAGCCGCTGATCCTGATGGACCACATCCGCTGCGCGGCCTTCGAGCTGCCGTTCCTGGCAGGCGATGCGTTCGGGCCGGTGGATCCGGGCCCGTGGCTGGACGTACTGGTCGAAAGCGGCGTGCTGCACCAGGAGGGCGAGCGCTGGGAGTGGATCGCCGACAGCTATCCGGCCCAGGCGGTGAACCTGCGCTCGGTGGCCGATGGCAACTTCGTGGTGGTCGACCGCACCAACGGGCGCCAGACCATCATCGCCGAGGTCGACTACTCGGCCGCGGCGCTCACGTTGTACGAGGGCGCGATCCACATGGTGCAGTCCGAGCCCTACCAGGTCGAACGCCTGGACTGGGAGGGGCGCAAGGCCTACGTGCAGCAGACCAACGTCGACTACTACACCGACGCCATCGACTACACCAAGCTCAAAGTCCTCGACGAGGCCGATGGCGCGCTTACCGGGCAGGGCAGTGCCCACCACGGCGAGGTGCACGTGCTGCGGCGCGTGTCGGGCTACAAGAAGATCCGCTTCCACACCCACGAGAACATCGGCTACGGCCCGGTGACCTTGCCCGACCAGGAGCTGCACACCACCGCGTGCTGGTGGCAGCTGCCGCAGCGGGTGCTCGATGCGAACTTCGACAGCCGCCAGGATGCGCTCGATGGCTTCCTGTCCGCGGCCTATGCGCTGCACCTGGTCGCCATGGTCTGCGTGATGGCCGAAGGCCGCGACCTGCAGAAGGCGGTGGGCAGTGGCGATGGCGCGTGGTTCGCCACGGCGGATCAGTCCGGGCGCGGGCAGATCCGCTCGGGCGAGAGCGGCGAGGCGATGGTCGAGGCCGCGCGCGGATTCACGCCCACGCTGTTCCTCTACGACAACTATCCGGGCGGGGTGGGGCTGTCGCTGCCGCTGTTCGAGCGCAGGGAAGATCTGCGCCAGCAGGCGCTGGGCCTGATCCGTTCGTGTCCCTGCGCGCATGGCTGTCCCGCATGCGTGGGGCCGATCCTGGCCAGCAGCGAAGCGGCGGGCAAGTCGGTCAAGGCGGCGGGCATGCAGGTGCTGGAACTGCTGGGAGATCTGGCTTGAGCGTGCTGGCCAAACGCCTGGCGGGATTGCGGCAGCAGGCGGGTGCGGCGGTCCCACCCACAGCGACGCCCGTTGCGCCGCGCGTGTCACCACGCGGCAAGACCACTGACGGATCGTTGGCTCCGCCCGCTGCGCTGCGCGGCAAGCCAGGCGAACAGATGGCATCTGTAGCACTGCATGGGCAGACGACTGCTGAGCAGGCGTCGTTGCCTGCTGCGCTGCGCGGGAAGACCGCCGGCGAGCAGGTCGCGCAGCTGCGCAAACTGCTCGGCCTGCGCCCGCGTGCGCTCGCGCCGGTGCGCAGCTTCGACCGCAGCCTGGAGGGCGACGAGATCGCGCCGGGCCTGCGCTACATCGAGAAGTGGGTCCCGTTCGAGCGCCTGCCCGATCGCCTGGACCTGAGCGCGCTCAATCTCACGGCGTTCGATCACGACGACATCGAAACCCACCGCATCCTCGCCTTCGACACCGAGACCACCGGCCTGGCTGGCGGCACCGGCACGCGCGCCTTCATGATCGGTGCCGGCGACTGGCGCGACGGCGGCCTGCGCATCCGCCAGCTGCTGATGACCACCATGGGCGCCGAGCAGGCGATGCTGCAGGAGTTCACCCGCTGGCTGGAACCGCACACGGTGCTGCTGTCCTACAACGGCAAGTGCTACGACCGCCCGCTGCTGAGCACGCGCTACACCCTGGCGCGCCTGGCCGACCCGGTGCTCGGCCGCGACCACATCGACCTGCTGCATCCCGTGCGCCGCCGCTACCGCGGGGTCTGGGAGAACTGCCGCCTCGCCACCATCGAACGCCAGCTGCTCGGCGTGGTGCGCGAAGACGACCTGCCCGGATCCGAAGCCCCCGCCGCCTGGCTCGACTACCTGCGCGGCGGCAGCGCCGACAAGCTGCGCCGCGTCGGCGACCACAACGCCCAGGATCTGCGCAGCCTCGCCGGCCTGCTGGTGCATTTCCATGCGCAGGCGCAGCTGCCACGGCAGGCCTGAAGTAGTGGCTCGTCCACGCTCCTGGCGACCGCAGCCTGGCCGGCGGATCAAGCGACTGCGGGAGCGCGGGTTCTGCAGGGGCCGGCGCTGATGGCGCTGGGCGGTTGCAATGGACTTCTCCGTGAAACTGGAGAGGCAGGGAGCAAGTTCCCGACTCGTTGTGCCACATATGTGCTACATTTCGGAGGGCGCAGCGCACCGGGAGCCGACATGAGCACCACCACCATCCGCCTGTCCGATGATCTCAAGGCCCGTATTGCCCGCGCGGCGGAAGCAGCCGGCACGACCTCGCACAGTTTCATCCTCGAGGCGATCGCCGAGAAGGCCCAGCGGACCGAGCAGCGCGCCGACTTCCACGACGAAGCGGCGCAGCGCTACGCACGCATCGTGGACACGGGCGAGACGATCGACTGGGATGAGTACCGGGCCTACATGATGGGTCGCATCCAGGGTAAGCCGGGCACGCGGCCCGTGGCACGCAAGCTCGGCAAATAGCGTGGCGGTCATCAAGCTCGCGCCCGAGTTCGCCGAAGATCTGGACCGGATCACCGATTTCCTGCTGGGCCATGAGGCCGCCGATATCGAGGTTCGGTTGGGCGGCATTGCCGATGCCCTCGATGTGCTGCGGTCCAATCCCCTGATCGGCCGCGCAGACGGCGAGACCTTGCGTGAACTGGTCATCGGTCGGGGCAGCCGCGGTTACGTCGTGCTGTACCGGTATGAGGCGCTGGTGGATACGGTGTTCGTGCTGGCGATTCGCGCGCAGCGCGAGGCGGGCTACGCAAGACCCTGATCAGGGCCAGGTCTAACCTGCGCCTGGCGCCGGCATATCCACCGCGTTCCCCGCCACGATGATCCCGCCGCCTGCCGGCACGGTGACCTGCAGCAGGCTGGGCCGACCCATCGTTGCGCCCTGGATGATCTGGAAGCCGCCGGGCACCGGCATCAGGCCGGCATCGCGCAGGTAGCCACCCAGCGCCGCGGCGGCGGCGCCCGTGGCCGGATCCTCGACCACGCCGCCGACGGGAAAGGGATTGCGCGCGTGGAACCGGGTCGGCGATTCGCGCCATACCAGCTGCAGCGTGGTGAGGTCGTGCGCCAGCATCAGCGTCTTCAGGCGCTCGAAGTCGTAGTGCAGCCGTTCGAGTCGCGGGCGACTCGATACCGCGAGGACCAGGTGCCAGGCGCCGGCGTACGCGAGCATGGGCGGCAGCTGCGGGTCGAGTTCTGCCGCGCGCCAGTCGAGTGCGGCGAGGGCTTCGTCGAGCACGGTCGCCGGCACGGCGCGCTGTCGCGTCGGCACCGACTGCAGGCTGGCTTGCCACGCGTCGCCTTCGCGGTCGACCTGGACGCGCACGTCGCCCGCGCGGGTGGCAAGCCGGTAGTTGCCGCTGCCGTACCTGCGTCCCAGCACGACGCCGCCGGCGATCGTGGCGTGCCCGCAGAACGGTACTTCGGCCAGCGGGCTGAAGTAGCGGACCTCCCACGCGTCGCCGGAAGCAGGTGCCAGGAAGGCGGTCTCCGAGTACCCCACCTCGGCGGCGATCCGCTGCATGCGATCGGCGGGCGGCAAGGCATCGCCGAGCCACACGCCGGCTGGATTGCCGCCGCGCGGATCGTCGGTGAACGCGGCCAGGCGATGCAGTTCATGCAAGGTGGTGGTCATGCCATGCGGGCCTGTTGCTGCGGTGGCGCAAGTCTCCGAAGACGCACGCGCCTGCGCAAGCGGATCCTCCGCTCCCCGATCCTTGTGCCAGTCCCGGCGTCGGGGCGGTTCTCCGCTGCGACCAGACGCCTGCGTGTGCGGTCGGCGCGACTGGCGCAATCCGCGGCGCCATACTGGACCGGCATCGCGTCTCCGACACCGGCACCTTCACGCGATGGTCGCGGCGCCGCTTCCAGGTTGGGCAGCGCCCGACGCCGACGTCCTGCATGGACGCAGTCCGCGACCGATCCACTGGAGCCCGACATGGCACAGCCGCGAGTCCCGCCACCCACCCACGACACGACGCCACCGCGACGCTGGGACGCGGCCATCCTCGGCCCGGTGTTCTATCCCACGGCGTTGCTGGTCCTGCTGCTGGTCGCGGCCTCGTTCGTGGCGCCCGAAGCGTCGGCGACCCTGTTTGGCCGCGCCAAGACCTGGGTGGCCGAGGACGCCGGCTGGTTCACCATCCTGGCCGTCGCGGGATTCCTCGTCTTCATCGTGGGGCTTGGCGTCAGCGGCCTGGGGCGGATCCGCCTGGGGCCCGATCACAGCCGTCCCGACTACAGCTACCCCACCTGGTTCGCGATGCTGTTCGCCGCGGGCATGGGCATCGGCCTGATGTTCTTCGGCGTGGCCGAACCGGTCATGCACTTCGCCGATCCGCCGGTGGGCGATCCGGGTACGGTGGCGGCGGCGCGCCAGGCCATGCGCATCACCTTCTTCCACTGGGGCATCCATGCCTGGGCGATCTATGCGGTGGTCGCGCTCTCGCTGGCGTATTTCGCCTACCGGCATGGGCTGCCGCTGCGCATCCGATCCTCGCTCTACCCGCTGATCGGCGACCGCATCCATGGGCCGATCGGGCATGCGGTGGATACCTTCGCGGTGCTCGGCACCATCTTCGGCCTGGCCACTTCCCTGGGCCTGGGCGTGATCCAGATCAATTCCGGCCTGCGCTACCTGTTCGACGCGCCCGTCGGCGTCGGGGTGCAGGTGGGCCTGATCGCGGCGATCACCATGGTGGCCACCGTGTCGGTGTTCACCGGGCTCGACCGGGGCGTGCGCAGGCTCTCGGAGTTCAACATGATCATGGCGGTGGCCCTGCTGGCCTTCGTGCTGGTGATGGGGCCCACCGTGCACCTGCTGCAGGCCTTCGTGCAGAACACCGGCATGTACGTGTCGAACGTCTTCTCGATGACGTTCAACCTGTATGCCTACGAGCCCACCGGCTGGCTGGGCGGCTGGACCTTGTTCTACTGGGGCTGGTGGATCGCGTGGTCGCCGTTCGTGGGCATGTTCATCGCGCGCATCTCGCGCGGGCGGACCGTGCGCGAGTTCGTGGTCGGCGTGCTGCTGGTGCCGCTGGGGTTCACCTTCCTGTGGATGACGATCTACGGCAACAGCGCGCTGTACCAGGTCATGTCCGGGCAATCGCCCGGTCTGGTCGCGGCGGTGAGCGCCGACACTTCCGTGGCCCTGTTCCAGTTCCTGGAGGCGTATCCGTTGCCGCTGCTCACCTCTGCGGTCGCCACCCTGCTGGTGGTGGTCTTCTTCGTGACCTCGGCCGATTCAGGCGCGCTGGTGATCGACATGCTCTCGTCCAGGGGCGAGGAACAGTCGCCGGTGTGGCAGCGCATCTTCTGGGCGCTGATGGTCGGCGCGATCGCGATCGCGCTGCTGATCGCGGGCGGGCTGGAAGCGTTGCAGGCCGGCACGATCGCCAGCGCGTTCCCGTTTACCTTCGTCATGCTGCTGATGGCATGGGGCCTGCTGCGGGCAATGCAGCTGGACGTGGCCAAGCGCCAGACGACCCGCGCCGCGCGGCTGACGCCCCTGGCCGGCGCCGCGGTCGACTGGAAGGCGCGGCTGCGCGGGCTGATGCAGAGCCCGACCCGCGCTGAGGTGCTGCGCTATCTGCAGGGCACGGTGCGCCCCGCGCTCGACGCGGTGGCGGCCGAACTGGGCAGGCAGGGCCTGGAGGTCAAAGTGGACAGCGGCGACGATGGCCGCGCCTGGCTCGAGGTGGGCCATGGGGCGGAAATGGACTTCTTTTACTCGGTGCGCCCGGTGCCGTATGAGCCGGCCGAGTTCATGCTCCAGGATCCGCGCCGCCGTTCCAGCGACGAGGACCGGTTCTTCCGCGCCGAGGTCCACCTGCGCGAAGGCGGACAGGATTACGACGTGATGGGCTGGGGCCGCGACGAGCTGCTGCACGACGTGCTGGACCAGTACGAGCGGCACATCCATTTCCTCAACGTCGTGCGTTGAGTGGCGTGGGGCGGGTCGTCGCGTCTGCGCGCGGCGCAGCGGGCCGGCACGCCCTGCGGGACGGCTGCGCGATCGCGTACCGCGCGCCGGAGCGCCGGGGCGCTGTTGCCCCGCGCCCCTTGCGCCGGGCGCGTCAGCCCATGGCGTGTTGCGGCCGGCGCACGGCACGCACGACCTTGCCCGAGCCGCCGCCGCAATAGAACAGGTCGCCACCGTCGGATTCCAGGCCGCTCACGCCGATGCCGTCGGGCAGGCGCAGGCGTTCGAGTACGGTGCCGTCGCCGGGATCGATGCGGCGCAGTTCGCTCTCGTCGTTCTCTCAGGTGCCGTGCCACAGCGCATCGCCCACCCAGCTGACCCCGGTGACGTAGCGGTCCGAATCCAGGCTGCGCAGGATCTTGCCGGTCTCCGGATCGATCTGGTGGATGCGGCGGCCCTGGTACTCGCCCACCCAGAGGTGGCCGTCGGCCCAGGCCAGGCCCGAGTCGCAGCCTTCCGATGGCGCGGGAATGCTGTGCAGCACGGTGCCGGTGGCAGGGTCGATCTTCTCGATGCGCTTTTCGGCGATCTGGTAGAGGTGGGTGCCGTCGAAGGCGGTGCCGGCGTCGCAGTTGCGTTCGATCGCGCGGGTGGTCTCGCCGGTGTGCGGATCGATGGCGAGCAGGCGCGGGCCGGTCGCGGCCCAGACGTGGCGGCCATCGAAGCTCACGCCGCGCACGGCCTCGGCGCCGTCGAAGGGGCCGTACTCGCGCACGATCTCGGCGGGGCGGGTGGGAGCGGGCGGGGCAGTGGTCCGGATGTCCATGGGAACCTCGTGGGATGCGCGCCGGGACTGGCGCCGTGGATCCGACTCTAGGCAGCCGGCGCCACGACCGGGAGTAACAATGTCGTCGCGAAACCGGCCAGCGGCGGCGCCAGCCAGCGGCGCGCGCGGCCGCGTCCCACCGCGCGCGCGTGGCCGGTCTCGGCCAGCGTGGCGAGTGCGCGCTGCACGCTGCGCGGGCTGGCGTCGAGCGCCAGTGCGAGCGCGGCGGTGGACCAGGCTTCGCCATCGGCCAGCAGGGCGCGCAGCGCGGCCTGTGCGCCGTCGATGGGCGGTTCGAGCACCACCACGCGGCGCGCGTCCTGCGGGTGCAGCACGAATCCGCGGGCGCTGGCCTCGATGGCGGCCCAGGGGGCGAGCAGGGCGCGAAGACGTCCGATTTCCACGCGCAGTCGCGCGCGATGGGTTTCGTCGAACTGTTTCGCGCGGAACGCCGCGGCGATCAGCGCATCGCGGGGCGCCTCGCCCGGCCACGCCGCGGCCAGCGTGCGGACCAGCGCGAACAGCACCGGGCGCGCGGCAAGCGGCAGCCAGGCGCTGCCCACGCGCACGCGCCGGCGGCAGCCATCCAGCACCAGCGCGTTGGAGGCGAACAGTGCTTCGACTTCGTGCAGCTGCAGCGTACGCAGTCCATCGGCCTCGTGCCGGCGTGCCACCGGCTGTTGCAGTTGCGCCTGCAGCGCGGCGACCTCCGCCTGCAGGGCGGGGATGCGCGCGCGTGCAGCGGCGGCCTGCGCCTGCGCCAGGGCCTCGCGCGCCGGCTGCGTGCGCACCGCGCGCAGCGCCAGCTCGGCGGCGGCGAGGTTGGCCACCGCGGCCAGCGCGGCGGGCAGCGCGGTGCCGTCGAGGCGGGCGAGGGCGGCGCGCGCCTCGTCCAGTCGGCCGAGCAGCAGCAGGCGGCGCACGGCCACCACCCGCGCATGCGCGGCATTGGCGTGGTCGCCGCCTTGCTCCAGCGTGGCCGTGGCCCGGACCAGCGACTGCTGCGGGCGGTCGAGTTCGCGCAGGGCCAGCGCGATTTCCGCGTCGGCCACCACGCAACGCGCCTGCGCCAGGCAGTGGCGCGGGCCGAAGCCGCGCGCGGCTTGACCCAGCAGCTCGCGCGCCCGCGCCAGCTCGCCCAGCCGCGCCATCGCGGTGCCGCGCAGGGCCAGTGCCGGCGGATCGTCGCGCAGCGACACGCGCTTGAGCGCGCCGAGCGCATCGCCGGCGGCGAGCGCGCGCGCGGCGGCGGCGATCAGGGCGTCCATGCGGCGAGCCTAGCGCGGCGGCGCCGGGCCAGCCTGCTTCTGCGCCGCGGTGGCGCGCAATGACAGGACGCGGCCACGCAGCGCCACCGCGTGCGGGCAGGCGTCCCCTGGCGCGTCAAATTTCCGCCGTGGGAGCGGTGGTTGCGAAGGGCTTGTCCCCTGCGCCGGCGGCGGGGCCCACGGTTTGTCGTCGTCCCGACCGGCCCGTGGCTCGACATCCTCTCCACATCCCTGCATCCGGAATGAACAAATCCATGAATTCGTTGGGGTTTCACGCATCTGGCCCCACCTCGGCACGTACCTTGCTTCATTCCATGCGCCGACGTATGTCTGCAGCCCCCGGCGGGGTGTGCAGACGGGTCCGGCGCCCCCGAAAGCAGTCTGGAGTTGCCATGTCCCGCCACCACAACCACGCCACCGTGATCGACGGCCCCTGGCAGGCTGCGGCCCCCGCCGCAAAGCCCGTCACCCGCGAGCGCCGCAAGCGCGCGACGCCGGCCGAATCCGATGCCCTGCGTGAAGGTCTGACGCCGGAGCAGCTGGTCACGCTCGAGGCGATGGAAATCTTCCGCTGGCGGCTGGCCTTCGTGCGCCGGCCGCTGTTCCAGGCGCCGATCCCGGTGCTGTTCGACAAGGACGAAACGCGCCACGTCGTGATCCGCGAGGACGGCACGCTCGACGAGCAGCCGACCCTGCGCCTGCGGTCCTGACGCAGCCCCCGGCGCGCCTCCCGCGCCGGGACGATTCAACACGCGCCCGCGGCGCGCCGCGTCTCAGCCGGCGTTCGCCGCCTGCACGTTCCCGGGCCTGCGCACCAGCAGCACCGGCACCGGTGCGATCCGCACCACCTGTTCGGCATCGCTGCCCAGCAGCAGCCGGTCCATGCCGCGGCGGCCGTGCGTGCCCAGCAGCACCAGGTCGCAGTGCGATTCGCCGGCCAGGCGGACGATGGCCTCCGACACGCGTTCGGTGGTGTGCTCCAGCAGGATGGTCTCCACCTCGATGCCCTCGCCGCGCAGCCGCGCGGCCGCCTTGTCGAGGATGGCGCGCCCGGATTCGCGCATGCGCGGCAGCACGTCGTGGACGTAGATCTCGGCTGGCTCGAAGCCGCTGATGTGCCTGAAGGTTTCCAGCACGTGCAGCAGCACCACGCTGGCGCCGGCCAGCCGCGCGAGGCAGGCGGCGTGGTCGAGGGCGAGCTGTGAGGTTTCGGTGCCGTCGAGGGCGACCAGCAGTCGGGAATACATGGGAGCGCTCCTTGGGCCGGAGGTGAGTGGAAGCCGCCTGCCGCAACGCGGCAGCGATGCGGCGTCCTGCGATGACGGCACCTGGCAGAGGCTACGCGTTCTGACGGTGACCGGGCACGACGCCGAGATCCCGCGTGGTGGCCGTGGCCGTCCGTCCAATGGCGCACGTGGACGCGCTGCGACATCTGGTCCACCCCTGCCAGCACTCCGCGGGGGGATACTGCGGGCATGGCTGGTGCGCGACGCCAGCGTTGCCCGCGCACGGAGGAGTCCGGCATGAACAGCGTTCTGCAGTCTGCGTTGGCGCGTCCCCCGCGGCTGGGCGCGGCCACCCTGGTGGGCCTGCTGGTGCTGGCGAGCTTCGCCTCGCTGCTGGCCGGGCTGCCACCGGGCAGCCGCCTGGTGATGGGGTCGCTGGGGCTGGGGTCCGGCGTCACCGCGGTGGCGCTGATGGGCGCAGCGGCGGTGCTGGCCGCACGCTGGCCGTGGGTGGAGTCGCTGTTCGGGGGACTCGACCGCGTCTACGAGGCGCACAAGTGGCTGGGCGTATGGGCGCTGGTGTTCGCCAGCGTGCACCTGGTGCTGCAGAGCGGCCACGAGGGCTGGGAGGTGGCGCCCATCCTGCAGCTGCCGCGCCCGGCGACGCGCATGGTGCGGCAGCTGAGTTTCGTGGCGGTGATGGTGATCGTGCTGCTGGCGCTCAACCGCAGTATTCCGTATCGCGTGTGGCGCTGGTGGCACAAGCTGTCGGGACCGCTGTTCCTCATCGTGGTGCTGCACTGGCTGAGCTTCCGCTCGCCCATCGCGCTGGCCAGCCCGGCGGGGGCATGGCTTGCCACGGTTTCGGCGCTCGCCGTGGTGGCCGCCGCCTACAAGTTGCTGCTGTATCCGGCGCTGGCGCGCCACGCCGAGTACAGGCTCGAATCGGTGTCGTCCAACGACACGGCGGTGTACCTGCAGTTCGTGCCGACGGGCAAGGCGATCCCGTTCGTCGCCGGGCAGTTCGCGTTCGTCGCGTTCAAGCACGATGGCCTGCGCGAGCCGCATCCCTACACCATCGCCAGCGCGGCCGGCGCCGACGGACGCATCGCCTTCATGGTGCGCGCGCTGGGCGACTACACCGCGCGCATGGTGAAACAGGTGCAGCCGGGACTGCTGGCCGACGTGTACGCGCCGTTCGGCCGCTTCCGGCGCAAGCCCGACGGCCGCACCGAGATCTGGATCGCCGGCGGCGTGGGCATCACCCCGTTCCTGGCCTGGCTGCAGGACCCGGTCCATGCGCCGTCCGCCCCCGTCACCCTGTTCGACTTCACCACGCCCGGGCGCGAGCTGCCCGGCGCCATCGACCTGCCGGCGCTGGCGCAGGCGCGCGGGGTGGAACTGATGGAGGTGACGACCGGCCCGGCGACGCCGGCCTTCCGCGAGCGCTTTGCCGCCATCGTGGCGCAGGCCGGCAAGGAGGGGGTGCAGGTCAATGTCTGCGGCCCGAAGGGTCTGCTGGACGCGGTGCGTTCGCTGATGCGCCAACACGGCGTGGACGAGCGCAACCTGCGGCACGAGCTGTTCGCGTTCCGCTGAGCGGGCGCGGCCCGGCGCGGTGGCCTGACAAACGGGCCTCAGCGCCCGCGCCCGTCGTGGAACCGGAGGCAGCCAGGCGCTGCGCCGGTATCATGGCGGCCACGTCGTACGGGAGATCGCCATGGCCAAGGGCAATCCGCTCCAGGAACAGCTGCTCAAGGCCGGCCTGGTCAAGAAATCGAAGGTCTCGCAGGTGGCCCGCGAGCAGCACCAGGCGCGCATCGGCAAGGCGGCGTCCACCGCGGCGGAGATCGAGCGCGAGGCGCAGCGTGCGCGCGAACAGAAGGTCGAGCGCGACCGCGCGCTGGAGGCAGGGCGCAAGGCGCAGGCGCGCCAGCGCGAGCTGCAGGCGCAGGCGCGGCAGATCATCCGCGACAAGCGCGTGCCGCGCAGCGGCGAGAGCGAGTACCGATTCAGCGCCGACGGCGCCATCCGCACCCTGCTGGTGAACGAGGACCTGCGCAGGAAACTGGCCGATGGCGTGCTGGTGATCGCAAATGGCGGCGATGGCTACGAACTGCTGCCGCGGATGGCCGCCGAGCAGGTGCGCGAACGCGACGCGGCGATGATCGTGCTCGACCACGGCCGGGCGTCTGATGCGCCGCAGGAATCCACCAGCGAGGACGACGCGTACTACGCGCAGTTCAAGGTGCCCGACGACCTGGTCTGGTAGCGCGCGTCACCCGGCCGCGGCCATGCGGTAGCGGTTGCGCCCGGCCTTCTTGGCCGCGTACAGCGCGGCATCGGCGCGGGCCAACAGGGTGGGCGCGTCGGTGGGCGCGTCGGTGCAGGCGATGCCAATGCTGGTGCTGGCCAGCAGGCGGTTGCCGGCGGCATCGATGGGCTCAGCCATCGTCGCGACCACCTTGCGCGCGACGGTCTCGGCCCCGCCCGGCGCAACGTCCTCGAGCAGGATCACGAATTCGTCGCCGCCCAGGCGCGCCACCAGGTCGGTGTCGCGCACGCTGTCGCACAGGCGTCGCGCGAAGGCCTGCAATACCGCGTCGCCCACGGCGTGGCCGTAACCGTCGTTGATGCTCTTGAACCTGTCCACGTCCAGGCACAGCACGGCGATCGGCGTGCGGTGGCGCTGCAGCCGCTTGAGCGCCAGTGCCAGCCGTTCCTCGAACTGGCGGCGGTTGGGCAGGTCGGTGAGGGCGTCCACGCGCGACTGGCGCTCGAGTTCGCGGCGGCTTTCGGCCAGCGCCTGCTCGGCGGCCACGCGCTTGTCGATGTTGCGAGCGGTGACCATCAGCTCGGCCCGGTCGCTGCCGTCATCGGCCGGGATCCGGCGCGACACCGCCTCGACCCAGACGTAGTGGCCGTCGCGATGCCGCAGCCGGTAGATGTCGGTGCGCGGCTCGCCGGTGGCGAGCGCCTCCGCGGTGGCCTGGCGCTGCAGGTCGCGGTCTTCGGGATGGACGATGTCCCAGCGCGATCCCAGCATCTGCTCCGGCGGCCAGCCCAGCATCTCGGTGGCGGAGGGTGAGACGTAGACGCGTTGGCCGTCCTCGCGCACGCGCGAGATGGCGTCATGCGAATGGTCGGCGAGCATGCGGTAGCGGCGCTCGCTGTCGCGCAGGCTGGCGGCCAGCCGGTCGCGCTCGGCCAGCACCAGGCAGACCGGGATCGTCATCAGGCAGCCGCCGGCGACGTAGAGCTGCAGCAGGACGATGCGGCCCGCGCGGTCGAGGTGCTCGCTCCACAGCGGGCCATGCCCGAGCGCGGTGGCGATGGCGGCGACCAGCGCCAGCGCGATGACCCCGAGCGCCACGCCGGCGAAGCGGTGGCGCACCGCCACCAGCAGCAGCGGCGGATAGGTGAGGAACAGCACCGAGTAGTGGTTGGCGAACACGCCGATGGCCACGATCACCAGCAGCGCGAGCGTGGACGCCAGGCTCCAGGTGCGGCCGCGCGCGACGAACATGCCCCAGCCTTCGCGATGCGCCACCAGCGTGGCCGTGGCCACCAGGGTCATGCCCACCACGTGGGCGGCGAACCAGGCGCCGAAGGCCCGCACGAAGGGCTGGTCGTTGAGCGCGTGGGCAATGCCGGCGGCCAGCAGGCCGGCCAGGGCGCAGGCGAAGAACGTGGCCGAGGTGGCGATGCTGCCCAGCCGCATCCAGCTGCGCGGGTCGCGGGTGTCCGGCACCAGGTAGCGCACGATGCCGGCCACCAGCAGCGCCTCCAGCAGGTTGACGAAGGCGATCGCCAGCGCGTAGCCGGGAGCATCGCCGGCCAGCATGCGCGACGGCAGTTCGGCCAGGTAGGCGACCAGCACGTAGCCCGGCCAGCTGCTGGTGCGGCGCATCAGCAGCCAGCCGGCCAGCAGGCCGTTGCCCACCCAGATCGCGGCCAGCTCGCCCGGGCCTCGCGCCAGGGTGAGCGACAGCCACGCGTTAATGGCGATCAGCACGGCCAGCACGCTGCGGTCGAACCACAGGGTGCGGGGCAGTCTCAGGCGAATGGGCATGACTCCGCGGCTCCGGTGAGGCCTCCACTGTAGTCCGTGCACGGCAGGCCCACTACCCGCCGGGGGTCGAGACGCGCGGCGCTCAAGGCTGGTCGGACGTGCGGATGGAGACGTCGATCTGGTCCAGGCGCCAGTCCAGCGCCTGCGCGATCGCGCGCACTTCCTCAACCTGCGCGGCGGTGAGCGTGCGGTTGTGCAGCAGCACGATGCCCGACAGGTGGAAGCCCTCCTCGTGCAGGCGCACCGCGCAGCCGTCCATCCACGGCAGCGCCGAGATCTCGGCGCACAGCCGGTCGGGCAGGGGGTCGGGCGCGTCGCGTTCGAGTTCCTGCGGGCGTGCGTCGTGCAGGTCCCGCACCGCGCCGCGCAGGTTGCTGGCGCCGTCGTGCAGGATGCTGCCGGCGATCACCAGCGCGGCCACGGCGTCGGCCCACCACAGGCCGAAGCCGATGCCGGCCACGCCGGCAATGCCGGCGAGGGCGGTCATCCAGTCGGCCTTGCCCATGTCGGCGTCGGTGTGCAGCGGCTTGAGCGACAGCTGCCTGGCCAGCTTCAGCTTCTTGCGCCCGAGGATGATCGGCGGCACGGCGGAGACCGCCAGTGCCGCGATCATCACCCAGCCCTGCCAGATCACGTGGCCGGCGACCACTATCGATCCGACCACCGGGCGGGTGGCGGTGAGCAGGGTGTGCAGGCCGTCGTAGACCAGCGCCAGGCCGACGCCGGCGAGCGCCACCGCCGAGATCAGGAAGTTGATGTCGAAGGCGCGTTCGCGACCGGTGATGTACTCGGCATCCACGCCCTTGCGGCGGAAACGGCTGGCGACGAGGAACGCGATCGCCGGCACCAGGCTCAGCAGGTCCTCGACCAGGGCGGTCTTCATCGCCTGCGAGCCGCCCATCGCCGCGAACATCAGCGCCGAGACCAGCGACATCCACAGCAGGGTCCACCAGCACAGGCGCTCGGCCCGGTGCAGGGCCTGGCGCTGCCGCTCGGGCAGCTCGCGCGGTGGCGGACGCAGGGCGTCGTCGCTCATTGCGCGCCCTCGCGCCCGACCAGGTGGCGGTCGAACGCCAGGTGCCAGGCCGGCTGGCCCGGCGGGAGCGCGACGCGGCGTTCGGGCATCGGCCCGTCCGCGGAGGCGCGCAGCCCGAGCGGACGCGACCAGCCCACCTTCGGCTTCCACGGCGAATCGGGATGGTGGCCCCCGACCACGGCGTGCAGCCGCGCGCGCTCCAGGTCGCCCATCAGCGCGTCGTGGCTGCCCGGCAGCCAGGTGATGCGGTAGCCGTGCGCATCGGCGAAGCGGCGCACCAGGTCGGCCTCCGGTCCGCCGACCGAACCGTCGGCGGCCACCAGCAGCCAGGGCGGATCGTGGCTGGCGCCCACGCGCATGCCCTGCGCCTCGGCCTGGGCGCGCATGTCGTCGGCATCGCGCGGGTATTCGCCGCAGCCGGACAGGGTGAGCAGGGCGGCGAGGGCGCAGGCGGGGGCGATGAACGAGTGGACCATGGCGGCCTTATGGACGCAGTCGGGTGAACGGGCTGTCACCTCGCCCCTGTGTGCGTGCATCCGGGCCGTCGATCGCGCTGCAAGCGCACCCGGTGCGCGTCGCGATCCGCGCAGACGCGCCGCGAACGCCCGGCATGCGATCGTGCCCGGCAGTCCACGCCTTCGCGGGTCGCCGAGCATGCATCTGGTCCAGTTGTTCCTGCCGCTGCGAGACAACGCGGGCCACGCGTTTCCCCGCAGCCACTACGACACGGTCCGCACCGAGCTTACCGACCTGTTCGGCGGCGTCACCGCGTTCGTGCGCGCGCCCGCGGCCGGCGCCTGGCAGGACGAGGACGGCACCGTCCAGCGAGACGAGGTGGTGCTGGTGGAAGTGATGGCGGCGCAGGTCGATCACGGCTGGTGGGCGGCCTATCGGGAGCAGCTGCAGCGCCGTTTCGACCAGGACGAAGTGCTGGTGCGGGCCATGGCGGTGGAACGGCTGTAGGCCGCGCGGGACCCGGGTCGCCTGCGGTTGGCAGTCCGCACCGCGGCGCCGGCACGGTCGCGGACGCAATGCCGCTTTCACGGCGGCCTGTTCATAGTCGTCTGCACAAACCTGTATCGGCGTCCGTTCCCGGCGGCCGCGTGCAGGGTTCCACCCCACCTCCACAGCGGTCCCGCGCGGACCGGAAGGTCAGGAGATATGCCAGTCGATCCAAACGACGGGGACCTGCGGGTTTCCACCGGCAACCCCGGCCTGGACGACATCCTCGGCGGCGGCCTCGACGCCGACCGCATGTACCTGTACGAAGGCCGGCCAGGCGCCGGCAAGACCACGCTCGCACTGCAGTTCCTGCTTGACGGCGCGCGCCGCGGCGAGCGCGTGCTCTACATCACCCTGTCGGAAACCGAACGCGAACTGCAGCTGGTCGCGCGGCGCCATGGCTGGAGCCTGGAAGGCGTGGAGATCGCCGAACTGGTGCCGCCCGAGACCCTGCTCGACCAGAGCCAGGAGATCACCCTGCTGCATCCGGCCGAACTGGAACTGGGCGAGACCACGCGCCTGATCCTGGAGCGCGTGCGGTCTTCCAATCCCAGCCGCCTGGTCATCGACAGCCTGTCGGAGCTGCGCCTGCTGGCGCAGAACCCGCTGCGCTACCGCCGCCAGGTGCTGTCGCTCAAGCAGTTCTTCGCCAGCCGCAACTGCACCGTGGTGCTGCTGGACGACAAGACCTCGCAGCAGAACGACCTGCAGCTGCACTCGATCTCGCATGGCGTGGTGCTGCTCGAGCAGCTGGCCATCGACTACGGCGCCGAGCGCCGGCGGCTGCGCGTGATCAAGATGCGCGGGATCGATTTCCGCGGTGGCTTCCACGACATGAGGATCGTCAGGGGCGGGATCGAGGTGTACCCGAGGCTGGTGGCGTCCGAGCACCACGCCGACTTTTCCGGCGACTTCACCCCCAGCGGCAATGCCGGGCTGGACGCGCTGCTGGGCGGCGGCCTTGAGCGCGGCACCAATGCGCTGCTGATCGGCGCGGCCGGCGTGGGCAAGTCCTCGCTGGCGCTGACCTACACGCTGTCGGCGGCGGACCGCGGCGAGCGCAGCGCGATCTTCGCCTTCGACGAGGGCCGCGGCACCATCGAGGCGCGTTCGAAGGCGCTGGGCCTGGACCTCGCGCCCCGGATCGATGCGGGCATGGTCCTGTTCCAGCAGGTCGACCCGGCCGAGATGTCGCCCGGCGAGTTCGCCGCCATCGTGCGCAGGCGCGTCGAGGACGACGGCGTGCGCATGGTGGTGATCGACAGCCTCAACGGCTACCTCAACGCGATGCCGGACGAGCGCTTCCTGATCCTGCAGATGCACGAGCTGCTCACCTACCTGGCGCAACAGGGCGTGGTGACGATCCTGGTGCTGGCCCAGCACGGCATGGTGGGCGCGATGGAAACGCCGCTGGACATCAGTTACCTCAGCGACGCGGTGGTGATGCTGCGCTACTTCGAACATTCCGGCATGGTGCGGCGGGCGCTGTCGGTGGTGAAGAAGCGCAGCGGCTACCACGAGCAGAGCATCCGCGAGTTCCAGCTCGGCCCGCGCGGCCTGGTGGTCGGACCGCCGTTGACCGAATTCAGTGGCCTGCTGGCCGGAACGCCCGTGTATACCGGCAAGCCGGGACCGCTGCTGCCGGACGCGGCACGTGAGGGGGGCTGAACCGCAGGGCGGGATCGTCCTGATCCTCGCACCCACGGGCCGCGACGCGGGCGCCGCATCCGACCTGCTGCGGCGCGCGGGCATCGGTTCGCGGGTGTGCAGCGACTTCGCCGCCTTCACCGCCAGCCTCGACGAGGCCGACACCGCCTTCGTCGCCGAGGAGGGGCTGATCGGCCAGCGGCTCGACCTGCTGGCCGACTGGGTCCGGCGCCAGCCGCCCTGGTCGGACCTGCCGTTCGTGATGCTCACCAGCCGGCGCGAGCATCCGCGGGTGGCCGCCTGGCGCCAGCAGCAGGTTGAACGGCTCGGCAACGTCGCGCTGCTCGAACGCCCGGTGCAGCCGATCACCCTGGTCAGCGTGCTGCAGTCGGCGCTGCGCGCGCGCAGGCGCCAGCACGAGGTCCGTGCGCTGCTGGAAGCGCGCGAGGCCGCCGCGGCCGACCTCGAGGAGCAGGTGCAGAACCGGACGGTCAGGCTGCGCGAGCTCAACGCGCGACTGCGCGACGAGATCGCCGAGCGCGAGCGGGTGGAGGAATCGCTGCGCCATGCGCAGAAGATGGAGGCGCTGGGCCAGCTGACCGGCGGCGTCGCGCACGATTTCAACAACCTGCTGATGGTGATCAGCGCCGGCGTGGACATGCTGGAACGGCACGACGATCCGGCGCGCCGTAAGCGCTACCTGATCGCGATGCGGCATGCCTCCGAGCGCGGCGCCACGCTCACCCGCCAGCTGCTCACCTTCTCGCGCAGCCACGCGCTGCGTGCCGAGACGGTGTCGCTGCCGCGGCTGATCGGCGCCATGGGCGAACTGCTCGACCGCAGCCTGCGCGGCGACGTCGAGGTGGACGTGCAGCTGGCGCCGGAGCTGTGGCCGGTATTCGTCGACGCCGGCGAGTTCGAGCTGGCGATCCTCAACCTCGCGGTCAACGCGCGCGACGCGATGGACGGCAGCGGCCGCATCACCATCGCCGCCGACAATGTGGTGGATCCGGCCGCCACGGGCGCGCGCGAACTGGTGCGCCTGGTCGTGCGCGACACCGGCTCGGGCATGTCCGACGAGGTCAAGGCGCGCGTGTTCGAACCCTTCTTCACCACCAAGGACGTCGGCAAGGGCTCCGGCCTGGGGCTGGCCCAGGTGTACGGCTTCGCCAAGCAGTCCGGCGGCCAGGTGCTGATCGATTCGGCGGTGGGCGAGGGCACCGCGATCACCCTGCTGCTGCCCCGCTCGCGCCAGGCGCCGGCATCCGAACTGCCGGGTCCGCGGCGGAGCGAGGTGCCGGAGCCGGTACCGGGGCACTGCGTGCTGCTGGTGGAGGACGACGCCGAAGTCGCGACCCTGGTCGAGGAGATGCTGCGCACCATCGGCTACGACGTGGTCCACGCCAGGAGCGCGAAGGCGGCACTGGGCGCGCTGGCCGACGGGCGCAGGATCGACCTGGTGTTCTCCGACGTGATGATGCCCGGCGGCACCAACGGCATCGAGCTGGCCAGGGAAGTGCGGCGGCGCCGTCCAGGGCTGCCAGTGCTGCTCAGCAGCGGTTTCGCCGAATCGGTCGGCAGCGAAGCGCATGCCCTGGGCATCCCGCTGCTGCGCAAGCCCTACGCGATCGAGGAGCTGCGGCTGGCGATGCAGCAGCAGCTGGCGCCGGCGCGCGAGGACTAGGCCGGCGCCGCGTCGCGCCCGGGCGCACGGCGCGCGCGATTGCCGGGCTGCGGCATCATGCCGCGATGCAGACGCCGCTTCCTTCCCTGCCCGCACTTTCGCGCCCGGCCATCGCGCGCATGGCCTGGCCGATCATCCTGGCCAATGCCTCGGTGCCGCTGCTGGGTCTGGTGGATACCGCCGTCATCGGCCATTACGGCAGCACCGCCGGACTCGGCGGCCTCGCGCTGGGCGCGCTGCTGTTCAACTTCATCTACTGGAGCTTCGGCTTCCTGCGCATGGCCACCACCGGCTTCATCGCGCAGGCCGATGGCGCAGGCGACGAGCCCGAGGTGCGCACCACGCTGGCGCGCTCGCTGCTGCTGGGCCTGGGCCTGGGCGTCGGACTGGTGCTGCTGCAGTGGCCGCTGCTGCAAGCCTACTTCGCGGTGATGGATGCCAGCGCGGCGGTGGAAGCCGCGGGCAGCGCGTACTTCGGCGCGCGGATCTGGGGCGCCCCCGCGGCGCTGGCGCTGTATGCGTTCAGCGGCGCCCTGGTCGGGCTGGGCCGGACCCGCACCCTGCTGCTGGTGCAGCTGCTCCTCAACGGCCTCAACGCCGCGCTCGACATGTACTTCGCCGGGGTGCTGGACCTGGGCGTGCGCGGCATCGGCCTGGGCACCGCGGTCGCCGAATGGACCACCTGCGCGGTGGCGGCGCTGGTGCTGTGGCGCATCCTGCGCGCGCGCCATCGCGACGGAGAGCGGTTCGTGCCGGTCGCCCGCCTGCGCGATGCCGCGCGACTGCGCAGGATGATGGCGGCCAACGGCGACATCATGCTGCGCACGCTGTGCCTGCTGGCCGGCTTCGGCTGGTTCGCCAGCCAGGGCGCGCGCTTTGGCGACGTGACGCTCGCGGCCAACCACCTGCTGCTGCAGCTGGTGTCGTTCAGCGCGTTCTTCCTCGACGGCTATGCGTTCGTGGCCGAGGCGCTGGTGGGCGCCGCGGTAGGTGCGCGCGACCTGCCGCGGCTGCGGCGTGCGGTCCGGCTGTCCAGCGAGCTGGCGCTGGTCACCGCCGCGGTCCTGGCACTCTCGATCTGGCTGCTGGGCGGATCCGTGGTGGCGCTGCTGGTGCCGCAGCCGGAGGTGGTCGCGTCCGCGCGTGCGCACCTGCCCTGGGCCGGGCTGTACGTGCTGCTGTCGGTGGCAGCGTTCCAGCTCGACGGGGTGTTCATCGGCGCCACCCGCACGCGCGAGATGCGCAACGCCGCCGTGGCGTCGCTGGCCGCGTTCGGCCTGTGCGCATGGCCGGCCGCGGCGGCCTGGGGCAACCACGGGCTGTGGGCGGCGTTCGTGCTGTTCGTGGTGGCGCGGGCGCTGGCGCTGCTGCCGTACTACCGCGCGCTGCAGCGCTCGCTTGCGGTGGCGGCGTGAGCGCAGCGCGGTGGTGCTGCCGCGACCTCAGTCCTCGAGCGAGGCCTGCAGGGCGGCGGCCAGCGCCGCGTCGCCGCTGACCAGCTCGCTCCAGCGCAGTTCCAGGCCCTTGCGCTTGCCCTTCGGCACCAGCTTCAGCCCGTCCGGGTCGATGGTGAGCGTGTACGGCGCGTCGTCGATCAGGACCTCGCGGCGCAGCGGCTTGTCGAGTGGCGTCATGCGGGTCGCCTCCTGGCGTTGGCGGGACGCCCATCTTCCCATCGGCGTCGTCGCGTCGGCGTTCCGTGCGTCGGACCGCCGGACTGGCGGCGTGCATCGCCCGCTCACGCGCGCGGCGCTAGCCTCGGGCGTCCCGCATGCAGGAGCGCGAGATGACAGCACGCAACGACAGCCAGCCGCGGCACCGCCAGGGCGGCGCGCCTGGCACCGACGATCTGGCGGAAGGCGCGACGCGCAAGCCGCACGCACCCGATCCGCAGGCGGGCCTGGACCGCGAAGTGGGCGACCTGGAGGATCCCGATGCCGAAGACGACGGCGCCTTGCCCGGGCGTGCGGGCGGTGGCCTGGCCGGGGCCTGACGCCGGCAGCATGCGCCGGCCCGGTAGCGGTCTGCATCGCCGCCGCTGAAGGCTCGCGCCGTCGATGGCCAGTGGACGCATCCGCATCGGCATTTCCGGCTGGCGCTACCCGCGCTGGCGTGGCCGTTTCTACCCGAAGGGCCTGGCGCAGCGGCGCGAGCTGGAACACGCCTCGCGCTGCTTCTCCACGGTCGAGCTCAACGGCAGCTTCTACTCGCTGCAGCATCCCGACAGCTACCGTCGCTGGTACGACGAGACGCCGGACGACTTCGTGTTCGCGGTCAAGGGCAGCCGCTACATCACCCACATGCTGCGGCTGCGCGGAGTGGAGCAGGCGCTGGCGACGTTCTACGCGCAGGGCCTGCTGGCGCTGGGGTCGAAGCTGGGGCCGTTCCTGTGGCAGTTCCCGGAACGGATGCGGTTCGACGCGGCCCGCATGGAAGCCTTCATCGAGCTGCTGCCGGCCGATACCGAAGCGGCATCGCGCCTGGCGGGCCGTCGCGACGCCTCGCGACTGAAGGGCCGCGCAGTCCTGACGCCGCGCGAGCACGGACCGCTGCGCCATGCCTTCGAGGTGCGCCACGAGAGCTTCGTCGATCCTCTGTTCGTCGACATGCTGCGCGCGCGCGGCATGGCGCTGGTGGTGGCCGATACCGCGGGCCGCTGGCCGTGGGTGGAGGAGGTGACCGGCGACTTCATGTACCTCCGCCTGCACGGCGACGCCGAACTGTATGTCAGCGGCTATGGCGAGGCGGCACTGGCGGACTGGGCGCGCCGGATCCGCGCATGGCAGCGCGGCGGGCAGCCGCGCGGCGCGCATCGCGCGACGGCTGCCGCGGTGCCGCGCATGCCGCGCGACGTGTACTGCTATTTCGACAACGACGCCAAGGTGCATGCCCCGTTCGACGCACTGGCGCTGGCGCAGCGGCTGGGCGAGGGGCCGGCGGGCGCCTGAGGCACGGCACTGCCCGTCCCGCGCAGCGGCCGACCATGTGTTGGCTACCACCGCAGAACTGCCCCCGGATCAGGGTGACACGGCGCGCCTGGGCGGCAGCTTCGCCAGCGCCGCCTCCAGTTCCTGCCGGCCGTAGGGCTTGGGCACCAGCAGCGCGCTGGCGTGGCGGTCGGGCAGGATGGATTCGCCGTAGCCGGACGCGAACACGAACGGGATGCCGCGGATGGCGAGCGCGTCGGCCACCGGGAAGGAGCGGGCGCCGCCGAGGTTGACGTCGAGGATCGCCAGGTCCGGCTCGTGGGCTTCCAGCGTCCGCAGCGCGGAATCCACCGAGTACGCGGACGCGACCACCTCGTAGCCCAGCTCGGGCAGCATGTCTTCGAGCACCATCACGAGCAGCGATTCGTCTTCGACGAGGAATACCTGGCGCATCATGGCGTGGCCTGCAGTTCGGGGAGGGGTGCTTCGACGCGGCAGCGCACGCCCTCGGGAAGGAAGGCCAGGTCCACCTTGCCGGCCATGTCGTGCTGCAGTCCACGCTGCAGCAGGCGGGTGCCGAACCCGACGCGCGCGGGCGGATGCACGACCGGGCCGCCGGACTCCTGCCAGTCCAGCACCAGACGCGCGCCGTCGCCGTCGCGTTCCAGCCACCAGTGGATGCGGACCCGACCCTGGGGGACGGACAGCGCGCCGTGCCGGGTCGCATTGCTGCACAGTTCGTGCAGCGCCATCGACAGCGCCACCGCGCGCCGGGGGTCCAGGCTCACCGCCGGACCCTGCATGTCCAGCCGCGTGCTGTCCCCGTCGAGGCAGTCGCCCATGGCCAGACGCACGATCTGCGCGAGCGGCGCCCCGGTCCATTTCTCGTGCGTGAGCATGTCGTGGGTGGCCGCCACCGTGCGCAGGCGCGACTCGATCATCGCGACGGCCTGGTCGTGGTCGCTGCAGGTGCGCAGCGTCTGCGACACCATCGACTGCACGATCGCCAGCGTGTTCTTCACCCGGTGGTTGAGCTCGTCGACCATCAGGCGCAGGTGCTCCTCGTGGCGGACGCGCTCGGTGATGTCGGTGGCCGCGCCGAACCATTCGGAGACGCTTCCGTCGCGCGCGTGCACCGGCACCGCGCGCGACTCGATCCAGGTCCATTCGCCGCTGCGCAGCGCCACGCGATGCTGCGACCGGTACGGCGTCAGGGTGTCGCGGGCCCGCTGCATGGCTTCCAGCGCCTGGGTCCGGTCCTCGGGGTGGATGCGTTCGGGCGACCAGCCCATGCGTTGGCCGCGCGGCAGGTCGGTGACGGCGTCCCCGCCCACCAGCTCGAGCTCGCGCCAGTCCGGGCAGAGCCGGAAGATCAGGTCGGAGCTGGCGTTGACGATCGCGCTCAGGCGCTGCTCGCTGCGGCGCAGCGCGTCTTCCTGTTGCTTGCGTTCGGTGACGTCGCGGGTGGTGCCGGCCACCGCTTCGACCTGCCCGTCGGGACCGAAGACGGGAATGAAGATGTAGTCGTAGACGCGCCAGCCCAGCGTGCTGTGATGGAAGGGCACGTCGTTGCGGATCGGGGCACGGGTGGCGACGACACGTTCGATCTCGTCGTCGTGCATCGCGGCGTGCCAGGGTTCGTAACCCAGTTCCAGGCAGGTCCTGCCCTGCGCCTGCTCCCACTCCAGGCCCCACATGGCCAGAAGCGCCGGGTTGGCATAGATGAAGCGGTGCTGCAGGTCGAAGACGTACACCAGGTCCGGGACGGCCGCCAGGATCGTCTCGTACAGGCGCAGCCTTGCATTTGCCTCGATGTGGTCCTGGGGCTCCAGCGGAGTGTCCAAGCGCTCTCCGCGCAGTTGTGCTTCCGCGCAAATCTACGAATCCGGCGTGGGGGTGCCGTGAATGCGGCCGTCGCGGCGGGCTGCGGCGCATCGGCGCAGCGGAATCTGCGCACGCGCGTGCGCTCACGCCGCGCCTCGCCCCCGCAGGGGCACAATGGCCGGCATTTTCCCGCCCCCGCAGCTCTTGTCCCCACAACGCCTGCTCCCGCTGATCATCGCCACCGCCCTGTTCATCGAGAACATGGATTCCACGGCGATTTCCACCTCGCTGCCGCAGATCGCGGCCGACCTGGGCGTGGAGCCGGTGGCGCTGAAGCTGGCGCTGACCACGTACATGCTGGCATTGGCGATCTTCATCCCGGTCAGCGGCTGGGTGGCCGACCGCTTTGGCGCCAAGCCGGTATTCATGGGCGCGATCGGCGTATTCCTGCTCGGTTCGCTCGGCTGCGCGGCGAGCGACGGACTGGGCGAACTGGTCGCGGGCCGCTTCGTGCAGGGCGTGGGCGGGGCGATGATGGTGCCGGTCGGGCGGCTGGTGCTGCTGCGCAGCGTGGAGAAGTCGGAACTGGTGCGCGCGCTCAGCTGGCTCACCGTGCCGGCGATGCTGGGGCCGATGCTGGGCCCGGTGCTCGGCGGAGCGATCACCACCTACGCGCACTGGCGCTTCATCTTCCTGATCAACCTGCCGATGGGCCTGCTCGGGATGTGGCTGGCGTGGCGCCACATCCCCATGCTGCGGCAGCCGGTCGGGCCGCTGGACTGGCGCGGCTTCCTGCTGTCGGCCGGTGGCCTGGCGCTGGCGATGTTCGGCCTGTCGGCGATCGGACGCGGCCTGGTGCCCGGTGTCGCGCTCGCAGGCGCCATGCTCCTGGGAACCGCGCTGCTCGCCGCCTACGTGCGCCATGCCGCTCGCCATCCGCACCCGCTGCTGCGGCTGGACCTGCTGCGCGTCCCGACTTACCGCGCCGGCGTGCTCGGCGGTTCGCTGTTCCGCATCGGCATCGGCGCCACGCCATTCCTGCTGCCGCTGATGCTGCAGCTGGGTTTCGGGCTCGATCCGCTCGAGTCGGGCCTGGTCACCTTCACCTCCACCGCCGGCGCGATGGTGATGAAGGTGGTGGCGCCGCGCATCTTGCGCATCTTCGGCTTCCGCCCGGTGCTGGTCTGGAATGGGCTGCTGGCGTCGCTGCTGCTGTGCGGCTTCGGCCTGTTCCGCGCCGACACGCCCTACGCGCTGATGGTGGGCGTGCTGCTGGCCAGCGGTTTCCTGCGCTCGCTGCAGTTCACCAGCATCAACGCCATCGCCTATGCCGAGATCGACCAGGCGCGCCTGAGCCAGGCCAGCAGCCTGGCCGCGATGGTGCAGCAGCTCTCGCTGGCGCTGGGCGTGACCCTGGGCGGCTTTGCACTGAGCATCGCCGGCCGGCTCACCGGTGCCGGCGACGACGCGCCGATCAACTTCACGTTCGCGTTCCTGACGGTGGGCCTGGTGTCGCTGGTGTCGGTGCTGCAGATGCGCAAGCTCGCGCCGGACGCGGGCGCGGAGATGGCGGGCCGCGCCGAGGCCGGTCGCGAAGTGAGCGAACCCAAGGCCGAGGGCCGGCCGCAGGCCTGAATGCGCGGCTCGCCCTCACGTGTCCTGCATCGGGGCCGGAGCAACGTGTGCCGCACCGCAGGAGCACGCAGATGACGAACAGACCGGACGACAACGGCATCGAACCGGAACCGCTGCCCCCCAGGCAGGAACCGCATCCGGCCAACCCGGAAAAACAGGCGCCCGGGCAGCGGCCGGGTGAGCAGCCGCGACAGGATCCGGGTTCCGGCCCGGATCGCGCACCGGACCGGCGGCCGCGCCAGGACTGAGCCTGGCGATCACGCAACCTCGAGCAATCAGGAGACCGCGATGACCGACAAGCACGACGACAGGCGCGCATCCACGCCCGCGCCGGACCAGCCCGACCGCGAGCCGCGCGCCTATCCGCACGGCAGTGGCGACCGCAACAGCTTCTCGCCGTTCGGCAAGGACCGCATGCCCCGTCACGAAGGCGGCGCGCAGCGGCACGCACCGCCGGATCCCGAAGCCGAAGGCGGACCGGACAAGGACCCGGCGTAAGGCGCGGGTCACGCCGCGTTGATGCGGCCTCGCCGAAGGTGGTGGCCCGATTCCCGATGACGGAGACAGCATGACCCTGGTTCCTTCCAATACCCTGGTGGTCGTTGCCGATGGCACCGGCGCGCGCCTGTTCCGCAACCGCGGCGACGAACGCGCGGTGGCGCTGCACCAGGTGGAACTGCGCGAACTGATGAACATGGACGACGACGGTCCTGCCGGGAGCATGCCCGGCGAGTCGACGGGCCAGCAGATCGACGAGGCCACCTTCGCCAAGCAGCTGGCGCTCGCGCTCAACGACGGCGCGCTCAAGCACCAGTACGAACACCTGGTGCTGGCGGCCGATCCCACCACGCTCGGGCGGATGCGTCCGCTGCTGCACAAGGAAGTGCAGGCGCGCCTGATCGTCGAGGTGCCCAAGACTCTCACCAATGCGCCGCTGGAGGACATCGAGCGCGCGCTGCGGGCGCCGCTTTGAGCTATCGCAACGAATACGAGGTGGTGGAGCCGGCGCGCGCGGACATCGATGCCGCGCCGGACCTGGTGCTGCTCGAGTTCGGCGCGCCGTGGTGCGGACACTGTCGCGCGGCGCAGCCGGCCCTGCGCGGGCTGCTCGAGGGCAGGGAAGGCGTGATCCATCTCAAGATCGAGGACGGGCGCGGCAAGCCACTGGGCCGCGCCTTCGGCGTGAAGCTGTGGCCGACGCTGGTGCTGCTGCGTTCGGGCGAGGAACTCGCGCGGGCGGTGCGTCCCGTCTCGCGGGCGGACCTGGAACCGCTGGAGCGCGTGCTGGAGGACTGAGCCGGTCGCCGGGACCGGCCCGATCCGGCGGACCGCTGCGCGGTCCTCATTCCGCCGTTGTTTCGCCCGATTCCAGCGTCCTGCAGCCGATGGCCTCGCAGGCGGCCATCGAGCCGAACGCGTTCTCCACGTGCGCGATGCCCGCGGCCCGCAGCAGCGATGCGGCCACGATGGCGCGCTGGCCGCTTCCGCAGAAGGTGACGATGGGGCGGTCGCGCGGCAGCTCGCAGATGCGCGCGGGCAGGTGGCCGAGGAAGACGTGCGTGGCACCGCGCAGGCGCTTGTCCCGGTACTCGGTGATCTTGCGCACGTCGAGCAGCAGCGGAGGTTCGGGAGACTGCAGGCGTGCATCGAGATCCGCGGCATGCACCGCATCGATGCTGCCGAACTCGCGGCCGCTGCTCTCCCACTCGCCCAGGCCGCCCTTGAGGTAGCCGGCGACGCGCGTGTAGTCCATGCGCGCCAGGCGTGCCACCGCCTCCCGCGCCGCGTCCGCGTCCTCGGCCACCAGCAGCAGGTCCTCGTCGTAGCCGAGCAGGTAGCCGGCATAGGCCGGAAGCAGCGGCAGCGGCAGCGCCAGGCTGCCCGGTACGTGGGTTCCGGCGAAGGCCTGCGCGCTGCGCAGGTCCACCACGCGCGCGCCACCCTTGCGGCGCGCTTCGAACGCGTCGGGCGGGAGCGGGGCAGGCGGTGGCAGGTGGTGCAGCACCGGTGCGCCGCACTGGTTGAGGCGTTCCATCTGCCGGAAGTAGGGCGGGACGTAGTGGTGTTCGTCCAGCTTGCGACGCACGAAGGCCTCTCGGTCGGCGACCTGCAGCAGCGGGTTGTGCGCGCGCTCGTGTCCCAGCGTGGAGAATTCGCGGTCGGCCATGTTCTCGCCGCACACCGAACCGGCGCCGTGGGCCGGGTAGAGCAGGGCCTGGTCGCCCAGCGGCAGCAGCTTGTCGAACAGCGAGCGGTGCAGCGCCTCGGCCATCTCCCGCTCGCGGCCCTCGATGAGGTCGGTGCGGCCGACATCGCCCACGAACAGCGCATCGCCGGTGAACACCCCCACGGGCGTGTCGCCCTGATTGCCGTCGGTGAGCACCAGCGAGATGCTCTCGGGCGTGTGTCCGGGGGTTTCCAGCACGCGCAGGCGCAGCGCGCCGCATTCGAAGCAGTCGCCTTCGCGTACATCCTCGCCATAGCCGAAGTCCAGCGCATGGCCGTGGTGGATGCTGGCGCCGGTACGCGTGGCCAGTTCCACCGAGCCGATCACGTAATCCTCGTTGCGGTGGGTTTCGAAGATGCGGGTGATGCGCACGCCTTCGCGCGCGCCGATGTCGATGTAGCAGTCGACGTCGCGGCGCGGATCGATGACGACGGCCTCGTCGCCGTCGCCCAGGATGTAGGACAGGTGGGCCAGTCCTTCGGACTTGATCTTGTGCAGGAACATGGACCTGACTCCGGTCAGGCCAGGGTGCGCAGCTTCGGCTCGCGCGACCACTGTCGCGTCCTGGCGGCCGAGACGAACGCGGCGCTGTCGGCGGCATCGACGATCGCGGCATCGCGACCCACGTTGGCGGCCTCCAGGACCGGCGCGGCCCCCGCATCGAAGGCGATGGCCTTCAGGTGCGCCCAGGCGAAGGCGGCGAAGTCCACCGCAGCGGATTCCTTCGCCAGCCTGGCCCCGGCCTCGGCGGCGAGCACGATGGCGACGGCGTCGAAGACCACCGACGGTGCGCCGGCCAGCTGCGCATCGGCCGGCTGCCTGCGGCCGTCGGAGAGCGTCGCACCTCCCAGTCGGGGAGCGACGAGCTTCACGCTGGCGCCCTCGGCAAGGCAGGCCTCCACCAGCGCATCGAGTGCGGCTGCATCGCTGCCCTCGTCGAACAGGATGCCGACGCAACGGCCTTCGAGCGTCTGCTTCATCCGCCCGATGGTCCGCACCTCCGGCGCCGGCGGCATGTCGCGCGCGGGCACCGCGGCCGGCGGCGCTTCGGGCAGCACGTCCAGCCCCAGCCCGTCGGCCACTCTCTGCGCCAGCGAGGCGTCGATGTTGCGCAGCTGGCCGACCATGCGTTCGCGCACCTTCGGCGTTTCCACCTTCGACAGTTCGAACACCAGGGCCGAAGCCAGGTGCGCCTGCTCGGGCGCCTCCAGGCTGCGGAAGAACATGCGCGCCTGGCTGTAGTGGTCGGCGAAGCTCTCCGGGCGCAGGCGCCCCTTGGCGCCGTCGTCGGCGCGCGAGGCGTGGCTGCGGAAACCGGCACGCGCGTCCGCGCGCGGGCTGTCCTCCTGCAGCGAGCTGGGTTCGTAGTTCACCCGCCCCTTCGGGATCTGCATCTGCATGTGGCCGTCGCGCTGGTGGTTGGCGAAGGGGCAGCGCGGCTGGTTGACCGGGATCTGGTGGAAGTTGGGTCCGCCCAGGCGGATCAGCTGGGTGTCGAGGTAGGAAAAGATGCGACCGTGCAGCAGCGGGTCGTTGGAGAAGTCGATGCCGGGGACCAGGTTGGCGGGGCAGAACGCCACCTGTTCGGTCTCGGCGAAGAAGTTGTCCGGCCAGCGGTCGAGCACCATGCGGCCGACGATCCGCACCGGCACCAGCGCTTCGGGGACGATCTTGGTGGGGTCCAGGTGGTCGAAGGGGAACGCCTCGGCTTCCTCCTCGGTGAACAGCTGCACGCCCAGTTCCCATTCCGGGTAGTTGCCCGCCTGGATCGCCTCGAACAGGTCGCGGCGGTGGTAGTCGTTGTCGGCGGCCTGCAGCTTGGCCGCCTCGTCCCACACCGTGGACTGCAGCCCCAGTTTCGGCCGCCAGTGGAACTTGACGAAGGTGCTGGTGCCGTCTTCCGTGAGGAAGCGGAAGCTGTGCACGCCGAAACCCTCCATCATCCGCAGCGAGCGCGGGATGGCGCGGTCGCTCATCGCCCACATCACCATGTGCATGGATTCGGGCGTGAGCGAGATGAAGTCCCAGAACGTGTCGTGGGCGGCGGTGGCCTGCGGGAAGCCGCGGTCGGGTTCGGGCTTGACCGCATGCACCAGGTCGGGGAACTTCATCGCGTCCTGGATGAAGAACACCGGGATGTTGTTGCCGACCAGGTCGTAGTTGCCCTCGTCGGTATAGAACTTGACCGCGAAGCCGCGCGCGTCGCGCGGCGTGTCCACGGAGCCCTTGCTGCCGGCCACGGTGGAGAAGCGCGCGAATACCGGTGTGCGCTTGCCGACTTCGGTGAACAGCCCGGCGCGCGTGTATTGCGCCAGCGAATCGGTGAGCTCGAACCAGCCGTGCGCCGCGGAACCGCGCGCGTGGACGATGCGCTCGGGGATGCGCTCGTGGTCGAAGTGGGTGAGCTTCTCGCGAAGGATGAAATCCTCCAGCAGGGTGGGGCCGCCCGGGCCCTGCCGCAGCGAATTCTGGTTGTCGGCGATCACCACGCCCTGGTTGGTGGTCAGCTGCGGCCGTGGGCCGCCGGCCGGCTGCTGGTACTCGCCACCGTTGCCGCGCGGCGCGTCGGCCTCCGGGTCGCCGTCGGCGCGGCGGCCGACGGTGCCGGGCGCGTTGTCGACGGGTGGGCGGGCGTCGCGTCCGGGCTGGGTGCCGGGCGCCGTGGAGGTGGGGGTGCGGTCGTTGGCCATGCGGGCGGTTCCGTCTCGGGATCCGCCCCATCGTGCAGGCCGCGGCGTGATCGCCGCGCATGGGGCGCCGGGCACCGCCGCAGATGCGTTCCCGGCGCTGGCCGCTCCTGGTCGCCTTCCGCGGAGGCGGAGGCGACCGGCCTCAGAATCCCCAGGTCAGCTGCAGCGCCAGGCGGCCATCGGCCTTGTCCGCGTCGTCGAGGTTCTCGGCCAGCGCTTCGCCGTAGCTGACGGTGTCGGTGTAATGCAGTTCGGCGTCGATCGGGCCGAAGCTGCGGGTCAGTCCCACCAGCCAATCGCCGTAGCTGTCGCCGGCGGCATCGTCCAGGTCGTACCAGCCGGTGGAAAGCTTGAGGCCGAGGCCGCTGTCGCCGAGCGGATACTCGGCCGCGGCGCTGTAGTAGATGCCCTTGTCGCCGAGCTGGAAGATGTCGGGCGAGTAGGCGACGCCGACGGTGTAGTAATCGGCGAACGACAGGGTCGCGGCGAATTCGGTGTAGTCGAGTTCGTAGCCTTCGTTCACGCCCGGGTAGCGGACACGCGTGACCGACAGGTCCAGTTCGGTGCCTTCGCCCAGTTCGCCCGCCCAGCCGGCGTAGAGGTCGATCTCGTGGTCGATTCCGTCGTCGGGGTCGCCGAAGTCCACCGTCGATGCCCATGCGCCGGCGTAGAAGCCGCTGGCGTGCGAGACGGTGACCTCGCCCTGCAGGGCCGGATCGCCGTCGGTCTGGGTGACGCCGCGCCAGACGAAGTCGCTGACGGCGGTCACGCCGCCTTCCACCGACCAGACGCCGTCGTCCGCTGCCTCCTGGGCGAGGGCGAGGCCGGGCGTGGCGGCGAGGGCGAGCAGCAGGCAGCTGGGAGCGAGGCGCATGGGCGTGTCGGGAGGCGTAGGGGGCGCATACGATACACGCGCGCGGCCCACCGTCCCATGCGCGCCCGGGGCGCAGGGCTTACCATGCGCCCCTGCGGCGGGCGCGCCCGCCGGCCCCCAATCCGTACAGGAACCGCCCCGATGCGCCCAGCCCCGATCCGCCTTGCCCCGCTTGCCTGCGCCCTGCTGCTCGCCGCCTGTGGCGGTGGTTCCGGTGACGGCGCTGCGGGTGGCGAGGCCGGCAAGGAGCTCAATGTCTACAACTGGTCCGACTATGTGGCCGAGGACACCATCGAAGGCTTCGAGCAGGCGACCGGGATCAAGGTCAACTACGACGTTTATTCGGAGAACGAGACGCTCGAGACCAAGCTGACCACCGGCAGCTCCGGCTACGACGTGGTGTTTCCGTCGGCGCGCCCGTTCGCCCAGCGCCAGATCGGGGCGGGGCTGTACGCGCCGCTGGACAAGGCCAGGCTGCCGCACTGGAGCCACCTGGACGAGGACGTGCTGGCCGGCCTGACCGACATCGATCCGGACAACGCCCACGTCGTGCCGTACATGTGGGGCACTACCGGCCTGGGCATCAACGTGGACAAGGTGCAGGCCGCGCTGGGTCCGGATGCGCCGCTGGATTCGTGGGCGCTGCTGTTCGATCCGGCCAATGCGGAAAAGCTCGCCTCGTGCGGCATCCACGTGCTCGACGACGACCAGGAGACGTTCGGCGCCGCGCTGATCTGGCTGGGCAGGGATCCCAACGCCGGCGCCGTGGAGGACATCGAGCGGGTGAAGCAGGCCTACGCGGCGATCCGCCCGCACGTGCGCACCTTCAACAACGCCGCCTACAAGGATGCGCTGGCCAACGGCGACGCCTGCCTGGTGATGGGCTATTCGGGCGACATCGGCCAGGCGCGCGACGTCGCTGCCGAAGCGGCCGAAGCCACCGGCCAGCCGGCGCCGGACATCCGCTACGTGATTCCGAAGGAGGGCGCGATCCGCTGGATGGACGTGATCGCGATCCCGAAGGACGCGCCGCACGCCGACAACGCGCACGCCTTCATCGACTACCTGCTGCAGCCCGAGGTGATCGCCAAGGTCACCGACTACGTGGCCTACGCCAACGCCAACAAGGATGCGACCGCGCTGGTCGATGCCGATATCGCCTCCGACCAGGGCGTGTACCCGTCCGCTGAGGTGCGCGCGAAGCTGGTCGATCCGGTGTCGCTGCCCGAGGACGTGCAGCGCCAGCGCGTGCGCGCCTGGACGGCGATCAAGAGCGGACGCTAGACCCGTGGCCGCGCCCGCCCGCGCCACCGCGCCAGTCGAGCCGTGGCGCGACGCCACGGCGCAGCCTTTCGTGCGCATCGAAGAGGTCACCAAGACCTTCGGCAAGTTCTACGCCTGCGACGACATCTCGCTGGATGTCTATCGCGGCGAGTTCTTCGCCCTGCTCGGCGGCTCGGGCTCGGGCAAGAGCACCCTGCTGCGGGTGCTGGCCGGCTTCGAGACGCCCGACAGGGGGCGGGTGCTGATCGACGGCGTGGACGTGACCGCGCTGCCGCCGTACCAGCGGCCGGTCAACATGATGTTCCAGAGCTACGCGCTGTTCCCGCACATGACCGTGGCGCAGAACATCGCCTTCGGCCTCAAGCAGGACCGCCTGCCGGCCGGCGAGATCCGCGACCGCGTGCAGGCGATGCTGGAACTGGTGCAGATGCCGCAGCTGGGCAACCGCAAGCCCGACCAGCTCTCCGGCGGCCAGCGCCAGCGCGCCGCACTGGCCCGCGCACTGGCGCGGCAGCCCAAGCTGCTGCTGCTCGACGAACCGCTGGGCGCGCTCGACAAGCGCCTGCGCGAGCGCACCCAGTTCCAGCTGGTCAACATCCAGGAGCAGGTCGGCACCACCTTCATCATGGTCACCCACGACCAGGAAGAGGCGATGACGATGTCCTCGCGCATCGCGGTGATGGATGCCGGCCGCATCGTGCAGGTGTCCACGCCGGCGGCGCTGTACGAGTTCCCGGCCACGCGCTTCGTGGCCGAGTTCATCGGCGGCATCAACCTGTTCGAGGGTCGCGTGCTCTCGCACGACCCCGACGCGGGCCTGGTGCGCGTGCAGTGCGACAGCCTGGCCGAACCGGTGCTCGCGCGGCACACCGACTTCCTCCCCGAGGGCACCGCGGTGAGCGTGGCGGTGCGGCCGGAGAAGATCGACGTGCACGAGCAGCGCCCGGACGCGGACAACGTGGCGGTGGGCAAGGTGCGCGACATCGCCTACCTCGGCGACGTGTCGATCTACCACGTGCAGACGGAAACCGGCGCGACCCTGCGCGTGCAGGAAACCCACGTCGAACGCAGCTCCGAGCCGCACTACGACTGGGGCGACACGCTGTGGCTGAGCTGGCCGGCCACCGGCGCGGTGGTGCTGGCCTCGTGAGCGCGCAGCGCCCCGACCAGGCCTGGAACTTCTGGGCCGACGTGGTCCGCAACCTGTTCGGCTTCTTCCGCGTGGTGCGCGACGAGTTCCGCACCCGCCGCGGGCGGCTGCTGGTCAAGCTCGTCCCGATGCTGTGGCTGGGCCTGTTCTTCGCCGTGCCGTTCCTGATCGTGGCCCGGATCAGCTTCGCCGAGGCGGTGTTCGGCCAGGTGCCGCCGTACACGCCGCTGCTCGAACAGGCCGGCGACGGCGCGATGTCGCTGCGCGTGCACATCTCGAGTTATGCGCTGCTGCTGCAGGATCCGCTCTACGTGGCGGCCTACCTGCGGTCGCTGCTGTTCGCCGGCGTCTCGACCCTGTTCTGCCTGCTGATCGGCTATCCCATGGCCTACGGCATCGCACGCGCCAGGCCGGTGATGCGGCTGGTGCTGATGATGCTGGTGATCCTGCCGTTCTGGACCAGCTCGCTGCTGCGCACCTACGCGATGATCGGCATCTTCAAGGCGAACGGCTGGCTGTCCACGGCGCTGGTGGCGGTCGGCGTGCTGGATCCGGGCGAGGCGGTGCTGCACAGCAACCTCGCGGTGTACATCGGCATCGTCTACAACTACCTGCCGTTCATGGTGCTGCCGCTGGCGGCGACGCTCATGCGGCTCGACTTCACCCTGCTCGAGGCGGCCGCGGACCTCGGCGCGAAGCCGGTGCATGCGTTCCTGCGCATCACCCTGCCGCTGTCGTTGCCCGGCATCATCGCCGGCTGCCTGCTGGTGTTCATTCCGGCGGTGGGCGAGTTCGTGATCCCCGACCTGCTCGGCGGCCCGGACGCGCTGACCATCGGCCGGGTGCTGTGGACCGAGTTCTTCACCAACCGCGACTGGCCCCTGGCCTCGGCGGTGGCGGTGGCCATGCTGCTGCTGATCGTGATCCCGACCCTGGTGTTCGAGTACATCGAGAACCGGCGCGAACAGCGCGAGGCCGGGGCATGAAGCGGCAGTCGTGGTGGCTGTGGGCGGTGATCGCCGCCGGCTACGCCTTCCTCTACATCCCGATCATCTCGGTGATCGTGTATTCGTTCAGCGCCTCGCGGCTGGCGACGGTGTGGGGCGGGTTCTCTTTGCGCTGGTATGGCGAACTGTTCGGCAACCAGCAGATCCTCGATGCGCTCGGGCGCAGCCTGGTGATCTCGGCCACGGCCGCCACCGCCGCGGTGTTCCTGGGCACGGCCAGCGGCATGGCGCTGTCGCGCTTCGGGCGCTTTCCGGGGCGCGGCGTGCTGAGCCTGATGAACTCCGCGCCGATGGTGATGCCCGACGTGATGCTGGGCCTGTCGTCGCTGCTGCTGTTCGTGTCGCTGCAGCAGATGACCGGCTGGCCGCAGCGCGGCATGACCACGATCATGCTGGCGCACATCACCCTGACCACCTGCTACGTCACCGTGGTGGTGCGCTCCCGCCTGACCTCGCTCGACCGCAGCCTGGAAGAGGCGGCGATGGACCTGGGCGCACGCCCGTGGCGGGTGTTCTTCCTGATCACCCTGCCATTGATCGCGCCGGCCTTGCTGGCCGGCTGGCTGCTGGCCTTCACCCTGTCGCTGGACGACCTGGTGATCGCCAGCTTCACCTCGGGACCGGGCGCGAGCACGCTGCCGATGCTGATCTACTCCAAGGTCAAGCTCGGGGTGACCCCGGAGATCAACGCGCTGGCGACGCTGATCATCAGCGTGGTGGCGGTGGGCGTGGCGGTGGCGGGGGGCGTGATGCACCGGCTGGACGCCAGGCGCAACCGCGGCTGATCGCGGCAGGCCGGAGTGACCGGCGCCGGCGGCGGGAGCCGTTGTGCTGGACAGCGGCGAGCTGCCGCGTCCCCGAGTGCTGCCGATGCCATTCCACGTCCTGCGTGGTGCCTGCCTGGCGGGCCTGCTTTTGACCTGCGTGCCGGTGGTGGCCGCGGAGACCGGGTCGCCTTCGCGGGCAATCGTCGCCACCGAGGTGGGGGAACAGCGCTACGACGCCGGCAGCCTGCGGCTGCTGGTACCGTCGGCCAGCACCGCCGGTGCATATGCGCTGCTCGAGCTGCACGAGCAGGCGCCGTATCGCACGCCCGCGCACGTGCATCCGGAACTGGACGAGAGCTTCTACGTGCTCGAGGGCACGCTGTCGCTGGAGATGGAAGGACGTACGCACGTGCTGCCGGCCGGATCCTATGTGCACATCCCGCGCGGCACGGTGCACGCGCAGGGCAGCGCCGACGAGCAGCCGGTGCGCCTGCTGACGCGGCTGTCGCCGGGCGGATTCGAGCGGTTCTTCCTCGACCGGGTGGAACTGGCGCGCACGGTCGGACGCGGCGATCCCGCCTTCCAGGAGCGGATGATGGAACTCGTGCGGCGCTATCCGCAGTGGCTGGGGCCGCCGCCGGAAGCGTCCGTGCCGGCGAGGTGAGAGAGGGACCGGCGAGGGAAGAGCGAGTCGGCCCCCGCCGGCTTATGCGAATGGATGCATCGCGCCCGGCATCAGGGGCGGCTGCCCGTGCGCGGCTCCTGCACGCGGCTGCCGTGCCGGACGGTGAGGTGCGTGCGCAGCCAGGCGGCGAATTCCGTTTCGCTGATGGAGCCATCGGCCAATCCCAGGTATTGCGGGTAGAGGGCGTGGTCTTCCGCGTCCAGGGAGCCGCCGTTGAGCATCACGAAAACTTCGCATGCCACGGCAGCAGTGCGCTTGTTGCCGTCGACGAACGGATGGTTGCGTGCCAGGCCATGGGCCAGGCTGGCGGCGAGGGCGGCCAGGTCCGGCGGCGGGTCGCCATAGGCCTGCAGCTGTTGCGGGCGGGCGAGGGCGGAATCGAGCAGGCCGTCGTCGCGCACGCCGCTGCCGCCGCCATGTTCGGCGAGCTGGCGATCATGGATGGCCAGAGCCAGCGTCCTGCTGATCCAGATGATCATGGCCGGCGTCACTGCGCCAGCTTGTTGAGCAGGGTGCGGCGCTTGCGCATCACTTCTTCGGCCACCTCCATCTGCGCGGCCAGTTCCGGGTCGAAGGCGGTCAGGCGGATGCCGTCGGGCGTCTCCAGCGCGTAGACCTCGTCGCCCTTGCCCAGGCGCAGGCGGGCGAGCAGGTCCTTGGGCAGGATGATCCCGGCGGAGTTGCCGATGGCGGTGATCCGTAGCTTCATGGCGTGGCCTGGCTGTTATAACGAACGTAATACTGCGCCGCCCGTAGGCAGGCTGGCAAGCGCGGCCGGGCGGTTTTGTCCAGTCTCGCGCGCTGCGCCGGGAAGGTGTACAAATGTACACCATGAGCCCGATCGACACCCTTCCGCCGCAGCGCGCCGCCGTGCTGGCCTTCCTGCGCCAGGAGCTGGCCGCGGGCCGGGCCCCCAGCCTGGCCGAGATCGCCCACGCCTTCGGTTTCGCCTCGCGCAATGCCGCGCAGAAGCACGTGCAGGCGCTGGTGGCCGACGGGCTGCTGGAACTCCAGGCCGGGCGCAAGCGTGGGCTGCGCCTGCCCGGGCGGCCCGACCAGCTGCCGCTGCCGGTGCTGGGCCAGGTGGCGGCGGGCAGCCCGATCGGCGCCGACATCGGCAGCGATGAACTGCTGCTGCTCGACCGCGCGCTGTTTTCCGAGAAACCCGACTACCTGCTGAAGGTGAAGGGCGAATCGATGCGCGACGACGGCATCTTCGACGGCGACCTGGTCGCGGTGAAGCGCGCCAGCGACGCGCGCAACGGCCAGGTGGTGGTGGCGCGCATCGATGGCGAGATCACCATCAAGCGGCTGGAGCGCGGGCGCACGCGCATCCGCCTGCTGCCGCGCAACCCCGAGCACCAGCCGATCGAGGTCGGCCCCGGCCAGGATTTCGCCATCGAAGGCGTGTACTGCGGCCTGGTGCGGCGGAGCTAGGCATGAGCGCCGTGGTTGCCCTCGAGACCCTGCTGGCCGCGCGCACGCTGTGGCATGCCGGCCGCAGCGCGGCGATCGCCAGCGATGGCGAGTCCACCGGGCATGCCGCGCTCGATGCGCTGCTGCCGCAGGGCGGCTGGCCTCGGCGCGCGCTGACCGAACTGTTGCTGCCGGCCGATGGCGTGGGCGAACTGTCGCTGCTGCTGCCGACCCTGGCGCGCTGTACCCAGGACGGGGCGCGGGTGGTGCTGGTGGCGCCGCCGTACCTGCCGTATGCGCCGGCCTGGCAGGCGGCCGGCGTGGACCTGTCGCAGCTGCGCATCGTCGAGGCCTCGCCGCGCGATGCGCTGTGGGCGTTCGAACAATGCCTGCGCAGCGGCGCCTGCGCCGCCGTGCTGGGCTGGCCACAACAGGCCGATGCGCGCGCACTGCGGCGCCTGCAGGTGGCCGCCGACAGCGGCCAGTGCCTGGGCTTCGCCCTGCGCGACCGTCGCCACCTGGCCAATCCCTCGCCTGCGGCGCTGCGCCTGGAAGCGGTGCGCAGCGGGCGCGACATCGCCTGGCAGGTGCGCAAGTGCCGCGGCGGCCCGCTGCCGGCGACGGCGTTCGTGCCCGCGCGTGACGCACGGGGCCTGCAGGGTCCTGCCTCCGCCGCACCCGTCGAATCCGCCGTTTCGATGCCGGCGCAGGCGGCAGGCCTGCGTGGGCTGACGCCACCGGATGCGACGCCGGCAGCGAAGGTGGCGTGCCTGCGCGAGGCGCGCGAAGCGGCCAGAACTGGTGCTGGCCAAGCATCGAGCGCTTCCGCACCGGTGCGGGACACCGGACCGTCCGGAGCACGGGTGGTCCATGGCACGGTGCGTGCGCTGCCGCACATCGACATGCAGCCGCCGCCTGCGCTGCAGCACGAACTCCTGCTCGTTCCGGGCCCAGCGCCGCTTGCGCGTGACTGACCGCGATGCTCTGGGCCTGCGTATTGCTGCCGCAACTGGCGCTGGATGGCGTCCTCCGCCGTTTGCCTGATCCCGGCGCGCCGCTGGCGCTGGTGGAAGGGCCGGCGCAGCTACGCAGCCTGCATGCGGTGAACGCCGCGGCCGCGGACGCCGGCCTGCGTCCGGGCATGCGCCTGACCGCCGCGCATGCGCTGCAGCCGGACGTGGCACTGGTCGAACACGATCCGCAGGCCGAGGCGCGCTGGCAGCGCTTCCTCGCCGCCTGGGCCTATCGCCACAGTTCGCTGGTCAGCGCGCAGTGGCCGGGCTGCATCGTGCTGGAGGTGCGCGGCAGTTTCCGCCTGCTCGGTCCGTGGCCGCGGATCGAGCGGCGCCTGCGCGAGGAACTCGACGCGCTCGGCTTCAGCCATCGCATCGCCCTGGCGCCGACGCCGCGCGCGGCGCATGTCTTCGCCGGCCTGCGCGATGGCCTGGCGCTGATGCACGGCGATGCGATGGCGACCACGCTCGACCGCGTGCCGGTGCGGCGCGCGCGGCTGCCCGGCGACAGCGGCGAGCGGCTGCAGCGCATGGGCGTGCGCGACCTGCGCGCGCTGCGCGCCCTGCCGCGCGATGCGCTGCGCCGGCGCTTCGGGCCCGCGCTGCTGGAGCATCTCGACCGCCTCTACGGCCAGGCCGACGATCCGCTGGCCTGCTACGCGCCACCGGACCATTTCGACGCGCGGGTGGAGCTGGGCTACGAGGTGGAAAGCTACATGGCGCTGCTGTTCCCGCTGCGGCGCCTGATCGGCGACCTGTGCACCTTCCTGTCGATGCGCGATGGCGGCGTGCAACGTTTCGTGCTGCGGCTCGAACACGAGTCGGGGCAGACCGATGTCGAGGTGGGCCTGCTGTCGGCCGAGCGCGATGCGGCGATGCTGTTCGAAGTGACGCGCAGCCGGCTCGAACGCGTGCGCATCGACCGGCCGGTGGTCGGCGTGCGCCTGCTGGCGCGTGAGCTGCCGCCGTTCGCGCCGGCCTCGCGCGACCTGTTCGATACGCGCAACCAGCAGCAGCTGCCCTGGCCACAGCTGCGCGAGCGGCTGCGTGCGCGTCTGGGCGACGAGGCGGTGTATGCGGTGGCTCCGTCGGGCGATCCGCGTCCAGAACGCGCCTGGCGACGGATCCAGGAAGACGCCGCCTGCATCGACGAAGCGCCGATCCGGCCGCCGCGTCCCTGCTGGCTGCTGCCGCGGCCGGTCCCACTGCGCGAACCGCGGCCACGCATCGTCTCCGGCCCCGAACGCCTCGAAAGCGGCTGGTGGGATGGCGCCGACGCCCGCCGCGACTACTACATCATCGAAACCTCGCAGGGCCAGCACGCCTGGGCCTTCGCCCCCACGGGCGAGCAGGGCGGCTGGATGCTGCAGGGCTGGTTCGCATGAGCGCCCTGCGTCTTCCTTACCGGATCGTTCTCCCTGCCCCGCACGCGGGGAAGGAGCACAGAGCGCAGTGCAAAGAGCGCGGAGCAAGGAAGCGCGACTTCCTTGCTCCCTCCCCCGCGTGCGGGGGAGGGTTGGGGAGGGGGCATGCCGGAGCCTCGAACCATACCGGCAACGACGGCATCGGCCGCGGCATCTTGGCGTCCAGTCGTCGCGCCCTCACCGCGCCGTCGGCGCGCCCCCATCCCGGCCTTCCCCCGCACGCGGGGGAAGGAGCAAAAAGGTGCGCGTCGCTTCTCTTCTCCCTCCCGCGCGCGGGGGAAGGAGCACAGAGCGCAGTGCAAAGAGCGCGGAGCAAGGAGGCGCGACTTCCTTTCTCCCTCCCCCGCGTGCGGGGAGGGTTGGGGAGGGGGGGGCATGCCGGAGCCTCGAATCATGACCGGCAACGCCGGCATCGACCGCGACACTCCTCAACGTCCAGCCGTCGCGTCCTCGCACCATGAGTGACCACGACGACATCGCCCCCGACACCCCCGGCGGCCGCCCGCCGCGCGCCTGGCAAACCGCCCAGCGCCTGCGCCTGTCCGGCGCGGCCAACGACGATGCGCCGCTCGAGGATGGCCTGCCGGCCTATGCCGAACTGCACTGCCTGTCCGACTTTTCCTTCCTGCGCGGCGCGGCCAGCGCGGAGGAACTGTTCGAGCGCGCCGTGCACGTGGGCTACGAGGCGCTTGCGATCACCGACGAATGTTCGCTGGCCGGCATCGTGCGGGCGCTGGAAGCCGCGCGCGTCACCGGCATCAAGCTGATCGTCGGCAGCGAGTTCGTCCTCGATTGCGGCCTCAAGTGCGTGCTGCTGGTGGACATGCCGGCCGGCTACACGCGCCTGTGCGAGCTGATCACCACCGCGCGTCGTGCCGTCGAGGGCAAGGGCTATCGGCTCACGCGCCAGGACATCGAACGCCGGCTGTCGGACGTGGATGCCTCGCTGTGCGGCCTGTTCGCGCTGTGGATCCCCGGGCGCGAACCGGACCACGCGCAGGGCCGCTGGCTGCGCGCCGTATTCGCCGAACGCGCGTTCCTGGCGGTGGAGCTGCATCGCGAGCAGGACGACGTGGCGCGCCTGTCGCAGCTGCTCGAACTCGCCAGGGCCTTGCGCATGACGCCCGTCGCCGCCGGCGACGTGCACATGGACGTGCGCCGGCGCCGTGCGCTGCAGGACACCATGACCGCGATCCGCCACAACACGCCCCTGGCCGAGTGCGGCGCGCGGCTGTTCCGCAACGGCGAGCGCCACCTGCGCACGCGTCGCGCGCTGGGCAACATCTACGGCGCGGTCGAGGGCGGGGCGGCGCTGCTGGACAATGCGGTGCAGCTGGCGCGGCGCTGCCGATTCGACCTCGAGCACGACCTGCGCTACGACTATCCGGTCGAACTGGTGCCCGAGGGACACACTCCCGCCACCTGGCTGCGCGAACTCACGTATCGCGGCATGCGCGAACGCTGGCCGGACGGCGCACCCGCGGACGTGGCCGTCCAGATCGAGGACGAACTCGCCCTCATCGCGAAGCTCGGCTACGAGGCCTTCTTCCTCACCGTGGAAGACATCGTCCGCTTCGCGAAGTCGCAGCGAATCCTCTGCCAGGGCCGCGGCTCCTCGGCCAACTCGGCCGTGTGCTTCGCGCTGGGGATCACCGTGGTGAACCCGGCCGAGAGCCGGCTGCTGATGGCCCGCTTCCTGTCGGAGGAGCGCAACGAACCGCCCGACATCGACGTCGATTTCGAGCACGAGCGGCGCGAGGAGGTGCTGCAGTACGTCTATGCCAAGTACGGCCGCCACCGCGCCGCGCTGGCCGCGACCGTGATCCGCTATCGCGGCAAGAGCGCGGTGCGCGACGTGGCCAAGGCCTTCGGCCTGCCGCCGGACCAGATCGCGCTGCTGGCCGAATGCTTCGGCTGGGGCAATGGCGAGACGCCGATGGAGCAGCGCCTGCACGAAGCCGGCTTCGACCCGGACAACCCGCTGGTCGCGCGCGTACTGATGGTGGCGACGCAGCTGCGCGGGCATCCGCGCCACCTCTCCCAGCATGTCGGCGGCTTCGTGATCTGCGATGCGCCGCTGGCCACCGTGGTGCCGGTGGAAAACGCCTCGATGCCCGATCGCACCATCATCCAGTGGGACAAGGACGACCTGGAAACGATGAAGATGCTCAAGGTCGACTGCCTGGCGCTGGGCATGCTGACCTGCATCCGCAAGGCGGTGGAACTGGTGGAGCGCCATCGCGGCCATCATGTCGACCTGGCGCGGCTGGGCAACGACGACGCGTCCACCTACCGGATGATCCAGGCCGCCGACACCGTGGGCGTGTTCCAGATCGAATCGCGTGCGCAGATGAGCATGCTGCCGCGGCTCAAGCCCAGGGAGTACTACGACCTGGTGGTGGAGGTGGCGATCGTGCGCCCAGGCCCGATCCAGGGCGACATGGTGCATCCCTACCTGCGGCGGCGGCAGGGCAGGGAGGCGGTGAGCTATCCCTCCGAAGGGGTGCGCGAGATCCTCGAGAAGACCCTCGGCATCCCGCTGTTCCAGGAGCAGGTGATGGAGCTGGTGATCCACGCCGGCTATTCGCCGAGCGAGGCCGACAACTTGCGTCGCTCGATGGCGGCCTGGCGGCGCGGCGGCGACATGGAGCCGCATCGCGTGCGCATTCGCCAGCTGATGGAGGGCAAGGGCTACGCCACGGAGTTCATCGACCAGATCTTCGACCAGATCAAGGGTTTCGGCTCCTACGGATTCCCGCAGAGCCATGCCGCCTCGTTCGCCAAGCTGGTCTACATCAGCTGCTGGCTCAAGCGCCACGAGCCGGCGGCGTTCGCCTGCGCGCTGCTCAATGCGCAGCCGATGGGCTTCTATTCGCCCAGCGAGATCGTGCAGGACGCGCGCCGCAGCCGCAGCGAACGCGCCAGCGTGGAGGTGCGCCCGGTGGACGTGACCTGCAGCGACCGCGACTGCACGCTCGAGGGTGGGCACGCGCGCCGCGGCGTCGATGATGGCGGCCAGCCCGCGATCCGGCTCGGCCTGCGCCAGGTCGCCGGCCTGTCGGCCACGGCCGCCGATGCCATCGTCGCCGCGCGCGCGCAGCGTCCGTTCTCCGACGTGCGCGACCTGTGCCTGCGCGCGAATCTCGATGCGAAGGCCCGCAGCGCCCTGGCCGAGGCTGGCGCGCTGGCTTCGCTGGCGGGGCATCGGCATGCCGCGCGCTGGGCGGTGGCGGGGGTCGAGCAGCGGCGCCCGCTGCTGCCCGGCAGCCCGGACGAGGACGACATCGTGCTGCCGGCGCCGTCGGCCGGCGAGGACGTGGTGTCGGACTACCGCAGCACCGGGCTGACCCTCGGCGAGCATCCGCTGTCGCTGCTGCGCGAACGCCTGCAGCGCGAACGCCTGCTCGATACGCGGCAGCTGCAGGCGCTGCCGCACGGGCGCGGCGCGCACGTCGCCGGCATCGTCACCCAGCGCCAGCGCCCGGCCACGGCCAAGGGCACGATCTTCGTCACGCTCGAGGACGAGCATGGCATGGTCAACGTGGTGGTCTGGCCGCAGGTGGCGCTGCGCCGGCGCAAGGCCCTGCTCGGCGCGCGACTGCTGGCGGTGCGCGGGCGCTGGGAGCAGGTCGACGGCGTGCGCCACCTGATCGCGCGCGACCTGCGGGACATGACCGCACTGCTCGGCGAGCTGCACACCAGTTCGCGGGATTTCCGCTGATGAGGGCGCTGCGCACCGCATCGCTCGCCGGCGACCTGTTCGCGCCGGCCATGCTGCAGCTGGTGGACGACGCCCAGGGCGGTGCGCGCTACTGGCCGGGCGTGGTCGATCCGGACACGGCCCGGCGCTGGTTCGAGCAGCTGGTGGCGCGCGCCGACTGGCGCCACCTGCGCCGCCCGATGTACGACCGCGTGGTCGACGTGCCGCGCCTGCTCGCCTCGCACGCCGTGGATGCCTTGCCACCGGACCTGCCGCTGGCCGACATGCTGGACTGCGTGCGCCGGCACGTGCCGGCGCCGTTCACCTCGATCGGCATGAACTTCTATCGCGACGGCCACGACAGCGTGGCCATGCACGGCGACAAGCTGCACCTGCTGGGCGAAGGCCATCCGGTGGTGGTGTTCTCGCTGGGCGCGCCGCGGCGCATGCTGATCCGCTCCGTGCGCGACCACGCCGACCGGATCGCCATCGACCTGATGCCCGGCAGCCTGCTGGCGATGAGCCATGCGATGCAGACCACGCATGAGCACGGTGTCCCGAAGGTGCGCGATGCGGAGCCCAGGATCAGCGTGGTGTTCCGGGCCAAGGGGCAGTAGGGGCGCGCTTCTGCCGTCCCTTGCTTCTTGCCGTTGCGTCGCCGTTGCCGTCCGTCCTTGATCTTCGAGCCGTCAAGCGAGCCGGGCGTCGCAGGGTGGGGGGACCGCTCTCCGCCCGTTCCCGGCCGCGGTTCAAGGCTCGCTACCCTTGCGCCGGTCAATCCACCTGCGACTCGCCCATCCACACCTGGCGGAAAGCCGGACGCGCCTGGAACGCCTGCAGCCAGCGCATCACGTTGGCATGGGCGTCCGGCTTCACCCCGCAGTAGGTGCTGTAGGTGACGACGCTCGCCACGATCAGATCGGCCAGCGAGAACGCATCGCCCAGCAGCCACTGCGTGTCCGCCAGTTGCGCGTCGAGGCGGCCGAGTGCGGCATCGAGCCGGGACAGGGCTTCGGCGGCGAGCGGCGGATGGTGCAGGCGTGCATCGGCCTGCGGGCTCTGGGCGAAGTTCAGCACGCTGACCAGTGCGCCGTAGCTGACGTAGGCCCAGGTGCTCCATGACAGCGCGGCCAGCCGGTGCGGCGTTCCGGCGGCCGGCCACAGGCCGCGCTCCACGCCGTGGTGTTCGCCCAGCCACTGCAGGATCGAGAGCGCCTCGAACAGCGGGGTGCCCTCGACCACCAGCGTGGGGACGACACCATGTGGATTGATCGCGAGGTAGGCGGGGGATTTCTGCTGCCCCGAGGACAGGTCGAACAGGACCGTGTCGCATTCGATGCCGAGTTCGGCGATGGCGTGCATCACCGGGGTGGCGCTGGACATGGGGGCGGCGAAGAGTTTGAGGGACATGGGGATCGCTCCTGGCGATGGGACGGAAGGGCGGGCGGTGGCACGAAGCCCGGCCCGATCAGGCTAGCGATCCTTGCGGACAGTTTCGGTCCGCAGGCCGTGGCATCCTGCCGTCCGTGATCAATACCTCCGCCCGCCTGCTGCGCCTGCTGGCCCTGCTGCAGTCCCGTCCGTTCTGGCGCGGACGCGAGCTGGCCGCGCGCATGGAAGTCACCGGGCGCACCGTGCGCCGCGACGTGGACCGCCTGCGCAGCCTGGGCTATCCGGTGGAAGCGAGCGCGGGGACGGCCGGCGGCTACCAGCTGGCGGCGGGCAGCAACCTGCCGCCGCTGCTGCTGGAGGACGACGAAGCGCTGGCGGTGTCGCTGGGCCTGCGCATGGCCACCGCCGGCACGGTGGTGGGCATGGAGGAGTCGGCGCTGCGCGCACTGGCCAAGCTCGAACAGCTGATGCCGGCACGGCTGCGTGCGCGGGTGCGCAACCTGCACGCCGCCGTGCTGCCGCTGGGGTCGGGCGGCCCCGGCGTGCCGCACGACCGGCTGGTGGCGCTGGCCCAAGCCTGCCGCGCGCTGCAGCGCCTGGAGTTCGACTACGATGACCAGTCGGGCCGGGCCAGCGTGCGCGCGGTCGAGCCGCACGCCCTGGTGTCCACCGAGGCGCGCTGGTACCTGCTGGCCTGGGACCTGGGCCGCGGCGACTGGCGCACCTTCCGCGTCGATCGCATCGGCGGCATGCCGCGTGGCGGCGAACGGTTCCTTCCGCGCAAGGTGCCGGGCGGCGATGCGGCCGCGTTCGTGTCGCGCGCGATCTCGGTCCAGCCCTATGCGCTCAAGGCCCGCATCGAACTGCATGCGCCGCTGGCGCGGATGCGCGCACGCATTCCACCCTCGGCCGGGCGGCTGACCCGGCTCGACGAGACACGCTGCGAACTGGAAACGGGCGCGCAGCGGCCGGACATGCTGGCCTATCACCTGGCGATGCTGGACGTGCCCTTTATCGTGATCGAGCCGGTCGAGCTCGAGCAGCACCTGCGCATGCTTTCCACGCGCCTGTCGCAGGCCGCACGCGCTTCCGGCGAAAGGCGGAAGCGGACGTCTCGCGAACGCTGAGGTGCCGGTTCAGGCGTGGCGCCGGACCCAGTCCAGGTAGGCGTCCATCCAGCCCTGCAGGAACTTGCGGCTGCCTTCGGCGATGCCGCCGTTGTCGTCCAGCACGTCGTCGGCCTTGAGGAAGGCTTCGGGCTGGCCGAGCGTGGGCATGTCGAGGTAGGCCAGGATGGTGCGCAGGTGCTGCTGCGCGGCGGCGGTGCCGATCGCGCCGATCGACACGCCGATGATGCCCGCGGGCTTGTCGGGGAACGCGCTGTCGCCGTAGGGGCGCGAGGCGTGGTCCAGCGCATTCTTCAGCACGCCCGGGATGGAGCGGTTGTATTCGGGCGTCACGAACAGCAGCCCATCGGCCTGGCGGATGCCTTCCTTGAGGCGCGTCACCGGCGCGGGTGGGGAATCGTCGTCGTCCTGGTTGTAGAGCGGCAGGTCGTCGATGCGCAGGCGGCGGAACTCGACGTCCGCGGGCGCGAGCCTGGCAAGCGCATCGGCGAGTTTCGCGTTGAACGAATCCTTGCGCAGGCTGCCGACAATCACGGCGATGGTGAGTGACATGGGAACTCCTGTTGGCCGCCTCTGGGACTCACGAGGGTGAGGGCCGCGCGGCCGGACAAAGATGGAGGCTGCGGCGTGAAAACCCTGTCTGGACGCACCCGATCCGTTCGCGGTGCCTTGACGCCGCCCGGGAGAAGGTGGGGGCCGCTCAGGAAGGGGGGTGGCATGCAGTCCAAGTACCTTCGTTTCGGCAAGGGATTCCGTCCGGCGTTCAGCGTGCGCGGCGTGCAGGCGGCGGAAATGGTGATCGCGCCTGGAGACTGCGAGGGCGGCCCCGACAACTTCCACCGCGGCGCCGAGCAGTGGGTCTTCGTGGTGGGTGGCACCGGGCTCGCCATCGTCGACGGCGCGCGTCGCAAGCTGCGCGAAGGCAGCCTGCTGGTGATCGAGCGCGGCGAGCGCCACGAAATCCGCAACACCGGCCGCGTCCCGCTGAAGACGCTGAACTTCTATTCGCCGCCTGCCTACGCGGCCGACGGCACTCCGCTACCGGCTGGCCGGCGGGTGGGACGTGGTCCGGCGCGGCGTTGAGCGAACGTGCAGGCACCGGAGCCATCGCCCGGATGGCGTGGCGCGGTCTGCGACGGGTTCCGGGCGCGGCCGCATTTCCCTTCCGCGAACCGTGACCGTCGCCGACTCCACGCCCCGGGACACGGCTTGCACGTGCTCCGGCCAGTTGGCATGGTGACCGGGCACTAGGGGGGAGCGCGATCGGTCCAATGCCTCGAACGCACCGCACACGGCTGCCCGGACCGGTCAGGAACGTGCTGATCGGCGGGATCGTGGCCGGCCTGCTGGTGATGCTGGGGCTGGCCGTGCTGCTGAAGCAGGACCGCGAAGCCCGGCTCGGCTCCGCGCAGCGCCAGGCGCTGGCGTTGTCGACAGGCGTGGACAGGCTGCTGCGCCAGGAGTTCGGCAGCCTGGAACGGGCCATGTCCGGCGTGGCCGCTGATGCCGGTACCTACCGGGGCGCCGCGCCGGAACAGGCCGGGGCGCTCCTGCGCAGCACCATCCAGGGGGTCGTCGCGCGACGCGCGGAACTGGATTCGCTGGTGCTGGTGGACCGGGACGGCCGTGTGCTGGCGGGTGAGGGGCGGGGCGACGCCACGTTGCGGCAATGGCTCGAAGGCGCGCGGGGCGACGGGCTGGTGGTCGGTCCACTGGAATCGCGCGACGCGGGCTGGTGGCTTCGCGTCGCATGGCCTTTCGACGGGGAGCGCTGGCTGCTGGCCCGACTGCGCACCGCGGCGCTGGAAGGCATGATCCGCGACCTCGACATCGGGGTGGAAGGCAGCGTCGCCGTGCTCGATCGCGGTGGCGTGGTGCTTGCCCGGCAACCGGAACCGGCGAACGGCAGCCATGCGGGCCGGCAGACGCGCCTGCCGCCTTCCCTCGCACAGTCGCAGGGCACCGCGGTGGGAGTGCGCACCAGCCAGATCGACGGCGTCGAGCGGATCACCGCGTTCAGCGCGATGAGTGGCTACGACGTCGTCGTAGTCGCCGGGCTGGGCCTGCGCGAGGCCCTGGCCCCCTGGTACCGCGCCGCCTGGATCGCGGCCGGCTTCGCCCTGCTCTACTGGATCTGCCTGGCGTTCTTCATCCATCGCCTCGTGGCCGGCGAACGCGTGCGCGCGGCCCTGCTGGAGGACCTGGAAGAACAGGCCGAATGGCTCGACCAGGCGCAGCGCGCGTCACGCACCGGGGTGTGGCGGGTGGAGGCCGGCGAGGGGCAGGTCAAGGTCTCGCCGCATACCGCGGCCATGTTCGGGTTCGAACCCAGGGCGGCCACCCTGCCGGTGCAGCCGTTCTTCGATCGCATCCATCCGGCCGAGCGCGACGAGGTGCGGCGCCTGTTCGCGCGCGCGATGTCCAGCGGAGAGCCGTACAGCACCGAATACCGGGTCCTGCCGCGCCCGGATGTCGAGCGCTGGATCCGGGCCAACGGCGGCGTGGCGGAAGACAGCCAGGGCCGCCGCTGGGTGACCGGGACGGTCGCCGATGTCACCGGCGAACACGAGGCGCAGGCCCGCGTCGAGCGGGCCGAAGGACACTTCAGGGCGCTGTTCGAGCGCAATCCGCTGCCGTTCTGGGTCTTCGACACGGAGACCTTGCATTTCCTGGCGGTCAACGATGCGGCGATCGCTTCGTACGGCTACAGCCAGGACGAGTTCCGCTCGATGACGATCCTGGACATCCGCCCCCCATCCGACCGCGACAGGGTGGTCGCGTCGATGGACGCGCGTGGCCGCGATCAGGACATGGACGGCATCTGGACGCACGTCCGGCGTGATGGCAGCCGCCTGGACGTGCGCGTGTTCAGCAGCAGCATCGAGTTCGGTGGACGGCCGGCGCGGCTGGTGCTGGCCGAGGACGTGAGCGATCGCGTGGCGTACGAGCGCCAGCTGGCCTGGCGCGCAGCGCACGACGACCTGACAGGCCTGCTGCGGCTGTCCGCCATCGTCGAATGGATCAACGACAGGCACGCGCCCGGGACGCGCTACGCCGTCGCGTTCGTGCGCTTGCGGGATGTCGAACTGGTGACCTCGACCTTGGGGGCGATGACCGGGGAAGTACTGCTTCGCGAGGTCGCCGCGCGCGTCGCCGCCATCGGACGGAAGTTCGGCGCGGCCGGCTTCTGGCCCGGCGAATCGTTCGTGCTGGTGGCGCTTGACGCATCCCGGGGGCAGGCCATGCTCGACGCCCTGGAAATGGCGTTCGCCGCCCCGGTGCAGACCGAAGGTGGCGCCCACCCGGTCGAAGCCTGCATCGGCGTCGCCGAAGGACCGACGCACGGGGAAACCCCCGAGCAGGTGGTGGGACACGCGGCGCTGGCGGCGCTGCACGCGGCGCGCGAGATGGTGACGGTCATGCCCTACGACGGCACCATGGCCGAACAGGCGTCCGAACACATTGCGATGGCGCGGCGCCTGCGCAATGCGCTGCGCGCGGAAGAGTTCGAGCTGCACTACCAGCCGATCCACCGCCTCTCCGACGGCAAGGTGGTGGCCTTGGAGGCGTTGCTGCGCTGGCGCAGGGATGGCGCGATGGTCCCGCCCGCGGTGTTCATTCCGCTCGCCGAGACCTCCGGACTGATCGTGCCGATCGGGCGCTGGGTGCTCGAGCAGGCCGTGCGCTGCCATGCCCGCCTGGCCGAAAGCGGCTTTGGCGACGTCTCGATCGCCGTCAACGTGTCCGCCATCCAACTGCTCGGGGAGAGCCTTGCCGAGACGGTGATCGAACTCCGGCGCCGGCACCGGCTGCCTGCCGGTGCGCTCCACGTCGAGCTGACCGAGAGCGTGGTGCTGCGCCAGCCACAGCTGGCGCGCGCCCGCATGCTGGAGCTGCGCGAGGCCGGCGTGCCGATCTCGATCGACGACTTCGGCACGGGCTTCTCCAGCATGGCCTACCTGCGGGACCTGCCGCTCGACTACCTCAAGATCGACCGCAGCTTCGTGCAGGACGTGCATGCGGACGAGCGCAAGGCGTCGATCTGCAGGGCCATGATCTCGCTGGCCGCGGGTCTGGGGCTTGACGCGATCGCCGAGGGCGTGGAGCAGCCGGCCGAACGCGACTGGCTGCGCGCCCACGGCTGCGGCCAGGCCCAGGGATACCTGTTCGGGCGTCCCGCGCCTCTGGAGCAGACGCTCCAGGCGCTGGCCGCCGCTGCGCCGCGCCCGGTGCAGGAGGAATGAGCCGGGCCACGCGCGCGCAGGGTGGGCCGTCGACCCGGCCAGGGCGCGAAGGGCTTGCATTGCGCAGCGATTGCCGAACCGTGCCCGGCGATGCCCCGGGACTTATCCACGCCGCTTGTGGACAACGTTGTGGAGGAGCGATTGAACAATCGTCGCCAGCCCGCGTGGCGCCACGGCCGACGACTGTTTGGCCAAAACAGCGCCAATGCCGCAAACGCGAACCGCCCCTTGCGGGGCGGTTGCGTGTGTGCTTGTTGCGGTGGCGAAGAATTGATCAGGCTTCCGCGTCTTCCTCCTTGAACGCGTCCACCGGAATGCACGCGCAGAACACGTTCTTGTCGCCGTGCACGTTGTCCACGCGCGCGACCGGCGGCCAGTATTTCTGCTGGCGCAGGCTCGAAAGCGGGAACGCGGCCAGTTCGCGCGGATAGGCGTGCGTCCACTCGCTCGCCGCGACCACGTCGGCGGTGTGCGGCGCGTTCTTCAGCGGGTTGTCCTCCCGATCGAGCTTGCCTTCCTCGATGGCGCGGATCTCGTCGCGGATCTGGATCATCGCGTCGATGAAGCGGTCGAGTTCGTGCAGCGATTCGCTCTCGGTCGGCTCCACCATCAGCGTGCCGGCCACCGGGAAGCTCAGCGTCGGCGCGTGGAAGCCGAAATCGATCAGGCGCTTGGCCACGTCCTCTGCGGTGACGCCGGTAGCCTTCTCCAGTGGACGCAGGTCGAGGATGCACTCGTGCGCGACAAGGCCGTTGCGACCGGTGTAGAGCGTGCGGTAGTGCGGCGCGAGCCGCTTCGACACGTAGTTCGCGGTGAGCAGCGCGACCTGGGTGGCGCGGCGCAGCCCGCCGGCGCCCATCATCGCGATGTACATCCAGCTGATCGGCAGGATCGAGGCGCTGCCGTGCGCGGCGGCCGACACCATGCCGACCGCGCCGCTCGCGTCCTTGTGCCCGCGCGGCAGGAACGGCGCCAGGTGCGACTTGACCGCGCACGGCCCCACGCCGGGTCCGCCGCCGCCGTGCGGGATGCAGAAGGTCTTGTGCAGGTTGAGGTGGCTCACGTCCGAGCCCCACTTGCCCGGCTTGGCCAGGCCGACCAGCGCATTCATGTTGGCGCCGTCGGTGTACACCTGGCCGCCATGGCGATGGACGGTCTCGCAGATCTCGACCACGTCCTCCTCGAACACGCCATGCGTGGACGGATAGGTCATCATGATCGCCGCCAGGTTGGCCGAATGCTTCTCCGCCTGGGCGCGGATGTCGGCGACGTCGACGTTGCCGTTGGCGTCGCAGCGCGTCACCACCACCTTCATCCCGCACATCTGCGCCGAGGCCGGGTTGGTGCCGTGCGCGGATTCGGGGATCAGGCAGATATTGCGATGGCCTTCGCCACGCGAGGCGTGCCAGGCGCGGATCGCCAGCAGCCCGGCGTACTCGCCCTGTGCGCCGGAGTTGGGCTGGAAGCTGACCGCGTCGTAGCCGGTGATCTCGGCGAGCATCGCCTCCAGCGAGGCGACCAGCTCCTGGTAGCCGCGGGTCTGCGAGGACGGCGCCAGCGGATGGATGTCGGCGAACTCCGGCCAGGTGATCGGGATCATCTCGGCCGTGGCATTGAGCTTCATGGTGCACGAGCCCAGCGGGATCATCGTGCGGTCCATCGCCAGGTCCTTGTCGGCCAGGGCGCGCAGGTAGCGCAGCAACTCGTGCTCGCTGTGGTGGGTGTTGAACACCGGGTGCTGCAGGAACGCCGATTCGCGCAGCAGCGGGGGCGGCAGCGCATCGGCTACCTCGGCATCGAGCGCGTCGATGGCGCTGTCGCCCAGGTCCGCGCCGAAGATCTTCGCCAGCGCCGCCAGGTCGGTGCGGGTGACGGTCTCGTCCAGGCTGATGCCGACGCTGCCGGCGTCGATCTTGCGCAGGTTGATGCGCTGGTGGCTGGCGTAGTTGTGGATCTGCTCGGCATCCACGCCGGTGACGTGCAGCGTGTCGAAGAATCCGTCGCCCACCTGCACGCCGGCCTGGCGCAGTGCGGCGGCCAGGATGGCGGCCTGCCGATGCACGCGGCGCGCGATGCGCACCAGGCCCTCGGGGCCGTGGTAGACGGCATACATCGAAGCCATCACCGCCAGCAGCACCTGCGCGGTGCAGATGTTGCTGGTCGCCTTCTCGCGGCGGATGTGCTGCTCGCGCGTCTGCAGCGTCAGCCGGTAGGCCGGCTTGCCCTGCGCATCGACCGAGACGCCGATCAGGCGACCGGGCATGGAGCGCTTGAACGCGTCGCGGCAGGCCATGAAGCCCGCGTGCGGGCCGCCGAAACCGAACGGCACGCCGAAGCGCTGGGTATTGCCGACCACGATGTCGGCGCCCCATTCGCCCGGCGCCCGGATCAGGGTGAGCGCGAGCAGGTCGCTGGCCACCGCGACCAGGCCGCCGCGCGCGTGCACGGCCTCGGCCAGCGCGGCGTGGTCGGCGATATGGCCGTAGGTGTCGGGATACTGCAGCAGCACGCCGAAACTGTCGGCTTCGGCAGCGCCGGCGGCCGGGCCGACCTGCAGGTCGATGCCGAGGCCGTCGGCGCGCGTGCGCACCACTTCCAGCGTCTGCGGATGCACGTTGTCGGCGACGTAGAACAGGTTGGACTTCGACTTCGCCGAACGCTTGGCCAGGGTCATGGCCTCGGCCGCGGCGGTGGCCTCGTCCAGCAGCGAGGCGTTGGCGATGTCCATGCCGGTGAGGTCGGCGCACATCTGCTGGAAGTTGATCAGCGCTTCCATGCGCCCCTGCGAAATCTCCGCCTGGTAGGGCGTGTAGGCCGTGTACCACGCCGGATTCTCGAGGATGTTGCGCAGGATGACGTTGGGCGTGTGCGTGCCGTAGTAGCCCTGGCCGATGAAGCTGCGGAACACGTCGTTGCGCGCGGCGATCGCGCGGATCCTGGCGAGCGCCTCGACCTCGGTCAGCGAGCCGGGCAGGGCCAGGCCTGGGCTGGAGGCCGGGTCGAGGCGGGCGGTGGGCTTGATGCTGGCCGGGACGATGGCGTCGGTCATCGACTCCAGCGAGTCGTGTCCGACTTCGCGCAGCATGTGCGCGACCTCGGCGTCGTTGGGGCCGATGTGGCGTTCGACGAAGGCGTCGTGGTGTTCGAGTTCGCGCAGGCTGGGCTTGGACATGGCGGTGCACCGGGAAGTGGAGGGCGCCGCTGGAGGGCCGTCGTTCCGGTGGACCGGGTCCGGTCTGCTCCCGCCGCTGGACCGGAAGGGCAAACGCGAAACACGCAGCAGCTTGCGCTGCGATGGCGACGGGCATTCCGTGGCAGTGGTGCCCCTCTGTCCTTTTGCCTGAGAGTTTGGAAGCGCGCGGACGAGGATCGCGTGCTTCGTGCCCCTTCGGCGCCGGTTCCGGCTGGGCCGGTCGGTCTCTCCAGAGTGTTTGCCGCGTCCGGTGGTATCGGGCCTGAGCGATTACGGGCGTTTGCGCCTTCGGCAGCACGGGCATGGACCCTGTGCTTCTCCCACCATTGCCGGGCGATTATAGCGCCGGCGGTGCTCCGCGACCTGCGCGACCGGTCCGCATGCCGGTCCAAGTTGTTAACCTGAACGTCCGTCCCGTCCAGCGCCCATTCGTGAGTTCCCCACCGATCCCGCCCGCGCCCGAATCCGCTGCCGCCGTCCCGCCCGATCGGGTCGCGTCGACGCCGCCCGATGAGGACATGTCGCTCGTCCGCCGCATCCGGCAGGTGTTCCGGCGCGAACCGGTGCTGCTGGTGACCTGCAGCTACCTGTTCATCTCGGTCTACGGCCTGTGGGACAGCTACTGGTTCTACCGCCGCTTCGACATTCCCATCCTGGAGTTCATGCAGAGCAGCGACTACTTCGTGGCGGGCCTGCGCCGGCCCGAGTACCTGTGGCTGCTGGCATGGACGCTGCTGACCTCGTGGCTGGCCCTGATCCCCGAGCGCTGGCGCCAGCGCCATCCCGGGCGCGTGGCCGGGATCGAGCGGCGCTGGTGGGGCCGGGTGCTGCTGCCCCGGCGCAGCGACTGGTGGATGTACATGGGCCTGCACCCGGAAACCGCGGCGGTGCTGACGGCGCTGCTGGCCATGACGGTGGGCCTGTACGCGCTGGGCGATACCAGGGGGCAGCGGATCTACGCCGGCAGCGGCTATGCGGTCTCCGTGCGGCTGTCCGACCAGGCGCAGGCATTGCCGGGCGACTGGCGCATGCTCGGTACCAGCAGCGCCTTCGTGTTCGTCTGGAATCCGGTCGAGAAGCGCGCCGAGGTGCTGCCGATCGATGGCGTCGCCGCGGTCCGCCTGCTCGGGTGGCGCAAGCGCGGTCGAACCGTAGATGCGGCCGCGACGCCTGCAGTGCCTGCAGGGCCGGGACCCGCGCAATGACGCGGCCATGGCCATGAGCGCGAACGGCCCCAACCTGCGCCGACTGGCGCTGCTGCTTGCCGGCCTGGCGATGTTCGGGCCGTTTTCGATCGACACCATCTTCCCGGCGTTCCCGTCGATGGGTGCGGACCTGCGCGCCGACAAGCTGGCGATGCAGCAGACGATCAGCGTGTACCTGGTCGCCTACGCGCTGATGAGCCTGGTGCACGGGCCGCTGTCGGACATGCTGGGGCGCCGGCGGGTGATCCTGGGCGGGCTGGTGGTGTTCGTCGCCGCCTCGGTCGGCTGCGCGCTGGCCGACGACCTGTCCACCTTGCTGGTCTTCCGCGCGATCCAGGGCCTGTCGGCGGGCGTGGGCCTGATCGTGGGCCGGGCGGTGATCCGCGATGTGCTGCACGGCGACGACGCGCAGCGGCTGATGAGCCAGGTGTCGATGATCTTCGGCGTGGCGCCGGCCATCGCACCCGTGGTGGGCGGCTGGCTGCTGGGCTGGGGCCGCTGGCCGCTGATCTTCTGGTTCCTGGTGGCGTTCTCGACGCTGCTGCTGCTGGCGACGTGGCGCTGGCTGCCCGAGACGCTGCCGCCACAGTCGCGTCTGGCGCCGTCGCCGCGGCGGCTGCTGCGCGACTACGCCTGGATCGCGCTCAATCCCAGGTTCCTGCGGCTGGCGCTGGCGGGCGCGCTCAACTTCGCCGCGCTGTTCCTGTACATCGCCTCCGCGCCTGCCTTCGTGCTCGACCTGCTGCGCCTGGACGAGCGCCAGTTCGGCTGGTTCTTCATCCCCATGATCAGCGGCATGATGCTGGGCGCGTTCGTGTCCGGCCGCGCGGCCGGTCGCATCAGCGGCACCCGCCTGGCCAACATCGGTTTCGCGGTCAGCGCCGTGGCGATGCTCGCCAATCTCGCCTACAGCGCGCTGGTGGATGCGCCGAGCGTGCCCTGGGCGGTGCTGCCGATGGTGTTCAACGCCTTCGGCATCGCCCTGGTGTTCCCGATCGTCACCCTGGCCATCCTCGACATGTACCCGCGCCAGCGCGGCTCGGCCTCGTCGCTGCAGGCCTTCGTCGGGCTGGTGCTCAACGCCGTGCTCGCGGGCGTGGTGTCACCGCTGGTGAGTGGGCACGCGCTGCACCTGGCGGCGCTGGCCGCGGCCTTCATGCTGTCCGGCTGGGCGTTCTGGCGCTGGGAGGCCCGCCGCGGCCGTACGCCGCCGGCCTGCCCACCGGCGCCGGAAGCGATGGAGCCGACCGGGCAGCTGTAGCCCCGTGCGGGGTCGAAGAACGGGGCCAGGTTCTCGCCGGCCTGGACGGGCGCGCCCAGCCGCGCGTGCGCGCTGTCGAAGCTCGTACCCGGCGCCTCGCGACATGCCTGCTCGCGAAGCGGTGGCGATGTGCGTCCCCGCCTCAGCGCGGACGCAGTGGCTGCGAGCCGTTGCGGCGGCGCGGGCCGGCGGGCTGCTCGGGGGCGAGGTACTGGCGGATGCTCGGAAAGTCCACGTCGAAGCGCGAGTACCAGTCGACGTTGTCCGCATCCGTCGTGCCGGAGGTGGCGCAGGATGCATCGCCGCCGTACAGCCCGCCGCGGAGGTAGTAGTCGCCGGCCTCCAGGGTGAACAACCCGGAACCGCTGCTGCCGCGTTCGGTGGTGCCCTCCAGCCAGCGCGCGGCATGGTTCGTGGCGTCGCTGCGCGCGGGCAGGTGCTGGCCTGCCGAGACCTTCTTGAGATCGCCGGCCGGATGATGGATGGCCAGCACGCTGATTCCCGAGGGAAGCGCGCTCGCGTCCCAGCCCGCGAACACCGCGCCCGCCGGTGCGGCGTCGCGCAGTCGCAGGAGGGCGCCATCGGTGCCGCCGCCGTCGCTGTCGCTGGAATAGAGGTAATCGGCGCCGCCACTGAGCTGCACGTACTCACCCAGCGAGTTGGTGCTGCAGGCGGTGGATTCGTACTTCCAGTAGGTGTTGAGCGTCGCCGCCAGCGCTGCTGAACTGATGCAGTGGTGCGCCGTATGGAACCAGGGCACCTGGGTCGTATTGTCGGTGTCGTTGAGCAGGGTGCCGGTACACAGGTAGGTGCCGCCGTCCTCCACGAAGGTCAAGCGCGCCACGGCATCCTTGGTCAATGTGTAGCCCTGGCCCAGCGTACCGACCCGGCACACCGCGTTGATGTTGCAGCTGCCCGAGCCGCCGACGTTCTTGAGGATGCGGAAATCGTCGACCGCATTGGTCATCAGGTGGCTCAGGCGCGGCGCGTCCAGCCGGACCCCGGTGGGCGATACGCCGGCCGGCAGCCAGACTTCCACGACCTGGCGCTCGCCCTCGGTGGAGGGCGTCCAGTACAGCCCGTCATCGCCAGCCAGTCCGGCCACCTGCGCGCCGCGGACGACGGCCACGACCTGCGCAGGCCGCGCCGAGCCGGCAAAACGCAGTTCCGCGCGTGGATCGAGCCCCTCGATCCGCAGCCCGGCGCGCACGCCATAAGCCAGTGGCGACACGAACTCGATCCTCGTCACCGAGCTTCCGTCCGCGAGACGGTTCCAGATCGGCGCAGGCAGCATCCCGGCGGCGGTCTCGACGGCGGCCTCGCGGGCGATGCCGATCTGGATCGGCTTGTCGGCGCGCGCGGCATTGTCCTGCTGCAGCCGATGGATGCGTTGTGCCGACAGCTCGCCATAGCGCAGCTGCGTCGCCGGCGCCTCGGCAGCGCGCCAGCCGGCGGCCGACTTGGTCGCCGGCATGCGGCTGGATTCGCTGCCAACCCGGAGGGTGTCGGCGGCCGCGGTCGAAGCGGCTGCGGAAAGGCACAGCAAAAGCATGGTCCTGCGCATGGTGGCGTCCTGTCGTCCCCTGTTCTGCGCGCATCATAAGGCGAGCCGGGGCCCCGGCGCAGGGTGGCCCGGCTCGGCTTGGCGCGCTCAGCCGTTGCCGGGCGGTGGGGTCTGCTGCGGGGCCGGGCTGGCCGCCGTGGCCGGCACCTGCCAGCCGCAGGTCTTGCCTTCGTTCTGCTGCTTCAGCCAGTCCTGCAGCGGCGAGAAGTACTCGAGCACCGCCGAGGCGTCCATCTGTTCAGTGCCGGTCAGCTCCTTCATGGTCTGCTGCCAGGGCTGGCTGTTGCCGCGAGAGAGCATCGCCCAGAACTTGCCGCCGCCGGCCTTGTTGCCGGCGAAGGTGCATTCGTACAGCGGGCCCTGGTGGCCGGCGGCGTCGCACAGCGCCTTGTAGAACTGGAACTGCAGCACGTGCGAGAGGAAATACCGCGTGTACGGCGTGTTGCCCGGCACGTGGTACTTGGCACCGGCGTCGAAGAACTCCTCGCCGCGCGGCGTCACCGGCGCCACGCCCTGGTACTTCGCCTTCAGCTCCCACCAGGCGCTGTTGTAGTTCTCCGGCGTGATCGAGCCATCGAACACGCCCCAGCGCCAGCGGTCGATCATCAGCCCGAACGGCATGAACGCGACCTTGGCCAGCGCCATGCGCATCTGCGCGTTGATCAGCGCCTCCTGGCTCGGCTGCTGCTCGCCGACCAGTCCGATCGACTTGAGGTAGGTCGGCGTCATCGCCAGTTCGATGGTGTCGCCGATGGCTTCGTGGAAGCCGTCGTGCGCGCCGCCCTGGAACAGCGGCGGCAGCTTGTTGTAGGCCAGGTAGTAATAGACGTGGCCCAGCTCGTGGTAGATGGTGAAAAAATCCTCCTCGCTGGGCTTGATGCACATCTTGGTGCGCACGTCCGGCGAATTGCCGTCCTCGCCGCCCATGTTCATGTCCCAGGCGCTGGCGTGGCAGACCACGTCGCGGTCGCGGGGCTTGATGAACTGGGTCTTCTGCCAGTAGCTCTCCGGCAGCGCCGGCATGCCGAGCGAGGTGTAGAACTCTTCCGCCTGGCGGGTCATCTGCTGCGCATGCTCGAGTTGCGCCTTGCGCACCACCTCGACCCGGCTGTCGGTGTCGATCAGCGCGTTCTCGCGCGACAGGCGCTCGTTGAGCAGGGCCTGGTACTGGCGCTGCAGCGCAGCGTTGACGTCGAGGCTGCCGGCCTGCTGGCCGCTGTACGGCGCCAGCACGTCCCACAGGTTGCCCCAGTCCTGCTGCCACATGTTGCCCATCAGGTGCGCAGGCAGCAGCCCGTCCACCGAGCCCTGACCCGGGTACTGCGCGTCCAGGCGGGTGCGCGCATAGCAGTGCAGCTGTTCGTACAGCGGCTTGACCTGGCCCCAGAGGCGGTCGGTCTCGGCCGACAGTTCCACCGGCGACATGTCGTAGCCGGCGCGCCACATCTCGCCGGCGTCGGCGTAGCCGAGCTCGCGCGAGCCTTCGTTCACCAGCTCGACGAAGCGCGTGTAGTCGTCGCGCATCGGCTGGGCGATCGTGTGCCAGCCGCGCCAGGCATCGAGCTGGGCGTCGTAGTCGCGGCTCTTGGCCAGCACCTCTTCCAGTTCGCCCAGCTGGCGGCAATCCTGGCTGTCGCCGGCGGCCTTGCAGTACGTGCCCGAGCCGTACATGCCTTCCATCTTCGTGGCGATGCGGGTCAGTTCGGCCAGCCGCACCGGATCCTTTGGCGCCGGCATCGCGGTGCCCAGCTTCAGCAGCGTGATCGCGCGCGCGGTCTCGGGCGACATCTGCTGGCCCTCGAACTTCCTGGACTGCTCGATCCAGCCGTTGAGCGAGGTCAGGAACTTCTCGTTGGCCTTGGCCGCCAGCAGCTGGCTGTCGTCGTTGATGTAGGTGCTCGAGAGCCACTGCGCCGCGGTCAGCTCGGGGTACATGGCCTTGAGCTCGGCATTGACGCGGGCGACGAAGGCGTCGGCGGTCTCGTCGCCGGAGGCGGCACCGGCAGTGGCGCCCGGTGCGTCCGCGCCTGCGGCTGGCGTGGGTTCGCGCTTGCAGGCGGACAGGGCGAGGCTGGCGCCGATGGCCAGGACGAGCAGGGCGTGGCGATGGTTCACGATGGGATCCGGTGCTGCGCAGGATGCGGTGCCGGCAGGCTAGAGCGCCGCCCGCCGCCGGGCAAGTGCGGACAGCCGGATCAGGGCGCGATCAGGCCGCGCTGCGCGTCGACCAGGCCGCGTTCGCGCAACCAGTCCCACGCCGCATCCGCATCACGCTCGAAATAGGCGCGGGCGCTGCCGAGCCGGAAGGTGTAACCCCAGGCATCCATGTCGGCGAACACCCGGTCGCGGCCGACGCCCGGCAGCGCGTCGCCCAGCAGCACCTGCAGCAGGCAGACCGCGTCCTCTTCCGCGACCGAGTCGGTGGCATCGGTGTGCACGGCCTGGCGGCGTTCCGCGGGCAGCACGATCAGGTGGCAGGCCTCGTGCAGCATCGAGTGCACCGGGGTGTCGGCGCGGACGTACACGTCGCTGCCGATGATCCCGGCTTCGGATTCGCCCCAGTAGCTGCCGGGGATCGAAGCATCATCATCGACCCGGTGCAGCTGCAGGCCGTAGCGTCGCAGCAGCGCGGCCGCGTCGGCGAACGCGATCTCGCGCAACAGCAGTACGGCGTGCGGGGCTGGCGTGTGTGGCTGGTGCATGCGGGAGCAGTCTGCCTGGCCGCCGCGTCGCGCCACCAGGGGCCGGTTCGCACTGCGCCCGTGGATCCGGGAAAACAGCGCGGACGCAGTCGGCGGCTGCTTCCCCCGGCCCCGCGACGGGGACACCGAAGGTCGGTGGCACGCCGGGCCGACGCGTGCGGGATCAGACGGTCGCGGACCGGCCTTCGGGCAGGGCGACGGAGATGTCGAGCACGTCGTGCCCGCCGTCCTTGACCAGGTCGACCTTGACCGCATCCACGTCCACGCTCACGTACTTGCGGATCACCTCCAGCAGTTCGCGCTGCAGCAGCGGCAGGTAGTCCGGGGCGCCGCGGCCGGTGCGCTCCTGCGCGACGATGATGCGCAGGCGGTCCTTGGCGATCGCGGCGGTGTTCTGCTTCGGCTTGAGGAAATCGAACAATCCCATGGCTCAGCTCCCGAAGAGCTTGCTGAAGAAGCCCTTCTTCTCCGCCAGGGTGAAGCGCATCGGCCGGTCTTCGCCGAGCAGGCGGGCAACGGCGTCGTCATAGGCCTGGCCGGCCGAGGATTCGCTGGCCAGGATCACGGGCTCGCCCTTGTTGGACGCGTCGAGCACGTCGTTGGATTCGGGGATCACACCGAGCGTCTTGATGCCCAGCACTTCCTCCACGTCGGCGATGGACAGCATCTCGCCCTTTTCGACGCGCAGCGGGTTGTAGCGGGTCAGCAGCAGATATTCCTGTACGCGCTCGCCGGCCTCGGCCTTGCGGGTCTTGGACGACAGCAGGCCCAGGATGCGGTCGGAGTCGCGCACCGAGGACACTTCCGGGTTGACCACCACCACGGCGCGGTCGGCGAAGTACATCGCCAGGAACGCGCCCTTCTCGATGCCGGCAGGCGAATCGCACAGGATGTAGTCGAAGCCGTCGTCGGACAGGTCCTTGAGCACCTTCTCCACGCCTTCGAGCGTCAGCGCGTCCTTGTCGCGCGTCTGCGAGGCGGCCAGCACGAACAGGTTGTCGAAACGCTTGTCCTTGATCAGCGCCTGCTTGAGCGAGGCCTCGCCCTGGACGACGTTGACGAAGTCGTACACCACGCGGCGCTCGCAGCCCATGATCAGGTCGAGGTTGCGCAGGCCGACGTCGAAGTCGATGACGGCGACCTTCTTGCCGCGACGCGCCAGGCCGTTGGCGAGGCTGGCGCTGCTGGTGGTCTTGCCGACGCCTCCCTTGCCCGAGGTGACCACGATGATTTCTGCCAAAACACGTCTCCTGTGTGTGTCGCCGTCAATCGAGTGCGGCGATCTTGAGTTCTTCGTTGTCGAGCCAGACCTGCACCGCCTTGCCGTGCAGTTCCTTCGGGATATCTTCCAGCACTTTGTAGTGACCGGCCACGGCGACCAGCTCGGCGTGGAAGGCGCGGCAGAAGATCCGCGCCTTCGCGTTGCCCTGGGCGCCGGCCAGCGCACGGCCGCGCAGGGGCCCGTAGATGTGGATGGAGCCATCGGCGATGACTTCGGCGCCGGCCCCGACCTGCGACAGCACGGTCAGGTCGCGGTTCTCGGCGTAGAGCTGCTGGCCGGAACGCACCGGCGCAGTCTGCACCAGGCCGGGCCCCGCGGGATCCTGGCGCGCGGCCGCGGCCGGCGCGGGCGCGCGATGGGCAGGGGCCGGGGGCGGGGCCGGTTCCGCCGCAAGTGCTGTCTCAGCCCCGCCTGCGACGGACTCGTACTGGGCGCGGAACCGTGCCAGGACCGGCAGCCCGATCTCCACCGCCAGCTTCTCGTTGTCGCCGCTGCCCCAGGCCAGCGCGACCGGCAGCACGCCGGCCTCGCGCAGGGCCTCGACCAGGGCGCGCGCGGTGGCGGCGTCGGGCGTGGCGGCCAGCCCGCCGAAATCGACGATGACCGCGGCGCGCGCGAACAGCTTGGGCGCGCGCGCCACGCGGCTGCGCATCTCGTCGGCCAGGCGCGCGATGTCCAGGGTGCGCACGCGCAGGTTGGCGATGCCGACCTGGCCGATCTTCAGTTCGCCGGCCTGTTCGAAATCCATGGCCGCGCTCATGCGGCGGACGACTCGGCCAGGGCCACGCGCGGGCGCAGCAGCCAGGGCTGGTCGGGGAGCTCCTCGGCGTAGGTCTCGCGGACCCACTCGTAGCTGCACATGTCCTTGGCCATCATCGAGGCGCGGATGCCGTTCTCGGGCATCACGTGCTGGCCGATCTCGCGGAACCCGAAGCTGCCGTGGAACAGGCGCACCGGATCGGCGTCGTGCTCCAGGAACACCTCGCAGGTCAGCTGCGGATAGCGCAGTTCGGCATAGCTCTGGGCGTCGGCGTAGAACGCGCGGCCCACGCCGCCGCCGCGACGGCGGCTGGCGACCACGATCCGGTCGATATAGAAGAACCGCTCGCAGTGCGCGCGGAACCAGTGGAAGTTGCTGCTGTCGTGCTCGGCGTCCGAGCCCAGGCCGACGAGGAAGCCGGCCAGCGCACCATCGCGTTCGGCGACGCGGAAGTACTCGGCGGTATCGTGGAACCTGCGGATGCGGGCCGCATCCAGCGGCAGGATCGTCGGGCCAGCGGCATTGTTGAGGGCGAGGATGGAATCCAGCTCGTGCTCGCGCACGTCGCGGATGACGATCGACATTCCTGACTCCAGAAGACTTCGGGTGCTGCCCGGCCGCAGGTCGGCAAACGGCGGACGCGCCTTGCGACGGCCACCGCGGATTATCGCATGGCCTCCGGCCCCGGGGCGAACGCGGACCGCGTCGCCGCATGACTTCCGAGGGGGTCGCGGCGCGTGGATTGCGCCTACCATGGCGGCATGCTGTCCCGCCTCGACCATGCCCGCCTGCTGCGCTATGCCGGCCTGTTCACATGGGCGGTGATGGTGCTGCCGCTGTGGGCGCTGTCGGGGCCGGTGGACGAGGCCGAACCGCTGTCCTCGATCGGCGCCGGCTGGAACGCCTGGTTCGCCTGGGGTCTGTTCGGGTTCAGCTTCGCATGGCTCACCCGGGCCCTCGACGAGCGCCGGGTCACCCTGGCCGACCACGTGCTGCTGGTGGCGATGATCGGCAGCGCGGTGGCGCTGAGCTACTACAGCAACAGCGGCCTGGGCGTGCTGCTGCTGATGGTGGCCGCCTGCGTGCTGCCCTGGCTGCTGCCGCTTCCCATGAGCATCGCCGCGCTGGTGATCAGCGCGCTGCTGGTGGTTCCGGTGTACGTGCGCGCGATCGGCTTCTCGCTGCTCGAGGCGGTGATGCAGTCGGTGCTCTACATGGGTTTCAACTGCTTCGTGTTCGCGACCGGTTACGTCGCCCGCCAGCAGGTGCTGGCGCGCGACGAGCAACGCCGGCTGAACGCCGAGCTGCGCGCCACCCGCGCGCTGCTGGCCGAAAGCGTCCGCGTGAACGAGCGCACCCGCATCTCGCGCGAACTGCACGACCTGCTCGGCCACCACCTGACCGCCCTGAGCCTGAACCTGGAGGTGGCCAACCACCTCGTCAGCGGCCAGGCGCAGGAGCACGTGGGCCAGGCGCATACGCTGGCCAAGCTGCTGCTGAGCGACGTGCGCGAGGCGGTGAGCCGGCTGCGCGACGACGACGCCATCGACATGCGCGCCACCCTGCTGCCGCTGGCCGACAACGTGCCCGGCCTGCGCATCGACCTGGACATGCCGCGGACCTTCCTGGTCGACGATCCCGAGCGCGCGCATGTGCTGCTGCGCTGCACCCAGGAAATCATCACCAATGCCGTGCGCCATGCCGAAGCCAGCCTGCTGCGGCTGCGCTACCGGCTCGATGGCGACGCGGTGCTGCTGGAGGCCCGCGACGACGGCCGCGGTGCCGAAGGCGCGACCGCCGGCAACGGCCTGCTGGGCATGCGCGAACGCCTGGCCGCGCACGGCGGCAGCCTGCAGGTGGAGACTTCGCCCGGCAGCGGCTTCACCGTGCGCCTGCGCCTGCCCATGGACGGCGGCGTGGTGGTCATCGATACCATCCGGCCCGCGGCCATCGCCGCGGACGACGATCCATCCACCCAGATCCGACCCCTGGAGGTCCCATGATCCGCGTCTGCCTGGTCGACGACCAGACCCTTGTAAGGCAGGGCATCCGCTCGCTGCTGGCGCTGGACGGGGGCATCGAGGTGATTGCCGAGGCCGGCGACGGCAAGCAGGCGGTCGAGATGATCCCCGAGGTCAAGCCCGACGTGGTGCTGATGGACATGCGCATGCCGGCGATGTCGGGCTTGGAGGCGCTGCAGGCGCTTTCGCGCGCCGGCCAGCTGCCGCCGACCATCATCCTGACCACCTTCGACGACGATCAGCTGGTGCTGGCCGGGATGAAGGCCGGCGCCAAGGGCTACCTGCTCAAGGACGTGTCGCTGGAGCAGCTGGTCGGCGCGATCCGCACCGTCGCCGGCGGTGGCTCGCTGGTGCAGCCGGCGGTGACCCAGCGCCTGCTCTCGGGCCTGGAGCACATGCGCAACGATTTCGTCAGCCTCGACCGGCCGGACCCGCTGACCGATCGCGAGACCGAGATCCTGCGCCTGATGGCGGGCGGCTTCTCCAACAAGGAGATCGCCAACTCGCTGGGCGTGGCCGAAGGTACGATCAAGAACCACGTGTCGAACATCCTCAGCAAGCTCGGCGTCCGCGACCGCACCCGGGCAGTGCTGAAGGCCTTCGAGCTGCAGCTGGTCTGACCGACAGGCTGATCCGGGCCGGTGCAGCGCACCGGCCGTTCGTCAGCGCGCGCGGCTTGCCGCGCGGGCAGCGCTTCCTCACCCGGCCCGCCGCAGCGCGGCGGGCGTTCGCCGGCAGCACGAGGCGCTGCCTCGTGAACGCTGCCCGCTCACCCTGTCCAAGCTCGGTGTCCGCGACCGCACCTGGGCAGTCCTCAAGGCCTTCGAGCTGCAGCTGGCCTGGGGCACGCCGGGCGGTCCTGCCTTGGGAGGTGGCCCGCGTGACGGTGCAGGGGGCGGCCTCGCCATGGACCGGGCGGAGGCCTGTTGCGCAGGCGGTGCCACGCGGTCGCGCGCTCCTCCGTGAAGATCGCGCGGCCAGCGCCGGACTTCCCGCCTGCCAGCGTGGCGTCGGTTGCGTGGGCAACCGTGGCCCGACCCTCGCGCCGGTCGCATTTTTGACTCGCCGTGCGCGGGAGGTTCTTGATAGGATTGGCCACTTGCGCCTGCCACGGCAGGAATTGGTCCCGGAGAACCCTGAATGACCCGTTTGCTCGAGATCCTGATTTCAACGGCGATCGTCGCCGCGCTGTTCGTGCTCGTCGCTCTGTTCCTCCCGTCGAGCCGCACGATCACCGAAAAGGTCGAGACCAACCGGCGCCAGGCCATCGTGTTCGACACGCTCAACAGCTTCAAGCGCTTCAAGGACTGGAACGCGCTGACCATGCGCGATCCGGCCGCCAAGCTGGAACTGTCGGGTCCCGAGTCGGGCGTCGGCGCGCGCCTGGATTACAGCTCCGAAGCGCGCGCGCTGGGCGAGGGCAGCTGGGAAATCGTCGAGAGCGACGCCGACAGCCGCATCGCCTACCGCATCGAGAACCCGGACCGCGGCGACAACAAGCGCATGGAGTTCACCCTCAAGCCGACCGGCCGTGGTGGACGCAACATCGAGATCACCCAGCGCTACGACGTCGACTACGGCTGGAACCTCCTCGGCCGCTATGCCGGCCTGTACGTGCGGGGCCACGTCGGCGAGGACATGAAGCTCGGCCTGGCCAAGCTGTCGAGCATGCTGGCCGGCGTGCCCAACGTCGACTACCGCGCCGACGGCGTGCGCCTGAGCGACCTGGGCGTGGTCGACCTGCCGGCCGAGAACCTGCTGTCGGTCTCCGCGGGCGCGGTCGAGCGCAACAACGAGAAGATCAAGCAGTCGATGAAGTCCAACAGCGAGTGGATCAAGCGCACCATGGAGGCGAATGATCTGGTGCCGGCCGGCCCGCTGCGCATCGTGTCCACCGAGCTGGGTCGCGAGAACTACACCTTCGACGTGGTCCAGCCGGTGCGCCGCAAGGGCGCGGGTTCCGACGCGCAGGAAGCGGCCGAGGGTGAAGGCGAGGGCGACGAGGCGGAGGCCCAGCCGGTCGCGCAGGCGCCGGCCGTCGACGAGGGCCCGCTGGAGGTCGAGATTCCGGACGGCGCACCGGTCGAGTACATCCGTGCCGAGGCCGGCAAGGCGGCCCGCGGCAACTACGTCGGCTACATGGCCGAGCTTGAGAACGTGCGCAACGCGGTGCGTGCCTGGGCGATGACGCACGGCTACGAGGTCACCGACCGTCCGTACGAGATCTACAAGAACGGCATCGACGAGGCGTTCACCGAGAACGGCGAGTTCGAGGTGTTCTGGAAGCTCAAGCAGCAGTAAGGCACCGGGTTTCATGCCGATGCCCGTCGCGCGCCGCATCCCCGGATGCGGCGCGCTGCGTTTGGGGATCCCGATTCCATGACGACGACCGCCACCTTGACCTCGGCGCGCTGGCTGCGCGCGGCCGGCGCCTTACTGGCCGGGCTCGGCGTGGCGCTGGCGGCCTACGCCTCGCATGGCGCCGGCGAGGATGCGCGCGGCAACCTGCTGACTGCCGCGCTGTTCGCCTTCGGCCATGGCGTCGCGCTTGCTGCGCTGGCCCGGGCCGTGGCGTCGCGACTGTCGCTGGCGGCGCTGGCGATGTTGCTGCTCGGAACCCTGGTGTTCGCCGGAACACTGGTGGCCAGGTCGCTGTGGGGGACGTCCTCGGCACCTGCGCCGTTCGGCGGCATGGTGCTGATGCTGGGATGGCTGCTGTACGCGGCCAGCGCGCTGCGGGACTGAGCGTCATGCCGCGCTACGCCCGGGGGTTCGATACCGCGGCCGCCTGGGACCACCTGCGGCGGCGCGACCGGCGCCTGGGATCGTGGATGAAACGCATCGGCACGATCGCGCCCGAGCCGCGCTGGCGCGCGCGTTTCGATCCGGTCGATGCGCTGGCGCGCGCGATCCTGTTCCAGCAGCTCAGCGGCAAGGCCGCCTCGACCATCGTCGGGCGCGTGGAGGCCGCGATCGGCAGCCGGCGGCTGCATGCGGACACGCTGGGTCGGATCGACGATGCCACGCTTCGCGCCTGCGGCGTGTCGGGCAACAAGGCGTTGGCGCTGCGCGACCTGGCGATGCGCGAGGCGCGGGGCGAGATCCCGACCCTGCGTCAGATGTCGACCATGCACCACGACGAGATCGTCGCGGCGCTGGTGCCTGTGCGCGGCATCGGACGCTGGACGGTGGAGATGATGTTGATGTTCCGGCTCGGCCGCCCGGACGTACTCCCGGTCGACGATCTCGGCATCCGCAAGGGCGTCCAGCGCGTGGACGGACTCGAGGACATGCCGTCGCCGAAGCAGCTGGCCGCGCGCGGCGAGCAGTGGGGTCCCTACCGCACCTATGCGGGCCTGTACCTGTGGCGCATCGCCGACCTGGCGACCGCGGCGGAGGCGCCGACCAACCGCTCGCAGGACTAGCCGGGCCGGCGCGCTATCCGTCGGCCCGCAGGTACCGCCAGTGCCAGGGTTCGTAGACGATGCCGTGCGGATTGCCGCGCGGATAGCTCATCGCGAAGCCGGACGCGCCGGCGTGGCGCTGCAGCCAGTCGAATGCCGGCGTGGCCTCGAACGATTCCTCCGCCGGCGGCTCGCCCGGGGTCCCGATGTCGAGCGCGTCGCCCGAATGGTGTTCGCTGAAGCCCGGCGCCGCGTTGACCTCGAGGATCTGCGCCAGCCCGAGTCCGCGCGCACGCTTGCGCTCGAAGATGCCCAGCTGGTAGTCGTGGCTGCGGTAACCGGAGATCGCCTCGAGCGCCACGCCGTCGCGTCCCGCGGTCTCGCGCATGCGCTGCCAGGCGCGTGCGGCGTCGGCCGACAGCCACAGCGGCCGGCGGTAGCGGTCGAAGCCGGCCAGGGTCAGCGCGACCGGCTCGGCGACCAGTTCCAGGCCGCAGTCGTTCGCATAGGCTTCGGCTTCCAGCCCGAGCGCATCCAGCCGTTCGGCCAGCCGGTGCAGCGGCAGCGTGCCGGCGTCGAGCGCATTGGCGGCGGGCGCGCCGTCGAGCAGGTCGAGCGCCTCGTCCACGCCGGCTTCGCGCGCCAGCCGCGGGACCAGTGGCATCAGCCCTTCGGGCAGGACCGCGGCCAGGTAGCGGCCGTCGCACTTGCGTCGCAGCACCCGGCTGGCGCGCGACAGGATCCGCGCATCGCCGTTGGCGCGCGCGCGCAACAGCCAGGCCGGCCACAGTTCGATCTCGGCGGTGTTGAGCAGGGTGCGGGCAGGGATACGCATCGGCCCAGCTTATCGATGCGCTGGCGGCGTCGCCAGTTCGCGCCACCTGTCCCACTTCGAGACAGCACGACTGGCCCGTCGCGATCGCAGCGGAGGACGTCCGTCGATCCAGGGCGGAACAGCGGATGTGGGGGCGATCGGGCGCGCTGCTCTCGGCCCCGTCACACCGCCTTCTTCATGTACAGGCGCACCGAGTCCACCGCATTGGTGTGGCTGACTGCGACCAGTTCCCAGCCCTGGCGCGCATGCCGGTCGAGTTCTTCCTGGATCTTCTCTGTCAGCTTGCGGTTGAACAGGGTGGTGGTGACTTCAACGACCTTGTGTTCCCAGCGTTGGCTCATGATTGCTCCTCGCGTTCACCCGGTTCCGGCGGCGGGTGCGGCAGCCGCCCGGCCTTGCGCAGCGCATCGCGCAGCACGTATTCGATCTGCGCGTTGAGGCTGCGCAGTTCGTCGTCGGACCACTTCTGCGCGGCCGCCAGTACCTCGGCGCTGATCCGCAGCGGGTAGGCCTTGCGCTCGGCCATCAGCGCCGCCCCCCGCCGCGCAGGTGCAGCAGCATCGAGACCAGCAGTGCGTTGACCGCGATGACCATGAGGACCGCCACCGTGATCGTGTGGCCCCGGTCGCCGCCGGCAAAGTACAGGCCCAGCGCCCCGCAGAACATGGCCAGGGCGATGCCCGCCCAGCGCAGCGCCAGTCCGCGCGCCTTGGGATCGACCGCGGCGGCGCGTGCCTGCCAGGCGGCGATGGCCAGCGCCGGCAGCGCGGTGAGGGCGACCAGCAGGGAGGACAGGGCTTGCACGATGCTCAGTACAGCGAGCCGGTATTGACGATCGGCTGGGTGCTGCGGTCGCCGCACAGCACCACCAGCAGGTTGCTCACCATTGCCGCGCGCCGCTCCTCGTCGAGCTTGACCGTGCCGTTCTTCTCCAGCTCGGCCAGTGCCATCTCCACCATGCCGACGGCGCCGGCGACGATGCGTGTCCGCGCCGCGATCACCGCGTTGGCCTGCTGCCGCTGCAGCATCGCCTGGGCGATCTCGGGGGCGTAGGCGAGGTGGCTGATGCGGGCATCGACCACGTCGACCCCGGCCGCGGTCAGGCGCTCGTCGAGCTGCTCCTTGAGCCGGTCGGAAATCTCGGTGGGATGGCTGCGCAGCGAGATGTCGCCTTCCTCGTGCTGGTCGTAGGGATAGCTGGTGGCCATCGCGCGCAGCGCCGCCTCGGACTGGATGTGCACGAAGCTCTCGTAGTCGTCGACGTTGAACACCGCCTCGGCCGAGTCCACCACGCGCCAGACGATCACCGCGGCGATCTCGATCGGCGAGCCGTCCAGCTCGTTGACCTTGAGCTTGCCGCTTTCGAAGTTGCGCACCCGCAGCGACACCTTCTTCTTGCTGTAGAAGGGACTGTTCCAGCGCAGGCCGCTCTCCTTCGCCGTTCCCACGTACTTGCCGAACAGGCTCAGCACCGCCGCCTGGTTGGGTTCGACCATGTACAGGCCCAGCAGGCAGAGCAGCGCGACCAGGCCCGCGAGCGCTGCGAGGACGAACTGCGCCGGCGCACCGCCCGAATTGAGGGCGATCCATGCGGCCGCGAGCACGGCGGCGAGGAGGGCGAGCAGCATCGGGATGCCGGGCAGCGAACGGATCGGGTTCTCTTTCATGGCGGTCTCCGGAAGACTCAATGACGGACGGGCAGGACGGCGATCCCGGCGAGCAAGGCGCAGGCGGACAGCGCGACGGGCAGCGGCACGGCCCAGCCCGCATGGCGCGGATGGCCGCGTTCGATCAGGCGGACGATGGGCGGCATGCGGCGGCTCCGGCGGATGCGACGTGCTGATTGATATCAATTTGATATCATCATGTCAACGGTGACGCCGAGGGACAAGGCGATCGCGGACCCCGGGCGACCCATGTCCGCTGGCTAGAATGGGCGCCCCTTTCGCCCAGGCCCACCCATGCCCAGCCTCGGTACTCCGCTCACGGCCTCGGCCACCCGTGTCCTGCTGCTGGGGTCAGGTGAACTGGGCAAGGAAGTCGCGATCGAGCTGCAGCGGCTGGGCGTGGAGGTGATCGCCGCCGACCGCTATGCCGACGCGCCGGCGATGCAGGTCGCGCACCGCAGCCATGTGCTGGACATGCTGGATCCGGCCGCGCTGGCGGGCCTGATCGAGCGCGAGCGGCCGGACCTGGTGGTGCCCGAGATCGAGGCCATCCACACGCCGACGCTGGTGGCGCTGGAGCGCGACCGCGGCCAGCGCGTGGTGCCGACCGCGCGCGCGGCCTGGCTGACCATGGATCGCGAAGGCATCCGCCGGCTCGCGGCCGAAACCCTGGGTCTGCCGGCCTCGCCCTACCGCTTCGTCGACAACGAGGCCGAATACCGCGACGCGATCGCCGCGATCGGACTGCCCTGCGTGGTCAAGCCGGTGATGTCGTCCTCGGGCAAGGGCCAGAGCGCGCTGCGCGCCGACGCGGACATCGGCCCCGCGTGGGACTACGCGCAGACCGGCGGACGCACCGGCGCGGGCCGCTGCATCGTCGAGGGTTTCGTCGATTTCGACTACGAGATCACCCTGCTCACCGTGCGCCACGCAGGCGGCACCTCGTTCTGCGCGCCGATCGGCCACCTGCAGAGAGACGGCGACTACCGCGAAAGCTGGCAGCCGCAGCCGATGTCGCCGCGCGCGCTGGAGCGCTCGATGGAAATTGCGCGCGCGATCACCGACGACCTCGGCGGCTGGGGCGTGTTCGGCGTGGAACTGTTCGTGAAGGGCGACGAGGTGTGGTTCAGCGAAGTCTCGCCGCGCCCGCACGACACCGGCCTGGTCACCCTGGTCTCGCAGGACCTGAGCCAGTTCGCGCTGCACGCGCGCGCCATCCTTGGCCTGCCCGTGGGCGCCGGCGATGGCGGCTTCATCGCGCAGCGCGGACCGTCGGCGTCCAGCGCCATGCTGGCGCAGGGCAGCGGAATCCCGGTGTTCGGCAACCTGGAGGCCGCGCTGCACGCGCCGGACACGGCGCTGCGCCTGTTCGGAAAGCCGCGCGTGGAGGGGACGCGCCGGGTCGGCGTGACGCTGGCGCGGGCCGATTCGATCGACGCGGCGCGCTCGGTCGCACGCGACGCGACCGCGGCCATTACCATCGAACTGGCGTAGCGCCTGACCGGCGCGCGCGCCTTCCCCCACTGGAGCAAACATGAAAGGCAGCAACGGCTACGCCGTGTTCTTCTACCCGCAGGCACTGGAAGCCCTGGGCGATGCGATCAAGCCCTACCTGCAGGACAACCCGGGTGGTCCGCACGTTGTCTGTCGCGAGATCGATACCGCTGGCGCCTTCGTCGAGATGACGATGTCGGCGGTGACCGCGGAAGCCGAGGAGGTCACGCTCGACCTGCTGGTGCCCACCAGCATGGTACGCATGATCGTTTCGAGCCAGCAGTCCGGAAGCTTCGGCTTCCGACCGCATCTGCCTGTGGCGCCCGAACCGGCCGACGCGCCGGCGAAGGACGCGGGCGAGGCCGACGCGCCGGCGACCTGAGCCGGCGCTGCCGGGCCAGTCTGGGCCGATCGGGGGCCGTCCTGAGTGCGGTCGCCTCGCGCGGCCGCTGGAACGGAGTCCTGACGCTCAGTCCAGCAGGTCCACCCACACCAGGTGATGGTCGCTGGCCGCGGCGATGTCCTCGTCGGGGTGTCCGGCGGGCGGCCAGAACACGCCCGATCCGGCGAGGCGGAATCCGGCCGAGGGTAGGACGTAGTCCAGGCGCAGGTTGCCCACCCGCGGTCCGAAGCGGCCGGTGTCGTGCGCATGCGCGCCGCGGTGCCCGGCGTTGCCGCCGTCGGTGGCCGCAGCCTGCGCAGCGCCCTGGCTGGCCGGCGGCGCGTGCCGCAGGACGCGCGGGTGCTCGATCAGCGACACGATCGCCGCATGGTCCCCGGCACCGTCGACCGGGTCGTTGTTGAGGTCGCCCAGGATCACGAAGCGCGCGTCCGGATCCAGGCCACCGCAGCGACCCGCGTCGTCGCACAGCCACGCCGCCTGGCCGGCCGCTGGCGTGAGGTACTCGTGCCAGAGCCGGATCTCGTCGTGGTTGCGCAGCACGTTGCGCTTTTCCGGCCCGTCGAAGGCCGGCGGCGTGGGATGCGAGGCCAGCAGGTGCACCACGCCCAGCGGCGTGCGCACCGGCACGTCCCAGTGCGACTTGGACGACAGCCGCAGCCGGCGCCAGACCCCGTCGCTGTGGAACGGACGGCCGGTGGCCGGATCGACCGGCCGGCGCGCGCCGGGCATCGCGCTCCATTCCAGCCGCTGGAAACTGCGTGCCTGCGCCGCATCGATCGGGTACTTCGACAGCAGCAGCATGCCGTACTGGCCCGGGTGCAGGCCGTAGCCCCAGGCATCGTTGCCGCGATCGCGCCCCTCGCCGCCGACGCGGCCGCTATTGTCCAGGTCGAGGCCGCTGGGCACGCCGGTATTGACCGGCGCCAGGTAGCGGTACGGGTACTGCAGCGCATCGCCGCCGCCGGGCTGCGGTTGCTCGAGGTAGCGGCGCTGGAACAGGTCGGCCGCGCGGCCGTCGGCGTCGTGGTCGAACTCGTTGAGCAGGACGATGTCCGGCCGCACCTTCTGCAGCACCGCGGCGATGCGCCGCGCCTGCGCGTTGCCCAGCTCCAGCCGGCGCACGAGTCCGCCCGTGTCCTCGTCGTAGAGCGAAACGTTGTAGCTGGCGACGCGGAGCGGGGCGGGATCGGGCATCGGGGAACCGGACTGCGGCGGGGTACCGTGGACGTTGACGCGCAGGCAGCCAGCCAGCGCCAGCGCGGACAGGACGATCGCGGCCAGCGCGGGAGCGTGGCGGCGACTCATGCCGGCGCGATCGCGTCGAACGGGCGCCACTGCCGCCCGTCGAAGCCTTCCAGCGGGTGGAACCTGCGCTTGTAGTCCATCTTGTCGTGTCCCGCGATCCAGTAGCCGAGGTAGAGGTGGCGGCGCCGCTCGCGCAGCGCCCAGTCGATCTGGCGCAGGATCGCCAGCGTGCCCAGGCCGCGCGCCGCCAGGTCGGGATCATAGAAGGTGTACACGGCCGACATGGCCGTCGCGTCGATGTCGGTCACCGCCACGGCCAGCAGACGTCCGTGCTCGCGCAGCTCCATGAACCGCGTGTTGGCCCAGCTGCCGACCAGGAACTGGTCGAACTCGTGCGCGCCGTGGCCGTCCATGCCGCCGCCGCGATGGCGCGCGGCGAGGTAGCGCTGGTACAGCGCGAGTCCTTCGTCGCTGCGCTGCGCGGGCAGGATGCGTGCCTCGATCGCTGCGTTGCGCGCCAGGCAGCGGCGCTGGCTGCGATCGGGACGGAATTCCTCGACCGGAATCCGGACCGCGACACAGGCGCGGCAACCGACGCAGTGCGGGCGATAGACGATGTCGCCCGAGCGGCGGAACCCCCACTGCAGCGCCTGCGGATAGAACGCGGCCAGGCGCCCGTCGTGGGGATCGAACACCAGGTCGCGCGCCACCCGCTCGGGCCAGTACCCGCAGGCGTGCTCGCCGGTGTGGAACAGCCGGAGGTTGTCGTTCTCGCCCATGGCGCGGGCAGCATACTGCGCCGCCGTCGCAGGCGCCGCGAACCGGCGGGTGTCCGCCAGCTGAACCGGGACGGCGCGGAGTCAACGGCGGGCGCGATCGGGGCGTTGACGGATGCACGGCGGCGCTGGTGCCGCATCCCGAGGAACCCTCCCATGAAGCACAGGATCCTGTTCACCGCGCTGGCGCTTGCCGTTCTGGCCGCCACCGCCACCGCCGCGGAACCGGCGGACACCGCGCAGCGCGGCCCCAAGGCCACGCTCGACGCCAACGGCGACGGCGCGATCGACCGGGCCGAAGCAGCCGCGTTCCCGCGCCTGGCGCAGCGCTTCGACCGCCTCGACCGCAACGGAGACGGCCGCCTCGACGCCAGCGAGCGTCCGCAGCACCGCCACGGCCGCCATGGCGGGAAGGGCGCGCAGCATCGCGGCCAGCGTGGCCACCATGACGCCGCCCGCCTGGATACCGACGGCGACGGCCGCCTGAGCCGGGCCGAAGTCGATGCCGCGGGCACCATGCGCGGACAGCGCACGAACCTCCTGGCCCAGGACTTCGCGCAGATCGACGGCAACAGCGACGGCTACCTCGTCCGCGGCGAGATCCGTGCCTGGCACGAACGCCAGCGCCCGCAGCGCGAAGCGCAGATGCGCAAGCGCTTCGACGAGCGTTTCGCCGCCGCCGACCTCAACGGCGACGGCAAGCTCAGCCGGGTCGAGGTCGAAGAGAAGATGCAGCGGCTGTCGAGCCGGTTCGCCTGGATGGACGACAACCGTGACGGCTTCCTGAGCCGCGACGAGCTGCAGCCGAAGAAGCGCTGATTCCGTTCGCCACATGGTTTCGAGGCCCGCGTCCCTGACGCGGGCCTTTTTTGTTGTCCGCCAGACCGTTGGCCGGCGGTCTGGGTCGTTACCGGTCCGGATTCCTCTCCTCGGCGATGCGCTGCTCCGGCAACCGTGCCCGCCTTCTCCCCCGGACGTGCGGATGCCCTTGTCTGCGGTCAGCCGCGTGGCCGCCGCGTCACGCGAAATGCAGGTGCGCGATGACCAGCGAACCGATCACCACGATGTTGCTCATCAGCACGCCGGTGCGGCCCCAGGTCAGCCTGTACGCCAGCAGCCGCTGGCGCGCGCCGATCGGATCGCGGCGGGCGTCGCGCGCCAGCAGCGGGTTCATCAGTCTTGGCAGGATCACCAGCAACTGCCAGTTCATGGCCAGCAGGGCGACGGCGATGGCGATGAAGGTGTTGCCCGGATCGCGGAAGGCGAGGTGGGTGCCGATGATCGCCGCGATCATCACCAGCGACAGTCCGATGTACCGGCGCGAGAACTGCAGCAGCGCGCCGCGCTCGGCGTCGTCGTCGGCATAGTCGAGCACGATGCTGCGCGCGAACCAGGCCGCGACCAGGCCGCCGAGCAGCCCGCCCGCGGCGGCGCCGGCAAAGCCCAGTGCAAAGCGCGCGAACAGGCTGCCGGCGAGCGACTTGGTGACCATGCCGACGCCAGCGGCGGCGGCGGGCTTGGTGATGCCGAGCGTGGCGGTGACGCCCACGGCGAAGGCGGCCGACGGCGCGCTGCTGCGCGCGAACTCGGCGAAGCGGGTGAGCAGGTCCTCGCGCACGCTCTGGCGCGCGCGCGACAGGCGCTTGCGCACGGCGGCGTCGGACAGGCCGAGCAGCATCGCCACCTGCTTGGAGCTCTGCCCCTCGCGGTAGTAGAGCAGCAGCGCCTCGCGGCTCTCGGCCGGCAGTTCGGAGATCAGGTCGGCGGCCACCGCATCGCGTTCGGCATCGAGCGCCTGCTGCAGCGGGCAGCCTTCGGGGTCGGCGGCGTGCTGGATGGCCAGGTCGGCCGCCTCGCCGTCGAGCATCCGGTTGCGGCGCCCGCGCAGGTGGTCGTGCGCGAGGTTGCGGGTGATCTGCCGCAGCCAGGGCAGGAAGCTGGACGGGTTCTTCAGCCGCGGCAGGTGGTGCCAGGCGGAGAGGAAGGCTTCCTGGGCGATGTCCTCGCTGGTGTGCACGTCGCGGGTGATGGCCAGGGCCACCGCGGTGACCGCGTTCTGGCTGGCCACGATGATGCGCCCGTAGGCGTCGCGGTCGCCGCGCACGGCGGCCGGCAGTTCACGCTTGATCAGCAGGTCGATGGCGTCGTTGGACATGCGGCTTCGTCGGATGGCTTCGTGACGGGACGCGCGCTGGCGGCCGATGTGACCGTCAGAGTGTATCTGGCAACTGCCAGCGGTCGCCTTCGCGACGCACGTCCAGCCGGCGGACCACGGGCGCGGCATCGCCTGCGGCGGTGGCCAGCTCGATCGTGCCGGCGCCCGAGCCGTCGGTGCGGTAGTCCGAGACCGACACGCGCAGCGCCTGGTTGCCGGCCGGGCACGCCGGGGTTGCCACCGCATCCAGGCCAGCCGCAGCGGCCATCGCCAGCGTCGCTGCGTCCGGCTCCTGGCCGTCGATCGACAGGCACAGCGCGGCGCCGGGCGCCCGCGCCTGCACGGCCGCGGCCAGGCTCACGGCCAGCGCCGGCGGGGTGGGGATGCGGTACACGGCATCGGTGGTGCTGATCGCCTGCAGCGAGGGATCCAGCGCCGGAACGGCCTCGCCGGATGTCGCTTGGCGTGGCGCCGGCAGGTCCCAGCCGGGATTGCGGAACTGGTTGAGCCACATCGCCAGCGCCACCGCGGCGACGACGAGCAGGCCGAGCCCGAACCGCGCGCGCCGGTTCGGCGATCCGGAACGCGCGGCATGCCCGGTCGCCGGCAGGAAGCTGGAGGGATTGGCGGGCGTGGCCTCGAGCAGGCCGGCTTCGTGCAGCAGCTGGCGGGCACGCGGCTGGTCGTCCGAGCGCACCACCCACACCGAGGCGCGCGAGGAGACGTCGCCGCTGTCGCGGTAGCTGAAACCGCCGCGGATCGAGCGCCGGTAGCGCTGGCCATCCTCGACCCGCACCTCGATGCCTTCGCCGGCGAGCAGCTTCGCCACCGCCTGCACGTTCTCGATCCGCGCGCTGCTGAAGACCTGGCGCATGTCAGGACACTCGCCCGTGGCGGCGCATCGGCTGCGGCCGCAGCGTCACCTGGCGTCTCCGGTCGCGGCCGGATCGCGGGCGGCCTCGGGCACCACCCGGATCAGCCCTTCCTGCGCGGTGCTGGCCACCAGCCGTCCGTCGCGCGAGAAGATCTGTCCGCGCGCCAGTCCGCGCGACCCCTGCGCGCTGGGGCTGTCGATCGCGTACAACAGCCATTCGTCGGCGCGGAACGGGCGATGGAACCACAGCGCGTGGTCGAGCGAGGCCATCTGCACGTTGGGCTGGTAGTAGCTGATGCCGTGCGGGAACGTGGCGGTGCCGAGCAGGTGGAAGTCCGAGGCGTAGGCCAGCAGCGCACGGTGCAGCTCGGGTCCGTCGCCGACGCGCTCGGACAGCCGGAACCAGACGTGGTTGAACGGCGGCTGGCGCGCGGGTTCCAGGTCGTTGCGCGGATGCACCTGGCGGAACTCGAACGGGCCGGAGCGGTCGAGCCAGCGGCGCACCTTGCTCGGCAGCGTGGCCAGCACCTCGGGCGGCGGCGGCTCGGGCGGACGGATGTCGTCCGGCCCCGGCACTTGCGGCATCGGCGGCTGGTGTTCGGCGCCGCCCTCGGCTTCCTGGAAGGAGGCCGCGCAGAAGAAGATCACCTTGCCGTGCTGGATCGCGGTGACGCGGCGCACCGAAAAGCTGCCGCCATCGCGGGTGCGGTCGACGTGGTAGACGATGGGATGCTCGACGTCGCCGGCGCGCAGGAAGTAGGCGTGCAGCGAATGCGCGGGGCGCGGTTCGGGCATCGTCGCCTGGGCCGCCGACAGCGCCTGTCCCAGCACCTGCCCGCCGAAGACGTAGCGGGTGCCGATGTCGCGGCTCTGGCCGCGGAACAGGTCGTCCTCCAGCCGCTCCAGCGATAGCAGTTCGATCAGTTCGGACACGGTGGAAGTCATGGCGCGGGATTATACGGGCCGCCACCGCGGCGCCGGCGGGGCGGTTACGGGATCCGGCGCAGCCCGCACGCGGCCAGCACCCGCGGCCAGGGAAACAGCGGCCCGGGGTCGCGCTTGCGCGGCACCAGCACGCTCGCATCGTCGCTCGCCGGCACGCGCGCGGTGTCGAGGTCCTCGTGCCCGGCGATGGTGTCGAGCGCGGGCAGGGTGGCGCGCAACCGGGCGAGCAGCGCCAGCAGCGCTTCGAGCTGCGCTTCGGGATAGGGTTCATCCATGGCCTGGTGGCCGGCGTGGAGCCAGTGCGGCCAGCGGCCGCGATTGACCAGTTCGATGCCCACCGAGTCGGCGTTGTGCCCGCGCACGTGGTGGGCGATGCGCGTGGCGGGAACGTACTCGACGATGCGTCCGTCGCGATCGATGTACCAGTGGCCGCTGTTGCCGGTGCCTGCGTCGTAGAGCGCGCGCTCGCCGTACTCGCGTGCAGTGGCGAGGTCGGGCAGTTCGGTGCAGTGGATCACCACCAGCTCCACCGCCTCGAGGGCACGCGATTGCAGGCGGTCGACATAGGGCAGGTGCTGGATGTCGATGCCGGTGTCGCGCGGGAGTGGACGCATCGGCCGATGCTAGCATTGCGCAATGAAACTGCCGCCGCCTGGAACCGAACTGCACCAGCTGATGACGCGGTTCCCGCGTGCAGGTACGGTCGAGTGGATCGGCCTGCGGCCTGCGCGCGACGTGCCCATGCGCGAGGTCGATGCGGCCGCGGCGACCGCCGGCGGCGGGCTGTCGGGCGATCGCTACGGCGGCGGCAGCGGCAAACGCGGCATCACCCTGATCCAGGCCGAACACCTGCCTGCGATCGCGGCGCTGGCGGGGCATGCGGCGATCGCGCCGGCAACCCTGCGGCGCAACCTGGTGGTGTCGGGCATCGCGCTGGCCGCGCTCAGGGGCCAGCGGTTCCGCATCGGCGAGGTGCTGCTGGAAGGCACCGACAGCTGCGATCCGTGTTCGCGGATGGAGGCCGCGCTGGGGCCGGGCGGCTACAACGCCATGCGCGGCATGGGCGGCCTGTGCGCGCGCATCCTCGAAGGCGGCCGCCTGCGCCTGGGCGACCGCGTCGAATGGGTGGACGCGTGAGCCTGCGCGGGCACTGCATCCTCTCGCACGGTTTCGAGAGCGGCCCCGATGCCACCAAGGTCACCGCCCTGGCCGAGGTCGCCGAGCGCCTGGGCTGGAGTCACGAGCGGCCCGACTACACCGACCTGGACGCCAGGCTCGAACTGAGTCGCGTCGGCGACGTGCTGGCGCGCGTGGAGCGCCTGGCCGGGCTTGCCACCGCGGCCGCGGCGCGCGGGCCGCTGGTGCTGGCCGGATCGAGCCTGGGCGCGTGGATCTCGGGCCAGGTCTCGCTGCGCGTGCCGGTACGCGCGCTGTTCCTGATGGCGCCGCCGGTGCGGATGGGCGAGGCGCCGCCGCTGCAGGGCGCCGAGGTGCCGACCAGCATCGTCCACGGCTGGCACGACGAGCTGATCGACGCCGCCGACGTGGTCCGCTGGGCCGGCGCGCGCAGCGCCACCCTGCTGCTGGTCGACGATGGCCACCGGCTCGCGGCCAACGTCGAAACCTCCGCCGACGCCTTCCGCACGCTGCTGTCGCGTCTCTGACCGGCGTCCCGGCCCGGTGCGCGACTCCCGGGCACGCTGCGCTAGCATGCGCGCCTGATCCCGCGAGGAGTTCCACGCCCATGCGCCACTGATTGCCGCCGTCGCCAGACGGCCAGGTTCCCGCCGTCCCCGGACTGCGGGCGTCAGGCATTCCAGTGGAGATGCGCATGGCCGATCCCAGGCTTGCATTGAGCGCGGTGTCGTTCGTCCTGCCCGATGGCAGGACGCTGTTCCCGCCGATCGATTTCGAACTCGACGCCGTGCCGACCGGCCTGGTCGGCGGCAACGGCGTTGGCAAGAGCGTGCTTGCGCGGATCGTCGCCGGCATCCTGGCGCCCACGACCGGGCGTCGCGAAGGCGATGCGCGGGTGCATTACCTGCCGCAGCTGGTGCGGATCGAGCCGGACCAGCGCGTGGCCGGGCTGATGGGCGTCGCGGACCCGCTCGCCGCGCTGGAGCGGATCGAGGCGGGCAGCGCCGATCCGCTGGATTTCGAACGCCTGGGCGATCGCTGGACCCTGCGCGGGCAACTCGCGCAGGCACTGGCGCAGGCAGGCCTGCCGGGCCTGGATCCGTGGCGCCCGGCCGGCACGCTCAGCGGCGGCGAAGCCATGCGCGTGGCGCTGGCAGGCGCGTGGCTGGCGGACGCCGACGTGCTGGTGCTCGACGAGCCGGGCAACCATCTCGACCGGCAACAGCGCACCAGCCTCGTCGAACGGCTGCAGGGCTGGCGCAAGGGCCTGCTGCTGGTCAGCCACGATCGCGACCTGCTCGACGGCATGCAGCGGATCGTCGAGCTCTCGCCGGCGGGCCTGCGCAGCTACGGCGGCAACCACGCCTTCTACGTGCGGCAGCGCGCGGAGGAGCGCGCAGCGGCCATGGCGACGCTGGAGCAGGCGCGCCTGGACCACCAACGCCTGCAGGCGGCGCAACGCGAGCAGCACGAGCGCCAGCAGCGGCGCCAGGCCCGTGGCAACCGCTCGGCGAAGCGGGCCAACCAGGCGCCGATCCTGCTGGGCATGGCCCGGGCGCGCAGCGAGGCGAGCGCTGGACGGCTCGGGGCGCGGCAGGCCGAGGCGCTGGCGCAGTCCGCATCGGCGCAGCACGAGGCCGCGGCGGCAGTCGACGCCGTGCCGCAACTGGCGCTGTGCATGGCAGGCGGGAGCGGTCCGGAACGCATGGTCGTGCGGCTCGAACGGGCGGTGCTGGCGCATGTGCCCGCCACCGCGGCTGGACTGGACCTCGCACTGACCGCGCGCCAGCGGATCGGCGTGGTCGGTCCCAACGGCAGCGGCAAGTCCAGCCTGCTGCGGGTGCTGGCGGGCCGCCAGGCGCCGCTGTCCGGGCGCCGGCTCGCGTATGCCCCGATCGCCTGTTTCGACCAGCAGCTGGACGGCCTCGATCCGCTGCGGTCGACCCTGGACAACCTGCGTCGCGCCAACCCGGTCGCGGCGGAGGCCGACCTGCGCGGCCGGCTGGCCCTGCTGGGGATGGATGCCGACCTGGTGCGGACGCCGTGCGGCCGCCTGAGCGGCGGCGAACGGGTCAGGGCCGCGCTGGCCTGCGTGCTGTATGCGCAGACGCCGCCGTCACTGCTGCTGCTCGACGAACCGGGCAACCATCTGGAGCTGGCTGCGCTGGACACGCTGGAGCGGATGCTCGCGCAGTACCGGGGCGGCCTCGTCCTCGTGTCCCACGACCGGCGCCTGCTCGACGCCGCGGGCCTGAGTCACCGGATCGATGCCGGCGCCGATGCCTGGCATCTCGCACCGTGGTGAGCGCAACGGGTGCGGGATGTGGTGGCCGGGCGCTTGCGGCAAAATGGCGTGGACGGCGACCGCGCCGGTTTCGCAGGCAGTTCCCTTGAAATTCTTTGTTTCGTGCGCCAAAGGCCTCGAGTACCTGCTCGTGGACGAGCTGCTGGCGCTCGGTTGCGCACAGGCCACCGCCACCGTCGCCGGCGCCAATGTCGAGGGCACGCCCGAGGACGCGCAGCGCGCCGTGCTCTGGTCGCGCCTGGCCAGCCGGGTGCTGTGGCCGCTGGCCGATTACGAGTGCGCCGACGAACATGCGCTGTACGCCGGCGCGCGCGCGCTGCCCTGGCAGGAACACCTCGACCCGGGCATGACCCTGGCGGTGGATGCGCACGTGTCGGGGAGCGCGATCACGCACGCGCGCTATGCCGCGCAGCGGCTCAAGGATGCGGTGGTGGATGCGCTGCGCGACGCGACCGGCGCGCGCCCCGACGTGGATGTCGAAGCGCCGGACCTGCGCCTGGGCCTGGTGGTGCGCAAGGGGCGCGCGATCGTCTCGGTCGACCTGGGCGGCGGCCCGATGCATCGACGCGGCTGGCGTCGCGCGCAGGGCGATGCGCCGCTGAAGGAGAACCTGGCCGCGGCGCTGCTGCTGCGTGGCGGCTGGCCGGCGCTGTATGCCGAGGGCGGCGGCCTGCTCGATCCGATGTGCGGCAGCGGCACGCTGCTGATCGAAGGCGCGCTGATGGCGGCCGACGTGGCGCCGGGCCTGCTGCGGCACGGCGAGCGCGCGCCCAGCCGCTGGCGTGGTTTCGATGTCGGGGTGTGGGAGCGGCTGGTCGTCGAGGCCATGGCGCGCGAGCGCGCCGGGCGCGCCTCGCTGCGTCCGGTCTTCGAAGGTCGCGACCTGGACCCGGAGGCGATCGGCAACGCCCGCGAGAACGCCACGGCCGCCGGACTGCGCGATGCGATCCGCTTCGAGGTTGGCGATATCGGGGCGCTGCCTGCGCAGGCCACGCCGCGCGGCCTGGTGGTCTGCAATCCCCCCTACGACGCGCGGCTCGCGGCCGATCCCGGGCTGTATCGCGCGTTGGGCAACGCGCTGGCGCGGGCGGTACCGGACTGGCGCGCCAGCCTGCTGTGCGGCGACCGCGAGCTGGCCTTCGCCAGCGGCCTGCGCGCGAAGAAGAGCTACCAGATGTTCAACGGTGCGCTCGAGTGCACGCTCATCGTCTGCGATCCGGTGCGTCCGCCCGTGCGCGCCCAGGCCGAGCCGCGCGAGCTGTCCGAGGGCGCGCGCATGGTCGCCAACCGGCTGCGCAAGACGCTCAAGGCCTCGAAGACCTGGCGCACGCGCGAAGGCGTGGACTGCTTCCGCGCCTACGACGCCGACATCCCCGAATACGCCGCGGCGATCGATGTCTACACCGAGGCCGACGCGGGCACGCGCTGGCTGCACGTGCAGGAATACGCCGCGCCTGCCGAGATTCCGGATGCGGTGACCCGCAAGCGGTTCGGCGAACTGCTGGCCGGCGCCGCCGATGCGCTGGAGGTGCCGCGCGAGCGCATCGCGGTGAAGACCCGCGCCAAGGGCAAGGGTGGCAGCAAGTACGGCCACTTCGCCCGGCGCGGCGAGTTCCTGTCCGTCCGCGAGGGCCAGGCGCGGCTGCGCGTGAACCTGTTCGACTATCTCGATACCGGCCTGTTCCTCGACCACCGGCCGCTGCGCCTGGAGATCGCCGCCGAGGCGCGCGACAAGCGTTTCCTCAACCTGTTCTGCTACACCGGCGCGGCCACGGTGCAGGCGGCGGTCGGCGCTGCGGCGCAGACCACCAGCGTCGACCTGTCGGCCACCTACCTCGAGTGGCTGGCCGACAACCTGCGCGAGAACGACATCGGCGGCACCCGCCACCGCATCACCCAGGCAGACGCCATGGCCTGGCTGCGCGCCGATCGCGGCGAGTACGACCTGGTGTTCTGCGATCCGCCCACCTTCTCCAACTCCGCGCGTGCCGACGATTTCGACGTGCAGCGCTCGCATGTGGAGCTGCTGCGGCTGGCGGTGGCGCGGCTGTCCTACGGCGGTGTGCTGTATTTCTCCAACAATTTCCGCCGCTTCCGGCTCGACGGCGAGGCCGTGTCCGCGTTCGCCGAGGTCGAGGACGTCAGCCCGGCCACGATCCCGCCGGACTTCGCGCGCAATCCGCGGATCCACCGCACCTGGCGGCTGCGGGCCCGCGGCAGCTGACGGTGTCGCCGAAAGATGTTGGAAGGATGCACAGGTTTTGACATTTATCGTTCTATTGATGCTGGTAATAGTCGCGCGGCGCCGGTGCATAGTGGCCCCAGTCCACAGAGGGCCCGGCCCATGAGCACCATCGATCCCATCCGTTACGCCCGCATCGCCCGCACGATCCGCGGCACGCCCGCGTCCGACGGGGCCGGGGTCAAGCTGACGCGTGTCATCGGCGGCGCCGAGCTGCCGGATCTCGATCCGTTCCTGCTGCTCGACGAGTTCGGCACCGATCGCCCGGAGGACTACCTGGCCGGGTTCCCGAGCCATCCGCACCGCGGCTTCGAGACCGTGACCTACATGCTCGACGGCCGCATGCGGCACAAGGACAACCACGGCAACGAGGGCCTGCTGGTTCCCGGCTCGGTGCAGTGGATGACCGCCGGCCGCGGCCTGGTGCATTCGGAGATGCCCGAGCAGGAGGCCGGCCGCATGCGCGGTTTCCAGCTCTGGGTGAACCTGCCGGCGAAGGAGAAGATGACCGATCCGCGCTACCAGGAATTCCCGCCCGCCGAGTTGCCGGTGGTGACGCCGGCGCCCGGTGTGACGGTGAAGCTGATCGCCGGCGAAGTCGACGGTGTGCGCGGCCCGATCTCGCAGCCGGCGACCGAGCCGCTGTACCTCGACATCGCGCTGGAGGCGGATGCGCAGTGGCTGCATGCCCTGCCTGCCGGCCACAACGCCTTCGAGGGGCAGGTGCTGCTGGGCAGCGACGACGATGCCCGGCCACTGGCGGCGCAGGAGATGGCTGTCCTGGGCGGCGGCGACGTGCTCAGCCTGCGCGCCGGCGCGCAGGGCGCACGCCTGATCCTGGTCGCAGGGCGTCCGCTGCGCGAGCCGGTGGCCCGCCATGGTCCGTTCGTGATGAACACCCGGCAGGAGATCATGCAGGCCTTCGTCGATTACCAGGAAGGCCGCTTCTGACAGGGCGCGCCAGCGTTGCGTCGACATGGAAGCCGGGCATTGCCCGGCTTCTTCGCGATGCGGGTCGCGCCCATCAGCCGGACTGCCGCGATCCCTGCCGTCACCGTGGCCCCGAAAGGGCGATGCGGCGCTGCAGCAGGCGCCTGCGCGAGCCGTGGGTATAGTGGTCCCCGGAAACGGACTTCGCCCCCCAAGGCAGACGGCGCCATCCACGGAGCTGTTGCGGTGCGGCACCTCCCCCATGCAGGACTGTGACCTCGTGGTCCCTTCGCTACATGGAGCTATTTCCGATGAGAACGATGATCCTGCTGTTGGCCGGCCTGCTGTGGTCGGGCCACGCGACCGCGCAGGCGGCCGAAGAGAATTGCCCCGAACTGCCGGCGGGCGCGGCCCTGGGCTGGGAGGTGGTGCATGGACCGGACTTCGTGTTCTGCAAGGCCATCAGCGAGGCCGACGGCAACCAGGCGTTTTCGGTGCTGCTGGGACCCGATCCCGCGTTCCGGCCCGAGCGTGCGCTGCGCGAGGACGGTGGCGTGATCGACGGCCACAAGGTGCGCTGGTATCGCGGTGACGTGGCTACGCGCCGCGACGTGCATGTGCGCGAGACGCTGGTGGAACTGGGGCGAAGCAGCAATGCCCATATCGTGGTGCGCGCCGATTCCGAGGAACTGCTGGCGCGCAACCAGCAACTGGCCGAGGCCATGCGCTTCCGCGCAACCGCGGTCGGCGGCGACTGAGCCGCCCGGGCGCCGAGGCCCGGAAAGGATTGTACGTAGCCGGCGGATGCCGGCTGCGCGACCGCGGGCTAGTGGCTGCCCAGCCTGGTATCGGCGAAGCGCAGGCCTTCGGCCAGGCGCCGGCTCTCGGCCAGCTGCTCTTCGCTGACGGCGCGCAGCACGATGTGGGCGACCAGGTCGTCGTCCAGTTCGATGGCGGTTTCGCGCACGATCGCGTTCGTGGTCGCTACATCGCCGCGATACCAGCGGATTTCGTGGCCGTCGATCGCGCCGCGCTCCTCGCGCAGCGACATGCGCTCGCGCATCGGCGACTCTTCGCGCAGCATCACCGAGAACGCCTGGGCGCCGTCGGCCTGGTGCACGGCGCGGCAGTAGAGGAAATCCCCGCCTTCGGAAACCTCCCACGCCAGCCCGCTGGCCGGCGGCAGCTCCGGGCACGCGCCCGACTGTGCCAGGGCCTGCAGGGGCAGGAGCAGGGCGGCGAACGGAATCCAGCGCTTGATCATCGAGCGGTCCATGCAAGGGGGACGTCCCGACCATGCCACGGCCAGTCCCATGATGCAATGCACCAAAAGTGACGGCCGTCTCCATTTGCATGTGGCCGCCCGGCGGGAGCAGCCGTCTGTCCGGCCGCGGCGGCTGTCAGTAGCGGGCCACTTCCAGGCGCGCATCGCCATGCGCGTCGATGCGCACGGTGCTGATGCGGTCGAATTCGTGCTCGGGCATCGGTTCGACGTCGCAGGCGCAAAGCATGGCGACGAGATCGGGGACGGTATTGCTGTGCCCGGCCACCAGCACCGTGCCCCCGGGGTGCGCTGCCCTGAGCCGCGCGATGAAGCTGGCGGCGGGTTCGCGCGGATCGTAGAGCACCGGCTGCAGCCTCTGCGCCGCCGCCACGGGCGCGACGGTCTGACGGGTGCGGTGCAGGTCGGTGGTGTAGATCGCGACCAGCGGTTCGCCTGCCAGCCGGGTGGCCAGCTTCCGGGCGCGCGCGTGGCCGGCGGCGCTCAGTTCGGGATCAGCGCTGGCGTCCGCCTTTTCCGCATGCCGCACGACCACGAACACGACGCCCCCGGCAGCGGCGCGCTCCGGTGGCGGACTGGCGCAGGCCAGCAGCATGACCACGGCCAGCAGCGCCGGCAGCGCGTGCCGCCACGCGGTACAGCTGCCGCGGGACGGGCCAGGCCTGCGGTGCGCAACATCGGAGTTCATCGGCGTCCTCCGGTTGGCGCGCCGGAAGGCGCGAGCGCCAGCAGCAGGCCGCGCGCGGCCTTGGAGCGCGTGTCGAAGTCGGGCAGGTCCAGGCTGATGCGCAGCTTGTCCGGCCCGTCCATCCGGTAGTGTTTCGGCTGTCCCTGGATCAGGCGGATCACGCCCATCGGGTCGATCGCGGGCTGTTCGGTGAACTGCAGGCGCCCGCCGGCCTCGCCCAGGTCGAGCTTGCGGATGCCCAGCGCGGTGGCCTGCTGCTTGAGTTCGGCAATCGCGAACAGATGCCGGGCCGGATCCGGCAGCAGCCCGAAGCGGTCGATCATCTCCACCTGCAGTTCGCGCAGCGCGTCGGCATCGCGCGCCGAGCTGATGCGCTTGTACAGGGTCAGGCGCGTGTGCACATCGGGCAGGTAATCCTCGGGGATCAGCGCCGGGACGTGCAGTTCCACCTCCGCGCCGCGGTACGCGGGTTCGTCCGCGTCGGGCAGCTTGCCCTGGCGGATGCTGCGCACCGCGCGCTCGAGCAGTTCGGTGTAGAGGCTGAAGCCGACCTCGGCCATCTGCCCACTCTGGTCCTCGCCCAGCAGTTCGCCGGCGCCGCGGATCTCCAGGTCGTGCGTGGCCAGGGTGAAGCCCGCGCCCAGCTCGTCCATCGAGGCGATCGCATCCAGCCGCTTCTGCGCATCGCCGGTGATCGAGCGCGCGTCCGGCACCACCAGGTAGGCGTAGGCGCGGTGGTGGGAGCGGCCGACGCGGCCGCGCAGCTGGTGCAGCTGGGCCAGGCCGAACTTGTCGGCGCGGTTGATGATGATGGTGTTGGCGTTGGGGATGTCGATGCCCGATTCGATGATGGTCGAGCACAGCAGCACGTTGAAGCGCTGCTTGTGGAAGTCGAGCATCACCCGTTCCAGCTCGCGCTCGGGCATCTGGCCGTGGGCGATGCCGATGCGGGCGTCAGGCACCAGCTCCTGCAGCTGGCGCTGCATGCGGCCGATGCTTTCCACGTCGTTGTGCAGGAAGTAGACCTGGCCACCGCGCGCGAGCTCGCGCTGGAAGGCTTCGCGCAGCATCGCATCGTCCCAGGCGTGGACGAAGGTCTGCACCGCCAGGCGGTGCGCCGGCGGGGTGGCGATGATCGACAGGTCGCGCAGCCCGGCCATGGCCATGTTGAGCGTGCGCGGGATCGGCGTGGCGGTGAGCGTGAGCAGGTGCACGTTGGCGCGCAGCGCCTTGAGCGCCTCCTTCTGGCGCACGCCGAAGCGCTGCTCCTCGTCGACGATGACCAGGCCCAGGTCCTTGAACTTCACGTCCTTCTGCAGCAGCCGGTGGGTGCCGACAATGACGTCGAGCGTGCCTTCGGCGATCTTGTCGATCTCGGCCTTGATCTCCTTGCTGCTCTTGAAGCGCGACAGCACCTCCACCTTGAGCGGCCAGTCGGCGAAGCGGTCGCGGAAGTTGCGGTAGTGCTGCTCGGCCAGCAGCGTGGTGGGCACCAGCACCGCGACCTGCTTGCCGGCCGCGGCGGCGACGAAGGCCGCGCGCACCGCGACCTCGGTCTTGCCGAAGCCGACGTCGCCGCAGACCACGCGGTCCATCGGCTGGCTGGAGCCGAGGTCGCCGATCACCGCCTCGATCGCGGCATGCTGGTCGGGCGTCTCCTCGAACGGGAACGCCGCGGCGAAGGGTTCGTACATGGCGCGGTCGACCTGCAGCGCCAATCCGGCGCGGGCCTGGCGCTTGGCCTGGATCTCCAGCAGTTCGGCGGCGACGTCGCGCACCTTCTCCTGCGCCTTGCGCTTGGCGCGGGTCCACTGCTCGCCGCCGAGGTTGTGCAGCGGCGCGGTTTCCGGCGAGGCGCCCGAATAGCGGCTCACCAGGTGCAGCTGCGCGACCGGCACGTACAGGCGATCGCCCTTGGCGTACTCGATGTCGAGGTACTCGCCCGGCTGTCCGCCGGCCTCCAGCGTCACCAGGCCACGGTAGCGGCCCACGCCGTGGTCCTCGTGCACGATCGGCGCGCCTTCGCTCAGCTCGCCCAGGTCGCGGATGATCGCCTCGGGCTCGCGTCCGGCGCGCTTGCGGCGGCGCGGCTGCGCGGCGCGCTCGGGGAACAGCTGGCGCTCGGTGAGGACCGCGATTTGCCCGTCGCCGGCGGCCCCGGGGTCCAGGGCGAAACCGTCCTCGAGCGGCGCCACCGCGATCGCGAACCGCGCGCCGTCGGCGGCGGCCTCGGCGCGGGCGGCCGGATGCGGATGGAACGCGGTGAAGCCCGGCAGCACCGCCGGCTTCAGGTCGGCCGCGTCCAGCATTTCCATCAGCGCCTCGCGGCGGCCCGCCGAGTCGGCGGCCACCAGCACCCGGCCGCCATAGCTGGACAGGAAGTGCTTGAGCGCGGCGCCCGGCTCGCTGTCGCGCAGGGCCAGCGGCAGCGAAGGCGCGGGCTGGTCGCCCAGCGCGGCGGCCTGCGCATGGCGCGGGTGCGAGGCCGGGCACAGTTCGATGCGCTGGCCGGCGTTGAGCCGCTCGCGCAGCGCCTCGGGCGACATCCACAGCTCGGACGGCGGCAGGATCGGACGCTCGATGTCGTGGCGCAGCTGCTCGTAGCGGTCGCCGGCCTGCTTCCAGAAATGGTCGGCCGCTTCCAGCGCGCCCTCGTCGACTAGCGGCAGGAAGCCCGGCGCCAGGTAGTCGAACAGGGTGGCGGTCGCATCGAAGAACAGCGGCAGGTAGTACTCGATGCCGGCCGGCGCGATGCCGGCGCGCAGGTCCTGCATCAGCGCGCTGCGGCGCGCGTCGACGTCGAAACGGTCGCGCAGCGCGTCGAGCGCGGCGCCCAGCGCGTCGGCATCGGTGGGCACTTCGCGGCCGGGCAGCATGCGGACCGCCTCGACCCTGTCGAGCGAGCGCTGCGTTTCCGGATCGAAGGCGCGGATCGTCTCGATGCTGTCGTCCAGCAGCTCGACGCGGTAGGGTTCGGCCGCGCCCATCGGGTAGACGTCGAGCAGCCCGCCGCGAACGGCGAAATCGCCCGGATCGAACACCTGGGGCACGTTGCGGTAGCCGGCGCCGTCGAGACGGCGCTTCTCCGCCTCCAGGTCGAGCGTCTGCCCGACGCGCACGTCGAATGCGCTGCCCACGGCGTAGCGCAGTGGCGGCAGGCGCTGCAGCAGCGTCTGCACCGGCACGATCACGATCGCCTGGCGGCGCAGCGAGGGCAGCCGCAACAGGGTGGACAGGCGCTGCGAGATGATGTCCGGGTGCGGGCTGAAGCGGTCCCAGGGCAGGGTTTCCCAGTCCGGGAACGGCACCACCGGCAGGTCGCCGGCCTCGCCCAGCAGGGTGTGCAGGTCAGATTCGAGCTGGTGCGCGGCCTGGTTGTCGCGCGCGATCAGCAGCAGCGGGGCCGGTTGCGCGCGCGCGGCCCGGGCGGCGTGCCAGGCCAGGGCGCTGCGGCTGGCGGGCACGCGCCACCAGGCGCGGGGCTGGCCGGGGCGCGGCAGGAGGGTGGGGAGATTGTCCTGTGCGGGCATCGAATCTGGATCCGGAAAAGCACGACCGCGCCGGCAACGGCGTTGCCAGCGTACGAAGGCGCGATTTTACCCCGGCTGGCGCGAGCGGCCGGCGTCCGCCAGGCGGCAGGGTCCGCAGGACCGCGAACTGCGGTCCGGGCAGTAGCGACGCCCCGGCAGCGTCGGGGCCTTGGCGTGCGCGGTGCGGAGGAATGGTGGCGGAACCGGCGCAGGCGGCGGCCCTGGCCAGTCAGGATCCTTCTTCGTGTTCCGCGTCGCTCAGGACGCTTCCTGCCGCAGCCACTGCAGCCGATGCGCGCCGCCGGCCGGCGCCAGCGCGTCCTGCAGCGCGGGCAGCAGCCGCTGCAGCGCCTGTTCGAAGCGCCACGGCGGGTTGCACAGGAGCATGCCGCTGCCATTCATGCGCAGCGCCGATTCCTCCGGCCGCACCATCAGTTCGGCCACGAGCACCGACTTGGCGGGCAGGTGCGCCGCGCGACGCAGGAACGGCTGCAGCGTGGCGCGCTGCTTGACCGGATACCACAGCGCGAACACGCCCTGCGGCCAGCGCTGCAGTCCCGAGCGCAGCGCCGACAGGATCGGATCGAACTCCGCGCGCTGCGCCTCGTAGGGCGGATCGACCAGGACCAGGCCGCGGCCGATGCGGCTGTCGCCCGACCTGGGCGGCAGCAGGCCATCGATGGCCGAATAGCCGTCGCGCTGGTGCACGCCCACGCGCGCATCGCCGGCGAAACAGCGGCGTAGTTCGGCCGCTTCGTCCGGCTGCAGCTCGCAGCAGGCGATGCGGTCCTGCTCACGCAGCGCATGCGCGAGCAGCCAGGGCGAACCCGGATAGGCAGCGGCGCCGTGCTGCGCGCGGCAAGCCTCCACCGCCGCGCGGTACGGCGCCAGCGCCGCTGCGGTGCCGCGCGCGAACAGGGCCTCGACGCCGGTGGCGGCTTCGCCGGTGCGACGCGCCTCGCCGGCATCGAGCCGGTACAGGCCGCGTCCGGCGTGGGTATCGAGCGCGAAGCATGCCGCGGGCTTGGCCACCAGCGCTTCGCACAGCGCAAGCAGCACGGTGTGCTTGAGCACGTCGGCGTGGTTGCCGGCGTGGAAGGCGTGGCGATAGTTCATGGCAGGCAGCCGGATGCGGGACCGGACAGCCTAAATGTTTGTCGCTCCGGGCGCAGCGGCAACCGCGCCGGGCGCGCCGGCGGCATGCGCTGGCCGCTGCGCGGCGGACGACAAGTCGCTACGCTTCTCCTGCTTCTCCGCCTAGCGATCCCCCATGCCGCGCATCCTCCTGGTCGAAGACGAAGCCGCCATTGCCGGCACGGTGCTGTATGCCCTGCGCGAGGAGGGCCATGCGGCCACGCACTGCCTGACCGCCGGCGATGCGCTGGAGCAGGCGGCAGCGGAGGCCTTCGACCTGGCGATCCTCGATGTCGGCCTGCCCGACCTGGGCGGCTTCGCGCTGTGCCGCCGGCTGCGCGAGCAGCGCGACCTGCCGGTGATCTTCCTGACCGCGCGCCAGGACGAGGCCGACCGGATCCTGGGCTTCGAGCTGGGCGCCGACGATTACGTGCCCAAGCCGTTCTCCCCGCGCGAACTGGTGGCGCGCGTGCGCGCGGTGCTGCGGCGCGTGCAGCCGACCATGCCCGGCGACGCGGCCGCGCCGCCCGCGGCAGGCTTCGACCACGACGCCGAAGGCATGCGCATCCGCTACCGCGGACGGCTGCTCGATCTGACCCGCTACGAATACGGACTGCTGGCGGCGCTGCTGGCGCGCCCCGGCGCGGTACTCAGTCGCGCCCAGCTGATGGACCGGGTCTGGGGCGATGCGCTCGAGAGCGGCGACCGCACCATCGACACCCACGTCAAGACGCTGCGCGCCAAGCTGCATGCGGTGTCCCCCGACGCCGACCCGATCCGCACCCATCGCGGGCTGGGCTATTCGCTGGCCGTGGACTGAGTTCGCGTCAGTGAAGATCGGCCTGCGCATCCTGCTCGGCTATTTCGTGATCGTCGCGATCGCCGGCTTCCTGCTGATGCGCGTGTTCGTGCAGGAGGTCAAGCCGGGCGTGCGCCAGGCGATGGAGGACACGCTGGCCGATACCGCCAACGTGCTCGCCGAACTGGCCACCGACGACATGCTCGCCGGGCGCATGGCCGACGGCCGTTTTGCCGCGCGCATCGCCAAGCTGCGCGAACGCGAGCTGGGCGCGCGCATCTGGGATTTCGACAAGTCCGGCGTGAGCTATCGCATCACCGTCACCGATGCCGCCGGCATCGTCGTGTTCGACTCGGCCGGACGCGACCTGGGCCGCGACAATTCGCGCTGGAACGATGTCTACCGCACCCTGCGCGGAGAGTACGGCGCGCGTTCCACGCGCAGCGATCCGGCCGACGAGTCGTCCTCGGTGATGCACGTGGCCGCGCCGATCCGCGATGGCGAGCGCGTGATCGGGGTGCTGACCGTATCCAAGCCCAACCGCACGATCGAACCGTTCATCCAGCGCAGCGAACGCATCGTGCGGCGCTGGGGGCTGGTGCTGCTCGGTGCGGCCCTGACCATCGGCCTGTTCGCGGCCTGGTGGCTGTCGCGCCAGCTGGGCGGACTGCAGCGCTATGCGCGCGCCGTGACCGAGGGCGAACGCGCCACGCTGCCGCGCTCGGCCGGGGAGTTCCGCGACCTGGGCCTGGCGCTGGAAACCATGCGCGACCGGCTCGAGGGCAAGCAGTACGTGGAGCACTACGTGCACAGCCTCACCCATGAGCTGAAATCGCCGCTGACCGCGATCCGCGGTGCGGCCGAGCTGCTCGAGCGGCCGCTGCCCGAGGCAGACCGCGCCCACTTCGCCGCCACGATCCGCGAGCAGGGCGAACGCATGACCCGCACCATCGACATGCTGCTGGCGCTTGCGGCGGTCGAACACCGCCAGAGGATCGAGGATCCCGAGCCCGTGGACATGGGCGCGCTGCTGGCCGATGCGCATGCGGATGCGTCCCTGCGCGCCAGCGACGCGGGCGTGGACCTTGCGATTGCGACAGCGGGTGCGCTGCCGCCGCTGCCGGGCGATCGCTTCCTGCTGCGGCAGATGCTCGGCAACCTGCTCGACAACGCCATCGACTTCTCGCCGCGCGGCGGGCGGGTCACCCTGGCCGCGCGCATGGACGGTGCGCGCCTGCGCGTCGAGGTGTCGGACCAGGGGGCGGGCATCCCCGACTATGCGGCCGGCCGGGTGTTCGAGCGCTTCTATTCGCTGCCGCGCCCCGGCAGCGGCGCGCGCAGCAGTGGCCTGGGGCTGGGCTTCGTGCGCGAGGTCGCGTCGCTCCACGGCGGCGAGGCCGACCTGCGCAACGGCCCGGGCGGCGGCGCGATCGCCAGCGTGCTCCTGCCGCTGGGCTGAGGGTTGGCAGGCGCGCATCGGCCGCGTCGTCGCACGGCGCCAGCTGGCCCCGGGTCTCGCGCCCGACCCGGAACAGTCGTGCGCGCCGCGCCGCTTCACCCACGCTTCACCGTCCCGCCATCGTCGCCCCGCATCGGATGCGCATCGTGCCGGCTGTATCCGGACGAGGAGCAAGTGCGATGCGACTGTGGCTGAAGATCCTGATGGTGGCGGGCATGACCCTGGCGATCCTGGTGCCGTTGCTGCTGATCCGCGGCACGATCCAGGAGCGCCAGGCCTATCGGCACGAGGCGGTGCGCGACATCGCGGCCAACTTCGGCGGGCATCAGGTCTTCGGCGGGCCGGTGCTGGTGGTGCCCTACACCGAGACGGTGGAGGCAGAGGTGGTGCAGGACGACGGCGAATCGCGACGCGTGGTGCAGCGCAGGACGGGCAGCTGGACGTTCTTCCCCGAATCGCTGTCGATCGACGGCACGCTGCTGCCGGACACGCGGCGCCGCGGACTGCACGAGGTGCGCGTCTACCAGTGGGACGGTGCGGCCGTGGCCAGGTTCGACGTGCAGCTGCCGCCACCGGAGGACGCGGCGGCCAGCCGCGAGCTCGGGCGGCCCTGGCTGAGCTACGGCATCGCCGACGTGCGCGGGCTGCGCGGCACGCCGCGGCTGCTGGCCGGCGGCGTCGCGATGACCCCGCTGCAGGGCATCGGCCACGCCGATGGTCCCGGCCTGCACGTGCGCCTCGACGCGCCTGGCGACGGCGGCCGCATCGTGCTGGACACGCGCATCGAACTGCAGCTGCGCGGGACCGAGGCCTTCGCGATGATGCCCTACGGGCGCAACAACGACCTGCGCCTGGCCTCGTCCTGGCCGCATCCGAAGTTCGAGGGCGTTTCGCCGCAGCACGACATGGACGGCAGCGGCTTCCGCGCGCGCTGGCAGCTCGCGTCGGTGGCGAGCAACGCGCAGCGCCGTTACCTGCAGCAGCCCTCGCTAGGCCTGTCGGAGGTGGCCGCGGGCCAGGCCTGGGCGCCGCAGCCCGACGCCGTCAGCGTGTCCCTGGTCGATCCGGTCAATCCCTACCTGCAGGCCGAGCGCGCGACCAAGTACGGCCTGCTGTTCGTGCTGCTGACCTTCGTCGGCTTCTTCATGTTCGAACTGCTCAAGCGGCTGCCGATCCATCCGATCCAGTACGCGCTGGTGGGACTGGCAATCGCGATCTTCTTCCTGCTGCTGGTCAGCCTCAGCGAACACGTCGCCTTCGGCCTGGCCTACCTGGGCGCGGCGGTGGCCTGCATCGGGCTGATCGCGTTCTACCTGTCTGCGGTGCTGCGCAGCACCGCGCGCGGACTCGGCTTCGCCGCGATCCTGGCGGCGCTGTACGCGGCGCTCTACGGCCTGCTCGTGTCCGAGGACAACGCGCTGGTGCTCGGCGCCGGCCTGCTGTTCCTGATCCTGTCCGCGATCATGGTGGCCACGCGCAAGGTGGACTGGTACCAGCTCTCGGCGCGCACGGCTGCGGCCCGGGACTGAGGCCGGCGCTAGAATCGGCGGATGCGCGAGGACTCCCCACTCACCATCCGCAGCCTGACCGGCAGCGACGCGCGGCGGCATCTGGACGATGTCGCCGCGCTGCGTATCGAGGTGTTCCGCGACTGGCCCTACCTCTATGCCGGCGATATGGACTACGAACGCGACTACCTCGCCGCCTACGCGGCCTCGCCGCGCAGCGTGTTCGTGCTGGCCTTCGCTGGCGGACGCGTGGTCGGTGCGTCCACCGGACTGCCGCTGGTCGACGATGCGCCGGCGTTCCGCGCGCCGTTCGCGGGCCGCGACCCAGATCCGGCGCAGGTGTTCTATTTCGGCGAATCGGTGCTGCTGCCGGCGTATCGCGGGCAGGGCGCCGGCCACGCATTCTTCGATCATCGCGAGGCGCATGCGCGCAGGCTGGGCGGTTTCGGCTGGACCGCGTTCGCCGCCATCGACCGCGACCCGCGCGATCCCCGGCGTCCCGGCGACCATCGTGGCCACGAGGCACTGTGGCGCGGCCGCGGCTATACGCGCCAGCCCGGGCTTTCGATGCAGCTGGACTGGGCCGAGCCCGGCGTCGGCGAGTGCAGCCACGCACTGACCTTCTGGACGCGGCCGCTGGAGTCGGCGGCATGAAGGTCGCCGCCGCGAAATATGCGATCCAGGCGCCCGCCAGCTTCGATGCGTTCGCGCAACGCCAGCGGCGCCTGCTCGAGGGCGTCGCGGCGCAGGGCGCCGGCATCGCCGTCCTGCCGGAATACCTGTCGCTGGAGCTGGCCTCGACGCTGGCCCCGGACATTGCCGGCGACCTGCACGCCTCGCTGGCGGCGATCCAGCGCTATCGCGAACCGTGGCTGGCGCTGTTCTCGGCGATCGCGCGCGACACCGGCATGATCGTCGCCGCAGGCACGTTCCTGGTCGACTCCGGAACCGGACGCTACCGCAACCGCGCCGACCTGCTGCTGCCCGGCGGCGCCCATGCCTGGCAGGACAAGCTGCAGCTCACCGGCTTCGAGAAGGCGACCGGCCTGATCGATGGCGGCGACGCGCTGAAGGTGTTCGACGTGGGCGGGCTGCGGCTGGGCCTGGCGGTGTGCTACGACATCGAGTTCCCGCTGCCGGTGCGCGCGCAGTACGAGGCTGGCGCGCGGCTGCTGCTGGTGCCCAGCTGCACCGACACCGCGGCCGGCGCGACCCGCGTCCGCGTGGGCTGCCTGGCGCGCGCGCTGGAGAACCGCTGCTTCGTGGCACGGGCGGTGACCGCGGGTGAGGCGCCCTGGAACCCTGCGCTGGACGTGAATACCGGCGAGGCGGCCCTCCATGCGCCGATGGACGCCGGCTGGCCGGCCGATGGCGTGGTTGCAGCCACCGTGGGCGACGCGCAATGGGCAGTGGCCGAACTCGATTTCGCGGCGCTGGAGGATTCGCGCGCACACGCCCAGGTGGCCAACGATCGCGACTGGCGCGGCCAGTCGCTCCCGGGGGTCGCCAGCGCCCGGGTCGAACGACTGGACTGAAGCGCGCAGCGGCAGGCCGTGACGCGCTGCCTACAGCAGCGTGCCGATCCACAGCGAGAGGCTGGCCAGCGCGCCGCCGATGGCGGTGGCGGCGAGTACGTCGCTGGGGTAGTGCAGGCCCAGCACCACGCGCGAGGCGGCCACCGCCATGGTGAACGGCAGGAGCGGCCAGGCCAGCGCCGGATAGTAGGCCAGCGCCACGACGGTGAAGGCCACCGCGTGCAGGGTGTGGCCGGAGGGGAAGCTGAACTCGTCCAGAGGCGCCACCCAGGCATGGATGCGGCAGTCGGCGGCGAACGGGCGCGGCCGCCGCGTCCAGCGCTTGAGGAACTTGTACAGGCTGAGCGCCACCACGCCGGTCGCCGCCAGGTGCGCGCTGGCGGCGAGGCCGTCCAGGCCGTCGGCGAGGATCATCGTCGCCATCAGCAGGTACCAGAACACCCCGTCGCCCAGGCGGCTGACCAGGGCGAAGCCGCTGCGGATCCCGCGCCGCGCGCCGGCGCGGTTGGCGCGCAGGCACCAGCCCGAATCGTTCTGCACCCACCAGCTAGGCTGCGGCGTCGTCGACATGTGTGTGCTCCGGTTCGCGAAGTCCTGCCAGCAGCCGGTCGAAGTCCGCCGCCACCTGCTGTTGCGAGAGCCCAAGCACGGCCTCGCGCGCCGCGAATCCCTGGGCCCGCAGCCGGTCGGGGTCGCGACCCAGGGCCACCGCGGCAGCGAGGAACGCGCCTTCGTCGTCGCAGGGCACAGCGGCGCCATGGATGCCGTCGCGCAGGTGTTCGCGCGCCGCGCCGTAGTCGTAGGCGATGACCGGGACGCCGCTGGCCATTGACTCGAGGGTCACGTTGCCGAAAGTCTCGCTCCGGCTCGGAAACAGGAACAGGTCGGCGCTCGCGAACATGCGCGCCAGCGCCTCGCCGCGCAGCACGCCGGTGAAGGCGCAATCGGGATTCTCGCGCTGCAGGCGCTCGCGCAGCGGCCCGTTGCCCACCATGACCATCCGTGCGTCGGGACGCTGTGCCTGCAGCCGGCGGAATGCGCGCAACGCCAGCGGCAGGTTTTTCTCCGGCGCCAGCCGCCCGACATGGATCACCAGCGGCGCACCGGCCGCGATCCCCAGCGCGGCACGCACCGCGGCGCTGCGGCGGGACGGGTCGAACAGGGCGGTATCGACCGCCCGCGGCAGCCGGCGCACGTGGCGGAAGCCGCTGCTGCGGAGGGTGGTTTCCAGTTCGCGCGTCGGTACCAGGGTCGCATCGGCCCGGTTGTGGAAGCGGCGCATCCACTCCAGTGCGACCGGCTCGAGCCAGGGCATGCGGTAGTCGCGCATGTACTCGTCGAAGCGGGTGTGGAAGCCGGTGGCGATCGGGATCCCGAGCCTGCGGGCGGCGCGCAGGGCGGACCAGCCCAGCGGGCCTTCCGTGGCGATGTAGATCGCGTCGGGTCGAGCGCTGCGCCAGGTGCGGCCCAGCAACCGCGCAGCCGGCAGGCCCGCGCGCAGGCCCGGATAGCGGGGCAGCGCGAAGCCGGGCACGAGCGTCTGTTCCGGATCGGCTGGGCCTGCCTCCTGCTGGCGCGGCCGCACCAGCGAGACCCGGTGGCCGCGCGCCCGCAAGCCGGTGACCAGCGACTGCACGGTCAACGCCACGCCGTTGACCTCGGGCGGGTACGTCTCGGTGACGATGGCGTAGTGCATGCGGCCTCCGCGTTTGGCCCATGCTGCCCCTGGCGGATGAAACCCCGATGGCGGGCGGATGACCGCGCGGTGACGGAGGCGACGCGGGGTGGACGCGGGGTGGGCAGGCCGCTTCGCGCAGCGGATCGGTTCGCAAGCGCGTCACCCCGCGCTCTGGTCGGAGCCGGTGTTCACAGTGCAACCGCCGCTTCGCGCAGGCCTTGCGGTGCGCGTCGATCCGCTGCAGGTGGTGTTTCAGTCTGCCGCGATCTCGAGCTGGAGCCCGAGCGAGGCGATGTCCGCGGGTTCGCTTTCGAGGTCGGCGCGCAGCAGCGGCCGCATCTCCAGCCAGCGGCGATCCATCCGCAGGATGAGCCTGGATCCGGCCACCTCCAGGTCCAGGCGCGGGATCTCGTCGGCATCGCGCGCGCGGTGCAGCAGGGCGGAAATCCGCAGCAGCGCCGCGCTGCGCCGCGCCGAGTCGAGCAGGCGGTCGGGCAGCGCATCGAAGGCGGACTTGGGTACGCGGCGCCGGTGGGTGCGCACCAGCGCGCCGAGGAACTGCTGCTCCTGGCGGGAGAAGCCGGCGATGTCGGAATGCTCGATGACGTAGGCGCCGTGCACCTGGTACTGGCTGTGCGCGATGACCAGGCCCACCTCGTGCAGCCGTGCTGCCCAGGCCAGCATCAGCAGGTCGTCCGAATCGAGTTTCCAGGCGGGGGCGGCCTGTTCGAACAGGCGGATCGCCGTGGTTTCCACGCGCGCGGCCTGGGCCACGTCGATGCCGTAGCGCTGGGTGAGGGCGAGGATCGAGGCCTCGCGCGGGTCGTGTTCGCCGCCGCGGCCCAGCATGTCGTACAGCACGCCTTCGCGCATGGCGGCCTTGCTCACCGCCATGCGGGTCAGCCCAAGCGCGGCGAAGGCCGCTTCCAGGACCACGATGCCGCCGGCGATGATCGGTCGCCGGTCGGCCGACAGGCCGGGCAGGTCGATGTCGTCGATGTGGCCGGCCTGCAGCAGCCGGTCGCGCACCTGCGGCAGTGCCTCGGCGGTGACGGCACCCTTGGTCAGCTTCATCGCGGCGCAGATCTCGCCGATCGCCTTGTTGGTGCCGGACGCCCCGATCGCCTCGTTCCAGCCCAGCGCGCGATAGGTGTTGGCGAACTGCTGGAACTCGGCGCCGACTTCGATCACCGCTTCGCGCCACTTCTTCTTCGACAGCTTGCCGTTGCCGAAGAAGCGGCGTGTTGTCGCGATGCAGCCGACCTGCAGGCTTTCGCGTTCGACCGCCTGGAAGCCGCGGCCGATGATGCATTCGGTCGAACCGCCGCCGATGTCGACCACCAGGCGCAGGCTGCCGGGGCGGGGCCGCTGCGCGTGGGCGACGCCAAGGTAGATCAGGCGCGCCTCCTCGCGGCCGGAGATCACTTCGATGCCGTGGCCGAGCGCGGTCTCGGCCGGGACCAGGAACGATTGCGGCGCGGCCAGCAGGCGCACGGTGTTGGTCGCCAGCGCGCGCACGCGCTGCGGCGGGATTTCGCGGATCCGCTGTCCGAAGCGTGCCAGGCAGGTCAGCGCGCGCTGGCGCACTTCCGCCGACAACGCGCCCTTGCCGTCCAGGCCTTCGGCCAGGCGCACGGTCTCGCGCAGCCGGTCGACGATGCGCAGCTGGCCCAGCGTGTAGGTGGCCACCACCATGTGGAAGCTGTTGGACCCCAGGTCGATCGCGGCCAGCATGTCGCCGTCGCGCAGTGGCGAGGTCAGCGTTCCGGCACGGGCAAGCGCATCCATCATCCGCAGAGTCTGGCCAGCAGGAAGGTTTGCGCCGAATGCGGCAGGGAATCCTCGTCCGGCGCAAGCTTGCGGTAAACGCCGTCCTCGTGCAATTCCCAGGCGTTGAGGTTGTCGGCCAGGTAGTTGTCGAGGGCCTCTTCCTTGACCCGTGCGGCGAGCACTGGATCGAGAATGGGGAAACAGGTCTCCACCCGCCGCAAAAGATTGCGCTCGAGCCAGTCGGCGCTGGAGCACAGCAGGTCGGGCTGGCCGTCGTTGCCGAACCAGTAGACGCGATGGTGTTCGAGAAAGCGGCCGACGATCGAGCGCACGCGGATGTTCTCGGACACCCCGGGGACGCCGGGTCGCAGCGAGCAGGCGCCGCGCACGATCAGGTCGATCGACACGCCCGCCTGCGAGGCCGCGTACAGCGCGCGCATCACCTGCGGCTCGTTGAGCGCGTTCATCTTGGCGATGATCCGCGCCGGGCGGCCGGCGCGCGCATGCGCGGCCTCGCGCTCGATGCGTTCGAGGATGCCCGCGTGCAGCGTGAATGGCGACTGCAGCAGGCGCTTGAGCGAGATCGCCGGCGCCAGGCCGGACAGCTGCTGGAAGATCAGGTGCACGTCGTTGCCGATGTCCGGATCGGCGCTGATCAGGCCGATGTCGGTGTACACGCGGGCCGTGCCGGAATGGTAGTTGCCGGTGCCCAGGTGCACGTAGCGGCGCAGCTTGCGGCCTTCGCGCCTCACCACCAGCAGCATCTTGGCGTGGGTCTTGAAGCCGACCACGCCGTACACCACCTGCACGCCGGCCTCCTGCAGCCGGTCGGCCAGGCCGAGGTTGGCTTCCTCGTCGAAGCGCGCGCGCAGCTCGACCACCACGGTCACGTCCTTGCCGTTGCGCGCGGCCTGGACCAGGTGCTCGACGATCGGCGAGTCGGCCCCGGTGCGGTACAGCGTCTGCTTGATCGCCAGGACGTTGGGGTCCTCGGCCGCCTGCTTGATCAGTTCCAGGACCGGGGAGAACGCATCGAAGGGGTGGTGCAGCAGCACGTCGCCGGTGGCGAGCAGGTCGAACATCGCGTCGCCGTGCTTGAGCGCGCGCGGCTGGAACGGCGGGAACTTCAGGTCCGGCCGCTGCACCAGGTCGTAGACCTGGATCACCCGGTTGAGGTTGACCGGACCGTCGATGCGGTAGACCGCGTTCTCGGGCAGCTCGAAGTTGCGCAGCAGGGTGCGCACGATCGACTGCGGGCAGTTGGCGGCGATCTCCAGCCGCATCGCGCGCAGGTAGCCGCGCCCGCGCAGCTCGTCGCGCAGCGCCAGGGCCAGGTTCTCGACCTCGTCCTCGTCGACGATGAGCTCGGAGTTGCGGGTGACGCGGAACTGGTAGGCGCCCTTGACCTCCATGCCCGGGAACAGTTCGTGCACGAATTCCGACAGCACCGCCGACAGGAACACGAAGTCGTTCTCGCCGCCGGACGCCTTCTCCGGCAGCTGGATGATGCGGGGCAAAGAGCGCGGGGCGCGGACGATGGCGAGGTTGCCGACGCGTCCGAACGCGTCCCGGCCTTTCAGCACCACCACGATGTTGAGCGACTTGTTGAGGATCTTCGGGAACGGATGCGCCGGATCCAGGCCCAGCGGAGAGAGCACCGGCATGATCTCGTCGCGGAAGTATGCGCGCAGCCAGCGGGTCTGGCGCGCGCTCCACTGGCCGCGGCCGATCACGCGCACGCCGTTGTCGGTCAGCGCCGGGCGCAGCACCTCGTTCCAGCACCGGTACTGGGCATCGACCAGTTCGGCGGCACGATCGTGGATGCGCTTGAGCACCGTCGCCGGCGCCAGGCCGTCGGGCGGCGTGGGCACCGTGCCGAAATCCTGGGCGTGGCGCACGGTGGCCGCGCGGATCTCGAAGAACTCGTCGAGGTTGGTGCAGGAGATGCACAGGTAGCGCAGCCGCTCCAGCAGCGGCACGGACTCGTCCAGCGCCTGGGCCAGCACGCGGAAGTTGAAGTCCAGCTGCGACAGCTCGCGGTTGAAGTACAGCGAGGGTTCGTACAGCGGATCGGGGGTCGTCGCGTCCGGCGGCGGCAGCGGCGCGGCTGGAGCGGTCTTGCGTGGCTTGCGCGGCGTCGCCGCCTTGCCGGATCGGTTCACGGAACAGCTCCAGGACAGTCGCCGTCGCGCGGCAGGATGCGGTCGGCGCCGAAATGACAGGAAAACACGCTGCCGCGCCCGACCTCGCTGGCGATCTCCAGCCGCGCCTGGTGCAGGTTGAGCACGTGCTTGACGATGGCCAGGCCCAGGCCGGTGCCGCCCGATTCGCGCGAGCGGCTGGTCGAAACGCGGTAGAAGCGCTCGGTCAGGCGCGGCAGGTGCGCCGGCGGGATGCCGTAGCCGCTGTCGCGCACCGACAGCACCGCGCCGTCGCCGTCGCGGGCGAAATCGATCGCGATGGTGCCGCCGGCCGGGGTGTAGCGCACCGCGTTGCTCACCAGGTTGGAGAACGCGCTGTGCAACTCGCGGGTGGAGCCGTCCAGGTCGACGCCGGCGCTGTCCTCGATGGTCACCAGGTGGCGCCCCTGGCTCAGCGCCATGGCCTCGCGGCGCAGCGTGCCCAGCATCGAGGACATGGCCACCGGCTCGCTTTCCACGCCGTCCTGGGCTTCGAGCCGCGACAGCGTGAGCAGGTCTTCCACCAGCTGCGTCATGCGCTGCGACTGCACCTGCATCTCGCCCAGCATCGGCGCCCATTCGGGGTGCTCCTCGGCATCGAGCATGTCGAGGTAGCCATGCACCACGGTCAGCGGCGTGCGCAGTTCATGGGAGACGTTGGCGACGAAATCGCGGCGCATCTGCTCGAGCCGCATCATCTTGGTCACGTCGCGCGCGACCACCAGCCACAGGTCGTCCGAATACGGGATCAGGCGCAGGGTCAGGCGGATCTCGGGCGCCACCGGCGAGGGCGCGTCGAGCAGCGGTTCGGCATTGCGGCCTGCCGCGAGCCAGTGCGAGATCCGCAGCGGCTGCAGCCGGTCGCCCAGCGGCTGGCCGACGTCGGCCGGGTAGCGCAGCCCGAGCAGGCGCGTGGCGGCGTCGTTGAACCACTGCACGCGCTGGCTGTTGCGTTCCACCACCACCACCGCATCGGGCAGCGCCGCGGCGACCGCGCGATAGGCGCGCAGCATCGCGATCAGGCGGCGCTTGCGCGCGCGCATGCCGTCCTGGTTGGCGCGCAGCTGGCGTTCGAGTTCGTTCCACACGCCGTTGCCGAACACCTCCGGCTGGCGCTGCCGCGCGCCGAGCCGGGCGAGCAGGCGGCGCAGGCGCCAGTAGTGCCACGCCAGCACGCACAGCGCGCCAATCGCGAGCGCCAGTCCGGTCTGGCCCAGCAGCAGTCCGACCACGAGCGCGGCCGCCAGCACCAGGCCGAGCTGGCACAGGGTGCGGATCCACGCGGAACGGGCGCTGGGCGGCATGGGAATCAAGTGGCGGGACGGGCGGATTCGGGTGGGTGGCGTGGAGGCGGGCGCTGGCCCGGGTCAGACCGGGCCGGTGTGGCGGCCCGTCCCCCGCGGCATCACGACCAGGGGCAGGCTGTCGTCGACCATGCCCGTCCGCGCCGCGCGGGACAAGCCCGCCGGGCCCGGCCGCGGCTGTCCCGGCCGGGACGGCCTGCTCACACCGCGGCCGAGAAGCGGTAGCCGGCGCCGCGCACCGTCTGCACCATGCCGTCGAAGCCGGACGGCTCCAGGGTCTTGCGCAGGCGCCGGATGTGCACGTCGACCGTCCGCTCCTCGACATAGACGCTGCCACCCCAGACGTGGTCGAGCAGCTGGGTGCGGCTGTAGACGCGCTCGGGATGGGTCATGAAGAAGTGCAGCAGCCGGTATTCGGTTGGCCCGATGCTGACCGGCTGGTCGTTGGCGAACACGCGGTGCGCGGCGCCGTCGATGCGCAGTCCGCCGACGCTGACGCTGCCGTCCTCGTCGTCCTCGCGCGAGCGGCGCATCACCGCGCGGATCCGCGCCAGCAGTTCGCGCGCCGAGAACGGCTTGACCACGTAGTCGTCGACGCCGGCCTCCAGCCCGCCGACGCGATCGTTCTCCTCGCCGCGGGCGGTGAGCATGATGATCGGCACGTCGCGGGTCAGGGTGTCCTTGCGCCAGCGCCGGGCCAGCTCCAGGCCGCTGGTGCCGGGCAGCATCCAGTCGAGCAGGATCAGGTCCGGCACCCGGTCGGCGATGGCCGATTGCGCCTCGCGCGCGTCGCCGGCGTGGGCCGGCTCGAAATCGCCCTTGCGCAGGGCGAAGGCGACCATTTCGCGGATCGCGGGTTCATCGTCGACGATCAGGATGCGTTTCTGCACGTCCGGTCCTGCCAGGCCAGCCACTGTGGCCGATGCGGGGCATTAGACGACAGTTTTGTGACGCAATGATGACCGCGTACGGCCGCGCCGCAGCACGCGATCAGTGGCGGCGCAGGTCCGGATCGCGCAGGCCCTGGCGGCGCAGTTCCAGCACCACCGGCGTGATCCGGGCGATGCGCGCGTCGATCCGCGCCCGTGCGTAGTAGTCCAGGTCCTCGCGCTTGCGGAGCGTGGTCAGCTGGACCAGCGCCTGCTCCTCGCGGCCGCTGAGGAAGGCCGCCTCGGCCCAGGATTCGCCGGCCCGGACCGGATCGCCGGCGATCTCGCTGGCGCGGGCGAAGGTGCGCTGGAAAGCCGGGTCGTCGCTGCTGGAGTTGAGCAGCGGACGCAGGACCTCCTGGGCCCGGCGCCCTGCCTCGGGCGTGTTGCGCGCCACCAGGACGTCGGCGTAAGTCAGCGCCACCGCCGGGTTGCGCGGCATGCGCTCCAGCAGCCCCTCGAAGCGCCGGTCGGCGGCGGCCGCGCGACCGGCATGGGCCTCGGCTTCGGCCAGCGCCAGGGTGATCCACAGGTCGCCCGGATGGCGGTCCAGCAGCCCGGCCAGGCCGGCCACCGCCTGTTCGCCGCGGCCGGCGCGCAGCTGCGCCACGGCCAGACCGTAGCGCTGCGCATCGTCGAGCGGCGCGGCGCGGGCGATCAGTTCGTACTCGCGCATGGCGGCGTCCGGGGTGTTGGCCGACAGCACCCGCAGGCGCTCGCGCGCCCAGCCGAACTCACGGCTCTCGCCGCTCTCCAGGCCCGCCAGCAGGGTGAGGGTCGAGGGCAGCAGCGGGTTGTCGCTCACGCGCAGGCTGTCGGGCACGGTGGCGCCGTCGATCCGCACCCGTTGCGTGCGCGTGGCGTCGGGCGTGGACACCGAGCCGGTCACGGTGCTCCCGCCCAGCCGCGAGGCGCGGTCCTTGGCCTCGCTGATTCTCGTGGTGGTGACCGGGTGGGTCTTGAGGTAGTCCGGCAGGCGTTCGCGCTCGCCGCCCTGGTTGGTCCGCGAGACCGCCTGCATGCGCTCGAACATGCTGGCCATCGCCTCGGGTTCGTAACCGCCGCGGGCCAGGGTGCGGATGCCGATGCGGTCGGCTTCCGATTCGTTGGAGCGGGTGTAGTTGATCTGGCGCTGCGCCGCCAGGCCCTGGGCGCTGGCGATCGCCGCCATGGCCGCGTCGTCTGAGGAATTGCCGCCGGCAGACTGCGCGATCGCGATCGCGCCGAGCATGGCGAGCAGGATCGGAATGCTGTCGCGCTGGGCGCGCTCGACGCTGCGCAGTACGTGCGCCTGGGTGACGTGGGCGATCTCGTGCCCGAGCACCGCGGCCACCTCGTCTTCCTGTTCGGCCGCCAGCACCAGGCCCGCGTTCATGCCGATGTAGCCGCCCAGCGTGGCGAAGGCGTTGATGCTCCGGTCCTTCATCATGAAGAAGGTGAAGCGCTGCTCGGGATCGTCGCTGACCGCCGCCAGGCGATTGCCGGTGGACTGCAGCCAGGCCTCGGTGAGCGGATCCTCGAGCACGTAGCCGTAGTGGCGCAGCTGCGCGAGCATCATCCGGCCATATTCGGCCTGCTGCACCGGACCGAGCACGCTGCCGGCCGAAGAGCCGATGTCGGGCAGGCGGTTTTCCTGCGCGTGCGCGCCGGCGGCCGCCACCAGGACCAGCAGGGCGGTGGTCAGCAGCGTGCGGAGGCGGGAGTAGCTGGGGCGCATGGCGGTCCGGAGCGGGCGGGGCGAGCGGGCGTCGCCCGCGGCAAGCATGCCGGTGCCACGCGCGCAAGGAGTGAATCCGATGTTAATCGTTTGCAGCGTTCCGCCGGCGGAGGTGGAAATGCGCGGCGGCGGGATCCACCATTCGACCCATCTCCGCGAAACAGGTTCCCGCCATGGCTGACGATTCCGCCCCGGCGACGGCGCAGCCGCCGATCATCATGTACACCAGTGCGATCTGCGGCTACTGCGTGGCCGCCAAGAATTTCCTGCGCAGCCGCGGGCTGGAGTGGCAGGAGGTGCGGATCGACCTGGATCCGGTGGAGCGCGAACGCATGGTGGCGCGCACGCGGCGGACCTCGGTGCCGCAGATCTTCATCGGCGACGTCCATGTGGGCGGCTACGACGACATGATGGCGCTGCACCGCGCCGGCCGGCTCGAGGCGCTGCTCGGCGCCTGAGCAGGCGCCTGCGGCACGTCTTGCCGGTGCCCGCATGCCGCGTCCCGCGCATGGCGCCGGGCGGCGTGCGGCATGTGGTGGCGAGACACTTCCTTCCAGCACGACAAACCAGGAACAGGGCAGATGAGCGAGTCAGACCGGGTCGGCGAATTCACCGCGTTCCGCCAGCGCATGAACGAACGCATCCTGGCCGAACCCAACCAGGTGGTCCGGCGCTTCTTCGCGCTGGATACCCAGACCTACCAGGCCGGCGCGCTGGACGTGAAGACCAAGGAGCTGCTGGGCCTGGTCGCTTCGCTGGTGCTGCGCTGCGACGACTGCATCAGCTACCACGTCGCCCAATGCCACGAGGCGGGGGCGAGCCGGGAGGAGCTGTTCGAGACCTTCTCCGTCGGGCTGGTGGTCGGCGGCAGCATCGTCATTCCGCACCTGCGCAGGGCGGTGGATTTCCTCGACCGGCTCGAGCAGGGCGGGGCGGACGCGCCCACGGCGCACGACCACGCGCCGGCTTGAGACGGCCGATCCGGCCCGCGCGACTTTGGTCGAGTTGGGGGCGGGGCCGGCTTTCGGGCATAATTTCAGATTGAACCAATTTCCACGCTGCGCCTTCCGCGCGGCGTCTTTCGCATGGACATCCCCCACATGACCCAGACAATCACGGTCATCCGCGGCGACGGCATCGGCCCGGAGATCATGGACGCCACCCTGCACGTGCTCGACGCGATGGACGTCGGCCTGCGCTACGAGGAGGCCGACGCCGGCCTGGTGGCGCTCGAGAAGCACGGCGAGCTGCTGCCGCAGGCGACCATGGACTCGATCCGTCGCAACCGCATCGCGCTCAAGAGCCCGTTGACCACGCCGGTGGGCGAGGGCTTCTCCTCGATCAACGTCGAGCTGCGCAAGCGCTTCGACCTGTATGCCAACGTGCGCCCGGCCAAGTCGTTCCCGAACACCAAGTCGCGCTTCCCCACGGGCGTGGACCTGATCACGGTGCGGGAGAACACCGAGGGCGCCTACATCGGCGAGGGCCAGTCGATCACCGAGGACGGCGAAACCGCGACGCTGATGCAGAAGATCACCCGCAAGGGCTCCGAGCGCATCGTCCGTTACGCCTTCGAGCTGGCGCAGAACACCGGCCGCAAGAAGATCACCGTGGTGCACAAGGCCAACATCCTCAAGACCACCTCGGGCCTGTTCCTGAAGGTGGCGCGCGAGGTGGCGGCGCAGTACCCGCAGATCGAATGCAACGAGATGATCGTCGACAACACCTGCATGCAGCTGGTGATGCGGCCGGAGCAGTTCGACATCATCGTGACCACCAACCTGTTCGGAGACATCATCTCCGACCTGTGCGCCGGCCTGGTCGGTGGCCTCGGCCTGGCGCCGGGCGCCAACATCGGCAAGGACGCTGCCATCTTCGAGGCCGTGCACGGCACCGCGCCCGACATCGCCGGCCAGGGCAAGGCCAATCCCTGCGCGCTGCTGCTGGGCGCGGCGCAGATGCTCGACCATCTCGGCAAGCCCGATGATGCGGCCCGCCTGCGCAAGGCCGTGGTCGCCACGCTGGAAGCGCAGGACAACCTGACCCCGGACCTGGGCGGCAGCGGCAACACCATGTCGTTCGCCAGGGCGATCGCCAGCCGGATCTGATCGGCTGTTGCGGGGCTGCGGGTGAAGGGAACGGGACGCCGATGCGTCCCGTTTTTCTTTGTCCGGCCCTGACCCAAGGCCTGAGGTCCGCACGGGCCCGGCCCGATGGCGGGGGCGCGGAGCCCGCGATATGCGTTGGCTGGGCGGCAGGCCGGTCGCGCCGTCGCCCTGTCCGGCACTTGGGGGCGAGTCGTGGGCGCGGTTGCAGGCCGGCGAGTCGCGAGGCCGGATTCAGCGTTCGGCCCGCGGGCCTGACGAACCCGGCCAAAGACCGCACAATCGTCGTTTTCCCACCGGCTGCCGCGATGACGACCCGCCCCAGCGCGCTTGCGCTGACCCCGTTGCTGCTGTTCCTGGCGATCTTTTTCGGCGCGGGCCTGTACTACTCGATCCAGGGCGAGCCGATGGGCTTCTACCAGCTGCGCGCCCCGGTCGCGATCCTGCCGGCGCTGGCGCTCGGCGCGCTGGTCGCGTGGCGACGCGGACTGCCTCCGGGCGCGACGCTGCTGCAGGGGATGGGCGACCCCAACATCGTCCTGATGTGCCTGATCTTCCTGCTCGCCGGCGCCTTCGCCTATGTGTCCAAGGCGATCGGTGCGGTCGATGCGGTGGTGTCGCTGGGCATCGGCGCGCTGCATCCGGCGCTGCTGCTGCCGGGCATGTTCCTGGTCGCCGGCGCGGTGTCGCTGGCGATCGGCACCTCGATGGGCACGATTGCCGCGGTCGTGCCGATCGCGATCGGGGTGGCCGACGCATCGGGCCTGGACCGGGTGCTGGTGACCGGGGCGGTCGTGGGCGGCGCGATGTTCGGCGACAACCTGTCGGTGATTTCCGACACCACCATCGCCGCCACCCGGACCCAGGGCGCGCAGATGCGCGACAAGTTCCGCGAGAACTTCCGGATCGCGCTGCCGGCGGCGCTGGCAACGATGGCGCTGCTGGGCTTTGCCGGCGAGCCGGCGCCGGTGCAGGCGGAGGTCCTGGCGCCGGCGTGGCTCGCGCTGCCCTATGTGCTGGTGCTGGCGCTGGCGCTGGCGGGGCTGGACGTGCTGCTCGTCCTGTCGCTGGGCCTGGCGGTGGCCGGCGCCTTCGGCCTGGTGCTGGTCGAGGACTACGACCTGCCGCAGTACGCCGGCGACATCTGGACCGGCTTCGAGGGCATGGTCGAGATCCTGCTGCTGTCGCTGCTGATCGGCGGCCTGGCCGGACTGATGAAGGCGAGCGGCGGCCTGGCCTGGCTGGCGCAGGCGATCTCGCGCTTCGCCCGCGGCCATCGGGGGCGGCGGACGGGCGAATTCAGCATCGCGGCGCTGGCGACCACGGCCGACGTGTTCACCGCCAACAACACGGTCGCGATCCTGGTCGGCGGCAGCGTCGCGCGCGATATCGCGCAGCAGCACGGCATCAGCCCGCGCCGCGCCGCCAGCGTGCTCGACATCTTCGCCTGCGTGCCGCAGGGGCTGCTGCCCTACGGGGCCCAGCTGCTGCTCGCCGCATCGCTGGCGGCGGTGTCTCCGTTCGCCCTCGCCGCCAGCGTCTGGTACTGCTGGCTGCTGGCGCTGGCGGCCATCGGCTTCATGGCGTGGCCGCGGCGGCCCGACCCGGCGGCCGCGCATCCGACCGGGACCGGCGCGCCGCCAGCGCCGCCGCCGCGCCAGGCATGAAAAAGGCGCCCGCGGGCGCCTTTCCCGATGCGATTGCAGCCGCGCTTCAGTCGCGCGACTGCAGTTTGGCCAGCAGGCGCAGGAACTCGATGTACAGCCACACCAGGGTGACCATCAGTCCGAACGCGCCATACCACTCCATGTACTTCGGCGCGCCCTGCTCGACGCCGCTCTCGATGAAGTCGAAGTCCAGCACCAGGTTCAGCGCCGCGATCACGATCACGAACAGGCTGAAGCCGATGCCGACGATGCCGCTCTCGTGGATCATCGGGATGTCCTTGCCGAACATCCGCAGCACGATGGTGGCCAGGTAGACCAGCGCGATGCCGCCGGTGGCGGCGACCACGCCGAGCTTGAAGTTCTCGGTCGCCCGGATCAGGCCGGTGCGATAGGCGAACAGCAGCGCGAACAGGGTGCCGAAGGTCAGCATCACCGCCTGCATCACGATGCCTTCGTACATGTGGTTGTACAGCGCCGAGATGGCGCCGAGGAAGAAGCCTTCCACCAGCGCGTACAGCGGCGCGGTGACCGGCGACCACTCCTTCTTGAAGGCGGTGACCAGGGCGATCACCAGGCCGCCGATCGCGCCGCCCCAGACGTAGACGCCGAAGCCGGGTGCCGGCGTGCCGTCGGCGCCGAGCGCCTGGTTCCAGGCGAACGCGGCGGTCAGCACCGTGAGCAGCAGCAGGAAGCCGGTCTTGTTGACCGTGCCGTTGAGGCTCATCGTGTCGCCGTCGCGGGACACCACCGCGCCGCTGCCGAGGTCGAGGAAAGTCGATTCTTTGAGTACGGGATTGCCGCTGCGCATGGGTGCGTGTCCGCTGTCTGGAGCCGGCGTTCAGGATACACGGACCGGGCGCGGCGCCGCTGCGTGGTTTGACACTGGCAGGCGCGCTCCGGACAATGTCCGGCTCCTCCGGGCCAGCCCGGCGGAGATCGGTTCGACCGCCCGTCACCGGCCGGGGTATAGCGCAGTCTGGTAGCGCGCCTGCTTTGGGAGCAGGATGTCGGGGGTTCGAATCCCTCTACCCCGACCATCCGTCCTGTCCGGGACAGCTATCATGCGCACAGGCGCCCGTAGCTCAACCGGATAGAGCACCGGCCTTCTAAGCCGGTGGTTGCAGGTTCGAGTCCTGCCGGGCGCGCCACGCAGGACCTGGTCAGGCGAGGGCGGGGAAGGATCGATGCAGGACAGGCGGGGCGGGGGAGGCAGTGAGGGTCGCAGCCTTGTCCGCATCGCGACGGGGAATCCGGGTCGAGCTCGGGTATCCTGTGCAGGTTCCAGTTCCAGTGGTGGCTGTAGCTCAGTTGGTTAGAGTCCTGGATTGTGATTCCAGATGTCGGGGGTTCGAGTCCCCTCAGCCACCCCACTTCAGTTTCATTGCGGCAAGACCATTGCCGTACGGCGCGCATCTGGTACACTGCGCGCCCGCTTTTCGGGGCCGTTAGCTCAGTTGGTAGAGCAGCTGACTCTTAATCAGTAGGTCCAAGGTTCGAATCCTTGACGGCCCACCATTCGACGGATCGCCCGGCTTCGGCCGGGCGTTTTCGTTTGGCGAAGGCGCCGGGCGGGTAAGCTGCGCCCAGCGCGAAAGTGGCGGAATTGGTAGACGCCCTGGATTTAGGTTCCAGTGCCGCAAGGCGTGGGGGTTCGAGTCCCCCCTTTCGCACCAACCCTCGCAAGAGCATCGGCTGCAACGTCAGTTCGCGAGCGTTGGGGAGGGCAGGGCGTTCAGCCTCCGCCAGGCGTTGGCATCGTCGCCCCAAGCGGTCCCGGCAGGACGTCACGTCTGTCCCTCGGTAACGCACCAACCGGATCGAACTCTCGGTCTCCCCGCCCGGAGCGAAAGCGTGAGTCCCCCACGCCCATCCCGTTCCCATCCCCGCCACTGGCGGCCAACCCCCGATTCCGCCAAAATATCCCGTTCCGCCGGCCGTCGCCGGCCTGCCCAGGCAGGTCCGACGCCCCCGGCCCCCATCCGATCCAAACAGCGGCGGCGATGGCCGCGCGGCAGGAGTGAGTCAATGCAAGTGTCGGTCGAAACCCTGGGCAGCCTCGAGCGCCGCCTGACGTTCCGTCTGCCGTCGGAACGGCTGGAAAGCCAGGTCGGTGGTCGCCTGCGCGAAATCGCGCGCACCGCCAGGATCAAGGGCTTCCGCCCGGGCAAGGTGCCGGCGAAAGTGATCGAGCAGCGCTATGGCGAGCAGGTCCGCGCCGAGGTGCTCGACGGCCTGCTGCGCGAGGGCTTCGACGAGGCCGTGCGCAGCAACGAGCTGCGCCTGGCCGGCCAGCCGAAGATCGAACCCAGCCGGGAGACCGCCGAGGGCGAACTGGCCTACGTCGCCACCTTCGAAGTGGTGCCGGACTTCGGCGAGATCGACGTCTCGACGCTGAGCGTCGTGCGCCACACCGCGGAGGTGACCGAAGAGGACATCGACCGCATGATCGAGAACCTGCGCCAGCAGCGCCGCAGCTGGAGCGTGGTCACGCGTCCGGTGCAGGCCGGCGACGCGGTCGAGGTCGAGACCTGGTCGCAGGCGGGCGACGAGCGCCTGCCGGCCGAGGGCGTGGAGCGCGGCGTGACCGTGATCGGCTCCGGCGGCATGTTCAAGGACGTCGAGGATGCGCTGGTCGGCATGGCGGCGGGCGAGGAGAAGACGGTCGAGGTGACGTTCCCGGCCGACTGGCGCGTACCGTCGCAGGCCGGCAAGTCGGCGAGCGTCCACCTCAAGGCGGTGCAGGTTTCCGAACAGCAGCTGCCCGAGGCCGATGCGGCCTTCATCAAGAGCTTCGGCGTGAAGAGCGGACAGCTCGAGCAGTTCCGCGGCGACATCCGCACCAACCTGGAGCGCGAGCTCAAGGGCGCGCTGATGAACCGCCTGCGTCGCGAGGTCGGCGAGCAGCTGGTCGCGGCCTATGCGCAGGTCGAACTGCCGCCGCGGTTGGTCGAGGCCGAAGCGCGCTCGATGCTGGCGCAGCAGGTCGAGCAGGTCCGCCGCAGCGGCCGCGATCCGGGCCAGGTGCCGGCAGATGCGCACGAAGGGTTCATGGACGCCGCGCGCAAGCGCGTGCTGGTCGGCCTGCTGGTCGGCGAGGTGGCGCGCCGCAATACGCTGCGCCTGGATCCCAAGCGCCTGAACGAGCACCTGCGCCTGATCGCCTCCACCTACGAAGAACCGCAGCAGGTCATTGACTTGTACCGCAACGACCCCCAGTTGATGTCGGGACTGCAGAACCGCGTGATGGAAGAGCAGGTGATCGACTGGATCGCCGAGCGCGCCCAGCACACCGAACAGCAGCTTTCGTTCCAGGAAGCCATCACGCCCTGAGCCGGGTTCCGCCGGCCTCCGCGGCCAGGCGAAACTCCCGGGCCGGCGCCCCGCGCCGGTCCACTTCACCGCAAGCGAGAACCGATCCATGAGCAGCTACGAGACCAAGGCACTGAACCTCGTCCCGATGGTGGTCGAACAGACCAGCCGCGGCGAGCGCGCCTACGACATCTACTCGCGGCTGCTGAAGGAGCGGGTGATCTTCCTGGTCGGCGGCATCGACGACTACATGGCGAACGTGATCGTCGCCCAGTTGCTGTTCCTCGAGGCCGAAAACCCCGAGAAGGACATCAACCTGTACATCAATTCGCCCGGCGGCATCGTGACCGCCGGCATGGCGATCTATGACACCATGCAGTTCATCAAGCCCGACGTGAGCACGATCTGCGTCGGCCAGGCCGCCAGCATGGGCGCCCTGCTGCTGGCCTCCGGCGCGGCGGGCAAGCGCTATGCGCTGCCCAATTCGCGGGTGATGATCCACCAGCCGCTGGGCGGCTTCCAGGGCCAGGCCACGGACATCGACATCCACGCCCGCGAGATCCTGTCGATGAAGCAGCGCCTGAACGAGATCCTGGCGCGCCATACCGGCCAGTCGATCGAGACCATCGCCAGCGACACCGAGCGCGACAACTTCAAGAGCGCGGAGGCCGCCCGCGAGTACGGGCTGGTCGACCAGGTGCTCGAGCGGCGTCCGGAAGAGTCGATCCAGCCCGCTTAACTCGTTGATAGAAAACGGAAATGGCATTCCGGTGGCGCGCGCATTGCGCCGCCGGGCGCTGTGCTATTCTCGCCCCGTGACCGCATCAGCAAGACAGATCCATTCATGACCGAAGACCGTCAGGGCCGTACCGGCGACAGCAACAAGATCCTCTACTGCTCCTTCTGCGGAAAGAGCCAGCATGAGGTGCGGAAGCTGATCGCGGGCCCGAGCGTGTACATCTGCGACGAATGCGTCGAGCTGTGCAACGACATCATCCGCGAAGAGCTCGAGGAAAAGGCCCAGTCGGCGCGCAGCTCGCTGCCCAAGCCGAAGGAAATCCTCGAGGTCCTGGACCAGTACGTGATCGGCCAGAACCGGGCCAAGCGCACGCTGGCCGTCGCCGTGTACAACCACTACAAGCGCATCGAGAGCCGCAGCAAGAACGACGAGGTCGAACTGGCCAAGTCCAACATCCTGCTGGTCGGGCCGACCGGCTCGGGCAAGACGCTGCTGGCCGAGACGCTGGCGCGCCTGCTCAACGTGCCGTTCACGATCGCCGACGCCACCACGCTGACCGAAGCCGGCTACGTGGGCGAGGACGTCGAGAACATCATCCAGAAGCTCCTGCAGAAGTGCGACTACGACGTCGAGAAGGCGCAGCAGGGCATCGTCTACATCGACGAGATCGACAAGATCTCGCGCAAGTCCGAGAACCCGTCGATCACCCGCGACGTCTCCGGCGAGGGCGTGCAGCAGGCGCTGCTCAAGCTGATCGAAGGCACCACCGCCAGCGTGCCGCCGCAGGGCGGGCGCAAGCATCCGCAGCAGGAATTCCTGCAGGTGGAGACGAAGAACATCCTGTTCATCGTCGGTGGCGCGTTCGCCGGTCTGGACAAGATCATCCAGCAGCGCAGTACCGAGGCCGGCGGCATCGGTTTCGGCGCCAAGCTCAAGAGCAGCGAACGCAAGACCGACACCGGCAAGGTACTGGCCGACGTCGAGCCCGAGGACCTGATCAAGTTCGGCCTGATCCCCGAGTTCGTCGGCCGCCTGCCGGTGGTCGCGACCCTCGAGGAACTGGACGAGGCGGCGCTGATCAAGATCCTCACCGAACCCAAGAACGCGATCAGCAAGCAGTTCCGCAAGCTGTTCGAGATGGAAGGGGTAGAGCTGGAGTTCCGCCAGGACGCGCTCAGCGCGATCGCGAAGAAGGCGATCAAGCGCAAGACCGGCGCCCGCGGCCTGCGCACCATCGTCGAGTCGGTGCTGCTCGACACCATGTACGAGCTGCCGTCGCTGGAGAACGTGAGCAAGGTGGTGGTCGACGAGTCGGTGATCGAGCACAAGTCCGAGCCTTACCTGATCTACCAGACCCCGCCGGCCGCGCCCAAGGTGGCCTCCGCCGAGTAAGCGTCCCGCCCGGCCAGGCCGGGCGGACCACCGCGACGCGGGCCGGCCGCGTCTGGGTTGCTTCCGGCGCAGCCGGGCAGTCGCGGCGAAAACTGCGCGGGGGCCGCGGCGTTCCGCGCCTGGACCCGCCCTCGCTCCTGACGCACCGCCGCAATCTGCGGCTGCACGGCCTTGTCCCGTCCCAGCGCCCCTGTCGGCGCTCCGCATCGATCCGGTGCGCCCGCGGCGCTTGCATCGCCCCCCGCCGGGCCCCATAAACCCACGGTGGGCGGTCGCGCCGCCCGTCCCGTCGTTTCCTGGAATCCCGCAATGACCGATCGACCCCGTAGCGACTCGCTGGAACTGCCCGTGCTGCCCCTGCGCGACGTGGTGGTGTTCCCGCACATGGTGATCCCGCTGTTCGTCGGCCGGGACAAGTCGATCCGCGCGCTCGACATCGCGATGGAGGGCGACAAGCGGATCCTGCTGGTCGCGCAGAAGTCCGCCGAAACCGACGATCCGGACGGCGACGACCTGCATCCGATCGGCACGCTGGCCCAGGTGTTGCAGCTGCTCAAGCTGCCGGACGGCACCATCAAGGTGCTGGTCGAGGGCGTGTCGCGCGTGCGCGTGTCGCAGGTGCGCGAGGTCGACGGCACGCTGGCGGGCGTGGGCGACGTGATCGAACCGGTCGAGAGCCGAGACGAGCGCGAGGTCGAGGCGATCGCGCGTTCGCTGGTCTCCCTGTTCGAGCAGTACGTCAAGACCAATCGCAAGCTGCCGCCGGAACTGATGCAGACCCTGGCCGGCATCGACGAGCCCGGCCGCCTGGCCGACATCGTCGCCGCGCACCTGGGCGTGCGCCTGGCCGAGAAGCAGCGCCTGCTTGAAAGCGTGGACACGGCCGAACGGCTGGAGCTGCTGGTGGGCCTGGTCGACGGCGAGATCGACGTGCAGCAGATGGAGAAGCGCATCCGCGGCCGGGTGAAGTCGCAGATGGAGAAGTCGCAGCGCGAGTACTACCTCAACGAACAGATGAAGGCGATCCAGAAGGAGCTGGGCGAGATCGACGAGGCGCCCAACGACCTGGAGGAAATCGCCCGCAAGATCGCCCAGGCCGGCATGCCCAAGCCGGTCGAGACCAAGGCGAAGAACGAGTTCAACAAGCTCAAGCAGATGTCGCCGATGTCGGCCGAGGCCGCGGTGGTGCGCAACTACCTGGACTGGCTGCTGGGCGTGCCGTGGAAGAAGCGCAGCAAGGTGCGCAAGGACCTCAAGAGCGCGCAGGAAACCCTCGACGCCGACCATTACGGCCTTGAGAAGGTGAAGGAGCGCATCCTCGAGTACCTCGCCGTGCAGGGGCGCGTGCAGAAGATGAAGGGTCCGATCCTGTGCCTGGTCGGCCCGCCCGGCGTGGGCAAGACCTCGCTCGGCCAGTCCATCGCCAAGGCCACCAACCGCAAGTTCGTGCGCATGGCGCTGGGCGGCGTGCGCGACGAGGCCGAGATCCGCGGCCATCGCCGCACCTACGTCGGTTCGATGCCGGGCCGCATCGTGCAGAACCTCAACAAGGCGGGCACGAAGAATCCGCTGTTCGTGCTCGACGAGATCGACAAGATGTCGATGGACTTCCGCGGCGATCCGTCCTCGGCGCTGCTCGAGGTGCTCGACCCCGAGCAGAACCACACCTTCAACGACCATTACCTGGAGGTCGACCTCGACCTGTCCGAGGTGATGTTCATCGCCACGTCCAACTCGCTCAACATCCCCGGCCCGCTGCTCGACCGCATGGAGGTGATCCGCATCCCGGGTTACACCGAGGAAGAGAAGATCAGCATCGCCACGCGCTACCTCGTGCCCAAGCAGATGAAGGCCAATGGCCTCAAGCCCGAGGAGATCGCCATCGCGACCGACGCGATCCAGGACATCGTGCGCTACTACACGCGCGAGTCCGGCGTGCGCAACCTCGAGCGCGAGATCGCCAAGATCTGCCGCAAGGTGGTCAAGCAGATCGCGCTGGCCGGCCCGAAGAAGGGCAAGGCCAAGGCGGTGAAGGTCGGCGCGGACAACCTCGACAGCTACCTGGGCGTGCGCCGCTTCGACTTCGGCCGTGCCGAGCAGGACAACGAGATCGGCATGGTCACCGGGCTGGCCTGGACCGAGGTCGGCGGCGACCTGCTGCAGATCGAGTCCACCCTGGTTCCGGGCAAGGGCAACCTGATCCTGACCGGCCAGCTCGGCGACGTGATGAAGGAATCGGCCTCGGCTGCGCTGAGCGTGGTGCGTGCGCGTACCGAACGCCTTGGCATCGACGTGGATTTCCTGCAGAAGCAGGACGTGCACGTGCACGTGCCCGATGGCGCCACGCCGAAGGACGGACCGAGCGCCGGCATCGCGATGACGACCGCGCTGGTCTCCACGCTGACCAGGATCCCGGTGCGCGCCGAAGTGGCGATGACCGGCGAGATCACCCTGCGCGGCAAGGTCACCGCGATCGGCGGCCTGAAGGAGAAGCTGCTGGCGGCGCTGCGCGGAGGCATCAGCACGGTGATCATCCCCGAGGAAAACCGCAAGGACCTGGCCGACATCCCGGCCAACGTCACCGACCACATCAACATCGTGCCGGTGAAGTGGATCGACGAGGTGCTCGACCTGGCCCTGGAACGTCCGCTGACGGCGGCAGCCCAGCAGCCGGCCGCGGCGCCTGCACCTGCGCCGGCGGTTCGCCGGCGCAAGGACAAGGCGCCGCGCGCGGACGTCAAGCACTGAGTCCTGGCTGCGCCGCTTCTTCCGGGAGGCGGCGCCGCCGGACGTGCCTGCTCGCGGTCCGAAGGTGGCGACCGGCTTCACGCAGGACTCACGAACTGCAATCGAGCACGATATGGTCCGATCCGGCATCCGCCTGCTGTCGTATTTGGCGGAGCCACCGCGTAAAATGCCGCGGATTCTCAAGCATCCTCATGGCCAGGCGGCGTCGCGGGATTCCCCGTCGACAAACCTGGTCCCCAGCAAGGCGGGCCGCGGTCCGCAATGGAGTGTCCAACATGCCAGTGAACAAGAGTGAATTGATCGACCAGGTCGCCGACAAGGCGGGGCTGTCCAAGGCCGACGCCGGCCGCGCGCTCGACGCGGTGCTCGAAGCGGTGACCGCGGCGCTCAAGCGTGGCGACGCCGTCAACCTGGTCGGCTTCGGTTCCTTCTCGGTCAAGGCCCGGGCTGCGCGCACCGGTCTGAACCCGCGCACCAAGGAGCCGATCGAAATTCCGGCTTCCAACAATCCTGCATTCAAGGCTGGCAAAGCGCTGAAGGATGCAGTAAACTGAGCGGCTCCTGAGTTCCCCAAGTCACCAAGTGCCAAGGGTGCTTAGCTCAGCGGTAGAGCGTCTCCTTTACACGGAGAGGGTCGGGGGTTCGAAACCCTCAGCACCCACCAGGCAAACGGGACGCTGACCGGGGGAAAGGTTTCAAGATCAAAGCGCGGAGCGGTAGTTCAGCTGGTTAGAATGCTGGCCTGTCACGCCGGAGGTCGCGGGTTCGAGTCCCGTCCGCTCCGCCATTCGATACGACGGGCCCTGCAGGAATGCAGGGCCCGTTTTTTTTTGCGCGTGCATTTCGGAGCATCCGTTGCGGTGCGCGGTGGCGGGTACGCCGCACGCGTCGGACAGCAGGGACGCCCGCGCGCCTTTCCATCCGCCCGGCGTTGCCAGAGCAGGGCGAATCCGGGCCGAGGAGCGCTCCACTGGCATCGTCCGGCAGGGTCGGGTGCCCACCCGCCGCGATCTCCGGCGCGGGTACGCTCGCCCACGCCGGCAAGCGGTTAGACTGTGCGGCTACGTCCCGGCTCCGCTTGCCCAATGCTGCAGACTCTCAGAGACAAGATGTCCGGCTGGATCGCGATCGTCATCGTCGCGCTCCTGGCCATTCCGTTCGCGTTCTTCGGCATGGAGCAGTACCTGTTCCAGAGCGGCGCCAACTATGCCGCCAAGGTCGAAGTGCAGCCGTCGTGGTGGCGCAGCGCGCCCGACTGGTGGCTGGTACGTCGGCTGGCCTGGGAATCGGAGGAGGTCAGCCCCGAGGAATTCCGCGAGGCCTTCGAGGCCGAACGCCAGCGCCGCCGCCAGGTCGAGGGCGAAGCCTTCGACGCACGCGCGTTCGAATCGCCCGAGACCAAGCGCGAGGTGCTCGAGGCACTGATCGACCGCAAGGTGCTCCAGCTCGCCGCGGTGCGCGACGGCATGGCGGTCGGCGATTCGCGCGTGCGCGAAGCCATCGAGGGCATCCAGGCGTTCCAGGTCGATGGCCGCTTCGACGAGCAGCGCTACCTGCTGACGCTGCAGTCGCAGGGCTATTCGCCACGCGCTTTCCAGGAGATGGTGCGCGAGGACCTGCAGGCCGGGCTGCTGGCCGGCCAGGTCGCCCGATCCGCGTTCACCACGCCGTCCGAGACCGATCGCGTCATGGCCCTGCTGGGCGAGCGCCGCGACGTGGCCTTCGTCGTGCTGCCTGCGCCCGAGCCGGATACCGGCGCGGTGGCGGCGGCGGAAATCCAGGCCTGGTACGACGCCCATCGCGACGAATACCGCGCGCCGGAACAGGTGACGCTGGAGTACGTGGAACTCGACTCGAGTTCGCTGCCAGCCGCGCCCGAACCCGACGAAGCCACCCTGCGCCAGCGCTACGAGCAGGAGAAGGCGCGTTTCGTCGAACCCGAGCAGCGCCTGGTGTCGCACATCCTGGTGCCGGTGGAAGAGGGTGCGGACGAATCCGCGCAGCAGGCGGCCGAAGCGAAGGCGCGACAGATCGCCGAACAGGCGCGCGCAGCGGGCGCGGACTTCGCCGAGCTGGCGCGCGCCAATCCGGGCGACCCGGGCTCGGCCGCCAACGGTGGCGACCTGGGCTGGGTGCGCCGCGACGGCGGCATGGTCAAACCGTTCGAGGACGCGGTGTTCGCCGCCGAGGCCGGCAGCGTCAGCGATCCGGTCCGCAGCGAGTTCGGTTGGCACGTGATCCAGCTGCGCGAGGTGCGGACCGGACACCAGGTGCCGTTCGAGCAGGTGCGCGAGACGCTGGCGCAGGAACAGGCGCAGGCCGATCGCGAGCGCGCGTTCAACGACCTGGTCGGCGGCTTCGTCGACGAGGTCTACCGCAATCCCACCGAGCTCACCGCGGCGGCGAAGAAGGCCGGCCTGCAGGTGCAGACCGCAGGTCCGATCGCGCGGGGCGAGGGCGAAGGCGTGCTTGCGGTGCCCGCGGTGCAGCGTGCGGCGTTCTCCGAGAGCCTGGTGCAGGACAACACTGCCAGCGATCCGATCGAAGTCGGCCCGGACCGCAGCGTGATCATCCGCGTGACCAAGCACGAACCCGAGCGCGCGCTGGCCGTGGGCGAGGCGCGCGAGCGAATCGTCGCCGCCATCCGCGCGGACCGCGCGTCCAGGCGCGTACAGGCGCAGGCCGAGGCGATGGTGGAGAAGCTGAAGGCCGGCGAGACGCTGCAGTCGCTGGCGGACGCCGCCTCGTTGCAGCTGCGCGACCTGCAGGGCATGCCGCGCGGTACCCCGGTACCGGACGAGGCGGCCGCCGAAGCCTATTTCCGCGCGCCTGCGCCCGAGGAAGGCAAGGTCTCGCCCGGACAGGTGGCGCTGTCCGACGGCAGCGTGGTGGTGTTCGCGATCTCCAAGGTGACCCCGGGCGATGGCTCCGAGGCCAGCGACGCCGAGCGCGACATGTTCGTCCAGCAGATGGCGGCCATGGTCGGCAGCGAAGACGCGCAGACGCTGCAGCGTGCGCTGCGCCGGCAGATGAAGGTGACGGTGGTGGAGTCGAAGCTGTAGGCCCACGCTCCCGGACGCAGAAAAGGCCCGGTTCGACCGGGCCTTTTTTGCTTCCGAAACCCGGGGGACCCGGGCGACCGGGGATCCCGCGCATGACCGGGTGGTCCGGCAATGCGAAGGATCGTCTGGACTCGCGCCGCGTGCGGGCTGTCGTGCCCGGACGCGACCTGGCCCCGCCTTACTCGCTGGCGTCCAGCCCGGTCATGCCGACGATGCTGTAGCCGCCGTCGACGTAGGTGACCTCGCCGGTGATGCCCGAGGCCAGGTCCGAACACAGGAAGGCGGCGGCGTTGCCGACATCCTCGATGGTGACCGTGCGGCGGATGGGGGCATTGGCCTCGACGTGGCCCAGGATCTTGCGGAAGCCGCCGATGCCGGCCGCGGCCAGGGTCTTGATCGGGCCGGCGGAGATCGCGTTGACGCGGATGCCCTCCGGGCCGAGGTTGAGCGCGAGGTAGCGCACGCTGGCTTCCAGCGCCGCCTTGGCCACGCCCATCACGTTGTAGCTGGGCAGGGTGCGCACCGCGCCCAGATAGCTCAGGGTGAGGATCGCACCCTGCCGGCCCTGCATCAGCGGACGCGCGCCCTTGGCCAGCGCCGACAGCGAGTACGCCGAGATGTCGTGCGCCATCGCGAAGTTCTCGCGGGTCAGGCCGTCGAGGAACTCGCCGGCGATCGCTTCGCGTGGCGCGTAGGCGATGGCGTGGACGAGGATGTCGAAGCCGTCGCTCCAGTGCTTGCCGAGATCGTCGAACAGCGCGGCGATCTGCGCATCGTCGGTGACGTCGAGCGGGAACACCGGGCCGCCGCCGAGCTTGCCGGCCGCATCCTCGACGCGGGATTTCAGCTTCTCGTTCTGGTAGGTGAAGGCCAGTTCCGCGCCTTCGCGGTGCATCGCCTCGGCAATGCCGTTGGCGATCGAACGCTGGCTGGCGATGCCGGTGATGAGTGCGCGCTTGCCCTGCAGGAAACCCATGGATGACTCGCGATATGGACCGGCCGCTATTCTGCCATGACCGCTGCGGCCGCCCCGGCGGCCCCGGTGGGATCCAGCGAGAGCACCATGCCCGGGCGCAGCACGCTGCGCGCATCCAGGCCGTTGCGCGCCAGCAGGTCGGCCACGCGCAGCCCATGGCGGCGGGCGATGCTCCACGGCGATTCGCCGCGCGCCACCACATGGGTACGTGCCGGCGCGGGTTCGAGCAGAGCCGATGCGTCGGCCATTGCGTCGGAGATGTCGGTGTCGCTGGCCGGGGCCGGCCTCGAGGCCATCGCCGTCGCCTGCGTGGCCGGCAGCAGGACCCGCGGGTTGCCGCCCGTGCGGGCGATGCGGCCGTGGCCGTGGACGGGATTCAGGCGGCGCAGCAGGACCGGGTCGGCGCCGTGCTCGCGCGCCAGCGCGTCGAGCGAGGCCACCTGCGCGGGGACCGTGGCCGCGGTCAGCACCGGCACCGGCCGGTCCAGCGCCTGCAGCCAGTCCTGGCCGTCGCCAGCCTCGGCGAGAATGCACGACAGCGCCTGCAGCTTGCGCACGTAGGCCTGGGTGATCTGCGGCATCGGCAGGGCGCCCGGGTCGGCGGCGGCCGGACGCTGTCCCGCCTTTCGCAGGGCTCCCAGCACGCGGTATTCGCCAGCGTTGTAGGCCATCACCGCCAGGCGCCAGTCGCCGGCGAACATCCCGTGCAGGGTACGCAGGTAGCGCACCGCGGCCTCGGTCGAATCCACCGGCGAGAGGCGGCCGTCATAGCCTGCGCGCACCGGCACCTTGTGGTTGCGCGCGGTCAGCGCGATGAACTGCCACAAGCCGGCCGGCCCCTGCGGCGAACGCGCGCCGGGCCGGTAGCCGCTTTCCACGAACGGGATCAGCGCGTATTCGGTGGGCAGGTGCACTTCGCGCAGCCGGTCCACCACGTAGCCGAACAGCGGCAGGACGTCGCTGCCCGGAGCGACGAACTGGCCGGGCGCATGGGCGAAGTGGCGCCGCCAGCGGTCGCTGGCATCGGCCGCGCAGGCCTGGTCGGACAGGCCCTCGCGGAACCTGCGGTAGATGTCCAGGCCGCTGCGCGTCCCGGACGGCAGGGCGAGGAGCCCGGCGCCGGGCGGGGTGGACGTCGCGGCCTGGGCGACTGCCGTGTCGGCGGGATCCGTGGAGACCTCGATCCCGGCTGGCGTCCGGGCGATGGCTGGCGCACCTTCAGGCTGCAGCGCCGCGTCGTCCCCCGCGCGCGCCGGGCCAGCCAGCGCGCACAGCAGCGCGAGGCCCCCGGCCAGGGTCCGCGCCCTCATGCGCGGAAGCCGTCCTTCCAGCGCCGCAGCGCGGCGAAGGCGTCTGGCCGGTCGTGCCCCGCGGCCGGTTCGCGCGCGGCCAGCGCGGTGCGCACGGCGGGCGCATCGATCCGCAGGAACGGGTTGCAGGCCAGCTCCTGGGCCAGGGTCGAGGGAACGGTGGGCTGTGCGGCGTGGCGCATGGCGATGGCCTCTTCGTGGCGACGCCGGAGCGCCGCGTTGTCGGGATCGACCACGCGCGCGAAGGCGGCGTTGGCCAGGGTGTATTCGTGCCCGCAGCAGACCAGGGTCGCGGCAGGCAGGGCGGAGAGCCGGTCCATGGCGCCGAGCATCTCGCGGGGCGTACCTTCGAACAGGCGCCCACAGCCGAGGCTGAACAGGGTATCACCGCAGAACAGCAGCCCCTGGCCGTGGAAGGCGACATGGCTGGCCGTATGGCCCGGCACGGCGAGCACGTCGAAGGCCCACGGCCCGGCCTGGAGGCGGTCGCCGTCGCCGACGGGATGGTCGACGATCCCGGCGATGCGCGGGTCCGCGGGGCCGTACACGGGCACCCAGGGCCAGCGCCGACGCAGTTCGGCGACGCCCGCCACGTGGTCGCCATGGTGGTGGGTCAGCAGGATCGCCTCCGGCGCAAGGCTGCCGCCGGCAACCGCCAGGACCGGGCCGGCGTCGCCGGGATCGACCACCAGCCAGCGGCCGTCCGGGGCTGCCAGGTGCCAGATGTAGTTGTCGTCCAGCGCGGGGAGCGCGGTGAGCTTCATCGGCGGGTCGGGGTCCGGCTGCCTTTAGAATGGCGACCATGCCCGCCCAGCTCCCGGTCCGTCAAACGGACGCCACCCCCGTCCACGACTGGTTCCTGACCGATGCCGGCCGCGCCGTGCTCGCCAGCGAGGACGACACGGTCGACCTGGCGCTGTCCGACCGCCCCGGGCTGCCCTGGCTGTGGTGCGGCCCGGTGGCGCGCACCCCCGAAGGTCCGGGCCGCGGCCTCTACCTGGCGGCGCAGGGCGGGGACCGCTGGCAGGGCCGGATCGCCTGCGGGCTGCCCCTGCCGCTGCCCAGCGAGGCCTTCGCCACGGTGGTCCTGCAGCACGTGACGCGGCCGGAAGGGGCCTGCGGCGCCGCCCTGCTGGACGAGGCGGCGCGGCTGCTGGTGAACGGCGGGCGGCTGTGGCTGTTCGTGCTCAACCCGCTGGCGCCGTACCGCTGGCGCTGGCGCGGCTGCGGGATCGGCGCCTCCGAGCCGCTGGCCTGGCGCAGGCGCCTGCGCCGTGCCGGCCTGGTGCCCGACGCGGTGTCGCAGGGCATCGGCCCGAACTGGACCATGCAGGTCTCGCCGGTGCCGCAGCAGGGGCCGGGCCTGCGCGCGGCCTACCTGCTGCGCGCCGAGAAGCGCGCCATCCCGCTGACCCCGGTGCGCTCGCGACGGGTCATGCCGCTCGCGCACGGAGCGCCGGCCGCATGACCGTGGGCATCCATACCGACGGCGCCTGCCTGGGCAATCCCGGCCCCGGCGGCTGGGCGGCGCTGCTGCGCTACGGCGAGAAGGAGCGCGAGGTGGTGGGCGGCGAGCCGCTGACCACCAACAACCGCATGGAGCTGATGGCCGCGATCGCCGCGCTGGAAACGCTCAGCCGCCCATGCGAGGTGGTGCTGCACACCGACTCCCAGTACGTGCGCCAGGGCATCACCCTGTGGATGCCGAACTGGGTCCGGCGCGGCTGGAAGACCTCCGGTGGCGACCCGGTCAAGAACCGCGACCTGTGGGAGCGCCTGCACGAGGCCTGCCGCCGCCACAGCATCGACTGGCGCTGGGTGAAGGGACATTCCGGCGACCCCGACAACGAACGCGTCGACGTGCTGGCGCGCGACGAGGCGATCCGCCAGCGCGCCGCCGGCCAGCTGGCGCCGCTGCGCGAACCCGTGCGCCGCCCCGGCTGAGTTCGACCGCCCGCAACTTCCTTCCGTCCATCCAGTCCAGATCCCGAGCCTGCCTGCACATGCGCCACATCATCCTCGACACCGAAACCACCGGCCTGGAATGGAAGAAGGGCAACCGGGTGGTGGAAATCGGCTGCGTCGAGCTGATCGAACGGCGCCCGACCGGCCGCACGTTCCACAAGTACCTCAACCCCGACCGCGAGTTCGAGATGGGCGCGCAGGAGGTGACGGGACTGACCCTGGAGTTCCTGGCCGACAAGCCGCGCTTCGCTGAGATCGTCGACGAGTTCCTCGCCTTCGTCGATGGCGCGGAACTGGTGATCCATAACGCCGCCTTCGACATGGGCTTCCTGGAATACGAACTGTCGCGGCTGGGCGCGGACTACCGGCCGCTGCGCGAACGGGTCACCGTGCTCGATTCGCTGGAACTGGCGCGGCAGCGTTACCCGGGCCAGCGCAACTCACTCGACGCGCTGTGCCGGCGCCTGGGCGTGGACAACTCGCACCGCCAGCTGCACGGCGCGCTGCTCGACGCCCAGCTGCTGGCCGAAGCCTGGCTGGCGCTCACCTCGGGCCAGGGTGAGATCGGCTTCGCCGCCGCCGAACCGGCGGCCGGGGCGCGGTCGGGCCGCTTCGCGCTGCCCGCGTCGGCCACCGGGCCGCGGCCCTTGATCAAGGTGTCCGCGCAGGAACTCGCGCTGCACGAAGCGCGGGTCGAGGCGATCCGGCGCAAGGCCGGCAGCAGCGTGTGGGACCTGGCGGAGGCGGTCGAACCCGAGGCGATCGCCGCGGTCGGCTGACGTCGGTCGGCCGGCGCATCCCCGGGCGGAACGCGTCCATCGCGGACGCGGCACGTCGACGGCGGACGCACTCGGCGCCCGCGCCGCTCAGTGGCTGCGCACCAGCACCACGGTAACGTTGTCCGAACCGCCGCCGTCGAGCGCGGCCGCGACCAGGCCGTCCACGCATTCCTGCGCGCTGCACTCGGTGTGGCCGAGCACGCGCGAGATGGCGCGGTCGTCCACCTCTTCGGTCAGCCCGTCGCTGCACAGCAGCAGCTGCGAGCCGGGGGCGAGTTCGCCGGACAGGGTTTCGACGTTGAGCGCCTGCGGATCGGTGACCCCCAGCGCCTGGGTGACCACATTGCGATGCGGGTGGCTGCGCGCCTGGTCGATGCTGATCGCGCCCTGGGCGATGAGCTCCTGCACGTAGCTGTGGTCGTGCGAGAGCTGGGCCAGCTTGCCCTCGCGCCACAGGTAGGCGCGGCTGTCGCCTACCCAGGCCACTTCGAAGCGGCGCCCGGTGACGCGGGCGGCGACCACGGTGGTGCCCATCGGCAGGGCGTCGCTGCGCTGGCGCGAGGCGCGGATGATCTCCTCGTCGGCGATGCGGATCGCCTGCTGCAGCGGGGTGCCCTGGCGGGTTTCGCGGACGATCGTCTCGCGCGCCAGCGCGCTGGCGACCTCGCCGTACTCGTGGCCACCCATGCCGTCGGCCACCAGCCACAGCCCCAGCTCGCTGTCGCCGTAGTAGGTGTCCTCGTTCAGTTCCCGCCGCAGGCCGACGTGGGTGAGGTGTCCGAATTCAATCATGCGTTGCGCGTCGGCGGGGCGGACTGGCGGGGGATTGTGCTTGGGAACGGCGAAAGCGGCAGCGGCAGGTCAGCCGCCTTCACATCGCTGGCGGGAACTGGCGGCCGGTACGCTAGCAAGCCGCGGGTGAACGCCCCATGGCGACTGCGCTCAACCCTGCCCGGGCCGCAACTGCAGCGTGTGGGTGGCCGGCCCCGGCAGGAACGGCGTTGGCCGGCCGTGGACCCAGTCGTCGTGCCCCGCGCCCCAGAACGGCGAGAGCGGATGGCCGCTCTGCCCGCCGGGCATGTGCATCAGCCCGGCCTCCTCATGCCCGGGGGCGACTACCATGCGCTGCGAGGCGCCAAAGGCCGGCCCCTGCACCCGCGGCATCATCGCGTCGCCCGGCAGCGGCTCGGCGGGCATGCACAGCAGCCGCCGCCCCAGCGGCAGGGAGCCGGCCAGTGGATGGCAGATCGCGGCGGTATTGCGTTCGCCCCAGCTGCGTTCGTGCAGTGGACCCTGGCGGGCGAGTTCGTCGCGGACCTGCCGGGCGGCGTCCTCGAACAGCGCCTGCCAGGATTCGAACCGCCTGGGCAGCAGGTGCGGCGGCCGCTGCTGCACCAGTGGCCAGGCCACGCCCTCGAACTGGGGAAAGCCCGGTGCCTCGAATTCCTCGCCCATGGCGGCCTTGGCGGGCGCCAGCAGGCCGTCGAGCAGACGCTCGTGCACCGCCAGGCGCCAGGCGCGGACGATGCGGTAGCTGGCCGACTCGACGCTGGCGCGGCCTTCCCAGTGTTCCGCCGCACCGGCCAGCGCGTGCAGCGCCGGCTGCGCGTCGTCGTCCAGCGAGCGCAGCAGTTGCCACCAGCGGGCCATGAGCACGGCGCGGTCGTCGAGCTGGATGGCCAGCAGGTCGGCTTCGGTGAAGCGGTCGCGCGCCTGCAGTGCATCGCGGATCTGCGCGGCGCGGGCGCCGAGCGCGTAGCCGCCGTTGCCGACCCGGGCCAGGTCCTCGCCGCCCAGGGTGCGGGCATTGGCGGTCCACAGCCGGTCGAACGCGGGGGAGGCGGCGAGTGGCGAGGCATCGGTGGCCAGGGACCACGGCGGGCAGGCCGTGGGGCCGCCGGACCCGGCGGCGGGTGCGAGCGGCTGGCTGTCCTCGCCGGTAATCGCCACCGGCGCCGGCGCCGCGGGATCGCAGACGGATGCGCGCGCCGGCAGCGGCCCCAGCAGGCGCCAGGCGATCCGCCCCCGGCGATCGCCGATCACCAGGTTCTGGGTCGGCACGCCGGCGCGGTCGGCCAGCGCGAGCGCCGCGTCCAGATCGGCCGCGCGCGCGAAGTCGGCCAGCGCCAGGTTCACCGAGCCGGGCAGGTGCGCGGTCCAGCGCAGGCTCAGCAGCCGGCCGTCGGGCAGGTCGTGCAGGACCGGTCCCCAGCGCGTTTCCCGCACATCGAGCGCCACCGGTGCGGCGCCGGCGACCCGGATGCGCTCGCGCTGCACCCGCACCGCGGCGCAGGCGGTGGCGTCCTCGCGCAGCACAGTGCCGCCGTCGACACAGGGCGTTTCCAGCGCCCAGTCCAGGTAGTCGCCATAGCTGTTGGTATAGCCCCAGGCCACGTGCCCGTTGCTGCCGACGATCACCGCCGGCAGGCCGGGCAGGGTGACGCCCTGCACGTCGACGCGGCCGCCGGGCGCATCCGCGTCGGGCCAGCGCAGGCGCGCGCGGAACCACAGGTTGGGCGCGCGCAGGCCCAGGTGCATGTCGTCGGCCACGATCGCGCGGCCGTCGCCGGTCAGCGCGCCGGACACGGCGAAATTGTTGCTGCCCGGGCGCAGGTCGGTCGCGTGGCGCGAGGCGCGTGCCGGGCCGTACGGACGGGGCGGGCCCACTGTGGCGACCGCGTCCGCCGCGGCGGTGCCGGGCATCGCCAGAGCACGCAGGTCCACCTCGCTGGCCGGGGGCAGCGCCGCGTCGCCGAAGGCGTCGCCGGCCAGCGGCGCATCCCAGCTGCTGCCCGGATGGGTGAGCAGGGCCAGGAGCGGCGCCGGCAGGTGCGGCCTGAGCTTCCACAGCGCGAGCTCATCGGCGTTCGACGCGTCCTGCAGGTCGAAGTACATGGCGTATCCCGCCAGGGCGGTGTCGGCAGGGCGCCAGGGCTGTGGCTGCTGGCGCAGCAACAGGTACGGCCAGGGGCGCGTACGCAGTGCTGCCAGTCCGGCGTTGACGCCATCGGCATAGGCCTGGAGCTGCGGCATCCGGGTGCCGGCAATGGCGTCCAGATTGGCCTCGACGCGCGCACGCATGCGGTGCACGCGATGGCGGCGGTCGAGATCGAGGGCGACCTCGCCGAACAGCTCCGCCAGTTCCCCCGCGGAGGTGCGCCGCAACAGGTCCATCTCGAAATAGCGCTCCTGCGCGTGCACGTAGCCGAGCGCGCGCAGGGCATCGGCTTCGCTGCGCGCGTCGATGGTGACCACGCCCAGTGCGTCGCGCTGCACGCTGACCGGCGCCGACAGCCCCGCCAGCGCCAGTTCGCCGTCGAGCGTCGGCAGGCTGCCGCGCAGCAGCCACCACGCCAGCCCGGCCAGCAGCAGCGCCAGCGCAAGCGCCAGCAGCCCGATCCGCGTCAGCCATCGCACCATCGTCGTCCGTCCCCCGCGCATGAGCCGCGACTCTAGCGGATCGGGTCGCGCTCGCGCCGCGCACCCGGATAGGCGCGTGGCGGCGGGCGGGGTCTAATGGCGGGCGCCGTCGGGAGGAGTGGAGTGGGTTCGAAACTGCGGGGGATGCTGCTGGCCATCGTCGTGGCGGTGCTGGCCTGGTCGTTCTGGCGCGACGCCGGCTGGCTGCAGCTCTGCGCCGGGCTGGCGATCTTCCTGTTCGGCATGCAGTGCCTGGAGGAAGGCTTGCGCCAGCTGGCCGGGGGCCGCCTCGAGCAGCTGCTCGCGCGCAGCACCGGCACCCCGGCGCGGGGCCTGCTGTTCGGCATCGGCGGGACGGTGGTGCTGCAGTCGAGCACGCTGGTGTCGCTGCTCACCATCGCGTTCATCAGCTCCGGGCTGATCGGACTCGGCGGCGGGCTGGCGATCATCTTCGGCGCGAACCTGGGCGCGACCAGCGGCATCTGGCTGCTGGCGCTGGCCGGGCACGACTTCAGCCTGTCGCCCCTGGCGCTGCCGCTGCTGGTGTTCGGGGTGCTGGCCGGATTCACCGGCCCGCGCGGCCGCGCGGCCGGACGCGTGGTGCTGGGCATCGCGTTCGTGTTCCTGGGCATCGACCAGGTCAAGTCCGGCTTCGCCGCCTTTGGCGGACACCTCGACCTGGCCGCAATGCCGGTCGAGGGCGTCCGCGGGGTACTGCTGTTCGCCCTGGCCGGCTTGGCCGCCACGGTGGTGCTGCAGTCCAGCCACGCGACCCTGATGCTGATCCTGGCTGCGCTGGCGGCCGGCCAGCTCGAGCTGGGGCCGGCGCTGGCGCTGGCCATCGGCTCAAACGTGGGCAGCAGCGTGAGCACCGGCGTGGTCGGCGCGCTCGGCGGCAACCGCAGCGGCCAGCGCCTGGCGCTGGCGCACGTGCTGTTCAATGTCGCGACCGCGCTGCTGGCGCTGGCGCTGCTGTCGCCCCTGACCTGGCTGGTGCTCGCGGCCTCCGGCCTCGCCGGCTTCGGCGCCAATACGCTGCTGCAGCTGGCGCTGTTCCATACCTTGTTCAACGCGATCGGCGTGGCGCTGTTTTGGCCCTGGCAGGGGCGGCTGGCGCACTGGCTGCAGCGTTGGCTGCCCGAGCGCGCCGAACCGGTGCCGGTGGCCGCCAACAGGCCCGCCAGCGACGGCCCGCTCCGCGCCCGCCACCTCAGCGGCCAGGCGCTGGACTCGGCCGACGCCGCGGCCGCGGCGGTGGCGCTGGAACTTCGCCACCTCGGCGCGCTCAGCCTGGAGGTGATCTGCCGCGCGCTCGGCCTGCCGCTCGCCGGCCCGTCGTCGCCGGTGCCGGACGACGCCCGGCTCTCGGAACGACCGCCGGACGACTGCCCCGATGCCGAGGCGCTGTACCGGCAGCGCGTCAAGGGCGTGTACGCCGACCTGCTCGCCTTCATGGGTCGCATCGAGGTGCCGATGGACGAGGAGCACCAGCGCTTCTGGACCCAGGGCCAGATGGCGGCGGCGCAGATGGTCGAGGCGGTGAAGGACGCCAAGCACCTGCAGAAGAACCTGCTGCCGCGCCTGCGCGGCGAGGACGCGCCGCTGCGCCAGGCCTACGTGGCGCTGCGCCGCCACCTGTTCGGACAGATGCGCGCCCTGTACGGCTCCGGCGACGACCCCACGAGGCGGGCACGGACCGCGCGACGCGATGCGCTGGAGGCGCAGGCCGTCCGCTTCGAAACCGGCTTCCGTCACCGGATCCTGGCGATGGTGGGGCACGGCGAGCTGGACGGACTGCAGGCTGCCTCGCTGCTCAACGACCTGGGCTACGTCGAGCGCATCGACCGCAACCTGCGCGGGCTCGTGCTCGCCGAAGAGCCCGGCTCGCTGCGCGCGCTGCGGCGGCTGGCGCGCGCGGCCGGGGCCGCGAAGGGAGGACACGATGTCGCAGGGGAGGTGGCCGAGAATGGGAACTGATCTTGCTCTCATCCCTCATCGTGCGCAGCGCTTGGGCATACTGGCCGGCATTCCTTCCCCCGGAGCCCCGCGCCATGAAAGGCCAGCCTGAAGTCGTCGACTACCTGAAGTTCCTGCTGCGCGGGGAACTGGCCGCGCGCGACCAGTATTTCCTGCATTCGCGCCGCTACGAGGACCTGGGGCTGCACGCGCTCCACGCGCGGATCAACCACGAGATGGAAGAGGAAACCCAGCACGCCGACGCGCTGCTGCGCAGGATCCTGTTCCTGGAAGGCGAGCCGGACATGCGCCCGGATGCGTTCGAGCCCGGGCGCACGGTCGAGGAGATGCTGCGCAAGGATCTGGAACTCGAATACAAGGTGCGCGACCACCTGGCCAAGGGCATCGCGCTGTGCGAACAGCATGGCGACTACGTCAGCCGGCAGATGCTGGTGGCGCAGCTGCAGGACACCGAGGAAGACCACACACGCTGGCTCGAGCAGCAGCTGCGCCTGATCGCGATGGTGGGCCTGCAGAACTACCAGCAGTCGCGCATGGGCGGCGACGCGCCGCATGCGTGAGCGACGGCGGGTCCGGCGGATCCGCTAGGGCCTGCGCGCGACCCGGTACACGGCGGTGGAGAGCGCCGACACGCCCTCGGCCTGGAACGAGGGTTCGTTGGCCAGGATGTCGCGGCGCTCCAGCAGCGCCACGGTCCAGTCCGGATCCAGGCGGGCGTGGACTTCGGCCTCCTCGACCGGGAACGGCGGTCCGGCCTTCTCCGCCTGCGGATACTCGAGCGTGACCAGCAGCCCGCGGCAGCCGCCGGGCAGGCGCCGCCAGGTCGTGGTGGCGTACACCGCGCGCAGCTCCGGCGGCAGCGCGATCAGCGCGGCGCGGTCGTAGACGCCCGCGCAGTCGGCCAGCAGTTCGCCGGGAATGGCGAAGGCATCGCCGGCGACCAGTTCCCAGGGGCCGGCCACGTAGTGGGTGCCGGCCGGGCTGCTGCGGGTTTCCGGCGTGAGCCCGCGCTCCTCGAAGAACTGCGCGATGGCCAGTTCCGACAGTTCGATGCCGAGCACCCGGTGTCCCTGTCCGGCCAGCCAGACCATGTCCAGCGACTTGCCGCACAGCGGCACGAACACCCGGCTGCCGTGCGCGAGTTCGAGCGATGGCCAGTGCCGGACCAGCAGCGGCAGGGGCACGTCGCGGTGGAATCCGATGCGCCGGCTCCGCCAGCGCTCATGCCAGAAATCGGGTTGCATGGTGGCCTCCGTCGTGTGCCGCATCGACACGGGTGGCGACGCGACCGGTCGCGCCGCACCTGCCGCGCACGCCCATCATTCCACGAGCAGCCCGTCGACCTTCTGCCAGCCCCGCGGCAGCAGTCCACCGCGGCTGGCGCGCGCGCCCAGGTAGTCGCCAAGATCCTTGAACGACAGGCTCATCGAGCGCGCGCCGGACTTCACCGACAGGGTGCCGCCCGGCGGCACCACCGCCACCGCGACCACGCGCTCGGTGCCGCGCTTGGCCTTCGGGATCTCGATCAGCTTGTTGCCCTTGCCCTTGTCCAGCTCGGGCAGCTCGGCCACCGGGAACGCCAGCAGATGGCCGGCGCTGGTGACCGCGACGATGCGGTCGGCCTCGACGCTGCCGACCGGCGCGGGCTGCAGCACCAGCGCGCCCTCCGACAGCGACAGCAGGGCCTTGCCGGCCTTGTTGCGTCCGGTCAGGTTCTCGAAGCGGGTGACGAAGCCATAGCCGTGCGAGGACGCCAGCACGAAGCGCTCGTCGTTGCCGGCGCTGGCCAGCGCTACGAACGAGGCGCCCGGGGCCGGCGAGAAGCGTCCGGTGAGCGGCTCGCCGTTGCCGCGCGCCGAGGGCAGCGAGTGCGCCAGGGTCGAGTAGCTGCGCCCGCTGCTGTCGAGGAAGGCCACCTGCTGGCTGGTGCGGCTCTTCACCGCCGCCAGCAGCGCATCGCCATCGCGGTAGGACAGCGCCGCGGCATCGACGTCGTGGCCCTTGGCCGCGCGCACCCAGCCCTTCTGGCTGACCACCACGGTCACCGGCTCGCTGGGCACCAGGTCGGTCTCGTCCAGCGCCTGCGCGGCGCCGCGCGCGACCAACGGCGAGCGGCGCGCGTCGCCGTGCTTCTTCGCGTCGGCCAGCAGTTCGTCCTTGATCAGCTTCTTCAGCTTGCTCTTGCTGTCGAGCGTCGCCTGGATACCGGCGCGTTCCTTCGCCAGTTCGTCCTGCTCGCCGCGGATCTTCATCTCCTCCAGGCGCGCGAGCTGCCGCAACCGGGTTTCGAGGATGTAGTCGGCCTGGTCCTCGGACAACGCGAAGCGCGCGATCAGCGCCGCCTTCGGTTCGTCCTCGGTGCGGATGATGCGGATCACCTCATCGAGGTTGAGGAAGGCGACCAGCAGGCCCTCGAGCAGGTGCAGGCGGCGCTCGACCTTGTCCAACCGATGGTGGAGGCGGCGGGTGACGGTACTGGTGCGGAACGCCAGCCACTCGGTCAGCAGCATGCGCAGGTTCTTCACCTGCGGCCGGCCGTCCAGGCCGATCACGTTGATGTTGACCCGGTAGCTCTTCTCCAGGTCGGTGGTGGCGAACAGGTGGCCCATCAGCTGTTCGGCATCGACCCGGTTCGAACGCGGGATCAGCGCGATGCGCACCGGATTGGCGTGGTCGGACTCGTCGCGGATGTCCTCCAGCCAGGGCAGCTTCTTGGCCCGCATCTGCGCGGCGATCTGTTCGATCACCTTCGACGGCGAGACCTGGTAGGGCAGGGCGGTGACGATGATGTTGGCGCCTTCCCGGGCGAACGTGGCGCGGGCGCGCACACTGCCGGTGCCGGTCTCGTAGATCGCGCGCAGGTCGGCGGCGGGGGTGATGATCTCGGCCGCGGTCGGATAGTCCGGGCCGCGCACGTGCTCGCACAGGTCGGCCACGCTCGCATCGGGGTCGTCGAGCAGGCGCACGCAGGCGCTGACGATCTCGCCCACGTTGTGCGGCGGGACGTCGGTGGCCATGCCCACCGCGATGCCGGTGGTGCCGTTGAGCAGCAGGTGTGGCAGGCGCGCGGGCAGCCAGCTGGGTTCCTCGAGCGTGCCGTCGAAGTTGGGCACCCAGTCGGCAGTGCCGTGGGCGAGTTCGCCCAGCAGCATCTCCGCGATCGGGGTGAGCCGCGATTCGGTGTAGCGCATCGCCGCGAACGACTTGGGATCGTCGGAGGAGCCGAAGTTGCCCTGGCCGTCCACCAGCGGATAGCGGTACGAGAACGGCTGCGCCATCAGCACCATCGCCTCGTAGCAGGCGCTGTCGCCGTGCGGGTGGAACTTGCCGATCACGTCGCCGATCGTGCGCGCGGACTTCTTGGGCTTGGAGGCCGCGCCCAGCCCCAGCTCGCTCATCGCGTAGATGATCCGGCGCTGCACCGGCTTGAGGCCGTCGCCGATGAACGGCAGGGCGCGGTCGAGCACCACGTACATCGAATAGTCGAGGTAGGCGCGCTCGGCGTACTCGCGCAGCGGGATCTGCTCGAAACCGTGGAAGACGGGGCGGACGGACTCGGTCATTTGAAAACTGCGTAGGGGAGCCGGAGAATTCTACCCGCGCAGGGAAGCGCGCCGCGGTCTCGCGGCCTGAGACCGCGCCGGCCGAGCATCCGGCTCCCCGCCCTCCCGTACCTGTCCATGTACGTCCCCCTGCCTGCGCGCCGCACCGAGGCCTCGCACTACGCCTATCCCGAGCACCTGCGCCCGCAGATCGCGCTGCTGCCGCGGGCGCCGGGCGTGTACGTGTTCCTGGGCGAATCCGGCCCGGTGCCGCTGTACATCGGCAAGAGCGTGGACATCCGCCAGCGGGTCATGGAGCACATGCGCACGCCCCGGGAAGCGCGGCTGCTGAGGCAGGCGCGCCGGATCGAGTTCACCCGCACCGCCGGCGACCTGGGCGCGCAGCTGCTGGAGGCGCAGCAGATCAAGCTGCGGCAGCCGGTGCACAACAAGCTGCTGCGGCGGCGGCGCGACCTGTACTCGATCCGGCTGCTGCGCGGGCGGCCGGAAGTGGTGCATTCGGCCAGCCTCCCGTTCGCCTCGGCATCGCGGCTGTACGGCCTGTACGCCAGCCGCCAGGCGGCGCTGCAGGCGCTGCGGGAGCTCGCCGACGAGAACCGGCTGTGCTACGGCCTGCTCGGGATCGAAGGCGTGCAGGCGGGCCGGCCCTGTTTCCGCGCCACCATCGCGCGCTGCGCCGGCGCCTGCGCAGGACACGAGCCGCTGGCCGAGCACGAGGCCCGGCTGGAAGCGGCGCTGCAGGAACGCCAGGTGGCGGCGTGGCCCTATGCCGGCGCGGTGGGCCTGATGGAGGAGGGCGCGGACATGACCCAGATCCACGTCGTCCGCGACTGGCACTACCTGGGCAGCGCGACCACCCGGGCGCAGGCGCGACGACTGGTGGCGGACGTGCCGGGCTTCGACAACGACGGTTACCGGATCCTGTCCGGCCCGGTGCTCGCGGGGCAGTGCCGGATCATGCTGCTCTGACGGCCAGGGAAGCCGTCAGCTGCCGCCGGCTACCCGCCCGCGCGGTAATGGGCGGAACCGGTCGGCTTGGCTCCGACAGCGTTTCGGGATCGGGGAGCCCCGCTGCGTGACCACCGTCACGCGGCGGCCCTGGAAACCGCGCGGTGAGGGGGTTTACGCAACAGAATGTTAACGCTAACTCTCCTGCTGTCCCTTCCGGGACAGCGGGTTGCGCACTGCAGCAAGGCTTTTTCCGTCGGGATGTGTAGAGTTCACCCTCGCCGCCATGCCGGGGATGGGCGTCTGGGCCAATCGGTGCCGGCGCCGGGTTCGGGTTTTCTGCATTCCGGTTGTGGTAGCGCTAACTTTCTGGGGACCTTCGATGGGGCTGTTTGCTGGACTGGATGTGGGCACGCAGAGCGTGAAGCTCGTGGTCTACGACCCCGACTTGCGCCAGATCGTGGCCAATGCCGGCCAGCCGCTGGATCTGGCGGCGGGCGACGACGGCAGCCGCGAGCAGCGCGCGGACTGGTGGGTGGATGCGGTGCGCGCCTGCTTCGCGCGGATCGATCCGGCGCTGCGCGCACGGGTCGCGGCGATCGGCGTGTCGGGCCAGCAGCACGGCTTCGTGCCGCTGGATCGCGGCGGCAACGTGCTGGCGCCCGCCAAGCTCTGGAACGACACCAGCACCACCGCCGAGTGCGACGAGATCATGGACGCTGCCGGCGGCGCGGCGCGCTGCATCGAGCTGGCCGGCAACCCGATCCTGGCCGGCTACACCGCCTCCAAGCTGCCGTGGACGCGCAAGCACCGCTCGCAGGCCTACGCGCGCCTGGCCACGATCCTGCTGCCGCACGACTACATCAACTACTGGCTGACCGGCGAGCTGTGGATGGAGCACGGCGATGCGTCCGGGACCGGCTGGCTCGACGTGCGCACGCGCGAATGGTCGGCCGAGATGCTGGCTGCGACCGATCCCGACCGCGACCTTCGCGCGTGCCTGCCGCCGCTGGTCGGCGCCGACAGCCTGGTCAAGATCCGCCCGGCGCTGGCCGACGAACTGGGCCTGCCGCATGCGGTGCAGGTCTCCGCAGGCGGCGGCGACAACATGATGGCCGCGATCGGTACCGGCAACGTCGTGCCGGGCGTGCTCAGCATGAGCCTGGGCACCTCGGGCACGCTGTTCACCTATGCCGCCGATCCGGTGGTCGACGCGCAGGGCCGCTGGGCCGCGTTCTGCGACTCCACCGGCGGCTGGCTGCCGCTGATCTGCACCATGAACTGCACCGTCGCCACCGAGGCGGTCGCGCGCCTGTGCGGCTTCTCCTCGCGCGACGGCGATGCGCTGCTGGCCGGCACCGTGCCGGGCGCCGACGGGCTGCTGATGCTGCCTTTCCTCAATGGCGAACGCACGCCCGACCTGCCGCACGGCCGCGGCAACCTGTTCGGCATGACCGCCACCAACCTGACGCCGGCCAACCTCTACCGTTCGGCGATGGAAGGCGCGCTCTACAGCCTGATGAACGGCTACGACGGGCTGGTCGATGCGGGCCTGCGCTTCGAGGCGATCCGCCTGACCGGCGGCGGCAGCCAGAGCGCGGTGTGGCGGCAGATGGTGGCCGACATGTTCGGCCTGCCCGTGGACGTGCCCGAGCAGTCCGAGGGCGCGGCCTTCGGCGCCGCCCTGCAGGCGCTGTGGGCGGTCCGCCGCGCAGAGGGCGGCAGCGACAACGAACTCAGCGCGCTCGCCGCCTCGCACGTGCGCCTGGACCCACGCCTGGCCGCGCAGCCGCACGCCGGCGCCACCGCCGCCTACGCCGCGCAGTACCGGCATTTCCTTTCCCACCTCGACGCGATCCGGCTGCTCTACGCCGACTGACCGCCCGATTCCCACCACGTCACGCACGGATACACACATGAGCAAGGCATTCATCGGCGCGAAGGAATACTTCCCCGGCATCGGCACGATCTCCTACGAAGGTCCGGGTTCGGACAACCCGCTCGCGTTCAAGGTCTACGACGCGGAGAAGAAGATCGGCGGCAAGACCATGCGCGAGCACCTGCGCTTCGCGGTCTGCTACTGGCACACCTTCTGCAACGCCGGCGCCGATCCATTCGGCCCGGGCACCCGCCGCTTCCCCTGGGAGAAGGGCGATGCGATGGCCACGGCCGAGGCCAAGGTCGATGCCGCGTTCGAGTTCTTCACCAAGATCGGCGTGCCGTACTGGTGCTTCCACGATGTGGACATGGCGCCGGACGCCGACGACATCGGCACCTACGAGAAGAACCTCAAGCACCTGGTCGGCCTGGCCAAGGAGCGCCAGCAGGCCACCGGCATGAAGCTGCTGTGGGGCACGGCCAACCTGTTCTCGCACCCGCGCTACATGAACGGTGCCTCGACCAACCCCGACTTCAACGTGGTCGCCCGCGCGGCGGTGCAGGTCAAGGCGGTGCTGGATTCGGTGGTCGAACTGGGTGGCGAACACTACGTGTTCTGGGGTGGCCGCGAAGGCTATGCCTCGCTGCACAACACCGACATGAAGCGCGAGCTCGAGCACTTCGCGCGCTTCCTCACCGCTGCCCGCGACTACGGCCGCAGCATCGGCTTCAAGGGCCAGTTCTTCATCGAACCCAAGCCGATGGAGCCGATGAAGCACCAGTACGACTTCGACAGCGCCACCGTTGCCGGCTTCCTCAAGCAGCACGGCCTGGAGAAGGACTTCTCGCTCAACATCGAGGCCAACCATGCCACGCTGTCGGGCCACACCTTCGAGCACGACCTGCAGGTGGCGGCCGACCACGGCCTGCTCGGCAGCATCGACGCCAACCGCGGCAACGCGCAGAACGGCTGGGATACCGACCAGTTCCCGACCGACCTGTACGACACGGTCGGCGCGATGATGGTGGTGCTGCGCCAGGGCGGCCTGGTCGGCGGGCTGAACTTCGACGCCAAGCCGCGCCGCGAGTCCACCGACATGGAGGACCTGTTCATCGCCCACATCGGCGGCATGGACGCGTTCGCGCGCGGCCTGGAAGTGGCGCACGCGCTGCTCAACGACTCGCCCTGGGAAAGCTGGCGCAAGCAGCGCTATGCGAGCTTCGACAGCGGCGCCGGCGCCGACTTCGCCGCCGGCAAGCTGGGCCTGGCCGACCTGGCGGGCCTGGCGGCAAAGCTCGGCGAGCCCGAGCAGATCAGCGGCAAGCAGGAGCGCTACGAGAACCTGCTCAACCAGTACCTGCTGCGCTGAGCGGTCGGGCGGCCGGTCGACATGGGAGCGCATACGCCCCTGCCAGCCGAGCCGCCGCGCCGTCGCCGCGATGTTCCTGCCCGCGCGCGGGCGGGGACATCAGCGTTTGGGCGGTGCCACCGAATCGCGTTCGATCAGTTCGTGCGGCACGACGTGGTCGACGACCGTGCGCGTGCTCTTGTCCTTGCGCCGGATGTTGCGCAGCAGGATGTCGACCGCCGAATCGGCCATCGCCGAGATCGGCTGGCGGATCGTGGTCAGCTCGGGCCAGACCGTGGTCGCGGCCGAGGTGTCGTCGAAGCCGACGATGGACAGGTCGCGCGGGACGTCCAGTCCGCGCCGGTGCGCGACCGATACGGCCGCGGCCGCCATGTCGTCGTTGGCCGCGCAGATCGCGGTGGGCGGCTGCGGATGCGCGAGCAGCTTCTCGGTCGCCTCCAGCCCGGAGCGGTAGGTGAAGAAGCCCGATTCGACCAGGCTCGGATCGAGTTCGATGCCGGCGCCGGCCAGCGCCGCCTGGAAGCCCTCGTAGCGGCGGGTGCTGGCGGTCTGGTTGGGATTGCCCTTGATGTAGCCGATGCGGCGGTGGCCGGCGGCGATCAGGTGGGCGGTGATTTCCCGGCTGGCGCGGTAGTCGTCGATGCGTACGCAGGAAATGTCGTGGTGGAAGCGGCCGGAGGCGATCGCGACCACCGGCACCTCGGCCTCGACGAACTCCGACACCAGCGCCTTGGATTCGCACAGCGGCGGCGGCAGGATCACGCCGGCCACGCGCTTGGCGAGCGCGGCCGCGGCCTGGCGCTGTGCGCTGGGGCCGAGGTTGTCCCAGGTGTCGATCACCAGCTGCGCGGCCGTGCGCGTGGCGCCGCGCAGCGCGCCGGCGAGCAGCTCGCGCAGGTAGGCGTTGCTGGGGTTGGTGTAGATCATCGCCACCCGCGTGTCCTGCGCGGTGGCCAGCGCGCTGGCGGCGAGGTTGGGCGTGTAGCCCAGTTCGCGCACCGCCCGCATCACCCGTTCGCGGGTGGTCTCGCGCACCTTGCCGTGCCCGTTGACCACGCGCGACACCGTCATCGGGGACACCTTGGCGAGCGCGGCGACCTCGTCGAGCGTCACCGCCATGCCCTTGCGGCGCGCGGCTTTCCTTGGCTGTTTCTGCAATTCCTGTCCCCTTGCCGCGCCGCGGCGATATGCCTGTGGCCGGCACGCCACGCACGGCGCAAACCGGCGATCGCCGCCGGGACGCGTACTCCATGACCAACATGAGGGCTGAACGAATGGTACACATCGACAGGCGTCCACGACATCCCGGCGTCATGTCCGCACAGGACAGGACGGTGCGCGGCGGTGGCCGGTTCCTGGCGATGCTGGCCTGCCTGCTGGCCGCGCTGGCGTGCCTGCCGGCCGTGGCCGTGGCCGAGGACGGCTACGAGCTGTGGCTGCGCTACCGCCCGGTCGATGCCGCCCGGGCCGGCGACTACCGCGCGCGGTTCACCCAACTGGTGGCGCCCACCGCCACCGCGACCCAGCGGGCCACCCGCGACGAACTGCTGCGCGGGCTGGAAGGCCTGCTCGGCCATGCCCCGGCGCAGGGGGAGGACCTCGGGCGCGCGGGCGCGCTGCTGGTCGGCACCCCCGGGTCGCTGCCGCAAATCGCGCGCCTGCAGCTTGCGCTCGACGGGCTGGGCGACGAGGGCTACCTGATCCGCAGCACTGAGATCGACGGCCGCGCGGCGACGGTGGTGGCGGCGAACTCCGACACCGGCGCACTGTATGGCGCCTTCCACCTGCTGCGGCTGCTGCAGACCGGGCAGGCGGTGGACGCGCTGGACCTGCGCGAGGCGCCGAAGGTCAAGCTGCGCGTGCTCAACCACTGGGACGATCTGAGCCGGCATGTCGAACGCGGCTACTCGGGGCAGTCGATCTGGGACTGGCACCGCCTGCCGGGCTGGCTGGACCCGCGCTACACCGACTACGCCCGCGCCAATGCCTCGATCGGCATCAACGGTACCGTGCTCAACAACGTCAACGCCAATGCGCAGATCCTGACACCGATGTACCTGGACAAGGTGGCGGCGCTGGCCGGGGTGATGCGCGCCTACGGCATCCGCGTCTACCTGAGCGCGCGCTTCAGCGCGCCGATGGAGATCGGCGGCCTCGAGACCGCCGATCCCAAGGACCCGGCGGTGCAGCGCTGGTGGCGCGCCAAGACCGAGGAGATCTACGCGAAGATCCCGGACTTCGGTGGCTTCCTGGTCAAGGCCAATTCGGAAGGACAGCCCGGTCCGCAGGACTTCGGTCGCACCCACGCCGACGGCGCCAACATGCTCGCCGACGCGGTCGCGCCGCATGGCGGCGTGGTGATGTGGCGTGCCTTCGTCTATTCGGACGAGGAACCCGATGATCGCCACAAGCAGGCCTATACCGAGTTCGTGCCGCACGACGGCGAGTTCCGCGACAACGTGCTGGTCCAGGTCAAGAACGGAGCGATCGACTTCCAGCCGCGCGAACCCTTCCATCCGCTGTTCGGCGCGATGCCGAAGACGCCGCTGATGATGGAGTTCCAGATCACCAAGGAGTACCTCGGTTTTGCCACCCACCTGGCGTACCTGGGGCCGATGTACGAGGAGGTGCTGCGCGCCGACACGCATGCAAGGGGCGAAGGTTCGACCGTGGCGAAGGTGGTCGACGGCTCGCTCGAAGGGCACGCGCTCAGCGGCATCGCCGGCGTGGCCAACATCGGCAGCGACCGCAACTGGAGCGGCTCGCATTTCGACCAGGCCAACTGGTACGCGTTCGGGCGCATGGCCTGGGATCCGGAGGCCGGCGCGCGCCCGATCGCGCAGGACTGGGTGCGGATGACGTTCTCCCGCGATGAGGCCGTCTCAGCGCCCATCGTCGGGATGATGATGGCCTCGCACCAGGCCGTGGTCGATTACATGACGCCGCTGGGCCTGCACCACCTGATGGGCCGCGGCCACCACTACGGCCCGGCGCCCTGGGTGGAGGGCGGGCCGCGCGCGGACTGGACTTCGGTGTACTTCCACCGCGCGACGAAGGACGGGATCGGCTTCGACCGCACCACCGGAGGCAGCGATGCGGTGTCGCAATACGCGCCGCCGGTGGCCGAGGTGTTCAACGATCCGTCGCGCGTGCCCGAGGAGTTCCTGCTCTGGTTCCACCATCGGCCGTGGACCAGTCGCGTCGCCTCGGGGCGCACGCTGTGGGACGAACTGGTGCATCGCTACTCGCGCGGCGTGGCGGAGGTGGAGCGGATGCAGGCGACGTGGGCCGGCCTGGCAGGCCGGGTCGATGCCGAGCGCCACCACCAGGTGGACCGGTTCCTCGCCATCCAGCGCGACGAGGCGCAATGGTGGCGCGATGCCAGCATCGCCTACTTCCAGACCTTCTCGGGCCTGCCGCTGCCGCCGGGCGAGGCGCCGCCCGCACAGTCGCTGGAGTACTACAAGGCGCTCGAGTTCCCGCATGCGCCGGGGGACACGCAGTGAGCCGGGCCTCGGATCGCTCCGCGCGCGGCGCGGTGCTGGGCCTTCTGCTGTCGACGTGCCTGCTGGCGCCGGCCGCCGCGGCAGCGGACGGCGAGCCGCTGCTGCACGCGATGTTCCAGGACCATGCGGTGGTCCAGCGCGACCAGCCGCTGCGGCTCTGGGGGCAGGCCGATCCCGGCACCCAGGTGCGGGTCTCGTTGGCCGGCAAGCGCGCTATCGCGCGTGCGGACGCGGACGGGCACTGGGAGGCGCGGCTGCCAGCGCTGAAGGCGGGTGGACCGCACGTGATGGAAGTCGTGGCGGGCGCGCGCAGCCAGCGCGTGTCGGACGTGCTGGTAGGAGATGTGTGGCTGTGTTCGGGCCAGTCGAACATGGAGCTGCAGGTCTGGCGCGCGCTGGACGCGCGCTCGGAGATTGCCGGCGCCGGCAACGACCGCATCCGCCTGCTGACGGTGCCGCAGGTTTCGGATGTCACGCCGCAGCAGACCTTTTCCGAGGACGTGCGCTGGGAGCCGGTGAATCCGGAATCGGTGCGCGAGTTCTCCGCCGCCTGCTACTTCTTCGCGCGCGAGCTGCAGAAGACGGTCGACGTGCCGATGGGCCTGATCGACGCCTCCTGGGGCGGATCGCGCATCCAGGCCTGGACCAGCGGCGAGGCCCTGCGCACGCTCGAGACCTACAACGGCGAGCTCGACGTGCTCGCGCGCTACGCCGACGACCCGGTCGCGGCCGTGGGCGAGTGGGGCGCGCTGTGGCAGCGCTGGTGGTTGCAGCAGCCGGCCAACGGGGCGGGCGATCGTCCCTGGGAAGGCGGTGCGGCGGGCAACTGGCGCGACGCGCCCGCGCAGCTTGGTGCCTGGGAGCGTTGGGGCGTGCCGGCGCTGGCCGATTTCAACGGCATGGTCTGGTACCGCACGGACGTGCAACTGACCGCGGCGCAGGCGGCGCAGGAAGCCGTGCTGCTGCTCGGTCCGGCCGACGAAATCGACATGACCTGGGTCAACGGCCGTGGCGTCGGCAGCACTTATGGCGCCGGTGCGGGACGCGAGTACGTGCTGCCGCCGGGCCTGTTGCGGGCGGGCGGGAACAGCATCGTGGTGAACGTGCTCGACACGTATCGCGAAGGCGGACTGGCTGGCCCGGCCAGCGCGCATTCGCTGCGCCTGGCCGACGGCAGCAGCGTGCCGCTGGACGGCGGCTGGGAGTACCGCATCGTGCCAGCGGAAGCGGGCACGCCGCCGCGGGCGCCCTGGCAGAGTGCGGCGGGCCTGTCCACGCTCTACAACGGCATGATCGCGCCGATCGGCCGCTACGGCCTGCGCGGCGCGCTGTGGTACCAGGGCGAGTCCAACACCTTCGAGCACGACCGCTACGGCGACCTCCTGCGCGCGCTGCGCAAGGACTGGCGCGCGCGCTTCGGCGAGCGGCTGCCGCTGCTGGTGGCGCAGCTGGCCAACTATGGCGCGGCCCCGATCCGTCCGACCGAGAGCGACTGGGCGGCGCTGCGCGAGGCACAACGTGCGGTTGCCGCGGAAGACGCCTCCACCGGGCTGGTGGTGGCGATCGACATCGGCGACCGCTACGACATCCATCCGACCAACAAGCAGGAGCTTGGACGCCGCTTCGCGCGCGCCGCGCGCCACGTGGTGTACGGCGAAACACTGCCCGCGTCCGGCCCGGTCCCCACGGCCGCCCGTCGCAACGGCGAGTCGGTCGTGGTCGAGTTCGGCGACGTAACCGATGGCCTGGTGGCCTACGGCGCCGACGGCCCGATCGGCTTCGAACTGTGCGGCGCCGATGCAGGCTCCTGCCGCTACGCACGGGCACAGATCCGGACCAACCGCGTCACCTTGGACGCGCCTGCCGCCCACGCGGCCACGCGCGTGCGCTACTGCTGGGCCGACAGCCCGGTCTGCACCCTGTTCGACGGCGCCGGCCTGCCGGCAGGTCCGTTCGAATTGCCCATCACCTCGATGATCGACGACGACCACGCACGATGAACATCAACGCCACAGACACCACCACCCACGGCTCGAAGAACGATCGCGAGATCGTCGACGCCAGGGTCATCGTCACCTGCCCGGGGCGCAATTTCGTCACCCTGAAAATCACCACGCGCTCGGGCGTGTACGGACTGGGCGACGCCACCCTCAACGGCCGCGAGCTGGCCGTGGCCTCGTACCTGTCGGACCACGTGGTGCCCAACCTGGTCGGCCGCGATGCCGGCCGCATCGAGGACATCTGGCAGTTCCTGTATCGCGGTGCCTACTGGCGGCGTGGCCCGGTGACGATGAGTGCGATCGCCGCGGTCGACGTGGCGCTGTGGGACATCCTCGGCAAGATGGCCGGCATGCCGGTGTACCAGCTGCTGGGTGGCCGCTCGCGCGAGGGCGCGCTGGTCTACGGCCACGCCAACGGCCGCGACATCGCCGAAGCTTCCGATGCGGTGGGTCGATTCATCGAACAGGGCTTCCTGGCGGTGCGCGCGCAGTGCGGCGTGCCCGGCGTCAAGAAGGCCTACGGCATCTCCAGCGCCAAGGGGTATGAGCCGGCCGAGAGCGAACTGCCGCTGGAAACCACCTGGAATACACCGCGCTACCTGGACACCGCGCCGAAGCTGTTCGAACAGCTGCGCGCCGACCACGGGCCGGACGTCGAACTGCTGCACGACGTGCACCACCGGCTGACCCCGATCGAGGCGGCGCGACTGGCGAAGTCGCTGGAACCGTACCGGCTGTTCTGGCTGGAGGACGCGACCCCGGCCGAGAACCAGAAATCCTTCGAGCTGATCCGCCAGCATTCGGTCACTGCGCTGGCGGTGGGCGAGGTGTTCAACTCGATCTGGGACTGCAAGCACCTGATCGAGAACCAGCTGATCGACTACATCCGCACCACGATCGTGCACGGCGGCGGCATCAGCCACGTGCGACGCATCGCCGACTTCGCCGCCCTGCACCAGGTGCGCACCGGCTTCCACGGCGCGACCGACCTGTCGCCGGTGACGATGGGCGCCGCGCTGCACTTCGACACATGGGTGCCGAACTTCGGCATCCAGGAATACATGTTCCACACCGAGGAAACCGACGCGGTGTTCCCGCACGACTACGTGCTGCGCAACGGCCGCCTGCACGTGGGCGACACGCCGGGCATCGGCGTGGACATCGACGAGGCTCTGGCGGCGAAGTATCCGTACGCGCCGAAGCAACTGCCGATCGCGCGCTTGGAAGACGGCGCGATGTGGGACTGGTGAAGCACGTTCTTGAAAGGGGAATTAAGATGAGCAACCGCAACACGCGCCGCGTCCGGCTGGGCACCAGCACCCGCGTCCTCGCCGCCGGCATGGCCGCGCTGCTGCTGGCCGCCTGCGGCAACGAGCCCGCGGCCCACGCCGCCGCCGTCGAGGCCTCCGACGCCGCCGCGCCCGTCCACTTCGACTGGTTCGAGTACACCGGGCGCGATGCCGCATTCGAAGCGCCGGTGCCTGAAGGCAGCTTCCGCAACCCGGTGTTGGCCGGCTTCCATTCCGACCCGAGCGTGGTGGCGGCCAACGGCAAGTTCTACCTGGTCGCCTCGACCTTCACCTTCTTCCCCGGCATCCCCGTGTTCGAGAGCGAGGACCTGGTCCACTGGAAGCAGGTGGGCAACGCCATCCATCGCCCGGAACAGCTGGACTTCGACGGACTGGGCGTGTCGCGCGGCGTGTTCGCGCCGGCCATCGAGTACCACGACGGCACCTTCTACGTGGTCAATACCTCGGTCGATGCCGGCGGCAACTTCATCGTCACCGCCACCGATCCGGCGGGGCCGTGGTCGGATCCGATCTGGCTGCCGACCATCGGCGGCATCGATCCGTCGCTGTTCTTCGATGACGACGGCAAGGTCTACATCCTCAACAACGACGAGCCCGCGGTGCCGGTGCGCTACGACGGCCACCGCGCGATCTGGCTGCAGGAGATCGACCTCGCCAACGGCAAGCCGTTCGGTCCGCGCAAGGTGCTGATCGATGGCGGCGTGAAGCCCGAGGACAACCCGATCTGGATCGAAGGCCCGCACATCTACAAGGTCGATGGCTGGTACTACCTCAACAACGCCGAGGGTGGCACCGGCCCGCAGCATTCGCAGGTGATCCTGCGCAGCCGCGACGTCTGGGGTCCCTACCAGCCCTACGAACACAATCCGATCCTGACCCAGCGCGATCTCGATCCCAAGCGGCCGCTGCCGGTCACCAACGCCGGCCATGCCGACCTGGTGCAGGGCCCGGACGGCAGCTGGTGGGCGACTTTCCTGGCCAGCCGCAACTACGGCGTGGACCACTACAACACCGGCCGCGAGGCCTTCCTGCTGCCGGTGACCTGGAAGGATGGCTGGCCGGTGATCCTGCCCGATGGCGAGAAGATTCCGTATGTGCTGCCCGGGCCGTCGTTCATGAAGACGCCAGCGGACCAGGCGCCGATGACCGGCAACTTCACCTGGCGCGACGAGTTCGACACGGTCGAGCTGGGCAAGGGCTGGATGACGCCGCGCGTGCCGAAGACGCAGTGGTACGACGGCAGCTCGCGGCCCGGTTGGCTTGCGATCCGGCCGCTGGCCGAGCGGCTCGATACGCTGGTGAACCCGTCCTTCTACGCGCGCCGCCAGCAGCACCAGGTGTTCGAGGCGAGCACCGCGATGGAACTGCCCGCCGCGGGTGTGGCGGCGGGCCTGGCCGCGTTCCAGGGCGAGACGCACTGGTACTTCCTCGGCGTGCGCCGCAACGGCGATGGCGTCGAGGTGTTCCTGGAGAAGAAGGCAGGCGAGGGTGCGGTCGAAGTGGTGGCGACGCAGGCGGCCGGCGAGGCTGACCTGTTCACGCTGCACATCGAAGGCAACGAGGGCCGCTACGGCTTCGGCTTCGACGCCGGCGACGGCCGTGGCGTGCAGTGGCTGGTGCGCGATGCCGACGGCACGATCCTGAGCACCGACGTGGCCGGCGGCTTCGTCGGCGCGACCATCGGACCGCATGCGCGCATCGAACGCGCGGCGCAATGACACGACCTGGGAGGGACGGCGACATGGGAACACAGCAGGCACACGCCCCGGCACGGCGTACCCATCCGGCGCGACGCGCGCTGGTCCGCGGCTGCGCGATCGCGCTGCTGGCCGCGCTGCCCGCGTTCGGCCTGCAGGCCGATGACGGCGAACGTGCGTGGATGGACACCTCGCGGCCGTTCGAAGAGCGCGCAGCTGCGCTGGTGTCGCAGATGACGCTGGAGGAAAAGGCCGCGCAGATGCAGAACGACTCGCCGGCGATCGAGCGGCTCGGCCTGCCCGAATACGAATGGTGGAACGAGGCCCTGCACGGCGTCGCCCGCGCCGGCGCGGCGACCGTGTTCCCGCAGGCGATCGGCATGGCCGCGACCTTCGACGTGCCGCTGATGGACGAGGTCTCGCGCACCATCAGCGACGAGGCCCGCGCCAAGCACCACGAGTTCTTCCGCAACGGCCAGCACGGCCGCTACCAGGGCCTGACCTTCTGGTCGCCCAACATCAACATCTTCCGCGACCCGCGCTGGGGCCGTGGCCAGGAAACCTACGGCGAGGATCCGTTCCTCACCGCGCGCATGGGCGTGTCGTTCGTGCGCGGCCTGCAGGGCGTCGCCCCCGACGGCGCGCTGCTGCCGGAATCGCAGGGCGGCAGGTACCGCAAGCTCGACGCCACCGCCAAGCACTTCGCGGTGCACAGCGGCCCCGAGGCCGACCGCCACACCTTCGACGTGCATCCCTCGTCGCGCGACCTCTGGGAAACCTACCTGCCGGCCTTCGAGGCACTGGTGAAGGAGGGTGAGGTCAAGGCGGTGATGGGTGCCTACAACCGCGTCTATGGCGAGTCGGCCAGCGGCAGCAAGCTGCTGCTGCGCGACATCCTGCGCGAGCAGTGGGGCTTCGACGGCTACGTGATGTCCGACTGCTGGGCGATCGTCGACATCTGGGAGAACCACAAGATCGTGGCCACGCCCGAGGAGGCGGCTGCGCTGGCGGTGAGGAACGGCACCGAACTCAACTGCGGCAGCACCTATGCCGAACACCTGCCGGTGGCTGTGCGCAAGGGCCTGATCACCGAGGCCGAGCTCGACGATGCGCTGACCCGGCTGATGACCACGCGCATGGAGCTGGGCATGTTCGACCCGGCCGCCAAGGTGCCCTGGGCGCAGACGCCGTACTCGGTCAACCAGGCGCCCGCGCACGATGCGCTGGCGCGGCGCGCGGCGCAGGAGTCGATCGTGCTGCTGAAGAACGAGGGCGTGCTGCCGCTGTCGAAGGACATCCGTCGCCTTGCGGTGATCGGCCCGACCGCGGATGACACCATGGCGCTGCTGGGCAACTACTACGGCACGCCGTCCGATCCGGTGACCGTGCTGCGCGGCATCCGCGAGGCGTTGCCAAATACCGAAGTGGTGTATGCGCGCGGCGCGGACCTTGTCGAAGGACGCGAGGATCCGGCAGCCACGCCGCTGGTCGAGCCGCAGTACCTGCGGCCGGAAGCGGGTTCCAACGAGCGCGGCCTGCGCGGCGAATACTTCCGCAACCCCGACCTGTCCGGCGAGCCGGTGCTGGTGCGCGTCGATGCGCAGATCGGCTTCCGCTGGGACCGTGGCTCGCCCACCGACAACCTGATGGCGCGCGGCGAGGCCGGTCCAGACAACGCCGTGCCCAACGAGAACTTCAGCATCCGCTGGAGCGGGCAGCTGTTGCCGCCGGTGGACGGGCGCTATCGCCTGGAAGCCGGCGCCAACGACGGCTTCCGCCTGTACCTGGACGGCAAGCTCGTGCTCGACCACTGGGAAGACGCCGAGCGCCTGCGCGCGGAAAGCGTCGAGCTCGATCTGGAAGGCGGCCGCGCCTACGACATCCGCCTCGAATACTACGAGCGCGAGCGCGACGCGGGCGTGCGCCTGGCCTGGGACCTGCCCGGCGCGAAGCCTGCGTTCGAAGAAGCGGTCGCAGCCGCGCAGGGCGCCGATGCCGTGGTCTTCGTCGGCGGCCTGACCGGTGACGTCGAAGGCGAGGAGATGAGGGTCGACTATCCCGGCTTCGCCGGCGGCGACCGCACCGACATCCGCCTGCCCGCCACCCAGCAGAAGCTGCTCGAAGCCCTGCACGCGACCGGCAAGCCGGTGGTGCTGGTGCTGACCGCCGGGTCGGCGCTGGGCGTGGACTGGGCCAAGGCCCATCTCCCGGCGATCCTGGTCGCGTGGTACCCGGGCCAGCGCGGCGGCAATGCCGTGGCCGACGTGCTGTTCGGCGACGTCAGCCCGGCCGGGCGCTTGCCGGTGACGTTCTACAGCGCCGATGAAAAGCTGCCCGCGTTCGACGACTACGACATGACCGGCCGCACCTACCGCTACTTCGCCGGCAAGCCGCTGTATCCGTTCGGCCACGGGCTGTCGTACACCACCTTCGATTACCGCGACCTGCGACTGGATCACGACCGGGCCGGCGTCGACGACACGCTCACCGCCACGGTGACCGTGCGCAACAGTGGCCAGCGCGCCAGCGACGAGGTCGTGCAGCTGTACCTGCGGCCGCTTGCGCCGGTGCGCGAGCGTGCGCGGCGCGAGCTGCGTGGATTCCAGCGCGTGCACCTGGCGCCGGGCGAGTCGCGCCAGCTGCGGTTCGAGTTCGTGCCGTCGCGCGACCTGCGCCATTACGACGAGGCCGCCGGCGGCTACGCCGTCGATCCGGGCCGCTACGCGGTGGAGATCGGAGCGTCCAGCGGGGACCTGCGGATCGGCAGCCAGTTCGAGGTGGAAGCACCGTGAATCCCGTGCCCGACGCGCAGTTGCAGGCCGATGCCGGCCGGCTCGACGCGACCACGCTGGCATCGCTGCCGGCGCAGGTGCGGCGCCCGGCCTACGATCGGGCGGCCACGCGCATCGGCGTCGTACATTTTGGCCCGGGCGCCTTCCATCGCGCCCACCAGGCCGTATACCTCGACGATCTGCTGGCCGCCGAGCCGGACTGGGCGATCAGTGCGGTCTCGCTGCACAACCCGGGCGTGCGCGACGCGCTGCAGCCGCAGGATGGCCTGTACACGCTGGCGCTGCTCGGCGAGCGGCCGTCGCTGCGCGTGATCGGCTCGATCCGCGAGGTGCTGTGCGCGCCGCAGCAACGCAAGGCGGTGATGTCGCGCCTGGTCGATCCGCAGGTGCGGCTGGTGACGCTGACCATCACCGAGAAGGGCTACTGCCTCTCGCGCGATGGCATCGATGCCGCGCACCCCGACATCGCCCGCGACCTGGCCTCCCCCGAACAGCCGATCAGCGCCATCGGCTGGCTGGTGGCAGGCCTGCGCGAACGCCGCGAGCGCAGGCTGGCGCCCTATACCGTGCTCAGCTGCGACAACCTCGCCGACAACGGCGGGCGCCTGCGCCGCGCGGTGCTGGACTACGCGCGCCGCATCGATCGCGGCCTAGCGGCCTGGATCGAGGCGGAAGTCGCGTTCCCGCGCTCGATGGTCGATAGCATCACCCCGGCCAGCGACGAGGCGCTGCGCGCGCGCGTGTCCGCCGAACTCGGCGTCGAGGACGCCTGGCCGGTGCAGCGCGAGGCCTACACGCAGTGGGTGGTGGAGGATGATTTCCGCAGCGGCCGGCCTAGGTTCGAGGATGCCGGCGTGGTGATGAGCGGCGACATCGCCGGCTACGACCGCGCCAAGCTGCGCCTGCTCAACGCGCCGCACTCGGCGCTGGCCTACCTGGGCTCGCTGATGCGCATCGAGACTGTCGCCGACGCGATGCGCGAGCCGGCGCTGGCCGGTTTCATCGAACGCCTGATGCGCGAGGACATCGCGCCGACGCTGGCGCTGCCGGCCGGGTTCGATCCGGATTCGTACGTGGCCGCGATCCTGCAGCGCTTCCGCAATCCCGCCATCCGACACCTGCTGGCCCAGATCGCCTGGGATGGCTCGCAGAAGATCCCGGTGCGCCTGCTCGGCACCATTGCCGATGCGCTGTCGGCCGGGCGCCGCATCGACCGGCTATGCCTGCCGGTGGCCGGCTGGCTGCGCTTCGTCGTGCGTCAGGCGCAGGCGGGAGGAGCTTTGGTCGATCCGATGGACGCGCTGCTTTCGGATATCGGCCGCGACGCCACCGGCGATGCGCAGCGCGACGTGGCTGGCTTCCTGCGGATCGAACCGGTGTTCGGTGCGCTGGCGGCCGATGCGCGCTTCGCCGGAGCGCTGCGCGACGCCTACGCCGCGCTCGGGAATGGCGAGCCGGCGACGGTGGCGCATGCGCTCACCGTCGCCGCGGGGGCGCCTCAGTCTTGAAAACCCAGGCCCGCCACCTTCAGCGGCACGCGGGCCAGGAACCTGTGCGAGGTCATGTACAGCGTGCGGCCATCGTCGCCGAAGGCGGCATTGGCGATCGCGCTGCCGGTCTCGATGCGGCCCAGGCGCTTGCCCTGCGCGTCGAACACCAGCACGCCGCCGGGGCCGGTGGCGAAGACCAGGCCATCGGCCGATACGGCCAGTCCGTCCGGCAGACCCTGGCCGCCGTCGCGGGCCAGGTCGGATGCATCGGCGAACTGACGCTTGTCGACGACGTCGCCGGTCGCATCGAGGGTGTAGGCCATCCAGATCGGGCGCTGCTCGTCGGAGTTGGCCACATACAGCGTGTTGCCGTCGGGCGAGAACGCGATGCCGTTGGGGCGGCTGAGCGAATCGTCGAGCAGGTGCACGCTGCCGTCCGCGTCGATGCGGTAAATGCCGTTGACCGGCTGCTCCTTGGCCGGGGACTCGTCGCCGTCCTTCAGCCCGTAGGGCGGGTCGGTGAAGAACACCGTGCCGTCGCCGCGCGCGACCACGTCGTTGGGGCTGTTGAAACGCTTGTCCTCGAAGCTCTCGGCCAGGGTGACGCGGGACTTGTCGGCCGCGTTGAATCGGGCGATCAGGCGGTTGCCCGAATCGGCCAGCAGCACGGCGCCGTCCGCTTCGGTGAACAGGCCATTGGCGCCGCCTTCGCGCAGCGTGTCGAGCGGCGGACCGGCGTAGCCGGAAGGTTCGAGGAAGAGCGACAGCCCGTCGGCCTGCGACCAGCGGTACATGCGGTTTTCCGGCGGATCGTTGAACAGCAGGTAGCCGCCTCCCTCGCGCACCCAGGTGGGGCCTTCGGACCAGGTGAACGTGTCTTCGGTGAGCTTCTCGATGCGCGCGCCGGGATCGACGACCTCGGCGAAGGCCGCGTCATAGCTGGTGAGCTGGCCGACGGTGTCGAATCCGGCGGCTGCAGGCTGCTCGGCGGCTGCGGTATCGCTGGCCGCGTCGGCGCCGCTGTCGCCCACGGCCGTGCAGGCGGCGAGCCCGAGGGTGAGGGCGGCGGTCAGCAGCGAAGGAAGAGGTCGCATCGGCATGTCCTGTCTGGAGGTGTCGGAGGCGGCGCCGGTCCGCATGCGCGGACCGGTCGCCATCGCGTGGCGTGTGCGCCGCAGGCTGCGGGCGCGGGCGGTGTCTGTCGCAGGCCGCTTTCGCATCATAAGCGCAGCATGCCGGCGCGATGCGCCAGGTTGCACACGCAACCTTGGTCGCGCTCGTGTTCGCATGGCGGGCTGGCGTGTCCTCGTCCCATTCCCCGGCACGCGTGATCCCGCGACGCGTCCATCCACTGCCGCACGGAGCCGACACCGATGCATCCATTGCTGACCCGACACGCCACCCCGGACGGCCCGCGCTGGGCGCTCGACGGACGCTACCTGCCGCGCGCGTTCTCGCTCTCGCGCTGGCTGTCGCTTGCACCCGGCGAGGCAGCCGCTGCGCTCGTTCCAGGCGATGGCGCGGCCGACGCCCCGCTGCTCGCGCCGGTCGACGACGCGCAGGAGATCTGGGCGAGCGGCGTGACCTATCTCAGCAGCCGCATGGCGCGCGAGGCCGAGTCGCAGAGCGCGGACGTCTACCAGAAGGTCTATGGCGCCGAGCGTCCGGAGCTGTTCTTCAAGGCCACCGGCTGGCGCGCCTGCGGTCCGGGCGCGCCGATCCGCGTACGCGCGGACAGCAGCTGGAACGTGCCCGAGCCGGAACTGGTGCTGGTGCTGGATACCACCGGACGCATCGTCGGCTACACCACCGGCAACGACGTGTCCTCGCGCAGCATCGAGGGCGAGAACCCGCTGTACCTGCCGCAGGCCAAGGTGTACGACGGCGCCTGCGCGATCGGCCCGGGCATCCGCCTGTGCGATGCGGACGCGCTGCGCGACCTGCCGATCTCGCTGCAGATCCTGCGGGGCGGTACTTCCGTGTTCGCCGGCGACACGCGCACCTCGCAGATCAAACGCGGGCTGGAGGAACTGGCCGCCTGGCTGTTCCGCGAACTGCGCCAGCCGGCGGGCGCGTTGCTGTTTACCGGCACCGGCATCGTGCCCGGCGAGGACTTCAGCCTGCGCAGCGGCGACCTGGTGCGTATCGACATCGACGGCCTGCTACTGGAAAACCCGGTCGGATGATCGCTGGCGGCCCGACCTCCCGTTCTGCTCCCTCCCCCGCCTGCGGAGGAGGACCGGGGTGGGGGCACACCGGAGCATCGCACCCGATCCCACGCGCGCTGCCCGACGCGAACAATCGCCACTGCATCGACCAGAAGGGGTCGCCATGACCACCATTCCCCTCGACGCCATCCTCGGCGACGGCACCGCGCTGCTGAACACCCGCACCAGCGGCGAAGGCCCCACCGGCAGCCTGCCGATCGACGCCGACACGCTGCGAGACGCGCCCAGCGGCCACCTGTTCGGCATGACCCAGAACGCCGGCATGGGCTGGCGCGCGGCGGAGGTGGCGCGCGATCCTTACCTCATCGTCAGCACCCAGGGCGGATTGCGCGCGGAGGACGGCCAGCCGGTCGCGCTCGGCCTGCATACCGGGCACTGGGAGCTCGACCAGATGGTGCGTACCGCGGCGAACACATTCGCCGCCCATGGGGGCCTGCCGTTCTCGGTTGCCTGCTCCGACCCCTGCGACGGCCGCACCCAGGGCACCGTGGGCATGTTCGACAGCCTGCCGTACCGCAACGATGCGGCAGTGGTGATGCGCCGCCTGGTGCGCTCGCTGCCCACGCGGCGCGGCGTGCTGGGCGTGGCCACCTGCGACAAGGGCCTGCCGGCTATGATGCTGGCCCTGGCCGGCTGCGGCGACCTGCCCGGCGTGGTCGTGCCGGGCGGGGTGACGCTGCCGGCGCGCGGCGCCGAGGACACGGCGGTGGTGCAGACCATCGGTGCGCGCTTCGCCCACGGCCTGATCGATCTCGAGCATGCCGCGGCCATGGGCTGCCGCGCCTGCGGTTCGCCCGGCGGCGGCTGCCAGTTCCTCGGGACCGCGGCGACCTCGCAGGTGATCGCCGAGGCGCTCGGCATCGCCCTGCCGCACAGCGCGCTGGCGCCGTCGGGCGAACCGGTCTGGCACGCGATCGCGCATCGCTCCGCGCTCGCGCTGATGCAGCTGGCTGCGCAGGACACGCCGCTGTCCGCGATCCTGTCGAGACAGGCATTCGACAATGCGCTGGTGGTGCATGCCGCGTTCGGCGGCTCGACCAACCTGCTGCTGCACGTACCCGCCATCGCGCACGCGGCCGGCATCGAGCGCCCCACGGTGGACGACTGGATCCGCGCCAACCGCGCCACGCCGCGCCTGGTCGACGCGCTTCCCAACGGGCCGCGCCACCATCCCACGGTGCAGGTGTTCATGGCCGGCGGCGTGCCCGAGGTGATGCTGCACCTGCGCGGCATGGGGCTGTTGCACCTGGACGTGCTGACCGTCAGCGGGCGGACGCTGGGCGACAACCTCGAATGGTGGGAGCACAGCGATGCGCGGCGGATCGCGCGCGAGCGGTTGCGCGAACTGGACGGCATCGATCCGGCGCAGGTGATCATGGGTCCGGACGCGGCGCGCGCGGCGGGCATGTCCAGCGCGCTGGTGTTCCCGCGCGGCAACCTCGCGCCGGACGGGTCGGTGATCAAGGCGACCGCGATCGATGCCTCGGTGGTCGATGCCGACGATGTCTACCGCCACACCGGCCCTGCGCGCGTGTTCGCCAGCGAGCGCGACGCGATCCGCGCGATCAAGTCGAGGGCGGACGACGCGGTGCGCGCCGGCGACATCATCGTGCTGGCCGGCTGCGGCCCCGCGGGGACCGGCATGGAGGAGACCTACCAGCTCACCTCCGCGCTCAAGCACCTGCCCTGGGGCAAACACGTCGCAGTGATCACCGATGCGCGGTTCTCGGGTGTCTCGACCGGCGCCTGCATCGGACACGTCGGTCCCGAGGCGCTGGCCGGCGGTCCGCTCGGCCGCCTGCGCGACGGCGACATCGTGCGCATCGAGATCGACCGCAGGCGGCTCGAAGGCCGGCTCGACTTCCTCGGCGACGATCCCGATGCGCCGCTCGCAGCGGACACGGCGGCGGCGCTGCTGGCCACGCGCGAGCTGCATCCGGCGATCGCCGCGCACCCGCGCCTGCCGGCCGATACCCGCCTGTGGGCGGCGCTGCAGGAAGCGAGCGGCGGCACCTGGGGCGGCTGCGTCTACGACGTCGACGCCATCGTCGAAACGTTGCGCGCGGGTCGCGCCGCAAGGCAGGCGGACACGCGCGCAGGCGCGGCCGAGCTCCAACATCCGACGCCGGGAGGGCGCGCCGAATGACCATGTTCCTGATCATCGCCGTGGCCATCGCGCTGCAGATCTTCCTGACCGCGCGCAAGCTCAGCCCGTTCCTGTCGCTGCTGGTCGTGGCGATCCCGATGGGCCTGGCGCTGGGCATGTCGCCGCAGGAACTGCTCAAGACCATCGACAACGGCGTCGGCAGCACGCTCGCCGGCCTGGCGCTGGTGATCGTGCTGGGCGCCATCCTGGGCAAGGTGCTGGAGGAAAGCGGCGCGGCCGAGAAGATCGCCAACACCCTGATCGCGCGCTTCGGCGAGAAGAAAATCCAGTGGGCGCTGCTGCTGACCGGCTTCCTGGTCGGCATCCCGCTGTACTTCAACGCCGGCTTCATCATCCTGCTGCCGCTGATCTTCTCGCTGGCGCGCAGGACCGGCCTGCCGATCCTGTATCTCGCCATACCCACCGTCGCCTCGCTCAGCACCACCCACTGCTTCCTGCCGCCGCACCCCGGTCCGGTGATCCTGGTCAACGCCTTCGGCGCCGACATGGGACTCACCCTGGTCTACGGCATCCTCATGGCGATTCCGGCGGTCGTGATCGCCGGCCCGTTCCTCGGCCGGCGCATGCAGCACATCAACCCGCCGCTGCTGGACCTGTTCGCTTCCAGCACCGACCACAAGGAACTGCCGGGCACGTGGAGCTCGTTCCTGATCGCGCTCGCGCCGGTGCTGCTGATCGGGGTGTCGGTCTTTGCCGACAGCCTGCTGCCCGAAGGTCCGGTCCGGTCCGCGCTGCTGTTCCTCGGCAATCCCACCGTGGCCCTGCTGCTGTCCACCCTGCTGGCGTTCTGGTGGCTGGGCCATCGCCGCGGCGCGAGCCTGGAGACGCAGACGAAGTGGCTCAATGCCGCGATCGCCGGCATCGCCGTGATCGTGCTGATCATCACCGCCGGCGGTGTGTTCAAGCAGGTGCTGGTCGACAGCGGCGTCGGCGCGCAGATCGCCGCGCTCAGCGAAGCCTGGCAGATGCCCCCGCTGATCTTCGCCTGGCTGGCGACCGCGCTGCTGCGGGTGATGATCGGCTCGGCCACGGTGGCGGTGATCACGGCCGCCGGCATCGTCGGTCCACTGATCGCCACCACCGGCGCCTCGCCCGAGCTGATGGTGCTGGCCGTCGGCGCCGGCAGCGTGTTCGGCTCCCACGTCAACGACTCGGCGTTCTGGATGTTCAAGGAGTTCTTCAACCTGTCCATGAAGCAGACCTTCGCTTCGTGGACGCTGATGGAGACGACGATCTCGATCGTCGGCCTGGGCGGGGTGCTGCTGCTCGACCAGGTGGTCTGAGCGCGGCGACCACAGGACATCGCGTCGCCCGCGCGTGCGCAGCGTCTACGCGAACACGTGTTCGTACACGATGGTGGCGCCGACCAGGATCAGGATCGCGCCGCCGGCGATCTCGGCGCGCCGGCCTACCAACTGCCCGACCGCGCGCCCGGCCATCACGCCGCCGCTGACCATCACGAAGGTGCACAGGCCGATGACGGACGCGACCACGAGGATGTTGACCTCGACGAAGGCCAGGCCGACGCCGACCGCCAGCGCATCGATGCTGGTCGCCAGGCCAGCCAGCGCAAGCGCCCACAGGCCGTGCCGCTGCGGCGTATCGTGCGGCGCATCGGACCGCAGCGCCTTGTGGATCATGTGCAGGCCCAGGCCGGCCAGCAGCGCGAAGGCGATCCAGTGATCCCAGGCCTCGATCAGGTGCGAGGCGCTGGCGCCGAGGAACCAGCCGACCAGCGGCGTCAGGCTCTCGATCACCCCGAACACCAGCCCGGTGCGCAGCGCATCGCGCCAGCGCGGCCTGCGCATCGCGGCGCCCTTGCCGATGGCCGCGGCGAAGGCGTCGGTGGACATGGCCAGGCCGAGCAGCAGGATTGAAAGGGGATGCATGGCAGTACCGGGACGGCGAGGCTTGGGCACAACGGACCGCGCACGCGCCCGACCGCAATGGCGTGCGTGGTCCGCTGGTCTCGCCAACCCTCGGGTCGCGACCGCCACGGCCGATGCAGGCCAAGCATGTTGACGGTCGCGCTTCCGACAACCGGAAGCCGGCTACTCCCCAGATGGGATGGCGGCCGCATACGCGACCGCCTGCGTATTGTACCGGTTGCGGTTCGCGGCAACCGTGCGCGGGGCGCGGGGCCGCGAGAATCCGGGCCGCGCCTTCGCGCTCCGGTCCGGCGGTTCAGCCGGCGGCGGCCGGCCCGGGCAGTTCCCGGTAGTCGAACCAGTCGAAATCCGCGTGCAGCCGGCGTCCCGACAGATCCTGGCAGGCGATGCCGACGAAGTTGCCGGTGAAGCCGCAGGGCAGGGCATGTTCGTCCGACAGGATCGAGGCGTCCTGCTCCCAGGCCACCGCCTGCCAGCGCTCGCCGTCGCGCGAACAGGCAAAGCGGATGCGGTCGTGGTCGATGACCAGCTTCAGGTACACGCGCGCGCAGTCCTCGAACGGGTATTCCTTCTCCACCGGATAGCTGATCTGGCCGCGCTCGCAGCGCATCAGGCCGAGGCAGCGCGTCGAGTGGGCCGCGTGCGTCAGGAACAGGTAGTAGAAGCTGTCGGTGCTGTAGAACGCGACCAGCCCCGCGCTCTGCTGGAAATCCTCCGGCGAGAATTCCAGACAGGTCGTGGCTTCGATGCGAAACGCCTGCTGGCGGCGCGCGACCAGGCTCTGCTCGAAGCGCGACACCAGGCTCTCGCGCCCGTACAGGCGCAGGAAGCCGGGCCGTGCGTCGAGGCTGGCCATCCGCGCATCGACCGGCACGCGCGGCGCCTGCCAGTGCGGGCCCAGCGTGGGCGCGTCGAAGTCGTCGCGCACCGGCGGTTGCGGCCAGGGCTGCGCGGGCAGTTCGGGCCCGTTGAACCCGCCAGCCGGAGCATGGCCGCCGCTGGCCAGGCGCGGCCAGCCGTCGCGCCAGACGATGTCCTGCAGCGCGGTTTCGCGGCCCAGGATCGAGCGCCCGTTGGCCAGCGGCCGGCGGCACAGATGGGCCAGGCTCCAGCTGCCGTCGCGGTGCTGCACGAGCGATCCGTGGCCCGCCGACTGCAGCCGCAGCGCGGGATCGTGCGCGCTGCCGAGCAACGGCCCCAGCGGGTCGGTCTCGTACGGCCCTTCGATGTGGCGCGACCGCGCGACCGTGGCCGCATGCGTGGCGAAGGTGCCGCCCTCGGCCACCAGCAGGTAGTACCAGCCGTCGACGCGGTACAGGTGCGGGCCTTCGACCAGGCCCAGCGCGCTGCCGCGGAAGATGTTGCGGACCGAGCCGACGAGTCGCTGCGCCACCGGATCGTATTCCTGGAGCAGGATGCCGCCGAAGCTGTCGTGGCCGGGGCGATGGTCCCAGACCATGTTGACCAGCCACTTGCGGCCGTCGATATCGTGGAACAGCGAGGGATCGAAGCCGGAGTTGTTGAGGTGCACCGGGTCGGACCAGGGGCCTTCGATCGCCGGCGCGGTCACCAGGAAGTTGCGCACGTCCTTGAAGTCGCCGGCCCAGCCGCGCACGTCGGTGTAGATCAGGTGGAACAGGCCATCAGCGTGGCTCAGCTCCGGCGCCCAGACGCCGCCGGAGTTCGGCCGGCCGCGCAGGTCGAGCTGCGATGGGCGGCTCAGCGGGGGCGCAAGGCTGCGCCAGTGCGCCAGGTCGCGCGAATGCGAGATCGCCACGCCCGGATACCACTCGAAGGTGGAGGTGGCGATGTAGTAGTCGTCGCCGACGCGCAGGATCGAGGGGTCGGGATGGAAGCCTTGCAGAACCGGATTGCGGATGCGGGCCATGGCGCGACGCCTCGGGTAACAGTGGGACCTGCCGTCAGCGCTCGCCCGGCACCGCCAGCACCGCGCCGAGCGCCTGCTTGGGCTGGCCCTGGCGATCGAACAGCAGGGTGTAGTTGGTGCGGTCCGGGATCGGGTAGCCGTTCTTCCACGACATGCCATCCTCCACGCCCCAGACCGCCACGCGATGCAGCTTGTCGCGTCGCGCGTGGAAGATGCGGAACAGCTCGGCATAGCGATCGGCGAGCTGCGCCTGCACGGCGTCGGGCAGGCCGTTGCGATAGGGGTCGAGGAAGGCCTTGAACTCGGGCAGCTGGAACTGCGGATGCATCATGCCCTGGCCGATGATCTGGCCTTCCTTCGTCAGCGGCAGCACGTCGACGTCCAGTTCGGTGACCATCACCTTCACCCCGAGCGCGGCGTAGGCATCGATGGCGGCCTCGATGTGCGCGGTGGACGGGTAGTCGAGGCCCCAGTGGCCCTGGATGCCGACGCCGTCGATGCGGATGCCGGCGGCCTGCAGCATCCGGACCATGCGCACGATGCCGTCCCGCTTTTCGGGGCGCCAGGCGTTGAAGTCGTTGTAGTAGAGCGCCGCGTCGGGCGCGGCCTCGCTGGCGAAGCGGAAGGCGTCGCGCACCAGCGCATCGCCATCGCCGCCGTAGGCGCGGGTCCACAGCGTGTCGCGGTACTGGCCGTCCTCGCCGATCACCTCGTTGACCACGTCCCAGGCGTCGAGCCGTCCGGCATAGCGTCCGGCGACGGTGTGGATGTAGTTGCGCATCCGCTCGCGCATGGTCTCCACGTCGGCCTGTGCGCCATTCCCGTCCTGGAAGAACCAGGCAGGCGTCTGGTTGTGCCAGACCAGGGTGTGGCCGACCATGAACAGGTCGTGGCGTTCGCCGAATTCCACGAACGCATCGGCAGCGTCGAAGTCCCAGCGGTCCGGTTCGGGATGCAGCACCTCGGCCTTCATCACGTTCTCGGCGGTGATGGCGTTGAAATGCAGCGATACCAGCGCCTGCGCGCGCGCGTCGCGGCCGGACACCATGTCCTCGTTCATCGCCGTGCCGACGAGGAACGCGCCGGCGTAGGCGTCCTTGAGCGTGGCCGCTGGCGGCGCCGCGAGCGCGGCCGAACAGGCGAGGCCCAGCGCGAGGGCGGCGAGCGGGACGAAGCGGTGGCGGGTCATGTCGGGCCTCCGGAGGCGATGGTGCGGGCGGGCCCGGCGGGCCGCAATGGTTTCAGTCGAGCAGGATCGCGGGTGCGCCCGCGCGTCACGGCGCATCGTCCGTGACCGTGATGGTGATGGCGGCAGCCTCGAGGCCGTCCGACTCGGCGACCACGCGCGCGCGGCCGGTCTGTCCCGGCAGTCCGCGCACGATCGCCAGCGCCAGTCCGCTGAAGGTGTCGCGTTCGGGCGAGGGGAAGGCGGTGAGGTCGCGCGGATCGCCGTTGTCAGTGGCCACCAGTCCGGCCGGCCCTTCGACCCGGAACCGCACGCGGCTGGTCGCATCGCGGATCGCGCGGCCGTTGGCGTCGAGCACGCGCAGGGTGAGAAAGGACAGGTCGCGTCCATCGTTGCCGATGCGGGCGCGATCGGCTTCGAGCGAGAGCCGTGCGGGCGCGCCGGTGGTCTGTTCGCGGGCCTCGGCCCACGGTTCGCCCTTGCGCCAGACGCGCACCCGCAGCTCGCCGGGCTGGTAGCGCACCTCGTCCCAGCGCAGGCGGTACTCGAGCGGGCCCTTCTTCCTGCGCCCCTGCGACACGCCATTGAGGAACAGTTCGCCTTCGTCGCCGCTGGTGAACACGTGCACCGGCGTCACTTCGCCTTCGCGGCCGGGCCAGTTCCAGTGCGGCAGGATGTGTGCCATCGGCAGGTCCGGACGCCAGCGCGCCTGGTAGAGGTAGTAGCGGTCCTTGGGGAAGCCGGCCAGGTCGATCATGCCGCTGTAGGAGGAGCGCGCGCTGTAGTAGGGCGTCGGTTCGCCGAGGTAGTCGAAGCCGTTCCAGACGAACTCGCCGGCCACGTAGGGATGGCGGTCCAGGGTGGCGAAGACCCGGTCGGCGCTCGAGCCGAAGTCCACCGCGTACAGCTCGTAGGCGCTGACGTGCTGGCGCCCCGAATCGCCGCCGCCGTTGTGGTCGCGCACCGGCGCGCTCTGCCGCGGCGTCACCGGGAACAGGTAGACGCCGCGGCTGCTCAGGGCCGACGCGGTCTCGCTGCCGAAGATCACCTTGTTCGGGAAGGCCTGGCGGAAGGCGGGGTACGAGGGCGGCGTGCGGATCCGCTCGGTGCCCTCGAACTCCGGCTCCTGGCGGATCCCTTCGCCCTGGTAGTTGAGGTTGATCACGTCGAACGCGGCGGGGAAGGGCATGTCGGCCTTGGCCCAGTTCATCGACGCGGTGGCCGGGCGGGTCGGGTCCTCCTCGCGCACGATCTCCACCAGGCGCCGGCCGATCGCCGCGCCGGCCTCGCCGTCGTACTGCTCACCGACCTCGTTGCCCACGCTCCACAGGATGATCGAGGGGTGGTTGCGGTCGCGGCGCAGCATCGCGCGCAGGTCGGCCTCGTGCCACTCCGGGAACAGCAGGTGGAAATCGAGCGGGGTCTTCTTCTTTTCCCAGGAATCGAAGACCTCGTCGATTACCAGGAAGCCCATGCGGTCGGTGAGTTCGAGCAGCTGCGGATCGGGCGGGTTGTGCGCCATGCGGATGGCGTTGGCGCCCATTTCGCGCAGGATCTCCAGCTGGCGCTCGGCGGCGCGGCGGTTGAAGGCGGCGCCCAGCGCGCCGACGTCGTGGTGCTGGTTCACGCCCTGCAGCACGATGTGCTCGCCGTTGACGAAGACGCCGCGATCCGGATCCCACTGCACGTCGCGGATGCCGAAGCGCGTCTCGTAGCGGTCCACCACGCGCCCGTCCTGCCGCAGCGTGGTGACGGCGAGATAGCGATGCGGATGCTGGGTCGGCGGCGGACCCCACAGCCGCGGCGCGTCGATGCGGGTGCCCGATCTCACCCGGGTGCTGCCGCCGGCCACCACGTCCACGCCGATGGCGGGAATCCGCGCGACCGCGTCGCCGATGGGCGCGCCGTCTGCGTCCGCCTCGAAGAATGCGGTCTCGACCTGGACCCGCACCGGGGCGTTGGTCGTGTTGTCGATCTCCACGCGCAGGTGCACGTCGGCGGCCGTCTCCGACACCGCCGGCGTGGTCACGGTCGTGCCCCACTGCGCGACATGCACCGGCGCGGTGCTGGTCAGCCAGACGTCGCGGTAGAGCCCGCCGCCGGGATACCAGCGGGCGGATTCGGGCGGATTGTCGAGCCGGATCGCGAGCTGGTTGCGGCCACCGAAGGCGACATGCGGCGTGAGGTCCACGCGCCAGCTGTTGTAGCCATACGGCCAGCCGCCGACCAGCTGGCCATTGAGCCAGACGGTGGCATGGGACATGGCGCCGTCCAGGTCGAGATGGATGCGGCGTCCCTGCTGCGAGGCCGGGATGTCGAGCGCGCGCCGGTACCAGCCGATGCCCCAGCTCGGCAGCCGGCCCATGCCGCCGTAGGGACCTTCGGCGATGAAGGGGCCGGCGATGGCCCAGTCGTGCGGGAGTGTGACCGGCTGCCAGGCGCTGTCGTTGAAATCGGCGTGCAGGTAGGGCACGTCGCCGATCCGCGGCGGCTCCGCGGGGCGCGCATGGCGGCGCGCCGGATCGGCGATGAAGCGGTTGGCCGTGGGCAGGATCCACGGCTTGAGCACCGGCCGTCCGGCAGCGATGCGCACCGCCTCGTCCGGGCGCGCATCGGCGACCTTGCCGTCCGCGCTCTGCGTGACCTGCGGGCGCACGTCGTAGTCGAGCCGTCCGTCCATGCCGGGCGGGTCGCCACGGTGGAAGCGCCAGCCGCCGTCTAGCCGGATGCGCTCGCGCGGCGCGCTGTCGTTCGTCGTGGCCGAGGCGTGGGTGGGCGCCAGTCCACAGGCCGCTGCGAGCAGAAGCGGCGCGGCTGCGATGGCGGACAGGCGGACGAAGGATCGCAGGCTCATCGGACGGACTTCTCCATGCGCAGGTCGTGCGGACGCCGGCTACAGCCGGTAGGCGGCCTTGGGGAGGCGGTAGGCGAGGTCGATGGCGACTTCCGCCGCCTCGTCCTCGTCCAGGCGGTGTTCGGCGACCAGCCTGGACAGCACCGCGCAGTCGATGCGGCGTGCGACATCGTGCCGCGCCGGGATCGACAGGAACGCGCGCGTGTCGTCGTTGAAGCCCACGGTGTTGTAGAACCCCGCGGTCCCCAGCGTCTGTTCGCGGAAGCGCCACATGCCTTCCGGCGAATCGTGGAACCACCAGGCCGGACCGAGGAACAGGCTGGGGTAGTGCCCCGCCATCGGCGCGAGTTCGCGCGAGTAGGTGCTCTCGTCGAGGGTGAACAGGATGAAGCGGAACTGCGGCTCGTTGCCGAAGCGGTCGAGCAGCGGCTTGAGCGCGCGCACGTATTCGGTGGCGAGTGGCATGTCGGCGCCGATGTTGCGGCCATGGCGTGCGAACAGATGCGGGTTGTGGTTCCGGCAGCAGCCCGGATGCAGCTGCATCACCAGCCCGTCGTCCAGGCTCATCGCCGCCATCTCGGTCAGTACCTGGCCGCGGAACAGCGCCGCATCGGCCGCACTGGCACCGCCCTTGAGGATCCGCGCGAACAGGTGCTCGGCCTCGGCACGCGACAGGTCCGCGGTCTGCGCCGTCTCGTGGCCGTGGTCGGTGGAGGTGGCGCCCATCGTCGCGAAGAACGCGCGCCGGTTGCGGTGCGCGCGCAGGTAGCCGTCCCAGCTGTGCACATCCTCGCCGGTGATCTCGCCGAAACGCTGCAGCGCCCCGGCGAACGCCTCGTGCTCCGGGTCGACCACTTCGTCCGGGCGGTAGGCCGTGACCACGCGGCCGGACCAGCCGCTGTCGCGGATCGCCCGGTGATGGTCGAGCGGGTCCAGCGGCCCTTCGGTGGTGGCGATCAGTTCGATGTTGAATCGCTCGAACAGCGCGCGCGGGCGGAACGCGGGCGTCTGCAGCGCGTCGGTGATGGTGTCGTAGTACAGGTCCGCGGTCTGCGCGCCCAGGCGCACGCGCAGGCCGAACACCTCGTGGAAGACGTGGTTGAGCCACAGCGACGAGGGCGTGCCGCGGAACAGGTGGGCGTGTTCGGCGAACACCCGCCAGGCGGCGCGCGGATCGACCGGTGCGCGGCTGCCGTCCGCGCGCGGAATGCCGAGGGCATCGAGCCCGATGCCCTGGCTGTAGAGCATGCGGAACACGTAGTGGTCGGGCACCAGCAGCAGCTCGGTGGCATTGGCGAAGGGCGCGTTGCCGGCCCACCAGGACGGATCGGTGTGCCCGTGCGGCGAGATGATGGGCAGCCCGCCGACCTCGGCATACAGCCGCCTTGCGATCGCGCGCTGGCTCGCGTCCGATGGAAACAGACGGTCTTCGTGCAGGGACAGCGGGGTGCTCGAGGTGTTCATGGGTCGGTGACGGTGTCCATTGGTGTGCTGTGGGGCCGGCGCATCGTCATGCGCATGGCGGTTGCTTGCGGGCAGGCGACGGCCCGGATCCAGGGCCGCGCCGTTCCTTCGTTCGGCCGCGGGCCAATGCGGTCCATGCGACCGGGGCAGGCAGGCCTCACGTCTCAGCGCCGCCCGCTTTCGACCGGCCCGAGCGTGCCGCGCGGCCGCGGCCGGGTCACCACCTCGACGCGCTCGAATACCAGGCCCGGATCGACCAGCCACAGCCTGAGCGTATTGGCGCCGGCCGCCACGCGGTGGCGCGATGTCGCCACGTGCACGTTGTCGATCACCGCGCGCTCCCAGCTGCGGAAGTCCGGATCGCCCGGCGTCGGGTCCAGGCGCATGGTCACGACCTGCGGCGACTCTTCGCCGATCGACACGCCGTAGCGCAGGCCGCCGCGATTGCGCAGGTCGAGCGTGGGCGCCAGCGCCACCCGGACTTCGACCTCGCCCCCGGCATCCACCACCAGCGGATACTCCAGCCGTGCGCCGTCCCCGCCAGGCGTCAGCGATGCGCCGGTCGCCGGCCACGCGGTCACGCCGGAGCGCGTGCGTCCCAGGTTCGGGATCACCTGCCACTGGCCACCGGCCGGCGCCACCGCGCGCGCATGGTGCGCCGCCTCGATCGCGATCACGCCGTCGCCTTTGACGAAGCCGCGCGCGCCGGGGTGCGCCGGCGGCTTGCGCACCGGCACCTGCACGTATACCTCGGTGCGGTCGGCGCCGCGGATGGCGATCACCGCCTCGTGCTCGCCTTCGGGCAGGCTGTCCCAGTCGACGGCGAGTTCCAGCGGCTGGGCATCCTCGACCTCCGCCTGCGCCGGTGTCACCCGCAGCCAGGGCTGCGACGACTTCGCGGTGAAGCCGACCGGCTGCGCGCCGCGGTTGTACACCACGACCGCGCGCGACGGTGCGCCGACCGGATCGAGCGGCGGCAGGCGCGGCGAATCCGCAGGTTGCGGCCAGCCGCGCGCGTCGCCCTCGACCGCCACGCCGGTCACGCCCCGGCCGGGGACGTCGACCCTCGACAGCGCCGGCATCACGTTGCGTTCGGGCTGCTGCCAGTGGGTGTAGCCGATGCGCACCTGCGACATCATGTGCCGCCACTTGCCGTCGGCCACTTCGTGTTCGTAGCGGCGCTGCAGTCCGGCATCGTGCGCAAACAGGCGCCGGGCCTCGTCCGCCCAGCGGTTGGCCGACGCGCGCCCCTGCGCCGCGTACAGGCGGTTGCGTGCCGCGGCCACGTACAGCCGGTTGAGGTTGGCGCTGGCCAGCACCGGATATTCGACCAGCTGCACCCAGGCATCGCGATGGCTGGCCGCGATGCGCGGCGCCAGCGCCAGGACGCGCTGCTCCAGCGCGTCCCACTCGCCGATGACCCGGTCGGCTTCATCGTCGTGCAGCAGGCTCCAGGTGGCGGCGTCGAGCAGTTCCGGCTTGCGCCGGGCGTTGTACTGCGTATAGCGGGTGAGGATGTCGCCGATCTCCCGTGCATGGGCGGCGCCGAACTGCTCGCGCGCCCAGCTCTCGGGGTAGCGCGCGATCCAGTCCAGGTCGGCGGCCTCGGGGTCCCAGGCCTGGTCGAGGAAGGCGCTGATCGGCAGTTCCATCGGCTTGATGTCGCCGACGTTGACCACCCACACGCGCTCCACGCCATGCGCCCAGGCCAGGCGCATCTGCTCCCATGCGCGCTCGACCTGGGTGGTGTTGAGCCATTTGTAGTTGCGTGGACCGCCGACGTAGTCGAAGTGGTAGTACACGCCGTAGCCACCAGCGCGCCGGGCCAAGGGATCGGGCAGGCGGCGGATGTTGCCCCAGTTGTCGTCGGCGAACAGCAGGGTCACGTCGTCTGGGACGCGCATGCCCTTGTCGTAGTAGTCCTGCACTTCCTTGTACAGCGCCCACACCTGCGGCGTCCGCTCCACCGGCTGGCCGGTGACCTCGCCGATGATGCGGCGCTGGTCGGCCACGATGCGCTCGAGCAGGGCGGTGGCGGTCTCCTCGCTCATCGGTTCGTCGCCGTCGCCGCGCATCCCGAGCGTCACCACCGCCTCGCGACCCTGCAGGCGTTCGATGCCGCCGCGCCAGAACCGCTGCAGCGTGTCGGCGTTCTTCGCGTAGTCCCACGGTCCGCTGCCGTGGCGCGACCATTCGTCGTGCGCGCGCATCATCGGTTCGTGGTGGCTGGTGGCGATCACCACGCCATACTCGTCGGCCAGTTCGGCATTGCGCGGATCGTCGTCGTAGAACGCGCGCGGAAGCCACATCGCCGGCCACAGGTAGTTGGCCTTGTGGCGCAGGATCAGCTGGAACACGCGCTCGTAGAAGCGGTGGTTGGTCCCGCCGAAGGTGGCCTTGCTCCAGTTGCCGAGCGCCGGGTCCTCGTCGTTGATGAAGATGCCGCGATAGCGCACCTTCGGCGCGTCCACGAAGCGGCCGGGCGCGACGTGCAGTTCGGTGCGACGCGGTGGCGGGACGTCGGCCCACCACGTCCAGGGCGAGACGCCGATGCGGCGCGAGAGTTCGTACAAGCCGAAGGCGGTGCCGCGGCGATCGGCCCCGACCACGAGCAGGGCGCGGTCGATGCCCGGTTCCGGGTGCTCGACCACCTGCAGCAGGTAGGCTTCCCAGACGCCCGCTACGCCACCGGTGTCAATGCCCTGCTCACGCACGATGCGATCGATGCGCGCGCTGTGGCCCAGGGTGCCCGCGATGATCGCCTGCTTCGGTGGCGCGCCGGCAGGTGCCTCGGCGCCGCCCACCGCGGCCAGGTCGTCGCGCAGGGCCTTCGCGGCCAGCGCTACCGCGGCGAAATCGTCCTGCTCCACCAGCACCGGCAGCGGCGTGCCGCGCTCGATCAAGGCCAGCGTGCCCTGGCTCCGGGATTCGCACACCGCGGCAGGCGCGCGGCAGTCGCGTGCGGCAATGGCGGCGTCCGGCAGCAGGGCGAACAGGCACAACAGCGGTGCGATCAGGGCGGGGAGGGAGCGTCTCATGCAGGGTCCTCATGTCGGCGCGAGGCGCCGCGTTCACGTTGTCCACGCCCGGGGGCGCGGCGCGACACTCAGGCCGGTGCGTCGGCCCGATCCAGTCGCGCAGGTTCCAGTCGCGGCGCGAGCAGGTGGATCGCCAGCAGTGCCGCCAGGTAGGCGCCACCGGCCATGGTGAACATCGCCGCGTAGCTGCCGGTGCTCTCGCGCAACCAGCCGGCGCCGAGGTTCATGAAGAATCCGCCCATCGCGCCGGCGAAGCCGCCGATGCCGACCACCGACGCGACTGCCGCGCGCGGGAACATGTCCGAGGTCAGGGTGAACAGGTTGGCCGAGAAGCCCTGGTGCGCGGCCGCGGCCAATCCGATCAGCCACACCGCGACCCACTGTCCTTCGACATGCGGTGCGAAGACCACCGGCAGGATGCACAGCGCGCAGATCAGCATTGCGGTCTTGCGCGCGCGGTTTGCGCTCCAGCCGCGCTTCATCAGCGACGAGCTGAACCAGCCGCCGCTGACCGATCCCACGTCGGCCAGCAGGAACACGGTGACCATCGGCAGTCCGATGGTGCGCAGGTCCACGCCGAAGCGGTCGGCCATGAACATCGGGAACCAGAACAGATAGAACCACCAGACCGAGTCGCTGAGGAACTTGCCTGCCGTGAACGCCCAGGTCTGGCGGAACCGCAGCAGTTGCAGCCACGAGGCCCTGACCGGCGGGTCGGGCGGATCGCTGTGGATCAATGCGAGCTCGCCCGGCGACACCTTCGGATGCTCGGCGGGGCGGCGATACACGGGCAGCCAGAACGCGAGCCACACCAGCCCGGCCAGTCCGGTGGCCACGAACGCGGTGCGCCAGCCCCAGGTCAACGCCAGCCACGGCACCAGCAGCGGCGCGACGATCGCGCCGATGTTGGACCCGGCGTTGAAGACACCGGTAGCAAGCGCCCGCTCACGCTTGGGAAACCACTCGGCAACCGTCTTGACCGCGGCGGGGAAGTTGCCCGACTCGCCGAGTCCCAGCGCGAAGCGCGCGATGCTGAAGCCGACTACCGACTTCGCCAACGCGTGCGCTGCTGCCGCGACCGACCACACGGCAAGGTACACGCTGTAGCCCACGCGCGTTCCCACGCGGTCGATGAACCAGCCCGCGACCAGGAAACCGATCGCGTAGGCCAGGGTGAACGATGCGCTGATGACGCCGTAGTCCTGCTCGCTCCATCCGAACTCCGTCGACAGCGTCGGCGCGAGCACGCCCAGCACCGCGCGGTCGACGTAGTTGATCGTGGTGGCGAAGAACAGCAGCGCGCAGATGATCCAGCGATACCTGCTGGCAACCGGCGCGTGCGCGCCGGGGGAAGAGGGGATCGCACTCATGTGGATGCCGGCCTCGCTGCGGTGCGTGCCGCCATCGCGCAGACGTCTGCAGGTTGCATGTCCCTTCCCCGTTGCGATGCTGATAGCGCTATCAGTACCACAGCACGAAAGGGCGGGCCACTGGCATCGTCCGACCGCCGTGCATGCACGCCAACCGCGCAGCAGACGGCGCAATGCATCAGGCGTGGCCCTCTGCAACGTGCCCCGTCGCGATGCTGCGACGCAGCGTGTGCGCGTCAGTTTGATAGCGCTACCATCCGGCCGCCACTCCCACAGGGCGTGTCGTGCAAACGTCCCTGCGGGGGCACGAGGCACAACAGTCCACCGGTGTCACGGCGCAAAGAGCGTCGGCGCCAACAAGCGGGAGGGGAGTTTCGTGCAAGTCAGAATTGCAAGAACAGCGTTGTGCCATGCCCTGGGGCTGGCGTTGGCCGGCATCGCCGGAACCGCCATGGCCCAGGATCCATCGCCTGCCCAGCAGAGTCCCGCGCCGGTGCCTGCCGGCCCCGCGGCCACCGATCTCGACTCCGTGGTGGTAACCGGTTACCGGCAGAGCCTGCAGTACTCGACCGATGCCAAGCGCGAGTCGACCGGCTTCACCGATTCGATCTTCTCCGAGGACATCGGCAAGTTCCCCGATACCAACATCGCCGAGTCGCTGGCCCGTATCCCCGGCATCCAGATTGACCGCGACGTCAACGGCGAAGGCCTGAACGTCGGCATCCGCGGCCTGCCGCAGAGCTTCACCAAGACCATCATCAATGGCGGCGAGGCGGCGACCGCCTCGATCGGCCTCAACCGCGGCAACCAGAACCGCGAGGTCGACCTCAACCTGTTCCCGACCGAGTTCTTCAACAAGCTCACGGTCTACAAGTCGCCGCAGGCCAGCCTGCCCGAGGGCGGCATCTCCGGCGTGGTCGACATGCGCAGCATGCGTCCGTTCGACATCCCGGGCCGCCATTTCAACTACTCCGGCCAGTTCGACTACAACACGATCGGCGAGAAGTTCAATCCGCGCGGCTCGGCGATGTACAGCTGGACCAACGATGAGGGCACGTTCGGCGCCCTGGTCGGTGCGTCGGTCGTGCGCAGCCGCATTTCGGTGCGCGGCTGGGAGTCGGTGGGCTGGATGAACCCGGGCCTGAACTACCAGCAGTGCGGACTGACCCCGCCCGAGGGCGTGGACCCGCTCACCAACCGCCCGGCCGAATGCAATCCCGGCGGCGGCGGCAGCCTGCAGATGCCCAATACGGTGCCGGACAATGCATCCACCCGCGGGGCCGGGATGACACCGGGAGACATCGTGGATGCCGAGTGGCTGCTTGCGCAGAATCCCGGCCTCACCATCGACCAGATCACCGAGGCGCTGTTCCCGCGCCTGGCGCGTCCCGTCGACATGTCCGGCGACCGCGAGCGCGACGCCGTGGTCGCTTCGCTGGAATGGCGTCCCAGCGACCGGATGCACTTCTACGTCGACGCGCTGTACTCGCGCGCCAACTACGAGAACGACCGCATCGACGTGAACCTGGTCGGCCGCACCTTCGGCCCGTCGGGCTTCCTGCCGACCAACATGCAGCTCGATGCCAACAACGTGGTGACCAGCGCCACCCTGGTGAACTCGCAGTTCCTGCTCGAAGCGCGTCCCTACCGCGACGAGGTGCAGTACTGGAACATCAACCCGGGCGCGACCTTCTGGTTCGGCGAAGACGACAGCGTCAAGCTGGACGTGCAGGCCAACTGGAGCCGCAGCTGGTTCTTCCGCGAGTCGCCGACGATCATGCCGACCTCGCCGTTCACCACGGTCGAGTACACCAACAACGGCACGCCGTCGTTCACCGCGGGCGGGCTCGACCTCAACGACCCGAATGCCGGGTGGGGCTGGACGGGCGGGCGCGTCAACCTCAACAACGAAAAGCGCGTGACCGAGGCCGGACGCCTGCGCGCCGACCTGCAGTTCGGCGAGGACGACCGCAACATCAAGGTCGGCGTCTCGCATGACCGGTCGCGCCGGACCATGGTCGCGTTCGACAACAGCGCCGCCTGGCAGGCCAACGTGTTCAACACCGTAGCGCCGGGAGACCTGCCGAACTTCCTGCGGCCCGGGCCCTATGGCTTCGTCACCGTCGACTTCGACGCGTTCATGGACGCCACCGATTACCAGCGCTTCTTCGACGAGGCCCCGGAAGTCGGTACCTCGCAGTCGGTGGGCGCCGCGGCAGGCGGATTCGACGAGAAGAGCATGGCGGCCTACGTCGAGTTCAACGGCGAGGCCGAGGTATGGAACCGCAACCTGCGCTTCAACGGCGGCGTGCGCTACATCGACACCGACCAGGACATCACCGGCCCGGTCGTGCTGGGTGCGACCCGCGTCTGGCAGACGCTGAGCAGCACCTACGACGAATGGCTGCCGTCGTTCAACGTCGCGTGGGACGTGGCCGACAGCTGGGTGGTGCGCATGTCCAGCTCGCGCACCATGACCCGTCCCAACCCCCGCTCGATGCTGCCGGCGACGACATTCTCCGACCCGTCCGCCGAGATCGCCGACCAGGGCAACCCGAACCTGTCGCCCTACCTGTCGACCAATTTCGATCTCGGCCTCGAGTGGTACACGGGCGACGAAGGCATGGTGGCGCTGACCATGTTCAACAAGCGCGTGTCGGGCTACACCTACCAGGGCATCAACGTGCGCCCGTTCCGCGAGCTGGGCATCCCGCTCGATTCGCTGACCGAGAACCAGCTGGCGGCGCTGAACGCCAACGGCGGGCTCGATGCCCCGATCAACGTGCGCCAGCAGGTCAACGCCGACGCCACGCTCGACATCCAGGGCTGGGAACTGATCTGGGTGCAGCCGCTGGACTTCGTGTTCCAGGGGCTGGGCTTCATGGCCAACTACACCGACATCGACCTGGAGCCGACCGGGCAGGAAGCCGACCAGCTGGCCGGCAACCTGTTCGGCATCTCGCCGGTGATGTGGAACGCCACGACGTACTGGGAGAACGACGTCGCCTCGGTGCGCCTGTCCTACAACTGGGTCGAAGGCTCGGCCCAGCGGGCGCGCGGCAACAACGAGGGCGGCCTCAACTACGGCCAGTACTTCGGTGAGGACCGCGGGCAGTTCGACCTGTCGGCGAGCTACACGCTGGCGTCACTGCCGTCCAAGCCGCAGATCACCTTCAACGTGCTGAACATCACCAACGAAGAAACGCGCAACTACATCACCTATCCGAACGTGCCGGGCGAGATCTACCAGCCTGGCCGGACCTTCCTGATCGGCCTGCGCGGAACGTTCTGACCTTTTGTCCGTTTACTCCCCACGACCCTCCCGGCAGCGCGACTGTGCCGGGCGGGTCGTGATTTTTTTCCTGCGCCGAAGTCGCGCAGGGCAAGCAGGGAGTCTGCTGGTACGACCGGCCGGGTGCCGGTCCTGACCGCGCGGCCACGCGTCGCCGTCTTGCCGCATGTGCCTGCGATCTCGATGAGAGGTTGCGGCTACAACCATTTTTCCGTCATTCCGGTTCCGGATCGCGCCATGCCAAAGTTCGAATAGGTATGGAGAACAATCGGCAGTCGCGGGCCGCCAACGCGTCGTCGTCGCGGGTACGATAGCCGCGACCGGCGATCGTCACGCCCATGAGCAGCAGGGGAATTCCTTGAGTACACGCACTGACCGGCTTTCGGTCACCGAGAAGGTCGGCTACAGCCTCGGTGACCTCGCGGCGAACCTCATCTTCCAGACGTTGATGACGTTCCTGGCCTTCTTCTACACCGACATCTACCGCATCCCGGCAGGGACGGCGGCCACCATCATCTTCGTGGTCGGCCTGCTCGGCGCCTTCGTTTTCACCCCGCTGGTGGCGGTGCTGGCCGACCGCACCAACTCGCGCTGGGGCAAGTTCCGGCCGTGGATCCTGTGGACGGCGGTGCCGTTCGGCGTGCTTGCGCTGCTGGCCTTCAGCACGCCCGATTTCGGCATGCAGGGCAAGATCTTCTACGCCGCCGCGACCTACACCCTGCTGGTGCTGGTGTACGCGGCCAACAACCTGCCGTACTCGGCGCTCAGCGGCGTGCTGACCGGGAGCATGGCGGAGCGCAACAGCCTGTCGGCCTACCGCTTCGTCGCGGTGATGGTCGCCCAGCTGGTGGTGCAGTCGCTGCTGCTGCCGCTGGTGTTGATCCTGGGCGACGGCGACCGCGTGCAGGGCTTCCAGAACACCATGCTGCTGTTCGCGGTGGTGGGCACGGTGTTCTTCCTGATCACCTTCTTCACCACGCGCGAACGCGTGCTGCCGACGGCGGGCCAGAAGTCGAGCATCGGCCAGGACGTGGCCGACCTGACGACCAACCGGCCCTGGCTGGTGCTGCTGCTGGTGACGATCCTGGTGTTCACCACGCTGGCGCTCAAGGGCGGTACCTACGTCTACTACTTCCAGTACTACCTCGACGAGGCCGCCATGGCGGCGTTCCTCGAAGGAATCGGCTTCAACGGCTTCATCGCCGGGCTCAATGCGACCCTGACCAGCATGGGCCTGGCCGGGTTCCAGTGGCCGGAGGATGCTTCGACCTCGGCCTTCAGCCTGTTCAACGCCGGCGGCATCATCTTCATGGTCGTGGGCATCGGCTTTTCCAAGAAGCTGGCCGACCGCTTCGGCAAGCGCGACGTCTACGGCATCTTCCTGTTCATCGCCACGCTGTTCATGCTGGCCTTCTACCTGTTCCCGCCGGACCGCATCGCGCTGGTGTTCACCGCGCAGATCCTGCATGGCTTCTTCTACGGCATCACCATCCCGCTGCTGTGGGCGATGGTGGCGGACGTGGCGGACTACTCGGAGTGGAAGAACAACCGCCGCGCCACGGCCATCATCTTCTCCGCGATCCTGTGCGGGCTGAAGGTTGGCCTGGCGGTGGGCGGCGCGCTGGTCGCGGGCCTGCTGGCGCGCTATGGCTACAACGCCGACCTGGCCGTGCAGGCACCGCAGACCGTGGACGGCATCCGCCTGTCGGTCAGCCTGTACTGCTCGATCCCGTTCCTCGCGGCCGCGGCCCTGCTGTTCTTCTATCGCATCGACAAGTCGGCCGAATCGCGTATCGAACGCGAACTGGCAGAACGTCGCGCCGCACAGCCGGCATGAGCCTGCATTACTGAAGGAGACGCCGTCATGGCAGACCAGGAATACACCGACGCCGAACTCAAGGCACTGGCCGACCGGGCGCTCTCGCAGCCGCTGGTCAGCCATATCTACACCGCCGACCCGTCGGCGCATGTGTTCGAGGGCAGGATCTACATCTATCCATCGCACGATATCGAGGTGGGCGCCGCGTTCGACGACGACGGCGGCCACTTCCAGATGCGCGACTACCACGTGCTGCGCCAGGATGCGCCCGACGGTCCCGCCACCGATTGCGGACTGGCGCTGGACGTGAAGGACGTGCCCTGGGCGGACCGCCAGATGTGGGCGCCGGATGCGGCGACGAAGGACGGGAAGTACTACCTCTACTTCCCGGCCAAGCGCCCGGACGGCATCTTCCAGATCGGCGTGGCCGTGGGCGATCGCCCGGAAGGCCCGTTCCGCGCCGAAGCCGAGCCGATCGCCGGCACCTATTCGATCGATCCTGCGGTGTACGCGAACGACGACGGTGCGCACTACCTCTACTTCGGCGGGATCTGGGGCGGCCAACTGCAGAAGTACCGCGACAACGCCTACGACGCGGCCAACGAGGAGCCGGTCGGCGACGTCCCCGCGCTCGGGCCGCGCGTCGCGCGCCTGTCGGCGGACATGAAGCAGCTCGCCGAACCGGCGCGCGAGATCGTGATCCTCGACGAGACCGGGCAGCCGCTGCGTGCCGACGACCACGACCGTCGCTATTTCGAAGGGCCGTGGATGCATCGCCACGGCGGCAGGTACTACCTGTCGTATTCCACCGGCAACACGCATTACCTGTGCTACGCGATCGGCGACAGCCCGTATGGGCCGTTCACCTATGCCGGCCGCATCCTCGAGCCGGTGGTGGGCTGGACCACGCACCATTCGATCCTCGAGGTCGGCGGGCGCTGGTGGTTGTACTACCACGACTCGCTGCTCTCGGGCGGCGTGACCCACCTGCGTTCGGTCAAGGTGACCGAACTCGAACACGACGCCGACGGCCGGATCCGCACGCTGCAGCCCTATGGCCGATGACGGATTGACGATGCCGCCCGGCCCGCTGGTTCCGCTGTCGCCGGGGCCGCTGCTGACGATTGCGGACGGGGCGCTGTCGGTGGACGTCGCGCCGCGGGCCGGCGGGCGCATCGCGCAGATCCGCTGCGACGGGGTCGAACAGCTGGTCGGCCACGGCGAGCACGACAGCGAAGCCGCCATCGCCTGGGGGTGCTACCCGATGGTGCCGTGGTGCGGGCGCGTGCGCGACGGTGGGTTCGAGTTCGAGGGCCGGCGCTACCAGCTGCCGCGCAACCTCGACGGGCACGCCATCCATGGCCTGGGATTCCTGCTGCCCTGGCAGGTGGTCGTGCAGTCCGTGCGCCATGTCGAGATGGAGCTGGCGCTGCCGTCGGACGGACGCTGGCCGTTCGGTGGACTGGCGGCGCAGCGCATCGAGATCGCGGGGCGGCAGCTGACCCTGTCGCTGTCGGTCACCGCGGTCGAGCAGGCCCTCCCGGCGTCGCTGGGATGGCATCCCTGGTTCCGCAAACCCGAGCGCCTGGAGTTCAGGGCCGAGGCAATGTATCCCCGCGACGCCGACGGCATCGCGACACTGCCGGCAGGCGAGGTGCGGCCGGGTCCCTGGGACGACTGCTTCGTGAACCGCCACGACGTGGTCCTGCACCGTGCCGGGCAGCGGCTGGTGGTCTCTTCGGAATGTCGCGACTGGGTCGTCTACGACGGCACCGGCCACGCCACCTGCGTGGAGCCGCAGACCGCACCGCCGGATGCGTTCAACCTGATGCCCGACCTCGCACTGCAGCCGGGGGAAACCCTGGCCATGCAGTGCACGCTGCGCTGGGACTGAGGGCGGTTGCGTCTGGCCGGAAGGCTGCGCTGCGACGTCCGCGATTGCGGGATCCCACAACGGCAAACGCCCCGGCTCCACAGGGCCGGGGCGTTCGCGTGCGACGTGGGGGGTGTCATGCGGGGATCAGGCAGCTTCGCGGGCCGCCCGCTGGTTGCCACCGCCCTCGGCCAGCATGGTGAGCTTCTCGTCGGTCGCCTTCTCTTCCTGAAGCGTTTCCTTGAGCAGGGTGAGCGCCTCCTTGTAGCCGAGCTGTTTGGCCAGCGCGCACAGCGTGCCGTAGGCGGCAATCTCGTAGTGCTCGACCTTCTGTGCGCCGCCGATCAGGGCCGCGTCGCGCAGGGGACCGGCATCGATCGAGTCGATGACTTCCTTGCCTTCCTCGACCAGGCCTTCCATCGCCGCGCACTTGATGCGCTTGAGCTTGATGCCCAGCACCTCGACCACCTGGTCGATGCGTTCGATCTGGCCCTGGGTTTCCTCCAGGTGCAATTCGAACGCGCTGCGCAGTTCGGCCGCGTCGGCGGCCCTGGCCAGGCGCGGCAGCGCCTTGGTCAGCTGCTTTTCCGCGCTGTAGATGTCGGAAAGTTCGTGGATGAAGAGTTCCTCGATGGTCTTGACTGCCATGTACTTGCCCTCGCGGCGGGTTGGGGGAGCGCCGACTCTACGGACGCGCGAACGAAGGGCGAGTGAAAGATCGGGGCGATTCCGTTCACGAAGGCCGAACCCGTCCCGGCCGCCTGGTTCGACACGCGCCGGTGCCCGGGGTGGAACGGAAAGGGTGGGGCGCCCGGGGGGCGACCGCACCTCGTCCCGCGAACGGCCAGGCGCCGGATTTCGCACCCGCTGCGACGGCGCGCGGGCATGCTCGGGCATCGCCGCACCGCTGCCGCCGCCCGCCATGCCGGCCTGCTATCTCTACATCCTCCCGCTGCTGAACGAGGACGTCGCCAAGGTCGGCATTTCGGTCGATCCGCTGGCGCGCGTTCGGGCGTTCGCCACGCGCTATTACGAATGTTTCGACCTGGAGCGCAGCGGCCTGGTCGGCTTCGACAGCGTGGCCGAGGCGCGGCGGCGGGAGACGGCGCTGCACCGCCAGCTGCGCCCGTGGAATGCCGCGCGGCCTCTGACCGTGCCGCTGCGCGCCGGTGGACATACCGAGTGGTATCGCGGCGCGGCCGCGCTGTTGCGCGAGGAGGCCGAGGCCGATCGCGGGCGCGGGCTGGTCGTGCACCAGCCCGCCGGGGACTGGTGGCGCGAGCGGCTGCTGCAGGAGCGGCCGCTCCTGTTCGAATGGGCCGAGCAGTACCTGCTCGAGTTGTCGGCCGAAGCGCTTGCGCAGAGCCCGCTCTGGCAGGGGATGGTGGACGTCCTGGATGCGTGGCCGACCCTGGGCCTGGGCGTGGACGACGCCTTGCCCGAATCCCTCGCGCGATCCTACCGACGGTATCGCGACGCCTGGCGTGCCTCGATTGGCGACGTCGCGTGCGGCGCAGAGGAGTGAAGTTTCCGCGTCGACGCCAATGCGGCATGAACCTGCACGGGGTGCCTACGCAGAATGCGGGTTGTCCCGTCCGGTTCCTGGTCTCGCCCGTCGGGGCGTACAGGTGCGCGCCTGGCACCCGGGAGCACATGCACACCAACGTGCCCTGGCTGCGTGATGGCATCCGACGGCAAGACCGGAAAGGCGAACAGGAGCGCTCGCTAGCGCTCGCTTAAGCACTCCCGCTTTGGTGGATAGAAGCAGCTACTCCGACGGAGAGGCCGAAGGCTCGGCCGGTTGACCGTCCACCCCCACCAGCCGCCAATGGCCCCAGTCGTCCTGCACGTCATGGCCGGTGGTGGTGCGCGCGCCGCGGTCGCCCGCGTAGCGGTACAGCGGATGCCCGTGATAGGTCAGGTGATGGTCTCCGGCCGGCGTCTGCAGCGTGCCGACGGCGGGCTGCTGCAGGCCGGCCCCCGCGACCGGCGCATCGCCGCTGCGCAACATCACCGGTGGCCACACCTGCTGGCACGCGGCATCGCACTTGCTGCCGTCGGTATTGCCGTCGAGGTAATACAGCGCTGCGCCGCTCGCGTCGGCCACGTAGCCCTGTTCGCCGCCTTCGCGCACCAGGGTGGCGGGCGTGCCCGGCGGCGCGTCGATCCGGGCCGGGTCGACGCCTTGCGCCTCGTCCTGGGTCGGGACGGGGGCGCGTGCGGCTTCGCCGCCGGTGGCGCCTCCATCGGGGGGCGTGACGTCCTGCCCGCATGCGACGAGCAGTCCGAGCGCGAGGGCGGAAAGGGCTGGCTTGAGCATCATGCGCGGTCTCCCGGAAAGGTCGTCCACGATGTTGCGCGGCGCGCCGTGACCGCATGATCAAGGGGCGAACCCGGATTGCGCGGCCGCTGGTGCCGGCGGGCAGCGCATCGTCGCGACGGATGAGTGGGGGCGAGCGCCCCGATGTGGCTGTTGGCACCACGCCAACGAAGCGCATGCCAGGCGATGCGGGACCGGCGACGGGAAGCGCCAACAAAAAACCCCGCACATGGCGGGGTTCTTCATTCGGCCGGTCGCGTTGCGCGACGGCCGGACCAACTGGTGCCCAGGAGAGGACTCGAACCTCCACGGTTTTACCCGCTAGTACCTGAAACTAGTGCGTCTACCAATTCCGCCACCTGGGCAGGTGGCCGCGTATGTTGCGGCGCGGCGCGGACAAAGTCAACGGTGTTTTGCACCGGAACGACACGCCGGCCCGTGTACCATGCCGCCGATGGCGAAAACACCAAGCAAGCGCGGCCCTGGCCGCGGTACAGGACGGGGCGACGGCTCCGCATCGGGCCAGGGCCCGCAACGCAAGCGTGGCGCCCGCAGCGCCCAGCCGGGCTGGCTCCCGACGGTCCCTCCGCCGCCCCGGGGAGAAGCGCGATCTGCGGGTGGCCGCTTCGTCGATCCGCACGCCGGACGCGAGGCCGAACGCTATGCCGAGCCGATCGCCAGCCGCGAGGCGATCCTGGCCCTGCTGGGCGAGGCCGAAGGCCCGCTGACCATGGAGGTGCTGGCGCAGCGGCTCGAGCTGACCGCGCCCGACCGTGCCGCCGCCCTGGGCAAGCGCCTGGGGGCGATGGTCCGCGACGGCCAGCTGCTGCAGAACCGCCGCGGCGGCTTCGTGCCGGCCAGTGCGATGGACCTGATCGCCGGCACCATCATCGCCAATCCCGACGGCTTCGGCTTCCTGCGTCCGGACAAGGGCGTGGGCGACGACCTGTTCCTGCCGCCCGCGGAAATGCGCAAGGTCATGCACGGCGACCGCGCGATGGCCAGCGTCACCGGCCTGGACCGCCGCGGCCGTCGCGAGGGCGTGATCGTCGAGGTGCTCGAGCGCCGCCTCAACCGGCTGATCGGGCGCTTCACGGTGGAGTCGGGCATCAGCTTCGTGGTGCCGGACGACCGCCGGATCCAGCGCAACGTGCAGGTGCCGTCCGATGCGCGCCTGGGTGCGCAGCACGGCCAGCTGGTGGTGTGCGAGATCACCACGCCGGCCGACGAGCGCCGCCCGCCCATCGGCAAGGTGCTGGCGGTGCTGGGCGATGCACTCACCCCTTCGCTGGTGGTGGAAGCGGCGATCCACGGCCATGAGCTGCCGCATGAGTTTCCCGCCGCGGTACTGGCCGAGGCCGCCGCGGTGCCGCTGGAGGTGGATGCCAACGCCGCGTCCGGACGCCTGGACCTGCGTGGCCTGCCGCTGGTGACCATCGACGGCGAGGACGCCAAGGACTTCGACGACGCGGTGTACTGCGAACCCAATGCCCGCGGCTTCCGCCTGGTGGTGGCGATCGCCGACGTGTCGAGCTACGTGCGTCCGGGCCAGCCGCTGGACGACGAGGCGCAGCTGCGCGCGACCAGCGTGTACTTCCCCGGTTTCGTGGTGCCGATGCTGCCCGAGACGCTGTCCAACGGGATCTGCTCGCTCAACCCCGACGTCGATCGCCTGTGCTTCGTGTGCGACATGCAGGTCGACCGCGAGGGCGAGGTGGTGCAGTCGGAGTTCCACGAGGCGGTGATGCGCTCGCACGCGCGCCTGACCTATACCCAGGTCTGGCAGGCGGTGGGCGAGGGCGACCCGGAGGCGCGCGAGCAGGTCGGTTCGCTGATGCCCCAGGTCGAGCGGTTGCACCAGCTGTACAAGGTGCTGGCCAAGGCCCGCGCCAGGCGCGGCGCGATCGAGTTCGAGTCGTCGGAAGTGCGCTTCGTGCTCGACAACCGCGGCGAGGTCGTCCAGGCCGGGATGCTCCAGCGCAACGACGCGCACAAGCTGATCGAGGAGTGCATGATCGCCGCCAACGTTGAGGCGGCCAAGTTCCTGCTGCAGGCGGAGATGCCGGCGCCGTACCGCATCCACGACAAGCCGCCGGAATCCAAGTACGCCGACCTGCTCGAGTTCCTCAAGGAGTTCGCGCTGCGGATGCCGGGCTGGGCCCGGCTGCAGCCGAAGGATTTCGCCAGCCTGCTCAAGAAGGTGCGCGACCGCCCGGACGCGACCCTGCTCGAGTCGGTGATCCTGCGCAGCCAGAGCCAGGCGGTGTACTCTCCCGACAACATCGGCCACTTCGGCCTGGCACTGCAGGCGTATGCGCACTTCACGTCGCCGATCCGCCGCTATCCCGACCTGCTGGTGCACCGCGCGATCAAGCACGTGCTCAAGCGCGGGCGCCGCGAAGCCTTCCACAGCCCCAGCCAGATGGCCTCGCTGGCCCTGCAGTGTTCCGAGCGCGAGCGCCGCGCCGACGAGGCCGAACGCGAGGTCGATGAACGCTACCGCGCCGCGTGGATGGAACAGCACGTGGGCGGCGAGTTCGACGGCACCATCAGCGGGGTGACCAGCTTCGGGCTGTTCGTGGAACTCGACCAGTCGAAGGTCAACGGCCTGGTCCACGTGACCCAGCTGCCCAACGACTTCTACCATTTCGACCCGGTGCGCAAGACCCTGACCGGCGAGCGTGCGGGCCGCGAATTCCGGCTCGGCGACCGGGTGCGCATCGTCGTGCTCAAGGCCAGCCTGGAGGAGCGCAAGATTGATTTCCGCCTGGCCGGGGAGCGCGGCGCGCAGCCGCCGCCGCCGCGCGGCCAGCCGGCCAGGCGCCGGAAGCAGAAGTACTGAGCGACGACGGCATCGGGATCCGGGCGCGGGATCCGTACAATCCGCCCCCCGGTCCCGGTTTCCGGCCATTCCAGTCCAGCCCAGCATGTCCAAACAGAACCAGTGGATCGTCGGCATCAATGCGGTCGCTTCGGCGGTCGAGCACGACGCCGAGCACGTGCGCGAGGTGCTCATCGAGGCCGGCGCGAAGAATCCGCGCCTGGCCGAGATCGAATCGGGCGCGCGCCGCCGCGACATCGAGGTGCGCCGCGTGGCCCAGCAGGCGCTGGACGGCGTCGCCGGCGGCGTCCGCCACCAGGGCGTGGCCGCGCGCTATGCGGCCGCGAAGACCTGGGACGAGCACGACCTGTCCGGGCTGGTGGAGCAGGCCGCCGGCCGCGCGCTGCTGCTGGTGCTCGACGGCGTGCAGGATCCGCACAACCTCGGCGCCTGCCTGCGCAGCGCGGCCGCCGCCGGGGTGACCGCGGTGGTCATCCCCAAGGACAAGGCGGTGCAGGTCAACGCCACGGTGCGCAAGACCTCGGCGGGCGCGGCCGACAGCATTCCGGTGGTGCGGGTCACCAACCTGTCGCGCACGCTGGCCGAACTGCAGAAGCTCGGCGTGTGGATCTACGGGCTGGTCGGGGACGCGCAGACCTCCCTGTACGCGCTCGACCTGACCGGCAGCGTGGCGCTGGTGCTGGGCGGCGAGGCGGACGGCCTGCGCCGCCTGACCCGCGAGCACTGCGACGGGCTGGTATCGATTCCCATGCCGGGGCTGGAAACTTCGCCCGGCGTGGAGAGTCTGAACGTGTCGGTGGCCGCTGGCGTCACGCTGTTCGAGGCGGTGCGCCAGCGCAAGGCTTGAACCCACGGGAGGAAGGTCGATGATCGCGGCGCTGGCGTGGCAGGACTGGCTTGGATTCGCCGGCGCGGCGCTGATGCTGCTGGCCCTGTTCCTGCACCTGTTCGCGCCGGGCGATGGCCGCGGCCGGACGCGCGCCGTCCTCGGCCTGCTGGGTGCGTCCGCACTGCTGCCGGCCGCGCTGGCGCGGTTCAATCCGGCGCTGTTCTTCCTGCTGGTGGCCTGGATCCTGCTGAACGCCTATCGCCTGTTCCGCGCGCCGGGCAGACCCTGAGCCACGCGGCCACCGGCCCGGCCTGCGGCCTCAGCGTGCGAAAATGCGCACGCGTGGGGACGACCCCGCGCCTTTGCCTGCTGCGGGGACGACCCCATCGACGATGGAGGTTGCGAGATGCCCTGGATCATCCTGCTGCTGGCCGGCGTGTTCGAGATCGGCTGGGCGATCGGACTCAAGTACACCGAAGGCTTCACCCGCCCGTGGCCGACCCTGGGCACGGTGGCGGCGATGGCGATCAGCCTGGGGCTGCTCGGTGTGGCCATGAAATCGCTGCCGGTCGGCACCGCCTACGCGGTGTGGGTCGGGGTGGGCGCCGTGGGCACGGCGATCCTTGGCATCGTGCTGCTGGGCGAACCGTCCAATCCGGGGCGTCTGGTCAGCTTGGGCCTGATCGTCCTCGGCATCATCGGGCTGAAGCTGGCGTCGCCGGCATAGGCCGGCGAGGCCACACTTTCCGGTAGCTGGCGGGAGTTCGCCAGCCTTGCCGGGTTGTCGCCGGACCTTGCGCGACCCGCGGGGTTCGCGGTGGGAAGCTGCAGGATCCGGCCCTGCCTCAGTCGGTGCTGCCGCGGTGGTCACGCTTGCCCTGGTTGATGCGGTCGCGGGTGCTCACGCTGCCCTGGTTGGCAGGCAGTCGCACCTCGGCCGCGTGCAGGCGCTTGGCACGGCGCGCGGCGCTGTCGGACTGGTAGCCGGGCGCGCCCGGATCGCCGCCTTCGCCGCCGATCTCGGTCCAGGGCTTGGGTTCGCTGTCGCGGGCCTGCTTGGCTTCCAGCAACGCCTGGGTCTGGGCGAGCGCCTGCTCGGGCGTGATGCGGCGCTTGCGCGTGCGGCGGGGCGGTGCGGATGCGCCGTCCGTACGAGTGCGACCCGCGCTGGCCTGGGTCCGGCCGTCGCCATCGCCGCGCTTCGCCGCGCCGTCGGCGGTCTTGCGCGCGCTGCTGGCGCCACCGCGTGCGGTGGCGGGCTTCGTGTCCGGTGTGTGGTCGGTCAGCGCGTCCGCGGTTCTGGCGGGGAACTTCGAGGCCGTCCTGCCGGCGACCCGACTGGCGGACTTCGCCGTGGCGTTTCCGCCGGCGTGCGTCGCGACCCGCGTGGTCGTGGTGGCGTTCGTCGCAGTTTTCGTCGACGCAGTCTTCTTCGTTGCCGACTTCTTCGCGGTCTTCTTCGTCGAAGCCTTCTTCGCAGTGGCGCTCTTCGACCCGGTCTTGTTCGCCGCAGCCTTCCCGGTCGTGGCCCGCTTGGTGCCGCTGGCCGCCGCCTTGCGGGCCGGGGCCTTCGTCGCCTGTTTCGAGGCGCGCCCGGCGCCGGTGGATTTCTTCGCCGCCTTCGCCGCAGACCTGCGCGCCGCGGCGTCGTCCCGCTCGACCTCGCGCAGCCGGGTCTCGAAGCGGTCCAGGATGTCGGCCATCAGATCGGCCTTGTCCTTGCTGCGCTGGTTGGCGGCGCCACTGCTGCCGCGCTTGCTGCCGGTGCTCGACCGGGAGGCCAGCTTCTGCCGGCGGACCAGGTCGCGCGCGCGGTCACGTGCGGCACGGGCGCGGGTGACGCGGGCGGCCAGTGCCCGGCCGTCGAGCTGGCGCAGGCCGTTGATCCGGCTCTCGTCGTAGAGCGCCATCTCCTTCTGGTTGAGCAGCTGGCTGGCCTTGGCGCGGGTGATCGGCATCGTGCGACTCCTCTCGTGCGGACGTGCACGAGTGGATCACAGCCGATGTGCAGTCCAGGTCGAGGGTGGCGCGCGCGGACGCGCCGGCTCAGGCGCGCTGCGGCGAAGGCCAGGCGTTGACGATGGTGCAGAACAGCCTGGCGGTCTGCTGGGCGTCGTAGAGGGCCGAGTGCGCGTCCTCGCTGCTCCAGCCGAAGCCGGCGGCCTGCACCGCCCGCGCCAGCACGGTCTGCCCGTAGGCCACGCCGGCCAGGGTGACCGTGTCGAACACGCTGAAGGGATGGAACGGATTGCGCTTGTGGCCGGTGCGCGCGACCGCCGCATTGAGGAAGTTCAGGTCGAAGTGCGCGTTGTGCCCCACCAGGATCGCGCGCTGGCAGCCGTGCTTGCGTACCGCCGCGCGGACGCCCGCGAACACGTGGTCCAGCGCTTCGCGCTCGGGCTTGGCGAAGCGGAACGGATGGTCGATGTCGATCCCGGTGACTTCCAGCGACTGCGGGTCGATGTCGGTGCCGGGGGCGGGCACGACGTGTGCGCTGGTGGCCTCGCCGAGCACCAGCGCGCCGTGTTCGTCCACGTCCAGTGGGACCGCGGCGATCTCGAGCAGGGCGTGCCGGTTCCAGTCGAAGCCGCCGGTTTCCACGTCCACCACCACGGGCAGGTAGCCGCGGAATCGGCGGGTGAGCAGGCTGACGTTCGCGGCGGGCGCTGTGGCTTGGTCCATGCGCAAAGCCTAGCAGAGCGCGCTGACGTGCCGTGCCTGGCGTGGCTGCGATCCTGCGGGCAACCGCGCGCGTTTGCCCGACATGACGGCGATGGACGGCTGTCATACGCAGCGGCAGCTCGATGTGCGCGATGCAGCGGAACGGTGCAGGCCGGACGCGTCGGCTGGAACCCGATACCGCGTGCGCAGCGATCGCGCAGCGGGTTGGCGCTCGACGCGCCGCGACCGCAACCGCAACCCCAACCGGGTCAGGCCGGACGCGAGCCGCAGATCGTGCCTTCGGCCGCCATCCGTGCAAGCAGGGCCGCGCCCTCGGCGAGCAGGGCGTCGGGGTCGTCGGCCCCGGCTTCGTCCGCCAGCGCCAGCAGGCAGTCGCGGCCGGCCCGGTTGCCTGGGGCCAACAGTTCGAGCAGACGGAACGCGAGCGGCGACAGCACGGCAAAGCGCACCTCGCCGTCGACATCGCGGCGCACCAGCAGCAGGGTCGGCGCGTCGGGCGGTTGCGCCGGCTGGTAGTCGGGGCCGAGCCGATGCACCGGCCAGCGGTAGGCGAGCGCCCAGGCCAGCGGCGAGAGCACCGGTGCGGCGTCGAGCAGCGCGGGGCCGTCGATGTCGCGCTGCTCCGCGCCCGGCGGAACCGCGGCATCGGAGATCTGCAGGGCCAGTTCGACCCATTCGTAGTGCGCGAGCTCCGCCAGCCAAGGCGGCAGGTCCGGATCCGGCGCGTCCTCCAGCCAGCGCACGAACTCGCGACCGATCTCGGTGAACAGCGGCGTGCGGCAGCGGTGGCCGGCGTAGAAGGCGCGGACCAGTCCGTGCCAGCGGTCGTCGGGCAGGGTGGCGCGGATCACCGGGAAGTTGCCGGCCAGCAGCGACTGCAGGTTGTTGTAGAGCAGTCGCCCGTACAGCGCCAGGCGCTCGGCCCGGATGCCCTCGGGTGGCGCGGCGCGCGGGTCGCGCAGATGTCGCGACAGCGCCATCTGCTGCGCGCGCAGCGACGGGGCCACGGCCTCAGCCATGTGCGGGCACTGCGGCGGGCAGGGCGGCGCCGCGCTGGAGCGCGCGGATGGTCGCCACTTCGTCGAGCAGTTCGTCGAACGGCGGGAAGTCGAAGTCGCGCTCGAGCAGGGTCGGCCGCACGCCGTGCAGGCGGTAGGCGTCGGCCAGCAGCGTCCAAACGTCGGGGAGTACCGCCGCGCCGTGGGTGTCGACCTTGAGGTCGGGTGCCTCGTCATGGTGGCCGGCGACGTGGTAGCACACGATCCGCTCCGAGGGCATGCGCGCGAGGAACGTGGCGGCGTCGTAACGGTGGTTGACCGCGTTGACCAGAACGTTGTTGACGTCCAGCAACAGGTCGCAGCCGGCGCGGTCGAGGACCGCATTGATGAACTCCGCCTCGTCCAGCGCCTGCGAGGCGGTGGTGGGCAGGGCGGCGTAGTAGCTCACGTTCTCGATGGCGATCCTGCGCCCCAGGATGTCCTGCGACCGGCAGATGCGCCCGGCGACGTAGTCCACCGCCTCCTCGGTGAACGGCAGCGGCAGCAGGTCGTAGAGCTGGCCGTCGTCGCTGCACCAGCTCAGGTGCTCGCTGTACAGCGGCACGCGATGGCGTTCGAGGAAACGGCCGACCCGCGCGAGGAAGGTCTCGTCCAGCGGCGCGGGACCGCCCAGCGACAGCGACAGCCCATGGCAGGTGAGCGGGTGCCGCTCGGCCAGCGCCTCGAAGGCCGCGCCGAGCCGGCCGCCGACCCCGATCCAGTTTTCCGGCGCGCATTCCAGGAAGTCGAAAGCCGACGGTTCCGCGGCCTGCAGCGCGGACAGCAGTCCACGCCGCAGGCCCAGGCCCGCGCTCCGGTCAGCCAGCGGTTGCGGCGGAAGCGGCATGCCCGGACGGGTGGCAGGTCAGGCCATGCCGCCGCACTTGCCCTCGCCGCACTTGCCTTCCATGTCGGCCTTGCCGGCCGCGGTGTGCGCCTCGTGCTCGGCCTTGTCGACGAAGCCGTCGGCATTGGTGTCCATCGCCACGAAGTCCTCGCCGTCCTCGGGATGCAGGGCCTCGAACTCGGCGCGGGAGACCCGGCCGTCCTTGTCGGTATCGACCCGGTCGATGCCGCACTTGCCCTCGCCGGCCTTGGCGTCGGTCTTGGCCTTGTCGCCGCCGCAGCTGCCCTCGGCCGCCTTGGCGGAGTCGGTGGCCTGCGGCCCGCCGGCCATGTAGCCCTGTGCGAGCGGGGTGATCGCGAAGCTGGAGCCGGACAGCAGCAGGCCGCCGGCGAGGGCGGTGCCGAGGCTGACCAGGGCGGGCTTCTTGCTGGAATGCGTCATGGTGGAGCTCCTCTGGGGACGGATGCGCCCGCCCTGCGACTGGCGGGAGTCGGGAGGGAGGGTCGATCGCGTCGGCCATCGGCGCCATGGTGCAACCGCGTCATGGGTCCCGCGTCCGGCGGCCCGGTCGGCCCCTCTCCGGTCGGGGAGTGTGGGCGCGCCCGCATTAAGCGCGGGTTAGCCGCCGCGCCGGGGGACTGCGCCGGCCGGGCGGGAGGCTGGGCTGGGAACTGGACGGCAGGCGATCCGGCCGCGGCTCAGGTGGCCACGCTGGTCTCGTCGCGCTTCTCGCGCGGCGGAAGGGCGTCGTCGCCGTGGACCAGGAACCAGATGTTCTCGGCGATGTTGGTGGCGTGGTCGCCGACCCGCTCGAGGTTCTTGGCCATGAACAGCAGGTGGGTGCACGGCGTGATCGCGCGCGCATCCTCCATCATGTAGGTCAGCAGTTCGCGGAACAGGCCGGTGTGCAGGCTGTCGACCTCCGCATCCTGCGCACGCACGCGCTGCGCGGCCTCCGCGTCGTTGGCGACGAACGCCGCCAGCACGTCGCGCACCTGTCGGACCACGCGCTGGCCGAGCACGTTGAGGCCCCGCGTATGCGGCAGCGGCGGCGCGGCGTTGAGCGCGGTCGAGCGCTTGGCCACGTTGGCCGCGTAGTCGCCGATGCGTTCGATGTCCGAGGCGATGCGCAGCGCCGACAGGATCTCGCGCAGGTCGCGCGCCATCGGCCCGCGCAGCGCGAGGCGCATGACATCGTGGCTGATTTCCTGCTCCAGCACGTCGATGGCCTCGTCGTTGGCGACGATGCGCGCGGCGGCCTTGTCGTCGCGGCGTTCGACGACGTCCAGCGCCGCCTCCAGCTGCGCCACAGACATCTCGCCCATGCGCAGGATCTCGCCGATCAGCCGCTGGCGCTCTTCGTCGTAGCTGCGGACGATGTGGTCGTGGGGATGGGTGCTCATGGTGGTGTCGGTTCCGGTAGGCGGCCTGGACGCACTCGTCCGTGGCGCAGCAGGGGAGGTTCGGGATCGGCCCGAAGCGGCAGTCCGCGCGGCGGCGCCGCGCAGCCTGCCGGCCTCAGCCGAAGCGCCCGGTGATGTAGTCCTCGGTCTGCTGCTTCGAGGGATTGGAGAAGATCGTCTCGGTTGTGTCGTGCTCGATCAGGTCGCCCAGGTACATGAAGGCGGTGTAGTCGGACACGCGCGCGGCCTGCTGCATGTTGTGGGTGACGATGACGATGGTGTAGTCGAGCTTGAGTTCCTCGATCAGCTGCTCGATGCGGCTGGTCGAGATCGGATCCAGCGCCGAGGTCGGCTCGTCGAGCAGCAGCACGTCGGGGCGCAACGCCACCGCGCGGGCGATGCACAGGCGCTGCTGCTGGCCACCGGACAGGCCCAGCGCGCTCTGGCCCAGCTTGTCCTTGACCTCGTCCCACAGCGCGCCCTGGCGCAGCGCCTGCTCGACGCGCTCGTCGAGCTGCTTCTTCGAGAGCTTCTCATGATGGCGGATGGCGTAGGCGACGTTCTCGTAGATCGTCATCGGGAACGGCACCGGCTTCTGGAACACCATGCCGACCTTGCTGCGCAGGCGGTTCATCGGGTACTTGGGCGAGAGGATGTCCTCGCCGTCGAGCAGGATCTGGCCGCTGGCGCGCAGCTTCGGGTACAGCGAGTAGATGCGGTTGAAGATGCGCAGCAGGGTGGACTTGCCGCAGCCCGAGGGGCCGATCAGCGCGGTCACGCGCTTTTCGGGGATCTCCAGGTCGATGTTCTTGAGCGCATGGAACTTGTCGTAGTGGAAGTCCAGGCCCTTGACCGCGATCTTGGTCGGCATCGGCGCCAGCGCCCCGCGCTGGGGGGCGGCGAGGTGGATGCGCTGCGGGGACGCGGCGGAAGCGAGCTCGTTCATGGACGGGTCCAGGGAAAGGTCAGTCATTGGAGATCCTGTTGCGCAGCAGGAGCGCGCGCGCGGACAGGCTGACCAGCAGCACGAACACGGTCAGCACGAAGGCGCCGGCCCAGGCCAGCTGTTGCCAGGATTCGTAGGGGCTGCCGGCGTACTGGTACATCACCACCGGCACGCTGGCCATCGGCTGCAGCACGTTGGAGTTCCAGTACTGGTTGCCGAAGGCGGTGAACAGCAGCGGCGCGGTTTCGCCGGAGATGCGCGCGAGCGACAGCAGGATGCCGGTGACGATGCCCGCCGACGCGCTGCGGTAGAGCACCTGCACGATCACCTTCCACTGCGGGACGCCCAGCGACAGCGCCGCCTCGCGCATCTGCACGGGCACCAGCTGCAGCATCTCGTCGGTGGTACGCACCACCACCGGCAGCACGATGAAGGCCAGTGCGATGGCGCCGGCCAGGGCCGAGAACCGCCCGCCGGTCTGCATCACCACCAGGGTGTAGACGAACAGGCCGAGCACGATCGACGGCGCCGACAGCAGGATGTCGTTGACGAAGCGCACCACGGTGCCGGTCTTGCGCGCCCTGCCGTACTCCGACAGCCAGGTGCCGGCGGCCACGCCCAGCGGCGTGCCGATGCCGATTGCCAGCGCGCACATCACCGCGCTGCCGAAGAAGGCGTTGAGCAGGCCGCCTTCCTGCATCGGCGGCGGGGTCATCTGGGTGAACAGCGCCCAGTTGATGCCGCCGATGGCCTTGCTGGCCAGGGTCCACAGGATCCAGCCGAGGAAGAACAGGCCGAAGCAGGCGGTGAGGATGCCCAGCGCGATCGCCAGGGCGTTGGTGAGGCGACGCCGGGTGTACAGGCGGTCGGCGACGGCGAGCTCGCGGGCGGTCACGGTGGACATCAGCTGCCCTCCCTGCGCGCCAGCTGCATCAGCATGAAGCGCGCGATCGCCAGCACCACGAAGGTGACCACGAACAGCACGAAGCCAAGCAGCAGCAGGGCGGAGCGGTAGGTCTCGGTGGCTTCGCCGAAGTCGTTGGCGATGAGCGCGGCGATGGTGGTGCCGGGTTCGAGCAGCGAGGCCGACAGGCGCACCGAGTTGCCGACCACGAAGGCCACGGCCATGGTCTCGCCGAGCGCGCGGCCGAGGCCGAGGAAGATGCCGCCGATCACCGCCGAGCGGGTATAGGGCAGGACGATGTCCCAGCTGACTTCCCACTTGGTGGAGCCCAGCGCGTAGGCCGACTCCTTCAGCCGGGTCGGTACGGTGAGGAACACCTCGCGCATCACCGAGGAGATGAACGGGATCACCATGATCGCCAGCACGAAGCCGGCGGTGAGCATGCCGATGCCAAGCGGCGGGCCGCGGAACAGCACGCCGATGCCCGGCAGCGTGCCGAGGTGCTCGTTGAGCCAGGGCGTGACGTGCTCGGTCATCACCGGCACCAGCACGAACAGGCCCCACATGCCGTAGATGATCGAGGGAATGCCGGCCAGCAGCTCGATGGCCGTGCCGACGGGTCCGCGCAGCCAGCGCGGCGCGACCTCGGTGAGGAAAAACGCGATGCCGAAGCTCACCGGCACCGCGATGATCATGGCGATGACCGCGGTGACGATGGTGCCGTAGATCGGCACCAGCGCGCCGTACTTGTTCTCGACCGGATTCCACTCGGCCGAGAAGAAGAAGCTCAATCCCTGCGAAGCCAGTGCGTCGCGCCCGCCCCACAGCATCGACAGCGCGGCGCCGGCCAGCGCCACCAGCACGAACGCCACCGTACCGGCCAGCAGCCATCGGAAGACGCGATCGTTGCGCGCGTCCCGGAGGTCTCGAGCGGTGCCGGCGGAGGCGGGGAGTGCGATGGCGTTCATGTGCATCCGGGAGAAGATGTGTCGTCATGCCCGCGTAGACGGGGCTCCAGGATCCTGGCGGGCCCGGGGAGGGTCGGGGGCCAGGACGCTGGATCCCCGCCTGCGCGAGGACGTTGCGACGTCGGCCGCGCGCGCTGCGCGGCCTGCCGCGTCACTTGAATTCGGACGCCCAGTACGCCTCGATCTGCTGCACCAGTTCCGGCGGCAGCGGCACGTAGTGCAGTTCGGTGGCCTGCGCCTGGCCATGCTCGAAGGCCCACTTGAAGAAGTCGCGTGCGGCCTGGCTGCGCGCGGGATCTTTCGGCTGCTTGTGCATCAGCATGAAGTTGGTGGCGGTGATCGGCCAGGCCTCGGCGCCGGGGGCGTTGGTGATCACCAGGTTGAAATCGGTGGCGCTGGCCCAGTCGGCGGTGGCGGCCGCGGCGGCGAAGGTCTTGTCGTTCGGTTCGACCCAGTTGCCGGCCGCGTTCTGCAGCGACGCGTAGGGCATGTTGTTCTGCAGCGCATAGGCCAGCTCGACGTAGCCGATCGAACCCTTGATCTGCTGCACGTAGGAGGCCACGCCCTCGTTGCCCTTGCCGCCGACGCCGGTCGGCCACTGCAGCGAGGTGCCTTCGCCGACCTTGGTCTTCCAGTCGTCGTTGACCTTGGACAGGTAGTTGGAGAAGTTGAAGGTGGTGCCCGAACCGTCCGAGCGGTGGACGATGCTGATCTTGCCGTCGGGCAGCGGCACGCCCGGGTTGAGCGCGGCGATGGCCGGGTCGTTCCAGGTGGCGATCTTGCCGAGGAAGATGTCGCCCAGCAGCGCACCGGTCAGCTTCAGCTGGCCCGGCTGCAGGCCTTCGACGTTGAGCACCGGCACGACGCCGCCGATGGCCGACGGGAACTGGCCGAGGCCGGCCTCCGCAAGCTCATCGCTCGACAGGGGCTTGTCGCTCGAACCGAAGTCGACGGTGCCGGCCTTGATCTGGGCGATGCCGCCGCCCGAGCCGATCGACTGGTAGTTGACCTTGGCGCCGGTGGCGGCGTTGTAGTCGGCCGACCACTTCGACACCAGCGGATAGATGAAGGACGCGCCGGCGCCGGAGATCTCGGCGCTGATGCGGTCGCCGGCCGCGGCCGGGGCGGATGCGTCGGCGGTGGGCGCCTGGCCGGTGGCCGGGCCCTCCGGCGAACAGGCGGTGGCGAACAGGGCGGTCGAGAGCGCCAGCAGGGTCAGGCGGGCGAGCGGGGTATTCATGCGAGGGCTCCTGGAGCGGGCCAGGACAACACCTGGCGGGATAGCCACATGAAATGATGTTTTTGTTACAGGCGTATGACGAACCCGTCGCCGGTCCCGAAACCGCGGAGCGACCGGGGGTCTCGCGGCAAAAAAAAGCGGGCCAGAGGCCCGCGCAATAGGAAGTCGTCGCCGGGAGGAGAGAGACGCGAGCTTGATCTGGAGCGGCCTGCGGAGCCATCCGCAGCGCCGAAGCCGTCATGCCCGTTGCTGTATTCCAACCCCCTGCCATGACAGCGCCATGCCCCAGGCATGACGATTGCGTGACATCGCGTTCCGGCCGGCTCCGCCCCGTTGCACGGGTTCTCGGGGGACGGCGGGCATGCCCGGCGACCGGCCGACCGCGCTCGACGGCCATATGACAGGACTGTCATCAAACTGACACGGGAAAGTCCCACTCTCGTCGCACGGCCGACTCACAAGCGTGCTTGCGTGCCCCCGCGCGCAGCCCGCGATGCGTTGGCTGCCCCCGCAGTCCCTGCTTCCACGAACCCCGGGAATCCCTCGATGCGCTCTTTGCTCCCCGTCGCCACGCTGGCTTCCGCGCTCGCCATCGCCAGCACCCCTGCTTTGGCGCAGTCCACGCAGGCCCAGGAAATCGCCGAACTCAAGGCCCAGATCGCCGCACTGGCGGCCAGGGTCCAGGAACTCGAAGGCCGGACCGGTCCGCCGCCCGCCGCGGCCGTCGCGCCATCGGCCGATCCGGACCGCAGCCCGTCCGCGCAGCCCGTGGTGACCACCAAGGGTGGCATCAAGGTCGCCTCGGCCGACAAGGCGTTCGAGGCCTCGCTGGGTGGCCGCATCCACTTCGACGCCTACGCCTTCGACCGCGACCAGGCCGGCAGCACCGGCACCACCGAGTTCCGCCGCGCGCGGCTGACCCTGCAGGGCAAGGCCCATGGCTGGGACTACAAGCTCGAGCAGGACTTCGCGGCCGGCAGCAACCTCGACGGCCTGCGCGATGCCTACATCGCCAGGTCCGCGCTGGGCGGCAAGTTCACCATCGGTCACTTCAAGCCCTACCGGTCGATGGAGGAGCTCACCAGCTCCAACGACCTGCTGATGATGGAACGCCCCTTCGCCTCGGCCACGGGGCTGTTCGGCGGCCGCCAGTTCCAGCAGGGCGTCGGCTATCTGCGTGCCGGCGGCAACTACACCGCCGGATTCAGCGCCTTCAACCTGCGCGGTGCCAGCGGCCCGCGCAACGAGGGCATGGGCTATGCCGGGCGCGTCACCTTCGCGCCGGTCAACCGCGACGACAGCACGCTGCACTTCGGCGGCTGGGCCAGCCAGGAAAATGCGAACCAGGGCTCGGCCGACCTGGTCGCCTCCGTCAACTACGCCGGCCGTCGCGGTCCGCCGCAGGCGATCGCGGCGGTCAGCGGCGCCAGCGGCGACGAGGTCACCGCGTACGGGCTGGAGGCGGCCGGGTCGTTCGGCCCGGTGTTCTTCCAGGGCGAGTACGCCAATGCATCGTTCGGCCAGCCGATCGGGCCCGACCAGGACGTGGCCACGTGGTACCTGCAGGGCAGCTGGCACCTCAACGGCGGCCACAAGCCGTACAAGGCCGCGACCGGCGTGTTCGGTTCGGCTCCGGTCGCCGGCAGGGGACTCTGGGAGCTGACCGCGCGCTACGACGCGATCGAGAACAAGGATGTCGCCGGTCTCGACGTGACCAGCTGGCTGCTGGGCGTGAACTATTACGCCAATCCGGCGCTGCGCTTCATGTTCAACTACACCCGCGGCGACAACGGCTTCACTGGCGACGAGACCGGGCAGTACGCCTTGCGTACGCAGTTCGCGTTCTGACGGCGTCGCCGACGCACCTCCGGGCGCGGCCGGCGGTTCGCGGCGCGGGCCTCGCCGCCCGCCGGCATCGTGCAGGCGGCAGGCGCCCGCTCAGTCGCCGAAGCTGCCGGAGTCGACGCGGCTGAAGCCGCCCGGCGCCTGCTGGAAGCCGGCGGCGAGCAGCGACGCGCGCAGCGCGGGATCGTCGCTGCGCGCAAGCGACTGCAGGCGATAGCGTCCGTCGCTGTCGACCTCGAAGCTCGCTTCCACCTGCAAGGCGCCGCTCGCCTGCTCGGGCACGAGGGCGAGCACGCCCTTGCGCCCTGCGCATTCGGGACTCCCCGCGAGGATCACCGCTGGCAGGGCCTCGTCGGCGACGGCCAGTTCCACCCGCACGCGACCGCCGGCTTCGCGGCAGCCTTCGTCGTCGAACAGCAGGCCGGCGTTCTCCAGCGATGCGCGCAGCGACAGTCCTGACGGGGCCGGGAGCGGCACCACCCCGCTGGCGCGTTCGATGCCTCGCAGGCGTCCGCTGTGCAGGAAGAGCGCCGCGTCCTGCCCTTGCAGCCACAGTTGCCGGCGCCCGGCCAGCAGCGGCAGTGGCGACAGTCCCAGTCGCACATCTCCCAGCGGTGCCGACTGCCAGCGGGCCTGCCGCAGGCGTCCGCGCCACAGGTGGCCATCGACGCCGGTGGCGGCAAGTGCGGATGGCAGCGACAGCCGTGGCAGCACCAGTTGCAGGGGCACGAACAGCAGCAGGCCCGAGGCCAGCGCAGCCACGAACCACAGGCCCAGGCGACGCCTGCTCATGGCGCCGCTCCGGCGAAGCCGACCTCGGCGCGCAGCCGGCCATCGACGGGTTCCACCCGCAGCGACGACGGCGCCAGGCCACCGCCTGCCAGTTCGCCCAGCCAGCCGAACAGCGCCGGCGAGGCCACCCGCTCGAAGTCGAGCACGAAGCTGCCATCGGCCGCGGTGCGCTGGCGGCTGGGCGCCAGGCCGGCAACGCGCGCACTGTCCAGCACGTGGCGCTGCAGCGCCTCGCCTCGGGGCGTCGCCCTGAGGCGGCGGCCGGTGCCGGTCGCGAGTGTCGCCGCCTCTGCCCGGGCGGCCTGCAACGTGGCGACCGCGCGGTCGTAGCGTTCGCCGGCGGCGTCGCCAAGGACGCGCAGCGGCCACAGCAGGCCGTACCACCAGGCGAAGGCCGCGAGCATGGCGCCCATCACGGCCAGCATCGCGCGTTCACGTGGCGCCCGGGCGTGCCACCAGGCGAAGAATCGGGGGGCGGGGGTCATGCGTCCGGCTCCAGGGAGATGGCGGTGCGCAGGCCGCCGGGCGCGTCGCGGCTGCCGCCCTCGACCAGTCGCCAGCCCTCGCCGGCGAGGGCGGCGCGCACCGCTTCAAGGTCATCGGCGCCGGGATGGGCGAGGATCGCCCGCAGGCGGTCGCCGCGCTGGTATTCGAGTTCGACCAGGTGCAGCCCGGGCCGCGCAGCGACCGCGGCGAACAGCGCGCCGGTGGCGGCGGCGAAGGCGCGCGGTTCACGTGCGGCCTGCAACCGCTGCTGGAGCGGAGCGGCCTGCTCCGCCTGCGCGGCGCCTGCGACCGGAAGCGCATCCGCGATCACGGCGGCGGCCCGCGCTTCCAGTGCGCGCGCCGCCAGCCCCAGCCGCAGCGCCTGCGCCGCGACCAGCAGCAGCGGCGAGGCCAGCAGCACGATCCCCAGCCACGCCAGCCGTCGCCGGCTGGCCGGCCGCGCGCGTTTGGAATCTGGCAGGAATTCGCCCTGCAACAGGTCGACCACGGGCTGCCGGGCGGCGGCGGCGCAGCGTTCCAGGTCGCCCTCGAGCGGCGCGCGTGGGCGATCTCCGAGCACCTGCGCCGCCAGCGGCGGTTCGGCGACGAAGGCCAGGCCATCGCCGCGCACCAGCCAGCGATCGCTCGCATCGAGTACGTGCACGACGCCGGGGTCGTCGGGAAGCGGCAGCAGCAACTGTTCAGGGACCGCGGCGTCGACCACCAGGCCGAAGGCCGCGGCGCGCTCGAGCCACGCGCGCAAGCAGCCCGCATCGACCGCGGCCACCGTGCGCAGGTGATCCGCACCGGCAGCCGCAGTCGCAGTCGCACCGTCGAGCGCCACGTGCGGCTGCTCGACGCGCGCCAGCCGCGCGGCCAGCAGGGTGCGGGCGGCGGCCTGTGCCTGCGCCGCGCTGTGCGCGGGCAGTTCGAGGCGGTCGATGCGCACCGCCGTGCCCGGCACCACCAGCACGGTGCGCGTCGCGTCTGGACGCGGGGGCGCCGGCGTCCCCGGCGGAAGGACGATGCGTGCCAGCACGCCGCCGTTCCCGTCGAGGTCGAGCAGCGTGGCCGCTGCGGTGTCGTCGGCCGGGAGCAGGAGGATGCGGTGGCTCATTCGTCGTGTGTCCATCGCCGTGCGACCAGGCGCACGTCACCAGTGGAATCGCTGTCCAGCAGCGCGCTCAGGATGACCTCGGCGCCTTCGTATTCGACTTCCGTACGCAGCGCGAAGTAGCGCGTCCGCAGCCGCAACTGCTGCAGCACGTGATCGGGCAGGGGCACGGCAACCGCCCGGGAGAATGCGGCGAGATCGGTCCAGCCGCCGGCAGGCCGGCTCGCGATCACCCGCCGTGCGGCGGCCAGGTCGAACGCGTTGTCGCCGAGCATCGCCAGCATCGGCGCGTCTTCCGGCTCGAGCGTGTTGACGTTGAGCGGCGAGAGCGCGTTGTCCGGCTGCGCGCAGACGTGCGGCCGCAGGCGCGCGTAGGCGGCGGCGTCGTGGCCGGCGATCGCGCGCAGTTCGCTCGCTTCCGCCAGCAACACGCCGGAGGTGCGATAGCCCGGATCGCGACTGGCATATCGGGCATCCTCCGCGCCGTCCGGCGAGGGCAACTGGTCGCTGTCGATCCAGTCGACCAGCGCGCTGGCCATCGCATCGGCCTGCACGGGCGTGAATTCCAGCGCACGCAGGAGCGCCACGTACTGGTGCACGCCTGCCTCCCGCCGCGACCACTGGCCGACGGCGCCCTCGACCACGCTGTTGAGGTTGAAGCAGGCGCTCGCGTCGTCCAGGCGGACGCGCATCACGCCGCCGTCGATCGGGAACACGAACGGGCGGCTGTTCCAGCCACCGTCGAGCGTGGTGCGTCCGTCGCCGCGGTCGAGCTGGCGGATCCGCGCGCGAGCCAGCTCTTCGCTGCCCAGTGCATACCACTGTGCCTGGGTCATGGCCTGCGCGTTGCCGGTGCGACGCAGGCCGAAGCGGATGTCGTCGAGCACGCCGACCAGCAGCACGCTCATCACCGCCACCAGCAGCAGCACGGTCAGCAGCGCGGCGCCGGCCTGCGTCCACAGCGCGCCGCGGGGCGGTCGCGCGCGGGCGATGCGCATGCCGGGAGTGTCTCCGCCGCTCACCGCGTGGCCCCCGGCAGGAGGAAGCGCTGGCGCACGCGACCGATCGCCTCCAGGTCCAGCTCCAGTTCCACGGCTTCCGGCAGCGCCGTTGCGCCGCCCTGCCAGCCGTCGTTCCAGGCACCCCGTTCGAGGTAGGCCACGCGCGCGCGGGTGACGCCGTCGAGCAGCACACGTGCGGGTGGTGGCGTGGCGCCGTCGACCGCTGCGCGCGCGCTGCGCTCCAGGCGGCCGTCGACGATGCGGTATTCGACGTATTCCAGCGATGCGCGCGCGGCGGCCTCGGGGTTCTCGCGGCCGCGGCGCACGAACGCGAACAGCGGCCCGGATTCGCCGGGGCGGCCGCCGACGAATGCGTCGCGACTGCTGCTGCCGTCGGCGCGACGTACCAGGCGTACGGCCGCCTGCGACAGGTCGGTGCGGAGCAGGGCGCGCGCGCGCTGGAACTCGCCCAGCCGCGCCATGCGTTCGCGCAGGATCTGCTGGCTGTCGGCGGCGTAGGCCATCACGGCGACGCCCGCGGCGGCGACCAGGCCGAACAGCGCCAGCGCGACCATGACCTCGAGCAGGGTGAAGCCGCCGCCGTGTGCGTGCGGCGCGGCCGCCCGGCGGTCGAGGCGGGCACGGCGGCGCGCCGGGATCATCGGGGCACGCTCCGGAACAGCGCGACCTCGGCCGCCACGCGCGTTTCCCCCGGCGGCGACACCCGGATGTCCACGCGCAGCAGGGACGGATCGGCGGTGGGGACGACCGCGCGTGTCCAGTGCCACTCGCGGCCTCCTGCTTGCTCGCTGCCGCCGGTGGCGTCGCCGAGCGCATGCACGTCCAGGACCGCGGCTTCGACCGCGATGTTGTCGGCGACGACCGCAGCCAGCATGCGCTCCTCGATCGCCATCGCGGTGCGCGTGCTCTCGCCAGCGAGGTTCAGCAGCCCGAGCACGGCGAGCGCGAACACGGCCAGCGCCACCAGCATCTCGATCAGCGTGAAGCCGGCAGGTCGGCGGCGGGCGCGCCTGCGGACGCCACGGTGCTCGGCCATTCCCCGGTCAGCGCACGGGCGCATCGATCGCCACCCTGCCGCCGCCATCGACCGACACGCGCGCACTGCGCCCCTCGCGCAGCAGCACCAGCGTCGCGGGCTCCGTCGCCCCGGTCGGATCGAAACGGAACGCCAGCCGTGCGTCGCTGCGGGGCAGCCGCGGCCTGGTGCCGGCCTGCCACTCGATGCTGGCGAAGTCGCGGCCGTCCAGCGGCTGCCATCCCTCGAAGCGCCGGCGGGAGAAGCCGTAGCCGGACGCCGTCACCGCGACTTCCACCGTGCGCATCCCCAGGATCGACTCGTCGCGCGCGTGGGCCAGGCGCGCGGCGAAGACTTCCGCTTCCCTCGCCAGCACGTCGTCGCCGGACGGCAGGGTCAGCGCGACCGTGGCGCCGGCCAGGCCGATGACGGCCAGCGCCACCATCAGCTCGACCAGGGTGAATCCGCGCGTGCGGCGCATCGCCGGAGCTCAGCGCCAGTTGCCGATGTCGGCGTCGTCGCCGTCGCCGCCCTCGGCGCCGTCGGCACCGAAGGAGTAGACGTCGAAGCCGCCGCTGCGGCCGGGCTGGCGGTACTGGTAGGCGTTGCCCCACGGATCCTCCGGCAGGCGGCGGATGTAGCCGCCCTTGCGGTAGCGCTCCGGGCGCGCGAGGCCGGACGGCGCCTCGAGGAGTGCGTCGAGACCCTGCGCGGTGGCCGGGTAGGCCAGGTTGTCGAGGCGGTAGGTCTCCAGCGCCTGCTCCAGCACGGCGATGTCGGCGCGGGCCTTCTCGACCATGGCGCGGTCCTGGCTGGGCATGACGTTGATCATCACCACCGTCGACAGCAGGCCGATGATGACGATCGCCACCATCAGCTCGACCAGGGTGAAGCCGGCGGCGTCGCGGCGGGGGAACGAGCGGGGGTTGCGGTGCATGGGCGACTCCGGGTCATCCGGCCACGAGGGCGTTGAACTGCAGGATGGGCAGCAGGATGGCGAGCACGATCACCGCCACCATCGCGCCCAGCACGATGATGATCAGGGGTTCGAGCAGGCTCATCGCCGCGGTGGTGAAGGTGTTGAACTCGCGTTCGAGGTAGTCGGCGGCGCGGTCGAGCATCGGTGCCAGCCGGCCGCTGTCCTCGCCGCTGGTGGCCATATACAGCAGCGTCGGCGGGAAGACCGCAGCGCGCTTCATCGCGCTCGACAGGCTGCCGCCCTCGCGGATCACCCCGACCATCGTCTCCGTGGCCTCGCGCAGGACCGTGTTGCCGACCGTGCGTGCGGTGATCGCCAGGCCTTCGATCAGGGGCAGGCCGCTGTCGGACATCGTGGCCAGGGTGCGTGCCATGCGCGCGGCGTGCACGTCGCGCAGCAGGCGGCCGAGCAGCGGCAATCGCAGCAGTGCCGCGTCGACGCCGCGGCGCACGCCCGGCCGATGCAGCAGGCGCTTGGCGGCGAACGCGGCCGCGGCCAGCAGCGCCAGCACCGGCAGCCACCAGGTCGCCAGCGCCTCGGACACGCCAATGACGATGCGGGTCAGCAGCGGCAGTTCGCGCCCCATCGACTCGAACTGTTCGACCACCTTCGGCACCACGAACATCATCAGGGCGATCACCACCAGCACCGCGGTGCCGGCCAGCGCGGCCGGGTACACCAGCGCGGAGACCAGCTTGGCGCGGACCTGCTGGTCGCGTTCGTGCAGGTCGGCCAGGCGCTCGAGGATCGCCGGCAGCGCGCCGGTGCCTTCGCCGGCCGCCACCATGGCGCGGTACAGCGGCGGGAACGCGCGCGGCTCGCAGGCCATGGCGTCGGACAGGCGGAAGCCCTCGACCAGGCGCGCGTGGATCGCCATCACCACGCGCCGCACCGGCGCGCGCTCGGACTGGCTCCCGATGGTGCGCAGCGCTTCCTCCAGCGGCGCCACCGCCACCAGCGTGGCGAGCTGGCGGGTGAGCAGGGTCAGGTCCTTGGCGCCGAAGCGGCCGCGGCCGCGCGAGGCCTGTCCGGAGCGGGCGGTCGCAGGCTCGACCCTTACCGGCAGCAGCCTGCGGCCCTGCAGCAGGCGTCGCGCGTCCGCCGCGTTGCCGGCATCGAGCACGCCCTCGCGGCTGCGCCCGTGGACATCGAGCGCAGAATACTCAAACGCCGCCATGGTCCTGCAGCTCCTGGCGGGTGATGCGCATGGCTTCCTCGAGCGTGGTCTGCCCGCGCAGCACGGCCGCGCGCGCGGCATCGCCGAGGCGGCCACGGCGCGCGAACGCTGCCTCGGCCAGCGCGTCCTCGTCCGCGCCGGCGCCGATCAGCTGGCGCATCCGCTCGTCCACTTCCAGCGCCTCGTGGATGCCCATGCGGCCGGCATAGCCGGTGTGGTTGCACAGCGCGCAGCCTGTGGCGCGGTACAGCGAGGCGCCCGCGGCGCCCTCGCCGAGCAGCGCGATCGCGGCCGGATCGGCGGCCATCGGCTGGCGGCAACCCGTGCACAGCCGCCGCAGCAGGCGTTGCGCCAGCACCAGGCGCAGGCTCGACGCCAGCAGGAACGGTTCGATGCCCATGTCGCGCAACCTCGTCACCGCGCCGGGGGCGTCGTTGGTGTGCACGGTCGACAGCACCAGGTGGCCGGTGAGGCTGGCCTGGACCGCGATCTGCGCGGTTTCCGGATCGCGTACCTCGCCGACCATCACCACGTCCGGATCCTGGCGCAGGATCGCCCGCAGGCCGGCGGCGAAGCTCATGCCCACGCGCGCGTTGACCTGGGTCTGGCCGACCCCGTCGATGGCGTACTCGACCGGATCCTCGACGGTGAGGATGTTGCGCCGGCCATCGTTGAGCGAGGCCAGCGCGGCGTACAGGGTTGTCGTCTTGCCGGCACCGGTGGGGCCGGTGACCAGGACGATGCCGTTGGGCACCCGCAACGCGCGCCGCAGCGCATCGAGCACGTCCGGCTGCATGCCCAGGGCCTCGAGCGTCAGCGTGCCTTGGTCCTTGTCGAGGATGCGCAGCACCACGCGTTCGCCACCGCGCGCGGGCAGTGTCGACACGCGCACGTCGAGCGCCTTGTTGCCCATCGAGACGCCGATGCGGCCATCCTGCGGCAGCCGCTTCTCGGCGATGTCCAGGCGCGCCATCACCTTGACCCGCGAGACCAGCAGCGGCGCGATGCGTCCGGGAAGGCGCAGCGCCTCGCGCATCACGCCGTCCACGCGCATGCGCACCACCAGCGCCGAATCGAACGGTTCGATGTGGACGTCAGAGGCGCCGATACGCGCGGCTTCCGCGATCAGGCCGTTGATCAGGCGGATGACCGGCGCGTCGTCGCGGGCATCGAGCAGGTCGGCGGTGGCGGGGATGTCGCTGGCCAGCGCGTCGAGATCGCCGGCGAGGTCCAGCTCGCTCGCGCCGCCGGCCAGTGTCGCGTCGGCATAGAGTTCGGACAGGCGACGGTCGAACACCGCGCGCGGCAGCACCTCCACGTCGAGCTCGACGCCGAGGCTGCGCCGCGCCTCCAGCAGCGCGACCGGATCCGCATCCTCGCGCAATCCGACGCGCGCCCGTGCGCCGAGCGCCAGCAGCACCACGCCCTGGTGCCTGGCGAAGGCGTAGGCGAAGGCGGGCAGGGGCGCGCTCATCGTGTCGCGCCGCTGCCGGTCGCTGCCGGCGCGGGGAAGATGGCCTGCGGCACCGTTGGGCTGCCTGCCGGGGCACGCACGGGGGGCGCCGGTGGCGTGGTGCGCAGGTAGCTGCGCACCAGTTCGTCCAGCGCGTTCTCGCGCTCGCCCATCACCGGAAGCTGGCTGCGCATGTAGCCGTAGCGATCGGCGCTCATGGCCTGGGCGTCCGCGGCGCTGCGCACGATGGTGGGACGGATGAACACCATCAGGTTGGTCTTGTCGCGCGATCGCGACCGGTGACGGAACAGGTGGCCGACGATCGGGATGTCGCCGAGCAGCGGCACCTTGGAGACGGTGTTGCGGTCGTTCTGGTCCAGCAGGCCGCCGAGGGCGACGATCTCGCCGTCGTCCACGAGGACCCGGGTCTCGACCTCGCGCTTGTTGAGCACCAGTTCGGCGAAGTCGTCGCTGACCGGCCCGGCGATCGACGACACTTCCTGGCGCAGGGTCAGGGTGATGCCGCCGCCGGCGTTGATCTGCGGCGTCACCTCGAGCTGGATGCCGACGTCCTGGCGCTGGATGGTGCGGAACGGATTGCTGTTGCTGTCGCCGAGCACCTCGCCGGTGGTGGTGGGCACCTCCTGGCCGACCAGGAGCCGCGCTTCCTCGTTGTCCAGGGTCAGGATCGAGGGCGTGGACAGCAGGTTGGACGCCGTGTCGCTGTTCACCGCATCGATGATCAGGCCGAAGGTCGCGTTGTCGTTGCTGCCGGCGATGCCGGCAAGCGCACCGTTGATGCCCAGCAGCGACTGCATCGCCGCGCGGCGGGCGAGCCCCAGCGCGCTGTCCGCGTCGGCCTCTTCGCCATTGCGCCGCTGCTGTTCGGCGTACCAGGCGCCGGCCAGCGGCATGATGCCGGTGCCGGCGCCCGGATGCTGGGTGGCGAGGAAGGGGATGTTGCTGCCTTCCTTGCCTGCGACCAGCAGCTGCGCACCGAGGCGACGCGCGGCGTTGTCGGAGATCTCGACCACGATCGCTTCGACCAGCACCTGTTCGCGCCGGGTGTCGAGCTGGGTGATCACGTCCACCAGCAGGCGCTGGGTCTCGGGATCTGCGTTGATGATCAGCGAGTTCGAGCCGGGATAGCGGACGATGGTCGGCCGCTTGCCGGGCACGGCGGTGATCAGCTGCGCGGCCGCGGCATCGGGGGCGACCGCGCTCGCGGCGACCGTGCCCGCGCCGTCGTCGCCGTCGGGTGACTGCCCGACCAGTTGCTGCAGCACCGGCAGCAGCTGCTCGGCGCTGGCGTGCTGCAGCCGCACCACGCGCACTCCGCCGGTGCGCTCGGCGCGACGGTCGAGTTCGAGGATGGTCTGCACGACGCGCTGCACCGCCGTGGGCGCCCCGCGGACCACGATCGAGTTGCTGCCCTCCACCGGCTGGATCGAGAGCTGGCCGCCGCGGCCTTCGCCGCCACCGAACAGCTGGTTGACGGTGGCCGCGACCTCGCGCGCCGAACTGTTGCGCAGGGTGACCGTGTCGATGCCCGCGGTGTCGCTGTCGATCTGCGACACCAGGCCGCGGATGCGGCGGAGGTTGTCGGCGTAGTCGGCGATCAGCAGCGCGTTGCCCTGTGGCGTCGGCACCACGACGCCACCGCGGCCCACCAGCGGCTTGAGCGTCTCGGCGGCGACGCGCGCGTCGACGCTCGACAGCGGCAGCACCTGGGTCGTGAAGCCGGAGCCGCCGAGGCCGCCGCCGGGCAGCTGCGCGGCAGAGGTGTCGGGCACGACGCGGTAGGCGCCGGGGCCGGCCGGCACGGCCACCAGTGCGTTGGCGCGCAGCACCGCCAGCAGCACGCCCAGCAGCTCGGCCTCGTCCATCGCCACGTCGCGGGTGATGTTGACGCTGCCCTGGACGGACTGGTCGATGATGAAGGTGGTGCCGGTGGCGCGGGCGACGTCCTGGATGAAGGCGCGGATGTCGGCATCGCGCGCCGTCACCCCGGCGCCGGCCTGGGCGAAGGCGAAGGGCGCTGGCTGCAGCAGCAGGGCGAACGCGAGTGCGGCGGAGAGGAATCGCTGGTTCACGGTGTGGTTGCCTGCAGGGTCGCGGTCCGGACCTGGCCGTCGCGCCGGTAGGTGAGGGTGATGGTGGCGGCGCCGGCGAGGCTGTCGCCGAGTTCCGCGTAGCGCTCGGGAGTCAGTTCCTGGCCGTTGACCGACAGCAGCACGTCGCCCGCCTGCAGGCCGGCCTGGCGCAGCACTGCGCCGTCGCCGCGCGGGACCACGGTGTAGCCGGAGACACGGCCACCGGATTCGACCGGCGTCAGCCCGGTCTGGGCAAGCAGGCGGGCCGGATCGATCGGCGCGGTCGCCGTGCCGGACGGAGTTGGCGGTGGCGGGAGATCCGCGCCTTGCGGTGGCGCTGCGACGGAGCGGGTTCCCGGGTTCCCCTGCGCGGGGAAGGAGAGCCGGCTGCGGCGTCCGCCTGCGTTCAGGACCGCGTGATCGGCGTGCACCTCGGCCAGGACCACGCCCGGTGCGACCTCGTCGCCCACGGAATGGGAACGCTGCGGGCCCCCTTCGCCGGCGATGATGGCGCTGCCGCCCGCGCGGTCGGTACGCAGTGCGAACAGGCGCAGGCCGGAGGCATCGGCGGTGGCCGCCATCGTGCCGCTGCCCGGATGGAAGGCATCGATGACGAGACGGTCGGGACGCGATGCGGCCGCACCGGCATCCACGGATGGCGTCGTTCCGAGGGCGACAGGCGGCAACAACAGCCAGGCCAGCCGGGCCGTCTGGAACGCCAGCAGCACCACGATCGCGACTTCCGCGGCGCGGACCAGCGTGTCCGCGCCGCCAAGCCTGGCCAGCACTGCATGCGGATCACGGGGGAAGGGGAATGCGGGCACGTGTCGGGCGTCATGGCGCGGGTGCGGCGCCGTTGCGACAGCATGCGAAAGTTTTGTTGCAGCAGAATTTCAGTTGACACATTTGTGTCGGACTGCTGCAAAGCGGATGCGAATTCCCGCTGCTTTGCGGCGTTACGGTTGTTCGCTTCCCGCCCAGCGAGGTGTCGCACGACGCGTGTTGACGTCAGGGGGCGACCGTAGGGAGGTCGCTCCGTGGCGTGGACGACCGGGGGTTCATCCCTCGACTGCGGACGTCGTAGGCGCGGCAAGGCCGGAGGGCGCTTGCGTGGCCCAGGGATGACCTCGGGCCGGACCTCTTTCCCGGACGGGCGATGCGACACCGGAGTCCCTGTTCGGGGCGAACCCCCGTACGGTGCGCGCAGCTGGCGCAGCTTCCGCCTCCCCCACCCGCTGCGGCGGGAGGGGGAGGCGGTCCCTCAGAACTCGGTCGACAGGCTCACCGAGTAGGACACGCCGGGCTCGTAGCGCCGGATGTGGACCTGCTGGCCGGCGCGTTCCTGGTATTCGTGGAACTCGGTGTCCAGGAGGTTGCGGGCGGCAAAACCGATCGTCACCGGACGCTCGCCGAAGCGCATGGTCTTGCGCAGCACGAAGTCCAGGGTTGCGCCGGGTTCTTCCATGTAGTCCGGCTGTCCCGGACGTCCGCGCGCGGAGACGCGCTCGCTGACGTAGTTGGCGATCAGCGTGGCCTGCAGGCCCTGGCCCTCGTTCTCGACCCCCAGCTGGAGATTGGCGATGTGCTCGGACTGGCCCTGCAGCACGCTGCCGTCGCGCACGAACAGGCGCGCATCCACCGGAGTGGCGAAGCCGTACGGCTGTACCGTGTCGTCGTCGTCCGCGTTCACCTCGGACCGGGTCCAGGTGTAGTTGCTGGCCAGGTACAGACGGTTGCCCGCCCACCAGTCGGCGCCGATGTCGGTGTCGAAGTACTTCTTGAACTCCAGCTCGGCGCCGTAGACCGTGGCCTCGGGTGCGTTGAGGAAGCTCTGGAAGGTGGTGCCGCCGGCGAAATTGACGTTCGATTCGATCGGCTTGTCGATCAGCTTGTAGAACAGTCCCGCGGTGAAGTATTCGCCCGAGCCGAAGAACCATTCGTAGCGCGCGTCGAAGTTGGTCAACTCGCTGTCGACCAGCCACGGGTTGCCGGTGAACAGGCGGTCGCTGTCGGGATCGGTGTACTGCTGCGGCGCCATTTCGCGAAACTGCGGACGTGCGATCGTCTGCGAGGCGCCCAGGCGCAACTGCCGGTTCTCGGCGAGGTTCCAGGTCAGGGTGAGCGCGGGCAGGAAATAGTCGTTGCGCAGCGGTGCAGGACCCGGCTGGCGGACACCGGTGAAGATGTCGTACGGATGCACGGCCTGGGTCGCCTCCTCGTAACGCACGCCCAGCGTGGCACGGAGGTTCGGTCCGATCTCGCCCTCCAGCTGTGCGTAGGCGCCGAGCACCTTGAGCGTGGCGTCGTAAGCCGCAGCGCCGAAGCTGCCCGTGGTCTCGCGCACGCGGAGCAGGTCCTGGCTCAGGTTGTAGTCGGAGAACAGGAAATCAGGACGCTGGTAGCGGTTGTAGAACGGCAGCGGGCCGTCGAGCGCAAGGAACCTGAACTCGCGCGACCATGCGCCGCGGTCGTTGTCCATGTACGAGGCGCCGGTGCTGAGCGTGAGGTCGCGCTCGATGGGCAGGCGCCAGGTGATGTCGACGCCGCCGCTGGCGACCTCGTCCTCGACCGCGCTGAAGCGGGTGTAGTTCTGCACGCGGGAGGCGTCGTGCGACCAGTAGCCGTCGACGTTCTCGTAGCGGATCCCCTTCTCGTAGGGCACGTCACGCGTGGCGCGGGCCACGGCGGCGCGCCACTCGATCTTCAGGTCGTCGTACTCACCGAACGCATGCGAACCGCTGAGCTGGTGGTTGAGCATCTCGCGCTCGAACCATTCGGTGTAGTCGTCGCGCACCCCGAACCCGGCCAGGTTGTCGACGCCGGAACGGCTGCGCGCTTCCTTGATCGTGTCGTGCACGTACAGGGTGTTCAGGCCGATCCGGTGGCGGCCCCACTCGTAGCCGATTCCCAGCAGGGCGTTGGTCCGCGCATTGTTCTGGGTGGAGAGGAACTCGTAGTCCGAGTCGTATTCCAGCACGTCGCCGACGAAGAAGCCCTGCTCCTGGTCGCCGAACTGGGTGCGCCATTCGTTCTCGAAACCGGCGACCGCGATCACGCCCATGCGCGCGTCGTCGCCCATCCCGGCCGAGTAGCCTGCGCTGAAGCCGACGTTGGCGTCCGGATCGATGCTGTTCTTTTCCTGCAGCAGGTTGAGGTTGGCGTTCTGGAAGCTGCGTCCGATCCGGCGGATGTCCTCGCGGCTGAAGTTGCCGAGGTCGACCCGCCGGCCGGTGGCGATGGCATCCTGCAGCTCGCGCGGCATCTTGCGCGTGCCGTCGTCGTAGCCCGACCAGTCGTCTTCGGAGCCGTAGTAGGTCAGGCCCTTCTCGCCGGTGGTCGCACTGTTGCCGCCGCCGCCCACGCTGAGCTTGAAGAACGGCTCGTCGGGGATGGTCAGCGACTGCAGGTCGACGACGCCGCCGCCGAACTCGCCCGGGTACTTCACCGAATAGGTCTTCTGCACGGTCATGCCCTGCAGGACCTCGGCCGGGAACAGGTCCAGCGGCACCACGCGCTGCATCGGTTCCGGACTCGGCAGCGGCGAGCCGTTGAGCAGCGCCGAGGAGTAGCGTTCGCCCAGGCCGCGGACGTAGACGAACTTGTCGCCCACGATGCTCACTCCGGACACGCGCTGCAGCGCCGCAGCCGCGTCGTCGTCGCCGGTGCGCTCGAAGTCCTCGCGGGTGATGAATGAGGCGACCTCCGCCGTCTGCAGCATCGGCTCGGGGATGTACTCGCCGCGCACTTCCACCGCATCGAGCTGCGCCGGCTGGGCGGCGGCCTGCTGGGCGGCAGAGGCGGGCGCGGCCTGCGCGATGGTGGCGTAGACGATGGTCGCCTGCGGCGGGACGCTGGCGTGCCCGCCCGGCGACTCGGGTTGCTGGGCCCACGCGCCTTGGCAGGTGAGGAGGGCGGTGATCGCGACGGACAGGCCGCTGCGTGTCGGATAGCGTGTCATGGTTGGACCTTCGGCTGCGGGGGCGATGCGGGGCTTCATGCAGGAAGGGGCGGCCGCGATGGCCGCCCCCCGTTGCGAGGCGTCAGCCCGCTCAGCAGGGCGTGTCGGCCGACAGGCCGCAGGTCCAGCCCTGCCACCAGGTGTCGGAGGCGTTGCGCACGCCGCCGATGTAGTCCACCTGCTGGAAGAAGCTGTCGACGCCCACGAGACCCTGGAAGGCCGCGACCGCGGTTTCGTTGGCGCCGTTGACGAACACGTTGGCGAGCGTCGAGGTGCCGGTCGAGTTGCCGGTGCCGGCCTCGAAGGCAGCCTGTGCGCGCTGGTCCGCGAACGCGGTCGGGCAGGAGAAGAACACCGAGCCGAACGTGCCGGTGGTGTTTTCGTCGGAGATGCTCAGGCACTGGGTGCCCGCGTCCGTGCCGCCGGCCGTGCGCGTGACCACCGTGTTGTAGAACTCGGCCTGGGTGCCCTGGTTGAGGGTGATCGCGGCGCCGCCGCCGGCGCGGCCGACGTAGGTGAAGTTGGCGACCTTGGGGTTGGAGTACGGCTCGCGGCGGATGGACGACCACTCGTTCATGCGGTCGCCGCCACCGGCGCGCTGGATGACGACACCGAACTGCAGCGCGCCCTCCCAGCCGGTGTCGGTGTCGAGGCTGTCGTCGTCGGCGCCGGTGACCACGATGTAGCGGCCGTTGACCGTGCCACCGAAGAACTCGATGCCGTCGTCGGAGCTGTTGTGCACCTGCACGTACTCGAACAGGGTGCCGTCGCCGACGCCGCCCAGGGTGATGCCGTTGAGTTCGTTGTTGGCGGTGACCTCGAAGCCCGAATGCTTCACCCGCAGGTACTTCACCACGCCGGAGTTGTCGCGTGGCGCGTTGCCGCCGTAGAAGCCGTCGGTACCTTCGATCTGCTCCTGGCACTGCGGGGTGCCGGAGACGGTTTCACCCGGGCAGGCGTTGATCGGCGCGCGGCCGAGCAGCACCAGGCCACCCCACAGGCCGATCGAGTCCTGGCCGGTTTCGCCCTCGATGTCGGCGCGCGCGGTGAGCGTGATCGGGTTGTCGGCCGTGCCTTCGGCGTAGATCTGCGAACCGCGGTTGATGACCAGCAGGTCGGCGCCGGCGGAGCCGTACAGGGTCACGCCCGGCTCGATCGTGAGGATGCCCTGCTGGGCGCCGGCCACCGGCGCATTCGCGTCGCCGCCACGGTCGTCGCCGACGGCGACGCGGCCGCTGATCGCGTAGACCGTGCCGTCGCGCTGCGGGATCACGAAGTTGCCGACCACGCGCTCGGGCAGGCGGCAGGCACGCAGGCTGCCGTCGGCCACGGTGCCGATGTTGGCAAAACCCTCGGGGCAGTCGGCTGCCGGACCGTCGCTCGGCGGCGGCGGGGGCGGCGGCGTGGTCGGCGGCGGCGGAGGAGGCGTGGTGGGCGGCGGCGGGAAGGCGCCTTCGCCAGGCGACGCGACGCGATCGGCGCCGCCACCGCAGGCGGTGAGGGCGAGCACCGCGCCGAACGTCATGAGCAGGGCCTTGGAACTGTGGCGCATGGACATCTGTGGGTCTCCGGAAGGAATGGACTGCAGACGCAGCAGTGGAACCGCGGCCCCAGTTCCGTCGCACGGGACGGCACCGCTGCGTTCCGGTGAATCGGGCGTGAAGATAGGTCCGTTCGGTGACAGCTTTCTTGCAGCCATGCGACGGCTTGTCGCAGACCGTCATGCGCGCGCCGGATTGCAGGTGTGCGACGCGTGTCATCGCGCTGTCATGTTGTGCGGGCCTGCTTGCGCGATGGACGTACAGAAGAGTGATCGGAACGACGATGCGCTGCGGATCGACGCGGCGGCGCTGCAGTGGGTGCTGGGCCAAGTGCAGTCCGGTGCCTCGCCCGGGGACGTCGTGGCCGCGATGGTCGGGCGCGGCTGGGAGGAGGACGATGCGGTCGCCGCACTCGAACAGGCGATGCGCGCCCATCTGGCCGAACACGCCCGCAGCCACGACCTGCCGCCGCCGGAGAAGGTCCCGTGTCCGGTGGAGATGAACGGCCCGTCGCTGATCGACGCCGGCGACCGCCAGGTCGTGGTGCTGGCCAACATGCTGCACCCGCGGGTGGTGGTGTTCGGCAACGTGCTGTCGGAGGAGGAGTGCGACGCGCTGGTCGCCATGGGTCGCGAACGGCTGCGGCCCTCGTCGGTGTTCAATCCCGATAGCGGGGCGGACGAGCCGCACGAGGCGCGCACCAGCCAGGGCACGTTCTTCCGCAGGGGCGAGAACGCGCTATGCGGGCGGATCGAGCAGCGCCTGGCGAGCCTGGTGGACTGGCCGCTGGAAAACGGCGAGGGGCTGCAGCTGCTGCGCTACGGCCCCGGCGCGCAGTACAGGCCGCATTACGACTACTTCGACCCCGGGCGCCCGGGCGCTCACGTCGCGCTGTCGCGCGGCGGTCAGCGCGTGGCGTCGATCGTGATGTACCTCAACACCCCGGCGCGCGGCGGCGCCACGACGTTCCCGGATGCGCGCTTCGAAGTGGCGGCGGTGAAGGGCAATGCGGTGTTCTTCGCCTACGATCGCCCGCACCCGATGACCGCGAGCCTGCACGGCGGCGCGCCGGTGATGGAAGGCGAAAAATGGGTCGCCACCAAGTGGCTCCGGGTCGGCCGACACCTCTAGCGACCGTCTGTCGCCAAAACGCTACCGCTCATCAAGCGCGGCAGCGTTTGTCATCATGGTGTAACCCACTGGGGCTGCGCGCGTAGTGTGATCCCCGCATCGCCTACTGCAGCGCCGTGTGCGCGGGAGACACACCATGCGGACCACCATTGCCCTGATTCTGTCGCTCGCCCTGCCTGTCGCGGCTGCCGCGTCGGGTCCGGCGGAGTCGACCCAGCATGTCTACACCTTCGCCGTCGACCTCGGTGCGGATGGACGCCTGGACCGTCTCGAACCCTATGGCACGGCGTCCGGTACAGCGGGTGACGCGCTGGCGGCCGAGATCCGCGACTGGGTGTTCGCGCCCGACGCCAGCGCGCGCGACGGCGAGAACACGCGGACCTATCTCAGGGTGGTGGTCGACGAACCCGCGCTGGGCGGGCACCGCGTGGTGTCGGCCACCACCGGACCGGCGCTCGCGACGATGACCGCACCGCAGTACCCGATGCGCGACCAGCTCGCCGGCAAGGAGGGCATGGTGGTGCTGAGACTGCAGGTGTCCGCCGACGGCAGCGTGCGCGATGCCGATATCCACGCCGCGACCGGCGGCGTGACCCGCGCGATGGCGGGTGCGGCGGCCACGGCATCGCGCCAGTGGCGGTTCGCGCCCGAGCAGGTCGCCGGCCAGCCGGTCGCTTCCACGCTGCTGTGGCCGGTGTGCTACCTCGGTCCGCAATCGGCACCATCGACCTGCAACTGGACCGGTCCGGACGACCAGCGCTTCTCGAGCAAGACCGTGTTGCCGCTCGATCCCAAGGTCACGGTCTCCTACGCGGCCGCGGACTGAGCCGTCGGCGACGTCCGGCCCGCCTGGCGGGAGGCGGTGCCTGGTCGATGAGGCGCAGGGCCTTGCGATGTGCACGCCCAAGCCTGCAGGCGTCGCGGGTGTCGATGGATGAAGGCCTGGGAAAAACCCGGGCCCTTTTCTCTATCCCGGCTCAAGGGACCCCCGGTCCGCGGCGACCGGTCGGACAATGGGCCTTGGCGGGCGACCGTCCGCGCGGCATGTCAAAGATGCCTGGCGTGCATCCCGGGCCTCCGCCGGTCGCGCATGACCCTGGCATGGCCGCGCGCGGCACGCTGCGTCAAGGTCGGGCTCGGCCTGCGACTATGTGTTGCAGAAGGATCTGAAGCAGGCCACCACGATCATCGCTTCGTTCGCCTGGCCTGCCGCCAACCGCGACGCGCGCGTGCCGCGCAAGCCGCCACCGAGCGCGGAGAAGAATGATCCGCTGGCGGACCGTCCGGGTCCACGCGGACCCGCGAGCCGCCGTCATGCCGGCGGCGTCTTGTCCCTGAAGCGGCACAGGTCGCGGATCACGCAGTGCGGGCAGTCTGGCTTGCGCGCCTTGCAGACATAGCGGCCGTGCAGGATCAGCCAGTGGTGGGCGCCGAGCAGGAATTCCTGCGGCACCACCTTCATCAGTCCATCCTCCACGGCGCGCACGTCCTTGCCCGGCGCCAGGCCGGTGCGGTTGGCGACCCGGAAGATGTGGGTGTCCACGGCGATCGTGCCCTCGCCGAACATGGTGTTGAGCACCACGTTCGCGGTCTTGCGTCCCACGCCCGGCAATGCCTCCAGCGCCTCGCGGGTGCGCGGCACCTCGCCACCGTGCTGGTCGACCAGGATCCGGCACAGCGCCATCACGTTGCGCGCCTTCGCGTTGAACAGGCCGATGGTCGAGATGTGCTTGCGCAATGCTTCCTCACCCAGGTCGAGGATCGCCTGCGGCGTGTTGGCCACCGGATACAGCCGCCGCGTGGCCTTGTTCACGCCCACGTCGGTGGCCTGCGCCGACAGCACCACGGCCACCAGCAGCTCGAACGCGCTGCCGTATTCGAGCTCGGTGGTGGGCTCGGGATCGATCTCGGCCATGCGCGCGAACAGTTCGTGCACCTCGGCCTTCGACAGGCGGCTGCGCACGCGCGTGGTCCTGCGCGCGGCCGGCAGGGTCATGCGCCGCCGGCCCGCGCCCGGGCACGGGCCAGTGCGGCGGCGGCCGCCGGCGGTAGTGCCCGCGGCGTGCCGGCAGGTGCGGCGGTCGCGGGATTGCGCCGGGCCTCGCGCGCCTGCGCGCGCGTCGCCAGGCGCACCTCGCGGGCACGGTAGCGCTCGCGCGCGTCCCAGGCCTGGCGCAGGCGCAGGCGTACGTCCTGGATGAGCGCGCGCGCGACCAGATCCAGCGCGGGATCGTCGCGGAATTCCATCAGCCCGGCGTCGATGGCGGCATCGATGTCGCCGGCCTGCAGCAGGGCGGCCAGGTGCGCACCATCCACGGCAGCAGTGGGCGTACCGGTCGTGGCGGGAGCGGGCGTCGGGTCCATCTGCTCCGGCTCAGCGCCCGCGGAAGTCGGGCTTGCGCTTGTCGAGGAAGGCGGACGTGCCTTCGCGCATGTCGTCGGTGGAGAACACCAGGCCGAACTGCGCCGCTTCGTAGGCCAGGCCTTCCTCGATGCCGCATTCGCCGCCGGTGTTGACGCAGTCCAGGATGCCGCGCAGCGCCAGCGGCGCGGCCGCGGCCAGCTGCGTGGCCAGCGCCATCGTGGCCGCTTCCAGTTCGGCGGCCGGCACCACCCGGTTGACGATGCCCAGCTGCAGGGCGCGCGCGGCATCGACCGGCGCGCCCGCCAGGCACAGCTCCAGGGTCGCGGCGCGGCCGGCCAGGCGCAGCAGGCGCTGGGTGCCGCCGAAGCCCGGGATCAGGCCCAGGTTGATCTCGGGCTGGCCGACCTTGGCCGTCTCGCTCGCGATGCGCAGGTGGCAGCACATCGCCAGCTCCAGCCCACCGCCCAGGGCGAAACCGTTCACCATCGCGATCACCGGCTTGGGCAGGGTCTCCAGCCGCCGCATCATGCGCTGGCCGCGCAGGGCGAAGTCGCGGCCCTGGCTGGGCGTGAGGCCGGACATCTCGGAGATGTCGGCCCCGGCCACGAAGGCCTTCGGGCCCGCTCCGGTCAGCACGACCACGCGCACCGAGGGATCCTCGGCGGCCGCGTCGGCGGCTGCGTGCAGGGCGGCGATGGTCGCCGAATCCAGCGCGTTCAGGCGTTCCGGGCGGTGGAGGGTGATGACGCGGACAGCGCCGCGGTCGTCGATCAGCAGGGGAGAGTCGTTCATCGGGTCCGGCTACGTGAGGACGGCGGGCCGGCAGTGAACTTGTCGGGCCCGGGCGGGTCGGAGGGGAGGCGTCAGTGGCGGTTAAGCCCAGCGGCCGCTATCCTAGCGCGTCCACTGGGGGCGGTTCGACCGCCCCCTGTCGTGTCCGGGCCGGTCCACCGGCCGACCGTATTTTCCTGGAGAGTGACCGAATGAAATTGCGTCTGCTTGCTGCCTCCCTCGCGGCAATCACCCTGGTCTCCGCGGCGGCTTCCGCCCAGGACACCACTTCCGAAAAAGGCAAGCTGAGCTATGCGATCGGTTTCAACACCGGTGTCGAGCTGGCCGAACTGACCGCGCGCGGCGAGGCGGTCGACGTGAACACCGTGATCAAGGCGATCCAGGACGCGTACGCCAAGAAGCAGCCGGCGGTGCCGGTGGATCAGCTCAAGGCTGCGGTCGAGAACATGCAGAAGCGGCAGCAGGCCAAGATGGAGGCCGAGTTCGCCCAGCTGTCCACGCAGAACAAGACCCAGAGCGACGCCTTTCTCGCGCAGAACCGCGCCAAGGCCGGCGTGAAGACCCTGGCCGGCAGCACCGTGCAGTACCGCGTGATCGAGAACGGCAACGGCGCCAAGCCGACCCAGACCAGCGACGTGCAGCTGAACTACAAGGGTTCGCTGCCCGACGGCACCGTGTTCGTCGATACGGCGCAGGCGCCGCAGGGCCAGCAGGCGGGCCCGGTGACGATGAAGGTCAGCCAGATCCCGCTGGCCGGGCTGCGCGAGGCGCTGCTGCAGATGCCCGCTGGCGCACGCTGGGAAGTGGTGCTGCCGGGCGACAAGGCCTACGGCACCGACATGCGTGCCGGCCGCATGGCCAACCAGGCCGTGGTGTTCGACGTCAAGCTGGTCAGCGTCAAGTGATCGAGGGCCGCGCGCCGCGCGGCCGCCGATCCTCCTCCGCCGCGGCGGGGGTTCCCGTCCCGGTCTCCCGCAGGCCGGAGCGGCTCCAGCCACAACGACAGCGCCGGCTTGCAGCCGGCGTTTTCGTTTCTCCATCTACCCGTTCCCGCGATGAGTGCTGACATGCGCGCCATCCCCAGTCCCTGCACCGGCGTCTGCACCCTCGACGGGGAAGGCCTGTGCCTGGGCTGCCACCGCAGCGTCGCCGAGATCACCCGGTGGACCCAGCTCGGAGACGAGGAGCGCCAGCGCCTGATGGAGCAGGAGCTGCCGCGGCGCGAGGCGCAGCGCACGGCGTGAGCACGGAGACGATGCATTTCGACCGGATCGTGCGCGCGCTGCATCCGCTCGATGCGGTGCCGGCGGGTCCGGAATGGAACCTCGCCGAACTCGACGGCCTGCTCGAGGCGATGCCGCCGCTCGACGCCGCCGTGTTGCTCGGCCTGGTGGAGCGCGACGCGGGTCTCCATGTGCTGCTGACGCGCCGCAACGAAGGGCTGCGCCTGCATGCCGGCCAAGTCAGCCTGCCCGGCGGACGCGTCGATCCGGAGGACACCGGTGTGCTCGAGGCCGCACTGCGCGAGGCCGACGAGGAGATCGGCCTGCCGCCCGCGCAGGCCAGGCCGCTGGGCTACCTCGATCCGGTCCGCACCGTCACCGGTTTCCGGGTGGTGCCGCTGATCGCGCGGCTGGACCCGTCCTTTGTCGCGCGCCCCGATCCGGCCGAAGTGGCGGCGGTGTTCGAAGTGCCGCTGGATTTCCTGCTGGCGCGCCAGCACCTGCGCGAACTGTCGATCGAGTTCGCAGGGCGACCACGCCGGGTGCTCGAATATGCGCCCTGGCCCGGCGCGCCCGGGCAGCGCATCTGGGGCGTGACCGCCTCGATCCTGTTCAACCTGCGCCAGCGACTGGAGGCCCTGCGATGACTGCGATCGGATGGAACACGCTGGTGCAGCCAGAGGCGGTGGCTGCGGCGCTGGGCGACGCGCAGGTGGTGCTGGTCGACTGCCGCTTCTCGCTGGCGGATCCCGAGGCGGGCGAGCGCGCATATCGCCAGTCGCATGTTCCCGGCGCGCGCCATGCGCACCTGGACCGGGACCTGTCCGGCCCGCCCGGCCTGGGCCGGGGGCGACATCCCTGGCCGGACGCTGCCGACTTCAGCCGACGGCTGTCGGCGTGGGGCATTACGCCGCGCAGCCGGGTGGTGGCCTATGACGCCGGCGATGGCGCATTCGCGGCGCGCATGTGGTGCCTGCTGCGGATGCTCGGCCACGACGCGGTGGCCGTCCTCGATGGAGGCTGGGCGCGCTGGACCGCGCTCGGCCTGCCGGTGGAGGCCGACCTGCCGTCGCCCGCGCCAGCGCCCTACGAGGCACGGTTCGACGACTCCAGGCTGCTGGACGTCGAGGCGGTGCAGGGGCATCTCGCGCATGGCGGGCTGCTGGTCGATGCGCGGGCGCCGGAACGCTTCCGCGGCGAGGTCGAACCGCTCGACGCCGTGGCCGGCCACGTGCCCGGCGCCATCAACCGTCCCTATGCGGCCAATCTCGAAGACGGCCGCTTCAAGCCGGCCGGGCAGCTCCGGGCCGAGTTCATGGCCCTGCTGGACGGGCGCGCCGCGCACGACCTGGTGGCCATGTGCGGGTCGGGCGTCACCGCCTGCCACCACCTGCTCGCGCTCGAACATGCGGGCCTGCACGGCGCCGGGCTGTTCACCGGCTCGTGGAGCGGCTGGATCGGTGATCCGTCGCGACCGGTCGCCACCGGCGACGCCTGAGCGGCGACCACGTGCCGGCCGCGTGCCGGCGCCGGTCGCCTACTTGCCGAGCTTCGCGAGCAGGGCGCGCAGGGCCGACTGGGTGTCCGGGTCGGTCCAGGACGCGACGAAGCGGTCGAGATCCAGCCATTCCGGCCGCAGCGCCTCGATCACCTCGGCGCGCGCGATCGCACGCGTCGCCAGCATCGGCTTGCGTGGCAGTGCCAGCAGCTGCGCCAGCCAGGCATGCGCGCGCTGCGGCACGTCCGCGATCGGGGCGAGTTCGTCGACCAGGCCGATGGCGAGCGCCTGCTGCGCATCGACCATGGCGCCGGCCACCAGCAGGCGTTCGGCGCGATGCGGCCCGACCACGCGGCGCATCAGGCGCTGGATGCCTTCCGGCGCCACCAGTCCGACCTGGGTTTCGTTGAGGCCGATGCGGTAGTCGCCCGCCGCCATCACCCGGTAGTCGCAGCACAGCGCCAGCACGCAGCCGCCGGCCGGCGCGTGGCCGTCGAGCGCGGCCACCACCGGCACCGGCGACTGCGCCAGCACCCGCGCCGCATCGATGAAGCCCGACCACGCATCGCGCAGCGCGTCGGCCTCCAGGCTCAGCAGGTGCGGCACGTCCAACCCGGCGGAAAAGACGCCCGGGCCTCCGCTCAGCACGATGCCGCGCGCGCCGTCGGCGACGGCGCCAATCACCGCCTCACGCAGCAACCTGCACAGTTCCGGGTTGAGCGCGTTCACCGGCGGCCGCGCCAGGCGCAGTGCGTGGATGCCGTCGTGCTGGCTGTGTTCGATCATCGAGCGGGTCCGTGGGTGGAAGCGGCTATCATAGGGGCCATGCGAATTCCGGCCATCCTGCTGCTGTCCGCGCTGCTGCCTGCGCTGTCCACCACCGCGCGCGCCGACGATTGCGTGCCGCTGGTGGAGGCGGGCTGGGTCCGCCAGCCGCCGATGCCCATGCCGATGATGGCGGGCTTCGCGACGATCCGGAATCCGTGCGCGACCCCGGTGGCCATCGTCTCGGCCAGCAGTCCCGCATTCGGCTCGGTGGAACTGCACGAAACCACGCGGGTCGACGGCGTGAGCCGCATGCGCCACGTCGAATCGCTCGAGGTGCCGGCCGGCGGCAGGGCCACGCTGGCGCCCGGCGGCCTGCACCTGATGCTGATGCAGCCGCGCGCAACGCCCGCCCTGGGCGATTCGGTCGAGATCGAACTGCAACTGGCCGACGGACGCCGCGTGCGCGCCGGCTTCGAGGTGCGCGCGGCCAACGCGCTCTAGGTCACGGCAGCACGGGCGCTCCCCGCCGCGTCGCGTATCGCCTTGTTGCATCGTTGAATCTTCCGCGAAGGGCCGGTCGAGCAGCACCGGTCGCGCTGCAGGCCGCCTGCTGTCCCGCGCGTGTCCGCGACCGTTGCGCGGACAGGCCGGAACACGGCCCGCGCGCGTTGCAGCGATGAAACTTTTCTCGATGAAAAGCGTGCACGGCGCCGCAGGCTGCGTCCGCGTCCGCGAATAACTCCCGGACATTCAGTGGTTTGTCGATCGCCCGCGCGGTTGGCATCGCATTTGCGGGGAAGCAGCAGCGCAAGCGCCAGTCATGACGACGGGCCTTGGCGCAATGCAACCTTGAAGGAGTCTTTCAATGCGCATTCGATACAGCATCCTCACCGCGGCCGTCCTGGTCGTGCTGGGCGCTTCGGGCCAGCTCATGGCCCAGGACCAGAACGAAGGGCCGCTTCCGCGCCGACCTCTACCACCGGCTGCGGGTGATCGAGCTGCGGATGCCGGCGCTGCGCGAGCGCGGCAGCGACATCGCACTGATCGCGCACCACGCGCTGCAGCGGCATGCCGGCGAGGTCCAGTGCCGCCTCAAGGGCTTCAAGGCCTGCGCCCTGCGCGCGATGCAGACCTACGCCTGGCCAGGAAACGTGCGCGAGCTGATCAACCGCGTGCGCGAGGCTATGGTGATGGCCGAAGGCTGCTACATCTCCGCGCGCGACCTGCAGCTGGAGGTCACGGATCCGCTGCAGCCGGCCGGGGTCACGATCGAACTGGCGCGACGCGAAGGCGAGCGCGCGGCGATCGAGCGCGCGCTTGCACGCAACGGCCAGCGCGTCGCCCAGGCCGCCGACGAACTCGGGATCTCGCGCGTGACGCTCTATCGGCTGATGCTGCGCCACGGCCTGCACGAGGCCCGGCCGGAAGCGCAGTGGAACCGCCTGGCGCTGGTGAAGGGCGGCAGGGACGAGGCCTGAGTCGCGTCAACCGCCGGCGACGCGCCGCACCGCCTCCGGCAGCGGCGTGGGCCGGCCGTTCGCGCGATCGATCCAGACCATCACTACGTGCCCGTCGGCATACAGCACGGTGCCGTCCTCGCCGGCGATGCGGTGGCCGAGGGTGATGCTGGTGGTGCCGATGCGGTCGGCGAACAGCTCGACCACCACCCGTGCCGGATACGGGATCGGTACCCGGTAGTTCATCTGCACCGCGGCCAGCAGCGGCGCGAACGTCTCGGTCAGCCAGGCCTCGCCCAGCGAGTCGAACCAGCGGATCCGCGCCTCCTCCAGGTAGGTCATGAAGTTGGAGTTGTTGACGTGGTTGAACGCGTCGAGGTCGCGCCAGCGCAGTTCGATCGGCAGGCGGAACAGGGCGGTGCGGTTGTCCAGGCTCATGCTGCGTGACTCGGGGAACGGACGGGACGCAAATTGGTGGACGGCGACGGGTTCACGCCGCCGACTTGCGGCGTGACGGCTTGGCGTCGCGGCGTGACGGCTCGGCGTCCAGGCCCAGCGTGCGCGCCAGGAAGCGGCCGGTGTGCGAGGCGGGCAGGCGCGCGATCTGCTCGGGCGTGCCCTGGCCGATGATGCTGCCACCGCGGTGCCCGCCCTCGGGGCCGAGGTCGACCACCCAGTCGGCGGTCTTGATCACGTCCAGGTTGTGCTCGATCACCACGACCGTGTTGCCGTCGTCGCGCAACTTGTGCAGCACGGCGAGCAGGTGCTCGATGTCGTGGAAATGCAGTCCGGTGGTCGGTTCGTCGAGGATGTACAAGGTGCGGCCGGTATCGCGCCGCGACAGTTCCTTCGACAGCTTGACCCGCTGCGCCTCGCCGCCCGACAGCGTGGTCGCCGGCTGCCCGAGCTTGATGTAGCTCAGGCCGACGTCGAGCAGCGTCTCGAGCTTGCGGGAGATCGACGGCACCGGCTCGAACAGCGCGAGCGCGTCCTCCACGGTCATTTCCAGCACGTCGTGGATGTTGTAGCCCTTGTAGAGGATCTCCAGCGTCTCGCGGTTGTAGCGCTTGCCGCCGCAGACGTCGCAGGGCACGTAGACGTCGGGGAGGAAGTGCATCTCGACCTTGATCAGGCCATCGCCCTGGCAGGCTTCGCAGCGGCCGCCGCGGACGTTGAAACTGAAGCGACCGGGCGAGTAGCCGCGCGCGCGCGCTTCGGGCACCTGCGCGAACAGCTCGCGCAGCGGCGTGAACAGGCCGGTGTAGGTGGCCGGGTTGCTGCGCGGCGTGCGGCCGATGGGCGACTGGTCGATGTCGACCACCTTGTCGAACAGGTCCAGACCCTGGATCTCGCGGTACGGCGCAGGACTGTGCGAGGCGCCGTTGATCTCGTTGGCGGCCAGCGCATACAGGGTGTCGTTGATCAGGGTCGACTTGCCCGAACCGGAGACGCCGGTGACGGCAGTGAACAGGCCCGAGGGAATCGACAGGTCCACGTCCTTGAGGTTGTTGCCCGAGGCGCCCAGCAGCTTGAGCTGCATCTTCGGGTTGGACTTGTGGCGTGTCTTCGGGATCTCGATCCGGCGCTTGCCGGACAGGTACTGCCCGGTGAGCGAGCGCGGCGCCTTCAGCACGTCCTCGAACGATCCCTGGGCCACGATTTCCCCGCCATGCACGCCGGCGGCAGGGCCGATGTCGACGATGTGGTCGGCCAGCCGGATCGCGTCCTCGTCGTGTTCCACCACGATCACCGTATTGCCGAGGTCGCGCAGGCGGGTGAGGGTACCGAGCAGGCGTTCGTTGTCGCGCTGGTGCAGGCCGATGCTGGGTTCGTCGAGCACGTACATGACCCCGACCAGGCCCGCACCGATCTGCGAGGCCAGCCGGATGCGCTGCGCCTCGCCGCCGGACAGGGTGTCGGCCTTGCGTTCTAGGGTGAGGTAATCCAGGCCGACGTCGACCAGGAAGCCGAGGCGTTCGTTGATTTCCTTGACGATCTTGGCCGCGATCTCGCCGCGCCAGCCGGCCAGCTGCAGGCTGACGAAGAACGCGCGCGCCTCGTCGATTGGCAGCACCACCAGGTCCGACAGCGGGCGATCGGCGACGAAGACGTTGCGCGCGGCACGGTTCAGGCGCGCGCCGCCGCATTCGGTGCAGGCCCGTTCGCTGATGTACTTGGCGAGTTCCTCGCGCACCGCCGCCGATTCGGTCTCGCGGTAGCGGCGCTCGAGGTTGGGTACGATGCCCTCGAACCGGTGCTTGCGCTGGGTGCGGCCACCGGCATCGGTGACGTAGCTGAAGGTGATCGTGGTCGTGCCGCTGCCGAACAGCACCGCTTCCCGCGAGGCCTCCGGCAGGTCCTGCCAGGGCGTATCGACGCTGAAGCCATAGTGCTTGGCCAGCGACTGGATCAGCTGGAAGTAATAGGCGTTGCGACGGTCCCAGCCGCGCACCGCGCCGGCCGCCATCGACAGTTCCGGATGCACCACCACGCGCGCCGGGTCAAAGAACTGCGACACGCCCAGCCCGTCGCAGGTCGGGCAGGCGCCCTGTGGCGAGTTGAACGAGAACAGGCGCGGTTCCAGCTCCGGCAGCGCGTACTCGCAGACCGGGCAGGAGTACTTGGAGGAGAACAGCAGCGGCGCGGCGCCATCCCCGTCCATGGCCTGCACCGAGGCCATGCCCTCGCCGAGCTTGAGCGCGGTCTCGAAGGACTCGGTCAGGCGCTGCCGGAACCCCGCGGCCGATTCCTCGTCGGCGCTGCGCACCTTGAACCGGTCGATCACCGCTTCGATCGTGTGCTTCTGGCGCAGGGCCAGGGGCGGCACGGCATCGATCTCGTGCAGCGCACCGTCCACGCGGACCCGCACGTAGCCCTGCGCGCGCAGTTGCTCGAACACCTGTGCGTGCTCGCCCTTGCGCTCGCGCACCACCGGGGCCAGCAGCATCCAGCGCTGTTCCGGATCCAGCCCGAGCACCTGGTCGACCATCTGGCTGACGGTCTGCGCTTCCAGCGGATAGCCGTGGTCCGGGCAGCGCGGCAGCCCCACGCGCGCGTACAGCAGGCGCAGGTAGTCGTAGATCTCGGTGATGGTGCCCACGGTCGAACGCGGGTTGTGGCTGGTCGACTTCTGCTCGATCGAGATCGCCGGCGAGAGGCCCTCGATGTGGTCCACGTCCGGCTTCTCCATCACGCTGAGGAACTGCCGGGCATAGGCCGACAGCGACTCGACGTAGCGGCGCTGCCCTTCGGCGTAGATGGTGTCGAAGGCCAGCGAGGACTTGCCCGAGCCGGACAGGCCGGTGAACACGATCAGCCGATCGCGCGGCAGGTCGAGGTCGACGTTCTTGAGGTTGTGGGTACGGGCACCGCGAATGCGGATGGTGTCCATCGCCATCGGACAGGGTTTCCGGTTGGGGCTGGGGGAGGGGCAGCCGGGGAGGAACCGGTCAGCCTAGCGAGCCGCGGATATGGGGGCAAATGCGGCGGATGCCAGTTTCATCGGCTTGCGTCTCAGCTTGTGCGACAAAGGGCAGGGCGCCCATGCCATTGAGTACTGCCGACGCGCGTCTGTGCCGGAGGACAGCTGGAAACCCCCGCTTCACGTCAAGACAGCTTGGGCCGGAAAGTTATACGGTTGTTAACATGCCCTTCACGGCGATAAACCTAAGCTGCCGCCGTGCGTTCAGTCTGCAGCCTCGGGACTGGGCAGAACCTGGCACCGGACGTCGCACCAGTGGGACACGGGGTCGCAATTCGATTGGCAAAAGTCCTTTCAAGGAACCGGAAATGACGAAGACGAAACTCCTCACCCTCGCGCTGCTCGGCGGCCTCGGTCTGACCCAGGTCGCGTCCGCGCAGGAATTCGACGACCGCTGGTACCTGACCGGTTCGGTCGGCTTCAACCTCCAGGACGAGGACCGTCGTACGGACGACGCCTATGCGCTGGGCCTGGGCCTGGGCAAGTTCATCAGCCCCGAGTGGTCGGTGGAAGGCGCGCTGAACTACCAGAACCCGTCCTTCGAGCACAACAAGGACCTGCTGTGGAGCCAGTACGGGGTGTCGCTGGACTTCCGTCGCCACTTCATCTCCGAAGAGCGCAACTGGTCGCCGTACGTGCTGTTCGGCCTGGGCTACCAGCGTTCGGAGGAAGAGTACGCGGTGCTGTCGTCGGATTCGCCGCTGCAGCGTGAGGACGGCAACCTGGCCGCCAAGCTGGGCGTGGGCCTGCAGAGCGACTTCAGCCGCCGCGTGGCGGTGCGTGCCGAACTGGCGACCCGCTTCGACTTCGACGATTCGAGCTTCGCGGCCGAGTCGGGGACGGATGGCTCGGGCTATCCGCACCAGCAGGAAGAGAGCTACTTCGGCGACGTGATCGCCTCGGTGGGCGTCGTGATCCCGCTGGGTCCGGAGCCGACCGCGCCGGTGGCCCCGCCGCCGCCGCCGCCGCCGGCCGAAGCTGCCCCGCCGCCGCCGCCGGCCCCGATCACGATCGACCTGAACGGGGTGAACTTCGACTTCGACCGTTCGACGCTGCGTCCTGACGCGGTGCAGATCCTGAACGAGGCGGTGGAGATCCTGAAGCGCTATCCCGACCTGCGCGTGGAAGTGGCTGGCCATACCGACCTGTGCGGTACGGACGCCTACAACCAGAGCCTGTCGGAGCGTCGCGCCCGTGCGGTGTACGACTACATGACCAGCAACGGCATCGACGCCGGCCGCCTGATGGGTCCGACCGGTTACGGCGAGAGCCGTCCGCTGGAGCCGACCGCGCAGACGCTGCCGGGCTGCAAGAGCGAGGTCAACCGCCGCACCGAGCTCAACGTCCAGAACTGACCGGGTCGGCGGCCGCCCTTGACGGGCGGCCGCCGGATTCCGCGAGTTGCTTGTTAAGAATCCGTTCGACGCATGCTATCCTCCGCGGCGCAAGCCAAGGAACAATGGCTTGGGCCGGCCTCTTCGACCGGGGCACGAGCAGGATTCAGATGCGTGAACCCGTTTCATTTTCCCGGACAATCCCCCTAAGGAGTTTTCAATGAAAATCCGCTTGCTGAGCGCCGCCCTCCTGGCGGGCATGGCCGTGACGACCGTCGCGTCCGCGCAGGAATTCGACGACCGCTGGTACCTGACCGGTTCGGTCGGCTTCAACCTCCAGGACGAGGACCGTCGTACGGACGACGCCTATGCGCTGGGCCTGGGCCTGGGCAAGTTCATCAGCCCCGAGTGGTCGGTGGAAGGCGCGCTGAACTACCAGAACCCGTCCTTCGAGCACAACAAGGACCTGCTGTGGAGCCAGTACGGGGTGTCGCTGGACTTCCGTCGCCACTTCATCTCCGAAGAGCGCAACTGGTCGCCGTACGTGCTGTTCGGCCTGGGCTACCAGCGTTCGGAGGAAGAGTACGCGGTGCTGTCGTCGGATTCGCCGCTGCAGCGTGAGGACGGCAACCTGGCCGCCAAGCTGGGCGTGGGCCTGCAGAGCGACTTCAGCCGCCGCGTGGCGGTGCGTGCCGAACTGGCGACCCGCTTCGACTTCGACGATTCGAGCTTCGCGGCCGAGTCGGGGACGGATGGCTCGGGCTATCCGCACCAGCAGGAAGAGAGCTACTTCGGCGACGTGATCGCCTCGGTGGGCGTCGTGATCCCGCTGGGTCCGGAGCCGACCGCGCCGGTGGCCCCGCCGCCGCCGCCGCCGCCGGCCGAAGCTGCCCCGCCGCCGCCGCCGGCCCCGATCACGATCGACCTGAACGGGGTGAACTTCGACTTCGACCGTTCGACGCTGCGTCCTGACGCGGTGCAGATCCTGAACGAGGCGGTGGAGATCCTGAAGCGCTATCCCGACCTGCGCGTGGAAGTGGCTGGCCATACCGACCTGTGCGGTACGGACGCCTACAACCAGAGCCTGTCGGAGCGTCGCGCCCGTGCGGTGTACGACTACATGACCAGCAACGGCATCGACGCCGGCCGCCTGATGGGTCCGACCGGTTACGGCGAGAGCCGTCCGCTGGAGCCGACCGCGCAGACGCTGCCGGGCTGCAAGAGCGAGGTCAATCGCCGCACCGAGCTCAACGTCCAGAACTGATCTGGATTCGAGCAGATGGACCCAGGAAGCCCGGCCTCGTGCCGGGCTTCCTGCGTTGTGGGGCAGAGGTCGGACGCGCGCGAGGCGATCCGCTTGCCTGGCGGTCGTGCGCTGCTACACTCGCGCCCAGATTTTCGAGGCGGAGAGGGACGATGCGTGGATGGGCCGTGTTGCTGTTGTCGCTGGGCGCGATGTCCGCCCACGCTTCCACCCAGTGTCCCAGCGCGAGCGCGCAGCCACTGGCCGTGCGTCCGACCGTGCTGCTGCCTGTGGCGAGCGGATTTGCCAGCGTGAACCCCCAGCTGGGAGCGCAGCGCGGCGTGCTTGCCCCCGATTTCGACGAGTCGCAATCGGTCGACAATGTGCTGTGGCGACTGCGGGTGGAGGGCTGCCAGCAGCTGGCCGCGGCCACGCCGGCCTCGGCGCTGGCCGCGCCGAATCCCGGCACCTATGTCAAGCGTACCGAGCACGACAACACGCCGTACCGGTTCAACATGACCCAGAACGGCAAGCGCATGACCGCCGATGATTTCGACGCCTGGCTGCAGGCCAACGGCTACAGCGCCGGACGGCGCGCGGCTCCCGCGGTCGAAACTCCCGCGGCAGCCGAGGTTCCGGCCGAAGGCCAGGCCCAGTAACGGCAGGCGCCGCCTTCCGGACGGCCGCGGCGCATCCGCAGGCGCCGGTTTCCACGGCGAAAGCGCAACGCGAAGGGCCTGTCAGCCCTTCAGTACGCCCAGTTCATGCCCGATGCGGGTGAATGCGTCGATGGCGCGATCGATGTGCTCGCGCGTGTGCGCGGCCGACATCTGCGTGCGGATCCGCGCCTGCCCCTTGGGCACGACCGGAAAGAAGAACCCGATCGCATAGATGCCTTCCTCGAGCAGCCGTTCGGCGAAGCGCTGCGCCAGCGGCGCGTCGTACAGCATCACCGGGCAGATCGGATGCGTGCCGGGGCGCAGGTCGAAACCGGCCGCGGTCATCCGTTCGCGGAAGTACGCGGTGTTGGCAGCCAGGCGCTCGCGCAGGTCGCCGGCGGCGTCTAGCATCTCGAACGCCCTGGTGCCTGCTGCCACGACATGCGGCGGCAGCGAGTTGGAGAACAGATAGGGGCGCGAGCGCTGGCGCAGCAGTTCGACGACTTCCGCCTTGGCCGTGGTGAACCCGCCCAGTGCGCCGCCCATCGCCTTGCCGAGCGTGCCGGTGATGATGTCGATGCGGTCCAGTACGCCCTTGACCTCGGCGGAGCCGCGTCCGCTCCTGCCCAGGAAGCCGGTGGCGTGGCATTCGTCGATGTGCACCAGGGCGCCGTACTTCGCCGCCAGCGCGGTGATCTCGTCGAGCGGCGCAATGAACCCGTCCATCGAGAACACGCCATCGGTGGTGATCAGCTTGGTGCGGCAGCCGGCGGCATCGGCGGCCTGCAGCTGCCGCTCCAGGTCGGCCATGTCGCAGTTGGCGTAACGGAATCGCTGCGCCTTGCACAGTCGAACGCCATCAATGATGGACGCATGGTTGAGCGCATCGGAGATGATCGCGTCGTGCTCGTCGAGCAGTGGCTCGAACAGGCCGCCATTGGCATCGAAACAGGCCGCGTAGAGGATCGTGTCGTCCTTGCCGAAGAAGTCCGCGATGGTCTTCTCCAGCTGCTTGTGCAGGTCCTGGGTGCCGCAGATGAAGCGCACCGACGCCATGCCGAAGCCGTGCGTGTCCAGCGCCTCCCGGGCGGCCGCGATGATGTCCGGATGGTCCGCCAGCCCCAGGTAGTTGTTGGCGCAGAAGTTCAGCACCGTGCGGCCATCGGCCAGGGTGATTTCCGCCGACTGCGGACTGGTGATGATGCGCTCGGCCTTGAACAGGCCCGCGTCGCGGATCTCGTCGAGGGTGGCGGCGTAGCGGTCGGTCAGGGACATGGCGGTATCCGACGGAATACAGTCCGACAGTCTAGCCGCTAGTCGCAGGGTCTTTCCTCTCCGACATGCGCTGGAGCCATTCGTCCCAACGGGCCTGCAGTAGCGGCAGGGTCGATGGGAGGGAGGATGCTTCCCCGCGTCGTGCGAGCCAGCCCTCGAAATCGACTCCGGCCGCCGTGGCGTCGCTGATGTCGCGCAGAACCCGCACGTCGCCGCTTGCCTCGATCAGGAATGCGGCAAACACAAGCGCCTGTCCGTAGAACATGTCCAGCGTCAGAGCGGTGCGGTCCCCGGGTGACAGTTCCAGCGATGCCACGCCCGAACGGCTGATCTGCCCGTTCCTGCGCATCGTCTGCTGCAGGGCGAGTGCGGGATGCGGCATGGACAGGAACGTGGCGAGCGGCGGAACGCCGTTGGGCGATGAACGCTGCGTCGCGAGGAAACGGGCGCCACGCTGCTGCTGGGATTCGGGCGACTCCATCAGCTCGGCGACGCTCTCGTCCAGCCAGTCGGGCGCCGGACTGCCGTAGGCAGGCGTTTCGCTGGCCGCGCCGGGCCAGAACATGGCGGCGTACATGGCGTGACCGAGCTCGTGGCGGAGGACATCCTCGTGAAGTGCCGGATCGCGCCGGCCGGCACCGGGGCGCCGCCTGGAACTGGGGTCGGGACGCGACCACGGACTCGCGGAGGCGGGTAGCCAGGACAGACCGTATGCCAGTGAATGGGCTGCGGCGAGCGCGGTGGCGGCCTCCGTGGTGTAGGTCCTGCTGAGGACCAGCATCCCCGCCGGCGGCTCTGTTCCGAAGTACAGCGCGAACTGCCCGGCAGCGCTTTCGAGTGCGCGCGACCCCATCTCGGCGTCGCTGCGTGTCCGTCCATAGGCCACGCCATGGGCGCTGGCAATGCATACATCCGCCGGCGGGTCGTCCAGTTTCGGACATTCCGGCGCGGCAGAGGCGGCCGAGGTGGCCGTGAGAAGCGTCAGAATCGACAGGATGCGCGGCAGTTTCATGTTCACCCTCCCTGGTGTCGTCGCATGGATGATCGTCCTGGTCTCGTCGCGGCGTGGCGTCGGCGGCAGGGCTCAATGCCAGTCGAGCACCACCTTGCCCGACTTGCCCGACTCCATCAGGTCGAAGCCCTTCTGGAAGTCGTCGGCCTGCAGCTGGTGGCTGAGCACCTTGCCGAGCGGGAAGCCCGAGAGCACCAGCTGGGTCATCTTGTACCAGGTCTCGTACATCTTGCGGCCGTAGATGCCCTGCACGGTGAGGCCCTTGAAGATGATGCGGTCCCAGTCCACGCCGGCGCCCTTGGGGAGGAGGCCGAGCAGGGCGACCTTGCCGCCGTGGTACATGCAGTCGAGCATGTCGTTGAAGGCGCGCGGATTGCCGCTCATCTCCAGGCCCACGTCGAAGCCTTCCAGGTGCAGGTCGGCCATCACCTCGCGCAGCGAGGCGTTGGCGATGTTGACCACGCGCGTGGCGCCCATGTCCGCGGCGAGCTTGAGGCGGTAGTCGTTGACGTCGGTGACCACGACGTTGCGCGCGCCGATGTGCTTGCAGATGCCGGCGGCCATCACCCCGATCGGGCCGGCGCCGGTGATCAGCACGTCCTCGCCGACCACGTCGAACTCCAGCGCGCAGTGCGCGGCGTTGCCGTAGGGGTCGAAGAACGCGGCCAGTTCGCTCGGGACCTGGTCGGGCACCGGCCACAGGTTGCTGGCGGGCATCACGATGTACTCGGCGAAGGCGCCGTCGCGGTTGACGCCGATGCCCACGGTGTTGGGGCACAGGTGCTGCTTGCCGGCGCGGCAGTTGCGGCAGTGGCCGCAGACGATGTGGCCCTCGGCGGACACGCGCTGGCCGACGGTATAGCCGGAGACGCCTGGACCCAGTTCGGCCACGCGGCCGACGAACTCGTGGCCGATCACCAGGCCCTGGCGGATCGTGCGCTGCGCCCACTCGTCCCACAGGTAGATGTGCAGGTCGGTGCCGCAGATCGCGGTCTTCTCGACCCGGATCAGCACCTCGTTGGACCCCGGTACCGGCACCGGCACCTGCTCCATCCACAGGCCCTTGGTGGTCTCGCGCTTGACCAGCGCCTTCATGGTTGCGGACATCGGGGAAGCCGTCGGGAATGGGCGGCCATTATAGGTTGCAGGGGAAACGGCAGGCGCGAAGGCCGGCCTCCCGGCCGGGAAGGGCGGCTACAATCCGGCAGTCCTTTCAGGTGGAACCGTTGCATGCGCCTCTCCCTGCTGAGCCTCTCCGCCGCGGTCGCCGTTGCCGCCATCCCCGCCGCGCACGCCACCGAGGGCATGTGGGTGCCGCAGCAGCTGCCGGAGATCGCCGGGCCGCTGAAGAAGGCCGGACTGAAGCTCGACCCGGCGCAACTGGCCGACCTGACCGGCGATCCGCTCGGCGCGGTGGTCTCGCTTGGCGGCTGCACCGCGAGTTTCATCTCGCCGCAGGGCCTGGTGGTCACCAACCACCACTGCGCCTATGGCGCGATCCAGCTCAATTCCACGCCCGAGAACAACCTGATGCGCGACGGCTTCAACGCCGCCGCGCCGGCCAACGAGATCACCGCCGGCCCGAATGCGCGCATCTACGTGCTCGACGCGATCACCGACGTCACCGCCCAGGTGCGCGGCGCGATCGAGGCGGCCGCCGATCCGCTCGCCCGCACCCAGGCGCTGGATGCGATCGAGAAGCGGCTGGTCGCCGACTGCGAAGCCGAAGCGGGCTACCGCTGCCGCCTGTACAGCTTTCTCGGCGGCAACGACTACCGCCTGTTCCGCAACCTGGAGATCCGCGACGTGCGCCTGGCCTATGCGCCGCCGGGCAGCATCGGCAACTACGGCGGCGAGGTGGACAACTGGATGTGGCCGCGCCACACCGGCGACTTCGCCTTCTACCGCGCCTACGTCGGTCCGGACGGCAAGCCCGCCGCGCATTCGCCCGACAACGTGCCCTATCAGCCGCGCCACTGGTTGAAGATCGCCGACCGGCCGCTGCGCGAGGGGGACTTCGTGATGGTGGCCGGCTATCCGGGCCGCACCAGCCGCTACGCGCTGGCCGGGGAGTTCGAGGAAACCGAACAGTGGTCGTATCCGACCATCGGCCGCCATTACCGCGCGCTGATCGACCTGGTCGATGCGCGTGGCAAGGCGGATCCGGACATCGAGGTGAAGTACGCCAGCACCGTGCGCGGCTGGGAGAACGTGACCAAGAACTACGAAGGCCAGCTGACCGGCTTCGCGCGCACGCAGGCGGCCGAGACCAAGCGCGCCCAGGAAGCTGCGGTGCTCGAATGGCTGCGCAGTCGCGGCGAAGAGGGCGCCGACGCGCTCGCCGCGCACGAACGCCTGGTCGCGCTCGACCAGGCCGAGCGGGCGACCCGCGAGCGCGACCTGGTGCTGCGCATGTTCAACGGCACCGGGGCGATCTCGGCCGCGACCACCCTCTACCGCCTGGCGATCGAGCGCGACAAGCCCGATGCCGAGCGCGAGCAGGGCTACCAGGACCGCGACCTGCCCACCATCGAGGGCGGCCTGCGGCAGATGGATCGCCGCTACGTGGCGGCGATGGACCGCGAGCTGCAGGCCTACTGGCTGGCCGAGTACGTCAAGCTGCCGGCCGCGCAGCGGATCGAGGCGATCGACAAGTGGCTGGGCGGCAGCGACGGCAAGGCGATCGAGCGCGCGCTCGACCGCCTGGCCCGGACCACCGTGGGCGATACCGCGCGCCGCATGGAATGGCTGCAGGCCGATCGCAAGGCGTTCGAGTCCAGCAAGGATCCGGCGATCCGCTACGCCGTGGCGATCATGCCGACGCTGCTGGAACTCGAGCGCGAGGGCAAGACCCGGGCCGGCGAACGCCTGTCGGCACGCGCCACCTACCTGCAGGCCGTCGCCGAGCATCGCCGCAGCCAGGGCGGATACGTCTATCCCGACGCCAACTCCTCGTTGCGCATCACGTTCGGCAACGTCCGCCCGTACACCAAGCTCGACGGCACCCGCCAGCAGGCATTCACCCGGCTGGAGGAGGTCGCGGCCAAGGCGACCGGCGAGGAGCCGTTCGACGCGCCGCAGGCGCTGCTCGATGCCATCGAGGCCAGGCGTCACGGCGGCCTGGCCGACCGTCGCCTGCGCTCGGTACCGGTCAACTTCCTGTCCGACCTGGACGTGACCGGCGGCAACTCCGGTTCGCCCGTGCTCGATGCGCGCGGCCGGCTGACCGGATTGCTGTTCGACATGAACTGGGAGGCGGTGGTGTCGAACTGGGTGTTCGACGAGGAGATGACCCGCACCATCTCGGTCGACCAGCGCTACATGCGCTGGATCATGCAGGAGGTCTATCCGGCGCCGGCGCTGCTGCAGGAAATGGGCGTGGCGCCCGGGCGATAGTTGCGGCCGGCAAGCATCGGCCAACGGGCGCACCGCATCGCTTAGACTAGGCGGTGCGCCCCGGGGAGTCGCGGGCGTCCCCCGACCCGTACCGGAATCCCCAGCCGCATGAGAATCCTGCTTGCCCGCCACGGCGAGACGCCGTGGAATGCCGAAGGCCGTTACCAGGGACAGGAAGACATCCCCCTGTCGCCGGTAGGAGAAGAACAGGCGCGCCTGCTTGGCGAGCGCCTGCGCGACGTGCGCATCGACAAGGCCGTCAGCTCGCCGCTGACCCGTGCCTACCACACGGCGCAGTTCGCCCTGGGCGAGGCGCGCGCGCCGATGCTGACCACCGAGATGGGCTTCATGGAAATCGCCCACGGCACCTGGGAAGGGCTGCTGGCCAGCGAGATCGGCGCCACCGATCCCGAGCGCCTGCGCGCCTGGCGCGATGCGCCGGACACCGTGCAGATGCCGGGCGGCGAGTCGCTCAAGCAGGTGTTCCGCCGCTCCTGGGAAGCGCTGCAGTGGTCGACCGAGGGCCTCGGCGGCAACGACACCCTGCTGGTGGTCGCGCACGACGCGGTCAACCGCGTGCTGCTGTGCCACGTGCTCGGCATTCCGCTGTCGCGGCTGTGGACGTTCCGCCAGGCGCCGACCACGCTCAACCTGCTCGAGGGCGAGACCCTGGACAGCCTCGAGGTGGTGCGCCTGAACGACTGCTCACACCACACTGCGTTCTTCGGCGAGGCCGTGCACCGGGCCCTGTAGGCAGCCGCTCGCGCGGCCTGCGGCTCGCATGCGCCGCCGAGGGCTGGCGCCCGCAGCCTGTGTCCGCCCGCTCCAGTCCACTTGCCGTCGCCCGCGCAGCGGGCGATCTTCCGTCTCCGCCGTGCGTCGCCGTGGCGGTCGTCCACGTGCCGCGTCCGCGAAGGCAGCTCCCGGTATTCCCATGCGCAACACTCTCCAGGACTGGCTCGGCCACATCGAGCGCCAGCACCCCCAGGCCATCGAGATGGGACTCGAGCGCGTGCGCGAGGTGGCCGCGCGGCTGGCGCTCGGGCGGCCGGCCACCCACGTGGTCACCGTCGGCGGCACCAACGGCAAGGGATCGACGGTCGCCTTCCTCGAGTCGATCGCGCGCGAGGCGGGGCTGCGCGTGGGCGCCTACACCTCGCCGCACCTGCTGGCCTACGGCGAGCGGGTCCGCATCGACGGCGTCGAGGCCGGGGAGGCCGCGCTGGCGGAGGCCTTCGCCGCGGTCGATGCCGCCCGCGGCGCCACGCCGTTGACCTATTTCGAGTTCGGCACCCTGGCGGCCCTGTGGCTGTTCGCGCGCGCCGGGCTGGATCTGGCGATCCTGGAGGTCGGGCTGGGCGGACGGCTCGACGCCACCAACCTGGTCGATGCCGATGTCGCGGTGATCACCACCGTCGACCTGGACCACCAGGACTGGCTGGGCGACGATCGCGAGGCGATCGGCGCCGAGAAGGCCGGCATCGCCCGCGCCTGGAAGCCGCTGGTGCTGGGCGACGACGATCCTCCGGCGAGCGTGCTGCGCCACGCCTACGCGATTGGCGCTTCGGCCCTGCGGATCGGCTGCGATTTCTTCTTCGAGCCGGTCGATGCGACGCGCTGGCGCTGGCGCGAGGTCGGATGCGCGCTGGACCTGCCGATGCCCGCACTGGCCGCGCCCGTGCAGCTGCGCAACGCGGCGGTCGCGATCGCCGCGTTGCGCGCGCTGGAGATCGACCTGCCGGCAACGGCCATCGCCGGCGGCGTCGCCGCGGCGCGGCTGGCCGGGCGGCTGCAGCCCTTCGACCGCGGTGGCGTCGCGGTCTTCGTCGATGTCGGCCACAACCCGCAGGCCGCGCGCGAACTTGCCGCCTGGCTGCGCGCGACGCCTATCAAGGGGCGCACGCACGCGGTCTACGCCGCGCTGGCCGACAAGGACGCGGCCGCCGTGGTGGCTGCGTTCGACGGCCTGGTCGACGCCTGGTGGCTGGGCGGATCGCTGGGCGCAGGCGTGCGAGGGCTGCAGGTCGACCTGCTGGCGCAGCGGCTGGCCGGATGCGCCGCTTGCGTCGCGGGCACGCGGTCCGATCCCGCCGCGGCGCTGTCCGCCGCGCTGCAGGCGGCCGCTCCAGGCGACCGCGTGCTGGTGTTCGGGTCGTTCCATGCGGCGGAGGAAGCGTCGCGGATGTTGCGTGGCCCGGGTTCAGAAGCCGGCGCGCCGCGCGGCGTATAATTCGCGCGCCCCGCCGCTCTTGCCGAACCCGATGGATGCCGGATTGAAACAGCGCCTGATCGGTGCCGCCGTGCTCGTGGCGCTGGCCGTGATCTTCCTCCCGATGCTGGTCAAGGGACCCGCCCCGGACAGCGGCGTGTCCGACCTGTCCATGCGCGTGCCCGACGCGCCGGAAAGCGGCTATCGGACCGTCGACCTGCCGCTGGTCGTGCCGGCCGGCGCGCCCGAGGGCGGCGTGCTGGGGACGCCGGAGCCGCTCGACGACGGCCAGCTGGCCACGGTCGATACCGCCACCGCGCAGCCGCCCGGCGAGCGCCCGGGCGCCGACGCGCTGCCGGCGGACGACATCGTCCAGACCCATCCGGATGCGGCCGAGCTTGCCGAAGACGCCGCGACTCCCGCGCCGGCGCCGGCTGCCGCCGCGACGCCGGTCGAGCCGCCCGCACGCACCGAACCTGCGCCCGCCCGCGCGCAACCGGCGGCGCAACCGCTGCCGCCGACCTCGGCCGGAGGCGACTACGCCGTGCACTTCGGCGCCTTCGGCAGCGAGCGCGACGCGCAGCTGATCGTGCGCCAGCTCTCGCAGGCCGGACTGAAGGCCTACAGCGAACCGTTCACCCTCGACGGTCGTGCGGCGCAGCGCGTCCGGCTGGGGCCGTTCGCCACCCGCGAGGCCGCCGAAGCCACGCGCGTGCGTGCCGCGCAGGTGCGCAACGACGTCACCCCGCGCGTGGTCGCGCTGGATGCGGCACCTTCGCGGCCGGCCGCCACGCCGCCCCGCGCGCCCGCCGGCGAGCGCGTCGCGCAGGCACCGGCGGCAGCGACGCCGGCCCCCGCCGCGCCCGCCGCGCCCGCCGCCAGCGGAGTGGGCTTTGCCGTCCAGGTCGGCGCCTTCAGCAACGCCGCCGAAGCCACGCGCCTGCGCGATCGCCTGCGCGGCATGGGCATCGATGCATTCACCGACACCGTCGCCACCGATCGCGGCCGCCTGACCCGGGTCAAGGCCGGCCCGGTCCCGGGTCGCGACGACGCCGAGCGCCTCAAGGCGCAGGTGAAGTCGAAGGTCGGCATCGACGGCATGGTCCGTCCGCATCCCTGACCGGCGGCCACGGCCACCCGTTCCACTCCCGCAACACGCAACGGAAACCACTGCCATGTGCGGCATCATCGGCATCGTCGCCACCACCGAGGTCGCGACCGCGCTGTACGACGGCCTGACCGTCCTCCAGCACCGCGGCCAGGACGCAGCGGGCATCGCGACCTCCACCGGCACCCAGATGCGCGTGCACAAGGGCAACGGCCTGGTGCGCGACGTGTTCCACCCCAAGGCCATGGCCCTGCTGGAAGGGCGCGTGGGCATCGCCCACTGCCGCTATCCCACCGCCGGCAGCGAAGGCAGCGACGAGGCGCAGCCGTTCTACGTCAACTCGCCCTACGGGATCGCGCTGGCGCACAACGGCAACCTGATCAACACCGACACGCTGCGGCGCGAGGTGTTCGAGCAGGACCGGCGCAACATCAACACCCAGTCCGATTCGGAAGTGCTGCTCAACGTGTTCGCGCACGAGCTCGACCGCAGCCGCACGCTGACGCCGGAGGCTGCGTTCCGCGCCATCGAAGGCGTGAACCGGCGTGCCCGCGGCGGCTACGCCGGCGTGGCCACGGTGCTGGGGCTGGGACTGGTCGCGTTCCGCGATCCGCACGGCATCCGGCCGCTGGTGCTGGGCAAGCGGGAGACCGAGGCCGGCAACGAATACGCGATCGCGTCGGAGTCGGTGGCGCTCGACATCCTCGGCTTCGAGCTGGTCCGCGACGTCGCCCCGGGCGAGGGTGTGGTGGTGACTCCGCGCGGCGAACTGCATACCCGGCAGTGCGCCGAAGAGGTGGCCAGCGCCCCGTGCATCTTCGAGTACGTGTATTTCGCGCGGCCCGACTCGATGATCGAGAACATCTCGGTGCACAAGGCGCGCATGCGCATGGGCACGGTGCTGGGCGAGAAGATCCTGCGCCTGCGGCCGGACCACGACATCGACACGGTGATCCCGATCCCCGACACCTCGCGCGATGCCGCGCTGGAGATCGCCCATGTGCTCGGGGTGAAGTACCGCGAGGGTTTCGTCAAGAACCGTTACGTCGGCCGCACCTTCATCATGCCGGGGCAGGGCGAGCGGGTGAAATCGGTCAAGCGCAAGCTCAACCCGATCAAGCTCGAGTTCCGCAACCGGGTGGTGCTGCTGGTGGACGATTCGATCGTGCGCGGCACCACCTCGCAGCAGATCGTGCAGATGGCCCGCGATGCCGGCGCGCGCAAGGTGTACCTGGCGTCCGCCGCGCCGCCGGTCCGCCATCCCAACATCTACGGCATCGACATGCCCACGCCCGAGGAACTCATCGCGCACGGCCGCAGCGAAGCGGAAATCGAGCGCATGATCGGCTGCGACTGGCTGGTCTACCAGGACCTCGCGGACCTGGAGAAGGCGGTGGCCGGGCCGAAGTTCGAAGGCATGAAGTTCGACAGCTCCTGCTTCAGCGGCGAGTACGCCACCGGCGTGGAGCCGGGCTACTTCGAAGGCCTGCGCCAGCTGCGCTCGGACGACGCCAAGCGGCAACGCCGGCTCGCGCTCTGAGCGGCGCGCGATGCGGACGCTGTTCGACGCCGCGCGCGAGTGCCTCGATGCGGCGGATGTCGACGACAAGATCGCGCTGACCCGGCGCCATGCCGCGTCCTTCGCACGCGGCGAACTCGCCGTGCCGGGGGACGCGGCCGGTCCCGCGCCGATCCGGATGCCGGGCCGTCCGCCGCGCCCGGCGCTGGTGCATCCGCGCGAACTGCCGCGCCGCGGCTTCGGCACGGTGCAGGGCCGCGCCGCGTTCATCCATTCGATCGCGCATATCGAACTCAACGCCGTCGACCTGGCCTGGGATGCGGCCTATCGCTTCCGCGGCCTGCCCGCCGACTACTACGTCGACTGGGTGCGCATCGCCGACGACGAGGCCCGGCATTTCATGATGCTGCGCGAGCGGCTGCGGGCGCTGGGCCACGACTACGGCGATTTCGACGCCCATAACGGCCTGTGGGAGATGTGCGAGAAGACCGCGCACGACGGGCTGGCGCGCATGGCCCTGGTACCACGCGTGCTCGAGGCGCGCGGGCTGGACGTGACCCCGGGCATGATCGTGAAGCTGCGCGGGCTCGACGACGACGCCACCGCCGACGTGCTGGAGGTGATCCTGCGCGAGGAGGTGGCTCACGTCGCCGCGGGCAGCCGCTGGTTCCGCTGGTTCTGCGAACGGCGCGGGATCGCGCCGGAGCCGGAGTTCCGCAGGCTGCTGGCGCAGTACGCACGCGCGGTGCTGCACGGGCCGTTCAACGTCGAGGCGCGCAGCGCCGCGGGCTTCAGTGCCGACGAACTCGAAGCGCTGGTGCAGGCGGCCGGATCCGCCTGATCCGCTCAGGCGAGCCGATCGAGCTCGAAACGGCCGTTGTCCACGCGCAGCACCGAGCCCTGCTCGTACCAGTCGCCGAGCACGATGCGCCGCCGCGCGCGACCGGCCACGTCCAGCGCGTGGATCGCGGGACGGTGGGTGTGGCCGTGGATCAGGGTCTCCACGCCGTAACGGGTGAACAGCTCCTCGACCGCTGCGGGCGCCACGTCGGTGATGGTCTCCATCGTGCCGGCCCGCTTCAGTTCGCCCTGCCGCGCCTGGCTGGCCGTGCGCGCCTGCCGGGCGAAGGCGAGCCGCGCCGGCAGGGGCTGCGAGAGGAAGCGCGCCTGCCACGCGGGATCACGCGTCTGCGCCCGGAACGCCTGGTAGGCGGCGTCGTCGACGCAGAGCTGGTCGCCGTGGCTCAGCAGCACCGCGCTGCCGTCGAGCATGACAACGGCCGGATCGGGCAGGATCGCGAAGCCCGCGCGCGCCGCGTAGCCATCGCCGACCAGGAAATCGCGATTGCCACGCTGGAAGGAGACCGGCACGCCGCGCTCGGACAAAGCCCGCAGTTTCGTCGCCACGAAGGCGCCGGCCTCCGACGGATCGTCGTCGCCCACCCAGGCCTCGAACAGGTCGCCGAGGATGTAGAGCGCAGCCGCCGTGCGGGCTTCCCCGTCGAGGAACTCGCCGAACAGGCGCGTGATGTCGGGTCGTTCCGGGTCGAGATGCAGGTCGGAGATGAAGAGCGTGGCCATGCGGCATTGTAGGGCGACGTCCCGGCCTCCCGTCACGGCCGGGGCGCGGTGGCGCGAGGTGCGCAAGCTACAATGCCCGGCTTCCGCACACGCTCCGCTCGCCATGACCTGCCGCACCCGCTTCGCCCCCAGTCCCACCGGCTACCTGCACATCGGCGGCGCGCGCACCGCGCTGTACTGCTGGCTGGAGTCGCGCCATCGCGGCGGCGAGTTCATCCTGCGCATCGAGGACACCGATCGCGAGCGCAGCACCCAGGGCGCGATCGACGCGATTCTCGAGGCCATGGCCTGGCTGGGCCTGGATTACGACGAAGGCCCGATCTACCAGACCCAGCGCCTGGACCGCTATCGCGAGGTGGCCGAACAGCTGGTGGCGCAGGGCAAGGCCTACTACGCCTACGAGTCGAAGGAAGAGCTCGACGCGATGCGCGAAGCGGCGATGGCGGCCGGCGCCAAGCCGCGCTACAGCGGCGTCTGGCGCGATCGCCGGGAATCGGCCGAATACCATGCCACGCGCCGCGACGATCCCAACCGCGTGATCCGCTTCCGCAACCCGCTCGAGGGCGTGGTCGCGTGGGACGACAAGGTCAAGGGCCGCATCGAGATCGCCAACAGCGAACTCGACGACCTGGTGATCTTCCGCCCCGACGGCTACGCCACCTACAACTTCGCGGTGGTGGTGGACGACATCGACATGCGCATCACCGACGTGGTGCGCGGCGACGACCACGTCAACAACACCCCGCGCCAGATCAACCTGTACCAGGCGCTGGCCGCGCCGGTGCCGGCGTTCTCGCACCTGCCGATGATTCTCGACGAGCACGGCGCCAAGCTGTCCAAGCGCACCGGCGCGGCCGACGTGATGCAGTACCGCGACGCCGGCTACCTGCCGCATGCGCTGCTGAACTACCTGGTGCGGCTGGGCTGGTCGCATGGCGACCAGGAGATCTTCTCGATCGCGCAGATGCAGCGGCTGTTCGAACTCAAGGACGTCAACGCCAAGGCCGCGCGCCTTGATCCGGCCAAGCTGGGCTGGCTCAACCAGCAGTACCTGAAAAACGACGATCCGGCCCAGGTCGCGACGCACCTGCAGTGGCACCTGCGGCAGTGCGGCTTCGACCTGGCCCGTGGCCCGGCGCCAGCCGACATCGTGGTCGCGATGCGCGATCGCGTGCAGACCCTGCGCGAGATGGCCGAGCGCGCCGCGGTGTGGTTCCTGCCGCTGGAGCACTACGACGATGCGGCCGTGGCCAAGCACCTCAAGGCGGGCGCGGACGCGCCCCTGCGCGATGCGCAGGCGCGCATCGCCGCGTTGCCGGCGTGGACGGTCGAGGCCATCGGCGAAGCCCTGCACGCGACTGCCGAGGCCCTGGGCCTGGGCATGGGCAAGGTCGCGCAGCCGCTGCGGGTGGCGATCACCGGCACCCAGGTCAGCCCCGACATCGCGCACACGGTCTACCTGGCCGGACGCGAGGAAGCGTTGCGCCGCATCGAGGCCGCGATCGCGCGGGTCCCGGTCGCCGGTTGAGAACCCGGCGCCGCGACGCCATCATCCGCTCATGGCCAGGCACGACCCCGAGCACGACTGCATCGATCCGCACCACCACGTGCATGACGCGCAGGCGTTCGTGCGCGCGGTCGAACTCGCCTGCCAGGAACGCGGGCTGCGACTGACCCCGATCCGCGCGCGGGTGTTGCGGCTGATCGCCGGCGCCGGCCGCCCGGTCAAGGCCTACGACCTGCTCGACATGGTGCGTTCGGGCGAGGGCGCCGGTGCCGATGCGCCGCCGACGGTGTACCGGGCGCTGGATTTCCTGCTCGCCAACGGCTTCATCCACAAGCTGCAGTCGGTCAATGCCTTCGTCGCCTGCCACCATCCCGACAGCGATCAGCATTCGGTGCCGTTCCTGATCTGCAACCGCTGCCACAACGCCGTGGAACTCGAGGACGCGGACGTCGTCGCCTCGCTCGACGAGCGCGCGCGTGCGCTGGGCTTCGTGCCGCAGGCGCAGACGCTGGAAGTGCACGGACTGTGCGCACAGTGCGCGCAGCTGGACGGCGAGACCGGCTGACGAGGCTTTTTTCCTCGGTGTGCCGACGCCGGATGCGGTGCCGAAGACCGTCGCTATTCGCCCTTGCGCCTGTCGTCGGCCGCTTCGTCGCGCATGCGCCGCCGGATGAACAGGGCCGTGGCCAGGGGCATGCCCAGGATGATCAGTCCGCCGGCGATGGTCAGCCAGCCGACCGGTTCTGTCAGCATTTCCCGCAGTATCGGATGCATCTCCGGATTCCCCGCTGTGTCGAGACGCGGCCAGTCTGCGACGTGGCCGCGCGGCGGGCATTGCGCCGGATCAAGGCATCGTGGGCAGGCGCGGCGGACACTCGATGGTTCCGCCGCGCCTGGTCTCCTTCGCGAGCGCCCGGCTCAGAAGAACAGGCGCACGCCCGCCGCCACGCTGCGGCCCGGCAGCGGGGCCAGGTCCTTGAGGAACGAGGTGTGCGGCCTGGCTTCCTCGTCGAGCAGGTTGGTTCCGTCGACGAACAGCTCCAGCGCCTGGCCGCTGGCGGTGTCGTGGTGCCAGGCCAGGTTGGCGTTGACCAGGGTGTAACCCGGCGTCGCCGTTTCGTGGGCGGCGACGCGATCCTGGCGCGCATGGCGGATCGCGCCGAGTCCCGCGCGCCAGGCGCCGCCCTCCCAGCGCAGTTCGGCGCCGGCGCGCCAGGGCGCGATCCGCGGCAGGTCGCCCGACAGGGGAAGTTCCGCCGTGTAGTGGTGGGCGTGGTCGCCATGCGGCACCGCGAACGCCACTTCCTGCGTGCCCTCGCCGGTGAGGCGGCCGCGCACCACGTCGCCGAATCCGCGCAGGGTCCAGCGGCCGCTGTCGTTGTCGAGCAGGGTCCAGCGCAGGTCGAGTTCGCCGCCGCTGAAGCGTGAGTCGGCCTGGTTCCAGAGGCGGGCGGTGACGCCCCCGTCCTCGATGCCGGTGTCGGCCAGGTAGATGAAGTCGCGGTAGTCCAGCGCGTACAGCGATGCGCCCAGGGTCAGCGGGCCACGGTGCCAGTGCAGACCCAGCTCGACCCGGTTGGCGGTCTCGTGGCGCAGCTGCGGATTGCCGAACTCGTGGCTGCGGGTGGCCACGTGCAGGCCGTTGGAATACAGCTCCTCCGCGGTGGGCGAGCGCTGCGCGCGGTCGAGGCCGAAGGACAGGTGCAGGTCCTCGCCGAAATGCCAGCGCGCCGCGGCCGAGAGGCTGGTGGCGTCGAAATCGCGGGACGGGCCGATCGCCGTCGCCGCGTCCACTTCGATCCGGTTGCGGTCGTGGCGCGCGCCGATCTCCAGGTCCAGCGTGTCGAACGTGCGCCGGCCGATCCAGAACAGGCCGACGTCGCGCGAGCGCGAATCCGGGACGAAGGCTTCGTCGCCGACCGCGCGGAAGTCGCGGCGCGAGCCCTGCAGGCCGAACGCGCCGTCCCATCCGGCCCAGTCGCGGTGCACCAGTTCGGCCCGCAGCTCGGTGCTGTCGTTGTCGAACACCGTGCCGACTACCTGGCCTTCGTATTCGGTGTGCGTGTAGCTGGTGTTTGCCAGTTTCACCCGCAGGGTATCGAACGCGCCCAGCGCGTCCAGGCCGGCGCGCAGTTCGTGGCGGCGCTGGTCCATGACGATGTGGACCGCGTCCTCGTGGCCGTCCTCGTCGCCGTGGTCTTCCTCGCCGTGGTCCTCGTCCTCGTCGCCGTGCCCGTGCTCGTCATGGGCATGGCCGGGCACGCCGTAGCGGCTGTTGTACAGGCTGCTGCCGACGCCGAGGAAACCGCGCTCGCCGATCCAGGACAGGCCGAATGCGGCGCTGTCGGTGCGCATCGCGCTGTTGGCCAGGGTGCCGCCGGCGTCCGCGTCGTGGTCGTCCGCGTCGTGGTCGTCGCCATCATCGTCGTCGTGCGGCGCTTCGATCCCGGCATGGCCGGGGATGTCGTAGTCGCCGGTCTCGCGGTGCAGCGCGTCGACATGGAAGACCAGGTTGCCGGAGGACGAGGTGCCGTCCAGGCGCAGCATGCCGGTGCGTTCGTCGTTGCCGCTGGCCGCGCGCAGTTCGGCGCGGCCCTGCAGCGGCGTCGCGGTCGCCTGCTCGGGGATGCGGCCTTCGACCACGTTGACCGCACCGCCGATCGCGCCGCTGCCGTACAGCAGCGTGGACGGGCCCTTCAGTACCTCCACCTGGTCGGCGAGGAAGGGTTCGATCGACACCGCGTGGTCGACGCTCACGGTGGAGACGTCGCCCGCGGCCAGGCCGTCGCTCAGCACCTGCACGCGCGCGCCGTCCAGTCCGCGGATGATCGGCCGGCCGACGCCGGGACCGAAGTACGAGGACTGCACGCCGGGCAGGCGATTGACCGTCTCGCCCAGGGTGGCGGCGCGGACTTCGTCGAGGCGGCTGCCGGCCAGCACTTCCACCGGCCGGGTCAGCGACTCGGCGGTCTGCGGAAGGGGCGTGGCGCGCACCATGACCTCGTCCAGGTCCTTGATTTCAGCGTGGCGCGGATCGTCCTGGGCGGCGAACGCGGGCAGGGTGCACAGGGCAAGGGCGAGGGCGGAGGCGAGACGCCGGGGGATGGGGGCGGGGGACGACATGGGGCGGGGCTGGTCCGTGGAGTGGTGATGTTATACTATTACGTATCGGCCATCGCCCACCTGTCAACCTCCCGAACGTCATGACCCCACGAGAACGGCACCACCTGCTCGACCGTTTCGGCGCCGCCGGTTCGCTGGCCTGCGCCGCCCACTGCGCGCTGCTGCCCTTGCTGCTCGCGGCCCTGCCGTCGCTGGGCGTCGCGGTCTGGCTGGGCGACAGCCTGGAGTTCGGCTTCGTGGTGTTCGCCAGCCTGCTGGGCGCCTTCAGCCTGGTCTGGGGCTACCGTCGGCATCGCGCGCTGCGCGCGCTGGGGCTGCTGCTGCCGGGCCTGGCCGTGCTGTGGACGGGTGTGCTCTATGCGCCGCTGCACGAGTCGGTGGTGCCTCACGCGGTGGCGATGACCCTCGGCGGCACCCTGGTCGCGGTCGGGCACCTGGTCAACCTGCGCCTCAACCACAGCCACGTGCACGACGCCAGCTGCGCGCACTGAGCGGCGGCGGCATGTGCCGCCAAGCTGCGTGGTAGACTGCGCCCCCTCGCGCGACCGCGCGGCGGCCGGACACCCCGCGCCGATTTTCCAGATTCAGGAGCAACACGATGGGCAAGGGCGACCGCAAGACCGCCAAGGGCAAGCGCTATTCCTCCAGCTACGGCAACGCGCGCCCCAAGGCCGTGGCCAAGGCCACGGGCAGCGCAGCCGCGCCGGTGGCGAAGACCGCGAAGACCGCGACCAAGGCTCCCGCCCGCAAGGCGGTGAAGAAGGTGGTCGCGAAGGGCGAATGAGCCTTTCCGTCGCGTGATCGAAAAAGCCCCGCATCGCGGGGCTTTTTCGTTGTGGGCGTGCCTCGGCGCCTCCTGCACCCGCGCGGATGCGCAGTGCCGGTGCGGCCGTGGACGGCGCGTCCGGGCTCAGTGGCGCTGCGCGCCGGCTTCGACCTCGTGCCAGACCCGCAGCAGGTTGCCGCCGAGGATCTTGCGGATGTCGTCCTCGCCGTATCCGCGCGCCAGCAGGCCCTCGACCAGGTTGGGGAAGTCGGCCACGGAGCGCAGGCCATCGGCCAGTTCGCCGCCGACGCCGTCGAAGTCCGAGCCGATGCCCACATGGTCCACGCCCAGCAGGCGCACGCCGTGGTCGATCTGGTCGAGCACGGCCGACAGCGGCGTCGAGGGCGTCGGGTGCTCGCGATCCCAGTCCGCCTCGAAGCTTGCCGCGTCCTGCGTGGGCTGTCCGGCCGCGGCCAGTTCCGCGTTGCGCGCGTCGAACGCGGCGCGCGCCCGGAACCGCGCCTGCATGTCGGCCGCCGCCTGCGCGTTGACGAAGGCGGTCCCGAACGGCACCTGCACCACGCCGCCGCGCTCGGCGATCGCGCGCGCCAGCGCATCGCTGATGTTGCGTTCGAAGCCCGGGGTGAAGTGCCGGAACGCCGAATGGCTGGCGATCACCGGCACCTTGCTCAACTCGATCGCCTGCGCGGCCGCGGCATCGGACACGTGCGAGACGTCGACCATGATGCCGAGCCGGTTCATCTCCGCGACGACCTCGCGCCCGAACGGACTCAAGCCGCCCAGCGGGCGCTCGAGGCCGTAGGAGGAATCGGCCAGGCGGTTGGAGGCGCTGTGCGCCAGGGTGATGTAGCGGATGCCGCGCTCGAAGAAGCGCTGCAGCTGCGAGAGGTCGTCGCCCAGCGGCGCGCCGTTCTCCATGCCCAGCGGCAGCAGCACGCGTCCGCCGGCGCGCAGCCGTTCCACGTCGGCCGGCGAGGTCAGGATCACGAAGCGGTCGGGATGGCGCTGGACCAGGGCCTCGATCGAATCGATCTGCGCATGCGCCAGCTGCCGGGCGCGTCCCTCGCGGTCTTCGCTCGCGGAGGTGTAGATCGACATGAAGGCGATATCCAGCCCGCCCTGGCGCGCACGCGGCCAGTCGAACTCGCGGTCGGGCGCGTCCTGGCCCAGGTCGGCCCAGGTCTCGGCGAGGATCCCGGGCGCATCGATGTGGGTGTCGACAATGACCGCGTCCTGCGCCAGCGCGGTCGCGCGCGGCGTGGCGGGCTCGGCGGCGAAGGCGGCCGGGCAGGACAGCGCGAGCGCGCAGGCGAGGGTGGTGCGCAGGATCATGCGTGGTCTCCGGAGTGTCAGCAAAGTCGATGTCCGCCCGCGTAGACGGCGCGCGCCAGCGGGCCGCCCAGCCAGTAGCACAGCTCCGCCGGACGGGCGATGTCCCAAAGGATGAAGTCCGCGCGCAGGCCGGCGCACAGCACGCCGCGATCGTCCAGGCCCAGCGCACGCGCGCCGTTGACCGTGGCGCCGCGCAGCGCTTCCTCGGGGGTGAGGCGGAAGTGGGTGCACGCCAGCTGCATGGCCTGGCGCAGCGAAAGCAGGGGCGAGGTGCCGGGATTGCAGTCGGTGGCGACCGCCATCGGCACGCCCTGCGCGCGGAACTCCGCGATGGGCGGCAGCCGGGTCTCGCGCAGCACGTGGAACGCGCCGGGCAGCAGCACCGCGACGGTGCCGGTGCGCGCCATCGCCGCCACGCCGGCGGCCGAGGTGTGCTCGACGTGGTCGGCCGAGAGACCGCCGAATTCCGCGACCAGCGCCGCGCCGCCGCCGTCGCTGAGCTGGTCGGCATGCAGCTTCACCGGCAGGCCGAGCGCGCGCGCCGCTTCGAACACGCGCCGGGTCTGCGCGGCGCTGAAGCCGATGCGCTCGGCGAAGGCGTCGACCGCGTCGACCAGCCCTTCGCCATGCAGGCGCGGCAACCAGTCGCAGACCGCTTCGATATAGTCGTCGGCGCGACCGGCGAACTCGGGCGGCAGCGCGTGCGCGCCGAGGAAGGTGGTGCGCACCTCGACGCCCAGCGACTGGCCGATGCGTCGCGCGACGCGCAGCATCCGGCGCTCGCCGTCCAGGTCCAGGCCGTAGCCGGACTTGATCTCGAGCGTGGTCGCGCCGTCGCCCAGCAGCGCGCGCGCGCGCGGCAGCGACTGCGCCAGCAGCGTGTCCTCGTCGGCGGCGCGCGTGGCGCGCACGGTGGAGACGATGCCGCCACCGCTGCGCGCGATCTCCTCGTAGCTGGCCCCCTGCAGGCGCTGCTCGAATTCGGCGGCGCGGTCGCCGGCGAACACCAGGTGGGTATGGCAATCCACCAGTCCGGGCGTGATCCAGCCGCCGCCAGCCTCGATCACGCAATCGGCCAGCCGTTCCGGCTCGCCCGGCAGCTCGGCGCGGCGGCCGGCGAACACGATCCGGCCCTCGCGCCATCCCAGCGCACCGTCCTCGATCGTCCCGTATCCCGCATCGCCCTGCAGCGTTGCAAGGCTGGCGCCGACCAGGACGCCGTCCCAGGCCTCAGTCACCGCCGCCTCCGCCATCGCCATCGCCGCTCGCTTCATCGCTGCGTGCCGGGCTGCCGCTGGCGGCGCCCGTATCGCGCCGGCTGCGCCTGGCCCCGGGCGTGCGCAGGCGATCGCGTCCCTTGAGCAGCACCAGGACCGCCGCCAGCAGCGCCACGCCGAGAACCGCCAGACTTTCCAGCATCGCACCGCCAGTGAAAGGAACACGCCAGCACGGTAGCCTAACCCACTCCCGCCGCCCGCCGCCCGCCGATGTCCAGCCTGTCCCCGCTGCCGATCCAGTCCGTTGCCGCTGGCTGGCGCCTGCCCGGCATCGCCAACCTGCATTCGCATGCCTTCCAGCGCGCGATGGCGGGGCTGGCGGAGCGTCAGACGCATCCGTCCGATTCGTTCTGGACCTGGCGCGACACCATGTACCGCATGGCCGCGCGCTTCGATCCCGACACGCTGCACGCGGTGGCCACACAGCTGTACGTGGAGATGCTCGAAGCCGGCTACACCACGGTGTGCGAGTTCCACTACCTGCACCACGCGCCGGACGGCAGCGCCTATGCCACGCCCACGGCGATGTCCGATGCGCTGGCCGCGGCGGCGCGCGAGGCCGGGATCCGCCTGACCCTGCTGCCGGTGCTGTACATGACCGGCGGCTTCGACGGGCGCGAGCTCAACCCGCGCCAGCGCCGCTTCGGGCACGACGTCGAGGGTTACCTGCGCCTGTTCCATGCCCTGCATGCGCGTCAGGACGACATGCTGCGTGTGGGCTGCGCGCTGCACAGCCTGCGCGCGGTGCCGGCCGTGGCCATGCGCAGCGTGCTCGATGCGCTGCCGGCGGAGGCCCGCATCCACATCCACATCGCCGAGCAGGTGGGCGAGGTCCAGGACTGCCTGGCGGTGCGCGACTTGCGTCCCGTCGAATGGCTGCTGCGCAACGCCGACCTCGACCCGCGCTGGACCCTGGTGCACGCGACCCACCTCAACGACGGCGAGGTGCAGGGCATCGCGCGTTCCGGCGCGACGGTGGCGATCTGCCCGACCACCGAGGCCAACCTCGGCGATGGACTGTTCCGCCTGCGCGACCATCTCGACGCCGGCGGTGCCTGGGGCATCGGCTCGGACTCGCATATCTCGGTGTCGCCGGTGGAGGAGCTGCGCTGGCTCGAGTACGGCCAGCGGCTGGGCACGCGTCGTCGCAACATCGCCATCGGCCCTGGATCGCCCGGCGTGGGTGCGACCCTGCTGCGGGGCGCGCTGGCCAGCGCGGCGCAGGCCACCGGCTTCGATGGCGTCGACGACAGCCTCGTGCTCGATGCCGATGCGCCGGTGCTCGCCGCCGCCAGCGCCGACGACGTGGCCGAACGCTGGATCTTCAGCGGCAACCGGCCGCTGGTGCGTGAGGTACACGTTGGTGGCCGCCAGCTGGTCGCGGAGGGACGCCATCCGCAGCGCGGGACGATCGCGGCGCGCTACGCGGACGCGCTGCGCAAACTGCTGCGCGACTGAGTCGCGCGGACCGGGCGCATGCCCGGGCGTGCGCGGCGGCGCATGACCTGGATCAATGCAGGGGCGGGCCATGGCGCGGCAGGCTTGCCGGCCTCGCCGCATGGAGCCGGACAGCATGAACGTCGACATCGCCATCGTCGGTGCGGGCCCGGCGGGCCTGTGCTTCGCGCGCTCGCTGGCGGGCAGTGGCCTGTCGGTCGCGATCATCGAGAAGCAGCCGCTGGCGCAGATCGCCGAGCCCGCCTTCGACGGCCGCGAGATCGCGCTCACCCACGCCTCGCGCGCAATCCTCGTCCGACTTGGGCTGTGGGCAGGCTTCGACGCGGACGACGTGTCCGAACTTCGCGACGCCAGGGTGCTCAACGGCGAGGCCGAGACCGGCCTGCGGGTGAGCGCGGACGATGGCCGCAGTCCCCAGCTGGGCTGGCTGGTGCCCAACCACCGCATCCGCAGCGCCGCCTATGCGCTGGTCGCGCAGCAGCCCGGCACGCAGCTGCTCACGGGGCAGGGCGTGACCGCCGCCGCGCGCGAGGGCGACACGGTCGCGCTGACCCTGGAGGACGGGCAGACCATCCGTGCACGCCTGCTGGTGGCGGCCGACAGCCGCTTCTCGCAGGTGCGGCGGATGCTGGGCATCGGCGCGCGTTCCTACGATCACGGCAAGCGCATGCTGGTGGCCCGCGTCGCGATCGAACGGCCGCACCGGCACGTGGCCTGGGAATGGTTCGGCTACGGCCAGACCCTGGCGCTGCTGCCGCTCAACGGCGATCTTGCCTCGGTGGTGCTGACCCTCGCGCCGCAGGACATGGCGAAGGTCGAGGCGATGGACGATGCGGACTTCGGCGCCGACCTGGCGCGGCGCTTCCGCGGCCGGCTGGGCGCCATGCGCCCGATCGGCACGCGCCACGTCTATCCCCTGGTCTCGGTCTTCGCCGACCGCTTCACCGCGCCACGCGCGGCGCTGGTGGGCGACGCGGCAGTGGGCATGCATCCGGTCACCGCGCATGGCTTCAACCTCGGGCTGCAGGGGCAGGACACGCTGGCCAGCGTGGTGCTGCAGGCACATCGGCGCGGCGAGGATATCGGCTCGCCCGCGGTGCTGGCGCGATACGGGCGCCACCACCAGCTGGCCGCCTGGCCGATGTACGCCGCCACCCGCCTGGTCGTGCGCGTGTTCACCGACGATCGCGCGCCGGTGCGCGGCGTGCGCGATGCGATCCTGCGCCTGTCCAACCGCGTGCCGCCGCTGCGCCGCGCGATCGCCGCGCGGCTGACCCAGGCCTAGCCCGGCGCTGCCTGGACCGGCATGGCTGAGGGCTGCGGGAACAGGTCGAACCCGGCAGGCAGCGCGCCCTCGAGCTTGAGCAGGAACTGCTTCGTCGGCAGCCCGCCGCCGAAGCCGGTGAGCGAGCCATCGGCGCCGATCACGCGATGGCAGGGCAGCACGATCGGCAGGGGGTTGCGGCCATTGGCCGCGCCTACCGCGCGCATTGCCGTCGGCCGCCCGACGCGCGCCGCCAGGCCGGCGTAGCTGGTGGTCTGGCCGTAGGGGATCGTCGCCAGCGCCATCCACACCGACTGCTGGAACGGCGTGCCCTGCGGCGCCAGCGGCAGGTCGAACCCGCGCCGGCGGCCGGCGAAATACTCCCCGAGCTGCGCGCGTGCCTGCCGCAGCAGCGGGCTGTCGCCTTCGCGCCAGCCGTCGCCGCGGCGGACCGGGTGGCGGTTGTCGCGGAACTCGATCGCGCGCAGCCCCTGAGCGTCGGCGGCCAGGAACAGGGGGCCGACCGGGCTGTCGATGGTGGTGGTCAGGACGTTCATGCCGCTTTCCTCCGTGCGCCCGTGGCGCGGCTGGTGGTGGCCGCCTGCTGCGCCAGCGCGGCCTCGCGCCAGACGTGGATGACGGCGTAGGCGCGCCAGGGACGCCAGTCCTCGGCGCGCCGCGAAAGGGTCGCCGCGCGCAGGCGCGGGCTGCCGGCCGCGTCGCCGGCCAGGTGCTTCTGCACGACCAGGTCGCCGGCGGGAAAGGCGTCGGGGTGGCCCAGTGCGCGCATCGCGATGTAGTGCGCCGTCCACGGCCCGATGCCGGGCAGGGTGGTCCAGCGTGCGACGAAGTCCTCGAGCGCGTGCCCGGCATCGAAATCGACGCGGCCTTCGACCAGCGCCTGCGCGATCGCGCGCACCGTGGCCGCGCGTGCGGTCGGCAGGCCGATGCCCGACAGGTCGGCGTCGGCCAGCTGCTCCGGACCTGGAAACAGCAGGCGCAGGCCCGCGGTCGCGAGGCCGTCCGGCAGGGGCGTGCCGTGGCGCTGGGCGAGGCGCGCGGTGATGGTGCGCGCCGCGGTGACGCTGACCTGCTGGCCGATCACCGCGCGCACCGCGATCTCGAACCCGTCCCAGCCGCTGGGCAGGCGCAGTCCCGGCCGCGCGTGCAGCAGCGGGTGCAGCTGCACGTCGGTGGAGAGCACGCCGGCGATGGCCTGCGGATCGGCGTCCAGGTCGAACATCCGGCGCACGCGTTCGACCACCGGCAGCAGCCGCGACGGCGGGCAACCGTGCAGTTCGAGCTTCAGCGCATGGCCGTCGCCCCCGCTGCCGCGTGGCCAGGGGCCGACCCGCAGCCAACCCGGCGCCGCGGCGTCGCCCAGCACGCGCCGGTAGGTCGTGGCATCGACCTCCTCCACGCCGGGCAATGCGCGCCCGCGCAGGAAGTCGAGCATGGCCGCGAAATCGTAGGGCGGCCGGTAGTTCAGGCGCAGCGCCAGCACGTCATCCTGCCCCGCGCCGGGACGCTGCCGCAGCGCGCGAGGCGCCAGTCCGTAGGCGTCGCGGAAACAGGTGTTGAAGCGGCGCAGGCTGCCGAAGCCGGCCGCCAGCGCGACCTCGGTGACCGGCAGCGCGGTCTCGGTCAGCAGCTGCTTGGCGAACAGCAGGCGGCGGGTGCCGTGCACGCCGATCGGCGGCGCGCCCAGGCGTGCGGTGAACAGGCGACGCAGCTGGCGTTCGCCCAGGTGCACGCGCTCGGCCAGGGTCGCCAGCGGGGCTTCCGCCAGGAACCCCTCGTCGATCAGCTTGAGCGCGCGCGCCAGCGCGCCGTCGCCGCGGCGCCAGCTGCCGTCGGCAGGCGACAGTTCCGGCCGGCAGCGCAGGCAGGGACGGAAGCCTGCCGCTTCGGCGGCCGCGGCGTTGGCGTAATAGCGCACGTTGCGCGACCTGGCCGGCGGGGCCGGGCAGGTCGGCCGGCAGTAGATCCCGGTGCTGGACACCGCGGTGAAGAACAGGCCGTCGAAGCGGGCATCGCGGCTGAGGCGTGCCTGTTCGCAGATGGCGGGATCGGGCAGGGGGGTACCGGGCATGGGGGCAGTCTAGCGCCGCACCCCGACGCCGACTGGCCGTTTTCGGACATCAATGCGCGACGCCGTCGGCAAGCCGGCAGGTCGCGCCGGCCGCGGCGACGCGGTTCTTCGGGCGGGAGCGCAGGCCGCCCCGGAACACCCTGCGTACGCCCGTTACGGCGCCCGCACCTCGTCGCGCAGTGCCGGCAGCAGCGCATCGATGCTGCCGTCGTGGGCGACGGGCGCGATGCCGACCAGCCGTGCGAGCAGCGGATACACGTCCACGTTGTCGAATGCCGGCAGCACCGCACCGCTGCGGAACGACGGCCCATTGGCGATGAACACCGCGCGCATCTCCGGCGCCGCCGGATCGAAGCCATGCGAGCCGCGCGTGCCGGAGGGACGCCGTGCCAGCCACTCGCGCGGCAGCGCGTCCCAGCCCGTCTCCATCTGGCAGACGATCGGCGGAATCCGCGGGTGCGTGCCGTAGTGCCAGCGCGCGGGCAGCTCGTGCCGGCGGCAGCATGCGTAGCGGTCGTGGCGCCCCAGCAGCTGGCGTTCGGCGGCCGCCTCGCGCCCGGGCAGCGGGCGGAAGCCGACGACCTGGCCAGCCGTCACCATTTCCGCGTCGCCTGGATCGGCCATGTCCTCGATCACGACCACCTGGCCGTCCGCCACCTCGGCCATGCCGTGGTCGGACACGATGACGATGTCGGTGCGCGCGCGGGTGCCGTCGCGTTCGAGCCGGCCCAGCAGGTCGCCGATCGCGGCATCGACCTGGCGCATGGCGGCGCGCAGCTGCGGCGAGCGCGGACCGTGCGCATGCGCGGCCGAATCGGGGTGCTCGAAGTACAGCGTGACCAGGCGCGGCCGCGTGGTGTCGGGTTCGGCCAGCCAGCCGGCGACGGTGTCGACGCGCGTGGCGATCGTCCGCGTCTCGTCGTAGGCATGCCAGCGCCGCGGCCGCACGCCGGCGACCGCCGCCTCGCTCCCCGGCCACGACAGCGTGGCGGTCGGCAGACCGGCCTTCTCCGCCGACACCCACAGCGGCTCGCCGCCCCACCAGCCGGCGTTGCCCACCGCATCGCGATCCTTCAGGGCGAAGCCGCCCAGCGTCTCGTCGCGCATGGTGTTGTGGACGATGCCGTGGTGGTCGGGACGCAGCCCGGTGACGATGGTGTAGTGGTTGGGGAAGGTCAGGGTCGGATAGGACGGTGTCATCCACTGCGCGCGCACGCCGTCGGCGGCCAGGCGGTCGAGGTTCGGCGTATCGCCGCGGCCGAGGAAGCCGGGGTGGACCCCGTCCAGGGACACCAGCAGCACGGTGGTGGGGGCGGTGTCGGCGCGATCCCCTGTCGAGGGCAGGCTGGAGCAGGCCGACAGCAGCAGGAGCAGCGGAAGCAGGAAACAGCGGATGCGGGTCATCCGGCCATTCTAGGAAAGAATGTGACAGCGCGAGGACTTGCCGGCAGCGGTTGCGCACCGCGCCACGCTGACGCCCGTCTGAATCCGCCGCGCGCGTGGCGTTGCATGTGCGCCGCGCTGCCCTATGTTGGTGGGCGGCCGTCCGGCCGGAATCCGCTTTGGAGGTGCCCCATGACCTGTCGCCTGTTGGCCGCGCTGCTCGCCGGCGCCGCGTTCGCCGTCGCCGTTCCCGCCACCGCGCTGGCGCAGGAGGATGAGCCCGAGGAGGCCGCGGCCGCGTCGAAGAAGAAGGGCGATCCCGAGGACCGCTTCTGCATCCGCGAAACCGGCTCGCGCGTAGTGGCCACGCGCAACCGCTCGAAGAAGTCGGAAGAGGAATGCGTCAACGCCGCCGGCCGGGTCTACACCCGCGAGGACATCGAGCGGACCGGTTCGGCCGACGTGCGCGACGCACTGCGCCGCCTGGATCCGTCGATCTTCTGATCGACCCGGCATTTCCGCCACGACACGCCCGGCCTGCGCCGGGCGTTTTCGTTCCAGGCTTCGGTCGCGCCGGCCGCGCAAGGCGGGTAGCGCGAGCAGCAACGCCGGCAGCAGGCACGCCGGGTCCAGCGCGTCGCCCCCATGGGCGGTAGGGCGCGCACGGCAGCCCGGCCACCAGCGCGAGCGGCGAAGACGTTGGGCCAGTGCGTGCGATCAGCACCTGAGTCCGTCGAGCAGCCTTCCCAGCGAGGCCCTGTAGAACGCCTGGAAGCGTCGGTCGTCGTAGCTGAAGCGGCCGGCGCGGTACAGGGCGACCAGCCCGTGCGAATGCGCCCATAGGGTCATCGCGATGTCCCAGGCGTCGCCGCCGCGCAAAGCGCCGGCCTGCTGCGCCTCGATCACCGCGTCGTGCACCACGTTGAACGTCGGCGAGCGGCGCGCGCGGAAGTCCTCGGGAAAGCGCCGCGCATCCTCGCGCGGCACCGAGAAGGCGTGGTCGAACAGATGCGGATGCGCCAGCGCGTAGTCCAGGTAGATCATCTGGATGGCCAGCAGCTGCGCGATGGGATCGCCGCCGGACTTGCGCGCGTCCCAGTGGCGGGCGATCTCGCTGAAGCTGTCCTCGCTGATGCGCTTGAGCAGCGCGTCGCGATTGGGGAAGTGGCGGTAGATCGCCATCGGCGTGACCCCCACCGCGTCGGCCACGCGTCGCATGCTGACCGCTGCCGGGCCTTCGCGTTCGAACAGGGCGCGGGCGGCGGCGAGGATGCGGCGCGCGGTATCGGGGCGGCTCATGTATACAGCGTATACCCGGCGCGACCGATGTCGCGAACCGGCGCCGCGAGGGCCGCGATCGGGCCGGTCGCGCAGCCGCGGACGGTAGCGGCGGGCATGCCCGCGGCGCACACTTCCAGGCTGCGCTCCACACCGGAATTCCCTGCATGAACGACCCCCGTCACGATCCATCCCGCAGCGTCCGCGCGCCCCGTGGAAACAGCCTGAGCTGCCGCAGCTGGCTCACCGAGGCGCCGTTCCGGATGCTGCAGAACAACCTCGACCCGGACGTGGCCGAACGCCCGCAGGACCTGGTGGTCTACGGCGGCATCGGCCGCGCCGCGCGCGACTGGGCCTGCTACGACGCGATCCTCGACACGCTGCGCACGCTGGGCGACGACGAGACCCTGCTGGTGCAGTCGGGCAAGCCGGTGGGCGTGTTCCCCACCCACCCCGACGCGCCGCGCGTGCTGATCGCCAACTCCAACCTGGTGCCGCACTGGGCGACCTGGGAACACTTCAACGAACTCGACCGCAAGGGCCTGATGATGTACGGCCAGATGACGGCCGGCAGCTGGATCTACATCGGCAGCCAGGGCATCGTGCAGGGTACCTACGAGACCTTCGTGGAGATGGGCCGCCAGCACTACGGCGGCAGCCTGCAGGGTCGCTGGATCCTCACCGCGGGCCTGGGCGGCATGGGCGGCGCGCAGCCGCTGGCCGCCTCGCTGGCGGGCGCCTGTTCGCTGACCGTCGAATGCCGGCAGGCGGCCATCGACTTCCGCCTGCGTACGCGCTACGTCGACGAGCAGGCAACCGATATCGACGACGCGCTGGCGCGGATCGCGAAACACACGGCCGCGGGCGAGGCCAGGTCGATCGCGCTGCTCGGCAACGCCGCCGAGATCCTGCCCGAGCTGGCACGGCGCGGGGTGCGTCCGGACTGCGTCACCGACCAGACCAGCGCCCACGACCCGGTGCACGGCTACCTGCCTGCCGGCTGGACTGTGGAACGCTGGCTGGACGCGCAGAAGTCCGAGCCCGACATGGTGCGCGATGCGGCCAAGAAGTCGATGCGCGTGCACGTGGAGGCGATGCTCGCCTTCCACGCGGCCGGCATCCCGACCGTGGACTACGGCAACAACATCCGCCAGATGGCGAAGGACGAAGGCTGCGCCAACGCCTTCGATTTCCCCGGCTTCGTGCCGGCCTACGTGCGTCCGCTGTTCTGCCGCGGCGTGGGGCCGTTCCGCTGGGTGGCCCTGAGTGGCGATCCCGAGGACATCCATCGCACCGATGCCAGGGTCAAGGAGCTGATCCCCGACGATCCGCACCTGCACAACTGGCTGGACATGGCGCGCGAGCGCATCAGCTTTCAAGGCCTGCCCGCGCGCATCTGCTGGGTGGGCCTGGGCCAGCGCCACAAGCTCGGCCTGGCCTTCAACGAGATGGTGCGCAATGGCGAACTGAAGGCGCCGGTGGTGATCGGGCGCGACCATCTGGACAGCGGCAGCGTGGCCTCGCCCAACCGCGAAACCGAAGCCATGGCCGACGGCAGCGACGCGGTCAGCGACTGGCCGCTGCTCAACGCCATGCTCAACATCGCCGGAGGCGCGACCTGGGTGAGCCTGCATCACGGCGGCGGAGTGGGCATGGGCTATTCGCAGCACAGCGGCGTGGTGATCGTCTGCGACGGCACGGTCGAGGCGGACCGCCGCATCGAACGCGTGCTGTGGAACGATCCGGGCACCGGGGTGATGCGCCATGCCGATGCCGGCTACGAGATCGCCAGGCAGTGCGCGCGGGAGCAGGGGCTCAAGCTGCCGATGCAGTGACCGCCGGCCACGCGGGGCGCCCATTCACCGCGACCCCACGCGCCAGGCACTAGCGTGCGGGCCGCAGGCGCGGCTTTCGCAGCGGTTGGCGCGCGCCCGTCCCGATCCACTACCGGAGATTGCTGGCCATGGCCCTGCTCGAAGACATCGGCGATGCGATCGCGCGCGAGCTGGCGCTGCCCGACGTCGACACGCTGACCGTGCTGATGGTGCGCGTGACGGTGGCCGCCGTGCTGGGCGGGCTGGTGGGCTGGGAACGCGAGGCCAAGGGGCGCGCGGCCGGGCTCAAGACCCATATCCTGGTCTCGATCGGGTCGGCGCTGTTCGTCCTGGCGCCGCTGCTGGCGGACATCGATCCGGCCGAGGTGACCCGCGTGATGCAGGGCATCGTCTCGGGCATCGGCTTCCTCGGCGCGGGCGCGATCCTCAAGCTCGACAAGGAAGAGCGGATCGAGGGCCTGACCACCGCCGCCGGCGTGTGGATGACCGCCGCCATCGGCATGGCTGCCGGCATGGGCCAGGAGATGGTGGCGCTGATCACCACCGTGGTGGCGCTGCTGGTCGTCGGCGTGCTGCCGCGGCTGGGCCGCATCCGCCACGGCAACGGCGACGGGCCGCGGCGCGACATGGGCGAAACCTGAGCGTCGCCGTCGTCCGCGTTCGATGGATCGGACCGGGCGCGTGCGACAGTCGCCCAGCCACCGGCGCGCGCGCCTGCGTGGTGCCGCAACGCCCGGCTATCGCTGCAGGCAGTTCCGGTAGCGCGCGTCCACGCGTTCGGCGAACCAGGCGGTGGTGAGTTCGCGGCTGATCTTGGGACTGTCGAGGCGGATCCCCGGCACGAGTGCGCGCGGCAGCGGCGAGCCTTCATGCGCTTCGGCGATGGCGAACACGCCGCGGAACAGATCGGTGTCGTTGAAGTCGAGACGGTCGCCGCGCTCCAGCGCCCGGCGGATCGCGCGTTCGTCCATGCCCAGCTGCGGGGCCAGCGCCCGCACTGCAGCCTCGGTGCGTCCCGGCCGGTCGAGCGGGGCGCCGGGGGCCAGCAGGTCGCCGTCGAGTTCCAGCGGCAGGCCGCTGGCGCGGCTGGCGGCTGCCTGGAATGCGGCGTTGCGGCTGGCATAGCGGCCGGCGTTGTAGTCGGCGAAGCGATGGATCTTGCGCACGTAGGGCGTTTCGTAGCCGAGCAGGTGCGCGATGCCGAAGTACAGTCCGCCGCGCCGGCTGAAGACCTCGTTGCGGATCGAGGCATCGACCGGCCACGGATAGCCGGCCGCGTTGGCCTCGGCAAACGGGATACCCACCTGCATCGCGCCGCCGGTCTGCACCGGATTGCGCCCGGCGAACAGCCGCTCGCCCATCGGCACGCGTCCGATCAGGTCTTCGTAGAGTTCGCTGAGCTCGCGCTCGGTGCGCACGCGGGCCAGGCGCTCGCCGTAGCTGCGGCCATCGCCGGAGGGCAGCTTGAGCGCTGCGTCCACCAGCAGTTTCGGGATGTGCAGCGCCGCGGCACGGCGATCGATCTCGCCGCGGGCGATGCCGGGCAGGCCGGCGACCGGCGGGTCGGCCTTGTAACCCGACTCCTGCTCGATCACCGCCAGCACCGCGCAGATGTTTTCCACGGCCGGTGCGATGCGCTGCGCGGTGAAGGCGACCTGGATGTCGCTTGCCCAGCCGTCGCGGTCCGGCACCGTCGCCGGGATCCGCCGCTGGACGTCGGCGCGCAGCGCATGCGGGTCCGGGGCCGGCGTGGACGGTGCGCGCGTGGCACAGCCGGAGAGTGCAAGCAGCGCGCCCAGCACGCAGCCCCAGCGGGCGGCGGGTAGGTCGCGTGCCGGCGCTGGACGTGCGTGTGGAGGTGCCAGGCGCCTGGCCGATGCTGCGCGACAGGCGCGCGCTTGCGTGGCCGCAGTGGACCGCGGATGCCTCACGCCGATCTCCTGTCAGGGCAGCCGGCATGATGGCGGTGCCCGGGCCGGCCCACAAGCCGGCCCCCGGCAGATGGCCGCAGCGGTTGCGGCTCAGCCGTTCGGGTCGTCGAACAGCGCCTCGTAGTTGCCGACCGCCGCGTGCATGTCGGCAACCGGCGCTGAATCGGCGGGGTTCGCGTGCAGGGCTTGGCTGCCGGCCATGAGCCGCGCCAAGACCGCGTGCAGGGCGACATCCGGCTCGGTTTCGAGCTTGCAGTTGGCGAACATGTATTCGATGGCGGCATCGATATCGGTGGCGCGGGCGACGACGGTGGCCGGGTCCGGATCCGCCTCGACGCCGGCGATGGCGACGCGGACCCGCGACATGCCCTCGATCAGCGGCGCGTCCGGCGTCCAGGGCGTGTGCCCCTCGGGCACCGGGAAGTCCATCCCAGCCTGTCCGTGATGCGGGTCATCGTGTGCATGCGCGTCGTCCGCGGCGTGCGCATCGACCTGCGCGGCCGCCACGCTGTCGGTGCCGGTCGCCGCGGCCGTCGCCTCGCCGTCGCCCGCGCATCCTGATCCAAGGGCAGCCATCGCCAGTGCGAGCGCAAGACCCAGCGGAACCCGTTTCAAGTGCATGACAACACCTCCAGGGCAGTGGGGGAGGGCTCCATCCTGGGACGCCGGGCCGGCCGGCACCCTGACTTGGGTCAAGCGGCGAGGGCGCACGGCGGCGGCAGGGCGAGAGGCCCGGGACGGAGAGGTGTGGACTGCGTCGGCATCCGCATCAGGGCGTGCATCTGTTCACGCGCTGGCCGCGAAACCCGGTCTGTGCTATAATTCCAGCCGTAACCCGTTGTAATTATTCAATTTATGGAGGAAGCAATCAAAAATTACCTGAAGCGTTCATTTCTTTCCCTGATTCCCCGCGGCCATCGTCGTCGCCGACCGTCCCATGCGCGCGCCGCGTTCGCGCCGACGGTAAGCATCACCCGCCTCCAGTCCGGCCTGCCGCAGGCGTTCCCCGCGGCCATCCCCGAAGACGACGGTCACCGCAGCCGCCGCCGCCGCCCGCATGCAGGCTATACCCGCGGCCGCTACCTTGCGCGAACGCTGCCCATGGCCGGCAGCAGCCAGCCGCTGTTCCGCGTCACCTGACCGGCAACTGCGCCGCAGCCCGCAGCGCGTCCTATCCGATTTCCATCGCGGCCAGTATCTGCAGGCGGCCCTGGTAGGCGTCCCAGTCGGCCTGGCTCTTGGTCGGCGCGCTGGCGTCGGCATACAGGTGGATGCGGTCGGTGTCCTGGCTGCGGGCGTGGCTGAGCAGCTCGGCCTGGGTCGGACTGAGGGCGGCGAACCGGACCGCGTGCGGTGCGTAGTCGACGTGGGCCTCGGTGCGCATGCCCAGCGGCTTGTACAGCCGGTTGAGCACGACATGGCCATGCCCCTCCACGCGCTCGATGCAGTACGGCAGGAAGACGCGGCGGAACTCCTCGGTGGCCTGGCCCATGGCATCCCCCTGCAGACGTGTGGCCTGCAGTCTTCCGCAGGAGGCCGCGGCAGGCAACCGGTGCCTGCCGTGGCCGTCCGCCGGGACAGCCCCCCCGACGCAGAGGACACGCCGTGCGGCGGGGCCTGATCCGCATCGCGGACGCGGCGGTCAGCTGCCGAGTTCGAGCAGGCAGTCGAAGCCGCCGAAGATCATGCGCTTGCCGTCGAAGGGCATGGGGTTGGACGGATCCATGCGCGGGTCTTCCATCATCTTCTTCATCCCGGCGTCGCGGGTGGCCTTGTCCGGCCACTCGATCCAGGAAAACACCACCGTCTCGTCGGGGCCTGCCTTCACGGCGCGCGCGAAGTCGGTGACCTTGCCGGCGGGCACGTCGTCGCCCCAGGCCTCGATCACGCGGGTCGCGCCGAATTCGATGAAGCAGGGGTCGAAGCGGCGGGCGTGTTCGAGGAAGGTCTGGCGGTTGGCGGTGGGAACGGCAATCACGAAACCATCGATGTACGGCATGGGACGCTCCTGGCTGGGGCGGCGCTGGCCGCCGGGTGGACGGCGGGCGATCCGCCCGTGTACTGCAGCGACGAAGCGCAGGCGTGGATTTCGACACGCCGCTCACGCAATCGCCATGCGCCGCGCCGTGGTCCACGGGCGCCGTGCGGGTTCATCGGCCGTTGTGGTCGCCGGCGGCCCGCGCCCTACACTGGCACGCCCCCCTGCAGTCGCGCGGCAGTGACGCCCGCCGGCTGTCCCGCCCGCGGACGTGCGTTCATGTGCAAGCGTTTTTCCATCCTCCTGCTGGCCAGCCTGCTGTTGCTCGGCTGCCGTGCGCAGGACGACACCCAGGCCGCGACCGTGGAGGTCGCCAGCCCGGAGGAGGGCGGCGCGGTGAGCACCGCGCCGGTGCAGGTGGACGGCGCCGAACCGCCGCTCGAGGCCGAAGTCTCCGAACCGGTACCCGACGAGCCCGAGGGCGTCGACTGGTCCCCGCTGGAGCTCGCGCCGGGCGTGGCCTCGGTGAGCTGCGAACTGGACTACGTGCGCGAGGGCGACGGTGCGTCCCTGGAGACGTTCGACCAGGCGGCCGTGACCGCCGCGCTGGGCGAGTGCGCCGAGCGCGGCGTGGTCCGGCTGCGCTATTCCGGCAAGATCAACGCCGCGTTCGCCTCGCTGATGCAGCGGGTGACCGAGGTCGCCGACACGCTGGACATCGGCAAGCGGGTCCTCGACATCGATTCGAGCGGCGGCATGGTCGAGGATGCGATCCGCGCCGGCGACCGCATCGCCGAATCGCGCTGGACGGTCTGGGTGCGCGAGGACGCGGTCTGCCACAGCGCCTGCGTGTTCATCCTCGCCGCCGGCGACATGCGCATGGTCAGCGGCCGGATCGGCATCCACCGCATCATCCGCATGAGCTCGACCGCGTCCACCCGCCTGGAACTCAACCGCGAACTGCGCGTGGTCTACGACCGGGTGCGCGACTACCTCGAACGCAACGGCGCCGCGACCGCGGTGGCGGACCTGATGATGGCGGTGCCCAACCGCAACCTGCGCCTGCTGACCGGCGACGAGCTCGCCCTGTACGGACTGGACGGCATCAACCCGGCCCAGGACGACCTCGACCGGCTGCGCCTGATGCGCCAGTGCGGCGAGGACTTCGTTTCCCGTCGCGACGCGTTCGTGCGGGCCTTCGACACCAGCTGCAAGCCCGCCAACGCCGACCTGGAGACGCTCAACGCCTGCGGCCTGGACCTGCGCAAGGACTATGGCTTTCCCGATGCGACCTGCCCGACCGAGAGCCCGCTGTCGGAGTTCGATGCGCTGCTGGTCGCCGACAAGCCCGAGCACATGGGCCGGCGTGCGCTGACGCCGGTGCAGGAAGGCGAGCAGGGCGGCCAGGCCCGCCGCGACGAGCCCGAGCGCGACGACGCCAGCGGCGACGCCGACTGGCGCTGACCGCGCCGCGCCTGCTCAGGCTTCCGTGAGGCCCGTTGCCGGGAGCGTGTCCCCGCTGTCGATGAAGCCGCCGGACTGCCGCGCCCACAGCTGGGCATACAGCCCGCCGGCCGCGACCAGCTCGCCGTGCACGCCCTGTTCGACGATCGCGCCCTGGTCCATGACCACCAGCCGGTCCATGGCGGCGATGGTGGACAGGCGGTGGGCGATGGCGATGACGGTCTTGCCTTCCATCAGCCGGTACAGGTTTTCCTGGATCACCGCCTCGACTTCCGAATCCAGCGCCGAGGTCGCCTCGTCCAGCACCAGGATCGGCGCGTTCTTGAGCAGTACCCGCGCGATCGCGATGCGCTGGCGCTGCCCGCCGGAGAGCTTGACCCCGCGTTCGCCGACGTGGGCGTCGTAGCCGCGCCGGCCCTGGCCGTCGGTCAGTTCGAGGATGAACTCGTGCGCGCGCGCCTGGCGCGCGGCCTCGACCATCTCGTCCTCGCCCGCGTCGGGACGGCCGTACAGGATGTTGTCGCGCACCGACCGGTGCAGCAGCGAGGTGTCCTGGGTCACCACGCCGATCTGCGCACGCAGCGAATCCTGCTGCACGCTGGCGATGTCGGTGCCGTCGACCAGGATGCGCCCGCTCTCGCAGTCGTGGAAGCGCAGCAGCAGGTTGACCAGGGTCGACTTGCCTGCGCCCGAGCGCCCGACCACGCCGATCTTCTCGCCGGGGCGCACGTGAAGGTCGAGATGGTCGATCACCCCGCCGGCCTTGCCGTAGTGGAAGCCGACGCCGTCGAACCGGATGTCGCCGCGCACCCGCGCCAGCGCGGGCGCGCCTGCGGCGTCGTCGACCGTGGGCGGCAGCGAGATCGAGCCGATCCCGTCGTGCACCGTGCCGATGTTCTCGAACAGCGTCGACAGCTCCCACATGATCCACTGCGACATGCCCAGGATGCGCAGCACCAGCGCGACCGTGACCGCGATGGCGCCGGCGCCGACCGCGCCCTGGTGCCACAGCCACAGCCCCAGCACCACGGTGGCGAACAGCAGCGCCATGTTCATCGCGTACAGCAGGCTGTAGACGTGGGTGGCCAGCCGCATCTGCGGATAGACGGTGGTCAGGAAGCCGTCCATCGCCTCGCGCGCATAGGCCTGCTCGCGCCTGGAATGGGAGAACAGCTTGACCGTGGCGATGTTGGTGTAGCTGTCGACGATGCGCCCGGTCATCTCCGAGCGCGCATCGGCCTGGGCGCGCGAGATCTTCTCCATGCGCGGCACGAAATGCAGCATCAGCAGCGCGTAGCCGGCGATCCAGGCGGCGAACGGCAGCATCAGCCGCCAGTCCGAGGCGGCAGCCACGGCCAGGGTGCCGGCGAAGAACACCAGCACGTAGTTGCCGATGTCGAGCAGCTTGACCACCGTCTCGCGCACCGCCAGCGAGGTCTGCATCAGCTTGGTGGCGATGCGCCCGGCGAACTCGTCCTGGAAGTAGCCCATAGACTGGCGCAGCAGGTAACGGTGCACGTTCCAGCGGATCCGCATCGGGAAGTTGCCGAGCAGGGTCTGGTGCTGGACCAGGGCGTTGAGCAGCACCGTCAGCGGCAGCGCCACCAGCACCAGCACGCCCATCCACAGCAGTCGGCGGCCCTCCTCGGCCAGGAAGGTGTCCGGCGTGGTGCTGCCGAGGCGGTCGACCAGGGAGCCGACATAGGCGTACAGCGACAGCTCTGCGACCGCGATGCCGGCCGTGGTGAGCGCCATCAGCAGCAGCCATTTCTCCGTGCCGCGCGTGTAGTGCCGGCAGAAGGCGTACAGCGAGCGCGGAGGCTGCGCCGGGGGATCCGGCGGGAACGGGTCGAGCCGGGATTCGAACCAGCGATACATGGGATGGGGGCGGGCGGGGGAGTCGCGCATTGTCGCCGATCACCGCGGGCACCGCCGCGGGCCACGGGGATGCGCCGCGTCCGCCGCCCGTTGCCGGCCTGGCGATCCCCGCCGCGGCCGCTCAGCGGCCGCCACCTCCACCGCCGCCGCCGCCGCCGCCCGAGAATCCACCGCCGCCGCCCCCGGAGGAGCTGCCCGGCGGCGAGGACGAGGACGCGATCTGTGACGCGAGGCTGCCGCCGATCGCCTTGGTGAAGCTGCCGATGTCGCCGATCGAACCGGTGCCGTTGCTGCCGTGGTACCAGCCGATCGCCGAGGTCGCCGCCGCGGCGGCGGCCGCGCCCACCGCGAGCGTGAACTTCGCGGTCCACGCGTCCTCCACGTCGAGCGCCACCGCATAGGGCAGCAAGGCCTCGAAGCGCGCGGCGTCGAGCGTGGGTTCCGGCCCGTCCGGCGCATCGCCGCCAGGCGCCTGCAGGCGCTGCAGGTCCTGTTTTTCCGCCACTGCGAGGTACCGACGCAGGCCTTCGATGTGGTCGAGCATGCGCCGTCCCTCGCGGGTCGGTGCGCGCACCAGGAAGGCGAAGCTCACCACGACGGCCACCATCGCCAGCATCGGCACCGCGGCGAACAGCAGGCCGCCGCCGGTGGCCCCGCCCAGCACCAGGGCCGCGGCGCAGAACAGCAGCATCAGCAGCAGGGCCACCAGGCCGCTGCCGCCGTTGTTGTGGAACATCGTGCCGCGATAGCGCCGGTCGAGCGCCTTGCGGTGGTCGCTGTTGGCCTTCTGCAGCAGCACGGCGTTGTCCTGGTCCAGTTCCACCGTGGACTGCCGCGCGAACAGCCCCTGCATCAGCGCCGCCGCATCGCCGGCGGGCGCGGCGCCGGTCCGCTCCAGCCGCCAGTGGTCGCTGAGCAGGCCCTTGTCGCGTTCGATCCGCAGCGCGCCGGTTACCGCCAGCGAGAGCACGTCGGCCGAGAAGCAGCGCGTGTCGTAGCCCATGCGGCGGATGAAGCGCAGGCCCGCGGGGCTGATGCCCTCGGGCGGCTGGTAGCGCGCGATCACGGTGCCTGCAGGCGGATCGCGACCCACCTGGTGCCAGCGCAGCGCGCAGTAGCCCGATACCACCAGCAGCCCGAGCAGGGCGACCAGCAGCGCGATGTTGTCCGCCAGCAGCCAGCGCAGCCGCTGCGCGCGCGCGGGCTCGGCGACCACCCCCTTGGGAAAGGTGAGCAGCACGGTCAGTCCCTCGCCGGGCTGCAGCGGCGCGGTCAGCGCCCAGCGGGCCACGCCCGGCGACGGCGTCGAGGCCGCGTGGCCCTGGCCGCGCGCGCCCTGCGCGCCGGTCCAGCCGTCCACGGCCAGGTCGGCTACGGGCACCGGCTGCGGCAGGCGCAGCTCGACCTGGCCCGAATCGATCGCGAACTCCCAGCCGGTGCCGATCGCGTTCCAGTACAGCTCGTCGCGATCCTCGAAGAAGCCGAGCTGGCGGGTGGTGCGGTAGCGCAGGGTGTAGCTGTGCGTGGCCGGCACCGGCAGCAGGTCGTCGTTGCCGGTGTTCACCCGCACGCCGTTGCCGCGGCGCTCGGTGAACCAGGGTTCGGGCCGGCCATCGCGCAGCACCTCGAGCACCTCGAAGCCGACGACCACCCGGTTGCCGTGGCGGTCGCGGTAGCGGGTGGGGAAGTCGCGGTAGATGCCGCGCCGGATCCGCTCGCCCTCGGCGCGCACGCGGATGCGTTCGGTCACCTCCAGGCTGCCGTCGGCTTCGACCGCCACGTCGATGGCGTAGGACTCGATGCGCTCGACCGCCTGCGCCTGCAGCGCGCTGGCGGCCAGCAGGACGAGCGCGCAGGCGCAGCGCAGCAGGGCCCTCACGGCAGCTGCACCCGGACCGGCGCGCGCTGGGCGTCGCCGGCCTCGAAGAACTCCTCGCGGCCGAAGCCGGCCAGGCGCGCGACCAGCAGGTCGGGCACGCGCTGGGTGGCGTCGTTGTAGTCGCGCACCGCGCCGTTGTAGAAGCGCCGCGCGTACTGCAGCTGCTCCTCGACTTCGACCAGGTCGCGCTGCAGCTGCGCGAAATTGCCGCTCGCCTTCAGTTCGGGGTAGGCCTCGCGCAGGGCGAACAGGCGGCCGATCGCCTGTTCCAGCGCGTCCTCGACCTCGGCCAGGCGCGGCCGGCTCGGCCCCGCGAGCGCCTGCGTACGCAGTCCGGTCACGGTGTCCAGCACGGCCCGCTCGTGGCCGGCGTAGGCCTGCACGGCCGCCACCAGCTGCGGGACCAGGTCGTGGCGGCGCATCAGCTGCACGTCGATGTCGGCCCAGGCGGTGCGCACCTGGTTGCGCAGCCGGACCAGGCGGTTGAAGGCCCACACCGCCCAGCCGAGCAGGGCGAGCAGCAGGCACAGCGGCAGCAGCAGGGACAGGCGCATTCGGGCAGGTTCCCGGTCGGGCTGGAAGCGGATGGACTGGACGCGTGCCGGCGGTCCGGTGTGACAAGGGTAACGGAGCGGCGGACGCCCCGCGGGGACGGCCCCGGTGCCGCTGGAACCGGCCGGGCGGTCGCGTACACTCGGGCCCCCGACCTCAACGCAAGGCCTGATCGACCATGAACAGACTGCGCCTGTCTTCCACCCTCGCCGCGCTGATCCTGTGCGGCAGCGCCCTGGCCCAGCAGCCCGCCCCGCAGCCGGCTCCGGCCGCGCAGCCCGCCGCGACGCAGCAGCCGGCCATGGAGCAGCTCACGCCGGAACAGCGCGCCGCGCTGGCCAAGCAGGACGCCGACATGACCCAGGCGGCGCTGCAGGTGCTGCAGCTGGTGGACGGCAACCGCATCGGCGAGGTGTGGGACGGCGCGTCCGCGGCGATGAAGCGGATGGTCCCGCGCGACGAGTTCATCAAGCAGGTCACGATCGACCGCAACCGCCTGGGCGCCGTGGCCTCGCGCGGCACGCCCGAAGTGAGCCGCTCGCTGTTCCGCGCGGGGCAGCAGGTGCCCGAGGGCCTGTACATCAACGTGCGATCGGCGACGACCTTCGCCAGCAACCCGCAGCCGGTGCGCGAGCTGGTGTCGTTCCGCCTCGACGAGGACCGCGTCTGGCGCGTGTCGGGCTACAGCCTGCGCTGATCCCCGGCCGCGCGCGCCTCCCGGCGGATGCGCCGCAGCCCGTTGCCCCGCCGACCCGGCTTGCCGGGCGCGGTCGTGAAGCGCCAGGCGCGGCCTGGCACCGCCGCCCGTCAGGGCAGGGCCGCCGTCGCCGGCAGCACGTCGGAATCCACCAGCACGAAGCGTCCGTCGTCCTGGACCCGGTAGCGCGCGCGGTAGCCGGGACCGGCCATCGCGCCGCGGCCGGTCTCCTCGTGGATGGCGAAGGCCCGCGCGGTTTCGATGTCGTAGTCGCGCCGGTACAGCATGCCCATGGCGCCGACCAGCAGATGGTCGACCAGCGTGCCGTCCCCGCGGCGCGTGCTGAACAGCACGTCCAGGTGCGCGGGTTCGAACGGCGTGCCGATGTCCGCGCGCAGCAGCCAGACGTCGGCGGCGCCGGACGATCCGATCCGGAACAGCCGCAGCTGCCCGGGCTCGAGCGCGTGCAGGTCGAGCGTGCCGCCTTCCTCGTGGTAGGCGAAGACGCGGCCGTAGGCGCGGTCGAACGCGAGCGGCGACTTCAGCGTGCGCGGGCCGAACAGCGACAGCACGCAGCGCGCCACGGCGTCGCTGCCGCGCGGCGCCGCATGCGTGAACGCGAAGCCTTCCCGCAGCGGAAGCTGCAGCGACACCAGGGTGCCTGGCAGGCAGCTGAGCGTGGCCGTGGCGGCCGCCGGCTCGGCGTCCTGCGTGGCGCGGGGCGCCGGGTCGGCGCATGCCGCAAGCAGGCAGGCGGCCAGCAGGCAGGCGGCGCGCGCGACGACGGCAGGGCGCGCGCCCGCGCGGGAAACTCCAGGCATGCGAGGTGCATCGGGCTGTCGGTCCAGCGGCGATGATACGCGCTCGTACCCGCGGCTTCGCCGCTGGACTCAGTCGCGTTCGAAGCTTGCCAGTTCGTCGAGCAGGCGCTGGCCGCGGCGGATGCCGTCGCTGCCGTCGGCGGCGCCGCAGCCGTGCCCGTGCACCTGTGCGTCCGCCTGCGCATCCGCCGGGCGTCGCCGCCGCCACGCCGCCCACGCCCAGGTGCCGAGCAGGCCGGCGATGCCGACGGCAAGGCTGGCCGCGATCCAGGCGGGCGTCCCGGCCGCCGGATCGACTTCGCCAAGCCCGGCGACCGCCAGCACCACCGGCAGCCACATGATCCACCAGGGCAGTCCGCACAGGCTCGCGTTGCAGGCCTGCAGGCGCAGCAGCATCGCCATCTTCTTCTGGATCCGCAGCACCGGCGCGGAATAGTCGATGCTGGCGGCGCAGGCGATCGTCAGCCCCGCCATCACCGCGGTCATCAGGCCGAAGGCATGCACCAGCACGCCGCTGGCGAGCAGGCCGGGGATGTCGGTGTTGCGGGTCCAGCAGGCCACGCCCAGCACGACCAGGCCGATCCCCAGCAGCAGCTGCAGCCCCTGGCCCCACAGCAGCGGACGCAGCTGGCCGCGCACGCGCTCGAGCCGATGCTCGCGCAGCAGCTGCCACTGCAGGTCGTGCTGGCGCTCCAGCTGCCGGCCCAGCGTCTGCCAGGCCTGTCTCAGTTCGTCGAGTTCCATGATCATTGTTCCTGTCATGCGGGATCCGCGCGGCCGTCGTTCGCGGCCCAGTCGCGCAGGCGCTGCTTGAGGCGGCTGATGCGGGAGGTGACGCTGCTTTCGCCCAGGCCCAGGATCTCGGCCATCTCGCGGGTGCTGCGCTCTTCCAGGTACAGCACCAGCAGCGCGCGGTTGAGGGGGTCGAGCGTGTCCATGAAGCGCCACAGCAGGCGCAGGCGCTCGCCGTCCTCGGGGCGGGCGGCGCCTTCGTCGGCGTGCTCGTGCAGGCTCTCGTCCAGCGGCACCGCGTGGCGGCGGCGCAGGGTTTCGCCGCGCAGCCAGGAGATCGCGGTGTTCAGCGCGATCCGGTACATCCAGGTCGAGAACCTGCGCGCCGGGTCGTAGGCGGGCCACGCTCGCCAGAGCTGGGTGGCGATGTCCTGGGCCAGGTCGGCGCGGTCCTCGGCGCCGTAGGCGTAGCTGTTGGCGACCTTCAGCACGATGCCGCGATGCTGCTGCAGCAGCGCGTCGAAGCGGGCGGAAGCGGATGCGGGCATCGACGCGTGGTCCAGGGTCCGGCTGCGGGAAAGTGTGCCTGTCATGGCGGGGTGGTTCGCGGCAGGACGCGGTTTGTCACGCGGCCGGCGCCACCGGTGCCCGCCCTATTCGACGATACCCTTGGCCTCGGAGGTGCCCAGCACCTCGGGATGGTCGATCCGCCGCTGCGGATGCAGCAACGGATGGGCGAACACCGCCGCCAGCAGCACCGCCACCCCGGCATAGAACATCGGCGCCAGTTCGTGCTGCTCGCCGAGCAGCAGCATGGCCAGCACGATCGCGTAGACCGGCTCGAGATTCACCGCCATCTGCGCGGAGAACGCGCTGATGTGGCGCAGCGCGACCAGCGACAGCGCGAACGGGAACAGCGTGCAGGCGCCGGCGAGCAGCAGCAGCCACAGCGCGTCGCCGGGCGAGGGCAGTTCCAGCAGCGGTCCGGCGAATACCGGGAAGAGCAGCGGCATCAGCGGTGCGAGCAGGGTCAGCGCGAGCGTGCCGGCGCCCAGCTCGACGGCGGTCACCGTCAGCGGATCGGCATGATCGACCAGGCGCTTGTTGAGCGAGCCGAACACGGCCACGAACAGTGCCGAGAGGGCGCCGACCATGATCCCCGTGCGCATGTCGGCCGAGACCCCGCCGACCACCAGGGCGACGCCTGGCAGCACCAGCACGCCCAGCGCCAGCTCGCGGATCGAGAAGCGGCGGCGCGCCAGCTTGGGTTCGATCAGGGCGACGAACACCGGCGCCAGCGCCATGCAGGTGGCCGCGACCGACGCGTTGGCGAGCTTGATCGCGCCATAGAAGGTCAGCCAGTGCAGCGCGACCAGCACGCCGATGCCGGCATAGGCCAGCAGCAGCCGCGCCGGCAGCGCGCGCAGGCCGCGCCACACGCGCGGCACCAGCAGCAGTGCCAGCACCACCAGGCCCATCCGCCACCACACCAGCGGCAGCGCCGGCAGCGTGATCAGCTTGCCCAGGATCGCGGTGAAGCCCCACAGCAGCACGCACAGGTGGATCTGCCAGTGGGCCTTGGCGGTGGGGCTCATTGGGGGGGAGGAAAGGCGGACGGGTGGTCAGGATGCCTGCCGCGGATGGAATCGTCACGACCCGTCCCCCGGGCGCGCCGGAGGGCCGTGGTCGATGCCCGCTCCGCAGGGGCCGCGCTCAGTCCACCGGCTGCGCCACCAGCCAGTCGATGACGCGGCGCACCGCCGCCCGCGGCCGCCGGTGCGCGGGGTAGGCGATGTAGTAGGCGTAGCGGCCCGGCATCGGCGCGCCGGGCAGGCGCGCCAGCTGCCCGCTCGCCAGCCAGGGCGCGACGATGCGTTCGCGCGCGAGCGCCGCCCCCAGCCCGAGCGACGCGGCGCGCAGCATGTCGGTGCTGTCGCTGAAGACGAACTGTTCGTCCAGGCGGGTGCTGCGCACGCCGTTGGCCCGGAACCAGTCGTGCCAGCCCTGGTGGCTGAGGTCGGCGACCAGCGGCAGCTGCAGGATGTCCGCGGCCGAGGCGACGCGGTCCAGCCCCGGCAGCGAAGGTGCGGCCACCGGGAACAGCGTCTCGTCCATCAGGTGCTGCGCCGCCAGCCCGGGCCAGCGCCCCGGCCCGTGGCGGATCGCCAGGTCGGGACCGACCTCGTCGAGCCGGGTCAGGGCGATCTCGGTATCCACGCGCAGGCGCAGGTCAGGGTGTTCGCGGGCGAAGGCGGGCAGCTTGGGGATCAGCCAGGTGTAGGCGAACGAATGCAGGGTGGTGATGCGCACCGTGCGCGCGTCGTCGCGGCTGCGCAGGTCCTGCATGGCGCCGTCGAGATCGTGGATCGCCGCACTCGCGACGTCGGCCAGGTGCCGGCCTTCGGCGGTCAGCGAGACGCCGCGCGCATGGCGCTGGAACAGGGCCACCCCCAGCCGGGCCTCGAGCTTGCGCACGTGGTGGCTGACCGCGCTGGAGGTCAGGTGAAGCTCTTCGGCGGCATGCGCGAAATTCTGGTGCCGGGCCGCCGATTCGAATGCCACCAGCGCCGGCAGCAGGTCGGAACGCAGTGTCATGCGAGCCACAAATCCGGTTTGTGCCTTGGCCAAAAAGTATGCGCTTGTGCGTGCGTGGGCGACAAGCACAATGCCCCGCTCCCCACTGCAAGATTGCCGCCATGTCCTGCCAGAACGCGACCGCGGCAACGGCAATGCCCAGCGAGGCCGGATGGCTGACGCCGCTGGAGCTGTGCGTGCTCGGGGCGATCTGGGGCGCGTCGTTCCTGTTCATGCGGGTGGCTGCGCCGGACTTCGGCGCAGCGCCGCTGGTGGAGGTGCGCCTGGCGCTGGGCGCGTTCGTGCTGCTGCCGTTCCTGTGGCGCGCGCGTGGCCAGTTCCCGCTGCGCCTGTGGCCGAAGCTGGCGGTGATCGGTGCGATCAACTCGGCCGTGCCGTTCCTGCTGTTCGCGTGGGCGGCGCAGCGCGCGCCGGCCGGCATCGGCGCGATCGCCAACGCGATGACCGTGCTGTTCACCGCGCTGATGGGCTTCCTGTTCTTCGGCGAGCGCATCGGCACGCGCCGCGCGGTGGCGCTGCTGGCCGGCTTCGCCGGCGTGGTGGTGCTGGCCAGCGGCAAGGTCGCCGGCATGAGCGTCGGTGCGGCGGCGCTGGCCGGTGCGCTGGCCTCGCTGCTGTACGGCCTGGGCATCAACCTGGTGCGCCGGCACCTCACCGGCCTGCCGCCTGCCGCCGTGGCGTCGGCCACGCTCGGGGTCGCGGCGCTGCTGACCCTGCCGCTGGCGCTCGCGACCTGGCCGGCGCAGCCGTTGCCGCTGGCGTCGTGGCTGTCGGCGGCGATGCTGGGCGTGCTGTGCACGGGCATCGCCTTCGTCATGTACTACCGGCTGATCGCGCGCATCGGCGCCAGCCGCGCCTCCACCGTCACCTACCTGGTGCCGCTGTTCGGCGTGGCCTGGGCATGGTGGCTGCTGGACGAGCCCCTGACCTGGACGATGGCCCTGGCCGGCGCCCTGATCCTGGGCAGCGTGGCCTTCAGCCAGGGACGCGCGCGATGACGCACAAGCGCGTGCAGTTCGACTTCGAGCTGGAGTTCACCAATGGCGGCGGGCTGCAGGGCCAGGGCTTCCGGCTCGACATCGACGGCGACGACATCGACGACGCCGCACTGGCCGAGTACATCGTGCGTGACCTGCGGCTGCTGATGGCGGGCCCGGTGCGGATCACGCGCAAGGCGATCATCGCCGAGGCGCACAAGCGCGTGGCGTCGCCCGCGCCACACCTGTGCGGGATCGTCGAGCTGAGCCACGTGGTGCGCGACGGCACGGTGCCTATCCCGGCCTGCCGGCCGCGCGCATCTGCGACTACCTCGGCCGCGAGGCCTCGCGCGCGCACTACGCAGAAGGCACCGAGTTCCCGATCGCGCGCATCGACATGGTCGCCAACACCGGCACCTACGTGGACTGTCCGTTTCACCGCTACGCCGACGGCGCCGACCTGGCGCAGATGCCGGCCTCCGCGTTCGCGGACCTCGACGCGGTGGTGATCGACGCCGACCACCGCTGGCTGCGGGCGATCGATGCCGAACACCTGCGCAGGGTGGAGCTGCGGGGCCGTGCGGTGCTGGTGCGCACCGGCTGGGACGTCCACTGGGAATCGCCCGCCTACGCCGACCACCATCCGTTCCTCACCGAAGCGGCCGCCACCTGGCTGCGCGACTGCGGCGTGGCCCTGGTCGGCATCGACTCGATGAACATCGACGACACCCGCGGCAAGGCGCGGCCGGTGCATACGATCCTGCCCGGCGCGGGCATCCCGATCGTGGAACACCTGTGCAACCTCGCCGCGCTGCCGCGCGAGGGTTTCCGCTTCACCGCGCTGCCGCCGCGGTTTGCCGGCGTCGGCACCTTTCCGGTGCGCGCGCTCGCGACACTGGGCGGGCGCTGATCGGCCGGACGGGTGCGAATCGCTGCAGCCCGGGGCTTCCGGGAGGGGCGCACATCGTGCGAAGGCGCCTAACATCGCACCGTCCGGCCGCCAGGTGCATCGCCGTGCGTGAGGTCTTCCGTGTCGTCTTCCTCCTGGGCCTCGTGCTCGCGGGCATGCAGCCCGCGCACGCGGCCGAACTGGCGGTGACCAACGCGCGGATCGTCGCGGCGCCCGATGCCGAGCCCATCGAGCACGGCACCGTGCTGGTGCGCGACGGCCGCATCGTGGCGGTCGGCAAGACCGCCGCCATCGCCATCCCCGCGAACGCCGAGATTCTCGATGCCGCCGGCGGCACCCTCGTCGCCGGCTTCTGGAACAGCCACGTGCACCTCATGGCGCCGCCGCTCGACCGGGCCAGCGCGCACCCCGGCGACGTGCTGTCGGAGCGCTTGTCGTCCGCGTACCTGCGCTGGGGCTTCACCACGATCTTCGACATCGCCTCGCCACCGGGCAATGCGATCGCGTTGCGCACGCGGATCGCCGCCGGCGAGGTGGAGGGCCCCCACATCCTGACCGTCGACATGCCGTTCTTCCCCAGGGACGGCAAGCCGGTCTACGTGCCCGACGAACTGGGCGGCTGGAACGCGCGGCTGGCGGAAGTGGCGAACCCGGAGGACGCTGCGGCACGGGCGCGGCGGCAGCTGGAGCAGGGTGCCGACGGGCTGAAGCTGTTCGGCGGCGCCATCGTCGGCGGCGAGGTCGGCGTACTGCCGATGGACCTCGACGTGGCCCGCGCGGTGGTCGAGGTGGCGCATGCCGCGGGCAGGCGCGTGTTCGTGCATCCCACCAATGCCGACGGCCTGGCGGTCGCGATCGACAGCGGCGCCGACGTGCTCGCACACACCGCGCCACAGGCCGGGCCGTGGCCGGAGGCGCTGGTGCAGCGCATGGTCGGGGACGACATGGCGCTGGTGCCGACGCTGGCGCTGTTCGAGGTCGAGATGCGCAAGGAGAACGTGCCCGAGGCGATCCTGGCGCAGGCGATCGGCACCACGAAACAGCAGGTCGCCGCGTTCGCCGCGGCTGGCGGTACGGTGCTGTTCGGAACCGACGCGGGCTATGTCGATGCCTACGACACCAGCATCGAGTTGCGACTGATGCACGAGGCGGGAATGGACTGGCGCCGGATCCTCGAGAGCCTGACCACCGCGCCCGCGGCGTATTTCGGACATGCGCAGCGCAAGGGCCGGATCGCGGAAGGGCTCGATGCCGACCTGGTGGTGCTGCACAACGACCCCGCGGACGGCGTGGACGCATTCGCCGATGTCCGCTACACGCTGCGCGGCGGCAGGCTCGTGTACCGGGCGGCGACCGGGGACTGAGCGCGCGCTGGACAATGGCGCCGGACCCTCGCCCCCCGGGTGGACGGGGAGAGCCGTCGTCAGGCTCCGCGGTCCGCGCCGGGCGCCGGCGACGTCGCTCCCGCCTGCTGCGCGCCCCGCTGCTGCGCGCGTCCCAGCCACAGCCCGAGCATCGCCCAGAACAGCGCCAGCGGCACCACCACCGTGACCAGGCCGCCGAGCGCCAGGCCCAGGCGCCCGAGCAGGCCTTCGGTCTGCGCGCCGACCACGTCGCCTGCGCGATACACGAAGGTGTCGATGAAGGCCTTGGCCTTGTACTTGTCCTCGCGGCTGATCACCGTGAACAGCGCTTCGCGCGCCGGACGCGTGAGGCCGCGCTGCACCGCCTTGCTGGTGGCCTCGAGCAGGATCAGCAATGCGAACGACCCGTAGATGGCCAGTCCGACGAAGCCCAGCGCCGTCGCGACCGGCAGCGCGGCCAGCGCGAAGCCCAGGCCGAAGCGTCGGATGATGTGGCCGGTGAGCGTGAGCTGCAGCAGCAGCACCGCGAGCTGGGTCCACATGTCGATATTGCCCAGCAGGCTGGTGCGCGCGTCGAGGTCGCTCTCGGCCGCGGCCACCATCTGCAGGCGGGTGAAGTAGATGAACGTGGCGACGATGGTCATCGTCAGCACGTAGCCGGCGATGCCCATCAGGTAGGGCGAGGAGAACACTGCGCGCAGCCCGGCCCATGCGCTGCCGCCGATGCGCCGTTCCTCGTGTGCGACGGTGGAGGGGACCGCATCGCCGGCGTCGTCCCGGCGATCGGTCCGCACGTGCACCAGTGTCCAGGCCAGGCCGACCCCGAGCAGCAGAAAACCTGCGGCCACCAGCAGCAGGCTCGCGGTGCCCAGCGGCTCGGCCAGCCGCGCCGCCAGCCATGGCCCGAAGATCGCGCCCAGCGTGCCGCCGACCGCGATCAGCGCGAACAGGCGCCTGCCCTGGGCGCTGCTGAAGCGGTCGGCCAGCAGGGCCCAGAACACCATGGTCACGAACAGGTTGAACACGCTGAACCACACGTAGAACACCTGGCCGCTGCGCGCGCCCACCGCGTCGGGCGCGGACAGCAGCAGCGCCCAGAACCCCACCAGGCTCGCCGCGAAGAACACGTAGGTGGCGCTGATGAAGTGCAGCCGCCGCAGCCGCGCCACCAGCCAGCCGAACAGCGGGTTGACGGCCAGCGTCACCACCGCGGTGCCCACGAACAGCCAGCGCACGCTGTCGATGCCGCGCTCCATGCCCAGCGCGTCGCGCGCCGGGCGCAACATCATCAGCGCGGTGAGGATGCAGAAGAAGAACAGCCCGGCGACCAGCACCGGCCCGGTTTCGCCGCGACGCAGGTTGAACAGCTGCTGGAATCCCGCCTTCATCGGGGCGCGGCTCAGGCGAACATCGCGACCAGTTCGGCCTGCTGCGTTTCATCCAGCAGTGGAGCGGTGCCGCCGCCGAGGTTGTCGGCCTGACGCTCCGGCTTGCCGGTCGCCGGAATGACCGCGGTCACCGCCGGATGGCTGATCGTGAACTTCAGGAACATCTGCGCCCATGACGTCACGCCTGCCGCGGCGGCCCAGTCCGGCAGCGCCTTGCCGCGCGTGGCGGTGAACAGCTTGCCGTCGTCGAACGCGCGGTTGACGATCACCGCGATACCCAGCTCCTGCGCCAGCGGGAAGATGGTCTGCGCGGCCTGCGGCGCGTTGACCGAATAGTTGATCTGCACGAAGTCGGGCTTCTCCGCGCGCATCAGCCGCGCGGTTTCGGCATGGCCGCGCTCCAGGTAATGGGTGATGCCGATGTACTTCGCCTTGCCCTGGGCCTTGAGTTCGCGCGCATAGGGCATGGCCTCGGCCATGTTGCGCAGGTTGTGGACCTGCAGCAGCTCGACATGGTCGGTGCGCAGCCGCCGCAGCGAATCGGCCCACTGCGCCTCCAGGGCAGCGCGGCTGTCCGCGGCCAGCTTGGTGGCGAGGAAGCAGCGCTCGCGCCAGCCGCCGCCCGCGAGCAGGGCACCGACCACGTCCTCGGCATTGCTGTAGTTGGGCGAGGTGTCGAGCAGGCGGCCGCCGCCTTCGAAGAACACCTTCATCACGTCCTCGAGTGCCTCGAACTCCGGAGAATCCAGCGGCACCTCGTAGCTGCCGGAGGTGCCGACGCCGATCACCGGAATCGTTTCGCCGGTGGCGGGAATGGCGCGGGCCAGCAGTGCACCGCCGACCGGCACGATGTCGGCGATGGCGCCGGTGGGCTTCTCGTGCGGGCGTGGCGAGGCCGGATCGGGCCTGTCCTGGCTGCAGGCGGCGAGCGGGGCCAGCGCCAGCCCGGTGGCGGCGAGGCTGGCGCTGGCGATGAAGTCGCGGCGACTGGTCATGACGGAACTCCTGGTGATGGGACGGCAGGACGAACGCCTCGATGCGCGGCAGGGTAGGCACAAGTGGCCGGGTGAATCCAGTGACTGAAGTCGCGTCGGGACAGCCGTCCATCGGAGATGACCGCAGCGTCGCGGCTTCACAGGGAGACGGCGTGGCACCTCTCCTGCCCGTGTCGCCTGCACCGGTGTCCTCAGCCCCGGCGCGCGCCCAGCAGCCGCAACAGCTCGATCGCTGCGGCAGGATTGCGCTCCTTCGCCGCCGAGATGAAGAAGATGAACACCTCGCGCTTGTGCGGCTTCGCCCGGGATCGGGTCGGCCCCAGCAGGCTCGGCAGGTCGGCGGGGGTGCCGCCTTGCGCCCAGGTGCGCGCACGTCCGGCCCACGCCTGCAGTTCCGCAGCCGGGTATCCGGATGCGACCTCGGAACGCGAGCGCATCAGGCGCGCATAGATGAAGTCCGCGGTCGCGTCCGCAAAGCTCGGGTGCGCATCCGAATCGGTGAAGACCGTCGCCATGCCATGGCGGCGGGCGAGGGCGACGTACTCCGCGTCGACGAAGGCGTGGTCGCGCACGTCGAGCACATGGCGCATCGGCCTGCCGGACACCTGGCGCGGCAGGGATTCCAGGAAGGCGCCGAATGCCGCGCGATCGATGCGTGTTCCCGCGTCGAACTGCCACACCAGTGCGGCCAGGCGGTCACCCAGTTCGGCGATGCCGCCCACGAAGTCCTCGACCTGCGCGCCGGTCTGGTCCAGCGCGCGCGCCTGGGTGATGCGTTTGGGCGCCTTGGCGGTGAACACGAATCCTGGCGGGGTCTGCTCGCGCCATTTCGCGTACGTGGCTGGCTTCTGCGCCCCGTAGTAGGTGCCGTTGATCTCGATCGCCGACAACTCGCGGCTGGCGTACTCCAGCTCGCGGCGCTGGACCAGGCCCTTGGGATAGAAGTTGTCCCGCCAGGGCGCATAGGTCCAGCCGCCGACGCCGACGCGGATGCCATCGACGGCGGGCACGCCGTCGCCCGGCAGGTCCAGGGTCAGGCTGCCCATGGGTCGTAGCTCCCGAACCACCACAGGTGGCCTTCCGGGTCGCGGCACGAATAGCCGCGACCGCCGTAGTCCTGGTCGGCGATGTCCTGCACGATGGTGGCGCCCGCGGCCTTGGCCCGCGCGTAGTGGGCGTCGCAGTCGGCCACGATCACGCACGGGCTCTGGGTCTCGCGCAGGCCGGTTTCGTCGGGCTGCACGATCTGGCGGCCCCATTCGCTCGTGTTGTCGGCGGAGCCGAGCATGACCATGCCGTTGCCGAAGGTCAGCTGCGCGTGGTGGACGGTGTCGCCGTCGGCATACACCGCGTGCTTCACGAATCCGAACGCCGCGCACAGCCATTCGATGGCGGCGGGCGCGTCGCGGTAGCGCAGGCAGGGAATGATGGTGGCGGTGGTGCTGGCGGCGAGGGACATGGCGTCGGCTCCGGGCGGGTGGTGGCGCCATCGTGCCGTGGCGGTCGCTGCCGGTCTTGTAGATTCCGGCATTCAGGCCAGCGGTGCATGGCGCATCCAGTCGCCATGTTGCGCCAGGTAGGCGGTCGGCGCCATGCCGGCGAAGGCACGGAACTCGTGCGCGAGGTGGGCCTGGTCGTGGAAGCCGCAGTCCACGGCCAGGCCCGCCCAGTCAGGCGCTCGCCGGCGATGCACCTGCGCCACCACGTGGTGGAAGCGCTGCAGCCGCGCATAGCGTTTCGGACCCATGCCCACCTGCTCGCGGAACAGTTCGCCGAAGCGGCGCGGCGACAGCCGGCATTCCGCGGCCAATGCCGGGATCCGTGGTGCCGCGCCGGATGCGGCGTCGAGCCGCCGCAGCGCGTGCGCGACCGCCGGGTGCATGCACGCACCGGTCGCGTCCATCCGCATGCACAGCCAGCGCAGCACGATGCGCAGGCGCGCATCGGCGTCCCTGGCCTCGAGCAGGCGCTGGCGCAGCGCGCCGCCGTCCCGTGCAAGGGCGTCGAGGTCGAGGTGGCGGTTGGCGACGGGATCCATGCGCTCGCGGAAGAACGCGGCCGCCGCGCCGGCGCGGAACACCACGCCGACGGCCGAGGTCTGCTCGGCGGTGTCGATGATAAAGCCACGGAACGCCGGCACGTACAGCGCCGCACCCGCGTTGCGCGTGCAGCGCAGCGCATCGTCGTAGACGCGGGTCTCGTCCTCGGCGAGGTTGAAGACCAGCTGCGCGCATGCCGAAGGCAGCATGCGTTCGAAACGGTGCGCCGGCGCGGGCTGCCGGCAGTCCCAGATCGATTCGACCAGGGACGACAGCGGCGCCGGGGGTCGGATGGACCTGAATTCCATGGCCGCTCCTGCTGTTGCCTCTGCGCGAACCGCGTGGCTAGGCTGGCGCGCCGCGCTACCGGATCGGTTCGCCCAGCAGCAGCTGCCGCGCGAAACGCACCGGCGGCGCGCCCTGGGCGAGGATGCCGTCGTGGTAGGCCTTCATGTCGAACGCCGCGCCGGCCTTCGCCTCGGCCGCCTTGCGCGCGTCGAAGTGCTCCTGCGCGCCGACGAAGTAGGTGGCCAGCTGGGTGGACGAGAGCTGGGCGCGGATCCACTTGCCCTCGGCCTCGCTCTGCTGCTGGAAGGTCTGGCGCACCATCAGGTCCATGGCCTGCTCCTTGGTCCACTGCTCCACGTGCACGCCCTGGTCGAGGATCGCGTTGGCCACCGAGCGCGCGTAGAACTTGAGCTGCATCAGCCGGAACAGCGGATCGCCGTCTAGGTAGCCGGCGTCGGCCAGCACGCGTTCGGTGTACACCGCCCAGCCCTCGGCGAACGGGCCGGAGCGGAACACGGCGCGCAGCGTGGACGGGTGGTTGGCCGAATGCACGCCTTCCAGGTAGTGGCCCGGCATCGCCTCGTGGATCGACAGCACGTGGATCATGTAGTCGTTGTACTCGCGCAGGAACGAGTCCACCTGCCGGTCGCTCCACTCCTCCGGGATCGGCGAGATCGCGTAATAGGTGTCCAGGCCCTTGTCGAGCGGACCGGGCGAATCGCAGTAGGCCACCGCGACGCCGCGCTGGAACTCCGGCATCAGGATGATCTTCACCGGGTCGTCGGGCACGGTGACGATGTCCTGTTCGCGCACGAAGCGCGTGGCCGCCTCCAGCGTCTGGCGGGCGAAATCGACCACCTCGTCGCGGGCCGGGCGCTCGGCGTAGGCGTATTCCATCGCCGCCTCGATCGCGGCCTGCTTCTGCGCCTCGTCCGGCGCCTCGGGCGTCGCCGGCGCGCCGGCCTTGCCGGCCAGCACGTGGCGCGACACCGCGTACATCTCGTCGCGGATCCGCGCCAGCTCGGCTTCGGCGCGCTGGCGGATCTCCTGGCGCGAGAGCGAGGAATTGAGCGAGAACTTCAGCTGCTGGTCGTAGCGTTCGGCGCCGATGCGGAATTCGCCCGTCGCGTTCGGCACCAGGGTGTCGTCCAGCCAGCGCTGGTGCTCCTCCACCGCGCCGCGCAAGGTGGCCACCGCCCGGTCCAGGCGTTCGCGGTCGGCGCCCTGCAGCTGGTCGGCGGCGGGGGTGATGAAGGTGTCGACCAGGGCCAGCACGCCGCGATTCTGCCGGGCGACCGTTTCGGCATGGGTGCGCGGCACGCGCGCCGGGTCGAGGTTCGCGCGCGCCTGCGCGAGCAGGGCCGGGATCTTCTCCATGCGCGCGGTGGCGGATGCCAGGCGCTCGGGCAGCGGCGCGAACTCGCGCGCCATCAGGCCGTAGATGGCGCCGCCCGCCAGGCCGCTGTAGACCTGCGGATCCCAGGCCCAGGGCTGGAAGCTGCGGCTGTTCCACAGCGCCGATTCGAGCTGGTTGCGCAGGATCCTGGCGTCGACCTGGTTCTCGCGCGTGAGCGATGCGAGGTCGATGGCGTCGAGCGCGACGAGCATGCGCGCGTGGAAGTCGTCGGTCTTCGCCCGTCCCGCCGCGGAGAGGTCGTCGAGCTCGCCGTCGAAGCGGTGGTCGCCGATCTGGGTGGCGGCCACGGGCGACAGCGCCATCGCCTCGTCGAGATAGCGGCGCGACAGTTCCGCGAAGGCGGCATCGGCCTGGGACTGTGCGCGGTCGGCCTGCGCCGGGGCGGCCCCTGCATCGGCGGGCGCGGTGGCCTGTCCGCTGCAGGCGGCAAGCGTGACGGCGAGCAGGGCGGCGGCGGGCAGGCAGGTGCGCATGGCGATCGGGCAGGGGGCGGGATGCGCCAGCATAGCCGCAGTCCCTGCGCGATTCGTGCGGCGCACGGTCGCACGGCGAGGCGACCGTGCCGGAAGTCATGCCTGCCTCGCGTGCGCTGCGGACTATGCTGGTGGCGATGTCCCGAGAGTGGAGCGAAGGCGATGCAGCGACGTGGATTCCTGGCCCTCGGCGGCCTTGCCGCAGGCGGGGCGCTGCTGCCGCCGCTGCTGTCGGGGCGCGCGGTGGCCGCGGAGCAGCTGCTCGGGACCATCGACCCGGTGGCCAGGAAGCGCCTGGCGGACGCCGCGCTGCAGGCCGCGACCGATGCCGGCGCCAGCTACTGCGACGTGCGCATCGGCCGCTACCTGCGCCAGTCGCTGATGACGCGCGAGGCGCTGGTGCTCAACGTCGCCAACGAGGAATCGGTGGGCGTGGGCGTGCGCGTGATCGCCGGCGATGCCTGGGGTTTCGCCGCCACCAGCCGGCTCGACCCGGATGCGGTAGCGGCCGCGGCGCGCCAGGCGGTGGCGATCGCCCGCGCCAACGCGCGCATCCAGTCCGCTCCGGTGCGGCTGGCGCCGGCGCCCGGCGTCGGCGAGGTGTCCTGGCGCACGCCGATCGCGAAGAACGGCATGGCGGTGCCGATCCGCGACAAGCTCGACCTGCTGCTGTCGGTCAACGCCGCCGCGCTCGAGGCCGGCGCGAGCTTCGTCAACTCGCGCATGTTCCTGATCAACGAGCAGAAATACTTCGCATCGACCGACGGTTCCTACATCGACCAGGACGTGCACCGGATCTGGGTGCCGTTCACGGTGACCGCGATCGACAAGGCGACGGGCAAGTTCCGCACCCGCGACGGCCTGTCCGCGCCGATGGGGCTGGGCTATGAATACCTCGACGCCGATCCTGCCCAGCGCTTCGAGCTGCCCGGCGGCGTGGTCGCCTACGGCAGGTCCTACGACATGCGCGCCGACGCCATCGCCGCGGCCAGGCAGGCGCGGGACAAGCTCAAGGCGCCCTCGGTCAAGCCCGGCAAGTACGACCTGGTCATCGATCCGAGCAACCTGTTCCTGACCATCCACGAGAACGTGGGCCATCCGCTGGAGCTCGACCGCGTGCTCGGCTACGAGGCCAACTACGCCGGCACCAGCTTCGCCACGCTCGACAAGCGCGGCACGTTCCGCTGGGGCAGCGGGATCGTCAACTTCATCGCCGACAAGACCGAGCCGGGCAGCCTCGGCGCGGTGGGCTATGACGATGAAGGCGTGCAGTGCAAGCGCTGGGACCTGGTGCGCGACGGCGTCCTGGTCGACTACCAGTCGATCCGCGACCAGGCCCACATCCTGGGCAAGGAGCGCTCCGACGGCTGCTGCTATGCCGATTCCTGGTCGAGCGTGCAGTTCCAGCGGATGCCCAACGTCTCGCTGGCGCCGGGCAAGGCGCCGCTCACCGTGCAGGACATGATCGGCGGCGTGGAAAACGGCCTCTACATCCATGGCCGCGGCTCGTACTCGATCGACCAGCAGCGCTACAACGCGCAGTTCGGCGGCCAGCTGTTCTTCGCGATCCGCAACGGCCAGGTGCAGGGGCTGGTGGAGGATGGCGCCTACCAGATACGCACCCCCGAGTTCTGGAACGACTGTTCGGCGATCTGCGACGAACGCGATTTTCGCCTGGGCGGCTCGTTCTTCGACGGCAAGGGCCAGCCGAGCCAGGTGTCGGCGGTCTCGCACGGCTCGGCGACGGCGCGCTTCGACGGACAGAATGTGATCAACACCGCGCGTTCGCTGGGCTAGGCACGCAGCGACGCGGGCTGCGGCGGCCCGGGGACGACGTGCGTCCGCGCGACCGTGCCGAAAGTCATTTGCGCCGGCGCGGCTGCCGCGTCGAGAATCGGGGTTCCCTCCGGCGCGCGACGCGCGATCCGGAGCCGCGGCCCGCCGCCGCGGACACGACAACGGAGATACGGCCTTGCAACGACGCGATTTCCTGGCCCTGGGCGGCCTCGGCATGGGCACCCTGGCGCTGCCCGCATGGCTCGGCAAGGCGATTGCCGCCGAGCAACTGGTCACCACGCTCGATGTCTCGATCAAGAAGCAGCTTGCCGACACGGCGCTGCAGGCCGCGCGCTCGGCTGGCGCCAGCTACTGCGACGTGCGCATCGGCCGTTACCTGCGCCAGTTCGTGATGACGCGCGAGGACAAGGTGCAGAACGTCGTCAACACCGAGTCCACCGGCGTCGGCGTGCGGGTGATCGCCGATGGCGCCTGGGGTTTCGCCGCGACCAACGGCCTGACCACCGAATCGGTCGCCGAGGCGGCGCGCCGTGCCACCGCGATCGCCAAGGCCAACGCACGCGTGCAGGCCGCGCCGGTGCAGCTGGCGCCCGCGCCCGGCTTCGGCGAGGTGGCGTGGAAGACGCCGATCCGGCGCAACGCGATGGAAGTGCCGATCAAGGACAAGGTCGACCTGCTGCTGTCGGTGAACGCCGCGGCGACCAATGCCGGGGCCAGCTTCGTCAATTCCACCCTGTTCCTGGTCAACGAGCAGAAGTACTTCGCCTCCACCGACGGTTCCTACATCGACCAGGACGTGCACCGCATCTGGGCGCCGATGACGGTGACCGCGATCGACAAGGCCAGCGGCAAGTTCCGCACCCGCGAAGGCCTGTCGGCGCCGATGGGCCTGGGCTACGAATACCTCGACGGCGACGCCTCGCAGAAGTTCACCTCGCCCAACGGGGTGGTCAACTACGGCCACTCCTACGACATGCTCGAGGACGCGGTGGCCGCCGCGAAGCAGGCGCAGGAGAAGCTCAAGGCGCCGTCGGTCAAGCCGGGCAAGTACGACCTGGTGCTCGATCCCTCGCATACCTGGCTGACCATCCACGAATCGGTCGGCCATCCGCTCGAGCTCGACCGCGTGCTGGGCTACGAGGCCAACTACGCCGGCACCAGCTTCGCCACGCTCGACAAGCGCGAGTCGAAGTTCCAGTACGGCAGCGACAAGGTCACGATCTTCGCCGACAAGACCCAGCCCGGCAGCCTCGGCGCGGTCGGCTACGACGACGAAGGCGTGAAGTGCAAGCGCTGGGACCTGATCAGGGACGGCATCCTGGTGGACTACCAGACCATCCGCGACCAGGCCCACATCCTCGGCAAGGCCGAATCCGACGGCTGCTGCTACGCCGACTCCTGGTCGAGCGTGCAGTTCCAGCGCATGGCCAACGTCTCGCTGGCGGCCGGCAAGGACAAGCTGTCCGTGGCCGACATGGTCAAGGACGTCGAGAACGGCATCTACATCATCGGCGACGGCTCGTTCTCGATCGATCAGCAGCGCTACAACGCGCAGTTCGGCGGCCAGCTGTTCTACGAGATCAAGGACGGCAAGATCACCGGCATGCTCGAGGACGTGGCCTACCAGATCCGCACGCCTGAATTCTGGAACGCCTGCTCGGCGGTCTGCGACGAAAGCGACTACCGCCTCGGTGGTTCGTTCTTCGACGGCAAGGGCCAGCCCGGGCAGGTCTCGGCGGTCTCGCACGGGTCGAGCACCGCCCGCTTCAACGGCATCAACGTCATCAACACCGCCCGTTCGCTCGGCTGACCGGCACAGGAGAACACCATGAGCATCTTCACCGAAGCCGAAGCCAAGGCCATCCTCGACAAGGTCGTCGCGCTGTCGAAGGCCGATGAATGCACCGCCACGCTCTCGGGCGGCAACAACGGCAACATCCGCTTCGCGCTCAACGACGTGTCCACCAGCGGCATCGTCGACAACGTCGAGCTGGCCGTCTCGGTCGCGTTCGGCAAGCGCGTGGGCACTGCGACCATCAACGAGTTCGACGACGCTTCGCTCGAACGCGTCGTCCGCCGCGCCGAGGACCTCGCGCGACTGGCGCCGGAGAATCCGGAGTTCATGCCCGCCATCGGCAAGCAGGCCTATACCGCGACCAGCACCTACAACGCGGCCACGGCGGCGATCACGCCCGAATACCGCGCCCAGGTGGCGGCCGACTCCATCGCCCCGTGCCGCCCGGCCGGGCTGGTGGCGGCGGGATTCCTGGAAGACAGCCGCTCGTTCACCGCGATCGCCAACAGCAACGGCAACTTCGGCTACCAGACCTCGACCGGCGCCGACTACACCTGCACCGTGCGCACCGAGGATGGCCGCGGCTCGGGCTGGGTGGGGCGCAACGTCACCGACATCTCGCAGCTCGATGCCGGGCGCGATGTCGCCATCGCCATCCGCAAGGCGCGCGAATCGGCCGATGCCAAGGCGCTGGAGCCGGGCAAGTACACCGTGGTGCTGGAGCCGCACGCGGCCGCGGGCCTGATCTCGTTCATGATGTTCTTCTTCGACGCGCGCCAGGCCGACGAGGGCCGCAGCTTCCTCTCGAAGAAGGGCGGCGGCAACAAGCTCGGCGAGCAGGTCTACGACCCGCGCGTGAACATCTGGGCCGACCCGGCCGATCCGAACGCGCCGGTCCTGCCCTGGGACGATGAGGGCATGGCGCGCAAGCGCATGCCGGTGATCGAGAACGGCAAGGTGGCCAACCTGCTGTATTCGCGCTACTGGGCGCAGCAGCAGGGACGCGAGGCGGTGGCCACGCCGGGCAACCTGATCATGTCCGGCGGCACCAAGTCCACCGCCGACCTGGTGCGCGAGACCGAACGCGGCATCCTGGTCACCCGCACCTGGTACATCCGCATGGTCGATCCGCAGACCGTGCTGCTCACCGGCCTGACCCGCGACGGCACGTTCTACATCGAGAACGGGCAGATCAAGCACCCGGTCAAGAACTTCCGCTTCAACGAATCGCCGGTGATCATGCTCAACAACATCGACGAGCTCGGCAAGCCGGTCAGGGTGAGCGGCGACGAGTCGCGCTTCGCGATGATGATCCCGCCGATGCGCCTGCGCGATTTCACCTTCACCTCGCTCTCCGACGCGGTGTGATCCCGCGCCGCAACCGCCTTGCTCCCTCTCCCGCGTGCGGGAGAGGGTTGGGGTGGGGGCAGGCACCGGCCAGGTCCGGTTCGTCCGATCCTCCGCGCCCGCCCCGCCGCTATTGCGTCACCGTCAGGGGGTCGTCCGCATGGGCACAGGCATGAACCGCGCGCAGTTCCTGCGCATGGGCCTGGGCGCCGCCGCCGGCGCCTGGCTGGCGGGCAGGTCCTTTGGCGCGCATGCCGCCGGCGCGGCCAGCTACGACTTCTGGTTCACCCGGCTCAAGTACGACTCCGGCGACTGGGACGTGGACGAGCGCATGCCGTCCAACCTGATCACCTCGCTGATCGACTACACCGGCCTGCGCGTGGATCCCAAGGAACATCAGGTCGAGCTGGCCGACCCGAAGATGCTGTCCGCGCCGTTCTGCTACCTGGCCGGGCACAAGCTGGTCGAGTTCAACCCGGCCGAGCGGCGCAACTTCGAACGCTACGTGCGCAACGGCGGCTTCGTGTTCGTCGACGACTGCAACCACGATATCGACGGCCTGTTCGCCAAGTCGTTCGAGACGCAGATGGCGTCGATCTTCGGCCCGCGCGCGCTGGCGAAGCTGCCCAGGCGGCATCCGCTCTACAGCAGCTTCTTCAGCTTCCCCGACGGGCCGCCGGCGACCAGCTACGAGCTCAACGGCTGGGGCGACGACCTGGTGCACGACTACCTCAAGGGCATCGACATCGACGGCCGCCTGGGCGTGCTCTACAGCAACAAGGACTACGGCTGCGAATGGGACTACGACTGGCGCAACAAGCGCTTCCTGGCCGAGGACAACACGAAGTTCGCGGTCAACATCGTGGTGTATGCGCTGACGGCATGAGCATTGGGCTGTCGATTCTCGGGGCTTCCGGCGGTCACCATGGCCGAGCTGGCACACCGGCGAAAGCCGAGGAGCGCTTTTTCTGGCTCCGCCCCTTCGTGAAGGGTGGCCTGTTGGTGGACGGGGCTGGACGCAGGCTTGCGGACCGAGGCCGTCCCGGTCCGGGGGTTGCTCCCCGGCTCGGTCAGCCCGCTTCGCGGTCCGGCCCGGCGCAGCGCGCCGGGCGTTCACGCGCATGCGCGGCATGCCGCGCAAGCCATGCGCGTTCACCCATGGCTGACTCGCCGCCGCAGCGCATCCATGCGCTGCTATCCGCAACCCCCAGACCGGAACGGCCATCGCCCTCTTCCTATCGTGGTTTCCATCGTCACGAAACCAAACACCACCGGGACCGAATCGCCGAACTATCAGACCCGGTGAGCCGCGCACTGCCGGTTGGGGGTCGCGGCAAGCAAGACATGGATGTTTTGCGCGCGAGTCGGGGCAGGATGCCCCGACCGAGCGAAGAGCGACCCCCAACCGGCAGGGCGTGGCGTCCTTCCGAAACCCGGATCAAGTCTCGGCGGGTTCTTCCATCTGTATGACCAGGATCGCGCCATGACCCCCCTCACCGAATCCGACATCCAGTCCCGCGTCGCGCGCCTGTCCGACCTGCGTGCCGCCATCGGCACCGCGATCGTCGGCCAGCACGACGTCGTCGAGCAGCTGCTCACCGGCCTGCTCGCCGGCGGCCACTGCCTGCTCGAAGGCGTACCGGGCCTGGGCAAGACCCTGCTGGTGCGCACCCTGGGCCAGGCGCTGGAGCTGCAGTTCCGGCGCGTGCAGTTCACCCCCGACCTGATGCCCAGCGACCTGCTTGGCACCGAACTGCTGGAGGAGGACCACGGCACCGGCCATCGCCACTTCCGCTTCCAGCCCGGTCCCGTGTTCACCAACCTGCTGCTCGCCGACGAACTCAACCGGACGCCGCCCAAGACCCAGGCCGCGCTGCTGGAGGCGATGCAGGAACACACGGTCAGCTTCGCCGGCGTGACGCACGCGCTGCCGGCACCGTTCTTCGTGCTGGCCACACAGAACCCGATCGAGCAGGCCGGCACCTATCCGCTGCCGGAGGCGCAACTCGACCGCTTCCTCCTGCACATCGCGCTCGACTACCCCGGCGAGGAGGAGGAGCGCGCGATCATCGCCCAGACCACCTCCAGCCACGTGGCCGAGGTGCCGCGGGTGATGGGCGGCGAGGATGTGCTGGCGCTGCAGGCGCTGGTGCGCCAGGTGCACGTGGGCGAGGACCTGCTGGCGTGGATCACCCGGCTGGTGCGCGCGACCCGGCCGGGCGGAGGCGCGCCGCAGGCGGTGCGCGACTACGTGAAGTGGGGCGCGGGGCCGCGCGCGGGACAGTCGCTGGTGCTGGCCTCGAAGGCGCGCGCGATCCTGCACGGCCGCCTCGCCGCCACGCGCGAGGACGTGCTGGCGCTGGCGGCACCGGTCCTGCGCCACCGGCTGCTGTTGTCGTTCGCGGCCGAGGCCGAAGGCAAGCGCCCGGACGAGGTCATCGCCGCGCTGCTGCGCGACGTGCCGCCCCCGGGCGCCTGAGCAGCGCCAAGCCGATGGGCCACGATCCCGTCACGCCGGGCCTGCGCGCGCAGCTGCGCGGGCTGCGCATCGCCTCGCGCCGCAGCAGCGCGCTGCGCGGCGGTGGCCAGCACCGCAGTCGCGACAAGGGCACGGGCCTGGAGTTCTCGCAGTACCGCGGCTACGAGCCGGGCGACGAGCCGCGCCGCATCGACTGGAAGCTGTACGCGCGCAGCGACCGCTTCTTCGTGCGCGAGGCCGAGCGCGACAGTCCGCTGGCGGTGTGGATCATGCTCGATGCCAGCGCGTCGATGGCGCAGGCCGACGAGGCCCGGCCCGACTGGTCGCGCCTGGACGCGGCGAAGACGCTGGCCGCGTGCATCGCCGAGGTCGCGCTGCGCCAGGGCGATCGCGCCGGGCTGGTGGCCCTGCGCGAGGACGCGCTGGCGCTGGTGCCCGCCGCCGCCGGCAGCCGCCAGCGCGAGCGTCTGCTGTTCGAACTCGAACGTCTCCAGGCCGGCGGCGGCGTGCCCGACGAGGCGCGGCTGCGCCCGGTCTGGGAGCGCATCGCGCCGGACGACCTGGTGGTGGTGCTGGGCGACTTCCTCGACCCGGCCGTGCCGGCGCTGGCGACCCGGCTGGCCGCGGCGCGGCGCGAAGTGCTCGCGATCCAGTTGCTGGCCGTGGCCGAGCGCGATTTCCCTTTCGATGACGGCCGCCGCTTCATCGACCCGGAAACGGGCGAAGCGCTGCCGGGCGATGCCCGCGCGCTGCGCGCGGAATTCCTGGCGAAGTTCGGCGAGGCGCAGCGGGCCCTGCACGCGCGGTTTGCCGAAGCCGGCATCCGCTGCGCCGTGCACGTGCTCGACGAGCCGCTGCTGCAGCCGCTGCGTGCGCTGTTCGCCGCCGGTCCGGGCGGCGGCGACGCATGAACCCGACGCTGCTCATGCCCGCGGCCCTGGCCGCGCTCGCCGCACTGGCGCTGCCGCTGCTGATCCACCTGGCGCGACGGCAGCAGCAGCGGCCGACCATGTTCGCCGCGCTGCGCTGGCTGCGCGCGCGGCCGAAGCCGCGCCGCCGGCTGCGCTTCGACGAGCCCTGGCTGCTGGCGGTGCGCCTGTTGCTGGTCGCGCTGCTGGCGCTGTTGCTGGCCCGGCCCGCGCTGCTGGGCACGGTGGACACCCGGCCGCGCCTGCTGGCGATGCCGGGCGTGGACGCGGAGGCGATCGCCGCCGTGCTCGGCGATCGCGACATCGACGCGCGCTGGCTGGCGCCCGGTTTCCCGACGCTGGACCAGCCGCCGCCGGCCGGCCGCGTTCCCGTCGCGAGCCTGTTGCGCGAGTTCGATGCGGGACTGTCGCCCGGCGCCCCGCTCACCGTACTGGTCCCGGAGCGGCTGGCCGGCGCCGATGCCGGCCGCCTGCGGCTCACGCGCGAGATCGAATGGACCATCGTCGCCGGCGGCTCGAGGCTTGAACCCGCGGCGGATACGGCGCCGACGATGGCGATCCGATACGACGCCGCGCATCGCGAGGGCCTCGCCTACCTGCGGGCCGTGGCCTCGGCGTGGCAGGGCGCGGACGGGTCGCCGGTCGACCTTGCCGACACCGTCGACCTGCCGGCGCCGGACGTCGGACTGCTGGCGTGGTGGCGCGCCGGCCCGCTGCCGGCCGACGTGATGCGGTGGGTGGAGCGGGGCGGACAGCTGCTGCTGCCGGCGGGCGCGGACTGGCCTGGCGCCGCCCAACCGGTCGTGGTCTGGCGCGACGAGACCGGCGCGCCGCTGCTGCAGGCGGCGCCGCAGGGCCGCGGCAGGCTGCTGCAGTTGACGCGCGCGCTGGCGCCGGCCGGGATGCCGCAACTGCTGGATCCCGCGTTCCCGCGCACGTTGCGCGAGCTTGTGCAGCCGCCGCCGGCGCCCACGATGGTGATGGCGGCCGATTACGCGCCGCAACCGGGCGCGCGCGCGGTGGCGCCGGCACCGCAGGACCTGCGGCCGTGGATCGCGCTGGCCATTGCGCTGCTGTTCCTGCTCGAGCGCTGGCTGGCCAGCGCGCGCCGGCGCGGAGCCGCGGCATGAGCGCACGCACCGCGCTCGGCAACCTGCTCGCGCGTACGCGCCGCCGCGCGCTGCTCGACGCGCTGGCGCAGCTGCTGCCGGTGCCGCTGGCGCTCGCCGCGCTGCTGTGGCGCTGGCCCGGCGGCTGGGCCGCAGCGGCGGTGGCGACAGCCGGGCTGGTCGCGGTGATCGCCGTGGCGCTGCGCCGGCGTCGCCATTTCGACCGGAACTGGCTGGTGCAGCAGCTGGACGCGGCGCGAAGCGACCTCGACGACAGCAGCGGCCTGCTGCTCGCGGACGACGCCGCACTGTCGCCACTGCAGCGGCTGCAGCGCGATCGTCTCGAACAGCGGCTGCGCGACCGTCCGGCGCCGGACCTGCGCCCGTCGTGGTCGACGGGCGCGATCGTGCCGGCATGGCTGGCGCTGGCGGCGACGTGCCTGGTCGTGGCGCTGTGGCCCGCCGCCAGGCCGGCCATCGTCGATGCGCCGCCTGCCGCGAGTGCCGCGGCCGCCGTGGAAGCGCCGCAGCTGCTCTCGCAGTCGCTGCAGCTGCAGCCGCCGGCCTATACCGGCGTCGCGTCCAGCACCACGCAGACGCTGGAGGCGGAGGCGCCGGTCGGCAGCACGCTGCGCTGGCGCCTGCGCTACGCGCCGCAGCCTCGCGCTGTCGACCTGGTCTTCCACGACGGTCGCCGCATCGCCCTGCAGCGCGAAGGCGGACATTGGACCGCAGCCCTGGCGCTGCAGGCGTCCACGCTCTACCGCGTCGTGCCGGCAGGCGTCGCGGGCGCGGAAAGCGCGCCGCTGTACCGCCTGGACGCGGTGCCCGACCTGCCGCCACGCGTGCGCGTGCTGGCGCCCGAGCGCGGCCTGACCCTGCTGGCGCCGAGCCAGCGCGACTGGCTGCTGCAGTTCGAGGCGCTGGACGACTACGGCGTGTCGACGCGCGCGCGCCTGCTGCTGACCCGCACCGAGGGCACCGGCGAGAACATCCGCTTCCAGGAGCACGTGCGCGTGCTGCAGGGCCGGGGCGATGCGCGCAGCCGGCGCTTCGAACTGCGCCTGCGCCCCGCCGACTTCGGTCTGCAGCGCGGCGAGGACCTGGTCGCGCGGCTGGAGGTGCTCGACAACCGCGCGCCGCAGCCGCAGCTTGCGCGCAGCGCCAGCGTGATCCTGCGCTGGCCGCCCGAACCGGTGCTCGGCGCGGAAGGCCTCGATGGGCTGGCGCGCCAGGTGCTGCCGGCCTACTTCCGCAGCCAGCGCCAGATCATCATCGACGCCGAGGCCCTGCTGGCGGAGCGGCCGCAGCTGGCGGCGGACGAATTCGAACGGCGCTCGGACCTGATCGGCGTCGACCAGCGCCTGCTGCGCCTGCGCTACGGCCAGTTCCTCGGCGAGGAAAGCGAGGGCGGCCGCGCACCGCCGACCAGCGACTTGCCGACCAGCGATCTGCCCACCAGCGACGCGCCGGCCGCGGACGACGCGCAGGCTCACGACGCGCCGCACGACGACGGACACGACCACGCAGCGGAGGGTGCGGCCCCGGCCGCAGGTTTCGGCAACGTCGGCGACGTGCTGGAGGCGTTCGGCCACACGCACGACATCGCCGAGGCGGCGACCCTGCTCGATCCGCAGACGCGCGAAACCCTGCGCAAGGCGCTGGGGGAGATGTGGCAGTCCGAGCTGCACCTGCGCCAGGCCGCGCCGGGCGAGGCGCTGCCGTATGCCTACCGCGCGCTGGAGCTGATCAAGCAGGTGCAGCAAGCCGAGCGCATCTACCTGCAGCGCGTGGGCACGCAACTGCCGCCGGTGGATGAATCGCGGCGCCTGGGCGGCGACCGCAGCGGCCTGCGCAACCGCGCCCTGCCGGCCCTCGCCGCGGAGGAGGCGGACGCTGCGTTGGCCGCGGCCTGGCAATCGCTCGGCACCACGGGTGTCGACACGCTGCCGGCCACGCTCGACGCCCTGGAACGCTGGACCGGGGCGCAGCGCGATCGCCTCGACGATCCGCTCGCCTGGGTCGCCGCGATCGACGCGCTGCGCCAGGATCCGGGCTGCGCCGACTGTCGTGCCACGCTGCGTGGGCTGGTGTGGAGCGCCCTGCCGCGTCCGGCAGGTGCGTTCGGGCGCCGGACCGACGCCGACGCCGCGGGGCGCTACCTCGATGCGCTGCACGCCGCGCGGGAGGCGCCATGAGCCTCATGGACCCCGGCAGCCTCGTCGCGTTGCTGCTCGCACTGGCGGTCGCGGTCGCCGCGCTGCGGCTGTGGCGTGCCCATCGCGCCGATCCGCGGCGCCCGCGTGCCTGGCGGCTGGCCCTGCTGCTGGTGCTGCAGCCGCTGCTGGCGGGCGGGCTGTACCTGGCCTTGTTCCCGCCGCAGCGGCCCCTCGATCCGGCGACGCTGGTGGTGCTGACCGAAGGCGCTACCAGTGCCGATGCGGTGGGCGTGGAGGGCCGGCTGGTGGCGCTGCCGGAGGCCAGCATCGCTGCTGACGCGCGCGTGCCCGACCTGGCCACCGCGCTGCGCCAGCATCCCGGAACCACCCGCATCCGCGTGCTGGGCGCGGGTCTCGTCGCACGCGACCGCGAGGCGGCGCGTACGGTCCTGGTCGCCTTCGAGCCACCGCCGTTGCCGGCGGGCCTGGTGCGCCTGTCCCTGCCTGCCGGCGTCCACCGTGGCGCGGGCTTCGCGATCGCCGGGCAGGTCGCGGGCGTCGACGGCGGCAGCGTCGCGCTGCACGATCCGGCCGGACGTCGCGTCGATGCCGCCGGCCTCGGCGACGACGGCCGCTTCACCGTGCACGGCGTCGCGCTGGCGGCCGGTGCCGCGCGCTTCGAGCTGCGGGTGCTGGACGCCGAGGGCGCAGCGGTCGGGCAGGTGGCCGCGCCGCTGTGGATCGAAGCGTCCGCGCCGCCGCGCGTGCTGCTGCTGGCGGGCGCCCCCGGCCCCGAAACGCGCGCGCTGCGGCGCTGGCTGGTGGACGCGGGTGCGAAAGTCCAGGCCCGCATCGCGCTCGGCGGCGGCCTGCAGCTGGGTGCCGCGCCGCTGGACGAGGCGGCACTGGCCGAGGCCGACCTGGTGATCGCGGACGCACGCGCCTGGGCCGGGTTGGGCGAGGCCGGCCGCGCCCGCGTGCTGGCCGCGGTGCGGGAGGGCCTGGGCCTGCTGCTGCGCGCCGACACGCCCTTGCCGGAGACGACGCTGCGTGGCCTGCGGAGGCCTAGCTTCGCGATCGCCGGTGGCCGCGGCAGTGCGCCCTGGTCGCTGCCGCCTGCGCGGGTGGATGACGAACAGGCCCTGCGCGCGCGCATGGGCAGCGGCAGCGAGGATGCGCCGTTCGACCTGGAGCAGGCGCAGGCGCCGCCGCCGCGGCTGAGCCGTCGCGGCTGGCGCGTGGATGGCGCCGAAGCGATCGCCTTCGCACCCGGCGGAGACGTGCCGGCCGGCTGGTGGCGTGGCGAAGGGCGCGGCCGGATCGGACTGTGGACGCTGCTCGACAGCTACGTGCTGCCGCTGCACGGGCGCGCGGACCTGTTCGACGACCTGTGGGGTCCGGCGCTCGCCACCCTGGCGCGCGCGCGCCCCGACGTCCTGCCCGTGATCGACGCCGATGCCCGGGTCGGCGAGCGCCTGCGCCTCTGCGGCTGGCCGGAAGGCGCGGTCGTGGAGGCGCCCGATGGCGCGGTGATGCGGCCGGTGGTGGATCCGGCCAGCGGTGCGCGCGACTGCGCCGGGTTCTGGCCGCGGCTCGCGGGCTGGCATCGCCTGCGACTGGGCGATGCCGGGCGCGGTTTCCATGTCGCCGCCGCCGACGCGGACGAGGGCCTGCGCCTGGGCGCATTGCGCGAGGCCACGGTGGCGCTCACTGCCATCGCGCCGGCGACGGACGATGAACGAACAGCCGCTGCGGTGCCGCGCGCACCCGGCCCCGCGTGGCCGTGGTTCCTGGCCTGGCTCGCGCTGGCCGCGCTGGCCTGGTGGCTGGAGCGTTCGCGCCTGGGCCTGGGCGCGACGGGTGGGGCCGGTGCCGATACGGGTGCGCCGGTGGCTGCGGCCAGCGAAGGCTGACCGCACGAGCGGCGTCCGCGCCCCTGGCCCGTGCGATCGCCGGTCATCGGCACGTTGGCGTCGCGGGCGACAGCCGCGGCCGCGCGGGAGTAACCTCGGCGCGAATTCAGGCGGAGGCGTCACATGGCGACATACCAGGGCAGCTGCCACTGCGGCAGGATCGCGTTCGAGCTCGAGGGCGAGATCGGCCAGGTCATCGACTGCAACTGTTCGATGTGCCGCCGGCGCGGCGGCCTGCTGGCCGCGTTCCCGCGCGAGGCGCTGACGCTGAAGACGCCGGAACAGGACCTGTCCACCTACCGCTTCAATCGCGAGGCGATCGCCCACCATTTCTGCGCCAACTGCGGCATCGCGACCTTCAGCGAGGGCAAGGGCCGCGACGGCGTGGCCATGGCGATGGTCAACGTGCGCTGCCTGCCGGAGGTGGAGCTGGGCGGACTCGAGGTGGTCGAAGTGGACGGCGCCAGCTTCTGATCCGGCGCGGGCGCGGCCTCAGGCCTGCGCCGCCGTCCGGGCGCCGCGCACCACGGTGACCGTGCAGTCGGCTTCGGCGACCACGCGCGCCGACACGCTGCCCAGGATCCGGCGCATGCCGGTGACGCCACGCGCGCCCATCAGCACGTGGTCGATGCCGTTGTCGCGCGAGAAACCCACCAGCGCCTCGGCCACGTCGGTCGATTCGAGCACGTGGAAGGTGATGCGGTGGTCTGGCAGCTGCAGCGCCCGTGCCCAGTGGCGCATCGCCACCAGGCGCTTGACGTGGCGGTTGCGGCCGGCCCCGTCGAGGTTGCTGTCCATGCCCACGCGGGCGGTGCGCATCACCGTCACGCAGGCCAGGCGCGCGCCCGGCGAGGTCTGCACGATGCGCTGCACCAGGTCGTTGAGCGAGGCGTCAAGCTCGCGGTCCTGCTGGCGCGTGTCGAGGGCGACCATCACCAGTGGCGCATCGCGCGCCGTGGCCGCGCTGCGCTGTGCGACCGTCGCCGGGTCGCGGCCCAGCGCGTGGAACCAGCGCCGGGCCACCTGCAGTCGACCGTCGCGCCGCGCGCGCCCGGCGCGCTGGGTCAGCGGCACCTGTTCGGGATGGGCCAGGTCGAAGGCCAACTGCGCGGCGCTGGGATGGCGGGCGTCCGGATCGACCTCCAGGCAGCGCAGCACGATTTCCTGGAACCAGCGCGGGATGTCGGGCTGCAGCGCCCGTGGCGGCGCCGGCGCCTGGTAGAGCCGTCTCCGCAGGCCGCGCTGGCTGGTGGGGTTGCCGAAAGGCCGCTGGCCGGTGGCAAGGTGGTAGAGCGCCACGCCCAGCGCGAACAGGTCGCTGCGCGGATCGTCGCGCACGCCCAGCACCTGTTCGGGCGAGATGTAGGGCGCGGTCCCGAGCGGGATCTGGAACTGCTCGGCCAGCAGGTCGGGCAGCTGCGCGTGGTGCGACAGGCCGAAGTCGATCAGCACGATGCGCTCTGCGCCGGTCTGCGCGTCCGCGTGCAGCATCAGGTTGCTGGGCTTGATGTCCAGGTGCACGACGTGCTGCCGGTGCAGGTCCTCGAGCGCGCTCGCCGCCAGGACGCCGAGCGCGGCCACCCGGTCCACGGGCAGCGGGGCGTCGTCGAGCAGCACGCGCAGGGTTTCGCCCGGCACGTGTTCCATCACCAGCCAGGGCTGGTCGCCGTCGTCGCCGCTGGCGACATGGCGTGGGACGTGCGGTCCTGCGAGGGTCGGCATCAGCATCCGCTCGACCTCGAAGCCGACCAGCTTGGCCACGTTCTCGCCATAGCCCAGGTGCGGCAGCTTCATCAGCAGCGCGAACCCCTGCTGCGGATGCGACACCCGCCACAGGGTGGCCATGCCGCCTTCGTGCAGCGGCGCGAGCAGGGTGTAGCCACCGATCACCTTGCCGGGCTGCGGTTTCATCTCATGTCCCTGCCAGCAGCCGCGTGGCAAAGGCGTGCGGCAGGCCCGCCTCGACGATCTTCGCCGCGGCACGTTCGTGGTCGTAGGGCACGCGCAGGAAGGTCAGGCTGCCGTCGCCGGTATCGTGGATGGCGCAGGCGGCCGCCGGATCGCCGTCGCGCGGCTGCCCGCAGGCCCCGGGGATCGCCAGCCAGCGGCGCGTGCCCGGCAGCGGCACCGGGCGGCCCGCGACCGGCTGGAAATGGCCGGCCGGGCCGGGCTGCGCGTAGTACAGCGCGGGGCGATGCTCGTGGCCGCAGAACGTCAGGCGCTGGGCGGTCGCCTCCAGGCTGCGCGTGGCCATGGCGCGGCTGGACACGTAGCCCCATTCCGCCGGCGCCCAGGCATTGGCGTGCACGTACAGGCGATCGTCCTCCTGCACCTGCAGCGGCAGGCTGGCGAGGAAGGCGAGCTGGCCGGGGTCGAGCTGGCGCCGGGTCCAGGCAATGGCTTCGCGGGCCTCGGGCACCATGCCGTCCGACGGCGCGCGGGCGGCGGCCTGGTCGTGGTTCCCGAGCACGGCGACCGCGCCGCCGGCGACATGCTCGCGCACGGTGTCGACCACCCAGGCCGGATCGGCCCCGTAGCCGACGCAGTCGCCGAGGAACACGTAGCGGCTGCAGCCCGCGCGGCCGAGCGCGGCCAGGCAGGCCTCGGTCGCCTCGCGGTTGGCATGCAGGTCGGCGAGCAGGGCGATGCGCATGCGGTGGTGGTCCTCCGCGCATCATGCTAGTGGCTGCCGTCCACAGGCGATATGCGTCCAAAGGGGCAGGGAGCCGGACCGGCTGCGGCAGCGCGCGCGCGGGAGCGGCGCGGGAACCGCGACCGGCGCGCGGGTTTGAACGATCCCCGGTGAGGCGTCAGACTCGGGCCACCTGTCCCGCCCGGTCTGCACGACGCGGCATGGGTTGCGCCCGCGTCCACTGCGTCGCGGCAGGCGACGCGGGCGCGACGGAAGCACGGCACACCCATCCGAGGAGTCCGCCCATGGCCACGCGCCGCGATTGCCTGAAGATCTCCCTTGCCGCCGCGATCGCGGCGGCGTTTCCGCACGGACGCCTGCTGGCCGCCGACGACGGGCCGTTGCTGACGCGCGCCATCCCCTCGACCGGAGAACCGCTGCCGCTGGTCGGCCTGGGCAGTTCGGCGACGTTCTCGCAGGTCGCGCGCGGCGAGGACAGCGACGCGCTGCGCGACGTGCTGCAGGCGCTGGTGGAAGGTGGCGGCACGGTGTTCGATACCGCGCCTTCCTATGGCGCCTCGGAAGAGGTCGCCGGCGAGCTCGCCCGCGCGCTGGGCATCACCGATCGCCTCTTCTGGGCCACCAAGCTCAACGTCGCCGGACGCGGGGACGACGCCAAGGCCGATCCCGCGCAGGCGCGCGAACAGATCGAAACCTCGTTCGCGCGCCTGGGCAAGGCGCGGCTGGACCTGGTGCAGGTGCACAACCTGGCCGACATCCCCACCCACCTGGCGGTCCTGCGCGAACTCAAGGCCGCGGGCCGGGTGCGCTACGTGGGCGTGACCTCGACCAGCAAGCCCGCCTATCCGCGCCTGCTCGAGGTGATGCGCAACGAGGAGATCGATTTCATCGGCGTCGACTACGCCGTCGACAACCGCGACGTGGAAGACACCATCCTGCCGCTGGCGCAGGCGCGCAGGATCGGCGTGCTGGTCTACCTGCCGTTCGGCCGCACCCGGCTGTGGAGCCGGATCGGCGAGCGGCCGCTGCCGGAGTGGGCGGCGGAATTCGACGCGCGTTCCTGGGCGCAGTTCATGCTCAAGTACGTCGCCGCACACCCGGCGGTGACCTGCGTGACCCCGGCCACCAGCAAGGCGCGGCACATGGTCGACAACCTCGGTGCGGCGCGCGGGCGCCTGCCGGACGCGGCGCAGCGCCAGCGCATGGCGGAGTTCATCGACGCGTTGCCGGCGGCCGGCTGACGGCGCCCGCCGGAGGTTGGCCCCGCGCTATTCCTGTTCGTCCGTCTCGATCTCGACGAAGGCGTCCAGGTCGAAGGCGAGCGTCTCGATCGCGTCGCGGACCTTGCGCGCGGTGGCCGGATTGGGGATCTCCACCTCCACCTCGTGCGTTTCGGCGCCGCGCGTATCGTGCAGGCCGGCCGAGCTGGAGTCCGGGTCGTCCATGTGCGGCATCAGGTCGGCCACTTCCTCGACGTGCTCGATCCCCTCCAGGCTCTGCAGCAGGTTCATGATCGCGCGGACGTTGTCTTCGGAGCTGACGATGCGGAGGCGGAGCTGGGCCATCGTGACTTCTCGGGCGGTGGGGGCGAGGGCAGACTAGGCAGGCCCCGGCCAACGCCGCGTGAGGATGCCGCGCCGCTTCAGTGCCCGCCTTCGTCGGGCGTGCGCACCGGGATCGCGATATTGCACAGGTCGATGTGGCCGGCAGGGCGGTGGTAGAAGTCGTCGGTGCGGTTGCGGCGCGACTCGACCAGGGCATCGAAGGTGGGCGTGTCGGTGCGCAGCACCTCGATGCGTTCGCGCCGCGCCTCCGGCAGCTCCGAGGCCAGCGTGATCGCGGCGATCGGCGTGCGCTGCGCCGGATCCTCGTGGAAACCCATCGGCGGCGGGCCGCGGCGGATCGCAGAGAGCAGTTCCATGCCGCGGATCACGCGACCGACCACGGTGATGTTGCGATCGAGCTGGCGCGGCGACTGGCCGGTGACCACGTAGAGTTCGGCACCGATGCTGCTGTCGGGCGCGTTGTTGCGGCCGGCGCCGAGCGCGCCGTAGCAATGCGCCATCCACGCCTGCCCGTCGCTGCCTTCGCGCGCCGCCGGGAAACCTTCGGCGAAGCCGACCTGCGGCGCCCAGCCATCGGGGTCGGGCAGGACATGGAAGTCGAGGCCGCGCGCGCTGCGTTCGAACTCGGCCGGCAGCGCGGTCTTCGCGCTGCCCAGCGGCCTGGCCTTGGCCGGATCGTCGGCGTCGGCGTCGCCGAACTGCACCACGAAGTTGTCGTGCGAGCGGTAGATGCTGGTCCCGTTCCAGAAGCCCTCGGCCGCCAGCGTGCGGATGTTCGCCACGTGGGCGGGCGCGAACGCGGGCGCCAGTTCGATCACCACCCGGCCGGCCTCGAGGTCCATGTACAGCGTGTCCTCCGGGGCCGGGATGCGCCAGTCCGACGGCTGCGAGGCATCGAGGATCTGCTGGGTGGTGAGCGGCCTGGCCGCGCCTTCGGGTTCGGCGGCCACCAGCGGGAGTGCCAGGGCGACGGCAAGGAGTGCGAAAGCGGGGCGGATGCGATGCATGCGCGAATGTCCGGATGGCGATGCAACCGATTGTGGCCGATTCGCGCCCGGCGGGACTAATGGCACATCCGCTATAGCGAACTTCGCAATAGCATTCTCCCATGGGCGGAGAGCGCGATGGGCAACGGTGACGACCAGGGCGAGGTGCAGCTGCGCAAGTTCCAGAAGGAACTGAGCGCCGGCACCGTATCGCTCGCCCTGCTGGCGGTGCTGGCCTCGTCGGGCGAGCCGATGTACGGCTACCAGATCGCCAAGACGCTGGAACGCTTCGGCGAGGGCGTGCTCAGCGGCAAGCAGAGCGCGCTCTATCCGGTACTGCGCAACCTGCAGGCCGCGAACCTGCTGGACAGCTTCGTCGAGCCATCCGACGCCGGCCCGCCCCGGCGCTACTACCGCATCACCGGCGCAGGGCGAAAGGCCCTGCACGACTGGGCCGCCGCGTGGCGCGCGACCCGGGATTCCGTCGACGCCGTCCTGGAGGGACACCGCGAATGAACAGCGAACGCCTGCCGACCACCATTCCCGAATACCTCGAACAGCTGCGGCGTTCGCTGGCGGGCGCGGATCCAGCGCTGGTCCAGGACGCGCTCTACGACGCGGAGGAATACCTGCGTTCGGAGCTGGCCGAAAACCCCGGCCGCAGCGAGGCCGAAGTCATCGCCGCCGTGGCCTCGAGCTATGGCGCGCCCGACGAGGTCGCCGACATCTACCGCGACACCGAGGTCAAGGTGCAGACCGCGCTGCGCGCGCCGCCGCCGCGGCCGCGCCAGTCGGCCCTTGGCCGGTTCTTCGGGGTATTCGCCGATCCGCGCGCCTACGCCTCGCTGTTCTACATGGTGCTGTCGCTGGCGACCGGCATCTTCTACTTCACCTGGGTGGTCACCGGCTTCTCGCTCTCGGTGGGCCTGTCGATCACCATCGTCGGCATCCCGTTGCTGATCCTGTTCTTCGGCTCGGTGCGCGTGCTCTCGCTGGTTGAGGGCCGGATCGTGGAAGTGATGCTGGGCGAACGCATGCCGCGCCGGCCGCTGTACACCATGCGCGGTCGCAGCCTCTGGCAGCGCATCGGCGACATGTTCACCGACCCGCGAACCTGGACCACGCTGCTGTACTTCGTGCTCATGCTGCCGCTGGGAACCTTCTATTTCACCGTGGTGGTGACCCTGCTGGCGCTCTCGCTGGCCTGCATCGCCGCGCCGGTCCTGGTGTGGACCGGCATCGCCGATGCGCACGTCCACATCAGCGGCTGGCAGCTGCTGTCCGTCAGCGGCGACGAAGTCGCCACCTCGCTGCCCGACTGGAGCCTGCCGCTGGCCTTGATTGGCGGAATCGTGCTGCTGTTCGCGACCATGCACATCGCGCGCGGCATCGGCCGGCTGCACGGGCTGTTCGCCAAGCACCTGCTGGTGAAGACGGCACAGCACGCATGAAGCGGCGCCGCGCCGGCGATCCCCGCGTCGGGCAGCGGCCGGACGTGGGCGCAGTGGTGGTACCTCGGTGCAGGGAGCAGGTGATGGCAAGACGGTTCCGGGAGAACGCGTGCGCGCTGGCGTTACTGCTGCTGCTCGCGCCGTGGCTGGCATGGGCGTCCGCGCCCGAGTTCCCCTTTGCCGCGGCGCCTTCGGCCGACGACCAGGCGAACGCCAGGGCCATCGCCGTGCTGTCGCGCGACGTACTCGATGCCGTCGGGCGGAGTGCGGCCGAAGTGCCAGCGGCGGGCATGGCGCACCTGCAGATCGCGGCCGGACAGCCGGCCGAGGCGGCCCGGTCGGTCGCGGCGGTCATGCAGGAACTGGCGGCCGCCGGCGACATCGATCGCGCGAGGCGATGGGTGCCGTACCTGCTGTACCTGCGTGCCGCTGGCCAGGACAGGGACTTCGATGCTGCCTTCGCAGGCGTGTTCGCCGTCTATTTCGATGGACTCGACGATCTGGAAGCGCAGCGCACCGCCTACTGGTTCGTGGCCGATGTGGAGGGCGCGCGCGCCAGCCTGCACGCCGCGCTGGCGGCGCTCGAGGGGCGCGACCGCATCGGGCTGGACGATGCTGTGAACCTGGCACGCAGGCAGGCCTTCTTCGCAACCTACCGCGCCGTGGCGAGCCGGGCGCCCGCCCTGGCAGCCGCCGACGAGGCCGGCCGCTATCTGATCGACGAGGAGGCGCTGATCCATACCCCCACGGGTGCGACCCTCTCGGCGGTGGTCGCCCGCAGCCGCAGGGTGCAGGCGCCGCAGCCGACGGCGATGCTGTTCACCATCTACACAGATCCGACCGCCAATCGCGCCAGCGCGGTGGAAGCCGCGGCGCGGGGCTACGCCGGCGTGGTGGTCGATGCGCGCGGCAAGCGCCTGGGGACCGACGCGATCCGGCCCTACGAAACGGAGGCCGACGATGCCGCGGCCGCGGTGGAATGGGTCGCCCGCCAGCCTTGGAGCGACGGGCGCGTCGGCATGTACGGCGGCAGCTATTCGGGCTTCGCGGCCTGGGCCGCGGCCAAGCGCATGCCCAGGGCGCTGAAGACGATCGTGCCGTACGTGGCGGCGATCCCGGGGCTCGGCCTGCCTATGGAGAACAACGTCTTCCTCAGCGCCAATTACGCTTGGCCGTTCTACGTCGCCAATGATCGCCTGCTCGACACGGCGACCTACCACGACAGCGGGCGCTGGCAGCGGCTGCCTGAAGCCTGGTACGCCAGCGGACGGCCGTACCGCGAGATCGACCGGGTCGACGGCACGCCCAATCCATGGCTGCAGCGCTGGCTGTCGCATCCGGCCTATGACGGGTACTGGCAGGCGATGGTGCCTTACGACCAGGACTTCGCACGGATCGACATTCCGGTCCTCAGCATCACCGGCTACTACGACGACGGGCAGATCTCGGCGCTCCAGTATTTCAAGGAACATCTGCGCCACCGGCCCGACGCGCAGCATTATCTGGTGATCGGCCCTTACGACCATTTCGGCGCGCAGGCGACGTTCAAGCCGAGGTCGCTGCGCGGTTACGACCTGGATCCATCCGCGCAGTTCGACACGCGCGAGTTGACGTTCCAGTGGCTCGACCACGTGCTGCGCGGCGGCGACCGGCCCGCGCTGCTGCGCGACCGGGTCAACTACCATCTGATGGGCGCGGATGCGTGGGGGCATGCACCCTCGCTCGCGGACGCGGCCGAACCGGTCGCGTTCCACCTGACCGACGCGCCCGCGGGCAGGTTCCGGCTGCTGTCACAGACGCCCGCCTCACGGGCGGGCTGGCTGGACAGGCGCGTCGATCTCGCCGACCGCTCGAACGGACACGGTGCCTATTACCCCGATCCGATCGTGCTCGACCGGGTCGATGTCGGCGGCGGCTACGCCTTTGCCAGTGCGCCCTTCCGGGAGCCGACCTCGGTGGTCGGCAGCTTCTCCGGCGCGCTGAAGGTGCGCAGCAACAAGCGCGATTTCGATTTCAGCGTGGTGCTCTACGAGCTGCGGCCGGACGGCAGCGCGATGCAGCTGTCGTATTACGTCGGGCGCGCCAGCCACGCCCGCGACATGACCCGGCGCGAGCTGCTGGTGCCGGGCCAGTGGACGACGCTGCCGTTCGAACGCACCCGGATGACGGGTCGTCGCATGCCGGCAGGCAGCCGCTTGCTGGTGGTGGTGGACGTCCTCAAGGACGCCCACCACCAGGTCAACATGGGCACGGGCAAGGACGTGAGCGATGAATCCGCTGCGGACGCCGGCGAACCGCTGGTGGTGGACTGGCACACGGACAGCGTGATCCGGGTGCCGCTGCGGGACTGAGTGGCGACGGTGCGCGGGCGCGCTCAGCGCGGGGAGGCAGGCTTCGGGCGGGGTGCGGGCTTGCCGGCGCGGCGTTTGCGCTCGGCCGGTGCACGCTTGCCTTCCTCCGCCACATTCGCGGCGATGAAATCGCGCACCTTCGGATAGACCTGTTCGCGCCAGCGGCGGCCGCTGAAGATGCCGTAGTGGCCAGCGCCGGGCACGGTGTAGTGCTCGCGCCGGTTCTCGGGAACCGCGGTGCACAGATCGTGCGCGGCCCGGGTCTGGCCCAGTCCCGAGATGTCGTCGAGTTCGCCCTCGATCGTCATCAGCGCGGTGCCGCTGATCGCACCGGGATCCACACGCTCGCCGCCGACGTCCCACAGCCCGCGCGGCAGCAGGTGTTCCTGGAACACGATGCGGATGGTGTCGAGGTAGTACTCGGACGGCATGTCCAGCACCGCGTTGTACTCGTCGTAGAAGCGGCGGTGCGAGTCGGCGTCGTCGAGGTCGCCCTTGACCAGGTTCTGGTAGAAGTCCCAGTGCGACATGAAGTGGCGTTCGGGATTCATCGCCATGAAGCCGGTGTGCTGCAGGAAGCCCGGGTACACGTGGCGGCCGGCGCCTGGGTAGTTCTGCGGGACCGGATGGATGACGTTGTTCTCGAACCACCACAGCGGCTTGCGCGTCGCGAGGTTGTTGACCGAGGTCGGCGACTGGCGCGCGTCGATCGGGCCGCCCATCATCACCATCGAGCGCGGCAGTTCCTCGCCGCGCGCGGCCATCAGCGAGATCGCCGCCAGCACCGGCACGGTCGGCTGGCACACGCTCATCACGTGCAGGTCCTTCGCGCCGATGAGGCGGATGAAGTCCTGGATGGTGCGCACGTAGTCGTCGAGCGTGAACGGCCCGGCCTCCTTCGGCACCATGCGCGCGTCGACCCAGTCGGTGATGTAGACCTTGTGGTCGCGCAGCATGGTGCGCACGGTGTCGCGCAACAGCGTGGAGTGATGGCCCGACAGCGGCGCCACGATCAGCACCGGCGGCTGCCCGCGCATTTCCGACAGGTTGCCGGCATCGTCGGTGTAGCGCTTGAAGCGCAGCAGGTTGCAGAAGGGGGTGGCGCGGACGGTCTTCTCGACCACCGGATACACCTCGCCTTCCCACTGCAGCGAGTGGATGTCGAAGGCCGGCTTCTCGTAGTCCTTGCCGATGCGGTGGACCAGCTCGTTGGCCGCGGCCACGCGTTCGGCGCCGGGCATGCCCGACAGCCAGCTGCCCGGCGTGGAGAACGCGCGTGCGTTGGCCTCCGCCCAGTAGGTGAGCGGGGTCATCCAGGAGCGGGTGAGTTCGTGGAACTGGTAGAGGAGCATCGGCGTGGCGGGTAGCGGCTGCTGCGTCGCAGCATAACCGATCGACGGGCGGGCCCCGTCAACGCCGTGCGAGGCCTGGCGGACGCCGCCGCCGGCCGTTCAGGCGCCGACCGGCGCGAGTTCCAGGGCGGCTGCGCTGCCGGCCAGCGCCGGCGAGAGCCAGCAGTGGGAGCCGACCTGGCGCAGCCCCAAGGCGGCAAAGCGACGCCGGTAGAATGCGGCCGGGCGGGCCTGGAACTCCTCCTCGTCGCCCTCGGTCTCGTCCTCGCGGCTGAAGCATTCGAGGAACGCCACGCCGCCGCACAGGTCCGCCAGCCCGGGCAGGCCGCGGTCGAGTTCCTTCAGCGGCAGGTAGTGCATCACGTCGCTGCACACCAGCAGGTCGACCGGCGGGCAGGGCCGCAGCGAACCGAAATCGGCGAAGCGCGCCAGGTGCAGGTTGCGGCGCGCGCCATGGCGCGCGACCGCGTACTCGCTGCTGTCGAAGCCGAGGTAGCGCGCGTTCGGACGCAGCCGCAGCAGCGGCGCGCGCCACGCGCCCTCGCCGCAGCCGATGTCGAGCACGCTGCGCAGCGGACGCTCGAGGTGGTACTCGGCGGTGGCGACCGCGAGCGCGACCTTGCGCGCCAGGCGCTGCGCGCCGCCGATGCCGCGGCGGCGGTACCAGGTGTCGAAATAGCGCTGGTCGTAGCGTTTGGGCATGGCGTCGGGCGGCTGGAAGCGGCGGCTACAATAGCGCGCCTCTTCGCCAGCGTCGCCGCGCGACCTCCGACGGAATCCGACATGCACGCCTACCTGTGGATCAAGTCCGCGCATCTGCTGTTCGTGATGGCCTGGGTGGCGGCCGCGTTCTACCTGCCGCGGATCCTGATCAACCTGGTCGAGGCCGGCGACGAGGCCGCGGTGCGTGCGCGCCTGGTACTGATGGGACGGCGCCTGTACCGGTTCGGCCACGTGATGTTCGGGCTGGCGCTGGTGGCGGGCGTGGTGCTGTGGCTGGGGTACCGGGTGCTTCCCGGCTTTCCGACCATGGTCGGCATCGGCACCGGCTGGCTGCATGCCAAGCTGTTGCTGGTGGCGCTGCTGCTGGCGCACTACATCCTCGGCGGACGCTGGCTCAAGCGCGCCGATGGCGTCCGCGCGCTGCCGACCTCGCGCGCGCTGCGCCTGTTCAACGAGGTGCCGGTGTTCCTGCTGCTGGGCGTGATCTGGCTGGTGCTGGCCAAGCCGTTCTGAGAAGCGCTTGTCCCGCGGGCGGTCAGCTGCCCGCGTGGACCCGATCGCGTCCGGCCTGCTTGGCCTGGTACATCGCGCCATCGGCGCGGCGCAGCAGCGAGGCCGGATCCTCGTCGTCTTCGCGCAGGCTGGCCAGGCCGATGCTCGCGGTCACCTGCAGGCCTTCGATGGCGAGCGAATCGCCGGCTTCGCGCACGCGCCGGCGCATCCGCTCCAGTCGCGGGGTCGCCGTGGCCAGGTCCACGCCCGGCATCACCACCAGGAACTCCTCGCCGCCCATTCGCACCACGTCCTCGCGGCCCCGCATCGAGGCGGCCAGCGCGTCGGCCACCGCCACCAGCACGCGGTCGCCCACGTCGTGGCCGTGCCCGTCGTTGATGCGCTTGAACAGGTCGATGTCGACGAAGCCCACCGTCAGCGGCTCGCGGCTCTCGCGCGAGTGCCCGAACAGCTGCTCCAGTCGCGCCAGCCCGCTGCGCCGGTTGGGCAGGCCGGTCAGCGCGTCGGTGGCGGCCAGCACCCGCATCGCGTCGTGCTGGAGGCGCAGGTGGCTGAAGCGGCGGGTCAGGGCGTAGCCCATCGCGATCAGGAACCAGGTCACCGCCAACTGCAGGATCTCGATGCGGTAGGACACCAGCAGCCGGCTGCCGGACAGTTCCGCGGCAATGATCGCCAGGAACGGGGCGATCGACACCACGCCGAGCACGGCACTGCGGTCGCCGCGGCGCAGGGACAGCAGGGTCACGGCCAGCAGGGCGATGCACGCCAGTCCGAAGCCGGTTTCCAGTCCCAGCATCATCCAGCGCAGCGCGGCCAGCGGCAGCGCCGGCACCAGCAACCCGGCCACGAGCGCGGCGCTCACGGTCCAGGCCACCGCCCGCCGCGGCCGGGGCAGCGCGGCAACGATGCCCGACTGCTTCCAGATGCCATGCACCAGCGCGGCGATCGCGAACGCGGTGAATGCGGTCAGCCACCAGGCTTCGCGGTCGGCCACCGGCAGCCAGGGCACGGGATAGCCGCTCAGGCCGCTGAGGACCGCCTGCCCGGCGACCAGCACCACGCAGACGCCTGCGTGCAGCAGGAAGCCGCGGTCGCGCGTGCCGATGAAGCCCATCAGCGCGGACATCGCCAGCGCCAGCCCGATCGCCATGCACGACACCCGCACCAGCAGCCGCATCGTGTCCATCTGCTGCACCGGGCTGGGCGCGCCCAGGACCACGGTGGGCTGCCAGTTGGGCTGCAGCGGGTCGGCCCAGGCCACGCGGATCGGCTCGGTGCTGCCGGCCGCCGGAACCGCCACCAGGCCCACGCTGGCGCGGAAGCGCGAATCGCGGGTCCGCGCATCGTGCATGCGCCCGCAGACTTCGCGGTCCCCGAGCGCGACCATCACCTCGCCGGCGAACACGTTGAACACGTTGATCGCCTGTGGCGTGCCGGACCAGCCGCCGGGCGGCGCCTCGATCCGGTGCTCGCGCAGGCCTGCGCGCATCGGCGCGGAGCAGGCGCGCATCGGTGCCTGCTCGGCCGACGGCGCGCCGGCCAGCAGGAAGCGCGCGGACGCGGGCGCCTGTCCGGCCTGGGACACCGTGGCCAGGCACGCCAGCAGCACGCCCAGCGCGAGACGCCAGCCCAACCTGCCTAACGAATGCACTGCGGACATCTCGACTCGCGCGTGGCCGGGGCCGTCGCCTGCCTGGCGGACGGTAATCCTCGTGGATGGAAGAGCCGCAACCGTGTCCGGTGGTTACGTCTTTCAGCGGGTTCCGGAAGCTGCCCGTTCGGGCAGCTCGACCGGCACGCCGTCGCTGTTGCAGGTGCCCAGCGCGCACAGGCGCGCACGCAGGGACGGGGTGGCCTGCACGATCAGGTGGTGGATCACGTGCTGCTCCAGGGTGCCGCGGAAGGATTCGCTGCCGGGCCCGCGGGCCCAGATGCCGACGTCGTCGCCACCATGGGTCTCCGAGGTTAACGGCACGAGGGCCTCCTGCATGAAGTCCGGATGTGCGGTATCCACGGCTGACAGGTCCGGGCGCCCCTGCGCCGGCTCGAATGAACCCGGACGATGCAGGTGGCGCTTGGGTCCGGCCGGCTGGCGGGCGCTGGCGCCGGCATAGCCCGGGCCATTGGCGTAGACCAGGGTGGTGTAGGGGAGGCCGAGGGCGTCGCGGGCGTACTGGTTGGGGTCGTCGTCCTCGTTCACGCGGCCGCGGACCTTGCCCAGGATGTCGTTGCCACGCCGCGGATAGCCGACGAAGCCCAGCGTGTGGGAATGATCGGCGGTGACCACGATCAGGGTGTCCTCGGCCGAGGTCATCTCCGCCGCGGCGCGCACCGCCCGCGACATGGCCACGGTCTCGTCCAGCGCCCGGTAGGCGTTGCCTTCGTGGTTGGCGTGGTCGATGCGGCCGCTTTCCACCAGCAGCACGTAGCCGTCGCCGTCGCGTGCGAGCCGTTCGATCGCGAAGCGGGTCATCTCCTCGAGGTCGGGCTCGCCCTGCCCGCCGCGATCGCGGTCGTGCTCGTACTGCATGTGGTCGTACTCGAACAGGCCGAGCACGGCGCTGGCGTCCTTCGCCGCGTGCAGCTGCACGCGGTTCCAGACCCAGGTGGCGCCGGGCTGGCGCTGCACCCATTCGGACGCCAGGTCGCGTCCGTCCAGGCGCTGGCCGACCTTGTCGTCGAGCTCCGGATCGCGCACCGACGCCGGCAGGAACTCGCCGCGACCGCCGCCGAGCACCACGCTCGGGCCGCGGCCGGCGGGGAAGTCGAGCAGTTGCTGGGCGATGTCGCGGCAGCCGGCGGCACGCGCCTCGGCGGGCAGGTCGGTGTCGTTCTCCCAGTTGCGGTCGGGTGCGTGCGCGTACACGGCCGCGGGCGTGGCGTGGGTGAGGCGGGCGGTGCTGACGATGCCGGTGGACAGGCCGGCGTCGTCGGCCAGGCGCAACCAGGACACCAACTGCCGGTCGAGGCTGCCGGCGCAGTCGCTGCGCGTGCTCGACGACACGCCGATCGCGCCCATGTGCGATTTCACCCCGGTCGCGATCGCGGTCATGGTGCCGGCCGAGTCGGGGGTCTGCGAATCGGTGTTGTAGGTCTTGGCGAAGGCGGTGTGCGGGAAATGCTCCCAGGACAGCAGGTTTTCCTCGCCCGGGCGGCCGGCGCGCTGGCCTTCCAACACGCGGGCGGCCGCGACCGTGGTCAGGCTCATGCCGTCGCCGAGGAAGACGATGACGTTCTTCGCCCGTCCGGCCATCGCGCCGTTGGCCGCCGCGCGCGCGGCGCCGCTGCGGTACCACCACTGCGCGGTTTCGCCCTCGGGATGGCTGATCGGGGGTACGTCGACCGACACGCCGGCGGGCGCGGCGGCGCGCGGCGGCGTGGCCGCGCAGGCGGCGAGCAGGACGGCGGAGAGGGCGGAGGCGGCGGGCAGCAGGCGGGGCATGGCGTATCCGGCAGGACGGGAAGGAGTACCGGTGGCGCATGGCCGCGTCGTCCCCGGGGCAGGGGACGGACGCGGTTGGGCGCGCATCCGGAAACCGGCCATTATGCCGCCGGCCTGCGACCGGGCCATGACCAGGTGCATTGCGCGGCCAGGCGTCCGCTGTCCCGCGCATCGCGGCGCGGCGTTCCACGCGTCGCGTCGCGCTGCCCGGACGGGTCGGCTAAGGTGGCGGCCTCGCCGTCCGGCGCCCTTGCCGTCTCCCCCATGACCCTCGTCCACGCCTGGCTCAAGATCCCGTTCTGGCAGCGCGTGGCCGCCGGCTTCGTGCTGGGCGTGCTGGCCGGCTGGCTGATGGGTCCGGCCGCGCAGACCTGGTTCGGGCCGCTGGGCACCGTCTACGTCAACCTGATCAAGATGATCGCGATCCCTCTGGTGTTCTTCGCCGTGGTCAGCGCGGTGGGCTCGCTGGCCGGCCAGCGCTCGATCGCCGCGCTGGCCGGGCGCACCTTCGTCTGGTTCGCGATCACCGCCGTGCTGGCGGTGGCGGTGGGGCTGGCGTTCGGGCTGCTGTTCAAGCCCGGGGTCGGGGTGGACGCCAGCAGCCTGCAGGTGGCCGAGAACTACCGCCAGCGCGAGGTGCCCGGTCCGCTCGACGTGCTGTTCAACATCGTGCCCGAGAACCCGTTCCGGGCGCTGGCCGCGCTCGGCGCCGGCAAGACCGACGATGGCCAGAACGTCATCGTGCCGAGCAACTTCACCATCCTGCAGGTGATCTTCTTCGCCGGCCTGCTCGGCTTCGCCCTGGTGAAGCTGGGCGAGAAGACGGCCGGCCTGCGTCCGCTGTTCGACCAGGCGCGCGAGCTGATGATCCAGGTCACGCGCTTCGTGCTCGAGGCCACGCCGCTGGGCACCTTCGGCCTGATCGCGGCGCTGGTGGGCAGCTACGGTTTCGGCCAGTTGTTGCCGCTGGGCAAGTTCGTGATCGCGCTGTATGCGGCCTGCGCCTTCCACATCGTGGTCGTCTACAGCAGCCTGCTGCTGGCGCACGGACTCAATCCGCTCAAGTTCTTCCGCGGCGCCGCCCCGGCGATGCAGATCGGCTTCGTGGCTTCCAGCAGCTTCGCCGCATTGCCGCTCTCGCTGAGTTCGGCCACCCACAACCTGGGCGTGAACAAGGACTACGCCAGCTTCGCGGTGCCGCTGGGTGCGAGCATCAAGATGGACGGCTGCGGTGCGATCTACCCCGCGCTTGGCGCGGTGTTCATCGCCCAGTTCATGGGGCTGGAGCTGTCGACCGGGCAGTACTTCATCATCGCCCTGGCCTCGGTGCTGGGCAGTTTCGGCACGGCCGGCGTGCCGGGTACCGCCGTGATCATGGCCACGGTGGTGATCAGCGCCGCGGGCCTGCCGCTGGAGGCGATCGGCATCCTCTACGCGATCGACCGCGTGCTGGACATGATGCGCACGATGACCAACGTCACCGGCCAGGTGTTGGTGCCGGTGCTGGTGGCGCGGCAGACCGGGCTGCTGGACCGCGAGGTATACGAGCGGGCGTCGAGCAACGTCGGGGTGGAGGAGTCCGCCGGCGCCTGAGCCATGGAGCCCCGGGCATGACGTCCGGCCTCCCCATGCGGGCGGGTGCTCGGGTAGTGTGTGCGCTTCCGCATCGGGGCAGGAGGCACCCATGAAGTCGATCCGCGCAGGAATCACGCTGTCGCTGCTGCTGGCCGCGTGGCCGGCCCTTGCCGCCGACGACGACCGCTGGGAAATCCCGGTGGCCGTCACCACGCTGGACAACGGCCTGACCGTGGTCGTGTCCGAGGACCGCAGCTCGCCGGTAGTCGGGGTGAGCGTGGTCTACGGCATCGGCATGCGCCTGGAGCCGCGCAACCGCACCGGCTTCGCACACCTGTTTGAGCACCTGATGTTCGAGGGCTCGGAGAACGCGCCCGAGGGCGTGTTCGACCGGGTCATCACCGGCGGCGGCGGCCGCAACAACGGCTCCACCCGCCCGGACTTCACCAACTACGTCGAGATCGCGCCGTCCTCGGCAATCGAACCGATCCTGTGGCTCGAGGCCGACCGCATGCGCATGCTCGACTTCAACCCGGCCACGCTGAAGAACCAGCAGGACGTGGTGAAGGAGGAGATCCGGGTCAACGTGCAGAACCAGCCCTACGGCGGTTTCATGTGGCTGGACGTGGGCTTCAACGCCTTCCAGAAGTGGGAGAACAACCACGACGGCTACGGCAGCTTCGAGGATCTCGAATCGGCCACGCTCGAGGACGTCAAGGCCTTCCATCGCGACTACTACGGCCCCAACAACGCGGTGCTGGGCCTGGCCGGCGACATCTCGGCGGAAGAAGGCTTCGCCCTGGCGCGCAAGTACTTCGGCGGCATCGCGGCGCGACCGGTGCCGGCCGGCCCGGACTTCAGCGAGGGCCTGAACACGCAGGAAAAGCGCATCCAGCAGCCCGACAAGCTGGCACAGGTGCCGGCGATCGCCATGTCGTGGAAGATGCCGGGGCGCGGCAGCAAGGACCAGCCGGCGATGTCGGTGCTCGGCGCGCTGCTGGCCAACGGCGATGCCTCGCGCCTGTACCAGGGCCTGGTCAAGGGCCGCGAGCTGGCGCTCAACGTCGACTCGCTGTACGGCCTGACCAGCGAGTGGGAGTACAACGGCCCGACGCTGTTCACCGTGTTCGCGCTGTACAAGCCCACCGCCGATGCCGACGCGGTGGTGGCGGCGGTGGACGAGGAGATCGCCCGCATCGTCGCCGACGGGGTGGACGACGCGACCCTGGCACGGGTCAAGACCCGGCTGCTGGCCGACTGGTACGACGGCATGGAGTCGTTCCTCTCGCGCGCCGACACGCTGGCCAAGCTGCAGCTGCTGTGGGGCGATGCCGCCGTCGCCAACGAGATCCCGGGATGGATCGACGCGGTGACCTCGGCCGACGTGCAGCGCGCGGCCCGGACCTACCTCACCGCCGCCAACCGCACCGTGATCGACCGCGTGCCCGAAGCGATGCTGGCCGCGAAGGACGCGGCCCCGAAGGCCGGGGAATAAGGAGATGACCATGAAGACTTCGATGAACATGCTCGTGCTGGCCGTGTCCCTGGCGCTGTCCGGTGTGGCGCTGGCCGCCCCCGCCGCCGCGGACCTGCCGAAAGACCTGCCCCCCTATGGCGCGGACAAGCCGTTGCCGGTCGCGCAGATCGGGAAGAAGACGCTGGCCAACGGACTGGAGGTGTGGGTGGTGCCGCGCGACGGCATTCCCCGCGTGGATTACGTGCTGGCGGTGCGCGATGCCGGCTATGGCGCGGATGCTGCCGATGCGCAGGGCTTCGCCGGCCTGTTCGCCGGACTGCTGGCGGAAGGCACCGCACAGCGCGATTCCAGGGCGATCGCCGAAACCGCGCAGTCCTATGGCGGCAGCGTCGGCGCCAGCGCCAGCAACGATGGCGTGCTGGTCTACGCCGGCGCGCTGACTCGTCACGCCGCGCCGATGCTGCGCTTGCTGGCCGAGATCGCGCGCAGTCCGTCGTTCCCCGACAACGAGGTGCGGCTGGCCCAGGCCAATGCCCTGCAGGCGCTGAAGGCGGCCGAGGCGCAGCCTGCGTTCAAGGCCAACCGCGCGCTGCTTGCCGCCACCTATGGCGACCACCCCTACGCGCGCACGCAGCAGACCGAAGCCTCGATCACGGCCGTCACCCCCGCCGCGCTGCGCCAGGCACATGCGGCGCGCTTCCATCCCGACCGTGCGCTGCTGGTGGTGACCGGCCGGATCGAACCGGCCGAGGCCTTCGCGCTGGCCGAATCGGCGTTCGGGGACTGGAAGGCGGCCGGTGCCGAAGCCCCTGAAACGCCAGCTGCGCGTCGCGAGGCGGAACCCGCGCGCGTGCTGATCCAGCGCGACGGCAGCGTGCAGGCCACCGTGCGCTTGGGCCGTCCGGCCATTCCCGCCACCGATCCGGACTACGTGCCCGCGATCCTCACCGGCACGGTGCTGGGTGGCGGCTTCAGCAGCCGCGTCAACCAGAACCTGCGCGAGGACAAGGGCTATACCTACGGCGCCAGCGCGGGCTTCTCGCCTTCGCGCAAGGGTGGACGGGTGCAGGCCGGCGCCGACGTACGCAACGAGGTCACCGGCGCCGCGCTCAAGGAATTCTTCGGCGAGTTCGAGCGGCTCGCGAACGAGCCGGTGCCCGAGCAGGAGCTGCTCGACACCAAGCGCTACGTCGCCGGCGGCTACCTGATCAGCAACCAGCTGCAGGGCGCGGTGGCCGCGACCCTGGCGTCGAACTGGCTGGTCGGGCTGCCTTCGGAGTTCCTGGCCAGCTACGTGCCCCGGATCCGCGAGGTGGATGCGGCCCAGGTGCAGGCGATCGCGCGCAAGTACTTCGATCCGGGCGACCAGTCGATCATCGTGGTCGGCGACCGCCAGGCGATCGCCGGACAGCTTGAGCCCTACGGCGAGTTCCGTATCGTCGAGTGAGCGCGCACCGGCGGCTTTCCCCATGGTGCGGGGAAAGCCGCCAATGCGGGAGAGCCGGCCTCGTTTCTAGGTCGGCGCCCTTCAGCGATCCGCGGCGCCACGCGCCGACCACCACGCGAATCCCGCGGCGGTGAAGAACATCAGCAGGCTGTACACCGCTGCCGGGACCGACATGGCGGCGTTGCCCAGCACGCTGAGCGCGATGAAGATCGCCAGGGTGCCGTTGTGGATGCCGATCTCCATGGCGATCGCCACCGCCTGCCTGCGCGGCAGCCGGAGCGCCAGCGGCGCGGCATAGCCCAAGCCCATGCTGGCCAGGTTGAACAGCAGGCAGGCCAGGCCGACCACGGCGAACCAGGCCAGCAGCGTGCTCCAGGCCTGGGCCACGGCCGCGACGATCAGCAGCGCCAGCACCAGCACCGACAGCAGCCGCACCGGCTTTTCCATGCGCATGGCGAAGCCCGGCGCGAAGCGGCGCACCGCCATGCCGATCGCCACCGGCAGCACGATGATCACCGCCACCTCGACGATCTTGCGTACCGGCGGCGGCACGTACTGGCCCGCGCCGAGGAAATACTCGAGCGACAGGTTGAGGATCACCGGCAGGGTGACCAGGCACAGCACGCTGTTGATCGCGGTGAGGGTGATGTTGAGCGCGACGTCGCCATGGGCGAGATGGCTGTAGATATTGGCGGTGGCGCCACCGGGCGAGGCGGCCAGCAGCATCAGCCCCACCGCCAGCTCCGGCGGCAGCCGGAACAGCAGTGCCAGCGCCAGTGCCACCCACGGCAGCACGCCGGTCTGCAGCAGCAGCCCCAGCAGCACCGCGCGCGGATAGCGCGCCACGCGGCGGAAGTCGTCGATGGTCAGGCCCAGGCCGAGGCCGAACATGATCACGCCCAGGGCCAGCGGCAACAGCAGGGTGGTCAGCAGCGAAGCCTGCATCGGTTCGGTTCCTCGACGGGGAGCGGATCAGGCAGGCGGGGTGCGGCGCCCGGCCAGGCGCGCGCCAGCCCATGCCGCCGGCAGCGGCAGCAGCACGCCGAGCGTCGTCATCCACGCCGGGTGGGGCAGCAGGCTGGCGTTGAGCAGCACGCCCGCCACGATCAGCCCGCCGACGGCAAGCGCCGCGCCGACGCGATGACGGCCGCTGGCGCGCGCCGCGACCCAGCCGCCGGTCAGGCTCGCCAGCGTCCAGCCCAGGAGCACCCACAGCTGCTTGCCGGGGCCGGCCGCGGCGACCAGCCGCGCCAGGTCTTCCTCGCTGTCCAGGGCGATGCCGGGCGGCAGCGGGAACAGCGACATGCCCAGGTATTCCAGCAGCAGGATCGTCGCCAGCGCGACGAGCAGGCCCAGCAGTACCGCGAGCGTCGAGCGGACCATGCCTTTATCCCCGGAGTGCGCCGCGACACCCGGCCGCGGCGGATCGCCGGATACTAGCATCGGTCCCGGCGTGCATCGGCGGTGGCCGGCGATGGCGACGGGCTGCGCTGCCGCGGCTGCCGCGGGCTGCGTCAGCGCAGCGGTTCACGGTGCTGGAAGAGGGAATCCACACGGATGCGGGCCGCGGCGATTCTGCCGGCGCGGCCAGCGAAGATCACTCCAGCACCAGCTCCGCGCGTCCGGAGAAGGTCTCCATCCGCACTTCGCCATCGCCGCTGCCGTAAGTGTGCTCGAAGCTCGCGCCCGGTCCATACCGGGGCTTGTCGATGTGCGCACCCGGTGCGCTGAGGCCACCGCTGAAGCTTTCGCCGTGCACCTGCGCCGACAGCGACTTCGGCAGGGTCAGGCGGATGTCGCCGCTCACCGACTCGACGGTGATGCGGCCGCCCGCGGCCAGTCCGCCGACATAGCTGGCGTTGCCCGAGACGCTGCTGGTGTCCAGCCGCCGCGCCGGCTCGCCGCGGGTGTCGATGCGGATGTCGCCCGACACGGTCTCGGCCGCGATCTCGCCGCTGATGCGCCCACGCAGCGCGATGTTGCCGCTGACGCTTTCCAGATCGACCTTGTGGCTGTTGAGGTTGAGCCGCAGGCTGCCGCTGACGCTGCCGATGTCGGCCTGGCGCGGCGCGCCGACCGCCACGATGTCGCCGCTCACGCTTTCGATGTCGAGCGAATCGCCGGCCATGCCCTGGACGTCGATGTCCACGGCCACGCCGTCGATCTCCAGTTCGGCCAGCTGCGGCACGTCGAGGATCAGGGTGGTGGGCTCCGCACGGTTGCTGCCGCGCGGGTAGCGGACCTTGACCTCCAGGTTCCTGCGGTCGCCCTCGATCTGCAGGCGCTCCACGCCATCGCCGAGGCTGCCGGTGATCCTGACTTCGGGCTTGTCCCAGGCTCGCACCTGGATGCGGCCCTTCAGGTTCGACACGTCGATGCTGCCGCGCGGATCCAGCGCGCGGGTTTCGTCGATGGGGGTGGCGGCGAAGGCCGGGGCGATGGCCAGCGCGGACAGCAGCGCAAGGGACAGGGGCAGGGTGTTCATCGAGGTTCTCCTGGAAACGGTTCGGTGGCGGTCAGGCGCTGGCAAGCTGCCGGGTGAGCGCCAGCCGGCGGGCATGGATGTGCTGCAGGCGCTGCAGCAGGAAGACGGCATCGGGGTCCTGCGCCAGCGCATCGCGCACGGCGGCGGCGCTGGCATCGAGTTCGAGCAGGCTGCGGTAGCCGGGCGCGGTGGGGCGCGGTGCCGGCACTTCGCGCAGGGCGCCGTTGTATTCGCGCGTCATGGCATCGGCCACCACGACCAGCGGCGCGGCCTGCGCGGGGGCTGGCCGGTCCGCGAGCGGGGGCGCCTGCGCGGGTTCCGGACTGGACGGCCGCAGCTGCCAGCCCAGGCCCAGGGCGAGTGCAAGGACGGCCGCGGCCGACAGCGCCGGCAGCAGGCGCGGGCGCCGGCGCGGGGCCGGTTCCGCCGCTGCCCGCGGCTGCGATGGCAGACGCGCGGCGATGTCGGGCCACAGCTCGCGCGCCGGCGGCTCGGGCGTGCGCAGCGTGCGCAGCTGCATGCGCAGCGCGGCGGGCAGGTCGTGGTCGTGGCGGGGGTCGTTCATGCGGAATCTCCAAGCCTGGCGCGCAGCAGCCTGCGCGCGCGGTGCAGCTGTGCCTTCGAACTGCCGATCGCCATGTCCAGCGCGTTGGCGATCTCCTCGTGCGTCCAGCCCTCGATGTCGTACAGCACCAGCACGGCGCGCGCCCGGGGCGGGAGGCTGTCGACGGCCTGCTGCAGGTCCATCGACAGGGCGGTGCGGTGCCCGGCGGTGTCACCGCTGCCGATGCCTTCCAGCGCATCCTCGCCGCTGTCGATCGCCGGCCCGCCGCGGCGGCTGCGCAACTCCATCAGCGCGGTGTTCGCCGCCAGGCGGTGCAGCCAGGTGCCGACGGCGCTTTCGAAGCGGAAGCCCGGCAGCGCCTGCCAGGCGCGGACGAAGGCCTCCTGGGTCAGGTCCTCGGCGCGGCTGTGCTGGTGGCCCACCAGGCGCAGGATCACGCCATGGACGCGGCCCGCGTGGCGCTGGTACAGCGCCTCGAACGCGGCCATGTCGCCGCCGGCCGAAGCCCGCGCCAGCGCCTGGTCCACGTCGGTCGCGGCGCCGCTCTCGTCCTGGGATGCACTCATCGTCGCGATCAGCATATCCAGTCCGATGCCGGGACAGGGCGCAGGGTTTAAGGCATGCCGGGCCCGCCGCGACAGGGATCGGTCGCCTGGACGGTCGGCGGGGACGGGACGCCCGCTGGGGGAGGCGGACGCGCCTGCGCTCCCATCCACCCGGCCTTGCCGAGGCAGGTGACCGGGTTTCCAGGTCGCGCCGGGGGGTCTTGCAATCGGGAACGCGATTGCTATCGTGCAATCGATTGCATCCGAGCGGATTCGCGTGTCTGTACCGGTTGGGAGGCCGGTGGAGAATGGGCATCTCGTCGAGCAGGCCGCGCGCGGCCGGCGCACAGGCAGTGCGTGTCCCGGTCACCGTGATTCATGACCCCCTCTGTACGCGCCTGCTCCGGCTGCCGCGCGACGTTTCCTGCGTGCGACTCCGGCAGCGTCTCCATGCCGCCGTGCGGCCGACCGCGGGCGGGCGCATGCCCGGACCGCCGGCCGGGCCGACCCGCGGAGGCCTGACTTGAAGCGCACGATCACCCGGCGCGACGCGCTGCGCGCCACGATGGTGGGCGGACTGGGGCTTGCGGCGGCCGGGCTCGTCCCCGCCAGCGATGTCGCCGCGCAGCCGCTCAAGGCCAACCTGAAGCACTCCGTGGCGCGCTGGACGTTCGGAAAGATGCCGGTCGCCGAGCTGTGCCGGACGGTGAAGCGGATCGGCTTTTCCGCCATCGACCTGGTCGGCCCGGACGACTGGCCCACGCTGCGGGCGCATGGCGTGCACAGCTCGATGTGCAACGGCGCCGAGCTCGGGCTGGAGAAGGGATTTGCCGAATCCCGTTTCCACGACGAACTGGTGGCGCGCTACACCCGCCACATCGACCTGGTGGCCGATGCCGGCTATCGCAACCTGATCTGCTTTTCCGGCAACCGCAACGGCATGGATCCGGCCGAAGGCATGGCCAACTCGGCCGCCGGCCTCAAGCGCATCCTCGGGCATGCGGAAAAGCGCGGCGTCAGGCTGGTGATGGAACTGCTGAACTCGCGCGTCGACCACCCCGATTACCTGTGCGACCGCTCCGCCTGGGGCGTGGCGCTGTGCGAGAAGCTGGGGTCGGAGCACTTCGGCCTGCTCTACGACATCTACCACATGCAGATCATGGAGGGCGACATCATCGCCACCATCCGCCGCGACCATCGCTGGTTCGTGCACTACCACACCGCGGGCGTGCCGGGCCGGCACGAGATCGGCGAGCAGCAGGAGCTCAACTACCCGGCGATCTGCCGCGCCATCCGCGACACCGGCTTCGGCGGATTCATCGCCCAGGAATTCATGCCCTCGGCGCCCGATCCGGTTGCCTCCCTGCGCGAGGCCATCCGCCTCTGCGACGTGTAGACCACGCCAACCCCAGGAAACAGTCATCCATGGCGAACAACCATTACGACGCGATCGTCGTCGGCTCGGGCATCAGCGGTGGCTGGGCGGCCAAGGAGCTGGCCGAGAAGGGACTCAAGGTGCTGATGCTCGAGCGCGGCCGCAACATCGAGCACATCAAGGACTACGTCAACGCGCACAAGGAGGCCTGGGACTACCCGCATCGCAACGTGCCCACCCAGGCGATGAAGCAAGCGCACCCGGTCCTGCGCCGCGACTACCCGCTGTCGGAGAGTACCGACGGGATGTGGGCCGACGAAACCGAGTGTCCGTACACCGAGACCAAACGCTTCGACTGGTTCCGCGGTTACCACGTCGGCGGGCGATCGCTGATGTGGGGGCGGCAGAGCTACCGCTTCTCGCAGCTCGACTTCGAGGCCAACGCGCGCGAGGGCATCGCCGTCGACTGGCCGATCCGCTATGAAGACATCGCGCCCTGGTACGACCACGTGGAGACGTTTGCCGGCATCGCCGGCACCGTAGAGGGTCTGGACGTGCTGCCCGATGGCAAGTTCCTTCCACCGATCCCGCTGAACGTGGTCGAGAAGGACGTGGCCGCACGCATCCGCAAGGCCTTCGGCGGCAGCCGCCACATGATCCACTCGCGCACCGCCAATATCACCGAGCCGCGTCCGGAGCAGGGCCGGGCCAACTGCCAGTACCGCAACAAGTGCATCCTCGGCTGCCCCTATGGCGCCTACTTCTCGACCCAGTCGGCGACCCTGCCGGCGGCGATGCAGACCGGCAACCTCACCCTGCGTCCGTTCTCGATCGTCAAGGAAGTGCTCTACGACAAGGACCGCAAGCGTGCGCGCGGCGTGGAGATCATCGATGCCGAGAACGGACAGACCTACCAGTACACGGCCAAGGTGATCTTCCTCAACGCTTCCGCGTTCAATTCGACCTGGGTGCTGATGAACTCGGCCACCGACGTGTGGGAAGGCGGGCTGGGTTCCTCGTCGGGCGAGCTGGGCCACAACGTCATGGACCACCATTTCGAGGTCGGCGCCCAGGGCATCGTCGACGGCTACGAGGACAGGTACTACTCGGGACGCCGCCCGTGCGGCTTCTACATCCCCCGCTTCCGCAACGTCGGCGATGACAGCCGCGGCTATCTGCGGGGTTTCGGCTACCAGGGCGGGGCAGGCCGGCAGGGCTGGTCGCGGGCCGTGGCCGAACTGGGGATCGGGGCCGGGTTGAAGGAAGCACTGGGCACCCCGGGCGACTGGACCATCGGCATGACCGCCTTCGGCGAGATGCTGCCCTACCACGACAACACCATCCGCCTGGACCGCGGCACGCAGGACAAGTGGGGCCTGCCGGTGCTGGCGATGGACGTGACGATCCGCGACAACGAACGGGCCATGCGCAAGGACATGGCCGCCGATGCCGCCGAGATGCTGGAGGCGGCCGGCGTGCGCGACGTGCAGACCTACGATGGCAAGCCCGTCCCCGGCCGGGCCATCCACGAGATGGGCACCGCGCGCATGGGACGCGACCCGAAGACCTCGGTGCTCAACGCGCACAACCAGGTGTGGGATGCGCCCAACGTGTACGTGACCGACGGCGCCTGCATGACCTCGGCCAGCTGCGTGAATCCCTCGCTGACCTACATGGCGCTGACCGCGCGCGCCGCCGACCATGCGGTGCGCGAACTCAAGGCGGGGAACCTGTGATGGACCGTCGTGGACTGCTGAAGATGATCGCGGGCGCCACTGGCGTGGCGATGGTCGGCGTGCCGGCCTACGTCCTCGTGCGGGCACCCGTCGCGCAGGGCGACGCCGGTTTCACCTCGGAACAGGTGGCGCTGCTCGACGAGATCGCCGAGGCGATCATCCCGCGTACCGACACGCCCGGGGCGAAGGATGCCGAAGTGGGCGCGTTCATGGCGCGCTTCGTCACCGACTGCTACAGCCCCGATGACCAGGCCGCCTTCCGCGCCGGACTGGTGGACCTGGACCAGCGCGCCGGCGGCAGTTTCATGGCCCTGCCGGCGGCGGACCGCCTGCAGCTGCTGACCGGACTGGACCGGCAGGCGGGCGAACAGGCGCGCAATGCCTGGGTGGCCGCCGACGGATCCGGCAGCGGGAGCGGGGTGCACTGGTTCACGATGATCAAGCAGCTGGTGCTCTTCAGCTTCTTCACCTCGAAGGTGGGGGCGACCGAAGTGCTGCGCTACGACCCGGTGCCCGGGGGCTACGACGGTGACCTGCCCTACGAGCCGGGCACGCCGGCATGGGCGACACGATGATGCGCCGCCGCTGTCACTCTTTGCCGCGCCACCGCATGGCCGCACGCATGCTCCTGCTCACCGGTGGCATGTTGACCAGTGCCGCTGCGCTCGCCCACGATCCGTCGGCCGATCCGGAAAAGACCGAAGCCTGGACCCCGGTGCCGGCGGTCGTGGCCACGCCCGTGGGCGCGGCGCCGTCGGACGCGGTGGTGCTGTTCGACGGCAGCAGCCTGGCGGCATGGGAGTCGGAGCAGGGCGGGGAAGCGCCATGGAAGGTGGCCGACGGCGCCGTCACCGTGGTGCCCGGCAGCAAGGGCATCCGCACCCGCCAGCGCTTCTGCGACATCCAGCTGCACATCGAGTGGCGCAGCCCGACGCAGATCCGCGGTGTCGACGGCCAGAACCGCGGCAACAGCGGCGTCTTCCTGCAGGAATTTTACGAACTGCAGGTGCTCGACAGCCACGACAATCCCACCTATCCCAACGGCCAGGCGGCCTCGATCTACAAGCAGGCCATCCCGCTGGTGAACGCCTCGCGCCCGCCGGGCGCCTGGCAGACCTACGACGTCATCTGGAAGGCGCCGCGCTTCTCCGAAGGAGGCGGGTTGCTTGCGCCCGCGCGCATCACCGTGCTGCACAACGGCGTGCTGGTGCAGGACGACACCGTGATCGCCGGCACCACCGAATACCGGGGCCCGCCGAGCTACGCCCCGCACGGCTGCGCCCCGATCTACCTGCAGGACCACGATTCCGAGGTCAGCTTCCGCAACATCTGGGTGCGGGAACTGTAGCAACGCGCGGAGCCCTTCGCCCATGCGCGCGATGTCGCAGGTGCGGTCGCAAGCGCTGCCCGTGTGGCCGGAGAGGACGGTCAGCCCACCGGGTAGGCGAACTCGCCCAGTCCGAGTTCCGCCAGCACCTTGTCCAGATGGCGGTAGGCCTCCGGCGTCGGGCCGGGGTAATCCCCGGCAATGGCCACGTTGCCCAGGTAGCCGATATCCCTCATCCCCTCCGGCGTGCAGAAATAGGCTGCGAGCACCAGGTTGCGCAGCCGGGAGAAGGCTCCGGCAATGCGCTGGAACTGTCGTGGGGTCTGTGCGTTGTCGTAGGCGATGTCATCGACGATCGCCAGCTGCTGCGGCCTGGCCAGCGCCGTGAATGGCCGCGAAAAGCGCAGGGCGGCTTCGTCGTCGAGCCAGGCGAGGGCCGACAGGATGGTCAGCCGGTCGCGCTGCTGGTCGGGGTAGGGCGCACTCACCCATTCGTCGACCACCGTCGGCACCTGCACGGCGGACGCCGACGGCGACTGGCCTTCCGCTGGCACGATGATGTCGGACAGCAATGACAGCAGCGACAGCTGGGCCGGCGTCAGTGTCAGGGGCCAGGGCGTTTCCGGCGGGGTCATCAAGGCCGGATCCTTGCCGTAGCCCCTGGCCGTCACCGGCGGCAGTTCAAGTTCCGGCCAATGCCCGTCCCCTGCGACCACACCGCCGACATCTCCGGTCGACGTCGAATCGCAAGCGGGCAATGCGGGCAACATGGCGCTTGCCGCCAGTGCGGCCAGCAGCTTGAGCGAGTCGCGCCGGCTCAGCTTGTGCGCGTAGGCAGGTGCGTCGCTGTCGGCCGGGACGGCAGTGCCCTGGTCGTCTGGTTTCCGCATCACAGCGTCCCCGCCTCGAGTTGGGTCGCCAGCCAGGCGCTGTTGCGCATCGCCAGCGTCATGATGGTCAGGGTGCAGTTCTTGTGCGGGTTGGAGGCGAACACGCCGCCGTCCATCACGAACAGGTTGGGACAGTCCCAGGTCTGGCCCCACTGGTTGGTCACCGAGTCTTCGGGTGAATCGCCCATCCGGGTGGTGCCGACCTCGTGGATGATCTCGCCGCCCTTCTTGATCGCCTCTTCCGCAGTGGGCAGCTCGCCGACCGTCGCACCCATGGTTTCCAGGATGGCCTTGGCGGTCTTCAGACCGTGCTCGACCTGCTTGAGTTCGTGCTCGGACCATTTCCAATGGAAACGTGGCACCGGGATGCCCCACTTGTCCGTGACGCTCGGGTCGATGTCCATGTAGCAGTTGTCGTTCGGCAGCATCTCGCCACGGAGCGCAAAGTGCACGTAGGCGCCGTAGTGAGCGCGCACCTGCTGTTTCAGCGCGGTGCCATAGCCTTGCAGCTCGCCGCTGACGTACGCCCCGGGTTCGCCGAAGCGCCCGCCGAGTTCGAAGTGGTAGCCGCGCGGGAAATCCAGTTCCCCGTTGGCCTGGGCCTCGTGTCCCCACCAGGGAATGAACAGGTGGTTGGCGGTGTGGCCGTCCTCGTTGTAGCGCGGCCGGTCCATCAGCGCCGGGACCAGCGCCGACAGGCCCGCGCCGGTGGAGTCCATCAGGTTGCGGCCGACCTGGCCGCTGGAATTCGCCAGGCCGTCGGGGTGGCGTTCGCTTTTCGAGTTGAGCAGGATGCGCGCCGACTCGCAGGCGCTGGCGGCCAGGACCACCACCTTCGCGCCAAGCTGCTGTTCGGTGCCGGTCTTCTTGTCGACGTAGGTCACGCCCGTGACCTGGCCGCCTGCATCGGTGGTCACGGTCTTGACCATGGCGTCGGTGATGACCCGCAGGTTGCCGGTGGCCTGCGCCATCGGCAGCAGCGAGGTGGTGGTCTGGAAAGCGGCGCCGATCGAACAGCCGTGGCCGCAGGGCGTGGCGTAGAAGCAGGGCGCACGCTCGTCCAGCGGCCGGGTCAGCACGGCCCGGTGCATCGGCACCGCCGTGATGCCGTGCTTCTTCGCCGCGGCGGCGATCAGCAGTTCCGGAATGCGCGGGACGGGCGGCGGCTGCAGGACCCCGTCCGGGGACGGTGGCATGTCGTCCAGGCCGGTATTGGTGCCGCAGACGCCGATCAGGGCTTCGGTCCTGTCGTACCAGGGGGCGATCTCGTCGTGCTCGAACGGCCAGTCCGCGCCGAGGCCATCGCGGCTTTTTCCCTTGAAATCATGCGCGCTGAAACGCAGCGAATAGCGGCCCCAGTGGTTGGTGCGTCCGCCCAGCATGCGCGACCGCCACCACAGGAACTCGCTGCCTTCGGCGGTGGTGTATGGCTCGTCCGGCACCTGCCAGCCGCCGCCCACGGTGGAATCGTAGAAACCGAAGTCCTTGTCCGGCGTGGAAGCGCCCATCAATGGCGCGTCGACGTTGCGCCGGAACATCGGCGTTTCCGTCCGCGGGTCGTAATGGCGGCCGGCTTCCAGCATCAGCACCTTGTGGCCCTGGCGGGTCAGTTCGTAAGCGGCCATGGCGCCGCCAGCGCCGGAGCCGACGACCAGCACGTGATGGGCGAAATCGTTCATCGCTTCAGTTCTTTGATCTTGAGGTTCTTGAACCACACCACGTCGCCGTGGTCCTGCAGTCCGATATGGCCGCTGCGGTTGGCGGCGAACCCCGCCCAGCCGGCGAACTTGCTGCTGGCCACCAGCCGCTTCCACTCGGCACCGTGGATTTCGACCGAGGCCATCCGCACGCCGTTCTGCCAGATGGTCAGCTGGCCCTGGTCGAGCAGGATGCGCACCCGGTTCCACTCGCCGGCGATCCTGTGCGAGGCCACGGGCGAGGCGATCATGTCGTACAGGGAGCCGGACAGATGGGTGTCCAGCTTGTTGTCGGGATGGCGCTCGTTGTCGAGGATCTGGATTTCCGGCGCGTGCGAGTAGATGTGCTCGCCGGTTTCGTCCGCCAGGATGAAGATGCCGCTGTTGCCGACTTCCGAGATCTTCCAGTCCAGCCTGAGGTCGAAATCCTGGTACTTGGCTCTGGTGAGGATGTCGCCGCCGCCAGCGGCCGTCAGCTTGATCGCGCCATCCTCGATCACCCACTGCTCGTTAAGCCCCTCCTGCTTGAAGGTGCGCCACTGCGACAGGTCCTTGCCGTCGAACAGCAACTGCCAGCCGTCAGCCTGCTCCCCGGCGCTCAGCTGGTTGTCGGCAGCGAGATGTTCGCGAAGGAAGGCCGCGCCCGTCTCCACGACGGCGGCAGCGTCGCGCGGAAGATCGTGCTCGATGATGTACCACTGCACGCCGGCGTCCGCGGCGGCGGGCAGGATCCCATTCCAGTCGAGCACCCCCTTGCCCAGGGCGGTGAAGCCCTGTTCCTCCGTCGCCTCGCCCTCCGGCGCGTTGTCCTTGGCATGCACCGCGTACACGCGCCCGGGGAACCTGCCGAGGAACGCCGCCGGGTCGTGGCCGGCGCGCGCCACCCAAGCCAGGTCCAGCTCGACGGCAAGCGCCGGACCGGCGGCTTCGAACAGCAGCTCGAGCCCCGTCCTGCCGTCGAAGTCGACCAGCTCGAACTCGTGGTTGTGGTAGGCCAGCCGCATGCCCATCGGCTGCAGGCGTGCGGCCAGGGCGCCGAGCTCGCGGCCCAGGGCGCGCCAGCCTTCCGCGTCGGTCGGCCGCTGCTCTTCCTGCAGCCAGGGCACCACCAGCATGGTGTTGCCGATGGCGCGGTGGAACGTCGCCATCTCGTCGAGGTCGCCGCGCAGGTCGGACAGCGCCACGTGGGCGGCGATCGGCTTGATCCCGTACTTGTCCAGCAGCCGTTTCAGCTCCGCGGCGGGGACATTCTGCGTCCCGACCGTCTCAACCGCGCGGACGCCGGCGTCGTGGACGATCTTGAGCTGCTCTTCGAGCGAGCCGGCGTTGCGCAGGGTGTACATCTGCACGGCGATGGGCCTGGCGGCGGCGTCGCCCGGTTGCGCCCAGGCGGGCAGGGCGGTGCAGAGCGCGAGTGCGGCGGCCGCGAGCCTGCGCAGGGTAAGGGTCGTCATGGTGTCCTCCGGGAATCGGGGTGACGGCGGATGGATTCCGCCTCGCGCATGTCGCGCTGCAGGCGAAAGGAACCGGCGCGGCCGGGGACGGGTCCCCGCGCGCCGCGGTAACTCAGGCGATCGGCGTCCATGCGCGCGACCTGGACGAAGCGATGACGCGATCGACGATCAGCGCCGAGCGCAGGCCGTCCTCGAAGGTTGGCAGGCCTTCCGGCCGTTCGCGTGCGATCGCCTGGTAGGTGTCGGCGACGAACGCCTCGAAGCAGTTGGCATAGCCCTGCGCATGGCCGGCGGGAAGCACCGACAACCGCCGCTGCTCGGCGCTGCCGGCGCCCGGTCCGCGCACGAACACTTCCTCGCGCTGGTCCGGATAGCCCATCCACAGCCGCTCGCAGTCTTCCTGGTCGAAGGCCACGCTGGCCTTCGCTCCGTCGATCTCGAACCACAGGCGATTGCGGCGCCCGGCCGAAACCTGGCTGACGGTGACAGTCGCCAGCGTGCCGTTGCCGGTCCTGAACATCGCCGCGGCCACGTCCTCGCTGGACACCGACTGGGTGTCGCCGCCGGCCGCGGGCGTGGTGAAGCTTTTGCCGGTGGCCACGCCGCGCTCGGCGATTACCGTCTCGAACACCGCGCTGACTTCGGCGAAGCGCTCGCCGCCGACCCACTCCACCAGGTCGCACCAGTGCGAGCCGATGTCGGCGAACACGCGCGAGGCGCCGCCCAGCACCGGATCCACGCGCCAGTTGTTGCTGGCCGGATCCAGCAGCCAGTCCTGCAGGTAGCTGCCGTGGATCAGCCGCAGCGGGCCGATGTCGCCTGCGGCGATGCGTGCACGCGCCTCGCGCACCACCGGGTGGTAGCGGTAGACGAAGGGCACGGTCGCCACCTGCCCGGTGGAGGCGGCCAGTGCGGCCAGCGCGCGGGCGTCTTCAAGCGTGGTCGCCAGCGGCTTCTCGCAGACCACGTGCTTTCCCGCTTCCAGCGCCGCCTGCGCCATCGACCGGTGCAGGTGGTTGGGCGTGCACACGTGCACGACCTGCACCTGCGGATCGGCGATCACCTCCTCGATTCCGCCATAGCCCCGGGCCACGCCCCAGGCCTGCGCCACCTCCTGCGCACGCGCAGGCGAGGATGCGGCCACGCCGCGCACGGTGGCGCCGGCCAGCACCGCCGCGCGGCGATGCACCGCGCCGATCATGCCGGTGCCGACGATGGCGACTCCAAGGGTGCTCATCATGCCGGCCTCAGTGCGCGGAAGAAGCGGCGGGCACAGCCGCGCGCCCTTCGCGGAACAGGAACAGGAAGGCCACCAGCACCACGAACGCGACCCCGGCCGGGAACAGCCAGATCCGCTCCCAGTCCGGGCCGGCGTCGGTGGTGTAGTACTCCACGACCGCCCCAGACAGGAAGGTGCCGATCAGCATGCCCACGCCATAGGTGGCCAGGGTGATGAAGCCCTGCGCGCTGCTGCGGAATTTCTGCCCGGCGTGCGCATCGGTGTAGATCTGGCCGGTGACGAAGAAGAAGTCGTAGCAGATGCCGTGCAGCACGATGCCGATCACCAGCAGCGCGAAGCCCGCGTCCGCGTCGCCGAAGGCGAACATCACGTAGCGCAGCACCCACGCGGCCATGCCCACCGCCAGCATGACCTTCACTCCCAGGCGCACGAACAGGAACGGCATGGCCAGCATCAGCAGCACTTCGGACACCTGGCCCAGCGACTGCAGCCCGGCCGCGCGCTGTACGCCCACGTCGTTGAGGAAGGGGTTGGTGAAGTTGTAGTAGAACGACAGCGGGATGCAGATCGCAATCGAGGCCAGGAAGAACACCAGGTAGGCGCGCGACCGCAACAGGTGCAGCGCCGCATCCAGCCCCAGGATCTCGCCCAGCTTCGCACCCTGCTCGCGCGCCAGCGGCGGCGTGTGCGGCAGGGTCAGCGCGTACAGGCCCAGCACCGCGGACGCGATCGCGGCCATCCTGAAGGTCAGGTCCAGGCGCTGGGTCTGCTCCCAGCCCAGCCAGCCGATCAGCACGCCGGCGACGATCCAGCCGACGCTGCCGGCCACGCGCACCGGCGGGAACTGCTTCTCCGGCGACTGCATGTGCCGCATCGCGATGCTGGTCGCCAGCGCCAGGGTCGGCATGAACAGCAGCATGTAGCCGAAGACGAACCCGGAGAACGCGTTGAAGCTGTTGGCCGTCGATGCGCCCCACATCAGCGCCGCGCCGGCCAGATGCAGCAGGGCGAGGATGCGCTGCGCGGCGAAGTAGCGATCGGCGATCAGCCCGACCAGGAACGGCGCGACGATCGCACCGACGGACTGGCTGAGGAAGGCCGTGGCCACCTGGCTTGCGCTGGCTTGCAGCGGCCCATTGACCAGATAGGTGCCGAGGGTCACGAACCACGCGCCCCAGATGAAGAACTGCAGGAACATCATCACGCCGAGGCGCGACATCGTGGCCGTCATTGCATCCCCTCCCAGGGTGGTGCCCGCATCACGCGGTATGGATTCAAAGCCCCAGCATGCCGCGTAGCGCCTTCGGGTCGGCGCCGCCGTCGGCAAAGTCGTCGAACGCGCGTTCCGTCACGCGGATCAGGTGCTCGCGGATGAAGGCCGCGCCCTCGCGCGCGCCCTCCTCCGGATGCTTCAGGCAGCACTCCCACTCCACGACCGCCCAGCCGGGGAAATCGTACTGGGCCAGCTTCGAGAAGATCGCCTTGAAGTCGACCTGGCCGTCGCCGAGCGAGCGGAACCTGCCAGGGCGGTCGATCCAGTCCTGGTAGCCGCCGTACACGCCGCTGCGCGCGTCTGGGCGGTACTCGGCGTCCTTGGCGTGGAACATGCCGATGCGCGCGTGGTAACGGTCGATGAAGCCCAGGTAGTCCATCTGCTGCAGCAGCAGATGGCTGGGGTCGTAGAGGATCTTGGCGCGCGGGTGGTGGTCGACTGCGTCGAGGAAGCGCTCGAAGGTCGCGCCATCGTGCAGGTCCTCGCCTGGGTGGATCTCGTAGCACAGGTCCACGCCGCAGTCGTCGAATAGGTCGAGGATCGGGCGCCAGCGGCGGCCGAGTTCGGCGAAGGCCTCGTCCACCAGGCCGGGCGGGCGCTGCGGCCAGGGATAGAGGTAGGGCCAGGCCAGCGCGCCGGAGAAAGTGGCGTGCGCGGTGAGTCCCAGGCGCTGGCTGGCCTTGGCCGCCAGCTTCAGCTGTTCCACTGCCCAGGCCTGCCGCGCGACCGGGTTGCCACGCCGGTCTTCCGGCGCAAAGCCGTCGAACAGCGCGTCGTAGGCCGGGTGCACGGCCACCAGTTGGCCCTGCAGGTGGGTGGACAGCTCGGTGACCTGGATCCCGTGGCCGGCCAGCATGCCGGCGAGGTCGTCGCAGTAGGCCTGGCTCTCCGCGGCCTGGGCGAGATCGAAGATGTGCGGCGCGCTGGTCGGCACCTGGACCCCGCGATAGCCGAGTCCCGCGGCCCATCCGGCCAGGCTGTCCAGGCGATCGAACGGGGCCTCGTCGCCGATGAACTGGGCCAGGAACAGCGCCGGGCCCTGGAGTGTCCGCATGCCGAACTACCTGATGCAATCGATTGCATCCGATCCTAGCATGCGATGATCGGGGCACGCGTTGTGCACTGCATCGGACGCATCCGGGACGGGGACATGGCCACCATCTACGACATCGCCAGGTACGTCGGCGTCTCGGCAGGCACCGTGTCGCGCGCGCTCTCGCGTCCCGAAAAGGTGCTACCGGACACGCGCCGGCGCATCGAGCAGGCCGCCGCCACGCTGGGCTACGTCCCCAATGCCTCGGCGCGGACGCTCAAGACCCAGCGCAGCGGCAAGATCCTGATCACGGTGCCGGACATCGGCAACCCGTTCTTCGCCCAGATCCTCAAGGGCGCGGAGGAAGCCGCGCAGGCCGCGGGCTACGCGGTCCTGCTCGGCGATACCGAGCACCAGGCCGAGCGCGAGGAGCGCTATGCGCAGATGCTGCCGCGCAACCAGGCCGACGGCCTGATCGTCCTCGGCCATCGGCTGCCGCCGACCGCGCGGGAGATCGTCCGGCAGCTCGGCGCGAAGGCACCGGTGGTCAATGGATGCGAATTCGATCCAACCCTGGGGATTCCCAGCGTCCACATCGACAACGCGGCCGCGGCACGCACGGCGATGGAGCACCTGTACGGACTGGGGCACGCGCGCATTGCCGTGGTCGGCGGTCCGCCCGACAACCCGCTGCATCGCCAGCGCCTGGAAGGCGCCAGGGCGACGGCCCTGGCGCACGGCCGCCTGGAGCTGTTGATGCCGGTGCCGGGGGACTTCTCTGTGGAGTCCGGCCATCTGGCGGCGACGCGGTTCCTGGGCCAGTCGCCCGCGCCGACCGCGGCATTCTGTTTCAGCGACCAGATGGCGCTGGGGGTGCTGGCGGCGTGCAGGGAGCTGGGTATCCGCGTGCCGGAGGCGTTCTCCGTGGTGGGTTTCGACGACCTGGCCTCCTCGCGCTACCTGAGTCCGCCGCTGACGACCATCAGCCAGCCCATGCGGGAGATCGGCGTCCGTGCGGCCCGGCTCCTGCTCGCCATCCTCCGGGCGGAGGACGTGCCTCGCCAGCAGACCCTGGATTTCAGCCTGATGCTGCGCGGGTCGACCGCGCCGCCGCCGCAAAAACGCCCCTGACGCATGGCGCCGGGCGGCGGGCGCCGGGCCGTGCGCGCTGCGATCCCGCCGGGGGCGCCGGGAACAGCGAAGCGGGCAGGACGCGGGTGGGTTGCCCCCCTGCCGCCGGCGGAATACATCGATGCAGCCGTCGACCCTTCGGGAGCGGAACGGAGCGCGCTCCACACCGCTAAAATGGCCGTTTCCCCGCAAGCCGCCGAGCCAGCCGTGACCCTCGCTTCCACCCGCACGATCAAGCAGGACGACCTGATCCAGTCGATCGCCGACGCCCTCCAGTACATCAGCTACTACCACCCGGTCGACTACATCCGGAACCTGTCCGCCGCCTACGAGCGCGAGGAGTCCCCGGCGGCCAAGGACGCGATCGCGCAGATCCTGATCAATTCGCGCATGTGCGCCGAAGGCCATCGCCCGATCTGCCAGGACACCGGCATCGTCACCGTGTTCCTGGAAGTGGGCATGGACGTGCGCTGGGAGGGCTTCACCGGCTCGCTGGAGGACGCGGTGAACGAAGGCGTGCGCCGCGCCTACAACCACCCGGACAACAGGCTGCGTGCATCCGTGCTGGCCGATCCGGCCGGCAAGCGCCAGAACACCAGGGACAACACCCCGGCCGTGGTCAACATGAAGATCGTCGCCGGCAACACGGTGGACGTGATCGTGGCGGCCAAGGGCGGCGGCTCGGAGGCCAAGAGCAAGTTCGCCATGCTTAACCCCTCGGATTCGATCGTCGACTGGGTGCTCCGGACCGTGCCGACCATGGGCGCGGGCTGGTGCCCGCCGGGCATGCTCGGCATCGGCATCGGCGGCACCGCCGAGAAGGCGATGCTGCTGGCCAAGGAAGCGCTGATGGAGCCGATCGACATCCAGGACCTGATCGCGCGCGGGCCGTCCAGCCGCGCCGAGGAACTGCGCCTGGAGCTGTACGAGAAGGTCAACGCGCTCGGCATCGGCGCGCAGGGCCTGGGCGGCCTGACTACCGTGCTCGACATCAAGGTCAAGGACTACCCGACGCACGCGGCCAACCTGCCGGTGGCGATGATCCCCAACTGCGCCGCCACCCGCCACGCGCACTTCACCCTCGACGGCAGTGGGCCGGTGGCGCTGGACCCGCCCTCGCTGGAGGACTGGCCCAAGCTCACCTACAACCCGCAGAACGCGCGCCGCGTCGATCTCGACACGATCACCCCGGAAGACGTCACCACCTTCAAGCCCGGCGAAGTGCTGCTGCTCAACGGGAAGATGCTCACCGGCCGCGACGCCGCGCACAAGCGCATGGTCGACATGCTCGACAGGGGCGAAAAGCTGCCGGTCGATCTCAAGGGCCGCTTCATCTACTACGTCGGCCCGGTCGATCCGGTGCGCGATGAAGTTGTGGGCCCGGCCGGCCCGACCACGGCCACGCGCATGGACAAGTTCACCGAGCAGGTGCTGAGCGAAACGGGCCTGCTGGGCATGATCGGCAAGGCCGAGCGCGGCCCGGTGGCGCTGGAGGCGATCCGCAGGCACCGGTCGGTGTACCTGATGGCGGTCGGCGGCTCGGCCTACCTGGTGTCCAAGGCGATCAAGGCGGCGAAGGTCGTCGGCTTCGCCGACCTCGGGATGGAGGCGATCTACGAGTTCGAGGTCCGCGACATGCCGGTGACGGTGGCGGTCGATGCCACCGGCGAGTCGGTGCACCAGACCGGACCGAAGCAGTGGCAGGCGCGGATCGGCAAGATCCCGATCGTCGAGATCGCCTGACGCAGTCCGCGAAGCCGGCGTCCGCCGGCCTCGCGCATGTGCGGCGGCGTCGGCTGCCGTGGGGTGCCACGGCGGCAGCGGCAGGCGATACTCCGCGTCCCGCCCTGCACAGGTCCGCGCGCATGACTGTCACCCTGTACGGCTCCCGCAGCACCGCCTCGCTGGTCGTGCACTGGCTCCTGATCGAACTCGGCGTCGCGCACGAACTGCGACTGCTCGATTTCGACCAGCGCGAGCACAAGTCCGCCGACTACCTTGCGCTCAATCCGCAGGGCAGGGTGCCGACCCTGGTGATCGATGGCCAGGTGCTGACCGAGTCCGCCGCGATCGCCATGCACCTGGTCGACCTGCACCCGTCGGCGGGTCTCGCGCCGGCGCCCGGCACGCCGGAACGAGCGGCCTACTACCGCTGGATGTTCTTCTGCGCCTACACGCTGATGCCCGCCTACCGGCGCTGGTTCTACCCGCACGAGCCCGCCGGCGAAGACCAGGTCGCCCAGGTGCAGGCGCGGGCCCTGGCCGAGCTGGAGGCGGCGTGGCAGCAGGTGGACGCGCACCTGGCCGCGAACGGCCCCTACCTGCTGGGGGAACAGCGCAGCGCCGCTGACTTCCTGCTCACCATGCTGATGCGCTGGTCGCGCAACCTGCCGCGGCCCAGCGACAGCTGGCCCGCGCTGGCCGCGCATGCGACGCGGATGAAGGCGCTGCCCTCGTTCGCTGAGGTCTACCGCCGCGAAGGCCTGACCGACTGGACCTGAGTGCGACCGCCTAGACCTGGGAGCGCACCGGCCGGACCAGCTTCTCGGCCAGCTTCTGGCGCAGCGGCCGGCGCTGCCACATCGCGTGGTCGTACTGCACGGCCTGCTCGAGGTCGCGCTCGAAGGCCTCGGTCATGCACGCGGCAAAGCCCGGGTCGTAGACGTTGAGGCTGGCCTCGTCGTTGAGCCGGAACGAGCGGATGTCGAAATTGGTCGAACCCACCGACACCAGCTCGCCGTCCACCACCAGCAGCTTCACATGGATCATCGTCGGCCGGTACTCGTGGATCTCCACGCCGCCGGCCAGCAGCTCGCCCCACGACGCCTTGGACGCGTAGCGCACGGCCTCCGAATCGATGTGCCGCCCCGGCAGCAGCACGCGGACGCGGACACCGCGGCCACGGGCCGCGAGCAGGGCCTGGGCGATCAGCGGGTCGGGCACGAAGTAGGCCGCGCACAGGTCGATGCTGGTGCAGGCGGCCGCGATCGCGATCAGGTACATCAGGTGCATGCTCTCGCTGCCGCCCGCCGGCGAGGCGATGAACAGATGCGCGTCCGCGTCGCCGACGTGTTCCAGTGCAGGGAAGTAGTCCTCGCCGTTGAGCAGCTCGCCGGTGGTCTTGATCCAGTTGTCGTTGAAGGCGGCCTGCATCTGTGCCACCACCGGACCCTCCACGCGGAAATGGGTCTCCCGCCAGTGGTCCGGATCCTGCGCGTGGCCGCTCCACTGGTCGGCGATGCCCACGCCCCCGGTGAAACCGATGCGTCCGTCCACCACCAGCAGCTTGCGGTGGGTGCGATTGTTCATGCGGCCGATGTTGTACCAGCGCAGCGGGCGGTAGCGCTCCAGCCGCACGCCCGCGTCCTGCATCAGCTCCAGCAGCTCGTCGTCCATCTTCAGGCTGCCCGCCCAGTCCACCACGAGGTGCACGGAGACCCCGGCCGTGGCGCGCTCGCACAGGGCATCGGCCACCGCGCGTCCGATGTCCCCCGACCAGTAGATGTAGGTTTCCATGGTGATGTTGCGCCGGGCGCCGCGGATGGCCTCGAGCATCGCCGGGAAGATCTCGTCGCCGTTGTGGAAGGCCTGGATGCGGTTGCCTCCGAGGATGCCCGGCCCGAGCAGCACGCCCATCTCGCGCTTGAACTGCGGATCGCACACTCCGTGGCGGTGCTCGACCTTCTTCTCGATCTTCTTCTCGGGCGTGGCGAAGTTCATCGCGAGCGCGGCGGCGGCGATGGTGGCCACGATCGTCAGGGCGATAGTCCAGCTCATGGGCGGTGTTCCCGGGTGGCGTGGATCGGGTTGGGGGGCGTCGCGGCCTGCCTGCGCGACGCCGGCGGGGGCGCGGTCGGGTTCAGTCCGGGCGCGGTGCGAACCATTCCTGCAGCGACACTCCCAGCCCGACGTACGTCGCCTTGTGGTTGTAGTCGATCAGGCTCTCGCCGTAGCCGTGGAAGACCTGCAGGCGGCCGCGCATCGGCAACGACTCGTGGATAGGGAAGCCCCAGTCGAACTGCAGCGCGCCGCGCGACCGGTCGCCGCCGCGCAGCGAATGGCGCGCCATCAGGGAGAACTCGTTGCGCCCGCGCAGGTAGGTCAGGGTCGCGTCGCCGCGGCCGATGTAGTCCTCCATCCCCGGGTTGTCGTCGTCGCTGCCGTCGCTCACCCGGATCCAGGGTCGCAGCATCAGCGCCCAGTTGTCCCGGTCCAGGCCGATGTTGAACATGATCCGGTTCCAGCTGCGCGACATCGGATCGCCGCGGCCGTTGGACTGGTGGTTGATGCCGACCGCCGCCATCCGCCCGTTCCAGCCGCCGATGCTGTAGCCGTTGCGGAACACCAGCAGCACTTCGGGCTCGTAGTTGGTCTCGCGGAAGGGACGCGACTGGTCGCCGTTGTAGACCTGCCAGCGCGAACTCTGGGTATAGCCCATCCAGATATCGCCGTTGTCGCCGAACAGGTTCTCCACGGCCTTGGTCTTGAAGCTGAGCTGGAACTTGGTCTCCAGCGAATCCAGGCCCATCGGCGAGGTCACGGTGTTGTCGGGATTCGCCGACCGCGGCATGTCGTTGACGTCGGAGGTCCAGAACACCGGCATCAGGTAGACCGGTTTGTAGACGCGGAAGTTGAAGATCCCCAGCTTGGAGTCGCGCGCCAGTTCCCAGCGGCTGTCGAGCAGCGATCCGCGCCCGGCGTTGCCCAGCGCCTCGTCGAGCGGATCGTCGTGACGGAACAGCCGGCCCTCGTCCACGGCGGTGGTCGCCGGCGCGGCGTCGAGCGCCTCGCGGGCGCGGGCAGCGGCGATGTCGGCTTCTTCCGGGCCGGTGGCGCGGCGGCCGGCGAGTCCGTCGTAGCAGGCCAGCCGGGCGGCATCGACCAGCAGTGCGGCGCAGCCTTCCAGGGTGGTCGGGGTCTGCGCCAGGCAGGGCGTGGCGGTGAACGCCAGCGCGGCGAGGGTGGCGGGGACGAGGGATCGGGTCATGGCTGGGCCGCGGGAGGTTCGAGGAGGTTGGTGTCGGCCGCGGCCGCTTGTTGCGCGTCCGCCAGCTGGCGATCGATGTCGCGGTTGACCGAGGTGTCGGCGTCGGTGCCGTGGACCGGCTCGGGACGGGCCGCGGAAGGTTCGTCCGCGGACTGGCGTGCGGTGAGGATGTGGTAGGTGGTGCGCGGCGGCTCGATGCCTTCCCGCGCGAACGCGGCCTTGACCAGGCGGATCGACTCGCTGCGCACCTTGCCCAGGTCGCTCTGGCGCTGGTCGACCCAGCCGAAGAACCGCAGCACGATCCCGGCCGCGCCGTACTCGTGCACGGTCCACGACGGTCCCGGATCCTGCAGCAGGCCCTCGACCCGGCAGATCTGTTCCAGCGCCAGCGACTGCGCGGCGCGGATCGACTGGCCCACGTCGATCGGGATGGTGAAGTCGAAGCGGCGATTGGGATTGCGCGTGTAGTTGAGGATGATCGCCTTGAACACCAGGGCGTTGGGCAGGCGCAGTTCGTTGCCGTCGAGCGTCATCAGCACGGTGGTGCGCGAGTGCAGCGCCACCACCTTGCCCTCGTTGCCGTCGACCACCACGTGGTCGCCGGGTGCGAACGGCTGGCGCAGGCTGAGCAGGATGCCCGCGACATAGTTCTCCGCGATGTCCTTGAAGGCGAAGCCGAGCACCAGGCCGACCACGCCCGCCGATCCGAGCACTGCGGTGACCAGCGCGGTGGCATTGAGCAGGTTGAGCGCCACCACCACGCCGAACAGGATGATCACGGTCCGCACCACGTTGCGGATCAGCCCGTTCATGTAGGGGTTGCCGGTGCGCAGCCGCAGCAGGTGCAGGCGCCGCGAGACGAAGCCGGCGAGCCAGGCCGAGAACACGATGATCAGGATCGCCACCGCCAGCAGCGGCAGCCAGGCGATGAACTCGGTCAGGCCTAGCGACAGCTTGTCGAACGCGAATTGGAAACGCCCGCGCAGGTCGGTTTCCGGCGGGGCGGGCACCTGCGCCTCCGCTCCGGACCGATCCTCCGCCGCCGCTGGCGCGGGCGCCGGCTCCGCCGTGGGAGCCGGCGACTGCCCAGCCTGCATCGCGATGGCGGGCGCGGCCGCGGACAGTCCGGCGAGCAGCAGCAGGGACAGCAACAGGAAGGCGAACCTGCGCAAGGTGCGCGACGGCAATGCGGGCATGCGGGCGGGATGTCGGAAAAGCGGCAGTCTAGCCGCGCGCCTGCAAGACCGCGTCAATCGGTCCACCAGGCCAGCGCGAAGATGCCGATCATCGCGAAGGCCAGGGTGAGCTTGAGCACGATGCCGACGAAGATCCCGAACCAGGTGCCGACCCCGACCTTGGTGGCGCGTCCGAGATCCTGGTGGGCGATGCCCCGGCGGTCGACCAGTTCGCCCATTACCGCGCCCACGAACGGACCCGCGAATACGCCCACCAGCCCGAAGAACAGTCCCACCAGCGTTCCCGCCAGTGCGCCGATCACCGCCAGCCGGCTGGCGCCGACGCGCCTTGCGCCCGCGGCCGAGGCCAGGAAGTCCACGCCGATCGAGACCAGGGTGAGGATGGCCAGCACCAGCAGGGTCCATCCGCCGATCTGCTGGAAGTCGCCGGCCCAGGCCGCCAGCAGCATCCCGGCGAAGACCAGCGGCAGCCCGGGGATGGCCGGCAGCACCGTGCCGGCAACGCCGACCAGCACCAGCAGCAGCGCTAGGGCGTAATAGATCGATTGGGTGTCCATGCATGCTCCGGGGTCGGCGGCAGGCGCCGCCCGGGCATTCTGGCAAAAAAGCGGGGCGCTGCCGCAATGGCCGCGCCCCGCATCTCATTCGCGTCGTTCCCGCACGGCTGCGGCACCTCGGGTGCTGCAGCCTCCTACATCAGTAACGCGACCTCAATACAGCCAGGCGCGGCCGTTCTGCACGCGCACGTAGGAACCCTCGCGGATCCCGTCCAGTTCGGCCTGGTGGACCGACGTGGTGCGGCCGTCATCCATGCGCACATGCACGGTATAGCCGCTGCGGTTGCCTTCGACCCGGTTCTGGATGGCGTTGCCGGCAACCGCGCCACCAGCCGCGCCGGCCGCTACGGCGACGTTGCGGCGGCCTTCGCTGTCGGTATTCCTGCGCGCCAGCTCCTTGGCGGCGACGGCGCCCACGATGCCGCCCAGGACCGGGCCGGCGATGTTGGTGCCGCTGTCGCGGGCGGCGGTCTGGATCGAGACCACCGTGCCGCAGTCGTAGCAGCGGCCGGACGGCGGCGCGGGCGAAGTCGATCCGTAGCCGGAGCCGTAGCCGGGCGAGGTACTGGCGCAGCCGGCCAGTGCGAGCGTCGCGATGGTGGCGACACAGGTCATGCGCATGCGGATGTTCATGGAAAGCTCCTCAGCTCTGGGGACGAGCGGCCACGCGTTGCGCGGCACGGTCCGGATACTGGAAGCGACGCGGTGAACACCGCGGCAATGCCTGCGTACCGACGCGCTCGCGCGCCAGCCGGTGCAGTTGCGGTTCAGTCCCGCGCGGGTTGCGCGATCAGCGGAAGTCCTGGTGGCAGGCCTTGCAGGCCTCGCCGATCTTGGCTGCCGCCTGCTGCACGCCTTCGCAGCCGACGGCCGGCGCGGCCAGGGCCGCATCGAGGGTGCCGCGGAACTGCGCCGCGTGCTGCACGAAGCGCTGGTCGTCGCGCAGCTCCGGGAAGGCGCGTTCGAAGTCGTTGCCGAGGCTGCGGAGGGACTGCAGGTGGGGCAGGGTGTCGGTCGGGCTGCAGCGGTTGGCGCTGGCGTTGTCGCGCAGCTGCGCGGTCTGCGCTGCGACCACGTGCATCAGTGCGCCCGGATAGTGGTCGCGCCAGGTCTTGCGCGACTCCAGCGTGCGCAGCAGCATCACCAGCGCCACGATGCCGATGACCAGTCCCAGCAGGAAAACGAAGAGATAGCGCGAAGCGGCGGAGGGCGGCTTGCGTTCCGATCGGGTTCCCGGCGGCGTTGCGGACATGGCGGTGGCGTGGCTTGGCGTGGCCGGCGACGATAGCACGCGGCGCGCCCGTTAGACTTGCCACCCATGGATGACACGGTCTGGAACGAACGTTTTGCCGGCATCGACCGGCTGTACGGCCGCGGCGCGGTCGGTCGCCTGCGCGGCAGGCGCGTGGCGGTGGTCGGCCTGGGTGGCGTCGGCTCGTGGGTGGCCGAGGCGCTGGCGCGCAGCGCGGTCGGCCATCTCGCGCTGATCGACGCCGACGACCTGTGCCTGTCCAACACCAACCGCCAGCTGCCGGCGCTCGCCGGCGGCTATGGACGCAACAAGGCCGAGGCCATGGCCGAGCGCTGCCGGGCGATCAGCCCGGCGATCTCGCTCGACGTGGTGCCGATGTTCGTCACGCCGGGCAACGTCGGCGAACTGCTCGACCAGCGCTTCGACCTGGTCGTGGACGCCTGCGACAGTTTTCGCAGCAAGGTCGAACTGATCGCCTGGTGCCGCCGCCGCAAGTTGCCGGTGATCGCGGTGGGCGCGGCCGGCGGGCGCACCGACCCCACCCAGGTGCGGGTGCGCGACCTCTCCCGCACCGAGCATGACGCGATGCTCGCGCTGATCCGAAAGAAGCTGCGCGCCGAATTCAACTTCCCCAAGAACCGCGATCGCTACTTCGGCGTGCCCGCGATCTATTCGCTGGAGAACGTGAAGTACCCGCAGCCCGACGGCACCGTCTGCGGGTTGCGTCCGGCCGCCGGCCCCGACGCCGCGCTCAAGCTCGACTGCGGCGTGGGCCTGGGCGCGGCGACCCATATCACCGGCGCGTTCGCGTTCGCCGCGGCGGGCAAGGCGCTGGAGATCCTGCTCAAGCCGGCGAAGGGCTGAGCCGGGCGATCCAACCGCGCACGCCGGTCACGGCGCGGGCAGGGCGAACAGTCGTCGGGCGTTGGCCGTGGTGGCCGCGGCGATCTCGGCCGGATCGGCCTCGCGCAGGCGCGCGATCGTGTCCAGTACCGTGACCAGCCGGGCCGGTTCGTTGCGGCCGCCGCGGTTGTCCGAATCGGGCTGGTCGGGCGCATCGGTCTCGAGCAGCAGGTACTCCAGCGGCATGGACGCGGCCAGCCGGCGCAGGCGCCGGGCGCGATCGTAGGTCACCGGTCCGCCCAGACCCACCAGGAATCCGAGTTTCCACAGCTGCCGCGCCTGCTCCTCGCTGCCGGAGAAGCTGTGCACCACGCCGCGCAGCGTATTGGCCTGCCCGGATCCGGCGCCGCCGATCCGCCGCACCGCCGCGATCACCGCATCGACCGCGCGCCGCGCATGCACGATCACCGGCAGGTCGAACTCCCCGGCCAGGCGCAGCTGGCCCTCGAACCAGTGTTGCTGCTGGTCGCGGTCCAGGCCCTCCAGGAAATGGTCCAGGCCGCATTCGCCCACCGCGACCGGGTGTTCGCGTTCCAGCCAGTCGCGCAGGCGCTCCAGGTCGCCGGGGCGGTGCCGGTCGAGGAACACCGGGTGCATGCCGTAGGCCGGGTACAGCCCGGGTGCAGCGCCGCATGCCTCGCGCAGGCCGGGCCAGGCGTCGGCATGGGTGGCCGGTACCACCTGCAGTCGCACGCCGGCCGCCCGCGCGCGCCGCACCACCGCATCGCGGTCGGCGTCGAACTCCCCGGCGTCCAGATGGCAGTGGCTGTCGACCAGCAGCATGGGGTCGCCCGTCCGTCCCGTCGGTCAGCGTCGGCGCGCGTCGCCTTCGATGGGCTGCTCGCGCGGTGCCTTGCGGTGCTTCCAGTTCGCCAGCAGCAGGGTGCCCAGTCCCAGCACGATCTCGTCGATGAAGGGGATGGGATCGAAGGGCCAGAGCACGCTGATCGCGAACGCCGCGGCGGTCATCTTGAACAGCGTGGGATAGCGCAGTCCGCGCGCCCAGTTGAGCAGCGGCAGCAGCAGGGGGTTGGCCATGGCGGTGGCGTCCGGTGAAGTGGCGACGGGATCACGCTATCACGCCGCGCACGCAGCGGAATTCATCGCCTCGTCAGTCTTTACGGAACTTTTCCGGGCGGCGTTCAGCTTGATGGTGCTGCAATCACCCCGCACATGCAGCGGGCGTGGACCCGAAGGAGATCGTCATGAAGAGCAATACCCTCGCCATCGCCCTGGCCGCCCTGCTGGTGGGCGGCGTCGCCATCGGCGCCTACCACAACAGCCAGGATGCGGAACCGGCCGCCGGCGCCGAAGCCGCGGCGGGCGCGCTCGACTATGCCGACGTCATCGGCGTGGCCCCGGTGACCGAGAAGGCCGAGCTGTTCGCCACCGTGATCGGGTCGGAACCGGTGCGCGAGACGACCACGTCGTCCTCGCCGCGCCAGGTCTGCGAGGACGTGGTGGTGCAGGAACGGCTGCCCGAGCGCGACGGCAATGTCGGCGGCACGGTGGCCGGCGCGGTGATCGGTGGCCTGGTCGGCAACCAGGTCGGCGGCGGCAACGGGCGCAAGCTGGCCACGGCCGCGGGCGCGACCGCGGGCGGCATGATCGGCAACCGCGTCGACCGCAACCATGTCGGCGGCCGGGTCGTGGAGCGGGTCGATCGCCAGTGCCGCACGGTCAACGACACCTCCCAGTCCTCGCGCGTGGTGGCCTGGAACGTCACCTATCGCAATCCCGACGGCACCACCGGCACGATGCGCACCGGCGAGGAGCCCGGCGACCGCATCTCGCTGGGGACCGAGGACCGGACCGTCGCCTACGACGTGACCTATCGGTACGACGGCCGCAGCGAGACCATCCGCCTGCAGGAGGATCCGGGCGATCGCCTGCCGGTGATCGATGGCGAGGTCATGGCCCGGGTTGCCACAGCGGGCGGCCCGGACCGCGCGCTGGCGGGCCAGAGCCTGCAGTAGTCGCCTCCACTCGCATCGCGACCCCGACGGGCCGGCACCTTTGCCGGCCCGTTTTCGTTGTGGCCGGGGGCGGGGCGGACCGTACAATATGAAACTTTCCCGCCCGAGCCCGCCATGGCCCTGCATCCCTACGACCTCTACGACGTCCGTTCCCTGCTCAGCGACGAGGAGCGCGCGGTCCAGGACAGCGTTGCCCGGTTCACCGACGAGCGCGTGCTGCCGATCATCGGCGAGTGCTTCGACGAGGGCCGCTTCCCGACCGAGCTGATCCCGGAGATCGCGGGCCTCGGCCTGCTCGGCGCGACGCTGCCGGCCCAGTACGGCGGCGCGGAGCTCAACTACGTCAGCTACGGCCTGATCTGCCAGGAGCTCGAGCGTGGCGACTCGGGCCTGCGCAGCTTCGCCAGCGTGCAGTCCTCGCTGTGCATGTACCCGATCTTCGCCTACGGCACCGAAGAGCAGAAGCAGCGCTGGCTTCCGGACATGGCGGCGGGCAAGGTCATCGGCTGCTTCGGCCTGACCGAGCCGCACGGCGGCTCCGACCCGGCGAACATGAAGACCCACGCGAAGCGCGACGGCGACGACTGGGTGCTCAACGGCTCCAAGATGTGGATCACCAACGGCAACCTGGCCGACATCGCCATCGTCTGGGCGCAGACCGAGGACGGCATCCAGGGTTTCGTGGTCGAGAAGGACTTCGCCGGCTTCAAGGCGCAGCTGGTCAAGCACAAGATGAGCCTGCGCGCGTCGGTGACCAGCGCGCTGTTCCTCGACAACGTGCGCGTGCCGGAGGCCAACCGGCTGCCCAACATCAAGGGGCTCAAGGGTCCGCTCGGTTGCCTCACGCAGGCGCGCTACGGCATCACCTGGGGACCGATCGGTGCGGCCATCGCCTGCCTTGACGAGGCGCTCGGGTACTCCAAGGAACGCATCCTGTTCAACCGCCCGTTGGCGGCGACCCAGAGCGCGCAGATCAAGATGGCCGACTGGGCGCGCCGCATCACCAGCGCGCAGCTGCTGAGCCTGCAGCTCGGCCGCCTCAAGGACGCCGGGAAGATGCAGCCCACCCAGGTCTCGCTGGCCAAGTGGAACAACTGCCGCATGGCCATCGACATCGCGCGCGAGGCACGCGACCTGCTCGGTGGCGCTGGCATCACCACCGAGCACAGCCCGATCCGGCATGCGCTCAACCTGGAATCGGTGATCACCTACGAGGGCACCGAGACGGTGCACCAGCTGGTGGTCGGCCGCGAACTGACCGGCATCAACGCGTTCTGATCATCGATCGCCGCGTCCGCACCGGCGGGAGCGGACTTGCAGGGTGGGGGTGTCGTGCCGTGGCCGATCCCGGTCCAGTGATTGAAACCGCGCGTCTCGTGCTGCGTCCGCCGCAGCTTGGGGATTTCGAGCGCTACGCCGAACTGTTCGCCGACGAGGAGGCGAGCCGCCATATCGGCGGCCAGCTGCCGCGCGGCGCCGCATGGCGGCGTTTCCTGCAGATGCCCGGCGCCTGGGCGCTGCAGGGCTTCGCCATGTTTTCGGTCGTCGAGAAGGCGAGCGGGCAGTGGCTGGGGCAGATGGGGCCCTGGCGGCCCGAGGGCTGGCCGGGCAACGAGATCGGCTACGCCTTCCACCCGCAGGCCTGGGGCCGGGGCTATGCGCTGGAGTCCGCGGTCGCGGCCATCGACTGGGCCTTCGACACGCTGGGCTGGGACGACATCATCCACTGCATCTCGCCGGCCAACCTGGCTTCGAAGAAGGTGGCGCAGCGGCTGGGGTCGACGCTGCTGCGCGAGGGGCGGCTGCTGCCGCCGCCGTCCGACGAAGTCGATGTCGAACTCTGGGGCCAGTCGCGCCCGCAGTGGCGCGAGCACCGGAGACGCCTGGCATGATCACGATCCATGGGTATTCGCCTTCGGGCAACTGCCACAAGCTGCGCCTGCTCCTTGAACAGCTGCAGTTGCCGCACCGGTGGATCGAAACCGACAGCAGCCGCGGCCAGACGCGCACGCCCGAATACCTGGCGCTGAATCCGAACGGCAAGGTGCCGATGCTGGTCCGCGCCGACGGCGGCGTGCTGGTCGAGTCCAACGCGATCCTGCACTACCTCGCCGAGGGCAGCCCGCTGCTGCCGCAGGATCGCTGGACGCGCGCGCAGGCTTTGTCGTGGATGTTCTTCGAGCAGTACAGCCATGAGCCGTACATCGCGGTGGCACGCTTCATCTGCGGCTGGACGCCGATCGATTCGTCGCGCCGGGCGGAGCTGCCCGGACTGCGCGAGCGTGGCCACCGTGCGTTGGTGGTGATGGAGCGGCACCTGGCCAGGCAGCCCTGGTTCACCGGGCAGGACTACGGCGTCGCCGACATCGCGCTGTTCGCCTACACCGGTGTCGCCGGCGACGGCGGCTTCGACCTGGCCCCTTACCCGGCATTGCGCGACTGGCTGGCACGCGTGTGCGCCACCCCCGGCTTCGTGCCGATGCCGCCGCCTGCGCCGGAGCATGCCGCGCTGATTGCGGCGTCGCACTGAATCCGCCTTTCCCCGACCGTCCCGCGGGTCCAGCCGGTCCCGCCCTGCGAAGACACTGCATGTTCACGACCGTTCCCACCCCCATCCCGGCCCGCATGAAGGGCCTCAACCGCGCGGAGATCTGTGACGCGAACTTCCAGGAGTTCGTGCGCGGCTGGAACGGCCGCGCCGATGCGAAGCCCGCCGACGACGAGACCGTCCTCGACGGCAGCGCGCTGGATGCGCGCGGCTTCCGCGAGCTGTTCGAATCGCAGTTGGTCAGCCGCCACCTCGACCTGATGGCGCGGGTGCTGCGGGTGCAGAACAAGGTCTTCTACACCATCGGTTCCAGCGGCCACGAAGGCAATGCGATGGTCGCGCGCCTGACGCGGCATACCGATCCGGCCTTCCTGCACTACCGCAGCGGCGGCTTCATGGCCGAACGCTTCCGCAAGCTGCCCGGCATGGATCCGGTGATGGATTCGGCGCTGTCGTTCGCGGCCTCGAAGGACGACCCGGCCAGCGGCGGCCGCCACAAGGTCTGGGGCAGCAAGCCGCTGTGGGTGCTGCCGCAGACCTCGACCATCGCCTCGCACCTGCCCAAGGCCTTCGGCACCGCGGTGGCGATCGAACAGGCGCGCCGCATCGGCCATGCGCTGCCGATCCCCGGCGACAGCATCGCGATCTGCTCCTTCGGCGATGCCTCCAGCAACCACGCCACCGCGCAGACCGCGTTCAACGCGGCGGCCTGGACCGCCTACCAGAAGCTGCCGGCGCCGGTCCTGTTCGTGTGCGAGGACAACGGCATCGGCATCTCGGTCAAGACGCCGGACGGCTGGATCGCGCGCAACTTCTCGCGTCGCCCGGACCTGGACTACTTCGCCGCCGACGGCCTCGACCTGGCCGGCGGCTACGCCGACGTGCAGCGCGCGGTGGATCACTGCCGGCGCACGCGGCGCCCGACCTTCCTGCACCTGCGCACCACCCGGATCATGGGCCACGCCGGCACCGACTTCGAGATCGAGTGGCGCAGCCTCGAGGAACTGTGCGCGGTGGAAGCGACCGATCCGCTGCTGCGTTCGGCCGCGATCGCGCTCGAATCGGGCCTGATGTCGAAAGACGAGGTGCTGGCGCTGTACGAGGACACGCGGCGCAGGTGTTTCGCCGCGGCCGAAGACGCGGACCGTCGCCCGCGCCTGTCCACGCTGGAAGACGTGATGGCACCGCTGGCGCCGTACACCCCCGATGCGGTGCAGGCCGAGGCCGCGCGCGCCGACCACGCCGAACGCCGGCTGCAGGCCTTCGGCGGCGAGGCGAAGCTGCCCGAGAACCTGCCGCCCAGGCACCTGGCGCCGCAGATCAACGCCGCGCTGCACGACCTGTTCGCCAAGTATCCCGAGGCGTTGCTGTTCGGCGAGGACGTGGCGCAGAAGGGCGGCGTGTACACCGTCACCAAGGGCCTGCAGAAGGCCTTCAGTGCGCGCCGCGTCTTCAACACGCTGCTCGACGAGACCATCATTCTCGGGCTCGCCCAGGGCTACGCCAACATGGGCCTGCTGCCGCTGCCCGAAATCCAGTACCTGGCCTACTTCCACAACGCCGGCGACCAGATCCGCGGCGAGGCGGCGAGCCTGCAGTTCTTCAGCAACGGCCAGTACCGCAACCCGATGGTGATGCGCATCGCCTCGCTGGGCTACCAGCGCGGCTTCGGTGGTCACTTCCACAACGACAACTCGATCACCGCGCTACGCGACATTCCCGGCCTGGTGGTCGGCTGCCCCAGCCGCGGCGACGATGCGGCCACCATGCTGCGCACGCTGGTGGCGCTGGCGAAAGTGGACGGCCGCGTGTGCGCCTTCCTCGAGCCGATCGCGCTGTACATGACCAAGGACCTGTACGAACCCGGCGACGGCGACTGGCTGACGACGTATCCCGCACCCGGCCAGGCGATGGTGCTGGGCGAGGAGCGCGTTTACGACGCCGATGCCCGCGACCTGGTGATCTTCACCTTCGGCAATGGCGTGCCGATGAGCCTGCGCGCCGCGCGCGCGATCGAAGCCGCGCATGGATGGAAGGTGCGCGTGGTCGACCTGCGCTGGCTGGCGCCGCTCAACGATGCGGCGATCGCGCGCCACGCAGGTGAATGCAGCCGCATCCTCGTGGTCGACGAGGGCCGCCGCAGTGCCGGCGTGGGCGAGGGCATCATCACCGCGATCGCCGAAGCGGGTTTCGGCGACAAGCCGCTGCGACGCGTGGTCGGTGCCGACACCTTCACCCCGCTGGCGGGTGCGGCCTTCCTGGTGATTCCTTCCGACGAGGAAATCGTGGCGGCTGCGGACGCGCTGGCCGGCTAGCCACCGCGCGGGGTGGTGCCGTCCCGCGGGCCGGCACCGGATCGTCGTCGCGGCCTCAGCGCGCCAGTCCGTCCAGCAGCTGCAGGCGCCGGCAGGCGACGCCGCCTGCGAGCCAGGGGCCATCGCCGCTCTCCAGCGGCAGTACCGCCAGCGCTTCGTTGCCGGCGACGCTGGCGACCGTGCCGGCGGTGCGGTCGGGCGCCTCTGGACTGAAGACGTCCCCGGTCGGGATCGCGGTTTCGGCGCCCAGCCGGACCAGGCCGCGCTTGGCCTGTCCCAGGAAGTGGGTGCGCGCGACGATTTCCTGGCCGGGATAGCAGCCTTTCTTGACGCTGTAGGCGCGCAGCCGGTCGAGCGAAAGCTGTTGCGGGGTCCACTGTCCGGCCTGTTCCGCATCCAGCCGCGGCAGGCCGTGGGCGAGGTCGCAGGCGCGCCAGCGGGCGGCGGCTCCCGGATCGTCCGGCGCCGCGCCCGTCGTCACGGCCAGGGTGCGCGGCCCGCCGGCGCCACCGAAATCCAGCTGCAGGTCAACCGGTGACGCCGCGCCGGCGAACGCGGAGCCGGCCGCGACCTCGGCTGGCCCGAAGCGGCCGCTGACCGACAGTCCGGTTTCGTGCGCGATGCGCAGCTTGCTGCGGAACACGTAGCGCGACAGCGCCGCCACGAAGCCCTCCGGTTCGGCATCCGCCAGCAGCAGGTGGAGGCTGTCCGCATCGTGACGGAGCAGGGCGAACAGCGCGATCACGCGCCCCTTGGGCGTCAGCCAGCCGTTCCACTGCCAGTGCCCCGGCTGGAGCGCATCGACGTCGCCCATGAACTGGGCCTGCGCGAAACGAGACGCATCCGCGCCATGCAGGCTGATCACGCTCCAGCCTGGGATGGCGAAAAAAGTGCCGGAGGACGTTGTTGGCTTGTCGGACATGGGGCGCGGGCTTAAACTTTCGTTCGTGAAAGGCCACGACATCTTAGGCGAACCAGGCAAGGACGATCCGCCGGCGGCGCAGCGTCCGCTCGCCGAGGAGCCTTCGACCGCCGTGCCGCAGCCGCCTGTGACGTCGGAAATCGACGGCCGCGACGGCCTCGACCCGACCCGGTACGGAGACTGGGAAAAGAACGGCCGCTGCATCGATTTCTGATTCCATGCGGGGCCGAGGCCTGATCGGCCAGCCCGATCCAGCCACGCGGTTCCGCCGCCAGCCAGGAGACCAGCCAGCGATGGCATACCGCAAACGCCCCCTGTCGCCCTTCATGCTGGGGCAGACGTATCGTTTCCAGATCACGTCCCTCATGTCGATCCTCCACCGCATCACCGGCATCTCGCTGGCGCTCGGTGGCATCTCCCTGGTCTGGTGGCTGATGGCGATCGCCATCGGCGGCGACGCCTACGAATTCGCGTCGCGCCAGTGGTCCTCGCCGCTGGGCATGCTGTTCCTGTTCGGCTTCACCCTGGCCCTGGTCTACCACCTGCTCAACGGCATCCGCCACCTGCTGTGGGACGCGGGCTGGGGCTACGAGATTCCCAAGGTGTATGCCTCTGGCATCGCCGTGTTCGTGGTCGGCGTGCTGCTGACCGGACTGATCTGGTTCTTCGGCCTGCGGGGTGCGGCATGAGCGGTGGTGGAGAAACTTCGCGCGCAGCACCGTTCCGCACGCCGCTCAAGCGCGCGCGCGGGCTTGGCGCCGGCAAGTCGGGCACCGACCACTTCTGGATGCAGCGGGTGACCGCGATCGTCCTGGCGCCGCTGGCGATCTGGTTCGTCTGGACCCTGGTCACCCTGGTGGGCGCCGACCTGGAAACCGCACGCGGCATCATCGCGCGGCCCTGGAACACGATCATCTTCGCGGTGTTCCTGGTGTGCATGTTCTGGCACGCCAAGCTTGGCCTGCAGATCGTGATCGAGGACTACGTGCACACGCGTTCGCTCGAGATCACCGCGCACTTCCTCAACAATTTCCTTTGCGGGCTGGGCGCCATCGCCTCGCTGTATGCGATCGCCCGCATCGCCTTCTCCGGCTGAGCCTGCGATGACCTCCGCTTACAAGATCACCGAACACCATTACGACATGATCGTCGTCGGCGCCGGCGGCGCCGGCCTGCGCGCGACCTTCGGGCTTGCGCACAAGGGCCTGAAGACCGCGTGCATCACCAAGGTCTTCCCGACCCGTTCGCACACCGTGGCGGCGCAGGGCGGCATTTCCGCCGCGCTTGGCAACATGGGCGAGGACGACTGGCGCTTCCACTTCTACGACACGATCAAGGGCTCCGACTGGCTGGGCGACCAGGACGCCATCCAGTACATGTGCCGCGAGGCGATCCCCGCGATCATAGAGCTCGAGCACCAGGGCGTGCCGTTCTCGCGCACCGAGGAGGGCAAGATCTACCAGCGCCCGTTCGGCGGCATGACCACGCATTACGGCAAGGGCACCGCGCAGCGCACCTGCGCCGCGGCCGACCGCACCGGCCACGCCATCCTGCACACGCTGTACCAGCAGTCGCTGGCGCACCAGGCCGAGTTCTACATCGAGTACTTCGCGCTCGACCTGATCATGGACGAGGAGGGCGCCTGCAAGGGCGTGCTCGCCATCGACATGGCCGAGGGCACCCTGCACCTGTTCCGCGCCCATGGCGTTGTGCTGGCGACCGGCGGCTACGGCCGCGCCTACTTCTCCGCGACCTCGGCGCACACCTGCACCGGCGACGGCGGCGGCATGGCGCTGCGCGCGGGCCTGGGCCTGCAGGACATGGAGTTCGTGCAGTTCCACCCGACCGGCATCTACGGCGCCGGCTGCCTGATCACCGAGGGCGTGCGCGGCGAGGGCGGCATCCTGCGCAACAGCAATGGCGAGCGCTTCATGGAGCGCTATGCGCCCAATGCCAAGGACCTGGCCTCGCGCGACGTGGTCAGCCGCTCGATGACGATCGAGATCCGCGAGGGTCGTGGCGTCGGCGAGCACAAGGACCACATCCACCTCGACCTGACCCACCTGGACCCAGCCGACATCCACAAGAAGCTGCCCGGCATCGCCGAGAGCGCGAAGATCTTCGCCGGCGTCGACGTGGAGAAGCAGCCGATCCCGGTGATCCCGACCGTCCACTACAACATGGGCGGCATCCCGACCAACTACCACGGCGAAGTGGTGCAGCTGAAGGACGGCAATCCCGACGCGGTCGTCCCCGGCCTGTACGCGATCGGCGAAGCGGCCTGCGTGTCGGTGCACGGTGCCAACCGACTGGGGTCGAACTCGCTGCTCGACCTGGTGGTGTTCGGGCGCGCGGTGGCCAACCGCTGCGCCGAGACGATCAGGCCCAGCCAACCGCACAAGCGCTTGGCCGGCGACGCCACCGACAAGGCGATCTCCAACCTCGACCGCCTGCGCAACGCCAAGGGCGACACGCCGACGGCCGTGATCCGCGACCGCATGCAGCGCTCGATGCAGGCCCATGCCGCGGTGTTCCGTACCCAGGAAACGCTCGAAGAGGGCGTCAGGCAGGTCCGCGACATCCACGCCTCGTTCGCCGACGTCAAGGTCAGCGACCGTTCGCTGGTCTGGAACTCCGACCTGATCGAGACGCTGGAGCTGCAGAACCTGCTGGGCCAGGCGCTGGTGACCATCACCTCGGCCGAGAACCGCAAGGAATCGCGCGGCGCCCACGCCCGCGAGGACTTCCCCGATCGCGACGACCAGACCTGGCACAAGCACACCCTGTGCTGGGCGGACGAGGCCGGCAACACCAGCATCGACTACCGCCCGGTGCACATGTACACGCTCGACGACGAAGTCGAAGTCGTGCCGCCGAAAGCGCGCGTCTACTGATCGGGATCGAACACCATGGCTGAATTCACCCTCCCGAAGAACTCGACGGTCCGCAAGGGACGCCATTTCAAGGCGCCCGACGGCGCCAGGCGCGTGCGCACGTTCAAGGTCTACCGCTGGAACCCGGACGACGGCCAGAACCCGAGCACCGACACCTACGAGGTCGACCTCGACAAGTGCGGGCCGATGGTCCTGGACGCGCTGATCAAGATCAAGAACGAGATCGACCCGACCCTGACCTTCCGCCGCTCCTGCCGCGAGGGCATCTGCGGTTCGTGCGCGATGAACATCGACGGCACGAACACGCTGGCCTGCACCCGCGCCATCGACGACTGCAAGAAGTCCGAGGTTCCGATCTACCCGCTGCCGCACATGAGCGTGGTCAAGGACCTGGTGCCGGACCTGACCCACTTCTACGCCCAGTACGCCTCGATCCAGCCCTGGCTGCGCACCCAGAGCGCGCCGCCGCCGGATCGCGAGCGCCTGCAGTCGCCGGCCGACCGCGACAAGCTCGACGGGCTGTACGAATGCATCCTGTGCGCCTGCTGCAGCACCGCCTGCCCGAGCTACTGGTGGAACGGCGAGCGCTACCTGGGGCCGGCCGTGCTGCTGCAGGCCTATCGCTGGATCGTCGACAGCCGCGACGAGGACACCGGCGCGCGCCTGGACGACCTCGAGGATCCGTTCAAGCTGTATCGCTGCCACACCATCATGAACTGTGCGCGCACCTGTCCCAAGGGCCTGAACCCGGCCAAGGCGATCGGTTCGATCAAGCAGCTGATGCTGGAACGCCACGGCTGATCGCAGGGCGCCGGCAGTCCGGCGCCCCGCTCGTTGCGGCCTGCGTGCCGCCTCGCAGCGATCTGCCGTCGAGAAGTGCCGCGACCCGCGTGTTGATCCACCCATGAACGACGCCGCTTCAGACGCCGCCGAACTCCGTCGCATCCGCTGGCGTTGCCGTCGCGGCATGCGCGAACTCGACCAGCTGTTCGAGCGCTGGGTCGATCGCGAATGGGCGGCAGCTTCCGACGCCGAGCGCGGGGTTTTCCTACGGCTGCTGGACTGCGAAGACGATAGGCTCTGGCACTGGTTCATGGGCCATGAGGCCGCCACCGATGCCGAACTCGACGCGCTCGTCCGCCGCATCGGCGCGCTTCCACCCGGCTGATCGCGCCGCATTCGCCGGGACGGCCCGGATCGCCTGGCGTCCCTCGCGCTGGCTGGCCTGGGCGATGCCGCTGCTGGGGCTGCTCTCGGCCTGCTCGCTGGTGGCTTCGGACCTGCCCGCGCCACTGGCCTGGCCCGGCGCGGTGCTCGCCTGCGGCTACGCCGCCTGGCTGTGGCGGCGCGAACGCGCGCATGTCGAGCAGACCTTCGTGTTCGGCCCCGGCGCCACGCCGCAGGTGGATGGCGAACCGGCCACCGACTTCGTGCTGCAGTGGCGGGGGCCGCTGGCGTTCGCCAGCTGGCGCGACGCAGGCGGGCAGAGACGGCATCGCGCCTGGTGGCCCGACACCCTGCCGGCCGCGGCGCGACGTGAACTGCGACTGGCCGCGCCGGCCACGCAGGCTGCGCGGGGTGGGGCTTCGATGGCACCATAGCGGCCCGTTCCGCGACGAGACACCGCCTCGATGCCGCCGATGCCGCGACTGCTTCGTTCCACCCGGTCCCGGCGTCGCGCCCGCAGCGCGCAGGGACGCTGACCGCGCATGTTCAAACCGGTCCCCGTCGCCATCGGCCTGCGCTACCTGCGCGCCAAGCGCCGCAACGGCTTCATCTCCTTCATCTCCCTGGCCTCGATCCTCGGCATCGCGATCGGGGTGATGGTGCTGATCACCACGCTGGCGGTGATGAGCGGATTCCAGCGCGAGATCAAGGACCGCATGCTCGGCATGGTGGCGCACGCCACCGTCAGTGCCGATGGCGAAGCAATGAGTGGCTGGCCGCATGCGATCGAGATCGCCAAGCGCGACGCACGCATCTCCGGCGCGGCACCCTATATCGATGCGCAGGCCTTGCTGCGCGGTGCGCGCCAGGAGCCCGCGGCGATCCGCGGCGTTTCGCCGCAGGACGAGGCGCAGGTTTCGGATCTGGCCGAGTGGATGGTGCAGGGCACGCTGTCGGACCTGGCGCCGGGCGAGTTCAATATCGTGCTCGGCAAGGAGCTGGCGCAGTGGCTGGGCGCACGCGTGGGCGACAAGGTTGTCGTCACCACCGATTTCCAGGTCACGCCGATGGGCGCGGTGCCGCAGCTCAAGCGCTTCACCGTCAGCGGCATCTTCGAGGCCGGCTACCAGGACTTCGACCGGCGCCTGGCCGTGGTCAACATCCAGGACGCGCAGCGGCTGATGCGCATGGGCGACGGCGTCACCGGCGTGCGCCTGAAGCTGCACGACATGGACCAGGCCTGGAACGTCGCGGCGGACCTGGCGCAGGCGCTTGCAGCCGAGAACCGCAGCTACTACCGGGTCAGCGACTGGAGCATGGAAAACGCCAACATGTTCCGTGCGCTGAAGCTGGAGAAGACCATGATCGGCATCCTGCTGTCGCTGATCATCCTGATGGGCGCCTTCTCCCTGCTCAGTTCGCAGGTGATGCTGGTGACCGACAAGCTGGCCGACATCGCCATCCTGCGCACGCTGGGACTCACGCCGGGCGGGGTGATGCAGGTGTTCGTGGTGCAGGGCACGCTGATCGGCCTGATCGGCACGGTGGCTGGCGTGATTGGCGGACTGGTGCTGACCTTCAACCTCGAGCACATCCTGCGGGCGATCGAACGCAGCTTCGACGTGGTGCTGATGCCCTCGGACGTGTACTACGTCACCGGCCTGCCGATCGACCTGCAGTCCGGCGACGTGGTGGTGATCGCGATGGTGGCGCTGCTGATGGCCTTCCTGGCCACGATCTACCCGGCCTGGCGCGCCGCGCGCACCGCGCCGGCGGAGGCGCTGCGCTATGAGTGAGTCCGATACCGTGGCCGGCGAAGTGCGCGACGACGTCGCCGTGATCCGCGCCGAGCAGTTGGGCAAGACCTACGCCGAGGGCAGGATGCGCACCCCGGTGTTCGACGGGCTGGACTTCCGCGTCGATGCCGGCGAGACGGTCGCCATCCTCGGCGCCTCGGGCGCGGGCAAGAGCACGCTGCTGCACCTGCTGGGCGGGCTCGACACGCCCACGGCAGGCGAGGTCTATGTCGCCGGCCAGAAGATGAGCGCGCTGTCGGACGCCGCGCGCGGCCAGCTGCGCAATCGCGCGCTGGGCTTCGTGTACCAGTTCCACCACCTGCTGCCGGAGTTCACCGCGCTGGAGAACGTGATGTTGCCGGTGCTGCTGGGCGGCACCGCGGCGGCCGACGCCTCGGCGCGTGCGCGCGAGCTGCTGGAAGCGGTGGGGCTGGGACACCGCCTCGAGCACAAGCCCGGCGAGCTGTCGGGCGGCGAACGCCAGCGTGCCGCGGTGGCGCGGGCGCTGGTCAACCGGCCGGCCTGCGTCCTGGGCGACGAACCGACCGGCAACCTGGACGAGCGCACGGCCGCGACCGTGTTCGAACTGATGCTGGAACTCAACCGTGCGCAGCGCACCAGCCTGGCGCTGGTCACCCACGACCGCCGCCTGGCGCGCAAGCTCGACCGCGTGGTCGAGCTGCACGAGGGTCGGCTGCGCGAGGTGGCGCGCGACGCCGTCTGACCGCCGGCTTCGCTGCCGGCATATCGCGCGGCGTTGCGCGACGGGCGGGGCGGGATGCTGTGGTCCGTCTTTGCACCCTCGGCGAGGTGCCGCTCGGGAAACGGGCTTTCTCGGCACCGGATGCGGCCCCCATCCCGACCTTCCCCCGCCATGCGGGGAATGGGAGACACGGGGATGCGTACGCTTCTACGAACCGGACGCAGCGCCAGCTCGACCGCGGCGCTGAGTGGACTTCAGCGCTGGTTTGATCCCGGCTCCGACTCGACTGCGGCCATGACTGGCCGCCAGCGCCGGCTCGATCGCAGCGCTGACTGGACCCCAGCACCGGGTCGACGGCAGCGCCCGGGATCCCCTCTTCGCGAATCGGGAAGAGGGACGGTTGCTTCAGCGATTGCCACCGCGCGGGCCGCGGTTGCCGCCGCCCGGACCACGGCTTCCACCACCGGGGCCACGGCTTCCGCCACCGGGACCGGGACGCGGACCCTTGGGACGGTTGGCGCCGCCGGGACGCGGTCCGCGCGGACGCGCCGCGTTCGGGTTGTGCCCTGGCGAGGCATGGTCGGACGGGAAGCTCATCGCGCCGCCCGGATGGCCATAGGGATGGGCGGCCTGGCCTCGATTGCCCTGGCTTCGGCCGGCACCACCACCGCCCGGGCCGGGGCGCTTCTTGCCGGGGCCCGGCTTGCGCGGGCCACGGCCGTCGGCGTTGCGATGTCCGGCCGGACCGGTATCGACGCCCTCGGGCACGTACCAGGTGCGGAACGCGGCCGGGTTGCCTTCCGGCAGCGGCTTGGGTCCCTTCTGCGTGCGCTGCTTGAACGGCTTCTGCGACTGCTTGGCCGCCTGCTCGCCGCTGACCGTGAGGCCACCGTGCGGCTTCTTGCCGCCGCGCCCGCGACGATCCTCGCGCACATGGTCGAAGCGGCGCAGCTCGCGCCCCTCGTCGGCGGTGTTGTGGCCGTTGACGTAGCCCTGCGGACGGCGGTCGCCGCCCACGTGCACGGTCGACTTGGCGGCCTTGCGCTGGCCGATCACCGGCAGCAGGGTCAGCGCCGGCGGCGGGCCTTCCTCGAGCTTGAGCTCCTTGCGCAACACGTCGACCTGCGCATCGGCCAGTTCCAGCGACTGCCCGCGCAGCAGCGTCTGCGGCAGCGCGACGTTGCCGTAGCGGATGCGCTTGAGCCGGCTGACCTGGCAACCCTGCGATTCCCACAGGCGGCGTACCTCGCGGTTGCGGCCTTCCTTGAGCAGCACCTGGAACCATTCGTTCGAATCGGTGCCGCCGATGCGCTTGATCTCGTCGAACTTGGCCGGGCCGTCCTCCAGCGCCACGCCGCGCGCGAGCCGGTCGACGATCTTCTCCGACACCGTCTCCTCGCCCTCGGGCGCGCGCACCCGGCAGACGTACTCGCGATCGACCTCGTAGGAGGGATGCATCATCGCGTTGGCCAGCTCGCCGTCGGTGGTGAGCAGCAGCAGGCCGGTGGTGTTGATGTCGAGGCGGCCGATCGCGATCCAGCGCGCCCCCTTGAGCGAGGGCAGCGATTCGAAGATCGTCGGGCGGCCTTCGGGATCCTCGCGCGTGGTCACTTCGCCTTCGGGCTTGTTGTACATCAGCACGCGCGCCGGTTCGGTCAGCGCGCTGGCGACGAACTGGCGGCCGTCGATCTCGATGCGGTCGCCGCCCTTGACCGACATGCCGGTCTGGGCGATCTCGCCATTGACCTTCACCAGGCCGTCGGCGATGCGCTGTTCCAGCGCACGGCGAGAGCCGAGGCCGGCCTGCGCCAGCACCTTGTGCAGGCGTTCTTCGAGCCTGGGGGCGTCGGCAACCTTGTCTTCGCTGCGCTTGAGCGACAGCTTGCGGCTGCCGGCGGTGGGGTGTTGCTTACTCATGTCTGCTCCGGGTGCTGTCGCCGTCGTCGGCGAGGGCGTCCTGCTGTTCGGCCGCGGCATCTTCGCCGTCGGGGTGGTGGGGTGTATCGGTATCGTGTTCGTCTTCGTGTCCCTGTTCGCCGGTGTCGTCGGTGGTTGCGTCGGTATCGGCATCCATTTCCGGATCGGCACCGGTCCCGGTAGCGGCGTCTTCTCCGGCCGCTGCGGCGTCGGGCTGCTCCGTCGAGGCATCGGCATCGTCGCCGTCGCCGGCACCGGCCAGGTCGGCATCGTTGGCCGCCGGGTCTGCCTCATCGGCCTCGCCAGCAGTCGTTCCGTCCGCGCCGGCGATCCCGCCGACGGCGCGCTGGCCCTCGAACTCCAACTGCGGTTCCAGTTCGCCGAAGTCCTTGAGTTCGGACAGCGGCGGCAGTTCGTCCAGGCGCTTGAGGCCGAAGTAGTCGAGGAAGGCCTTGGTGGTGCCCAGCAGTTCCGGCCGGCCCGGCATGTCGCGGTGGCCGACCACGCGGATCCACTCGCGCTCTTCCAGCGCCTTGATGATGTTGCTGTTGGTCGCCACGCCGCGCACCTGCTCGATCTCGCCGCGGGTGATCGGCTGGCGGTAGGCGATCAGCGCCAGGGTCTCGAGGGTGGCGCGGGTGTACTTGACGTGCCGTTCGGTCCACAGCCGCGCCACCCAGGGGTGCACGTCGGCCTTGACCTGGTAGCGCCAGCCGGAGGCGACTTCGACCAGTTCCACGCCGCGGTCGGCGCAGTCGGCCTGCAGCGTTTCCAGCGCGGCCTGGAGGCTGCCGTCGGGCGCGGGCTCGTCGAGCGGAAACAGCCCGCCCAGCTGGACGACCGTCAGCGGCTGGCTGGACGCCAGCAGCGCGGCCTCGACGATGCGGTTGATGAGCGATTGATCCATCGGCAGTCGGTTGCGGGTGGTGTAAGTGGGTGGTGCGGGGTGCGGCATGCCGCGGCGGCGGGTGCGCGGCGGCTTGCGCGGATGCGGCCCCATGCCGCGTTGCTCTAGCTTCCCGAACCCTCCGCGGGTTCGTCGTCGAACTCGCTGGAGAACTCCAGCGGCTCGTCCGCGGCCAGGCCGAGGGCGAGCGACTTCACGTAGATCGGCGCCAGCGGCGCTTCCTGCACCACGTCGAGCAGGCGCTCCTTGGCCAGCTCCAGGATCGACAGGAAGGTCACGACCACTCCGAGCCTGCCTTCGGTCGGGTCGAACAGCGCCTCGAAGCGGTGGAAGGCGCCGTCCTCCAGCCGGGTCAGCAGCTCGCCCATGCGCTGGCGAACGCTCAGCGCGTCGCGCCGGATCGCGTGGCTGGTGAGCAGCTCGGCGCGCTTGAGCACGTCGTGCAGCGCCATCAGCATCTCGCGCAGCTCCACCGGCGGGGGGGGCTTGACCAGCGCGCGGTCCGGCACGAAGGCCGAGGCCGGCGAGGTATCGCGCTCCATGCGCGGCAGGGTGTCGATGTCTTCGGCGGCCTGCTTGAAGCGCTCGTACTCCTGCAGCCGGCGTACCAGGTCCGCGCGCGGATCGTCTTCCTCGCCCTCCACGCTGGCCGGGCGCGGCAGCAGCATCCTCGACTTGATCTCGGCCAGGATCGCGGCCATCACCAGGTATTCGGCGGCCAGTTCGAAGCGAAGCTCCTGCATCACGCCGATGTAGTCGACGTACTGGCGGGTGATCTCCGCCACCGGGATGTCGAGGATGTCCAGGTTCTGTCGGCGGATCAGGTACAGCAGGAGGTCGAGCGGACCTTCGAACGCCTCGAGGATCACCTCCAGCGCATCCGGCGGGATGTACAGGTCCTGCGGGATCTGCAGCACGGGCTGGCCATGCACCACCGCCAGCGGCATTTCCTGCTGCTGCGGATGGGCGGGCGCCTGCGCGGCGTTGTCCTGGGCGGGTTGGCTCATTCGAGGTGCGGCCCCTCCGGGCCGTCTTGCGTATCGTGGTGCCAGCGCCGGGAACGGCCAAAGGCTGGGCGTGCGGGCGCGCATCCCCGGCGTGCGCGGGTCCGGAACATCAGCACTGGTCAAAGCATCTTGCGACGGGCCGCCACGCGCGGGCCATGCCGGAAACCGGCAGGAAACCGCGAAGGGGGCGTCGGATCTGGCCGAAGGGCCGCGACTTTGCGTCCTTGAGCGACGTGAGCGGCGTTCGGCTGCGAAACCTGTTCCCTAGGGTAAGCGCAGCGCGTGCAGGCTGTCCAGCGTCGACGGCCGCTAGAATCGACGCTGGTCAGACTGGGGCACGGACATGTGGTACGCGATCGAGGGTCACGACGGCGACGCGGTGCTGGACAGGCGCCTGGCCGCCCGCGAGCGGCACCTGGCGCGACTGCTCGCGCTGCGCGACCAGGGCCGGCTGCTGCTGGCCGGGCCGTGCCCGGCGATCGACGCGGAGGATCCGGGACCCGCCGGCTTCAGCGGCAGCATCGTGATCGCCGAGTTCGAGTCGCTGGACGCCGCGCGCGACTGGGCGCAGGCCGACCCGTACGTGGAAGCCGGGGTGTACGTGCGGGTGGACGTGCGGCCGTTCCGGCCGGTGCTGCCGCAGCCGGCCAGGTAAGCCTGCGGGCAATGCTGCGGCGTGCCATGCGCCGCTTGCTGGAAACGTTTACATTCGGCCGTCCCCCACGTTTCCCGGCCATTCCCGATGACCGAACCGCGCCCCTGGACGACGCCTCCCGCCCCCGTGCTGGCCGGGCTGCTGGCCGCGCTGCTGCTCGCGCCCGCGGCCTGGTCCGCGCCGCCGCCGCCGCGGACCTCGGCCGGCGGCCCGCACGCCGAACGCGCCTTCGTCGATGCGTTGATGGCCCGGATGACGCTGGCCGAGAAGCTGGGCCAGCTCAACCAGCCGCCCGGCGTGGGCAACAACACCGGCCCGGCCGCCATGGCCGGCAGCGAGGACCAGGTGCGCCAGGGGCAGATCGGCTCCTGGCTCGGCACCCGGGGTGCGGAGCTCACCTGCCGGTTGCAGCGCATCGCGGTGGAGGATTCGCGGCTGGGCATCCCGCTGCTGTTCGCCTACGACGTGATCCACGGCATGCGCACCATCTTCCCCGTGCCGCTGGGCGAAGCCTCGAGCTTCGATCCGGAGGAAGTGCGCAATGCCGCGCGGATCGCGGCCGTCGAGGCGACCGCGCACGGCGTGCACTGGACCTACGCGCCGATGGTCGACATCGCCCGCGACCCGCGCTGGGGCCGGATCGTGGAAGGCTCGGGCGAGGATCCCTACCTCGGGTCGGTGCTGGCCGCGGCCCGCGTGCGCGGCTTCCAGGGCGACGACCTGGCCGCGCCCGACACCCTGCTCGCCACCGCCAAGCATTTCGTCGCCTACGGGGCGGCCGAAGGCGGGCGCGACTACGACGTGGCCGACGTTTCCGAACGCACCCTGCACGAGGTCTACCTGCCGCCGTTCAAGGCTGCGGTCGACGCGGGCGCGCAGTCGATCATGGCCAGTTTCAACGAGGTCGCCGGCGTGCCGATGCATGCCCACGGACCCCTGATCCAGGGCCTGCTGCGCGGCGAATGGGGCTGGGACGGCGTCCTGGTGAGCGACTACACCGGGGTGATGGAACTGATGCCGCACGGCGTGGCCGGCACGCGCGAGCAGGCCGGGCGGCTGGCCCTGCACGCCGGCGTGGACGTGGACATGGTCAGCGCCATCTACCTGCAGGACCTGCCGGCCGCGGTCGAGGCCGGGCACGTGCCGCTGGCCGAGGTCGACGCCTCGGTGCGACGGGTGCTCAATGCGAAGTTCCGGCTGGGGCTGTTCGAGGATCCGTATCGCTACTGCAAGGACGGCGCGCGGCAGCAGGCGATGACGCTGACCGACGAACACCGGGCCGCGGCGCGTCGCTCGGCGCAGAAATCCATGGTGCTGCTGGAGAACGAAGGCGACGTGCTGCCGCTGTCGAAGTCGCTGCGGACGCTTGCGGTGATCGGGCCGCTGGCCGACGAGCCCTGGGCGATGCTCGGCAACTGGGTCGGCATCGGCCGCCCGGAAGACGCGGTGACGCCGCTGGCCGCGCTGCGCCAGACCCTCGGCGCGCAGACGAAGCTGATCGTGGCCAAGGGCGCGGCGATCGACGACGACGACAGGTCCGGCTTCGACGCGGCCGGGCGCGCCGCGCGCCAGGCCGACGCGGTGCTGATGTTCCTGGGTGAGCATCCGGAAATGAGCGCCGAGGCCAACAATCGCACCTCGCTCGACCTGCCAGGCGTGCAGGAGCAGCTGGCGCTGGCGGTGGCCGCGACCGGCAAGCCGGTGGTGGCGGTGCTGCTCAACGGCCGGCCGCTGTCGACGGGCGCGCTGCAGGGCAAGGTACCGGCGATCCTGGAAGCCTGGTTCCCGGGCGTGGAGGGCGGCAACGCGCTGGTCGACGTGCTGTTCGGCGACGTGAACCCGTCCGGCAAGCTGCCGGTGACGGTGCCGCGCAACGTCGGCCAGGTGCCGATCTACCACGCCCGCCGCAATACCGGCCGGCCGCCGGCGGAGGACAACCGGTTTTCCAGCAAGTACCTGGACGTGCACTGGACGCCGCTGTACCCGTTCGGCCACGGGCTGAGCTATACGCGCTTCGAGTACGCGCCGCCGCAGCTCGCGAGCGCGCAGGTGTCCGCCGCCGACCCGCGCCAGAGTGTGCGCGTGCGCGTCACCAACGCCGGACCGCGCGCCGGCGCCGAGGTGGTGCAGCTGTACCTGCGCGACGACGTCGCCAGCGTGACGCGTCCCGTGCGCGAGCTGCGCGGATTCCAGCGGGTGGAGCTGCAGCCGGGGGAATCGCGCGAGCTGGAGTTCATGCTGGGGTTCGAGGACCTGTCGCTGTACGACGTGGACATGCGGCGCGTGGTCGAGCCGGGCACGTTCACCGTGTTCGCGGGCGGCAGCTCGGAGGCGGAGCAGTCCGCGCGCTTCGAGGTGGTGGCGCCGTGAGGACACCGGCGCCGCCCCGGCATTCCACCGGTCGCCGAATGCGGCTGGCGACCGGCCGTCCCGCGCGTGGCGGCGCGAGCAGCCGTGCGAAAGCCCTGGAAGGAGCTCGGCTGCGATGAGCGTGACGATCAAGGACGTGGCCCGGCACGCGAACGTGTCGGTGGCGACCGTCTCGCGCGCATTGAACGGCCATCCGAACGTGGCCGAGGACGTGCGCCGGCGCATCCTGGGCGTGGCCGAGCAGTTGCGCTACAGCCCGCACCACGCCGCGCGCAGCCTCAGCAGCCGTCGCACGCAGACCATCGGCGTGGTGCTGCCGGACCTGTACGGCGAATTCTTCTCCGAGCTGATGCGCGGCATCGACCACGTCGCGCGCGAACGTGGCCTGCACCTGCTGGTGTCGAGCTACCACGGCAACCCGCAGGAGCAGGGCGCCGCGCTGCGGACCATGCGCGGACGCGTGGATGGTCTGCTGCTGATGTCGCCGTTCGTGGACGGCGCCGAAGCGCTGGCGGCGGAGCTGCCGCCGATGCCGGTGGTGCTGATGAATCCGGCGCTGGTGCCGGAGGACCGCAGCGCGGTCGGCGTGGACAACCATGGCGGGGCGATGGCGATGATGCGGCACCTGCGTGACGCGGGCCACCAGCGCATCGCCTTCATCGCCGGCCCGGCCGACAACTTCGACGCGAAGGAGCGCCTGCGCGGCTACCGCGACGCGATCGCTGCGACGCCGGGCGCCGAAGCATGGGTGATGCCCGGCGACTTCGACGAGGCTTCGGGACACCGCGCGGGCCAGGCGCTGCTGCAGGCGCAGGCGCGACCGGACGCGGTGTTCGCGGCCAACGACATGATGGCGCTGGGCTGCCTGTTCGCGCTCACCCAGGGCGGCCTGCGCGTCCCCGCCGACATCGCGCTGGCAGGCTTCGACGACATTCCGCTTTCGCGCTACGTACACCCGGCCTTAACGACGATGCGCGTCGAGATCGCCGAGCTCGGGGCGCGCGCCATCCACAAGCTGCTCGATGCGGGACAGGGGGACGCCGCAGCAGCCGGCTCCCGCGAACTGCTGGAGCCGCGACTGGTGGTGCGCCGGTCGAGCCAGGTACCAGGACCCGACGGATGAGGTGGAAGCACGCCAGCACCCGTCCGCTGCTGGAGTTGGAAGCGGATGCGTCGCCCGACGCATCCATCCCCCGTTTCAACGATGAAAGGACCGCCCCGGGAGGGCAACAAGCATGAATCGGAAGTCCCGCTCCGCATCCCACAGGCTGGAACGCAGTCTGCTCAGCTGCGCCCTGGCCGGCTGCATGCTCCTGTCGGCGCCCGTGCTCGCGCAATCCACGGCCGCCACCATCCGCGGCCAGGTAATGGCCGACTCCGCCCCGGCCGCGCAGGCGCAGGTGACCGCGACCAACCTCGCCACCGGCCTCACCCGCAGCGTGCAGACCGGTGCCAACGGCAACTACAACCTCGCCGGCCTGCCGCCGGGCACCTACCGCATCGACGTCAACGCCAACGGCCAGGCGAGTTCCCAGAACGTCACCGTTGCCGTGGGCCAGACCGCCACGCTCGACCTCGGTGTGGGCGGCGTGGCCGAGACCGCGCCGGCGGGCGAGGCGACGGACTTGGATGCTGTGGTGGTGACCGGGACGTCGATGGTGGAGACGAAGACTTCGGAGGTCGCGACCTACGTGTCGCAAAGGCAGATCGAATCGCTGCCCCAGGCGTCGCGGAACTTCCTTGCATTTGCCGATACCGTCCCCGGCATGATCTTTCAGACCGGGGCCGACGGTTCCACCAAATTGCGTGGTGGCGCCCAGAACTCCAACGGCATCAACGTGTTCATCGATGGCGTCGGACAGAAGAACTATGTACTCAAGGGCGGCGTGAGCGGTCAGGATTCCAGCAGCGGCAACCCGTTCCCGCAGCTGGCGATCGGCGAATACAAGGTCATTACCTCCAACTACAAGGCCGAGTACGACCAGATCAGCAGCGCTGCGATCACCGCCGTGACGAAGTCGGGCACCAACGAATTCGAAGGCAGCTTCTTCTGGGACCACACCAGCGAGGACTGGCGCGCGAGGACTTTCCGCGAGGAGATGGAGCAGCGCGACCCCACACCTTCGAGCGAGGAGCAGTACGGCGCCTCCTTCGGTGGTCCGATCATCCAGGACAAGCTGTTCTTCTTCGTGACGTACGAGGCGAAGGATATCGAGCGTCCGCGTGATATCCGCTGGGGCGACAACAATTTCAATCCAAACGACCTCACCCCCGAATTGTTCGGCCTGCTCGGATCGACCTCGCTGCCATTCAAGCAGGACATGTACTTCGGCAAGCTGACCTGGTACGCCAGCGACACGCACATGGTCGAGCTGACCGCCAAGATCCGCAAGGAAGACGAGATCCAGGGCATCGGAGACGGCCCGAATACGGCCAGCTACGGAAGCACCAAGTCCAACGACAGCACCCGCATCGATCTGCGCTGGCAGTGGACCGGGGACACCTGGCTCAACGACCTGCATCTGACATCCGAGGACGACTACTGGAGTCCGCGTCCGATCACCATCGGCCCCGGCCTGCAGATCCGCAACAACCTCTTCAACCAGGGCGATGGCAATACCATCCTCAACGTCGGCGGCGGCGCGGACTACCAGAACAAGGGACAGCAGGGCTACTCGCTGCAGAACGACTTCACCTTCAGCGGACTGGAAGGCCACACCATCAAGATGGGCCTGAAGTACAAGGCCGTGCAGATAGACTCCTTCCAGCAGCAGCCCTATAACGCCCAGTACCGGGTCGATTACTACGAGAACCTGGCCGCGGGGCGCGACACGCTGGCCACCTTCGTCCCCTGGCGGGTCCAGTTCGGCGCGCCACTGCCGGGCATCACCGATCGCAACGTGCGCTCTGACAACAAGCAGGTTGGCATCTACATCCAGGACGATTGGGAGGTCAACGAGCGCCTGACGCTGAACTACGGCATCCGCTACGACTACGAGGAGACGCCGACATACGAGGACTTTGTCACGCCGGCCGGCCTCGCCGCGGCGCTGCGTGCCTGGCCGAACCTGCAGGGCCCGAACGTCGATTTCAACGTGGAGGATTACATCAGCAACGGCAGCAACCGCGATCCGGACAATGACAACTGGGCGCCGCGGCTGGGCTTCTCCTACGACATCAGCGGCGACCAGCGACTCGTGCTCTTCGGCGGCGTAGGACGTTCCTACGATCGCAACCTGTTCGACTACATCGCACTGGAGGAGGCGCGCAACACGTTTCCGGTCTACGACTACTTCTTCGACACGCCCAACCACGATTGCTCGGCGTCGCCGGCCACCTGCCTGACCTGGGACCCCAGTTATTACGACATCGAAAACCTGTACGCGCTCGTCGCGGCGAGCCCCAACCTGGGCGTCGAGGTCAACCTGCTCAACAACGATCTGAAGACGCCGTATTCGGACCAGTTCAGTCTCGGCATCCGCAACAGCTTCGAAGTGTTCGACCACGACTGGAATACGTCCGCCACGTTCGCCCACGTGCGCAGCTACGATGGCATCCTGTTCACCTTGGGCAATCGCTGGCCGGACGGTAGCTTCCGCGATCCCGCGGTTCCGGGTGCTACCTGGGGCGGCCAGCCCTGGGGCCAGCAGATCCCCGGCTATGGCACCTTCATCCGCGTCGACAACGGCATCGAAACCAAGCTCAATTCGCTGCTGCTCTCGATCGACAAACGATTCACGGACGCGTCGCCCTGGGGCGTCACCCTGGCCTATACCTACAGCGACGCCAGCGAGAACCGGCTCAATGCCGCCAACAACGACGAGCACTACCTGTTCGACTATCCAGACCTCGAGGGCCAGCCGTTCCTGACCTCGCTGGGCATCCCCAAGCACCGCCTGGTCGCGACCGGCGTGGCGGATGTGTGGGGCTTCAACCTGTCGGCCAAGCTGACACTGGCCAGTCCGGAGCCGAAGGACGCCACCAACTGCTACGACGCAGCGAGCGGGGCCAACTGCTTCTTCGATCCATTCATCCCCGGCGGCACCATCGGTTTCAAGCAGTTCGACGTCGCCGTCCAGCGGGTGTGGGATACGGGCACGGACCTCAGACTGCGTGTCCGCGCGGACGTATTCAACGTCTTCGACTGGAAGAACTACACCGACTACGAGACCTGGCGCGGGTTCGTGGGCGTGCCCAATCCCAACTACGGCAATCGCAACGGGGTCGGGACGGTCTGGCCTCCGCGCATGTTCAAGATTTCCTTCGGTATCGACTGGTAACGCCCGAAGCCGGTCGCCTCGCGGCGGCCGGCTTTTTCGGTAGAGTCCTGTAATCGATTTCATGAGAGTGCACATGCAGAACCCGCTCGCGTTGCGCCGGCTGCTGGCAATGCTGGTGCTGCCGCTCCTGCTTGCCGCCTGCCAGCGCGAGGCGCCGCAGCCCGAAGAGTCCGAGGTCGCGCCACCCAAGCCGGGGCCCATCCCGCAGGTGGTGCTTCCCGAGCCGGATCCGCGCGCCGAGGAGCCGCCGGGTCCGCCGGAGCTGCCGCCGCTGTTCCGCGACATCGAGCGACGCACGTTCCAGTTCTTCTGGGACACCACCAACGAGGTCAACGGACTCACGCCGGACCGGTTCCCGTCGCGGCCGTTCGCGAGCATCGCCTCGGTCGGCTTCTCGCTCACCGCGTATCCGATCGGCATCGAGAACGGCTGGGTCAGCCGCACCCAGGCGGTGGACCGGACGCTCACCACGCTGCAGTTCCTGGACGGGGCGCGGATGGGGCCGCAGGCCACCGGCCGCAGCGGGTACAAGGGATTCTTCTACCACTTCCTCGACATGCAGGAAGGCGCGCGCTACGACAGCTGGGTGGAGCTGTCGAGCGTGGACACCGGGCTGCTGCTCATGGGCGTGCTGTTCGCGCAGTCCTACTACACCGGCGACGATCCGCGCGAGGTCGAGATCCGCGAGCTCGCCGACAGCATCTACCGCCGCGTGGAATGGCCGTGGCTGCAGCAGCGGCCGCCGCTGATCTCGATGGGCTGGTATCCCGAACGCGGCTTCATCGGCCACGACTGGCGCGGCTACAACGAGGCGATGCTGGTCTACATCCTTGCGCTCGGTTCGCCCACGCATCCGGTCGAGCCGGAAGCCTGGGAGGTGTGGACGCGCACCTACGAGCGCGACTGGGGTGTGTTCCAGGGGCAGGAATACCTGAGTTTCGGCCCGCACTTCGGCCACCAGTACTCGCACGTGTGGATCGACTTCCGCGGGATCCGCGATGAATACATGAAGAACCGCGGCATCGACTACTTCGAGAACAGCCGCCGCGCCACCTATGCGCAGCGCGCGTACGCGATCGAGAATCCGATGGGCTGGGACGACTACGGGCGCAACATCTGGGGCCTGACCGCCAGCGACGGCCCGCAGCGCACCACCCAGCAGTTCAAGGACGAGCAGCGTGAGTTCCGCCACTATAGTGCGCGCGGCGCGGGCCTGTCCGACCAGTTCGACGACGGTACGATCGCGCCGACGGCATCGATCGCCTCGATCGCGTTCGCCCCCGAGATCGTGATTCCGGCCACCGAGGAGCTGTACGAGCGCTACGGCGAGTACCTGTACTCGAGCTACGGCTTCCTCGACGCGGTCAATCCGAGCTTCAAGTACGACGTGCCGCTCAAGACCGGGCGCCTGATCCCCGGACGTGGCTGGGTGGCCAGCGACTACATCGGTATCGACCAGGGGCCGATCCTGACCATGATCGCCAACTACCGCAACGAGTTCGTGTGGAAGGTGATGCGGGAGAACCCCTACATCCGCAAGGGCCTGGAACGCGCGGGGTTCACCGGCGGCTGGCTGGCGCCGCCGGGCGAGCCGACCACGTCGGGCGAGCCGGATCCGGAAGCGGCCGCGGCCAGCGACATCGGCATGGCCCAGTCGCGCGCCCATGACGAGGAGAAGCCGCCGTCCGAACCGAGGGCGTCGGATCCGCCGCAGTAACGGGTCTGACAGAATGCACCCCGGATTCCGGGCCGGCCGCCTGCGCGCGCCGGCCGGTCCTGAAGCGGGCGAACGACAGGGACCTTGATGCGATTGCGTTGGCCAATGCTGCTAGTCGCGCTGCTCGGGCTGCTGATCGCGGCCTGCGCGCGCGACGATGGCGCCACGACCGTGCGCTTCTGGGCCATGGGCCGGGAGGCGGAGGTCGTGGCCGAACTGCTGCGCGATTTCGAGCGCGAGCATCCGGGCATCCGCGTCGAGCTGCAGCAGATTCCATGGACCGCCGCGCACGAGAAGCTCTTGACGGCCTTCGCCGCGGACGGGCTGCCGGATGTCTGCCAGCTGGGCAATACCTGGATCGCCGAGTTCGCCGCGCTCGATACGCTCGAGCCGGTGCAGGCCAGGGTCGATGCCTCGGCGGTCATCGACGAGGACGACTATTTTCCCGGCATCTGGGCCACCAACGTCGTCGATGGCGAGCTGCGCGGCGTGCCCTGGTATGTCGATACGCGCCTGCTGTTCTACCGCAAGGACCTGCTGGCCGAGGCGGGCATCGATGCGCCGCCGCGCACCTGGGCGCAATGGGAACAGGCGATGGCGGCCCTCGACCGGGCCGGACCGCCCGGACGGCATGCGATCCTGCTCCCGGTCAACGAGTTCGAGCCGCCGCTGTCGCTGGCACTGCAGACCGGCGATCCGCTGCTGCGCGAGGACGGCGGACGGGGCAATTTCAGCGGTCCGGGCTTCCGCAAGGCCCTCGCGTTCTACGCCGGCATTTTCGAGCGCGGCTGGGCGCCACCGGTGTCGGAAACCCAGATCTCGAACGTGTGGGACGAATTCTTCCGCGGGTCGTTCGCGTTCTACCTGTCCGGCCCCTGGAACATCCGCGAGTTCCGGCGACGGCAGCCGCCGGAGCTTGCCGGCGCCTGGGGCACGATGCCGCTGCCCGGACCCGATGGCCCCGGTGCGGGGATTGCCGGCGGCACCAGCCTGGTGCTGTTCCGCTCCTCGCGGAACAAGGAGGCGGCGTGGCAACTGGTGGAATTCCTGTCGCGGCCGGAGATCCAGCAGCGCTTCCACGCGCTGATCGGCGACCTGCCGCCGCGCCGCAGCACCTGGGCGCATCCGGCGCTGGCCAACGACGCGCTGGCGCATGCGTTCCGCGACCAGCTCGAACGCGTGCGGCCGACGCCGCAGGTGCTCGAATGGGAGCGCATCGCGCAGGAGATGCGGCTGGCCACCGAGCGCGTGGTGCGCGGGGGACAATCGCAGGACGCTGCGGTACGGGAACTGGACGCGCGCGTGGATGCGATCCTGGAAAAGCGTCGCTGGGTGCGAAAGCAGGAGCAGGGCGGGTGAGGGCGGGCCTCGTGCACCAGGACAGCGGCCATGCGTGCTGACCTCGCCGCCTGGACGTTCGTGGCACCGGCGCTGATCGTGCTCGGGGTGTTCTTCGGGCTACCGGTATTCGCCGCGCTGCTGCTGAGCCTCACCGATTTCGATCTCTACGCGCTGGCCGATCCGGCGCACCTGCGCTTCGTCGCCCTGGGCAACTACCTCGAGCTGCTGCGCACTCCGATGTTCTGGAAGGCGCTGGGCAACACCGTGTACTTCGTGGTGGTCGGCGTGCCGCTGTCGATCTCGGTCTCGCTGGGCGCCGCGCTGCTGCTCAACTCGCCGCTGGCGAGGATGCGCGCGCTGCTGCGTACCGCGCTGTTCGCGCCGGTGGTGACCACGCTGGTCGCGGTGGCGGTGATCTGGCGCTACCTGTTCCACACCAGCTACGGGCTGGTGAACTGGGGGCTGGGGCAGGTGGGCATCGGCCCGGTCGACTGGTTCGGCGATCCACGCTGGGCGATGCCCACGATCATGCTGTTCGCGATCTGGAAGAACTTCGGTTACAACATGGTGATCTTCCTGGCCGGGCTGCAGGCGATCCCGCAGGAGCTGTACGAGGCCGCGCGCATCGACGGCGCCTCGCGCTGGCGCCAGCTGCTGCACATCACCCTGCCGCAGCTGGGGCCGGTGCTGCTGGTGGTGGGCGTGATCACGGTGTCGGGCTACTTCCAGCTGTTCGCCGAACCCTATGTGATGACCCGCGGCGATCCACTGCAGAGCACGGTCAGCGTGCTGTACTACATGTTCGAGGAAGGCTTCAAATGGTGGAACCTCGGACGCGCCTCGGCGGTGGCGTTCCTGCTATTCCTGATCATCCTCGGCGTGACCGCGCTGCTGCTGCGCGCCGGTCGCAGGCGGGGGCTGGTATGAGCCTGGTCGGGCGCTCGCGCGCCGAGGCGCTGCAGGTCAACGCCGCGCTGCTAGCGCTGGCCGCGCTCAGCGTCGCACCACTGCTGTGGATGCTGTCGGTCTCGCTGATGCCGCGCGGCGAAGCCAGCCATTTCCCGCCGCCGTTCCTGCCGTCCACCGCCACCCTCGACAGCTATCGCGAGCTGTTCGCCAGTACCGGCATCGGCCGCAACTTCGCCAACAGCCTGCTGGTTTCGCTCGCGATCACCGCACTATCGCTGCTGCTCAACACCATGGCCGGCTATGCCTTCGCCAAACTGCGCTTCGCCGGGCGCGAGCGGATCTTCCAGCTGCTGCTGGCCGCGCTGGTCGTGCCCGCGCAGGTGGCGATGCTGCCGCTGTTCCTGCTGATGAAGCAGCTGGGGCTGGTCAACAGCTACTGGGGTGTGATCATTCCCGGCATGGCCTCGGTGTTCGGCATCTTCCTGGTGCGGCAGTACGCGCGCAGCATTCCCGACGAGCTGATCGAGGCCGCGCGCATCGATGGCGCGGGCGAGGCGCGGATCTTCTTCCGGATCGTGCTGCCGCTGCTCAAGCCGGTGCTGGTGACGCTGGCCACCTTCACCTTCATGGGCGCGTGGAACGATTTCATGTGGCCGCTGATCGTCCTGACCGACCAGCAGCACTACACCCTGCCGGTTGCGCTGGCCGCGCTGTCGCGCGAGCACATCATGGACGTCGAACTGATGATGGCGGGGGCGGTGGTGACGGTGCTGCCCGTGTTGGCGCTGTTCCTGCTGCTGCAGCGCTACTACATCCAGGGACTGTTGCTGGGGAGCGTCAAGGGGTGACCGGACGCATTGCGGGGCGCGCGGATCGACGTGGAATCTGGACCACCCGCGTGTCCGAAGGCGCGCGACGCCAGAGGCCCTGCGCCTCGGCTACGCTTGCCGGCGGAGGAGCTGGAACATGACTGAAGTGCCACCCGGACCGCGCGCGAAACCGCGCGCCATCGCCCGCGCCGCAACGGCGATGCTGGTCGTGGCCAGCTGGCTCTGTGCGCCGGTGGCGCTGTCGACGAGCTTGGCCCAGGATCCCGCCGCCGTGCCGGAACCGCCGCGGCTGCTCGACGGATTCGAGGATCCCGCGCCCTGGCGCGTCGTGGCCTCGGACCAGGTCAGCGGCAGCCTGCGCGTGGCGGAGGGGCAGCAGGGCCAGGCGCTGTGCCTGGACTACGATTTCAACGGCGTGTCCGGCCACGTGGGGATCCAGCGCGACCTGGCGATGGCGTACCCCGACAACTTCCGCTTCTCGTTCCAGCTGCGCGGCGATTCGCCGGACAACGACCTGCAGTTCAAGCTCGTCGATGCCAGCGGCGACAACGTGTGGTGGGTGAACCGGCCGCACTACAGGTTCCCGCGCCAGTGGACGCCCGTGCAGTACCGCCGCCGGCATGTCGGGAAGGCCTGGGGCCCGGATCCCGACCCGGTGCTGCGCAGCAGTGCCCGGCTCGAGTTCACGATCTACAACAACGCCGGCGGCCGCGGCAGCGTCTGCTTCGACACGCTGTCGTTCGAAGTGCTGCCTGCGCAGGACCAGGGACCGCTGCTGGCGAGCGCCGTCGCCACCGCCGGCGATGCGGCGCTGGCGGTGGACGGCCTGACTGCCACCGCGTGGAGCGCGGACGTGTCCCCGGTACCGCAGCGGCTGGTGCTGGACCTGGGCAGCGTGCGCGAGTTCGGCGGCCTGCGGCTGCGCTGGGAGAGCGGCCGGCATGCCTCGCGCTACCGGATCGCGCTGTCGGACGACGGGCTTGCCTGGCGCGACGTGCGCCGGGTGGAGCAGGGCGACGGTGGCGACGACTGGATCTCGCTGCCCGAATCCGAAGCCCGTTACGTCGCGTTCGACTTCATCGACGGGCCCGGGCGCCGCTACGCGCTTGGCGAAGTGTCCGTGCAGCCGCTGGCCTTCGCCGCGACTCCCAACGACTTCATCGCCGCGATCGCCGCGCAGTCGCGCAAGGGGCTGTACCCGCGCGGCTTCAGCGGTGAGCAGCCCTACTGGACCATCCTCGGCCTGGATGGCGGCCGCCAGCAGGGACTGATCGGCGAGGACGGCGCGATCGAGGTCGCGCGCGGCGGTTTCAGCATCGAACCCTTCGTGCTGGTCGATGGCGCCCTGGCCACCTGGAACGACGTGCGCACGCGGCAATCGCTGCAGGAGCGCTACCTGCCCATCCCGACCGTGCACTGGACGCGCGACGACCTGCAGCTCGACATCACCGCGTTCGCGCACGGCGAACCGGCGAGTTCGCGCCTGGTCGCGCGCTACCGGCTCTCCAACCCAGGCGGGAAGCCGCGCGACTACACGCTGGCGCTGGCGGTACGCCCGTTCCAGGTCAACCCGCCCAGCCAGTTCCTCAATACCCGCGGCGGAGTCAGTCCGATCCGCGCCCTGTCCATCGATGGTGGGACGGTCTCCGTCGAGGGCCGGCCCCGGGTGTTCGCCAAGCAGCTGCCCGCGGCCGCCTTCGCCACCGTATTCGATGCCGGCATGGCGGTCTCGCACCTGGAGGCGCGGCGCCCGCCCGCGTCCAGGAGCGTGATCGACGAAGCCGGGCTGGCGTCGGGCGCGCTGCTGTACCGCATGCGCCTGGCGCCGTGGGAAACGCGGACCATCGACGTGATGGTGCCGATGAGCGGGAACGCCGCGCTGGCGCGCCGCTGGTGGGATGCGGACACGCTGCAGGACGAGACCGCGCAGATGTGGCGGGACAAGCTCGACCGGGTCGCCCTGCGGTTGCCTTCGCAGGGGCAGGCGCTGGCCGACACCTTGCGCACGTCGCTGGCGCACATGCTGGTTTCGCGCTCCGGCCCGCGCCTGCAGCCGGGCACGCGCTCCTATTCGCGCAGCTGGATCCGCGATGGCGCGATGATCTCCGAAGGCCTGCTGCGCATGGGCCGGCCGGAGGTGGTGCGCGAGTACCTGGAGTGGTACGCGCCCTTCCAGTTCGACAGCGGCAAGGTCCCGTGCTGCGTGGACGACCGCGGCAGCGATCCCGTGCCCGAGAACGACAGCCACGGCCAGCTGATCTTCAACATCGCCGAGTACTGGCGCTACACCGGCGACGACGAGTTCCTGGCGCGGATGTGGCCGCACGTCGAGGGCGCCTGGCGCTACATGGAACAGCTGCGCCTGTCCGAACGCACGGCAGCCAACCGCCGCACCAACCGCGCCTTCTACGGGATGATGCCCGCGTCCATCAGCCACGAGGGCTATTCGGCCAAGCCGATGCATTCGTACTGGGACAACTTCTGGGCGCTGCGCGGCTACAAGGATGCGGTGCAGGTCGCCCAGGCGCTGGGGCGCGAGGACGACGCCAGGCGCATGGCCGCGTCGCGCGACCAGTTCCACGGCGACCTGATGGACTCGCTGCGCGCGGCGGCCAGGCAGCACGACATCGGTTTCCTGCCCGGCGCGGCGGAGCTGGGCGACTTCGATCCCACCTCGACCACGATTGCGCTGGCGCCGGGCGGCGAACAGGAACGCCTGCCGCAGGACCTGCTGCACGGCACCTTCGAGCGCTACTGGCGCCACTTCGTCGCGCGCCGCGACGGCACGCTCGAGTGGAAGGACTACACGCCCTATGAATGGCGCAACGTGGGCGCGTTCGTGCGCCTGGGCTGGCGCGAGCGGGCGCAGGAGGCGGTGGACTATTTCTTCGCAGACCGCGCGCCCGAACCCTGGAACCAGTGGGGCGAGGTGGTCTCGCGCACGCCGCGCAAGCCGTTCTTCCTCGGCGACCTGCCGCATGCCTGGGTCGCGTCGGATTTCGTCCGCTCGGCGTTGGACATGTTCGCCTACGCGCGCGAACGCGACGACAGCCTGGTGCTGGCCGCGGGCGTGCCGCGCGACTGGCTGGTGGGCGAAGGGGTTGGCATCGCCGGCCTGCGCACCGCGCACGGCACGCTCGCCTACCGCCTGCGTCGCGATGGCGACGGCCTGCTGCTGGAGGTGGACGATACCGGCCTGCAGCTGCCGGCCGGCGGACTGGTGCTTCCGTGGCCGCTGACGGGCGAACCGGCCGGGTTGACGGTCGAATCCGGCGAGGCGGGGCTCGATGGCGCCGAGCTGCGGGTGACGGCGCTGCCGGCACGCGTGCGCGTCGAGGCGGAGCAGTAGGGAAGCACGCGTGCGTAGGGAGTGGTCGTGCGCAACCCGTCCGCGTCGGATCCGGCGATCCGCTGCCGCGTTGGGACAGGCTCACCGCATCGGTACGGCGTAGCCGGCGCTCGAGATGAGCGACCGGCCCCGGCACGACGGAGTGCGGATGTTCCCGGCGCAGCCCTGCCTCTGACCGTCGCTTCGCGCGCGGCTGTGTAGCCTGACGCCCGACGCCGCCCACCTGCTGCCCATGCCTCCCTCGACCGCGCACCCGTTTCCGCTCTGGCCGCTGCCCGTCGCCATCGCGGTGCTGTTCACGGCCGCGGCGCACCTGGGGCTGTGGCTGTCGATCCGCGATGGCTACGTCCAGGCCTGCATCCCCGTGCTGGAAGGCTGCACCTCGATCAGCCGCGCCGGGCGCCACGGCCTGGCCAACCACGTGTTCCGGCTGCTGGTGCTGCCGTGCGCGCTGCTGGTGGGCGTGCACTGGTGGCTGGTGGCGCGCTGGCTCGGTCGGAGCTGGCGCGACGTAGCCTGGCTGGGCGGCGTCGCCGCGATCGCACTGGCGGTCTATGCCACCTTCCTGGGCAGCGAGGGTGAGGCCTACCGCTTCCTTCGCCGCTACGGCGTGGTGTGCTTCTTCGGATTCGGCTACCTGGCGCAGCTGCGGTTCCTGCGCGGCGCAGGCGAGGACGTGGCGACGCGCGGCATCGTCCGCGCGATGATCGTGGTCAGCGCGATGATGCTGTTGCTGGGCGTGGGCAGCGTCGCGGCCACGGCAATGGTCGACGATGCCTGGCTGAAGGACCGGGTCGAGAACGCGCTGGAATGGCAGCTGGGCTGGCTGCTGGCCGCGTGGTACCTGCTGCACGCGGCGTGGTGGCGCCGGCAGCGGGCGACGCTGCGGCTGCAGTGATCGACATGCTCACGCCGGCCCAGCCGCGCCTTTCCTGAAAGCGTCCGCGAGCGGGACGCCGCATTGCGCCTGCTACGCGCGCGCCTGGGCGATGATCGCTGCCGCCTTCGCGGCGCTGTCGCGCACCTTGTTCCATTCGCCGGCGGCCAGCCAGTCCTTCGGCACCATCCAGGAACCGCCCACGCACAGCACGTTCGGCTGGGCGAGGAACTCGGCCGCGTTGGACTCGCTGATCCCGCCGGTCGGGCACAGCTTCAGTCCGGCAAGCGGACCGGCCAGGCCCTTGAGCATCGCCAGTCCGCCGACCGCGTTGGCCGGGAACAGCTTGCAGCAGCGGAAGCCGTGCGCCATCAGCTGCAGGAACTCGGTAGGCGTGGCGCCGCCCGGCACCGCCGGGATCGGTGCGCGTGCGAGCGCCTCGGCCAGCGGCGCAGGGGTGCCGGGCGTGACCAGGAAATCGGCGCCGGCGTCCACCGACTGGCGGATGTGTTCCCCGGACAGCACGGTGCCCGCGCCGATCACGATGTCGGGCAGGTCCTTCTTCAGCGTCGCCAGCGTCTCGAGTGCCGCGGGCGTGCGCAGGGTCAGCTCCAGCGACGTCAGACCGCCCTCGAGCAGCGCCTCGGCGATGCGGCGGCCCTGGTCGACGCTGTCGACGGTGATGACAGGCAGGATGCCGGCCTCGCGCAGGAGCTGTTCGGCACGGTTCTGGAGCGATTCGATGGTCATGGGCGCGGTCTGGAGGAGGAGAATGGGCGGTCGGGCATCCGCATCTGTGCAGGCGCGGCGGGCGGGTGCCGCGCCGCCTGCGCCATCACGCGTCGCGATGCTCGTGCGGGGCGAGTGCGGCGGCGCGCGGATCGTCGCCCAGCTGGTATTCCTGGTCGTACTCCCACGGCCCGCCATCGCGGGCGGGCGGGCCGCAGGAGATCGACAGCGCACCCTGGTCGGCCGGCGACACCATCGCGCGGTTGAACGCGAACAGGTTGCGGCCGATGTCCCAGGCGCAGTGCGAGGTATCCGGGGCGATCTCGCGCTCGGCCCACTCGCCGGCGTCGACCAGCACCTCGAGCGTGCCGGCCTCGCCGTCCAGGCGCAGCATGTCGCCTTCGCGCAGGCGTGCGATCGGGCCACCGCGCGCGGCTTCGGGGGTGAGGTGGATGGCGGCGGGAATCTTGCCCGACGCGCCCGACAGGCGCCCGTCGGTCACCAGCGCCACGCGCCGGCCCTGGTTTTGCAGCATGCCCAGCAGCGGCGCCAGCGAGTGCAGCTCCGGCATGCCGTTGGCCTTCGGACCCTGGTAGCGGACCACGGCGACGAAGTCGCGCGGCAGCGCACCGGCCGCATGCAGCCGGTTGAGCGCGCGCGGGTCGTCGACGACGACGGCGGGCGCCTCGATGGTGCGGAACTCGGGCTTCACCGCCGAGAGCTTGATCAGCGAGCGGCCGAGGTTGCCGCGCAGCAGGCGCAGCCCGCCCTGGGCCTCGAACGGCGCCGAGGCCGGCCGCACCACGTCCTCGTCGCCGCTCGCCGCCGGCGCGGGGACGAACCCGAGCTGGCCGCCGGCCAGCGTGGGCTCGTCGCACCAGGCGCGCATGCCGCCGGGCAGGATGGTCTCGATGTCGCCGTGCATCAGCCCCGCGTCCAGCAGCTCGCGGAACACGAAGCCGATGCCGCCCGCGGCCTGGAACCGGTTCACGTCGGCCTCGCCATTGGGATACACGCGGGCGAGCAGCGGCACCACCTGCGACAGCGCGTCCAGGTCGTCCCAGGTGAGCAGGATGCCCGCCGCGCGCGCGACCGCCGGCCAGTGGATGGTGTGGTTGGTCGAACCTGCGGTGGCCATCAGCGCCACCACGGCGTTGACGATGGCGCGCTCGTCGATCAGGCGTCCGAGCGGACGATAGTCGTCGCCGAGGCCGGAGATCTCGAGCGCGCGCTCGGTGGCGGCGAGGGTCAGCGCCTCGCGCACCGCGGTTTCCGGATTGGCGAACGAACCCGGCAGCTGCACGCCCATGGCCTCGAGCAACACCTGGTTGGAATTGGCGGTGCCGTAGAAGGTGCAGGTGCCGGGCGAGTGGTAGGACGCCGACTCGGCCTCCAGCAGTTCCTCGCGCGTGGCCTCGCCGGCGGCGTAGCGCTCGCGCACCTCGGCCTTCTTCTTGTTGGGGATGCCGGGCGTCATCGGCCCGGCCGGGATGAACACCGCCGGCAGGTGGCCGAAGGCCAGCGCGCCGATCAGCAGGCCCGGCACGATCTTGTCGCAGATGCCCAGGTGCACGGTGCTGTCGAACATGTCGTGCGACAGCGCGATCGCGGTGCCCTGCGCGATCACGTCGCGCGAGAACAGCGACAGCTCCATGCCGGCGCGGCCCTGGGTGACGCCGTCGCACATCGCCGGCACGCCGCCGGCGACCTGCGCGGTGGCGCCGAGGCGGCTGGCATGGGCGCGGATCAGGCCGGGGTAGGGCTCGTAGGGCTGGTGTGCCGACAGCATGTCGTTGTAGGCGGTGACGATGCCGAGGTTGGGCGAGACGCCGCCGCGCAGCCGCGACTTGTCCGAAGGACCGCAGGCGGCGAAGCCGTGGGCGAGGTTGCCGCAGCTCAGGCGCGAGCGGCTGGGTCCGGCCGCCCGCATCGCCTCGATGCCGGCCAGGTAGGCCGCGCGCGAGGCGCTGCTGCGCTGGCGGATGCGTTCGGTGACGTCGTGCAGTACGGGATGCAGGTTCATGGGCTCAGGGCTGTGCGTGTCTGTGGCGCCGCGACGGCGCGGTCACGGGCACCAGTGGATGTGCAGGGGCGCGCCCGGGGTCAGGAACGCGATGCGCGCGGGGTATTCGAGCGGGTCGTCGCCGCCAAGCACGCGCTCGAGCAGCTTGCGCTTGCTCTCGCCGCGGATCAGCAGCAGCCGGGTGTGCGCTGGCGCCAGGCCGGCGGGCGTCAGGCTGATGCGACGCAGGAACTTGCCCGCACCCGGACAGCCGGTGGCGTCGACCGATACGTAGGGCGTGCGCGACTGCAGCGCGGCCTCGAGGTTCTGCATGCGCGGGAACAGCGACGCGGTATGCCCGTCCTCGCCCATGCCCAGCACGATCACCCCGGGCGGCGACTGGGCGTGCAGGTTGGCGGCGCTCACCGCCTCCTCGATGCTGCGCCCGGGACGGGTGATGCTCTCGAAACGCGCCGCAGCGGCGCGCTCGTGCAGCAGCGATTCGCGGATCAGGCGGGAGTTGCTGTCGGGATCGTCGGGGAGCAGCCAGCGTTCGTCGACCAGGGCCACGTCGACCCGCTCCCAGTCCAGCGGCGCCTTGGCCAGCGCCTGGTAGACCGGCGCCGGCGTGCTGCCGCCGGACAGCAGCAGGCGCGCACGCGGCTTCTCCTGCAGGTCGCGGCCCAGTACCGAGGAAATCGCCACCGCCGCGCCCCAGGTCCACTGGGTGAGCGACTCGTAGGTGTGCATCTGCACGTCCGGCGCCCGCGCGGTGCCGCTGGTGTCTGGACGGGCGTCGTGCGTGCTCATGGCGTCGGCGCCTCCAGCGCTTCACGCCGGGCGATGGCCGCCGCGCCGAGGAGGCCCGCATTGGGATGCAGCACCGCCAGCGACGGCACGCGCGCCATCGCCGGCGAGAACCTGCCCTTGTGCTCGAAGCGCTGGCGGAAGCCGGAGTGCTGCAGGGCGTCGAGCATCTTAGGCACCAGGCCGCCGGTGAGGAACACGCCGTCCCAGGCACCGAGGGTCAGCACCAGATCGCCGGACACGGCACCGAACACCGCGCAGAACACGTCGACCGCGCGCATGCAGCGCGGATCGCCGGCCTGGGCGCGCGCGGTGACGTCGGCCGGCTGCAGCGGACCGGGATCCTCGCCGGCGATCTCGCTGAGCGCGCGATGGATGTTGACCAGGCCCGGTCCGCAGACCAGGCGTTCGTTCGACACGCGCCCGAACTGCGCCGACAGCTGCGCCAGGATCGCAAGTTCCTCCGGCGTCCCGGGCGCGAAGCTGGCGTGCCCGCCCTCGGTCTCGAGCGGGAAATGGCGGCCTTCGCGGATCATCAGCGCGCCTACCCCCAGGCCGGTGCCGGGGCCGAGGATGGCGTAGGTGCGGTGCTGCGGTGCGCGCTCCGGCGACCAGGTGGCGGCGCCGATCGGCACCACGTCGCCGGCCTGCAGCAGCGGGATGGCCATCGCCTGCGCGGCGAAATCGTTGACCAGGCTGACCCGCTCGAATCCCAGCTGCGCCAGCGTGCGCCGACGGCAGATCACCCAGGGGTGGTTGGTGATGCGCGCCTCGTCGCCGTCCACCCGCCCGGCCACCGCGAACACGCCATGGCGGATGCCGGCCTCGGCCTGGCCGGTCTCGACCAGGTAGTGGCGCGCGGTATCGGCCAGCGACGGGAAGTCCGCCACGGCGAAGCGCTGCACGCTGTCGACCAGCAGCGGCGAGTCGGCCTCGGGATCGGCCAGGGCGAAGCGGGCATTGGTGCCGCCGATGTCCGCCAGCAGGATGCGGGTGGCGCTCATCCGCGGCTGCCCGCCTTGCCGACGGTGCGTGGCAGGAAGCCGGCCGCGGCGGCAGGGCCCCAGGAGCCGGCGGGGTAGTCCTGCACCGGCGTGCCGGCCTGCTGCCAGGCGGCGCTGATGCTGTCGATCCAGCGCCACTGCGCCTCGACCTCGTCGTCGCGCACGAACAGGGTCTGGTCGCCCTTGAGCGCGTCGATCATCAGGCGCTCGTAGGCGATGCGGCGCTTGGGCGGCAGCATCGACAGGTCCAGCGACATCGGCATCAGTTCGGTCGCGCCCCATTCGGGCGCGGCCAGCGAACCCATCAGGCCCAGCTCGATGGTTTCCTCGGGCTGCAGGCGCATGCGCAGGCTGTTGGGACGGGCCTGCTCGCGGTCGGGGCGGTCGAACACCCAGTGCGTCACCGGCTTGAAGTTCACCAGCACCTCGGTGGTGCGCGAGGGCATGCGCTTGCCGGTCACCAGCCGGAACGGCACGCCGGCCCAGCGCCAGTTGTCGATCCAGGCGCGCAGGCCGACAAAGGTTTCGACAGCGCTGTCAGCCGTAAAGCCTTTCGCGGCCGCGCCTTCCACCACGCCCGCTGTATAGCGGCCGCGGACGCTGTCGGTGGCGGCCTCGGCGGCGGTCATCGGGCGCAGCGCGCGCAGCACCTTGCGCTTCTCGTCGCGCACGCTGTCGGCATCGAGCGCGGCCGGCGGTTCCATCGCGATCAGCGCCAGCAGCTGCAGCATGTGGTTCTGGACCATGTCGCGCAGCGCGCCGTAGTCGGCGTAATAGCCTTCGCGGCCATCCACGCCCGCGGTCTCGGCGACCAGGATGTCCACCGACTCGATGCAGCGGTTGTCCCACACCGCTTCGAGCAGGGTGTTGCCGAAGCGCAGCGCGAGCAGGTTCTGCACCGGCGCCTTGCCGAGGTAATGGTCGATGCGGAAGATCCGCGACTCGTCCAGCGCCGACTTGAGCGTGGCGTCGATCTCGCGCGCCGAGGCCAGGTCGTGGCCGATCGGCTTCTCCAGCACCAGGCGCGAGGGCGGCTCGAGCAGGCCGGCGGCCTTGAGGCCGAGGCAGGCGGACTCGAACAGGTTCGGCGGCGTGGACAGGTAGCTCACTGCCGGGCGGTCGGCATAGCGCGACAGCGTCGCGGCCATGCCGTCGACGTCGGTGAGGTCGATCGGGTGATAGTGGATCCGCCGGAGCAGGTTCTCGACCGCGCCGTTGTTGCGCGCGTCCCCGGCGATGCGTTCGCGCAGCCAGGCGCGGAAGGCGTCATCGTCGTGCGGGGTGCGGCCGATCGCGACGACGCGGAAGTCCTCCGGCAGCAGCCTGTCGCGCAACAGGTGCATCAGGGAGGGGAACAGGTAGCGTTGAGCCAGGTCGCCAGTGGCGCCGAACAGCAGGAGTGAGTCGTGCATTGACGCCCGCGTTGCCATCAGTAGGGAAGGGGATCGGACAGGCTTCGCCCGTGGCTCCGAATGATGCCAGAGTACCAGCGTGCGCTGTCCTTCGGGGTGCGCTCGAGCGTCCCGTAGTTGACATGGATGATACCGAACCGCTTCGAATAGCCCAGCGACCACTCCAGATTGTCCAGCAGCGACCACGCCATGTAGCCGCGAACGTCCACGCCGGCGGCGATCGCGTCGTGGATCGCGGACAAATGCTTTCGCAGGTAATCAATTCGCAGGGGGTCGCGCACGCGCCCGGCGTCGGCCACCGGCGGGTCGAAGAAGGCCGCGCCGTTCTCGGTGATGTAGACGGGCAGGTCGCCGTAGGTCTGCTTGAACCACAGCAGCAGTTCGGTCAGGCCCTGCGGGAAGACTTCCCAGCCGGTTTCGGTATAGGTGCCCAGCGGCTGGCGCACCACCTGCGTGTTGAGCGGATAGCTGTCGCCGTCGGCGGTGACGCTGCGCGTGTAGTAGTTGATGCCGACGAAATCCAGCGGCTGCCGGATCAGCTGGAAATCCTCGGCGGGAAAGTCCGGCCAGGCCTCGCCGAAGATTTCCTTGAGTTCCGGTGGATACGTTCCGAGCAGGGCCGGGTGCAGGAACTGCTCGTTCATGTACGCATGCGCACGGCGCACCGCGCCCGCGTCCTCCGAGGCATCGCTGGCCGGGTACTTGGGCTCGATGTTCACCACCAGCCCGATCTCGTGCGCGCCCTCTGCGCGATAGGCCTGGACCGCCGCGCCATGCGCGCGCATCAGGTTGTGCGCGGCGATCGGCGCCTCGAAGCGGCTGCGGTGGCCCGGCGCCAGGGCGCCGTGCAGGTAGCCGCCATCGGTGACCACCCAGGGTTCGTTGATCGTCACCCACTTCTTCACCCGTCCGTCGAGGGCGCGGTACAGCGTCGTGCCGTACTCGGCGAACCAGTCGGCGCAATCGCGGTTGAGCCAGCCGCCGCGGTCGTCGAGCGCCGCCGGCAGGTCCCAGTGGTAGAGGGTGAGCAGCGGCTCGATCCCGTTCTCGAGCAGTTCGTCGACCAGGCGCGAATAGAAGTCCAGCCCCGCCTGGTTCACCCGGCCGATCCCCTCTGGCAGGATCCGCGACCACGACACGCTGAAGCGGTAGGCCTGCAGGCCGAGGTCGCGCATCAGCCGCACGTCCTCCTTCCAGCGGTGGTAGTGGTCGCAGGCGACATCGCCGGTGTCGCCGTTGAGGGTCATGCCGGGCGTGTGCGCGAAGCGGGTCCAGATGCTGGGGCCGGCGCCATCGGCCAGCGGCGACCCCTCGATCTGGTGGGCGGCGGTCGCGGCGCCCCAGAGGAAGCCTTCGGGGAAGCGGAAGTCCTTGGCGGGGGAGGAGCTCATCGGCGTGTGGTGTCCTGCGGTAGTGGCCTGTGGGGCGTGAAAACGATTACATTGCGAGAGTAACGCAATCGTCCGAAGTGCAGTGTCGAGGTCGGACGCGTCCGCCGCCACCGCGGTCGCGTGCAGCGCGCGGACGCAACATCCAGCCGGGAGAAGCGAGTGGCGCACGTGCAACTGGACCAGCTGCGAAAGGTGTATCCGGACGGACATGTGGCCGTGGCCGGCGCGAGCTTCGAGGTCGCCGACGGCGAACTGCTGGTGCTGGTTGGTCCGTCGGGTTGCGGCAAGACCACGCTGCTGCGGATGGTGGCCGGGCTGGAGGCGATCACATCGGGCAGCCTGGTGATCGGCGGGCTGCGGGCGAACGACGTCGCGCCCGGCAAGCGCGACATCGCCATGGTGTTCCAGAACTACGCGCTGTACCCGCACATGACCGTGGCCGAGAACCTGGGCTTCGCGCTGAAGCTGCGGCGCCTGCCCGCCGACGCGATCGCGGCGCGGGTGGGCGAGGCGGCGCGGATGCTCGAACTCGACGGCCTGCTGTCGCGGCGCCCTGCGCAACTGTCGGGCGGCCAGCGCCAGCGCGTCGCGCTGGGGCGCGCGCTGGTGCGGCAGCCGCAGGTGTTCCTGCTCGACGAGCCGCTGTCCAACCTGGATGCCCGGCTGCGCGCCGGCATGCGGGTGGAGATCGCGCGCCTGCACCGGCAGCTGGGCGCAACCATGCTCTATGTCACCCACGACCAGGTCGAGGCGATGACGCTCGGCCAGCGCATCGTGGTGATGCAGGACGGACAGGTCCAGCAGATCGACACGCCGAGGGCGCTGTACCGCCGGCCGGCGAACCTGTTCGTGGCCACGTTCCTGGGCAGTCCGGCGATGAACGTGCTGCCCGGCACGCTGCTGCGCGAAGATGGCTGGTGGCTGCTGCTTGGCGACGGCACCCGGTTGCCGCTGCCCGCCGGGGATGAGGGCATCGACCCGGGCCTGGACGGGCAGGGCGTGCAGCTGGGCGTGCGTCCCGAGCACCTGCTGCAGGCTGCCGCGGACGAAGGCTTCGCCGCGGACGTGGACGTGATCGAGCCGGTCGGCAGCGACGTGCACGCGTACCTGCGGCTGGGCGGACATGCGCTGGTCGCGCGCCTGCCGCCCGAGCAGTTGCCGGAGCCGGGCAGCACGCTGCGGCTGCGCATCGCGCCGGCGCAGCTGCATCTGTTCGACCCGGTCGGCGGCGCCGCCTTGACGCGCCGCTGACGGCGTCTTCATGGCGCGAGCGCGCGATCCACGCCATCATGCCGCCATGATGTCCGACGGCCCCCCCACTTTGCCGCCGCCACCACCGCTGTCCGACCGTTGGGCGTTGTTCCTCGACGTCGACGGGACGCTGGTGCCGTTTGCCGACGATCCGGAACAGGTCTATGTCTCGGCCCGGCTGATCGAACGGCTCGGCGTACTCGCGACCGCGATGGACGGCGCGATCGCGCTGGTCAGCGGGCGACGCGTGGAGATGCTCGACCGCCTGTTCGCGCCGCTGCAGCTGGCCGCCGCCGGGCTGCACGGCCTGCAGCGCCGTCGCGCCGGCGAAACGCTGGCGGCCCCGCCGCCGCCGCCCGCGGCGCTGGAGGCCGTGCATCTGCAGGCGCTGGAGCTGGCGGCCGCCTGGCCGGGCGCGCTGGTCGAGGACAAGGGCGAGGCGGTGGCCCTGCACTGGCGCGCCGTGCCCGCGGCGGCCGATGCCCTGCAGGCCTTTGCCGCGCAGGCCGTGCAGCGCCTGCCCGGCTACCACCTGCAGCCCGGCGACAGGGTGGTCGAACTGCGCCCGCGCCACGCCGACAAGGGCATGGCCATCGATGCGTTCCTCGGCGAGGCGCCGTTCCGCGGACGCCAGCCGGTGTTCGTGGGCGACGACCTGACCGACGAGCATGGTTTCCGCGCGGTCAACGCTCATGGCGGGATGGGCGTACTGGTGGGCGATCGCGCCAGCGTCGCGCGCCATCGTCTTCCGGACATCGCCGCGGTCCATGCGTGGCTGGGAGCAGGCGCTTGAACGGAGGAGGACGGATGCAGCAGACGCTCGATCTGGGAGTCATCGGCAATGGCAGCTTCGGCGCGCTGATCGATCGCGAAGCGCGCGTGGTGTGGAGCTGCCTGCCGGCCTTCGACGGCGACCCCGCATTCTGCGCGCTGCTGTCGCCGCGCCAGCACGAGGGCGGCGACCTGGCGGTGGAGCTGGAGGATTTCGAGCGCAGCGAGCAGCACTACGTCACCAACACCGCGCTGCTGCGCACGGTGTTGCACGACCGCCACGGCGGGGCGGTCGAGGTGCTGGACTTCGCCCCGCGCTGGAAGCAGAACGGGCGCATCTACCGGCCGGTCTCTATCATCCGCCGGATCACCCCGCTGGCCGGCAGCCCGCGGGTGCGCGTGCGGGCGCGGCCGCTGGCGGACTGGGGCGCGCGCGTGCCCGAATCGACCTGGGGCAGCAACCACATGCGCTGGCTGCTGCCGGGCTTCACCCTGCGCATGACCACCGACGTGCCGATCCGCTTCCTGCGCGAGCAGACCTGGTTCATGCTCAACGAGCCGGTGCACCAGGTGTTCGCCGCGGACGAGCCGCTGCAGCGCTCGCTGTCGGGCTACGTCGAAGAGGCCATCGGCCGCACCGAAGCCTACTGGCGCGAATGGGTGCGCTACCTGTCCATCCCACTGGACTGGCAGCAGGCGGTGATCCGCAGCGCGATCACGCTCAAGCTGTGCCAGTACGAGGACAGCGGCGCGATCATCGCGGCGATGACCACCTCGATCCCCGAGGCGCCGCACACCACGCGCAACTGGGACTACCGCTACTGCTGGCTGCGCGACGCGGCCTTCGTGGTGCGTGCGCTCAACCGGCTCGGCGCGACGCGCAGCATGGAAGAGTTCCTGCGCTACATCTACAACATCGCCACCCACGACGGCAGCCTGCAGCCGCTGTACGGCATCGACTTCGCCGCCGAACTCGAGGAGGCCGAGGTCGCGAGCCTGGCCGGCTACCGCGGCATGGGCCCGGTACGGCGCGGCAACCTGGCCTGGGTGCAGAAGCAGCACGACGTCTACGGCAGCGTGGTGCTGGCCTCGACCCAGCTGTTCTTCGACCAGCGCCTGGCCCATCCGGGCGACGCGGCCGCGTTCGAACGCCTCGAACCGCTGGGCGAGCGCGCCTGGGCGCTGCACGACCAGCCCGATGCGGGCTTGTGGGAATTCCGCGGTCGCGCCGAGGTGCATACCTACACCGCCGCGATGTGCTGGGCGGCCTGCGACCGGCTGGCCAAGATCGCGACGCTGCTGGGGCTGGAGGCGCGCACCGCGTACTGGCGGGAGAGGGCCGACGCGATCCACGCCCGCGTCATCGACCGCGCCTGGCGACCGGACGCCAACCATTTCAGCGCCTCGTTCGACAGCGATTACCTCGATGCCTCGCTGCTGCTGCTGGCCGACATCGGCTTCCTGGCGCCGGACGATCAGCGTTACGTGGCCACCGTCGATGCCATCGGCCGCGAGCTGCGCCGCGGCGATGCGCTGTTCCGCTACGTCGCGCCGGACGATTTCGGGGAGCCGGAGACCAGCTTCACCATCTGCACCTTCTGGTATATCGACGCGCTGGCCGCGACCGGGCGCGCCGACGAGGCGCGGGCGATGTTCGAGCGGCTGCTGGCGCGCCGCAACCACCTGGGGCTGCTGTCGGAGGACCTGGCCTTCGACGACGGGCAGGCCTGGGGCAACTTCCCGCAGACCTACTCACACGTGGGACTGATCATCGCCGCGATGCGGCTTTCGCGCAGCTGGCAGGAGGCCTCATGAGTCGTCTGGTCGTCGTATCCAACCGCGTGGCGCTGCCGGGGGAGAACCGCGCCGGTGGCCTGGCGGTGGGCCTGGAGGCCGCGCTGGGCACGCGCGGCGGACTCTGGTTCGGCTGGAGTGGCAAGGTGGTGCGCGAGGACAGCGGCCGACTGCACGAGCAGGAGGCCGGCGACGTGCGCTACGTCACCATGGACCTCAACCGCGCCGACCACGACGCCTACTACAACGGCTTCGCCAACCGGACCCTGTGGCCGCTGCTGCATTCGCGCCTGGACCTGGTCGACTATGCCCGCGAGACGCGCGCGGGCTACCGCCGCGTCAACCTCCTGTTCGCCGAGAAGCTTGCCCCCCAGCTGCGCGACGACGACGAGCTGTGGATCCACGACTACCACCTGATCCCGCTCGCGGCGATGCTGCGCGAGCGCGGCGTGCGCTGCCGGATCGGCTTCTTCCTGCACGTGCCGATGCCCTCGGCCGACCTCGTCTCGGCGCTGCCCGAGCACGGCCGCCTGTTCGGCACGTTCTTCGCCTACGACCTGGTCGGCTTCCAGACCGCGCGCGACGCCGATCGCTTCCGCACCTATGCGCGGATCTTCGGCGGCGCCTCGGTCGATGCCAACGGCACGGTGAAGCTGCCCGGCGGCGGCACGGTGGCCGTGGGCGCGTTCCCGATCGGCATCGACGCCAGGCGCATCGCCCAGCAGTCCGCGGCTGCGGTCAACAAGGCCGCGGTGCGCGCGCTGCGCGACAGCCTGAGCGGGCGCAAGCTTGCCATCGGCGTGGACCGGCTGGACTACTCCAAGGGCCTGCCCGAGCGCTTCCGCGCCTTCGGCCGGTTCATCGAACGCCACCCGGGCGAGCGGGGCAAGCTGACCTTCCTGCAGATCGCCCCGGTCTCGCGCGGCGACGTGGCCGAATACCAGCAGCTGCGCGACCAGCTCGAAGGCATCGCCGGCCACATCAACGGCACCCACGCCGCACCCGACTGGACCCCGCTGCGCTACGTCAACCGCAATTTCCCGCATCCCACCCTGACCGGGTTCTACCGCTTGGCCACGGTCGGACTGGTAACGCCGCTGCGCGACGGCATGAACCTGGTGGCCAAGGAGTACGTGGCGGCGCAGGACCCGGACGATCCGGGCGTGCTGGTCCTGTCGATGCTGGCCGGCGCGGCGGCCGAGCTCGATGCGGCCCTGCTGGTGAATCCCTACGACCTGGACGGGGTCGCCGACGCCATTGCCCGCGCCGCCAGCATGCCGCTGGCCGAGCGCCGCGAGCGCTGGGAGTCGATGATGCGGCCGATCACCGGATACGACATCCACACCTGGTGCCGCACCTTCCTGGGCCGCCTGGCCGACGCGGCGGGCTGAGGCCGGCGCCGCCCGCGGACCCGCGACGGGGGAGCGGGCCGGTCGCTATACTCGCGGGTCGGGATGCGATTGGGATCACCTCGATCCCAGTCCATTCAATGACTTGAACGTCATTCCTATTATTCTGCCAGAACCAACAAGGGCCGCGTCCCGCGCGCGGCCAGGGCCTCCGAACGCCGCATGCGCCTGTCCACGATCAAGCTCGCCGGATTCAAATCCTTCGTCGATCCCACCACGCTGCACCTGCCGACCAACATGACCGGGGTGGTGGGTCCGAACGGCTGCGGCAAGTCGAACATCATCGACGCGGTGCGCTGGGTGATGGGCGAGAGCTCGGCCAGCCGCCTGCGCGGCGACTCGCTGACCGACGTGATCTTCGCCGGCTCCACCGCGCGCAAGCCGGTGTCCCAAGCGATGGTCGAACTGGTGTTCGACAACTCCGACCACACCGTCGGCGGCGAGTACGCGGCGTTCAACGAGATCTCGGTCAAGCGCACTGTCAGCCGCGACGGCCAGAGCAGCTACTACCTCAACGGCGCCCGCTGCCGCCGCCGTGACATCACCGACCTGTTCCTGGGCACGGGCCTCGGGCCGCGCAGCTACTCGATCATCGAGCAGGGCATGATCTCGCAGGTGATCGACGCCAAGCCCGAGGAGCTGCGCGTCTACCTGGAAGAAGCGGCCGGCATCTCCAAGTACAAGGAGCGGCGCAAGGAAACCGAGACCCGCATCCGGCACACGCGCGAGAACCTCGACCGCCTCAACGACCTGCGCGAGGAAGTCGGCAAGCAGCTCCAGCACCTGGCCCGCCAGGCGAAGCAGGCCGAGCAGTACACCGCGATCCAGGCAGAACGCAAGATCCGCGACGCGCAGTGGAAGGCGCTGGAGTTCCGTGCGCTGGACGCCCAGCTGCAGGCCCTGCGGCAGGGCCTGTCGCAGGAGGAAACCCGCCTGCAGCAGCTGATCGCCGAACAGCGCGAAGCCGAACGCGAGCTGGAAACCGGCCGCGTGCGCCGCGACGAGGCCAGCACCGCGCTCAGCCGCGTGCAGGCGGCCAACTACGAAGTGGGCGGCACCCTGGCGCGGATCGAACAGCAGATCGCGCACCAGCGCGAGATGGCCGAGCGCCTGCACAAGGCGCGCGAGGAAACCCGCCACGCGCTGGAGGAGATCGGCGCGCACATCAGCGGCGACCAGTCCCGGCTGGAGGAACTGCAGGCGGCGATCGCCGATGCCGAGCCGCAGCTCGAGGCCTTGCGCGAGGACGACGAAGTGCGCCAGGACGCGCTGCGCGCCGCCGAGGAAGCACTGGCCGACTGGCAGCAGCGCTGGGAGTCGCACAACCGGGAGCAGAACGAAGCCTCGCGCGCCGGCGACGTCGAGCGCACCCGGGTGGACTACCTCGACCGCCAGTCGCTGGACGCCGACCTGCGCCGCGAACAGCTGGTCGGCGAGCGTGGCGCGCTCGACCTGGAGGCGCTGTCGGAAGCGTTCGAGGCCATCGCCCTGCGCCATGAGGAGCAGAAGCTCGCGCTGGACGGGCTCAACGAGCAGCTCGAGGTCCGCAAGCAGGCCGCACTGGACCTGCAGGACCAGCAGCGCGCCAGCCAGAACGCGCTGTCGGACGTGCGCAAGCAGGCGCAGGAGGCGCGCGGGCGCCTGTCCTCGCTGGAGACGCTGCAGCACGCCGCGCTGGGCCAGGAGCAGGGCGCCGCGGTCGAGTGGCTGCGCCGCCACGGCCTGGACTCGGCCAGGCGCGTCGGCGAGCAGCTCAGCGTCGAGCCGGGCTGGGAGAACGCGGTCGAAGGGGCGCTGGGACAGCTGATCGAGGGTGTGCTGGTCGAGTCGCCCGAATCGCTGGTCGAGGCGCTGGCCGACCTGGGCGAGGGCCGGCTCGCGCTGGTCGGTTCGCAGGCCGGCGCAGCCGACTTCGCGCCGACCTCGCTGGCGGCGAAGGTGCAGGGCCCGCTGGCCATCCGGCGCATGCTCGCGCGGCTGCACGTGGCCGAGACCCTGGCCGAAGCCGCGGCGCTGCAGGCGACCCTGGATCCGGCGGATTCGGTGATCACCCGCGGCGGCGAGCGCCTGGGCAACGGCTGGGTGCGCGTGGTGCGCTCGGGCGCGGCCAAGCAGGGCGCGCTGCTGCGCGAGCGCGAGATCAAGCAGCTGCGCGCGGCGATCGAACAGCTGCAGGCGCGCGAACACGAGCTGGAGGAAGCGCTGGCCTCGGGCCGGGAGCGCCTGCTGCAGGCCGAACAGCAGCGCGAGGACGCGCAGCGCCAGCTGTACGCCGCCCATCGCAGCGTCTCGGAACTGGCCGGCCAGCTGCAGGGCCAGCAGGGCCGGGTGGACAACGCCCGCGCGCGCATCGAGAAGATCGAGGCCGAACTCGGCCAGCTGGTCGAGACCATCGACGGCAGCGCCGCGCAGGCGCGCGAAGCCCGCTCCAGGCTGGAGGACGCGGTGGCGCGCATGGCCGAACTCGAGGCCGCGCGTGGCGCGCTCGAGGCCGAACGCCGCAGCCTGGTCGAGGCGCGCGATGCCGCCCGCGCCGCCGCCCGCGAAACCCGCGATACCGCGCACGCGCTCGCGCTGACCCTGGAATCGCAGCGTGCCCAGGTCGTGGCCCTGGCCCAGGCGCTGCAGCGCATGGGCGGCCAGCGTGGACAACTGGACGCGCGCCTGGGCGAACTGGCCTCGCAGCTGTCCGAGGGCGACGCCCCGGTGGTCGCGCTGGAGGAACAGCGCCAGGCCGCGCTGGAGCGGCGCGTGATCGCAGAGAAGGAACTGGCGGCGGCGCGCTCGGCGCTGGAGGGCGTGGACAACGACCTGCGCAACTTCGAGCGCACGCGCCACGAGCGCGAGCAGCAGGCCCTGGCCCAGCGCGAGGCGATCGCCCAGCGCCGGCTCGACCAGCAGGCGCTGGACATCAACGCCGGGCAGCTGGCCGCGGCGGTGGCCGAGGCCGGGTTCGCGATGGACGAGACCATCGCCGGCCTGCCGGAGGACGCGACCGCGCCGGCCTGGGAGAAGATGGTCACCGACTTCGACGCGAAGCTGCGCCGGCTCGAACCGGTCAACCTGGCCGCGATCCAGGAGCACGCCGAGGCGGCGCAGCGGAAGGACTACCTGGACGCGCAGGACACCGACCTGACCACCGCACTGGAGACGCTGGAAGAGGCGATCCGCAAGATCGACCGCGAGACCCGCGGCCGCTTCAAGGACACCTTCGACCGGGTCAACTCGGGCGTGCAGGAGATCTACCCGCGCCTGTTCGGCGGCGGCCACGCCTACCTCGAGCTCACCGGCGAAGACCTGCTCGACACCGGCGTGGCGATCATGGCGCGGCCGCCCGGCAAGCGCGTGAGCAGCATTTCGCTGCTGTCGGGCGGCGAAAAGGCGATGACCGCGGTGGCGCTGGTGTTCGCGATCTTCCAGCTCAACCCGGCGCCGTTCTGCCTGCTCGACGAGGTCGACGCGCCGCTGGACGAGGCCAACGTCGGCCGCTTCACCGCGATGGTCTCGGAAATGAGCCAGCAGGTGCAGTTCCTGTTCGTGACCCACAACAAGGCCACCATGGAAGCCGCGCAGCAGCTCAGTGGCGTTACCATGCGCGAGCCCGGCGTCAGCCGGCTGGTGTCCGTCGACCTGGCCGAGGCTGCGCGCCTGGCCGGCGCCGCGTGAGGCCCCGCACCAGCCCCGGAGTACATGCATGACCGAACTGCGCATTGGCATCCTCGTCGCTGGCCTGATCCTGCTGGCCGCCATCTGGTACTTCGGGACCCGGCCGCGCCAGGGACATCGCCAGGGCCGTCGCCTGCCGCGCGAAGAGCAGGCGGCCGACGCGGCCCGCGTGGAGCCCACGCTGGGCGCGCAGATCGAGCGTGAACTGGCCGACGCGCCCGCCGCGGCCGGCGAGGAACTGGTCCAGACCGAGATGGACCTGCTCGACGAGAGCGTCGGCGCGGCCTCGCCCAACAGCGAGCTGGGCAAGCGGGTCAGCGAGGACTTCGACAAGATCATCACGCTGTATGTCGCCGCGCGCGCCGGGCAGGTGCTGCGCGGGCCCGACATCGTGGTCGCCGCCGAGAAGGCCGGCCTGACCTACGGCCACATGAACGTGTTCCACCGGCTGGTCGAGAGCCATCCCGAGCGTGGCCCGATCTTCAGCGTGGCCAACATCCGCAAGCCCGGCAGTTTCGAGATGTCGGGGATCCAGTCGCTGGAAACCCCCGCGATCGCGTTCTTCCTGACCCTGCCTGCGCCGGTGAGCGCGCTCGACGCCTGGGACGCGATGCTCCCGGCCGCGCAGCGCATGTCGGAGCTGCTCGATGGCGTGCTGCTGGACGAATCGCGCAACGCGCTGGGCCGCCAGCGCATCGCCGGCCTGCGCGACGAAATGCGCGCCTGGGACCGCGAGCACGAAGTCCCGCCGGTGACGCGCAGCCCGCGCTGGTGAGTCCTGTCCCCGCCACAACGTTGCCTGACTGACGTCGTGGACTGAAGGGCCCCGCCGCGACCGGCGGGCCTTCTCCGCAAATGTCCCCCGGAATCCGCCCGAAGGCGGATTCCTCCTCCTTGATTTTGCTGCGAAGGCCCACCGCCCGCGGCGGGACTCGGCTGCGGATCGAGAAAGCGCTCTGCGTCCGCGATACCTGCAGAGCGGTGCGTTGCCCTGATTCGGTTGCGGTTGCGGATGGAGGTCGAGAGACAAGGGCGCCGCGCGCCACCGCCAATGACAGCCAAGCGGGCGCTGCGTCCCGGCGGACGCCTGGAGGACATTCGCGGAGGAAGCCGGCCGGCCGCGGTGAGCCCCTTCAGGTCGCCACGTACCAGCGCCCGTGACAGCCAAACCCGGCGCCGCATCCTACAATCCCGCACATGCCTGACCCCGCCGCCACCGCCCGCGTCGCCGAGCTGCGCGCGCGCATCGAAGACGCCAACCACCGCTACTACGTGCTCGACGACCCGTCGATCCCGGACGCCGATTACGACGCGCTGATGCGCGAACTCGAGGCGCTGGAAGCGGCGCATCCCGAGCTCGCCAGCGACGACTCGCCCACGCGCACCGTCGGCATCCGGCCCGACGGCGGTTTTCCCGAAGTCGACCACGCCATCCCGATGCTGTCGCTGGCCAACGCCTTCGAGACCGCGGGCGTGGCCGAGGATGCGGACGACCGCGTGCGCTATGCCGAGGTCGCCGACTTCGAACGCCGCATCGAGCAGAAGCTCGGCGTCGCCGCGCCGGTGTTCTCGGTGGAACCCAAGCTCGACGGCCTGGCGATCAGCCTGCGCTACGAGGATGGCGTGTTCGTGCAGGGCGCCACCCGTGGCGACGGCGCGACCGGCGAGAACGTCACCGCCAACCTGCGCCAGGTGCGCGCGGTGCCGCTGAAGCTGCGCGCCGGCGACGCGCCGCCACCGGCGGTGCTCGAGGTCCGCGGCGAGATCTACATGCCGCGCAAGGCCTTCGAGGCATGGAACGCGGCGGCGCTGGAGCGCAACGAGAAGCTGCTGGCGAACCCGCGCAACGGCGCGGCCGGATCGCTGCGGCAGCTCGATCCGGCGGTGACGCGCCGCCGCCCGCTGGCGTTCTTCGCCTATGCCGTGGGCGAGGTGCGCGGGCTGGAACTGCCCGAGACCCATTCGCAGACCCTGGCCCTGTTGCGCGGGTTCGGTTTCCCGGTTGCGCCGGAGGTCGACACCGCAACCGGGTTCGAGGGCCTGCTGGCGTATTTCCGCCGCATCGGCGCACAGCGCGACGCGCTGCCCTACGACATCGACGGCGTGGTCTACAAGCTCGACGACTACGACCAGCAGCGCGAGATGGGTTTCGTATCGCGCGCGCCGCGCTGGGCGCTGGCGCACAAGTTCCCGGCCCAGGAACAGGCCACCGTGCTGCGCGCGATCGAGGTGCAGGTCGGCCGCACCGGCGCGATCACGCCGGTGGCCCGGCTGGAGCCGGTGCAGGTGGCCGGCGTCACCGTCACCAACGCGACCCTGCACAACGCCGACCAGATCGCGCGCCTGGACGTGCGCGAGGGCGACACGGTGATCGTGCGCCGCGCCGGCGACGTGATTCCCGAGATCGTGCGCGTGATCGAGGAGCGTCGACCGGCCGGTGCCGTGCCGTGGACGATGCCCGGACAGTGCCCGGTGTGCGCATCGGAGCTGGTGCGCGAGGAGGGCGCGGCCGCCTGGCGCTGCAGCGGCGGGCTGTCGTGCCCGGCGCAGCGCAAGGAGGCTGTGCGGCATTTCGCTTCGCGGCGCGCGATGGACATCGAGGGCCTGGGCGACCGCCAGGCCGAGGCGCTGGTGGAGTTCGGCTTCGTGCATTCGCCGGCCGACCTGTATGCGCTCACGGTCGAGGACCTGGTGCGGATGAAGACCGCGCTCGACGCGGCGACCGCTGCCGACCTTTCCACGGCGGTCGCCGACAGCCGCGGCGCGCTTTCGCTCGATATCGCCGGGCAGCAGGCGTTGGGCGATGCGGCGCAGGACTGGAAGCACGCCGCATTCCTGCGCGCGCACCTGTCGGTCGACACCACGGGCAAACTGGCCACGCGCTGGGCGGAGAATCTCGTCGCCGGGATCGAAGCGAGCAAGGCGACCACGCTGCCGCGCTTCCTGTTCGCCCTGGGCATCCCGCACCTGGGCGAAAGCACGGCCAGGTCGCTGGCGCAGTGGCTGGGCTCGCTGGACTTCGTGCGCAGCACCCCGGCCGTGCTGCTGCAGGCGCTGCCGGATATCGGCGCCGAGGTCGCGCGTTCGATCGCCACGTTCTTCGAGCAGCCCGGCAATGCGGCGGTGGTGGACGCGCTGCTCGAGGCCGGCGTCGCCTTCAGCGACGAGGCGGCGCCGTCGGCAGCGCTGCGCGAGCGGCTCGGGCTGGCGCACCTGCTCGGTACGCTGCCGGTCGACAAGCTCGGCGGCAAGAGCGCCGAGCGCCTCGCCGACACCTACGGCACCCTCGATGCGCTGCTGCGTGCCAATGCCAGCGGCTGGGCCGGGGCCGGCGCCTCCGCGGCGGGCGCCGGGAACCTGGCGGCGTATCTCGCCGATCCAGTCGCCTTGGCCGAACTGCGCGCCGCGGACACGGCCATGCGGCGCCTGCTGGAAGCGGCCCCGGCGCGCGTGGTGCGTGCGGCGGGTCCTCTCGACGGGCGGACCGTGGTGCTGACCGGCAGCCTGGCGGCGATGAGCCGCGACGAGGCTGGCGAGAAGCTCGAAGCGCTGGGCGCCAAGGTCGCCGGCAGCGTGTCGAAGAAGACGCACCTGGTGGTGGCCGGCGAGGCCGCCGGCTCCAAGCTGGCCAAGGCGCAGGAGCTGGGCATCGAGATCTGGGACGAGGCGCAGCTGCTCGCGTTCCTGGACACGCACGCGTGAGCGGTGGGGAACACGCGCTGTCGCTGCGGCCGGCTGGGCCCGACGACCTGCCGGCGCTCATGGAGATGTTGCAGCGGTTCTACGCGGAGGATCGCATCCCGCTCGATGCGCCGCGCGTACGCCGCGGCCTCGGCCAGCTGGTGGCCGACGCGTCGCTGGGCGTGGTGCTGTTCGCCGAGGCGCAGGGTGTCCGCGTCGGCTATCTCGTGCTGGGCTGGTGCTTCAGCATCGAGCAGGGCGGCCGCCACGTGCTGCTCGACGAGCTCTACCTCGAGCCGTCGGCACGCGGCCGCGGCCTGGGCGGCGCGCTGCTCGCCGCGGCCTGCGACTGGGCCCGCGACCGGGGTGCCGAAGTCGTGCGGCTGGAAGTGAACCGGCACAACCCGCGCGCGAAGGCGCTGTACCTGCGCTGCGGCTTCCGCGACGACGACCGCGACATCCTCAGCCTCGCGCTGCCGCAGGCCGCGGCGTGAGCCACGACGCCTTGCGCCTGCGCGCGCGGCTCAACCGCCTGGTGCGCGGCTTCTTCGAGGCCCGTGGCGTGCTCGAGGTCGAAACGCCGGTGATGTCGCGCGCCGGCAACACCGAGCCCAACATCGCCTCGTTCACGGTCGAGTTCGGCGGCCGCACCGGGGGCGCGCCGCGCACGCGCTGGCTGCGGACGTCGGCCGAGTTCCCGATGAAGCGGCTGCTGGCCGAGGGCATCGGCGACTGCTACGAGCTGGGACGCGTGTTCCGCGATGGCGAGGCGGGCGGGCGCCACAATCCCGAGTTCACGATGCTCGAGTGGTACCGCGTCGGCTGGACGCTGGCGCCGCTGATCGAGGAGACCGCGGCGCTGGTGCAGGCCGCGCTCGCCCTGGTCGGGCGCGGCGCGACCCTGCGCACCGCATCGTTCCGCGAGGTCTACCAGGAGGCGCTGGGCCTGGATCCGATGAGCGCCCCGCTCGCCGATCTGCAGGCGGCGTTCCGCGGCGACATCGATCCCGAAGGCCTGACCCGCGACGACTGGCTCGACCTGCTGATGACCCACCGCATCCAGCCCGCGTTTCCGGTCGGCCAGCTGCTGGCGATGTACGACTATCCGGCCTCGCAATGCGCGCTGGCCAGGGTGGTGCGCCGCGGCGATGTCGACGTGGCCGAGCGCTTCGAGCTCTACCTCGGGCCGCTGGAACTGGCCAACGGCTACCACGAACTCACCGACGCGGCCGAGCAGCAGGCGCGCTTCGAACGCGACCACGCGGTGCGCGCCGGCCGCGGCCTGGTGCAGCCGCCCATCGATCGCGCCTTGCTGGGGGCGCTCGCCACCGGCATGCCGGAGTGTGCCGGCGTCGCGCTGGGCATCGACCGCCTGCTGATGGCGATGCTGGGCACCGATGCGATCGCCGACGTGCTGGCCTACGACTTCGGGCACGCCTGAAGGGCGTGCGCCGGACACCGCTTAGAATGGCGCGATGACCGAGACCATCGACTACGCCCGCTACGACCGCATCCGCCCGATCCGCTGGACCGGCGAGGCGCTGGAACTGCTCGACCAGCGCAAGCTGCCGTTCGCGGTCGAATACCTGGACTGCCGCAGCAGCGACGAAGTAGCGGCCGCCATCCACTCGCTGGCGGTGCGTGGCGCGCCGGCGATCGGCATTTCGGCCGCCTGGGGGGCTGTACTGGCCGCGCGCGGGATCGGGGTGGACGACGCGGCCGAGGCCGCGTCGCTGCTCGAACCTGCGCTGCAGCGGCTCAACGCCGCGCGTCCCACGGCGGTCAACCTGGCCTGGGCGCTGGCGCGCATGCGCGCGGCGCTGGTGCGCACGCAGGCGGGCGAGGGCATGGACTGGCGCGAGGCGCTGGAGGCCGAGGCGCGCGCGATCGAGACCGAGGATCTCGCGGCCAACCACGCCATGGGCACGCTCGGCGCCTCGCTGATCGCGACGGGGAGCGGCGTGCTCACCCACTGCAACACCGGCTCGCTGGCCACCGCCGGCTTCGGCACCGCGCTGGGCGTGATCCGCGCCGGCGTGGCCGAAGGCAGGATCGGCAAGGTGTTCGCCGGCGAGACCCGCCCCTGGCAGCAGGGCGCGCGCCTGACTGCCTGGGAGCTGATGCAGGACGGCATCCCGGCCACGCTGATCGCCGACTCCGCCGCCGCGCACCTGATGAAGACCGGCGCGGTGCAGTGGGTGATCGTGGGCGCCGACCGGATCTGCGCCAATGGCGATACCGCCAACAAGATCGGCACCTACCAGCTGGCGATCTCCGCGCGCCACCACGGCGCGAAGTTCATGGTGGTGGCGCCGTCCTCCACCGTCGACATGGACACGGCCTCGGGCGATCTGATCGAAATCGAGGAGCGCGACCCGACCGAGCTGTACGGCATCGGCGGCCAGCGCACGGTGGCCGAGGGCGTACCGGCCTGGAATCCGGTGTTCGACGTGACCCCGGCCCCACTGATCGATGCGATCGTGACGGAAAAGGGCGTGGTCGAGCATCCCGACGCCGCATCGATGCGGGCGCTGTTCGGCGCCTGAGCGCCCGGCGCCGACCACGCGCGACCGCCGCGGATCGCTCCTGCGGACCGTAGCCAGCGGGCGGCGTGAACCGCCTGTAGGACGCTGCGCGCGCGGAACCACCCGCCACCGGAAATCCAGTCGCCACCGCTCATGTCGCCGCGTCGTCGACGCAGACGCTTCCGCGTCGCGGCAGGAAGGCCGCAAGTGATTGTTTTTGCGCCGGAATTTGCTGGCAAAAACAGGGCTTTCGTGATAGCATTCCGCGATTGATTCCGGCGTGGCCGAGAGGCCTCGCAGGCACGTTTTTCCGGGTGGTTGCGCCTGCAGCCACGGGGAAGCCCGGCATACACAGGACGCAAGCAACTCGATGACCGATCTCGCGCAGGAAATCATCCCGGTCAACCTCGAAGACGAAATGCGGCGCAGCTACCTGGATTACGCCATGAGCGTGATCGTGGGGCGCGCGCTGCCGGACGTCCGCGACGGCCTGAAGCCGGTGCACCGACGCGTGCTGCACGCGATGAACGAGCTGGGCGCGCACAGCAACAAGCCGTACTACAAGTCGGCGCGCATCGTCGGTGACGTGATCGGTAAATACCATCCGCACGGCGACCAGTCGGTCTACGACACGCTGGTGCGCATGGCGCAGCCGTTCTCGCTGCGCTACATGCTGGTCGACGGACAGGGCAACTTCGGTTCGGTCGACGGCGACTCCGCGGCGGCGATGCGTTACACCGAGGCGCGCATGGCGCGCATCACCCACGAGCTGATGGCGGACATCGACAAGGAAACCGTCGACTTCCAGCCCAACTACGACGAGAAGGAACTCGAGCCGTCGGTGATGCCGACGCGCTTCCCGAACCTGCTGGTGAACGGTTCGGCGGGCATCGCGGTCGGCATGGCCACCAACATCCCGCCGCACAACCTGGACGAGGTGGTCAACGCGCTGATCGCGCTGATCGACAACCCCGAGATCGACATCGACGGCCTGATGGAATACATCCCGGGCCCCGATTTCCCCACCGGTGGCATCATCAACGGCGTCGGCGGCATCCATCTGGCCTACCGCACCGGCCGCGGCCGCGTGCGCATCCGCGCCAGGTGCGACGTGGAAGTGGCCGACAACGGCCGCGAGTCGATCATCGTCACCGAGATTCCCTACCAGGTGAACAAGGCGCGGCTGATCGAGAAGATCGCCGAGCTGGTGAAGGAGAAGAAGCTCGAGGGCATCAGCGAACTGCGCGACGAGTCCGACAAGGACGGCATGCGCATCTACATCGAGATCAAGCGCGGCGACTCGGCCGAGGTGGTGCTCAACAACCTCTACCTGCAGACGCAGATGGAGTCGGTGTTCGGCATCAACATGGTGGCCATCGTGGCCGGCCGGCCACAGCTGCTCAACCTCAAGGAGATCCTCGAGGCCTTCGTGCGCCACCGCCGCGAGGTGGTCACGCGCAGGACGATCTTCGAGCTGCGCAAGGCGCGCGCCCGCGCCCACATCCTCGAAGGCTTGACGGTCGCGCTCGCCAACATCGACGAGATGATCGAGCTGATCAAGACGTCGGAGAATCCGGCGGTCGCCAAGGAGCGCATGCTGGCCCGCGTATGGCAGCCTGGCCTGGTCGGCGCGCTGCTGGAAGCCGCAGGCGCCGAAGCCTCGCGTCCGGAGGACCTGCCCAAGGGCGTGGGCCTGCTGGCCGACGGCTACCAGCTGACCGAGACCCAGGCGCAGCAGATCCTGGAGATGCGCCTGCACCGGCTGACCGGCCTGGAGCAGGAAAAGCTGACCGAGGAATACCGCCTGCTGCTGGAGACCATCCGCGCCCTGATCGAGATCCTTGAGGATCCCGAAGTGCTGCTGGAGGTGATCCGCACCGAGCTGCGCAACGTCAAGGAAGAGTTCGGCGACGCACGCCGCAGCGAGATCCGCGCCAGCGAGGAGGACCTCGACATCCTCGACCTGATCGCGCCCGAGGACGTGGTGGTCACGCTGTCGCATTCGGGCTACGCCAAGCGCCAGCCGGTCACCGCCTACCGCGCGCAGAAGCGCGGCGGCCGCGGACGCAACGCGGCCGCGACCAAGGACGAGGATTTCATCGACCAGCTGTGGCTGGTCAACACCCACGACACGCTGCTGACCTTCACCAGCGCCGGGCGCGTGTTCTGGCTGCCGGTGCACCAGCTGCCCGACGCCGGCCCGAACGCGCGCGGCCGCCCGATCATCAACTGGATCGCGCTGGAGGAAGGCGAGAAGGTGCAGGCGGTGGTGCCGGTGCGCGAATACGAAGCCGACAAGTTCGTGTTCTTCGCCACCCGCCATGGCACGGTGAAGAAGACGCCGCTCACCGAGTTCGCGTTCCGCCTGGCGCGCGGCAAGATCGCGATCAACCTCGACGAGGGCGACGCCCTGGTCAACGCCGAGCTGACCGACGGCAGCCGCGACGTGATGCTGTTCGCCAGCAACGGCAAGGCGGTCCGCTTCGACGAAGCCTCGGTGCGCGCCATGGGCCGCACCGCCACCGGCGTGCGCGGCATCCGCCTGGCCGAGGGCGAGTGCGTGTGCAGCCTGGTGGTGGTGAAGGGCGAGGGCGACATCCTGACCGCCAGCGAGCGCGGTTACGGCAAGCGCACCTCGCTGGACGAGTACCCGAAGAAGGGCCGCGGCACGCAGGGCGTGATCGCCCTGCAGACCACGGCCCGCAACGGCAAGCTGGTCGGCGCGATCCAGCTGTCGGACGAGCACGAGGTGCTGCTGATCTCCGACGGCGGCACCCTGGTGCGCACGCGGGCCTCGGAGATCTCGCAGGTCGGCCGCAATACCCAGGGCGTGACCCTGATCCGGCTTGGCGAGGGCGAAACGCTGCAGGCGATCGAGCGCGTCGACGCCTCGCTCGGGGAGCCGGAGGAAGCGGCTTCGGTGGCTCCCGCAGGCGATGCCGAGGTGCGTCCGGAAGCCTGACGCCCAGGCGCCCCTACGGATGTGGAAAAGCCCGCCGTTGGCGGGCTTTTCCGTTCGTGAGATGGCGAGTCGCGACAACACACTGGCATTGCCATGCAGGCGCGGCGCGCGCAGCGGTAGACGGATACCGGAATGGCCGGGTGCGTCGGCACGGTCGGGACAGCGCGGGTCCGGGCGAGCCCGTTCACGGCGGCAACGAACATCGGGACGGCACGAGGGCAGCCATGACTCGCGGGCGCGGAGCACGCGAGCGCGCCCGAAGCGCGCATCCGGTGCCGCGCGGCGCACCCGAACCTATACTGGCGCCAGCCAGGGGAGCAGACGATGGGCGACGAACCGATGCGGAAGGGGACGTGGATGCGCGCATATGCGGGCGTGGCCATGGCGCTGTTGCTGCTGCTGGCGACGCTGGCCGGCTGCAAGCGCAACGAGTCCGGGCAGCTGCCCGCGGTCAGCGGCGAGGCGATCCAGGCACAGCGCGAGCAGATCGAGGGGTTCGGCCTCGTGCGCGCCTGGCCGGACCAGACCAACGAGGGCCTGGCGATCGCGCTGGAATTCTCGCAGCCGCTGGTGGGCACGCAGGATTTCGACAAGCTGGTCACCTTCGCCGAAACCATCGCCGAGCCCAGCGGCTGGACCCTGGACGAAGCGGGGACCGTGCTGCGCTATCCGCACGTCAAGCCCGACCAGCATTACACGCTGCGCATCTCCAGCGAGCTGACCGCGGCCGACGGCAGCAAGCTCCCGGTCGCGCTGGAGCAGAAGGTCTATACCGGCGAGCTCGAACCGGTGGTCGGTTTCGCCTCGCAGGGCAGCATGCTGCCGGCGAAGGAGTCGCGCGGCCTGCCGGTGGTGTCGGTCAACGTGGCCGAGGTGGACGTCGAGTTCCTGCGCGTGCGCGAGGGTTCGCTGCCGAAGTTCTTCGCCGAGTTCCAGCGCGGCGGACGCCGCGGCAGCTGGGAGCTCGACAACCGCTGGAACGACCGCACACCGATGTCGCAGCTGGCCGAGCCGGTCTACGTCAACCGCTTCGTGCTGGGCGGCGAGCGCAACGAGCGCGTGCTGACCTACCTGCCGCTGCAGGACATCGCCGAACTGCAGCAACCCGGCCTGTATTTCGCGGTGATGAAGCGCACCGGATCGTTCCAGGACGAGTTCGAGACCGCCTACTTCACCGTCAGCGACATGGGCCTGCACGCCCGCGCCTACAAGGACAAGCTGTTCGTGCATACCGCCTCGCTGCACGATGGCGCGGCGATCGGCAGCGCGGAGCTGCGCGTGCTCGATGCGCGGGGGGAGACCGTGTACCGCGCCAGCACCGACGCCAACGGCAATGCCATGGCCGACTACACGATGGACGCGGGCCACGTGCTGGTGGCCAGCCGCGGCAGCGACGTGGCGATGCTGCCATTCAACCAGCCGGCGCTGGACCTGTCCGAATTCGCCGTGTCCGGGCGTGCTGCGAGCTGGTTCGACGTGTTCGCCTGGTCGGGTCGCGATCTCTACCGGCCGGGCGAGACCGTGCGCGTCTCGGCCCTGCTGCGCGACCACGACGGCCGTCCCGTCGCCGCGAAGGATGGCAAGGCGCAGTCGCTGTTCGTGCGGCTGAAGCAGCCCGACGGCAAGCCCTTCTTCGAGACCCGGCTGCAGGCCGGCGCGCTGGGCTACTACAGCTTCGAGAAGGACGTGCCCGCCGACGCACCGACCGGCCGCTGGCAGGTCGAGTTCCGCACCGATCCGTCGAGCCGCGAGGCGGTGCAGGGCATGACCCTGCGCATCGAGGAGTTCCTGCCAGAACGCATGAAGCTCGAACTGGACGCCGCGCCGCTGCTGCGTCCCGGCGAGCCGCTGAAGCTGCAGGCGACCGGCGCCTACCTGTATGGCGCGCCCGCCGCCGGCAACCGCTTCACCGCCAGGCTGGCTGTCGCCGTCGAGCAGCATCCGCTCGAGGGCATGCCCGGCTGGTTCTTCGGCGATCCAACGGTGCAGCTTCCGAAGGAAGCGAAGGACGTGGTCGATGCCAGCCTGGACGCGCAGGGCAGGCTCGCGCTGGACATCGCGCTGCCCGAGGAGATCAAGCCGACCACACCGATCGCGGCCGTGGTGTCCGGCAGCCTGTACGAGAGCGGCGGACGCAGCGTGAACCGCACGCTGCGGCGCGTGCTGTGGCCGGCACAGGCGCTGGTGGGCGTGCGCCCGCTGTTCGACGACGCCGAGGGTGCCGACGCCAACAGCACGCCCGGCTTCGAGCTGCTGCGCGTGGGCAGCGACGGCAAGCCGCGGCCCGCCAGGGGCCTGCAGGTGACCTTGGTGCGCGAGCACCGCGACTACCACTGGCGCCACGACGAGGATGGCGGCTGGGAGTTCGAGTATTCCAGCCGCTTCGAGAACGTGGAGACGCGCAGCATCGACAGCGCCGCGACCGCCAGCCGGCTCGCTTTCCCGGTCGAGTGGGGCGAGTACCGCATCGACGTGCTGGATCCGGAAACGAAGCTGGTCACGCGCTATCCCTTCCGCGCCGGCTGGAGCTGGGGCGATGGCAACCGCGGCCTCGACGCGCGCCCGGACAAGGTCAAGCTTGCACTCGACCGCACGGCCTACCGCGCAGGCGAACGGATGAAGGTGACGGTGACGCCGCCGCATCCGGGCAAGGGCCTGCTGATGGTCGAGAGCGACCGCATGCTGTACGTGCAGGAGATCGAGGCCAAGGCCGGCAGCAGCTTCGAGATCCCGGTGACCGAGGACTGGGAACGCCACGACGTGTACGTGACCGCGCTGGTGTTCCGCGGCGGCAGCGCCGCGAGCCGGATCACGCCCGCGCGCGCGGTGGGCGTGGCGCACGTGCCGATGGACCGGCGCGACCGGCGCATCGCGGTGGGCCTGAAAGTGCCCGCGCGGATCGTTCCGGAAGGCCCGGTGCAGGTGGTGCTGAGCGCGCCGCAGTTGGCCGGCAAGGACGCCTGGGCCACGGTGTCGGCGGTGGACGTGGGCATCCTCAACATCACCCGCTATCCGGTGCCCGACGCGCGCGCGCATTTCTTCGCCCAGCGCCGGCTCGGCGTGGACGCCTGGGACGTGTACGGGCGGGTCATCGAGAGCTTCGAGGGCGGCACGGCGCGGCTGCGCTTCGGCGGCGACATGGCGCTGGCGGCGATGCCGCAGGCGCGCCGGCCCACCGCGCGGGTGCAGACCGTCGACCTGTTCTCCGGCCCGGTCAAGCTCGATGCCGGCGGCAACGCCCGCATCCGCCTGCAGGTGCCGGACTTCAACGGCACCCTGCGCGTGTCGACCCTGGTGTATTCGGCCGACGGCTATGGCAGCCGCGCCGTGGAGACCGTCGCGCGCGCGCCGATCGTGGCCGAGGCGAGCATGCCGCGCGTGCTGGCGCCGGGCGACCGTGCCACCGTCACCCTGGACCTGTCCAACTTCACCGGCAGGGCCGGCCGCTTCGACGTGCGCGTGGACGGGATGGGCCCGCTTGATGTGGGCGAGAGCAGGCGCGAGGTGGAGCTGGCGGTCGACGGCAAGGCCACGCTCAGCTTCCCGCTGTCGGCGACCACCGGCTACGAGGTGGCCAAGGTCCGCGTGCGCGTGGACGGCAACGGCGCCAGGGTCGATCGCCGCTACGACCTTCCGGTGCGCCCGGCCTGGCCGTCGGTGCTGCGTTCGCGCACCGAGGTGCTGGCCTCGCCCGTGCCGGTCACGCTCGACGGATCCGAGGCGCAGGGGCTGATGGCCGGTTCGGTGCTCGCCCAGTTCACGGTCAGCGCGCTGCCGCCGATTCCCTTCGCCAGCGCGATCCGCGGCGCGCTCGACTATCCCTACGGCTGCGCCGAGCAGACCACCAGCAAGGGCTATGCGGCGCTGCAGCTGGACGAGGCGACGGCGGCGATGCTCGGGATCCGCGACGTGGATGCGTCGAAGCGGCGCCAGTACGTGGAAGGCGCGTTCGGGCGGCTGGCCTCGATGCAGGTCCGCTCGGGCCACTTCTCGATGTGGGGCAGCGACGGCGACGTCAATCCGGCGCTCACGCCGTACATCGTCGAGTTCCTGCTCGACGCGCGCGAGGCCGGCTTCAACGTGCCCGAGCAGGTGCTGCAGAAGGCGCTCGAACGCCTCGGCGAGGACCTGCTGTCGGGCGGCGAGCAGTTCTACGGCCACGACCATCGCCCGCACCTGCGGTTCGCCTACAAGGCCCACGCCGGCTACGTGCTGGCGCGGGTCAACCGCGCGCCGCTGGGCACGCTGCGCTCGCTGTACGACAACGATCGCGACGACGCGCTGACCGCGCTCTCGGTCGCGCACCTGGGACTGGCCCTGTCGCTGCAGGGCGACAAGGCGCGTGGCGGGAAGGCCATCGAGCAGGCATTCGATACGCCCGGGGAGCGCCCGCGCTACCTGTGGGACTACGGCAGCCAGCTGCGCGATCGCGCCCTGATGATCGCGCTGACCCACGAGCGCGGCGTGGCCCGCGCCGCATGGGACGCGAAGGCGATCGACCTGGGCCGCGACCTCGATGCGCGCCGCGCCGGCGGCCGGCTGTACCTGAGCACGCAGGAGCAGATCGCGCTGGCGCGGCTGGGCAAGGCGCTGTCCTCGGCGCAGGGCAAGCAGGTTTCCGGCACGCTGACCGAAGGCGGCGTGGGCCAGCCGGTGGCCGCCGCGCGCATCGTCGGACGCAGCTACGACGCGGCGACGCTGGCCAAGGGCGTGCGCTTCGATCCGGCCAGTCCGGAGTCGGGAGGGGCGGGGCCGCTGTTCGTGAGCATCGACGTGGCCGGCGTGCCCGTGTCCGCGCCGGAACCCGACGACAGCCGGGTCCGCGTCCAGCGCACCCTGTTCACCACCGAAGGCAAGCCGTGGACGCCTGCGCCGCTGAAGGAAGGCGAGGCGCTGATCGTGGCGCTGACGCTCACCGCCGACGTGGACATGCGCGACGCGCTGGTGACCGACCTGCTGCCGGCCGGCCTGGAGATCGAGAACTTCAACCTCGGCGACGCGAAGCAGTGGGCGGACGTGGTGGTCAACGGCATCGCGATCAGCGACCGCGCCAGCGCGGCCACGGTGCGCCACGAGGAGTTCCGCGATGACCGCTACGTCGCCGCGCTGGACCTGCGCCGCGGCAACACCGCGCGCGTTTTCTACCTGGTGCGTGCGGTGACCCCCGGCAGCTACACGGTGCCGCCGCCGCTGGTCGAGGACATGTACCGCCCCGACATCCGCGGCGTGGGCCGTGCGGTGCCCGCCACCATCACCGTGGTCCAACCGTGACCGCCATCGCCGCACGCGCTGCATGGGCCGGCGCGGCCAGGCCGTGACGGCGCGACGCCCCGTCTCCGACCGGAGCGGGGCGCCCCGGATGGGCGGTCCCGGCTGGGCCGCGTCGCGAGGCCGTACGTTGCGAAATGGTCTGCAACCCGCCCGGTCGGGCGCTTTGTGGTCGTGATCTTCATGGCTGCGCAAGCCTGCCCGGTCGACACGCGGAACACGCGCACGGCGTGGCCCGGCTGTCATGCGCGTTTCCGGGCATGACGCCGTGGCGGGTCGCGCGCGTTTCCGTCTGAGCCGGGCCACGGATCCGCTGTCCGTGGACCAGGCCGGACCGAAGCGCAGGCGCTGGCGACGCCTGCTGCCGTGGCTACGCTGGGGCAGCGTCGCGCTCCTGCTGTCGCTGCTCGCCCTGGACCTGGCGTTCCCGCCGCGGCTGCCGCAGGGGCGCGACACCAGCACCCTGGTGGTCGCGGCCGACGGCACGCCGCTGCGCGCCTTCGCCGATGCCGAGGGCGTGTGGCGCCATCCCGCCACGCCGGCCACGGTGTCGCCGCTGTACCTGCAGGCGCTGCTCAACTACGAGGATCGCTGGTACCGCTGGCATCCGGGCGTGAATCCGCTGGCATTGCTGCGCGCGGCGGGGCAGTGGCTGGCGGGCGGGCGCATCGTGTCCGGCGGCTCGACCCTGAGCATGCAGGTGGCGCGCATCCTCGCCCCCGACGACGGCCCGTCCACGCGCACGCTGCCCGGCAAGCTGGTGCAGATGCTGCGTGCGCTGCAGCTCGAGGCGCGCCTGGACAAGGACGCGATCCTGTCGCTGTACCTGGAGCGCGCGCCCTTCGGCGGCACCATCGAGGGCCTGGAAGCGGCCAGCTGGGCCTACCTCGGCAAGCCCGCCGCGCGCCTCTCGCATGCCGAAGCCGCCCTGCTGGCGGTGTTGCCGCAGGCCCCCAGCCGGCTGCGCCCGGACCGCAATCCCGACGCTGCCCGCCAGGCGCGCGACAAGGTGCTCGAGCGCATGGTGCGGCTGGGCGTCTGGACGCGCGCCGAGGCCGACGATGCGCGCATCGAGGCGGTGGTCGCGCGCAGCCTGCGCCCGCCGATGTCGGCCGCGCTGCTGGCGCAGCGCCTGCGCGTGGCGCACCCGCGGCAGGCGCGCATCGTCTCCACGCTCGACGCCGACCTGCAGCGCACGCTCGAGGAGCGCGTGGCGGCGTACTTCTCCAGCCTGCCCGAACGCACCTCGGCGGCCCTGCTGGTGATCGACAACGCCTCGCTGGAGGCCCGCGCCTACGTCGGATCGCTGGACCTGCTCGACCGCCGCCGCCTCGGCCACGTGGACATGGTGCAGGCCTGGCGCTCGCCGGGATCCACGCTCAAGCCGTTCCTCTACGGCATGGCGCTGGACGACGGGCTGATCCATTCGGAAAGCCTGCTGGTCGACGCGCCGCAGTCGTTCGGCGGCTACCGGCCGGGCAACTTCGATGCCGCGTTCAACGGTCCGGTCGGCGCGGCCAGTGCGCTGCGGCTGTCGCTCAACGTGCCGGCGGTGGACCTGCTCGACCGGGTCGGTCCCGCACGGTTCGCGGCGCGGCTGGAGAACGCCGGCATCACGCTGCGCTTCCCGCGTGGTGCATCGCCCAACCTGTCGCTGATCCTGGGCGGGACCGGCGCGCGGCTCGAGGACCTGGTCGGCGCGCATGCCGCGCTGCACCGCGGCGGCATCGCCGGGCGCGTGCGCTACACGCCCGCCGACGCGGTGGTGGAACGACGCCTGCTGTCGCCCGGCGCGGCCTGGATCGTGCGCGAGATCCTGCAGTCCAATCCGCGGCCGGGCGAGCGCGACGGCATGTTCGAGGCGTCGCGGCGTCCGCGCGTGTCCTGGAAGACCGGCACCAGCTACGGCTTCCGCGATGCCTGGGCGATCGGCGGCACCCGTCGCCATACGGTCGGCGTCTGGGTCGGGCGTCCGGACGGCACGCCCCTGCCGGGCCAGTACGGTGCGATCACCGCGCTGCCGCTGCTGTTCGAAGTGGTCGACAGCCTGCCGCGTGCGCGCGCCGACGCGGCGCCCCCGCCGATGCCGCCGGACGTGGCGCGGCGCGCGATCTGCTGGCCGCTGGGCACTGCGGCCGAAGCGCAGGACGAGGCGTTGTGCCAGCGCCGCTTCGAGGCCTGGGTGCTCGGCGGGGCGGTGCCGCCGACGTTCGCCGAGCGCGATGCGCGGCTGTGGAGCGCGGGGCTGGAACGTTTCGACGTGGATGCGGCGACCGGCCTGCGCCTGTCCGCCGACTGCGCGCGTCCGCATGCGCGCAGGGCGATGACGGTGGCGCGCTGGCCGGCACTAGCCTCGCCGTGGTTGCCGGCAGGGGTGCGCCGCGCCTCGCGGCCGCCGCCGCTGTCGCCGGACTGCATCGACGATGGCCGCGACCTGGCCGAACTGCGCATCGAGGGCCTGGCCGACGGCGCCTCGCTCGCGCGGCCGCCCGGCAGCCGCGGCGGTATCCGCGTCTCGCTGCGCGCGCTGGGCACCGATGCGACGGTGCAGTGGCTGCTGGACGGGCGCTGGATCGCCACCACGCGCGGCGGCAACGCCTCCCAGTACGGTTTCGAGGACGCCGGACGGCATCGCCTCACCGCGCTGGCCGACACCGGCGCCTGGGCGTCGCTGGAGTTCCGGATCCTGCCGTGAACGGGGCCGGATCGCCGGCCGTCGAAGCGCCCGCCCTGGCGGACGGGCGACGAATCCGCGCCAGCCGGACCTAGGCCGGCAGCTGCGCCAGCATGTGTTCCGCGCTCGAGACCCGGAACTCGCCCGGCGCCTCGACGAACAGCTGCCTGACGATGCCGTCCTCGGCGTACAGCGCGAAGCGCTTGCTGCGTACGCCCATGCCGTAGCCGCTGGCGTCCATCTCCAGGCCAAGCGCGCGGGTGAGGTCGGCGTTGCCGTCCGACAGCATGCGCAGGCCCTTGGGAACCGCCAGCTGCTCGCCCCAGGCCTGCATCACGAACGGATCGTTGACGGCCATGCAGGCCACGGTGATGCCGCGGTCGCGGAACCTGTCGAAATGTTCGATGAATCCGGGCAGGTGCCGTTCGGAGCAGGTCGGGGTGAAGGCGCCGGGTACGGCGAACAGGACGACCTTGCTGTCGTCGAAGAGCGTGGGCGTGTCGATCGCCTGCACGCCATCGTCGATGTACTTGAGGACCACTTCGGGAATGCGGTCGCCGATCTGGATGGTCATGGTGGGGCCTGCCGGGGAGGGATGGATGCGCGGCTATCCTCGCATGGACGGGTGGGCGGGGGCTTGAAAGCGGGGGCCGCGTTCCCAAATTCCGGTCATGGCGGCCTGGCGCCGCCGCAGACTTCCAGGAGACCAGACATGAGCATCGTTCGTTACCGCCAGCGTCCCTCGGAGCTGGCGCTGCAAGACGAGATCAAGCAGGTATTCGACCGCTTCTTCGGCCAGGAGGATACCGACGCCTCGGCCGTGGTCACCGCGCAGTGGGTGCCGCGCGTGGACATCAAGGAAGAGGCCCACCGGTTCGTCATCTATGCCGACCTGCCGGGCATCGATCCGCAGGACATCGAGGTGCAGATGGACAAGGGCATCCTCTCCATCCGCGGCGAACGCCGCAGCGAATCGACCACCGAGACGGAGCGCTTCTCGCGGGTGGAGCGACGCTATGGCAGCTTCCATCGCCGTTTCGCGCTGCCCGACAGCGCCGATCCCGAAGGCGTGGCCGCCAGCGGCAGCAACGGCGTGCTGGAGATCGTGATCCCCAAGCGGCCGGAAACCACGCCGCGCCGGATCCAGGTGGGCGCGCCGGTCGCGCACTGATCGGGTTCCTGCGCCGGTAAACTGCGACGGCCCGTACGCGGGCCGTCGTCGTGGAGCGAGCATGCAGTTCAAGGATTACTACAGCGTCCTGGGCGTGGAGCCCAATGCCGGCGAGGCGGAGATCAAGTCTGCCTACCGCCGGCTCGCGCGCAAATACCATCCCGACGTCAGCAAGGAAGCCGGCGCCGAGGACAAGTTCAAGGCCGTCAACGAGGCCTACGAGGCGTTGCGCGATCCCGCCAGGCGCAAGGCCTACGACCAGCTGCGCGCCGGCGGCTACCGTCCCGGCGACGAAGTGCCGCCGGCGGGCTTCGGACCCGGCGGTCCGGCCGGGTTCGACTACGACGACGTGTTCGCCGGCGGTGGCGCGGGCGGCGGCTTCAGTGATTTCTTCGAAAGCCTGTTCCGTCGCCAGGCCAACGGCGGCGGGCCGCGTGCGCGTGGCCCGGGCGGTCCGGCGGGGCCGGGCATGGGCGATACGCGCGCGCGCCTGGCGGTCTCGCTGGAGACGGTCTATCGCGGCGACAGCGTGCGCATCGGCGTGGATGGCCGCTCCTTCGACGTGCGCGTCCCGGCCGGCGTGCGGCCGGGGCAGGTGATCCGGCTGGCGCGGCAGGGCAGCCTCGGCGGCAACCTGCTGCTGGAAATCGAATACGCCGCCCATCCGCAGTTCGAGGTGGACGGCCGCAACATCATCCACGTGCTGCAGGTGGCGCCGTGGGAAGCGGCGCTGGGCGCCACGGTCAGCGTGCCCACCCTGGGCGGGCGCGTGGAGCTGAAGATCCCCGCCGGGTCCGAAGCCGGCCGCAAGCTGCGCCTGCGCGGGCGCGGCCTGCCGGGCGCAGGCGGCGCGCCTGCGGGCGACCAGCTGGTGGAACTGGAGATCCAGTCGCCTGCGCCGCGCGACGACGAGCAGCGCGAGGCCTACGAGCGCCTGCGCGACGCCTTCGGCGGGGAGTGGCGCCGCAACTGAGCCGATCGGCCCGGTCGCCTGGCGTCAGGCGGCGTCGCCCGCCGGCGGCGGGGCGTCGCCGTGGCCGATGGTCGAGAGGATCGCCTCGGTGAGCTCGGCCTCGCTGAAGGGCTTGGTGAGATAGCCCTGTGCGCCCTGGCGGATGCCCCAGATGCGGTCGGTTTCCTGGTCCTTGGTGGTCACCAGGATCACCGGGATGTGGCCCGTCGCGGCATCGCGCTTGATCGTGCGCGTGGCCTGGAAGCCGTTGAGGTTGGGCATCACCACGTCCATCAGGATCAGGTCGGGCAGATGGTCCCTGGCGGCGCGAACGCCCGCGGCGCCATCCTCGGCGGTGACCGCCTCGTGTCCGAGCTTCTCGACGATGCGACGGATGCCCATCAACTGCGAGGGCGAGTCGTCGACGATGAGGATGCGCGCCATTCGAATTCCCCTTCTGGACAGCGGATTGTAGCGGCGGGACCGGTCCTGCCAACGGCCCGCACTATGGGAATGTGACCAGTGTCCTGCCCACCGAGCCGCCTGCGAGCATGCCAGAGAACACCTCCGGCAGTCCTTCGAGCGTGGTTTCCCGGGTGCAGATCCGGTCGAGATGGCGCGGCTTCCAGTCCGAGGCCAGCAGCTGCCAGACCTCGTCGCGGATGTCGCGGGCAGTGCCCGCCGAGGCGACGCCCAGCAGCGACACGCCGCGGATGATGAAGGGCATCACCGAAGCGGGCAGGTCCGCGCTGGCGGCAAGCCCGGCGCTGGCGACGTTGCCATAGGGCCGCGTCTGCGCCAGCAGACTGGTCAGCATCGCGCCGCCGACATTGTCCAGGCCGCCGCCGAAGCGCACCGACTCCATCGGCCGCGTGGTGGACAGCGCATCGCGGCCGAGCACCTCGCTGGCGCCGATGGCGCGCAGGTAATCCGCCTGGTCGGCTTTGCCGCTGATCGCGTGGACGGTGTAGCCGGCGCGGCTGAAGATGTCCACGGCCAGCGAACCCACGCCGCCGGTCGCGCCGGTGACGGCAAGTGGTCCGAGGTCCGGATGCTGGCGGTTGTCGCGCATGCGCAGCAGCGCCAGCGCGGCGGTGAATCCCGCCGTGCCCAGCACCATGCTTTCGCGCATCGACAGGCCCAGCGGCATCGGCACCGCCCACTTGGCTTCGATCCGTGCGTACTGCGAGTAGCCGCCGTCGCGGGTCTCGCTCAGGCCCGAACCGGTCACCAGCACCTGGTCGCCTTCGCGGAACTTCGGATCGGTGGACGCGACCACGTGCCCGGCCAGGTCGATGCCGCCGACCAGCGGGAAGCGCCGCAGGATCTTGCCCTGGCCGGTGCCGGCGAGCGCGTCCTTGTAGTTCACCGAGGAGAACGCGACCCGCACCACGATCTCGCCGGGCGACAGGTCGTCGAGCGCCACCGCTTCGATGACGCTGCGGTAGCAGTTGTCGTCGCTGTGGATGCGGAAGGCGTTGAAGGTGTCGGGGATGAGCATGCGGCGTCCTGTCGATCCGGCGGGGCCGGAAGGGTGCTCGACAGCGCGAACGCTGCCGAATCCATGGTTCCGCGCATTGTCACAGGATATCGGCCCGCAGGCCACGTCATGCAATCTCAAGTGGTCGCGGAGGCAGAACGCGTCGCCACGCGAGACGGACTCTTACCGCATGGTCTTGCGATGCTTCTCATCCAACCACTTCGTCGCGCTTGCCGGCGAATAGTCCTTCATCCATCCCAGCATCGTCTCGAGGTCGTCGCCGTGCCACAGGTCCGCGCGCTGGGCCGGATGCAGGAAGCGCTCCTCCACCATGCGGTCTATCATGCCGATCAGCGGCTGGAAGAAGCCGTCCACGTCGAGGAAGGCGCAGGGTTTGTTGCCGATGCCCAGCTGGCGCCAGGTCAGCATCTCGAACATCTCGTCGAGCGTGCCGAAGCCGCCGGGCAGGGCGACGAAGCCGTCGGCCAGGTCGAACATGCGCAGCTTGCGCTCGTGCATCGATCCCACCACCTCCAGCCGCGTCACGCCCTTGTGCGCGACTTCCCAATTGACCAGCTGCTCCGGGATCACGCCGACCACTTCGCCGCCGGCCTGCAGTACCGCGTCGGCCACCACGCCCATCAGACCGACATTGCCGCCGCCGTAGACCAGTTGCAGGCCCTCGCGGGCGATGCGGTCGCCCAGCGCCATCGCGCGTTCGGTGTAGACAGGCTTGCTGCCGGCGTTGGAACCGCAGTAGACGCAGATGCTCTTCATGGGACTCGACCGTCGGAAGTGAATGGGAAGCGGAAACGCGGAAGCCGGAAAGCACAACGCCGGACCCGGGTCCGGCGCTGCGTGGGAGCAGGGCGCGCTGTGCGTCTGCTTCGCGGCCTCAGTTGGCCTTGTGGATCGCGCGCTTGTCGACCGCCATGGCGGCATCGTGGATCGCTTCCGACAGGCTCGGGTGCGCGTGGCAGATGCGGGCGAGATCGTCCGCGGAGCCCTTGAACTCCATCGTCAGCACGCCCTCGTGCACCAGCTCGGAGACGTTGGCGCCGACCAGGTGCATGCCGAGCACGCGGTCGGTTTCGGCGTGCGCCAGTACCTTCACGAAGCCGGCGGGTTCGACCATCGCCACGGCGCGGCCGTTGGCGGCGAAGGGGAAGCTGCCCGACTTGTAGGGCACGCCTTCTTCCTTGAGCTGCTGCTCGGTCTTGCCGACCCAGGCCAGCTCGGGCTCGGTGTAGATCACCCAGGGAATGGTGTCGAAGTTGACGTGCCCCGGCAGGCCCGCGATCAGCTCGGCCACCGCGATGCCTTCCTCGAAACCCTTGTGCGCCAGCATCGGGCCGCGCACGCAGTCGCCCACGGCCCAGACGCCGTCGACGCCGGTGTGGCAGTGCTCGTCGACCTCGATCTGGCCGCGCTCGGTCAGCTTCACGCCGCTGCCTTCGGCCAGCAGGCCCTTGGACGCGGCCTTGCGGCCCACGGCGACCAGCAGCTTGTCGACGGTGATGGTCTGCTCGCCGTTCTTGTCGGCGTAGGTGACCTGGACTTCCTTCTTCTTGCCCTTGCCGGTGACTTCGGCCTTGGAGACCTTGGCGCCGAGCTTGATGTCCAGGCCCTGCTTCTTGAACTCGCGCGCGGCGACCTTCGAGACCTCGGCATCGGCCGCAGCCAGGAAATCCGGCAGTGCCTCGAGGATCACGACCTCGGCGCCCAGGCGCTTCCACACGCTGCCCAGCTCAAGCCCGATCACGCCGGCGCCGATCACCGCCAGGCGCTTGGGCACCTCGGTGAAGTCGAGCGCGCCGACGTTGTCGACGATGGCCTCGCCGTCGAACTTCGCGAACGGCAGTTCGATCGAGTCCGAGCCCGCGGCGATGATGACGTTGGTGCCGGTCAGCTCGACCTCGCTGCCGTCGTGCTGCCTGACCTTGACCAGGCGGTCGGCGTGCAGGGTGGCGAAGCCGTAGTAGGCGGCGACCTTGTTGGCCTTGAACAGCTGCGCGATGCCGCCGGTGAACTGCTTCACGATGGCGTCCTTGCGGCCGACCATCTTCTCCACGTCGATCTTCGGGTTGCTGGCGGTGATGCCGTGCTCGCCGAAGATGTGCTGCAGGTTGTGGAACTGGCGCGAGGAATCGAGCAGCGCCTTGGACGGGATGCAGCCCACGCGCAGGCAGGTGCCGCCGAGCGCCGGCTTGCCGTCCTTGCCCAGGGCGGCGTCGATGCAGGCGGTCTTCATGCCCAGCTGGGCGGCACGGATCGCGGCGTGGTAGCCGGCCGGGCCGGCGCCGATGACGACGACGTCGAATTGTTCGGTCATTTCATGCCCTCACAACGGGATTCGTGATTCGGGATTCGGGATTGGGAGAGGCTGGGCGGCTTTGCCGGCTTTCAACAGCCGACTGGCTGGTCATCCCCAATCCCCAATCACGAATCCCGGCATGGTGCTGGGGCCTACAGCCCGAGCACCATGCGTCCTGGATTCTCGAGCTGGTTCTTGATGTCGACCAGGAACAGCACCGCGTCCTTGCCGTCGATGATGCGGTGGTCGTAGGACAGGGCGATGTACATCATCGGCGCCGCCACCACCTGGCCGTTCTCGACGATGGCGCGTTCCTTGATGGCGTGCATGCCCAGGATCGCCGACTGTGGCGGGTTGACGATCGGCGTGGAGAGCAGCGAGCCGAAGGTGCCGCCGTTGGTGATGGTGAAGGTGCCGCCCTGCAGGTCCTCGAGCTTGAGTCCGCCCTCGCGCGCGGCCTTGGCGTAGTCGCCGATGCCCTTCTCGATGTCGGCGAAGGACATGCGCTCGACGTTGCGCAGCACCGGGGTGACCAGGCCGCGGTCGGTGGAGATGGCCACCGAGATGTCGGCATAGCCGTGGTAGACGATGTCTTCGCCGTCGACCGAGGCATTGACCACCGGATAGCGCTGCAGCGCATTGGCCGCGGCCTTGGCGAAGAAGCTCATGAAGCCGAGCTTGACGCCGGTGTCCTTCTGGAACTGCTCGCCGAGTTCCTTGCGCAGCGCCATCACCTTGCCCAGGTTGACCTCGTTGAACGAGGTGAGCATGGCGATCGATTCCTTCGACTGCATCAGGCGCTCGGCGATGCGCTTGCGGATGCGGGTCATCGGCACGCGCTCTTCCGGACGCGCGCCGCCGGAGACACCGGGGGTCTTGCCGGCGGCGTAGTTGACCAGGTCCTCCTTGGTCACCGCGCCGCGGCGGCCCGTGCCCTCGACCTGCGAAGGATCGATGCCCTTGCTCTCGGCGGTGAAGCGCGCGCCGGGGGGCAGGTCGCCGGTCTTGCCGGACGACGCGGGCGCAGGCTTGCCGGAAGCGGGCGCGGCCGCCTCGGCCTTCGCGGCGGCCTTCTTCTCCTGCACTTCCTCGGCGCCGGCGGCGCGCTGCGCGTCCTTGCCGGTATCGGCGGCGGCCGCTGCGCCTTCCTCGATGATCGCCAGCACCTGCTGGCTGGTCACCGTGTCGCCTTCGGCGAACCTGATCTCCTTCAGCACGCCGTCGACGGGCGAGGGAACCTCGAGCACGACCTTGTCGGTCTCCAGGTCGACGAGGTTCTCGTCGCGGCTGACGGCGTCGCCGGCCTTCTTGTGCCAGCCGGCGATGGTGGCGTCGGACACGGATTCGGGAAGGACCGGGACTTTGACTTCGGTGGCCATGGGATGGCGTCCTTGATGCGTTGGATTCGGGGCGGTGTTATTCGGCGACGATCTGGTCGCCGGGCGGATTGACCAGGGCATCGGCGACCAGGCGCAGCTGCTCTTCGACGTGGTCGGCGAAGTGGCCCACCGCCGGTGAAGGCGAGCGGCTGCGGCCGGCGTAGCTCAACGCCTGGCCCTTGGCCAGGCAGGCCTGCAGGTGGTGCTTGATCTGGTACCACGCGCCCTGGTTCTGCGGCTCTTCCTGGCACCAGATCACGTCGCTGGCCTTGGCGTACTTCTTCAGTTCGGCGGCGAGCAGCTCGCGCGGGAACGGGTAGAGCTGCTCGATGCGCAGCAGGGCGACGTCGTCCTGGCCGCGCTTGTGCTGGTCTTCCAGCAGGTCGTAGTAGACCTTGCCCGAGCACAGCACCACGCGCTTGACCTTCTTCGGCTCGGCCGCGGCATCCGGGATCAGGTGCTGGAACCGGCCCTGGGCCAGTTCTTCCAGGGTCGAGACCGCGAGCTTGTGGCGCAGCAGCGACTTGGGGCTCATCACGATCAGCGGCTTGCGCGTGGCCATCTTCATCTGCCGGCGCAGCATGTGGAAGCACTGCGCGGGCGTGGTCGGCACGCAGACCAGCATGTTGTCGAGCGCGCACAGCTGCAGGAAGCGCTCCAGGCGCGCCGAGCTGTGTTCCGGACCCTGGCCTTCGTAGCCGTGCGGCAGCAGCAGGGTCAGGCCGGAAATGCGGCCCCACTTGGCCTCGCCAGACGCGATGAACTGGTCGATCACGACCTGCGCACCGTTGGCGAAGTCGCCGAACTGGCCTTCCCAGATGTCGAGCGTGTTCGGATCGGTGGTGGAGAAGCCGTACTCGAACGCCATCACCGCTTCCTCGCTCAGCAGCGAGTCGATCACCGTCGCCTGCTCCGGGCGGTCGACCAGCTGGCGCAGCGGCATGTAGTAGCTGTCGGTCTTCTGGTCGTGGAGGATGGCGTGGCGGTGGAAGAAGGTGCCGCGGCCGGCGTCCTGGCCTACCAGGCGCAGGCCGTGGCCTTCGGCCAGCAGCGTGGCGTAGGCGAGGTTCTCGGCGAAGCCCCAGTCGCCGGGGATTTCCCCGGCGCTCATCTTCCGCCGGTCCTCGTAGATCTTGGCCACGCGCGGGTGCAGCTGCACGCCTTCGGGAATGGTATTGATCGCCTGCGCCAGCTGGTCGAGCGTGGCGGCCTTGACCCGGGTGTCGACCTCGTCGGCCAGCGTGCCCGACAGGTACTGCGACCAGTCGATGGTCAGCTCGTAGTCCTCGGGCTTGGAGCCTGCCAGTTCGGTGGTGACCTCGCCGGCGTCGAGCTTGCCGCGCAGGCTGTCCATCATCGCCTTGGCTTCGTCGGCCGATACCAGGCCCGCCTCGGCAAGGCGCGTGGCATACAGTTCGCGCGTGGTCGGGTGCTTGCGGATGGTCTGGTACATCAGCGGCTGGGTCGCCGCCGGCTCGTCGGCCTCGTTGTGGCCGTGGCGGCGGTAGCAGACCAGGTCGATGACCACGTCCTTGCGGAACTGCTGGCGGAACTCGTAGGCCAGCTTGGCCACGAACACCACGGCGTCGGGATCGTCGCCGTTCACGTGGAAGATCGGCGCGCCGACCATCTTGGCCACGTCCGTGCAGTACAGGGTGGAGCGGGCGTCTTCCTTGTTGCTGGTGGTGAAGCCGACCTGGTTGTTGACCACCACGTGCACGGTGCCGCCGACGGCGAAGCCGCGCGCCTGCGACATCTGCAGCAGTTCCATCACCACGCCCTGGCCGGCGAAGGCAGCGTCGCCGTGGATCAGGACCGGCACCACCTGGGTGCGCTCCTCGTCGACGCGACGTTCCTGGCGCGAGCGCACGGAACCGGCGACCACAGGGTCGACGATCTCCAGGTGCGAGGGGTTGAAGGCCAGCGCCAGGTGCACCGGGGCACCCGGGGTGGCGATGTCGGCGGAGAAGCCCATGTGGTACTTCACGTCGCCGGCGTGGGCGAGTTCGTTGTGCTCGAACTTGCCCTCGAACTCGTCGAACAGCTTGCGCGGGCTCTTGCCCATGGTATTGACCAGGACATTGAGGCGGCCGCGGTGGGCCATGCCGATCACGATGTCCTTGACCTTCTCCATGCCGGCCTGGCGGATCATGGTGTCCAGCAGCGGGATCAGCGAATCGCCGCCCTCGAGCGAGAAGCGCTTCTGGCCCACGTACTTGGTGTGCAGGTAGCGCTCCAGCCCTTCCGCGGCGGTGAGCCGCTCCAGCACCCGCTGGCGGGTCTCGGCGCTGAGGTTGTAGTCGCCGCCGGCCATCTCCAGGCGCTGGTACAGCCACTGGCGCTGCTGCACCTCGGGGATGTGCATGAACTCGGCGCCGATCGGGCCGGTGTAGGTGGCCTTGAGCCGGGCCAGAAGATCGCGCAGCTTCATGCGCGGCCGGCCGGCGACGCCACCGGTGCTGAACTCGCTGTCCAGGTCGCGCTCGGACAGGTTGTGGAAGTCCAGGCCGAGGTCCGGCGGGTTCATGGGCGGCGCGAGCGCCAGCGGGTCGAGCTTCGCGCCCAGGTGGCCGCGCGAGCGGTAGGCGGTGATCAGGCGCCCGACGTTGCGCTCGCGCTCGTCGCACTCCTGCGTCCCCGCCGGAACCAGGCCGCGCGCGGCCTGTCGGCCGGCCTCGGCCACGGCGGCGATCACCGGGGAATGCGGGACATCACCGGCCTCCCGCCCCTGGAAACCGTCGAACCAGGCTTTCCACTTCGGCCCGACGCTGTCGGGAGAGACGAGGTACTGCTCGTAGAGGTCCTCGATGTAGGCGGCATTGGCGCCAAGCTGGGAGGACTGCGCAAACTGCTTGAGAAGACTGTCCACGTCGGGCGTCTGGACTCTAGTTGGGAAGGCAAATTGCTGATCCGGAAAGATTTTTAGGCTTCCGGAATCGGCTGGATGATGAGCGCGCCATTATAGCCATTGCCCTTGCGGCGTTGCATCATGCTTTGGGCGGAGGGATCGCTGTGTTCCGGCCGTGGACAGGTGCGGCGTGCACCGGCCGACGCCGCCAGACCGCTCAGAGGCCGAGCGCGCGCAGTTCGCTGCAGGGGCGCGCACGTTCCCAGACTTCGTCGAAACCGCCGGTGAGCTGGCGGCTGCGGGCGCGGGCGCCATGCCCGGTCTCGCCGTCGAAACGATGGCCGAGCGGACGGAAGTAGTAGCCGCCGGTGTCGCTGGCGATGAGCGCGGAAGGCCAGCTGCGGTCCACCGGATCCTCGACCTCGCGCATCGCGAACACGCTGGGCAGGCGCTGGGCCAGGCCCAGCAGCGGGGCCTGGGCGCGCTGCACGGCCAGGGCGTCCTGCAGCAGCACGCGGACGACGGGGCCGCCGCCGGCGACGGCGAACCGGCGCAGCGCCTCGAGCACGCGCGGGTGGTCGTACAGGCCCGGATCGAGCGCGCGGCTGTAGATCGACAGCCGCCTGCGGGCATCCGACACGACCGCGACGGTGGCGGCCACGGCGGCCTCGCGGTCCTCCACCGCCAGCGGCCGGTCGAGCCTGCGTTGCATGGCCACGTGGCCGATCCCGGCCTCCACGAACCGTTCGCCGACCGGGGAAAAGCCGTGCCGGCGGTAGAACCCGATGGCCGTCTCCTGCGCATGCAGGTTCACCCGTTCGAGGCCGTCCTCGCGCGCGATGCGCAGCAGCGCATGCAGCAGGGCGCTGCCGACGCCGTACGCGCGCCAGGGCCGCAGCACCGCCATCCGCCCGATGCGCCCTTCCGGACTCAGCCGCGCGGTGCCGACCGGTGCGCCGCTGGCGTCGCGCGCGAGCACATGGCGACAGCGGGGATCGAGGTCGTCGATCTCCAGCTCCGGCGGCACGCCCTGTTCCTGGATGAAGACCGCCTCGCGCACCGCGCGCAGCTGCTCGAGCGCGGCGTCGTACGCCACGGCGACGACCTGGAAGGGGCCGGGCGGGGTCACCCCGGCTCGTCCTGCGACAGCCACTGGTAACAGCCGCCCAGCAGCAGTTCGTGCACTGCATCGCGGCCGGCCGCCGACAGCGATGCGTAGAGCGTGCCGTCGATCCGCTCGCTGCCCGCGATGCGCTGCGCGTCGCGGACCGGCAGGGCCAGGTCGTGCCCGGACACGTACAGGCGCCCGCCGTCGGCGGCACGCCGCCACGCCATGCGCGCATAGGGATGGCGCAACAGCACGGCGTCATCGTGTTCGAGCGACCACTCGATCTCGATGCGCGAGCGCGCCGGCGTGTCGGGCGCGGCGACATCGGCGTTGCGGTACTGGGTGATGAAGCGGCCGAACCAGTCGCCGAGCTTGTCCGGGTCGCGGAAGCGCAGGGTGTTCAGCGCCTCGACCACGCGCTGCATGGCGTCCGCGTCGATCTCGTTGGGATCCTTCGGCGGCACCAGGTCGGCGTCGCCGTAGCGCAGCGCCTCGTCGGCCGCGGCGGCGAGGGTATCGATGTAGTCGCCCATCAGTTCGGCCGCCGACGGTGCGCGCATGCCCACCGAGAAGGTCAGGCAGGGATCCTCGGCCACGCCGTGGTGCGGAACGCCTGGCGGCAGGTAAAGCATGTCGCCCGGGCCGAGCACCCAGTCGTGGCTGGGCGTGAACTCGCGCAGCAGCTTGATCTCGACGTCGTCGCGGAAGCCCAGCGGCGGATTCGGCCCCGCGTCGATCTGCCAGCGGCGGTGGCCCTTGGCCTGCAGCAGGAACACGTCGTACTGGTCGACGTGGGCGCCGACCGAGCCGCCGGTGGCGGCGAAGCTGACCATGATGTCGTCGATGCGCCAGCGCGGGATGAAGCTGAAATGCGCCAGCAGCGCGGCGACGTCGGCGTCCCACTTGTCGACGTCCTGCACCAGCAGGGTCCAGTCGCGTTCGCCCAGCGTCGGGAACAGTTCTTCGGGGAAGGGGCCGGTCTGCACCTGCCAGGCGTCGTCGGCGCGATCGTGGCGGATCAGCCGCGAGAGCGCGAGTTCCTCGCAGGCCAGGCCGGCGAGGTCCTCGGGTTCGATCGGCGAGACGAAACCAGGGAAGGCGCCGCGGATCAGCAGCGGGCGCTTCTGCCAGTAATCGCGCAGGAACTGCGCTGGCGGCATGCCCAGGCACTGGCCCGGCTGGCCCTGGACTTCGGTGGGAGGCGTGCGGCTCATGGCGTGGCTCCGGTGGCGGCTTCGCTGGCCAGGCGCTGCTCGAGGCGGGTGGCGCCGGCTTCGGCGTAGGCGCGGCAGGCGCCCTCGGCGGCAAGCGGGCGGGTCGCGTCGGGACCCAGGCGCGTCCATAGCGCGCTGGCCGACGGATGCGGGGTCACCAGCAGGTCACAGTCCAGCGCGGCGACCCGCGCGAAGCTCTCGCGCAGGCGCGCGACCACGTCGGGATGGTCGCTGAAGCGGTAGCCGTCGGCCGAGACCGCGGTCAGGCTGTCGCCATAGACGATCGTGCGGCAGTCGTCGCCATCGCACGAGCGCCAGCTCCAACTGGTGCCGCCCACGGCGTGGCCGGGGGTGGCGATCGCCTGCAGCTCGATCCCGCCCACGCGCACCACGCCGGCGTCGGCGACGAGCCGCACGTCCGCCACCGGCGCGAACGCGTCGAGCTCGCCGAACTGCGGATCGCTCTCGTAGCTGGCGCCACGCCCGAGCGTGGCCACCGCCGGCTCCCGCGCGTGCACCGGCGCGCCGGTGGCGTCCTGCAGCGCGACCAGCCCGCCGACGTGGTCGAAATGCTCGTGCGAGAACACGATCGCGCGCACGTCCTCCGGGTCGAAGCCCAGCGCGCGGATGTTGTCGATGATCTGCGGGCCGCCCTTGGGCGTGGCGCCGTCGATCAGCACGTGGCCCTGCGGCGAAGTGATCAGCAGCGCCGCGATACCGCAGGTGCCCACGTACCAGGTATTGCCATGCACGCGCAGCGGCGTGGCCGGATCGTCCCAGCCCGACTTGTCGGAGCAGGGCGCGGCTGGAGGCGCGGCGGCGATGGCCGGGGCGGCAGGGGCGGCGGCTGGCGTGGCGCCGGGGTCGTCGGTCCCGCCGTGCGAGCAGGCGGCCAGCAGCAGGCAGGCGGAGAGGAGGGGGGCGGGGCGGAACGTCATGTGGTGATCTCGTCGTAGCCGTTGCCGAGGAACTGGATCAGGCACCAGCCGTGGCCGAAGGGGTCGGCGACCTGCACGATCCGCCCCCAGGGCTCGTCGCGCGCCGCGCCTTCCTGGCGGGCGCCCGCGGCCAGTGCCGTGGCGAGCGCTGCGTCGAGGTCCTCGACCACCACGTCCACGTGCAGCGGCGTCCAGTGCCGCGCATAGGATCTCGGCTGGCCGCCCGCGCCTTTGCTGCCGTCCGGTTTGTGCAGCAGGTAGATCGGCATCGCCGCGCCGAGCAGCTCCAGCGCGCCGTCGCCGAGGCGGCGGCCGGCGCGCAGGCCGAACGCCGCCACATAGAACCGTTCGGCGGCAGTCAGGTCGGGAACATCGATGTTGAGCAGCAGCCGCATCGTCGTGGCATCCATGGGGTCCACTGCCGCAGCCGCCTACAGCAGGCGGTTGCCGGTTCCCGTATCGTCCAGCGCCGGCGCGTTGTCGGGATTGACCGTATTGTCCTTGCCGGAGATCGCGACGGGCCCGAGTTCGCGCGCCAGGATCATGTTGCGATCGCCCTCTAGCGTCAGCGTGCCGGCGTTGGTGAGGTTAAGCGTGTTGTCGTGGCCGGTCACGACCACCTCGCCCACCTGGGCGTTGAGCACGGTGACGTGACTGCCGTCGACGCGGATCGCGGCGGCCCGGTCGACGTTGATTGCGCCCTGGGACCCGGTCACCACGATCTGGCCGCATTCGCCTTCGATCACCAAGTTGAACGCGTCGCGGGTGATGTGCAGATCCTGGCCGGCGCAACTTGCGCCGCTGGCCGGGTCGGTCATGACCGACGCGCCGGCTAGCCGCTGCGGAGCTGGGGTCGTATCGCCTGACCCCTGTGTGGCGGCCGGGGGCGTGGCGTCGCCGCAGGCGGCGAGGGCCAGCATGGAGACGGTCATCAGCTTGCGTAGTGCCATGGTGTCCTGGTTCCTGGTTCCTGAAGGGATCAGACCTGCCGGGCCAGCTCCGCGGCCAGCCCGGTGTAGTCGCCCGGCGCCATGGCCAGCAGCCGCTTGCGGTCGGCCTCGGGCAGGTCCAGCGACTCGATGAACTCGCGCATCGATCCGGCGGTGATGCCCTGGCCGCGGGTCAACGCCTTGAGCTGTTCGTAGGGATTGGGCAGGCCATGCCGGCGCATCACGGTCTGCACGGCCTCGGCCAGCACTTCCCAGGACGCGTCGAGGTCGGCGGCCAGGCGCTCGGGGTTGGCGCCGAGCTTGCCCAGCCCGCGCTGCAGCGCGTCGAAGCCGATCAGCGCGTGGCCGAAGGCCGTGCCGAGCGCGCGCAGCACGGTCGAATCGGTGAGGTCGCGCTGCCAGCGGCTGACCGGCAGCTTGGCCGCGAAATGCTCCAGCAGCGCGTTGGCGATGCCGAAGTTGCCTTCGGCATTCTCGAAGTCGATCGGGTTGACCTTGTGCGGCATGGTCGAGCTGCCCACCTCGCCGGCCACCACCGCCTGCCGGAAATATCCCAGCGAGATGTAGCCCCAGATGTCGCGGCACAGGTCGATCGCGATCGTGCCGATGCGCTTGTGCGCGTCGCACAGCTCGGCGATGTAGTCGTGCGGCTCGATCTGTGTGGTGTAGGCGTTGAATTCCAGGCCCAGCGATTCGACGAAGCCGCGCGCGAAGACGGGCCAGTCCACCTCCGGATAGCTGGCCACGTGCGCGTTGTAGTTGCCGACCGCGCCGTTGATCTTGCCGCAGATCGCGACCGCGGCCAGCTGCTCGCCCTGGCGCTGCAGGCGCGCGACCACGTTGGCGAGCTCCTTGCCGACCGTGGTCGGCGAGGCGCTCTGGCCGTGCGTGCGCGAGAGCATCGGCAGCGTGGCGTGCGCATGGGCGAGTTCGCGCAGCTTCGCGACCAGCGCGTCGAGGCTGGGCAGCAGCACCTCCTGGCGCGCCTGGCCGAGCATCAGGGCGTAGGCCAGGTTGTTGATGTCCTCGCTGGTGCAAGCGAAGTGGACGAATTCCAGCGCCTGCGCCAGCGCCGGCGCCTCCTGCAGCCGCTCCTTGATGAAGTACTCCACGGCCTTGACGTCGTGGTTGGTGGTGCGCTCGATCTGCTTGACGCGCGCGGCGTCCGACGGCGAGAAGTCCTGCCACAGCGCCCGCAGCGTCGACACCTGGGCCTGGTCGAAAGGCTGCAGTTCGGCGATCCCCGGCTCGGCGGCGAGCGCGATCAGCCATTCGATCTCGACCCGAACGCGGGCGTGGATCAGCCCGAATTCGGAAAAGATCGGGCGCAGCGCGCCCACCTTGGCGGCATAGCGGCCGTCGAGCGGCGAGAGGGCGAGCAGGGCGGCGTCTTGCTGGGAGGTGGCGGACATGGAGGCAATGCGCGCGAACGGGACGCGTATTCTAGTGTCCTTCGCCGACTGGGGTGGCGTGGCCACCGACGATCGGGTTTCACCTGCAGCATCGCGAGCATCCCGTTCCGCCAGCCGGCAGCCCGGGGATGCACGGGCAGGCCGCGTTGCCTCCCGCCAATGCAGCACGGCGCCGCGCCAGCGCAGGCCTCGGCCCGCCGCATGGCGGCCATGGTGCGCCCAGCGGCGGCGATGCGTTGCCGCAGGTTGCACAGAGCGCTGGCGTATCCTGCGGCCAGCCAGCCGAGCTGCCGGCAACCACCCCTCTTTGCAAGGAGACAGGTTCATGGCCAAGGCCAGGAAAGGCGGCACCTCGGACGTCGCCGGCTTCCGCGTCGAACGCGACAGCATGGGCGAGCTGCAGGTGCCGGTGGACGCCCTGTGGGGCGCGCAGACGCAGCGCGCGGTGTTGAACTTCCCGGTGTCCGGGCGGCCGATGCCGCGCGGGTTCATCCGTGCGCTGGGCCTGGTCAAGGCCGCCGCGGCCACCGTCAACGGCGGGCTGGACCTGCTGCCGGAAGCCTCGGCCAGCGCGATCCGGCGCGCGGCGCTGGAGGTGGCCCAGGGGCGTCACGACGCGCATTTCCCGGTCGACGTGTACCAGACCGGCTCCGGCACCTCGTCGAACATGAACGCCAACGAGGTGATCGCGACGCTGGCCTCGACCGGCCGCCGCCGGATCCACCCCAACGACCATGTCAACCTCGGGCAGAGCTCGAACGACGTGGTCCCCACGGCAATCCGCGTGTCCGCGCAGCTGGCCGTGGTCGAGGACCTGCTGCCGGCGCTGCGCCACCTGCGCAAGACCATCGACGGGCGCGCGCGCGCGTTCCGCAAGGTGGTCAAGACCGGGCGCACCCACCTGATGGATGCGATGCCGCTGACCTTCGCCCAGGAGTTCGGCGCGTGGTCCTCGCAGCTGTCCTCGGCCGAGGCGCGGATTTCCGATGCGCTGGCGCGGCTGCGGCGGCTGCCGATCGGCGGCACCGCGATCGGCACCGGGATCAACGCGCACCCGAAGTTCGGCGAGCGGATGGCGCGCGAGCTGTCCAGGCTTGCCGGCACCCGGTTCGAGCCGGCCAGGGACCGCTTCGAGGGCATCGCCGCGCAGGACGATGCGGTGGAACTGTCGGGCCAGCTCAACACGCTGGCGGTGGCGCTGATCAAGATCGCCAACGACCTGCGCTGGATGAACTCCGGACCGCTGGGCGGGCTGGGCGAGATCGAGCTGCCGGCGCTGCAGCCGGGCAGTTCGATCATGCCCGGCAAGGTCAATCCGGTGGTGCCGGAGGCCGCCGTGATGGTCTGCGCGCAGGTGATCGGCCACCACACCGCGATCACCGTGGCAGGCCAGACCGGCAACTTCCAGCTCAACGTCGCCCTGCCGCTGATCGCGAGCAACCTGCTCGACTCGATCGGCCTGCTGTCCAACATCGGCCGGCTGCTGGCCGACCAGGCCATTGCCGGGCTGAAGCTGCGCCGCGACAACATCGACGCCGCGCTGGACCGCAATCCGATCCTGGTCACCGCCCTCAACCCGGTGATCGGCTACGAGAAGGCCGCGGCCATCGCCAAGCGCGCCTATCGCGAGAACCGGCCGGTGTTCGACATCGCGCTGGAGGACAGCGGCCTGCCCGCCGCGGATCTGCGGCGCCTGCTGGACCCGGCCGCGCTGACCCGCGGCGGCATCCACGGCACGGCCGGCGGTTGAGCTGTCGCAGGCGGACGCTTCCGGTCCGCGGCATTCGCGGGAGCGCCTCCGCTGCCCCGCGCGGTCGAAACGCGGGGGCAAGGAGAGGTCGAACCCGGTGGGCCCTAGCGCTGCGCGAATTCCTGGTGCACCTGCTCCATGCAATCGTCGATATCGTCCGGCTGCAGCGTGGCATAGGGCCGGAACTGCGGCAGCGCATCGCCCAGCCGCTGCTGCGAGTCGAACACCTCCGGCAGGCGCTGGCAGATCTGCCGCACGCCCGGTTCGACCGTCTCCCGCACCGTCTTCTCGATGCGCCGCTCCAGGCGGCCGGTCATGGCGCCGAACATCAGTCCGAACAGGCCCTGGTCGACCGCGTCCAGCGCGACGTTCGCACTGCGCTCGCCGATATCGATGCCGGCCCTGGCGATGTCGAGGACCTGCCCGCGATAGGCGAGCAGCTCGCGTCGCTGACGGGCATCGATCGCCACCGCCGTGCCGTCGATCAGGAAGTCGCCGGTCGGGGTGATCTCCGCCTTCGGCAGCGTGTCGGCCTCGTCGCCGGAAACGTCCTGTTTGCCGAAACGCAGGCTCTGGCCGAGCTCCAAGTTGTCGGTGTCCAGCCTGGCGCGGGCCAGGGCCAGGTCTGCCTGCACTTCGCGGCGTGCGTCGGCCATGTCGGCGCGGATTTCGTCGTTGATGCTGGCGCCCGGGCGTTCGTGGGCGGCCAGGACGGGCGACAGCAGCAGCGCCGCGATGAGCAGCGACGGCGGCAGGGGACGGCGGAACGGGGTGCTGCGCATGGGGATTGCTCCTGTTGCTGGGATGTCAGCGACGTCGCGGCAGGTCCACCGCGCCACGCACGCCGCTGTGGTCGACGCTGCCGCTTCCGGTCGAAGACACGGTGAGATCGCCGCCGACGCCCTGGGCATGCAGGTCGCCAGAGCCGATCGAGTCGACGCGGACGCTGCCGCCGATGTCCACCAGGTCCGCGTCGCCCGAGCCGATCGAGCCGATGGATACGCCGCCGGTGCTGCGACGCAGGCTGAAGTCGCCCGAGCCGATGCTGCCCACCTCGGCGTCGCCACGCAGCCCGCGCGCCTCGACGTCGCCCGATCCGATCGAAAGCACCTTCAGCGCGCCGGCGTCCTCGATGGCGATGTCGCCGGAACCGACCTTGACCGTGGCGCGGCCCGCGATGCGCTTCAGCTCCACGTCGCCCGAGCCCACGTCGGCACTTGCGGCCGCGGTGCCGGCCAGCCAGGCATCGCCGGAACCGACCTGGAGCTGCACCAGGACATCGTCGGGCACGCCGGCCTCGACGCGCAGGTACGCGTAGCGATTGCCCAGTCCGAACCCGGCCAGCGCGTCGTCGCGGCGCAGGCGCACGATCAGGCGGTCGCCGTCGCGCTCCTGGGTCACGGTGAGCGCGTCGAGCCGGTCGGCATCAGAGGCGCAGGCCTGGCCGGCGAGGGTGCCGATACGGGTGTCCGCCGACGGACCGGCGTCCACGCGCAGTTCGTGCGGGCCGACGTCGAACATCACCGTCTTCGCGCCTGCCAGATCAAGCTCGAGGCTGCGGGGTGCCGAATGCCGGCACTCGCTGGCAACGGCCGGCGCGGCGGCGAGCGCGGAGACCAGGACGATCGGGACGAGCAGGGCGGAACGGATCATGGAAAGTCCTTCGTGTGGGTGCCGGACTGGGATGCGGCAGGCGGGACGAGGGTTTAACCGCGGCCGGTCAATCGACGCGTTCGGCGGCGGCATCGGCTTCGGCCGCCGCGTCGGCTTCGGCCGCGGCGTCGCCTGCGGCCTGTGCCGTCCCGGTGTCGTGGCCGTCGGACTTGCTGCGGCAGTCCTCGATGTCGCTGGCCTCCATGCGCGCATAGGGTTCGAATTCCGGCACGGCCGCCGCCAGCGCCTGCTGCGCCGTGAGCAGTCCGGGCAGCTGGTCGCACAGCTGCATGGCCGAGGCCTCGAGCCTGGCGGCCTCGGCTTCGACGCGTTTTTCCATCTCTTCGGTATCGCCGCGCAGCAGGCTGCCGATGGCGTCGCCGGCCGCGCGCATGCCCAGGTCCGCGCCCTGCACGCCGAGGTCCATGCCGGTCTCGGCCACCGCCAGGATGCCTTGGCGGTAGTCGCGCGCCAGGGCACGGGCCGGGGCGTCCATCGTGATGGGGGTGCCGGCCACGATCAGCTGTCCGTCGGGCGTGATCTCGGCGGAGGGGAGGTCCTTCGCCTCGCGCTGGATGCGGGTGCCGTTGATCCGGATGTCGGTGCTGCCGTCCAGGCTCAGGTTGCCTTCGTGCAGTTCCTGGCGCGCCTTGTCCATGGCCGCGGCGACGGTGCGCCCGAGCGCGGTCTGGGGCGCGGTGCGGGCGCTGGCCTGGTCGCCCGCGTCCGGCGCGGCGGAAGGTGCATCGTCGCGCTGGCAGGCAAGCAGGGGCAGGCTGGCAACGAGTGCGAGCGCGAGTGCGGCGAGGTGCTTCATGACGGTGGCCTCAGGCGAACGGTGTGAGTGCGGGACGGGAGGGGGCTTGGGGGTGACTCGGGGGGCGGCTTCGGATCAACCGGGTCGGGCGTGAGGTTTCGGGGCGACGTGTGGCTTTGGGTGCCTTCCTCGGCGAGACGCCGAGCCTTTCGGCTCCGTCCCGCCAGTCGATTCCATGGCCGGGCTTCGGCCGGTCACGCGACGGTGCTGCCTTAGTACTGCTGCGTTGTGCCATCCATGGCGCGACATCCATCTTTCGGATCCATCCGGCCCGGCCATCCATGGCCGGGCGTTCGGCAGGCCAGGCGGCCGCGATGCTTCGGAGGTTCCTTCGTGCCGTCCATGGCGCAACGCTGCGTCTTCGGATCCATCCGGCCCGGCCATCCATGGCCGGGCGTTCGCCGAGGCGAACTGGCGATAGGCCAGTTCGCAAGCGCTCGGCTCACCCCTCATCCCGCCAGCGGCGGAGGCGGATCGCGGCGAAGATCATCGCGACGCCGGCGACCACGCCGCCCCACAGGTCCAGGCTGGCCAGGTTGCGATACACGCCCATGGGGTTCATCAGGTTGCGCGCGGCGCCCGGGACGTCGAAGTTCACACCCTTCAGGTACTCCAGGTCCATGAAGGTCATGGGGAAGATGCTGGTGAGCGCACGCAGCACGATGTTGCGGAAGAACGGCCAGGTGACGTCTTCGAACACGCCCAGGAACTCCAGCCAGGCCACGAAGATGCCGGCGAACAGCGGGATCATGATCGCCCACAGGAAGGGCTTGCTGCGCGCCCAGGACGAACACAGCAGCAACCAGCCGATGGTCGGCATCGCCCACAGCGCGTACAGCGGGATCGCGGCGATGTACTGCAGCGAGATCAGCGCCGGGCTGGCCGGGCCCCAGAGCAGGGACACCGGATTGCCGCCGTAGAACAACACCACCAGGCTGATCAGCGCCAGGAAGCCGAACATCGTCAGGATCGCGGCGATCGTGGCCAGCAGCGGCGCGACCACCACGGCGCTGACCACCTTCGACAGGACGGTCGAGCTGTCCGACAGCGGCAGCGACTTCCAGAACAGCACGCTGCGGTCCTTGCGCTCGTCGTACAGCGCGCCCAGGCAGTAGAAGAACATCACGAACGCCAGGACGATGAACGGCCATCCCGAGGCCAGCATCAGGGTCAGGTCGAGGCCGTCGCCCAGCCGCGCGAGTTCCTCGTGTCCCAGCTGCGAGGTCAGCATGCCCAGGTCCAGTCCATTGAGCTGGATCTCGCTGTCGCCGAGGGAGATCGTTCCGTCTTCGGGCATGGAGTCGCGCGCGGCGACCATGGCGATCACGATGCCCATGGCCGAGAGCAACAGCGAGATCGCCCCGGCCACCAGCGGCGCCCAGAGGAAACCGCCCTTGTGTTCCCAGAACTCCCGGCGCAGCAGCCAGCCGAAGCGCCGGGCAGGCGAGGCGTGCACGGCGGCGGCCGGACGCGTGCCGGGGGATGCGGTGTGTGCGGCGGCGTTCATGCGTAGGTTCCTTTCATCGTGGCGACGAACAGATCGGCCAGGCCCGGCGTGCGGGTTTCGCCGTAGGGCGCCAGCGCGGTCCGCGATACGCCGTCGAAGAGCATCACGGTCTTGCCGAAGGGCAGGGCACGCTCGTCCACCGGTCCCAGTGCGCGCGCTGGCCCGGCCTGGTCGGCGTTGACCAGCACCTCGACGAAGCGCTCGCCGACGTCCTCCATCGGCGCGTCCAGCACCACCTTGCCGTCGCGGATGAACATCACGTCGGTGAGGATGTGCTCGATCTCCTCGACCTGATGGGTGGTGATGACGATGGTCTTGTGCTCGTCGAAGTAGTCTTCCAGCAACCGCTGGTAGAACTGCTTGCGGTAGAGGATGTCCAGCCCCAGGGTCGGCTCGTCGAGCACTAGCAGGCGCGCGTCGATGGCCATCACCAGAGCCAGGTGCAGCTGCACGATCATGCCCTTGGACATCTCGCGCACGCGCTGTGCCGGCTTGAGCTGGGTATTGGCCAGGAAGCGTTCGCAGCGGGCGCGGTCGAAGCGCGGATGCACGCCGGCGACGAAGTCCACCGCCTCGCGCACCCGCATCCAGCGCGGCAGCACCGCGACGTCGGCGATGAAGCACACGTCGTTCATCAGCTCGTCGCGCTGGTGGCGCGGATCGCGGCCGAGCACGCTCAGCTCGCCCTCGAACGGGACCAGGCCCAGCATTGCCTTGAGCGCAGTGGTCTTGCCGGCGCCGTTGGGGCCGATCAGGCCGACGATGCGGCCGGCATCGATGCGGAAGCTGGCGCCGTCGAGCGCGAGCTTGTTCCTGTAGGCCTTGCGCAGGCCGCGCGCGTTCACCACTTGCAGGTTGTCGGCCACGGCGTTCATCGCGTGTCTCCGGTGGGTGCCTGCGCCGGCATCAGTTCTTCCAGCGCCAGGCCCAGGCGCTGGATGCGCTCGAGCACGAGCGGCCATTCGTCGCGCAGGAAGCGCTCGCGTTCGTTGACCAGCAGTTTCTTCGCAGCTTCTTCCGTGACGTACATGCCAAGACCCCTTCGTTTTTCGACCAGCGCCTCGTCCGCCAGCTCCTGGTAGGCGCGCGAGACGGTGATCGGATTGAGTTGGTATTCCGCGGCCACCTGCCGCACCGAGGGCAGTGCGTCGCCCGGTTTGAGTTCCCCGTCCAGCATCATCGCGATCACGCGTTCCTTCAGCTGGCGGTAGATGGGAGCGCCGTCGCTCCACTGGATATTGGTCATGGCTTCAGCTCCGGACGCCGCGGCCCGTCGCGCGCGAGAACGAGAAATAGGGGACGGCCACCGCGCGGCGGACACTGCCGCGGCGCCTGCGCGGCGCGGCCTCCGCATCGCCGGTGGCGGCCGCAGTGGCAGCGGCGGCCGCGGGCGCGTCCGTCGACAGGATCCCGGAGACGACCGCCTCGGCGGTGGTGGTCGCCACGAATCCGGCGGTCAGGGCGAGCGCGGTGTCCAGCGAAGCGGTCCTGGTGATCTCGTCTTCGAACTGGCGGCTGCGCGCCAGGCTCCGAGCCTGCACGTCGTCGTTCACGCCGTACTCCGCGGCGGGCGCGGCGGAGTCCTGCGCCTGCGGGCGCTCACCGGCCTCCATGGCCTCCCCGGACGGGCCGGCGCTGGCGGCGACAGCGGGGGGCTGCAGGGCGTCGGGCGTGACCGGACGGGCGGCGATCAGGCCCAGCGCGAGCACGGTGCCGGTCACCGAGAAAGCCAGTATCGTGTTGCGGAGCTTGCGGTTCATGATGAACGTCCTGCTCTGGTGGATAGGTGTTGTATTCAACTATAACACCAGAACAGGCGATCGCAAGCCTTTTCGCGCCCGGATCGACCCAACTGAAGTCATGGTGGCGCGCCGCTCCCACTCTCTGCGGCGGAAATCCCAATGAAGACAATGCGTTATGCCATGCTCCTGGCCCTGCTGATGGCCTCGGCGGCGGTTTCGGCCGGCGACCTGCTGGAGCGCAGCTTCCGGCCGCTGACCGGCAAGCAGCCGGTCGACCTGGCCCAGGCCTACGGCGGGCAGGTGCTGTTAATCGTCAACACGGCCAGCAAATGCGGCCTGGCGCCGCAGTTCGAAGGCCTGGAGGCGCTGCACGCGCGCTACAAGGCGCAGGGTTTCGCCGTGCTCGGTTTCCCTTCGGGCGACTTCCGCGACCAGGAATTCGAGGACGAAGACAAGATCCTCGAGTTCTGCACGCTCACCTATGGCGTCAAGTTCCCGATGTTCGAGCCGGTGCACGTGGTCGGAGAGCAGGCCACGCCGCTGTACCGCGAGCTGCTCGAGGCGACCGGCGAAGCGCCGGCCTGGAACTTCCACAAGTACCTGGTGGGACGCGACGGCGAGGTCATCGCATCGTGGGGAAGCCGCGTGCTGCCGGAGGATCCGTCGATCGTCGCGGCCATCGAACGTGCGCTCAAGGCGCCGCGACCGGGCGCATGACCCGCTGAACGCCGTTCGCGTGCCGCAGCGACGGACGATTGCCGGCGCGCGCGCGGCTCGCGACAATAGGCCGCTCGCGCCGCAGCCGTGGCGACTGCTGGAGTCCTGCTACCCATGAACCGTGTGATGCGTGGCCTGGCCGCGCTGGGCCTGTGTGCCTTGCTCGTGTCCGGAACCGCCTGGGCGCTGCAGGCGCAGGCCCCCAAGCCGCTGGCCAGCGAGCGCGAACGGATCAGCTACGTGATCGGCATGGACGTGGGCGAGTCGCTGGTGGCCGCGGGACCCGACATCGATTTCGACAGCTTCGAGCGCGCCGTTGCCCGGGCGCTGGCCGGCGGTGAGCCGCTGATCGGCGAGCAGGAGGCCGTGCGCGTGGGCCAGGCGCTGATGCAGCGCGTGGCCGCGCGCAGTGGCCGCCGGATTCCCGGACTGGCCCCCGGCATGCCGCCGCCGGAGGTCGATCGTGCCAAGGTAGGCCTGCTGACCGGCCTCAACGTCGGCCGCTCGCTGGCCCCGCTGGCCGACTCCATCGATCTTCCGGTGCTGGTGCAGGCCGTGCGTACGGTCACGACGGGCGGGACGCCGCTGCTGAATACCGACCAGGCCTCGCAGGCGCGTGCGGTGCTTGAAGAGCGTTCGCGCGACCGCGCCCGCCAGCAGGCCGAGGCCAACCGCCAGGCCGGTGCGGATTTCCTCGCCCGCAACCGCAGCGCCAAGGGCGTGTTCGCCACCGGCTCGGGCCTGCAGTACAGCGTGCTCAAGTCGGGTTCGGGTGCGCGCCCCAGGCCCGGCGACCGCGTCCGCGTGCACTACCGCGGCACCCTGCTCGACGGCACCGAGTTCGACAGCTCGCTTGCCCGCAACGAGCCGGCCGAGTTCGGCCTGAACCAGGTCATCGCCGGCTGGACCGAGGGCCTGACCCTGATGCCGGTGGGTTCGAAGTACCGGTTCTGGATTCCCGGCGAACTGGCCTACGGCCAACGTGGCAGCCCCCCTTTGATCGGCCCGAACGCCACCCTGGTGTTCGAGGTCGAACTGATCGACATCCTCTGAACGTCGCGGCGTCGCGCCGCCGGCTTCCCCCGCACTCATGTTCCGCATTGGAGTAACCCGATGAAGGTTTCGAAGCGTTCCACCTCCCTGGTCGTGCTCGGCACGACGCTCTCGCTGGCGCTGCTGGCCTGCAAGCCGATCGACAAGGACACCGGCAAGCCGGTCGACGGAGGTGGCAAGGAGTCCACGGCGGCCGCGGCCCCGCTGGGCGGCATGAAGACCGAGCGCGAGCAGGTGAGCTACGTCATCGGCATGCAGATCGGCGAGAGCCTGAAGGGCGCCAAGGACGAGGTCGACCTCGACACGCTGTTCAAGTCCGTGCGCAGCACCATCGACGGCAAGGAGCCGCTGCTGACCCAGGAAGAGGCCATGCAGGTGATGCAGGACTTCAGCATGCGCATGCAGGCCAAGCAGATGGCCGAGTTCCAGGAGTCGGGCAAGCGCAACGCCGAGGAAGGCGGGAAGTTCCTGGCGGAGAACGCGAAGAAGGAGGGCGTGCAGACCACCGAGTCGGGCCTGCAGTACCAGGTGCTGACCGCCGGCGAAGGCGCGCGGCCGTCCGCTGGCGACACGGTGCGGGTGCACTACCGCGGCACCCTGCTCGACGGCGAGGTGTTCGACGATTCCTACGCGCGCGGCGAGCCGGTCGAGTTCGCGCTCGCCCAGGTCGTGCCCGGCTGGCAGGAAGGCCTGCAGCTGATGCCGGTGGGCAGCAAGTACAAGCTGTGGATCCCCGGCAAGCTCGGTTACGGCGAGCAGGGCACGCCCGGCGGCCCGATCGGTCCCAACGCCACCCTGGTGTTCGAAGTCGAACTGCTGGATATCGTCGACACCGCACGCTGATCGCGCGCGGACGCCTGGAAGCGGAGTCATGGGATGCAGGTAGCGATCTTCGGGACCGGCTATGTGGGTCTGGTCAGTGGCACCTGCCTGGCGGAAGTCGGGCACCGGGTGGTCTGCGTCGACATCGACCAGGCCAAGATCGACGGACTCGGGCGCGGCGTGGTGCCGATCTACGAGCCGGGGCTGGAGCCCATGGTCCGGGCCAACCATGCCGCCGGCCGGCTCTCCTTCACCACCGATGCCGCGGCGGCGGTGGCGTCGGCCGAGGTCATCTTCATCGCCGTGGGCACGCCGCCCGACGAGGACGGCAGTGCCGACCTGCAGTACGTGCTCGCGGTGGCGACGACCATCGGCCGCCACCTGCGGGCACCGGCGATCGTGGTGGACAAGTCGACCGTGCCGGTCGGCACCGCCGACCGCGTACGCGCGACGATCGCGGCCGAGCTGGCCGCGCGCGATGCGACGATCGACTTCGACGTGGTCTCCAATCCCGAGTTCCTGAAGGAAGGTGCCGCTGTCGAGGACTGCATGCGTCCCGATCGCATCATCCTGGGCAGCGGCAGCGAGGAGTCAATCGCCAGGCTGCGCCGGCTGTACGCGCCGTTCAATCGCAACCATGACCGCATCGTGGCGATGGACGTGCGTTCGGCCGAGCTGACCAAGTACGCCGCCAACGCGATGCTGGCGGCGAAGATCAGTTTCATGAACGAGATCGCCGGCATCGCCGAGAAGGTCGGCGCGGATGTGGAACTGGTGCGCAAGGGCATCGGATCCGATCCGCGCATCGGCTGGCACTTCATCTATCCCGGCGCGGGCTACGGTGGCTCGTGTTTTCCCAAGGACGTGCAGGCGCTGGCCCGTACCGCCGCGCAGCACGGGCACGAGCCGCTGCTGCTCAATGCGGTCGAGGCGGTGAACGAGCGCCAGAAGGGCCATCTGTTCGAACTGATGCTGCGCCACTACGGCGCGGCCGAGTCGCTGCGCGGCAAGACCGTCGCGCTGTGGGGCCTGGCGTTCAAGCCCGATACCGACGACATGCGCGCCGCGTCGAGCCGGCGCCTGCTGGAGCAGCTGTGGGAGGCCGGCGTGCGCGTGCGCGCCTACGACCCGGAAGCCCGCGAGGAAGCGCACCGCATCTATGGCCAGCGCGACGACCTTGCGCTGTGCAGCAGCGACGGGGACGCGCTGCAGGGCGCCGACGCGCTGGCCGTGGTCACCGAATGGAAGCAGTTCCGCAGCCCCGATTTCGCGGCGCTGCGCCGGTCGCTGCGCGATGCGGTGATCTTCGACGGCCGCAACCTGTACGAGCCGGCCGAGGTCGAGGCGGCGGGCATTGCCTACTGGGGCATCGGCCGCGGCCGCTCCATCGGCCTGGAGTGAAGACGATGTCCGACGCACTCGAACAGCGCGTGGTCGAACTGGAAACGCGGATGGCGTTCCAGGAACAGCTGATTTCGGAACTGAACGATGCGCTCACGCAGATGCGGCTGGAGGCGGTGTCCAGCGCCGAACTGTTGAAGCGCGTGCTCGAAGACCTGAAACTCACGCGTGGGGACGGTCCGGGCGATGCCGCCCTGGAACCGCCGCCGCCGCATTACTGATCCGTCCAACGCCATGAGCGATACGCTGCGCGACCAACTGATGGGCCTGGGCTTCAAGCCTGCGCCGACCCCTGCGCGCGAGCGCAAGCCGGCGCCGCAGCGCGGGCCGCACAAGGGTGCGCCCGGGACCGCGTCGGCAGCGCCGGCGGGGAAATCTCGCAAGCCCGGCCAGCCCGGCAGGCCGGCCAAGCCGGGCCGCCAGCGTACGCGCGAGGACATCGACCTGGCCAAGGCCTACGCGATCCGCGCGCAGAAGGAGAAGGACGAGCGCATCGAGGCCGAGCGCCAGCGCCAGGAGCAGGCGCGGTTGCGGCGCGAGGCGCGTGCGAAGCTGGAGGAATTCCTCAAAGGCCGCGCGCTCAACGATGCCAAGGCCGAGATCGCCCGCCATTTCCCCTATGGCGGCAAGATCAAGCGCGTCTACGTCAACGCCGACCAGCTGCGGGCGCTCAACGCCGGCGAACTGGGCGTGGCGCAACTCAACGGCCGCTACGTGCTGGTGAGTGCGGCCGACCTGGCCGAAGTCGAGTCGATCTTTCCCGCCGCGGTCGCGCTGCGGGTCGATCCCGATGCGCCGGCCGGCGACGATCCGTACGCCGATCCCAAGTTCCAGGTCCCCGACGACCTGGTCTGGTGAGGGGGGCCGCGATGGCGCCGGCAGCGGGCGGCAGCGGCCGCGACCACCTGGTCTTCGCCCACGCCAACGGCTTTCCCGGCCCGGTCTATCGCGAACTGTTCGACGCCTGGAGTCCGCGGTTCCGGGTCTCGGCGATCGAGCGCTTCGGCCATGGCGCCGACTATCCGGTCGGGCCGCGCTGGCCGGGGCTGGCGCGGCAGCTGGTCGATCATGTCCGCACCGAGGTCGCGCCCGGGGACCGGCTGTGGCTGGTCGGGCATTCGCTGGGGGGTTACGTCAGCACCCTGGCGGCTGCGGCGCTGGGTGCCCGCGTCGCCGGAGTGGTGCTGCTCGATTCGCCGCTGATCGACGGTTTCAGTGCGCATCTGGTGCGCTACGGGCGCCAGCTCGGATTCGACCGCTACATGATGCCGATCCAGCAGACACGCAGGCGCCGCCGGGCCTGGCCGGACGTCGAGGCGGTGCACGCGCATTTCGCGGCCCGTGCCTCGTTCGCGCGCTGGGAGCCGCGCACGCTGCAGCACTACGCCGAGCACGGCACGCGGGCGCTGGAGGATGGCAGCCGCGTGCTGGCCTTCGACCGCGAGATCGAACTGGCGATCTACCGCAGCCTGCCGACCATGACGGTGGTGTCGGCCGCGCGCTCGGCGCCCGCGCCGATCGGTTTCATTGGCGGGACCGCGTCGCGCGAGGTGCGCCACGTGGGCCTGCGCGCCACCCGGACGGCCACGGGCGGACGCATCGCCTGGATCGAGGGCAGCCATCTGTTCCCCATGGAGCGTCCGCGGGAAACGGCGGCGGCGGTGCAGTCGATGATTGCCGGCATGGGCGCGCGCCGCGCCGACGCTGCCTGATCCGCCGCAAACCCTTGCGCGACCGTGTGCGGTCGGCGACCGCCACGTCCCCTGTCCGATCCTGTTTCCGTCCCTGCGCGATGATCTTCCGGCGGCGGCTCATTCCGGGTCGTAGTCGAGGTTCGGCACGAGCCGCGCCGCCCGGCGCTCAAGTCGCGTGGGGGGGTGAACGCGTCGCCACGCGCGAGGATCTTCCGGCTGGCATCTACTCGGGGTCGTAGTCGAGATTGGACGCGAGCCACCTCTCCACCTGCGCCAGATCCACACCCTTGCGCTTCGCGTAATCCTGCGCCTGCTCCTTCGACACGCGACCGACGACGAAGTACTGGCTGCGCGGATGGCTGAAGTAGTACCCGGACACGGCCGCGGTGGGCAGCATCGCGAAGCTCTCGGTCAGGGTCATGCCGGCGTTGCCGCTGGCGTCGAGCAGGCGGAACAGGGTCGACTTCTCGCTGTGTTCCGGACAGGCCGGATAACCGGGCGCGGGGCGGATGCCGCGGTACTGCTCGGCGATCAGCGCATCGTTGTCGAGCGTCTCGCCCGGGTCGTAGCCCCAGAATTCCTTGCGCACGCGCTGGTGCAGGCGTTCGGCGAAGGCTTCGGCCAGGCGGTCGGCCAGCGCCTTGAGCAGGATCGCGTTGTAGTCGTCGTGGTCGGCCTGGAAACGTTCCAGGTGCGGCTCGATGCCGATACCCGCGGTGACGGCGAACATGCCGATCCAGTCCTGCAGCCCTGAATCCAGTGGCGCGATGAAATCGGCCAGGCAGAAGTCCGGCCGCTCCACCGGCTTGTCGACCTGCTGGCGCAGGAAGTGCAGCATGGTGTCGCCGCTGTCGTGTCGCATGAGCACGTCGTCGCCCACGCTGTTCGCCGGCCAGATGCCGAACACCGCGCTGGCCGTGAGCCACTTCTCGGCGATGATCCGATCGAGCATCTTGCGCGCGTCGCGATACAGCTCGCTTGCCTGGCGGCCCACGACTTCGTCCTCCAGGATCGCCGGATACTTGCCGGCCAGCTCCCAGGCCTGGAAGAACGGGGTCCAGTCCATGCAGGCGACCAGCTCCTCGAGCGGATAGTCCGCCAGCACGTGCAGACCCGGCTGGCGGGGCGCCGGCGGCACGTAGTCCGCCCAGCCCCCGTCGAACCGCTGCGCGCGCGCCTTGTCGAGCGATACCAGCCGCTTGGCATCGCCGCGGTTGCGGTGCCGCTGCCGGATCTCGGCATAGTCCGATTCGTTGGCGGCCACGAACGGCGTGCGCAGTTCGGGCGAGACCAGCGACTGCGCGACGCCGACCGCGCGTGAGGCGTCCTTCACCCAGATCGTGGGCGATTTGTAGAACGGGTCGATCTTCAGCGCGGTGTGCGCGCGCGAAGTGGTGGCGCCGCCGATCATCAGCGGCACGGTCAGGCCCTGGCGCTGCATCTCGCGCGCGACGTGGCCCATTTCCTCCAGCGACGGCGTGATCAGGCCCGAGACGCCGACCAGATCGGCCTTCTCCGCGATCGCGGCATCGATGATCTTCTGCGCGGGCACCATCACCCCGAGGTCGACCACCTCGAAGTTGTTGCAGGCCAGCACCACGCCGACGATGTTCTTGCCGATGTCGTGCACGTCGCCCTTGACCGTGGCCATGACGATCTTGCCGTTGTTCTTGCCGGTGTCGCCGGTGCGCAGCTTCTCGGCCTCGATGAAGGGCAGCAGGTAGGCGACGGCCTTCTTCATCACGCGCGCGGACTTGACCACCTGCGGCAGGAACATCTTGCCGGCCCCGAACAGGTCGCCGACGATGTTCATGCCGTCCATCAGCGGGCCCTCGATCACGTCCAGCGGGCGCGAGGACAGTTGCCGCGCCTCCTCGGCATCCTGCTCGGCCCAGGCGTCGATGCCGTGCACCAGTGCATGCGCCAGCCGCTCGCGCACCGGCTTCTCGCGCCACGACAGGTCCTCGGTCCTGGCCTTGCCCTTGCTGCCCTTGTACTTCTCGGCCAGCTCCAGCAGGCGCTCGGTGCTGTCCTTGCGACGGTTCAGGACCACGTCCTCCACGCGTTCGCGCAGCTCCGGATCCAGGTCGTCGTAGATCGGCATCCCGCCTGCATTGACGATGCCCATGTCCATGCCGGCCTGGATGGCGTGGTACAGGAACACCGAATGGATCGCCTGGCGCACGGTCTCGTTGCCGCGGAACGAGAACGACACGTTCGACACGCCGCCCGAGACGTGGCAGTGGGGCAGGGTCTGGCGGATGATCCGCGTGGCCTCGATGAAGTCCACCGCGTAGTTGTCGTGCTCCTCGATGCCGGTGGCGATCGCGAAGATGTTCGGGTCGAAGATGATGTCTTCGGGCGGGAACCCGACCTGGTCGACCAGGATGCGGTAGGCGCGGGTGCAGATCTCGACCTTGCGCGCGCAGGTGTCGGCCTGGCCGTCCTCGTCGAAGGCCATCACCACCGCCGCCGCGCCGTAGCGCAGCACCTTGCGCGCCTGCTCGACGAACGCTTCCTCGCCTTCCTTGAGCGAGATCGAGTTGACCACGCTCTTGCCCTGCAGGCATTTCAGCCCGGCCTCGATCACGCTCCACTTGGACGAGTCGACCATCACCGGGATGCGGGCGATGTCGGGCTCGGACATGATCAGGTTGAGGAAGCGGGTCATCGCCGCCTCCGAGTCGATCAGGCCTTCGTCCATGTTCACGTCGAGGATCTGTGCGCCGTTGGCGACCTGCTGGCGCGCGACCTCCACCGCCTCTTCGTAGCGGCCGTCCTTGATCAACTTGCGGAACTGCGCACTGCCGGTGACGTTGGTGCGCTCGCCGACGTTGACGAACAGAAGGTCCGGGGTGATGACCAGCGGCTCGAGGCCGGACAGGCGGGTATGGCGGGCGGTCTCGTTCATCGGAAGGCTTCCTTGGCCGCGGACCGACGCGGATCTACGCGGACGGGGTGGAGCAGGGGCGGCAGGCGGACACTGTCCGTCGCGCGCCTGTTGCGGCCGGCGCTGCGCTGTGGACCGGGCGCGTTCGTGCGGACCCGCCTGATGTCCGGCCGGTCCATCACGCTGCGAGCGCCTCTGCCGCCGCCAGCCTCCGTGGTGGCAGTCCGGCCACGGCGTCGGCGATCGCGCGGATGTGGTCGGGCGTGGTGCCGCAGCAGCCGCCGATCAGGTTCAGCAGCCCGGCCTGGGCGAACTCGCGCAGCACCTCGGCCATCTCCTCCGGCGTCTCGTCGTAGCCGCCGAAGGCGTTGGGCAGGCCGGCGTTGGGATGCGCGCTGACCTGGCAGTCGGCGATCGTGGCCAGGGTCTCCACGTGCGGCCGCAGGTCCTTGGCGCCGAGCGCGCAGTTCAGGCCGACCGACAGCGGGCGGCCGTGCGCGACCGAGGCGTAGAACGCTTCGGCCGTCTGTCCCGAAAGGGTGCGGCCGGAGGCGTCGGTGATGGTGCCGGAGATCATCACCGGCAGCCGTCCGCCGCGGGCGTCGAAGGCTTCCTCGATCGCGTACAGCGCGGCCTTGGCATTGAGCGTGTCGAAGATGGTCTCGACCATCAGGGTGTCGGCGCCGCCGTCGATCAGGCCCTCGATGGCTTCGCGGTAGGTCGCGCGCAGTTCGTCGAAACTGGTGTTGCGGAAGCCCGGGTCGTTGACGTCCGGGCTGATTGACGCCGTGCGGCTGGTGGGGCCGAGCACGCCGATCACGAAGCGCGGGCGCGACGGCGTGCGCGCTTCGATCGCGTCGCAGCACTGCCGGGCGACGCGCGCGCCCTCGCGGTTGAGTTCGTACACCAGGTGCTCGAGATGGTAGTCGGCCTGGCTCACCGAGGTGGCGTTGAAGGTGTTGGTTTCCACCAGGTCGGCGCCCGCTTCCAGGTAGGCGGTGTGGATACCGGCGATGATGTCCGGACGGGTGAGCAGCAACAGGTCGTTGTTGCCCTTGAGGTCGTGGCCGCCACCGGCCGGCGCCTCGCGCGTGGCGTCGAAGCCGTCGGCGAAGCGCTCGCCGCGGTAGTCGGCTTCCTCCAGCCCGTGGCGCTGGATCATCGTGCCCATCGCGCCGTCGATGACCAGGATGCGTTCGCGCAGCGCGGCCTCGAGCAGGGCGACGCGGTCGGGGTGGAGCCAGGGAAGCAGGTGCATGGGGACCTCGTGGGACGGTTGGCGCTCAGGGCTTGCGGGCGATCATCGAGATCACCTCGAAGTGCGGCGGGCGCTTCTCGCGGGTGACGGTCTCGGCATTGAGCAGCTCCAGGCCGGCGCGCGAAACGAAGCGGCGCAGGTCCTTCTCGCTGAAGCCGAGGTTGGCGTGGCCGTAGGCCTGCACCACGTTCTGGTGCTCGTGGCGGGCCAGACTCGACAGCAGCAGGCGGCCGCCGGGACGCAGCACGCGCGCGGCGTCGGCCACGGCCTGCGCGGGCTTGTCGGCATAGGTCAGCGCGTGCATCAGCACCACCAGGTCGAACTGGCCCTCGGCGAAGGGCAGGGCGTGCATGTCGCCCTCCATCACCTCGACGTTGCGGAAGCGGCGCAGGCGTTCGGCGGCCGCGGCGACCACGCGCCGGCTGCTGTCCACGCAGACGTAGCGATGCGCGTGCGGGGCCAGCAGTTCGGCCAGCACGCCGTCGCCCGAGGCGATGTCGAGCACGTCGCCGGTCTCCAGCAGCGGCAGTGCGCTGCGCGCCAGCGCTTCCCAGGTACGGCCGGGCGAGTAGTGGCGCTCCATGTCGCCGGCCACCGAGTCGGCCCAGTTCTGGTCGGCCGCGCGCATCGCCAGCACGCCGGCCACGCGTTCGGCGTCCTGGCGCAGCAGCGGATCGTCGGTGCCGGTGGACAGCGCCTGCCACAGCGCCCGCTGCGGCGGTTCCAGCGATTCGTCGTCGAAACGGTAGTAGGCCGACACGCCGGAACGGCGGTCGCGCACCAGCCCGGCCTCCTTGAGCTTGGCCAGGTGGGTGGACACGCGCGGCTGCGCGAGGCGGGTGATGGCCGACAGTTCGGCCACGGTCAGCTCTTCGCCCTCCAGCAGCGCCAACAGGCGCACGCGGGTGGGATCGGCCAGTACCTTGAGCCGCGCCGACCAGGCGTCGAGATCCATAATATCTCCATATCGCGATATAGAGATATTCTTACGTCAGCGCTGTCGTGCGTCAAGCCGGGCCGGTTGTGCCGTTCGGGGCACCTGGAATGAAGAAAGGCGCATGGGGTTCGCGCCTGCGCCCGGCTACAATGTCGTTTCGCCAGAAACAATAGAGGGTGCCGTGGAGTTCGGGTTCAACGAAGAGCAGCTGATGATCCAGGACGTGGCCCGCCGGATCGCGCAGGAAAAGATCGCGCCCAGCGCGGAGCATCATGACCGCACCGGCGAATTCCCGCTGGACAACATCCGCACCCTCGGCGAGAACGGCCTGATGGGGATCGAGGTGCCGGCCGAGTACGGCGGCGCGGGCATGGACCCGGTGGCCTACGTGCTGGCCATGGTCGAGATCGCCGCGGCCGACGCGGCCCATTCGACCATCATGTCGGTCAACAACTCGCTGTTCTGCAACGGCATCCTGACCCACGGCACGGAAGCGCAGAAGCAGAAGTACGTGCGCGCGATCGCCGAGGGCGCCGAGATCGGCGCCTTCGCGCTGACCGAACCGCAGTCGGGTTCCGACGCCACCGCCATGCGCTGCCGCGCGACCAGGCGCGACGACGGCAGCTACGTGGTCAACGGCAAGAAGAGCTGGATCACCTCCGGTCCGGTGGCGAAGTACATCGTGCTGTTCGCCATGACCGATCCGGACAAGGGCGCGCGCGGCATCACCGCGTTCCTGGTCGACACCGCGCGCGACGGCTTCGGCCGCGGCAAGACCGAACCCAAGCTCGGCATCCGCGCCTCGGCCACCTGCGAGATCGAGTTCGACGACTACGTCGTCCAGCCCGACGAGGTGCTGGGCAAGGAAGGCGAGGGCTTCAAGATCGCCATGGGCGTGCTCGACGCCGGCCGCATCGGCATCGCCTCGCAGGCGATCGGCATCGCCCGCGCCGCCTACGAGGCCACCCTGGCCTACGTGAAGGAGCGCAAGGCCTTCGGTGCGCCGATCGGCACCTTCCAGATGACCCAGGCCAAGATCGCCGACATGAAGTGCAAGCTCGACGCGGCCTGGCTGCTGACTCTGCGCGCGGCCTGGCTGAAGGGGCAGGGGAAAAAGTTCTCGGCCGAAGCGGCCATCGCCAAGCTGACCGCGTCGGAAAACGCGATGTGGATCGCCCACCAGGCCGTGCAGATCCATGGCGGCATGGGCTATTCGAAGGAAATGCCGGTCGAACGCTACTTCCGCGACGCCAAGATCACCGAGATCTACGAAGGCACCAGCGAGATCCAGCGCCTGGTCATCGCGCGCAGCGAAACCGGGTTGCGCTGAGGGCGATCGTGGCCGTTCCCGACCCACGTCCACGCGCCGGCATCGCCGGCGCGGCCGTACCAGACAGTCTTTCCGGCGGGCCCTTCGCGGTGCCCGCCAACCACCCCGGCCCGCGTGAGAACGCGGGCCTTACTCCATCCGGAGCCCGTCCGTCATGACACCCGCAAAACCCGGCAAGACCCCGTCAGGCAAACGTGCAGGCAAGCGGCCCGCACCCGGAGCAGGCGCCGCGCGCCCGCAGGGGCGCCAGGCCGGCGTGCTGGAGCCGATCCTCGATGCGATCCGCAAGCGCACCGGCCGGGCCGGGGGCGAGGACGCCAGCGCCTTCGCCGGCGCCTTCTACCGGCGCATGACCGAGGACGAACTGCCCGTGCACGATGCCGAGGGCTGGGCCGCGCTGGCCGACGACCTGCTGGCCTTCGCGCACCGGCGCAAGCCGGGCACGGCGCTGGTGCGGCTGTTCAACCCGGCCCGCGACAGCCACGGCTGGGAGTCGCCGCGCACGGTGCTGCAGATCGTCAATGACGACATGCCGTTCCTGGTCGACTCGGTGACCATGGCCCTGGCCGACGCCGGCGTAGGCGTGCACGTGCTTGGCCACCCGGTGATCCAGATCGCGCGCGACAAGGCCGGGCGCCTGGTCGGCGTGGGCGAGGGCGAGACCGAGTCGGTGATGCACCTGGAGATCGACCGGCAGACGGCCGAAGGCATGGCGGCGATCGAGGCCACCGTGAACCAGGTGCTGGACGACGTGCGCGCGATCGTCCGGGACTGGGCGGCGATGCGCGAGAAGATGCGGCAGGTCGCGACCGAGCTCGCCGACCGGCAGCTGCCGGTGGACGCGGCCGAGCGCGCCGAGGCGCAGGAGTTCCTGCGCTGGGCGTCGAGCGACCACTTCACCTTCTTCGGCTACCGCGAGTACCAGCTGCGCCGCGAGGGCGGCCAGGAACTGCTGGTACCGGTGGAAGGCAGCGGCCTGGGCCTGCTGCGCGGCACCGGCGACGGCAGGGGCCGCCCGCTGAAGTCGCTGGCCGCGCACAACGTCAATGCCGGCGGCGATGGCGAGGTGCTGGTGCTGACCAAGACCAATGCGCGTTCGACCGTGCACCGGCCCGGCTACATGGACTACATCGGCGTGCTCGGCTTCGACGGTCAGGGACGCGCGGTCTCCGAACAGCGTTTCCTCGGCCTGTACACCTCCGGTGCCTACAACCGCCGCCCCTGGGACATCCCGCTGGTGCGCGAACGCTACGAGCACGTGATGAGCGAGTCCGGCCTCAAGCCGACCGGGCACAGCGGCAAGGCGCTCAAGCACATCCTCGAGACGCTGCCGCGCGACGAGCTGTTCCAGTGCTCGGAGCAGGAGCTCTACCGCCTGGCGACCGGCGTGCTGGGCCTGCAGGAGCGCGTGCGCAGCCGCCTGTTCCTGCGCCGCGACCGCTACGGCCGCTTCTACTCGGTGCTGGTCTACATCCCGCGCGACCGCTTCAGCACCGAAGTGCGGCGCCGCGTCGAGGCGATGCTGCGCCGCGTGCTGCACGCCGACCATGTCGACGCGAACGTGGCGATCGGCGAATCGCCGCTGGCGCAGGTGCACCTGATCGTGCGACCGCGCAGCGGCGAACAGGTCGAGGTCGACCAGGCGCTGCTCGAGCGCGAGCTGGCGGTGATCGTGCGCAACTGGCAGGACGACCTGCGCGACGCGCTGGTCGCGCGCCATGGCGAGGAACAGGGGCTGGCGCTGGCGAACCGCTACGGGCGCGCGCTGCCGGCCGGCTACATCGAAGGCGCCACCCCGGCGATCGCCGCCAACGATGTCGAGCGCCTGGCGGCGCTGGGCACGGGCAGCGACCTGGAACTGAGCCTGCAGGAACTGCCGGCGCCGCTGGCCGGCGAGACCGCCCTGCGCTTCAAGCTGTACCGCAGCGGCGGCGACATCGCGCTGTCGGATGCGCTGCCGATGATGGAGAACCTCGGCCTGCGCGTGATCACCGAGCATCCGTACCGGCTCGATCTCGACGACGCGCCGCTGTACATCCAGGACTTCGAGGTCGAGGCCGGCGCGTCCGGGATCGACGTCGACCAGGTGGGCGCGGATTTCACCGAAGCCTTCGCCCGGCTGTGGCGTGGCGACGCCGAGAACGACGGCCTCAACCGGCTGGTACTGGGTGCCTCGCTGGACTGGCGCCAGGTCGCGCTGCTGCGCGCGTACGCCAAGTACCTGCTGCAGGTCGGCGTGCCGTTCTCGCAGAGCTACGTGGAAGACGCGTTCACGCGCAATCCGCTGATCGCGCGGGTGCTGGTGGAGCTGTTCGAGGCGCGCTTCGACCCGGATGCCGCCGCCGCTGCCGCGGGTGCCGACCGCCTGGCCACGCAGCTGCGCGCGCTCGTGGGCGGCGACGACGCGCTGCGCGCGGTGCTGCAGCCGGTGGTCGATGCACGCAGGCTGGATCGCGACGCCCGCGCCGACGCCGTGCGGCGCGCGCTCAAGGCGTTGCTCGACAACGTGTCCAGCCTCGACGAGGACCGCATCCTGCGCAGCTTCATGGGCGTGATCGATGCGACCCTGCGCACCAGCTACTTCCAGCGCGCGGCCGACGGCCACTACAAGGAGACCATCGCCTTCAAGTTCGACCCGGCCAACGTGCCGGAGCTGCCCAGGCCCAAGCCCTATCGCGAGATCTTCGTGTACGGGCCGCGCGTCGAAGGCACCCACCTGCGCTTCGGCCCGGTGGCGCGCGGCGGCCTGCGCTGGTCGGACCGCCGCGAGGACTTCCGCACCGAGGTGCTGGGCCTGGTCAAGGCGCAGATGGTGAAGAACACGGTGATCGTGCCGGTGGGTTCGAAGGGCGGCTTCATCGTCAAGCGCCCGCCGGCCGGCGGCGACCGCGACGCCCTGTTCGCCGAGGGCGTGGCCTGCTACAGGCTGTTCATCAGCGGCATGCTCGACATCACCGACAACATCGTCGAAGGCGCCATCGTGCCGCCGGTGGACGTGGTACGCCACGACCAGGACGACCCCTACCTGGTCGTCGCCGCCGACAAGGGCACGGCCACGTTCTCCGATACCGCCAACGGCATCGCCCGCGAGTACGGCTTCTGGCTGGACGACGCCTTCGCCTCCGGCGGCTCGGTCGGTTACGACCACAAGGGCATGGGCATCACCGCGCGCGGCGCCTGGGAGTCGGTCAAGCGCCACTTCCGCGCGCTCGGCCACGATTCGCAGGCGCAGGACTTCACCTGCGTGGGCGTCGGCGACATGTCCGGCGACGTGTTCGGCAACGGCATGTTGCTGTCCAGGCACATCCGGCTGGTGGCCGCGTTCGACCACCGCCACGTGTTCATCGACCCGAACCCGGATTCGGCGCGGTCCTACGAGGAGCGCGCGCGCCTGTTCAAGGTGCCGCGCTCGAGCTGGGCGGACTACGACGCCCGACTGATCTCGAAGGGCGGCGGCGTGTATCCGCGCAGCCTCAAGTCGATCGAGATCTCGCCGCAGGCGCGCGAGGCGCTGGGCCTGCCCGAGGGCACCACCTCGATGGCGCCTAACGCGCTCCTGTCGGCGGTGCTCAAGGCGCCGGTCGACCTGCTGTGGAACGGCGGCATCGGCACCTACGTCAAGGGCAGCAGCGAGCAGCACGCCGACGTCGGCGACCGCGCCAACAACGCGATCCGCGTCGATGGCCGCGACCTGCGCTGCAGGGTGGTGGGCGAGGGCGGCAACCTGGGCATGACCCAGCTCGGCCGCATCGAGGCCGCGCGCAACGGCGTGCTGCTCAACACCGACTTCATCGACAACTCCGCCGGCGTGGACACCTCCGATCACGAGGTCAACATCAAGATCCTGCTCAACGCCCAGGTGCGCGACGGCAAGCTGAAGATGGACGCGCGCAACAAGCTGCTGGCCTCGATGACCGACGAGGTCGCGCAGCTGGTGCTGTGGGACAACTACCGCCAGAACCAGGCGCTCAGCCTGATGGAGCGGATGAGCGTCTCGCGCCTCGGCTCCAAGCAGCACTTCATCCGCACGCTCGAACAGCAGGGCCTGCTCGACCGGCAGATCGAGTACCTGCCTTCGGATGCCGAGATCGCCGAACGCAAGAGCCGCGGCGAAGGACTGACCCGTCCGGAGCTGGCGGTGCTGCTGTCGTACTCCAAGCTGGTCGCGTTCGACGAACTGCTGCGCTCGGACGTGCCCGAGGATCCGTACCTGTCCAAGGAGCTGCAGCGCTACTTCCCGAAGCCGCTGCAGAAGAAGTACGCGCAGGCGATGGAGGAGCACCGGCTCAAGCGCGAGATCATCGCCACGGCAGTGACCAACACGATGATCAACCGCATGGGTGCGACTTTCCTGCTGCGCATGCAGGAAGACAGCGGCCGCAGCTATGGCGAGGTCGCCAAGGCCTTCACCATCACCCGCGAGACGCTGGAGGCGCGCGCGCTGTGGCTGGAGATCGATGCGCTCGACGGCAAGGTCGCCGAGTCGGTGCAGATCGACGCGCTGCAGGTGATCTGGAGCCTGCAGCGTTCGTTCACGCGCTGGCTGCTGTCGCGTCCGGGTGCGATCCCCGACATCACCACCGCGGTCGAGCGCTACCACCACGGCTTCCGCGACATCCGCGCCGGCCAGAACATCATCCCCGACTCGATGCGGCCCGAATACGAGGCCAGCCTGGCCGACTGGCTGGGCAAGGGCGTGCCGGCGGGCCTGGCCGGACAGCTGGCCGCGCTGCCGTACCTGGAGCCGTGCCCGGACATCATCGAACTGGCGACCGAGCGCAAGCGCAAGCCGGTGGACGTGGCCAAGCTGCACTTCCGCGTCGGCGAGGCGCTGCGCGTGCCGTGGCTGACGCGCCAGATCGACGCGCTGGAAGTGGACGGCCGCTGGCATGCGGTGGCCCGAGGCGTGCTGCGCGAGGAACTGGCCACGCAGCAGCGCGCGATCGTCGGCCAGGTGCTCGAGGCCCCGGGCAACACCGCCGGGGAGAAGGTGCGCCACTGGCTGGATCGCGACGATCCGGCGCTGCGCTTCACCCTCTCGATGCTGTCCGAGCTCGCCGCGCAGAAGACGGTGGACTATCCGACCGTGTCGGTGGCGGTGCAGCGCCTGTCCCAGCTGGCCCAGCGCAGCTGACGCAGCGCCCGGCCGCCGCGCACGCAGCGGCCGGGCAGGGGCGTGACGGGGGATGGCAGCCGCGGCGCTGCCATCCCGATCCCGGATGACTCGGCCCGCCCGGCGGGCAACTGGAACAATCGACGCAACTTCCATCAGCACACCGGCAGCGGTTGTCCGGCTGCGTCGCCGTGCGCGCAGGGTTATGCTCAACGGCCGACCGCGCAGGAGCCGCCGATGAGCCCGACGCCCCGCATCGCCTTTCTCGCCAGCCAGACCGACGACGCCCGCGCAGCGCAGGAGGTCCTGGCCGCACTGCACGGGCAGTGCGAACCCGACGAGGCCGACGTGCTGTGCGCGCTGGGCGGCGATGGCTTCATGCTGCAGACCCTGCACCGCCACGGCAGCCTCGGCAAACCCGTGTTCGGGATGAAGCTCGGCACGGTCGGCTTCCTGATGAACCAGTTCCGCGAGGACGACCTGCTGGCCCGCATCGCGGCCGCGGAACCGGCGGTGCTGCACCCGCTGGAGATGATCGCGCAGACCGAATCGGGCGCCACCGTCGGCTCGCTGGCCTACAACGAGGTCTCGCTGCTGCGGCAGACCCGGCAGGCGGCGCACCTGTCGATCGAACTCAACGGCAAGCTGCGCCTCGACGAGCTGATCGCCGATGGCGTGATGGTGGCCACCGCCGCCGGCAGTACCGCATACAACTACTCCGCGCACGGTCCGATCCTGCCGCTGGGCGCCAACGTGGTCGCACTGACGCCCATCGCCGCCTTCCGGCCCCGTCGCTGGCGCGGCGCGCTGCTCAAGGCCGATACCGAGGTGCGCTTCCGCGTGCTCGATCCGTACAAGCGCCCGGTCAGCGCCACCGCCGACTCGCACGAGGTGCGCGACGTGGTCGAGGTGACGATCCGCGAATCGCGCGAACGCACGGTACGCCTGCTGTTCGACCCCGAGCACAACCTCGAGGAACGCATCCTCAGCGAGCAGTTCGAGGCCTGACCGGCGCCGCCGCCCTATCCGCAGGCGCGGCGGGCAGGACCTGCCGGCAATGCCATGCCAGGGCGCGGGGCGGGGCGGCGGGCCGCGCCCCGACGTGGCACGGCGATGCCATGCGTCCGCCCCCTGGCCCGGACGCAGGCGCAGCGACGCCCGCCGGGCCATAATCGGCGCATGTCCGGCAAAGAACCCGTCGCAGTCCTCACCATCGCGATCTCCTCGCGCGCCCTGTTCGACCTGGAGGACAGTCACGCGCTGTTCGAGAGCGAGGGGATCGAGCGTTACGCCGATTTCCAGCGCGAACGCGAGGACGATGTGCTCGAACCGGGCATCGCGTTCCCGCTGGTGCGCAAGCTGCTGGCGCTGAACGAATCCGCGCCGCCCGAAGCGCCGCGCGTGGAGGTGATCCTGCTGTCGCGCAACTCCGCCGACACCGGGCTGCGCATCTTCAATTCGATCCAGCACCACAGGCTGTCGATCTCGCGCGCGACCTTCACCTCCGGCGAGCCGACCTGGCCGTACGTGCGGCCCTTCGGCGCGCACCTGTTCCTCTCGGCCAACCCCGACTCGGTGCGCCAGGCACTGGCCAACGGCGTCGCGGCCGCCAGCATCCTGCCCGAGCGACCCAAACCCGGGCGGACGCCCAACGAACAGATCCGCATCGCCTTCGACGGCGACGCGGTGATCTTCGGCGACGAGGGCGAGCGGGTCTCGCGTGAGGGCGGCATTGCCGCCTTCCACGCGCACGAGATCGAACGCGCGCGCGAACCGCTCTCCGGCGGCCCCTTCCGCGCCTTCCTCGCGGCCCTGCACGACCTGCAGGCGGCCTACCCGGCGGGGCAGGCCGCGCCGATCCGTACCGCGCTGGTCACCGCGCGCTCGGCGCCCGCGCACGAGCGCGTGATCCGTACCCTGCGCGACTGGGGCGTGCGCCTGGACGAGGCGCTGTTCCTCGGTGGCCGCGCCAAGGGCCCGTTCCTGGAAGCCTTCGGCGCCGACATCTTCTTCGACGATTCCCTGCACAACATCGACAGCGCCCGCCAGCACGTGCTGGCCGGGCATGTGCCGCACGGCGTCTCCAATCCCTAGCCAGGCGGATGCGGCCCGGCGCGGGACGCCGCCTCGGCCGGGGCCGCCGTCGCCGCCTGCGCGACACCGGCCATGCGCCGGGCACCGTGGCGCGGCCGGCGCAGGTCCAGCCACAGGCTATAGGCGGCGGTGAAGGCGGGGAACAGGTTCTGCAGCACGCCGACCGCATCCTGCTTGCTGGAGAACAGGAAGTAGGACAGCGTCATCGTGCTCCCGGCCAGGCTCATCACCCAGAACGCGCGCGGGATGACGGGCTCGCCGGCCTTATGCGTGGCGACGAACTGCACCAGCCAGCGCAGGGCGAACATGCTCGCCCCGGTCAGGCCGATCAGCTTCCACGGCGTCATGTGCAGGCCGGTCCAGGCCAGCGCCGCGATCTCCTGGTTCATGGTGTCCATCGGCGTCCTCTGGGATGGCGGAGGTGGAAGCGGCATTGCCGCGGCGGATCAGCCACAGCATGCCGAGCAGGTCAGGTACGCCGGCCAGGGCGCGCGAAAGGTTGCCGTACTTCGAACGTCCCGCGGTCCGCGGCCGGTGCCGCACCGGCACGCTGACCGTCCGCCAGCCGGCGCGCTGCATCAGCGCGGGCAGGTAGCGGTGCATGTGGTCGAAGGCCGGCAGGTCGAGGAAGGCCTCGCGCTCGAACAGCTTGATGCCGCAGCCGGTGTCGGGCGTCGCGTCGTGCAGCAGCGCGGTGCGGATCCGGTTGGCCCAGCGCGACGCCCAGCGCTTGCTGCCGCTGTCGCGTCGCTCGACGCGCCAACCGGCGAACAGCTTCACCCCGGCAGATGCGCGCGCGCGCCGCTGGAGCAGCATCGGCAGGTCGGCCGGGTCGTTCTGGCCGTCGCCGTCCAGGGTCGCGATCCAGCCCCCGCGCGCCGCCCTGGCACCGTTCCGGATCGCCGCGCTCTGGCCGAGGCGGCGCGGATGCGACAGCACGCGCAGCGCCGGCACCGCGTGCGACTTGCCGCGCAGCACCTCCAGCGTGTCGTCGCTGGAACAGTCGTCGACGCAGACGATCTCGTAGCGGCCGAGGCCGTCGACCTGGGCGATCTCGTCGATCAGCCGGCCGATGTTGTCGCGTTCGTTGAACACGGGAATCACGATCGACAGTGCGGGGGCAGGATTGGGGGTGCTCACGTTGCGGTTCCCGGGGTGGCGGATGCGGTGGCGGCGGCCGGCCGGCAGTCGGCGAACAGATCGCGGTCGCGGCGGTAGCTGCCGCTGGCCACGTCCAGCGCACCCATCACCGAATGGAACAGGTGGTCGTGGGTGAGCGGTTGCGCCGCGCGGCTGGCGAGGCAGGCGGTGTCGAGGTGCGTGGCCGCGGCGAAGGCGGGCGAGAGCCAGGCGATCATCGGGACGCGCAGCTGCACCTCGGGCGCCACCGGCCAGGGCATCCCGTGCAGGTACAGGCCGTTTTCGCCCAGCGACTCGCCATGGTCGGAGACATAGAGCAGCGCCGCGTCGTAGCGCGACTGCGCCTGCAGCGCATCGATCGCCGACGCGAGCAGGTGGTCGGTGTAGAGCAGGGCGTTGTCGTAGGCGTTGACGATCTGCTCGCGGCTGCAGTCGCCCAGGTCGGCCGAGGCGCAGACCGGCTGGTAACGCCGGAATTCCGGCGGCGCGCGGTCGCTGTAGTTCGGGCCGTGGTTGCCGAGCATGTGCAGGACGACCACGCGGTCGCGCGTGCCGTCGCCCCACCACGCCGCCGGGTCGGCGAACAGGATCCCGTCGCGGCAGCGCAGGCCATCGCAGTAGGCCGGGTCGCGCGCGCTGTCGAGGCGCTCCACCGGCAGGCCATCGCAGACGCCCTTGCAGCCGGACTGGTTGTCGCGCCACAGCACCGAGACCCCGGTGCGCGCAAGCACGTGCAGCAGCGATTCGTGGCTGCGGATCGCGCGGCTGTCGTAGTGCTCGCGGCCCTGGATCGAGAACATGCACGGCAGCGCGACCTCGGTGCTGCTGCCGCAGGCGGTGACGTCGGCGAAATTGACCACCCCGGCCGTGCGCGCCAGCTCCGGCGTGGTCTGCCGGGCATAGCCGGACAAGCCCCAGTTCGCGGCGCGCGCGGTTTCGCCCACCACGATCAGCAGCAGGCGCGGCTTCGCGCCCGCCGTTCGCGGCAGCAGGTGGGCGTCGCCGGCGACCTGGAAGCGGGGGCCGCGCTCTTCATGCTCGGTGGCCAGCTTCAGCGACGAGACCAGCACGTTCGCGGGCGCCACCAGGTAGCGCACCTCGCGGTGGTTGCGGATCAGGGCGCTGAGTTCGCGCGAGGATCCGAACGCGGCAAGGAGCGCCGCCAGGCCGACCGCAGCGACGAAGACCAGCCTACGCGCCACGCCGGGCAGGGCCGGGCTGGGCAGCAGCCGGATCCGCCACAGCACGAGCAGCGCCGGTGCGGTCGACAGCAGCGACAGCAGCAGCCCGCGCGACAGGAATTCGGAGGATTCGCGCAGGTCGGTGTGCAGCACGTTGCCGATCATGTCGGCGTCGATGTGCACGCCGTAGGCCGCCGAGTAATGCGAGGCGAGCGCGGACACGAGCAGCAGCGCGGCGACCACCGGCTTGGCCAGCCATCGCCAGACGAGCGCCGACAGCAGCACGGCATTGGCGGCGAATACCAGGACCGCCAGCGAGGCGATCCAGCCGGCCTGCTGCAGGGGCGCGTCCACCGCCGCGCGCCAGAACGCGCCGTTGTCGAACGCGGCGAAGTACAGGCTGGTGCTGGCGATCAGGGTTTCGCCGTGCAGTCGCGGGCGCAGCCGCGCGATGCTGGCGGGCAGGGCGGACCAGGCCGATGCCGGGGTGGCCGATGCCAGCCCGTGCAGGGCGCAGGCACCGCCGTCCGGCGACACGGCGCCGTGCGCCTGCTGGGTCTGGATGGCCGGCGACCGGCGGGGGTAACGAAGGCGCATGTGCCGTGGAGTGGCCGGTTGCGGAATGCACCCATGCTCGGCGCCGCCACGTCGGAGTGCGGTCGGAATGCTGTCGGAGTCGCGTTAATCGCCTCGCCAGCATCGAGGCGAGGTTGCAGCGCGGTTCAGTCGGCCGCGCGCGGCGCGAAGGGCGGCACGTGGCAGGCCGGGCGCACCGCCGGGGCCGGCACCAGCCACCACACGCGGCGGCTCGACACCCCCAGGCGCTGCGCGCGCGCGCGGTCCACGCAGGGTCCCAGCGCATCTTCCAGCACGAACAGCCAGCGCTGCCCCGGCGCCTGCGCCAGCCACGCGGACGCGTCGCGCCACTGCGCGTCCCACGGGCGGCGGAAGCCGAACTCGACCACGTCGCCCTCGGCCTGCAACAGGTGCTGTTCGCGCCAGCCCAGCAGGCCCAGCTGCGCGTCGGGTCCGATGCGCCGCCCGGCTTCGCGCATGATCGCGCGTCCGGAACTGTCCTCGTCCACCGCCGGCGCCAGGCCCAGGCCATGCACGATCCACAGCGCGGCCATCGCCAGCACGGTCGCCAGTCCGGTGCGGCGCAGGCGCAGGCAGGCGATGCAGGCCGCGACCACGGCGCCCAGTACGGACAGCCACAGGCCGAGCCGGGCGAGCGTGCCCGCATCGAGGTTGCGACGTGCCGCCTGCTCCAGCAGCCAGGCGGGAGGATCGAACCGGGCCTGCAGCCCGATCGCCAGCGCGCCGAAGGCCAGCAGCGCCAGCCAGGCCAGCAGCGCAAGCTGGACGCCGCGACGCCGCAGCAGGCCCGGCAGCAGCGGCGCCGCGGCCACGCACAGTGCCGGCAGCATCGGCAGCACGTAGACATCGCGCTTGCCCGGGCTGGCGCTGAAGAACAGCAGCACCAGCAGGCTCCAGCCCAGCAGCAGCACCCAGCGCGGGTCGAGCCGGCGCACGCGGCGCCACCAGGCCGGCAGCAGCCACGGCAGCAGCAGCGCGCCGGGCAGCCACAGCGTCGCGATCACCTGCAGGTAGTACCAGGCGGGTTTGAGATGGTGCCAGGCGTTGGCATAGCGGGTGCCGGTCTGCGTCCACAGGATCTCCGCGGCATAGGCGTGCAGCGCCGGATCGTCGCGGGTGGCCACGGCCCACAGCAGCGGGCCGAGCCACACGCCGGCGCCGGCCAGGAAGCCGCCCGCGCCCGCCGCTGCGTGCCAGCCCGCGCGCGAGGCCGGCGCAACGCCCGCGATGCGTCCGCGCAGCAGCAGCCACGGCAGGAACACCAGCAGCGGCAGGAAGCCCACGCCCTTGGTCACCGTGCCCAGCCCGGCGGCAAACGTGCCCAGCGCCAGCAACCGCCAGTCGCGCCGCTGCAGCAGGTACTGCAGCAGCGCCCACAGCGAAAGCGTGGTCATGGCCAGCAGCACCATGTCGATCTGCGCGCGCGTGGCCTGCAGCCCGAACTGCACGCAGGCGAACAGCGCCAGCATGGCGTAGCGGCCCGAGGCCGGATTCCACAGGCGCCGTGCCAGGTCGCCGGTCGACCACAGCACCAGCAGCGCCGCGGTCCAGGACGGCAGCAGGAAGGCGCCCCGCCAGTCGCCGGTGAGCTTCTGCGCGCCGGCCAGCAGCCACATGAACAGCGGCGGCTTGTCGGCGTAGAGCTCGCGGCCGCGGTGCGGAAGCAGCCAGTCGCCGGATTCGACCATCTGGCGGGCGGCCAGCACGAAGCGCGGCTCATCGGCCGGCTGCGGGTCGCGCATGCCCGCGCCGGCCAGCAGGGCGCACGCCAGCAGCAGGATCAGGAGCACGAAACCGGGAGAACGCGGGGAGCTGGACATGGCGCGGCGTGGCGGGGTCCCGCGCATGATGCGGACCGGCGGTCGGAGAATTGTCGAAGCCCGCTTCCGACAGCTTTTCGACGCGGGACATGGCAGTCTGCGCCGATCCGGCGCGAGTCCGCGCCTTGGGGAGCAGCCAGGTGCACTTGCTGGTGGTGGAGGACAACCGCAACCTTACGGCCAACCTCTTCGACTATTTCGAGGCGCGTGGCCACGTGCTCGATGCCGCGCCGGACGGCATCACCGGCCTGCACCTGGCCAGTACCCAGCCCTACGACGTGGTCATCCTCGACTGGATGCTGCCGCGCATGGATGGCCCCGAACTGCTGCGCCGCCTGCGTACCGAGCACGGATCCGACGTGCCGGTGATCATGCTCACCGCGCGCGACGAGCTGCCCGACAAGATCCAGGGCTTCCGCGCCGGCGCCGACGACTACCTCACCAAACCCTTCGACCTGCCCGAACTGGAAGTGCGGCTGGAGGCGCTGGTGTCGCGCCGCCAGGGTCGCGCCCGCCACCGCGTGCTGGAGGTGGCCGACCTGCGCCTCGACCTCGATACGCTCGAAGCCACCCGCGCGGGACGCGCGCTGCACCTGTACCCGGCCTGCCGCAAGCTGCTGGAGGTGCTGATGCAGGCCAGCCCGGCGGCGGTCACGCGCCAGCGCCTCGAACAGGCGCTCTGGGGCGACGACCCGCCCGACGGCGACATGCTCCGCTCCCATGTCTACGAACTGCGCCGCAGCGTGGACGGCCCGTTCCCGCAGAAGCTGATCCAGACCCTGCCCAGGACCGGCTACCGCATCGCCGCGCCGTCGGGCGAACAGGCGCATGCCGCGTAGCCGCAGCCTGCAGCGCCGCCTCACCGGTTGGCTGGCGGGCTACGCGCTGCTGCTGGCCGCGGCCGTGTTCGCGCATGGCCTGGCGATCAACGAGCACGCCGAGCGCCTGCTCTGGGATTCGCTGCTGCAGATCGAGCTCGAGCAGCACCTGCGCCACGACCGCGAGCAGCCGGGCTACCGCTGGCGCAACACCGACACGATGCAGCTGTATCGCGACGGCGATGCCGGGCCCGTTCCCGCGCCCCTGCGTGGCCTGTCCCCCGGCATCCATGACGAACTGTGGCTGGCCGGCCGGCAGACGGTGGTGCTGGTGCGCGACGTGGAAGGCGTGCGCCACACCCTGGTCCTGGACATCACCGACCTGGAGGACCGCGAGCAGACGCTCACCCTGGTCATGCTGGGCAGCGCGGTGCTGCTGGTGCTGGTGCTGGTGCTGCTGATGGGCTGGGGCCTGCGCCGCGCCCTGCGGCCGCTGTCCGCGCTGGCCGGCGACATCGGCCGGCTCGCGCCCGACCGACTCGGCCAGCAGGTGCGCCCCAGCGAGGACGCCAGCGCGGAGCTGATGGTGATTTCCGGCGCGCTGAACGACTACCTCGCGCGCCACGACCGCTTCATCGAGCGCGAGCGCGTGTTCATCGACACCGCCAGCCACGAACTGCGCACGCCCACCGCCGTGATCACCGGCGCCATCGAGCTGGCCCTGCAGCAGCCCGGCCTGCCCGACGGCGCCCGCGCGCAGATGCTGCGCGCCCAGCGCACCGCGCGCAGCGTCGAGCAGCTGATCTCGCTGCTGCTGGTGCTGGCCAAGGATCCGGGCCGGCTGGCGCACAGCAGCGACCGGATCGAACTGGACGAGCTGGTGCTGGAGATCATCGACGACCACCGCTACCTGATGCAGGGCAAGCAGCTGGCGATCGACGCCAGCGGCGTGCAGCCCTGCGAAATCCAGGCGCCGATCGCCATCGTCCAGGCCGCCATCGGCAACCTGCTGCGCAACGCCATCGAGAACAGCGACCAGGGCGTGATCCGCGTGGCGCTGTCGCCCAACGCCACCCTGACCATCGAGGACCCGGGCCACGGCATGACGCCCGAGGAGATCGCCCGCATCTACGCCCAGATGGCGCGCACCGCCGGTCGCGACGGCGGCGGCATCGGCCTGGAGCTGCTGGGCCGCATCTGCGAACACCTGGGCTGGGACCTGCGCTTCGAATCCGAACCCGAGCGCGGCACGAAGACGGTGCTGCGGCTGCGCTGAGCCTTTGCGCGCGCTGCACGCCGTCGCGCGTGGAGCGGATGCCGCGAGTGGGGGTGGCTGGCGCGCGACTGTCCGAAGCTTGCGCGCGACCGGTCGGGGCTCGCGTGCAACTGGCAGAGACTCGCGCGCGACCCTAAAAGACTTGCGCACGACCCTCAGAGGCTTGCGCGCGACCCTGAAAGGCTTGCGCGCAATCGAAAAAGGCTTGCGCGCAACCGGAAAAGGCTCGCGTGCAACCGGAAAAGGCTCGCGTGCAACCGGAAAAGGCTCGCGTGCAACCGGAAAAGGCTCGCGCGCGACCGGAAAAGGCTTGCGCGCGACCGGGAAAGGCTTGCGCGCAACCGGAAAAGGCTCGCGCGCAACCGGAAAAGGCTTGCGCGCAACCGGAAAAGGCTTGCGCGCAACCGCAAAAGACTCGCGCGCGACCGGAAAGGGCTCGCGCGCGACCAGCTGGCGCTTGCGCGCAACCGGCAGACGCTTGCGTGCGACCCGTTCTGGCTTGCGCGCGACCGCCTGGCCCTCGCCTGCGCGGGGGTGACATGCGGTGGAAACCCGCCCGTGCGGGGGTGACGGACGGTGGGACCCGCCAGCGCGGGGGTGACGGGCGGTGGGATCCGCCTGCGTGGGGCGACGGGCGGTGGAAACCCGGCCTCCTGATCCGGTCCATCGCGTCCGCGGGTGCACGGCGGCCGGCCGGACTTCGGCCGCGTTGTTCGTCCCGGGTGTCCCCATGTCCGCGCAGCTCAAGCCCCGCGCCGGCCCGCCGTTAACAGGTACGGGCCTGCGCATGCCGGCCCGCATTCCGTTTGCAGTTGGAGCAGTGATGGAGATCGCGCGTTACCACCGGGACCACGACCGGATCCTCGAACAGATCGACGCGCTGCGGGCGCTGTCGCGCGCGGGCGTGCGCGAGAACGCCGAGCGCATCGGCGAGGCGATCGTGAGCACGGCCAGCCACATCAAGTTCCACTTGGCCGCCGAAGAGCAGGTGCTGTACCCGGCGCTGGAGCGCAGCGGCGATGCGCGCGTGGCGGCGATGGCGGGGCGCTACCGCACGGAGATGCAGGGGCTGTCGGAAGACTTCGCCGGCTTCGTGCAGCGCTGGCGCGTGCCGGCCCGGCTGGCGGCGGATCCCGACGGCTTCCGCGCCGACGCCAACACCGTGCTGCGGGCGCTGTTCGAACGCCTGCAGCGCGAGAACACCGAGCTGTACCCGGCCGCCGAACAGGCCTGATCGACTGCGCGTCGCCGCGGCGGCCGTGCGGACGGCCGCCGGGCGCGCATCGTCGCGCGCTTTACCCCGGCGGCGCGAGCGCGCCTCCGGGGCGCCCGGCTCAGGCCGTCAGCGCGGCCGGGATGCGGTGCACGTGGCTGCGGGCGCCTACCACCTCGTGCCAGTTGCTGAGCAGCGGGCCGTCGTCGGCGCCCAGTTCGTCCCAGACCTCCCTGCACAGGCGCCGCAGCCCCGGCAGGCGACAGTCGCGGAAAGACGGCCAGGCCTCGCGCAGCGGCTGCTCGTGCAGGTTGCCGATGCGGTAGCGCCGGTCGAAGCCGTGCGAGAGCGGCACGATGCTGCCGTCGGCCTCCAGCACCAGCAGGCCCAGCGCGTCGGGCGCCGACGTGGCGCGCGCATCGGCGCAGGCGTAGAACAGGCCCGGATGCTCGCGCACGTGCTGGCGATAGACGATGTCCATCTGCAGCTGCATGCGGCAGCCATGCTTGCTGGCGATGGCGATGCCCATCAGGTACACGCGCGCCAGGATGTCCTCGTCCGCGCCGGCATCGGCCAGTTCGCTGCGCGCGCGCCCGCTCATCTCCAGCGGATGCACCTGCAGCAGGCTGGCGCCCTGCGCGGCGGCGTAGTCGGCCACCCAGGGCAGGTGGGTCCAGTCGGTGCGCGTGAGGGTATGGATGAAGCCGAAGGCCAGGCCGGCCGCGCGCACCGCGTGCAGCCCGCGCTCCAGCCGCTCGAACGCACGTGGATGGCCGCGCACGCGGTTGTGCACCTCGGGCGGCCCGTCGAGGCTGATCGCCAGCACGTCCACCAGCCCGGCCAGCCGCGCGAAGCGGGCGTGGTCGGTGAAGAAGCCGTTGGTGGTGACGGTGGTGCGCATGCCCAGCGTCTTCGCGTGGCGCAGCACGGTCTCCAGGCCCGGATACATCAGCGGTTCGCCGCCGGACACCGACACGACGCCGTAGCCCAGCGCGGCCGCGTCCTCGATGGCGCCGCACACCAGCGCCGGGTCCAGCGACAGGCTGGCTGCCGGACCGGAGCTGGAATAGCAGTGCGCGCACGACAGGTTGCATCGCAGCGAAGGATGGATCTGCAGGGTGGCGTTGCCGACGGGGCCGTAGGCCCCGTCGGACGCGGGCAGCATGTTCGGGATGCCCATGCCGATGCCTCAGAACCCGCGCTGCTGCTGCACGGGCGCGCCCAGGTCCACGTCCACGTGGTAGACCTCCGGCCACGGAATGCCCTTCGGGAACAGGCGCAGTCCGGAGACGCGCGAGGTCTTCGGCAGGATCTCCTGCAGCAGGGGGCCGATGGCGTCCAGGCCGATGTCGCCGCTCAGGCGCAGGCCGTCGACGATCGGCGGCTTGCCCAGGGGAAAGCCGCGCAGGTGTTCCAGGCCGCCCTTGTGGATGGAGGCCGCCACCTTCACCAGGTCGGCGAGGTTCTGCTTGTCGAATCCGCCGTAGCGGAGCTGCTCCATCAACGCATCCTCGACCGATGCGTTCTTCTTCGTGTCTTTCATGTGTCCTGCTCCCTCGATGGCCGCGCGGCGCACGCCGGACGGGCATTCCTTCGCCGCCCCCTGGACCCGGCCCTTGTGCGGCCGGATCGACATCGGATGCATGGGAAAGAACGCGGGGGCTTTCGCGGATCGGACAAGGGTGTGGTGGCGGCCGGCGGGGGACGGGAGAAGCCAGATCCTCTCCGGCGTCGCGGACGACGACCGGCTGTGCGCCGGATGCGCAACTCACAGGGCAGTCGGGACCTCAACGACCGAATAGTGGCCGCCTGCGATCGAGGCCTCATCTTCCACCCCTCGCAGGAACGTGGAGTGCGTCAGTGGGGCGTCCTGACCTGGCCTCCCGCCGCGTTAACCCGGTCGGAACTGGCCAAGGGAGGCCGCGTTGGCACAGCGGCCGTCATCGGAAGCCATCGGCGCGACGTCCATGCCGGCCGCATCGCGGGCACCCGGTTGGGGAGAGGGGGCTGAATACCGCGGCAGGATCATCGAGCTGGAGGGGCTGCGCGGCATCGCGATCGTGCTCGTCACGCTCCATCATTTCTGGCCGGACGCCGGCGCGTTCTTCGCGCAGTGGGCGCCGCTGGCGCACCTGGGCTGGATCGGCGTGGACCTGTTCTTCGTGATCAGCGGCTTCCTGATCGGCGGCATCCTGCTCGACACGCGCCACGACGCGCGCTACTTCGGCAACTTCTACGCGCGCCGGGTGCTTCGGATCTTCCCCCTGTACTACCTGCTGGTGCTGTCGCTGTTCGCCGTGGTGCCGATCGGCCAGGCGATCGTGCACCAGCTGCCTTACGGCGACACCGGCTTCGTGCGCGAGTCGGGAAGCCCGCTCTGGTACCTGCTGTTCGCCGGCAACATCCGCGAGTCGATCACCGGTGTCGAGCCGGCCTACATGCTGGCACCGCTGTGGTCGATCTCGATCGAGGAGCAGTTCTACCTGCTGTGCCCGCTGCTGGTCCGCTGGCTCGACCTGTCCGCATTGAAGCGTGTGCTGGCGGCGCTGGTGGTGCTGTCGCCGCTGTTCCGGCTGGCGATGTTCATCCTGTTTCCCGAGAACGAGCGCATCCAGTACCTGTCGACGATCGCGCGGCTGGACAACCTTTCCGTCGGCGTCTGGCTGGCGGTCGTGGCCCGGTCGGGCGCGGCCCTGCCGGCGTGGGCGCTCTCGGTGCTGTTGCCCGTGCTGACCGGGCTGGGGGTCGTGGTCTTCGCGCTGGGCGGCTTCGACCGCACCACGTTCTTCTGCCGCGTCTTCGGCTACAGCTTCCTGGCGATGTACTTCTACGTGGTCGTGGCCTGGGCCCTGCAGTGGCGCGGCCGCCCCGCGTCGGCGCTGCTGCGGATGCGCTGGCTGGTCTACCTCGGCGGCATCTGCTACGGGCTGTACATCCTGCAGCGCCCCTCGGAGGTGGTGCTGGTGAAGGGGCTGGAGCTGCTGTCGCTGGACATCGAGCGCTTCGGCCTGGTGTCGCTGCTGGCCAAGACGCTGTTCGCGGTACTGGTCGCCCACCTGAGTTTCCGCCTGCTGGAAACGCCCATCAACCGGCTGAAGTCGCGTTTCGTGTCCGAGCGGCACCCGATGCTGCACGCGTCCACTGCTCCGGCTCCCGCCCGGGCGCTGCCGCCGTCCGCGCCGGCCGGTACAGGCGCGCAGCCACCGCATCCCCCGCTGGAACCGGACCAGCCCGGACGCTGAACTGCAGTCCGGCGCCGGGCAGCCGTGCCTGCAGCGCCGGCCAGGCGCGTGCCCGACAGGTCAGCCGGGCGGCAGGCGGATGTCCGAGAGTTTCCAGCGCAGCCCGTCGCGGGTCAGGACGAACACGACCGGCGCGCCGTCGTCGGTCTGCACCGTGGCGGTGAAGCGGGACGTCGATTCATAGCGGCGCTGCGCGTTGCGCCACGGGTCGGGGCGCGCCGCCGCGCCTTCCGGGGTGCGCGGCGGCGGCGTGCCGGTGGCGCGATTCCAGACCTTGCGGCCTTCGATCAGGGCACCGATGCCGTAGGGCGTGACCATCAGGTCGACCGCGCCGCCGGCCACCTCGTTGGCGACGGCCGTGCCCAGCGCGCCGAGCCAGCCCGACTGCGCGTCCACGCCGACGCTGCGGGCGATGCGGTCGCCCAGCTGGTCCCGGAGGCTGGCGCGCAGCGGCGGGAAATCGATGTGCCGCGCCAGCGCGGTGGCATTCTCCTCGCGCACCGCCTTGCCGATGGCGTGCATCGCGACGAAGGCGCCCGCGGCCACCCAGGCGAGCAGGGCGGCCAGCAGCGCGACGGCGAGGACGAGCCACTTGCGCATCAGAACTCCAGGTCCAGCGCGGCGCACAGGTAATCCATGAACGGGGCCAGCGCGTGCAGGTCCTTCCGCAACGTGGGCAGCAGGCGCGGTCCGAGCATCACGCTGTCCTCGATCGAGCGCCAGGCGACGAAGTTGCGATGGCGCAGGTCGTCGAGGAATTCGAAGTCGTCGGGGAACCCGCGCGGCGGACGCACCAGCATCTCGTCGCTGTCGAGGTCGAAGCGGCGGCGGAACGTCGGCGCGTGCGCGGCGGCCTTCCAGCCGCCGGGATTGTCGAAGATGAACTGGCGGATCCGGCGCTGCACCGGGGTATCGGGATGCCAGATGCCGCCGCCGAAGAAGCTGCCGCCCGGCTGCAGGTGCAGGTAGAACGAGGGCGCGGGCACTTCCCGGTAGCGCTCGTGGTAGAGCCGGGCGCCCTGCCACTGCTTGTAGGGCGTCTTGTCGTTGGCGTAGCGCGTGTCGCGCTGGATGCGGAACATCGAGCCGCCGACCTTGCGCGAGTCCGAGCGGAAATGCAGGCTCACTTCCGCCAGCGGCGCCTGCAGGTCGTCGAGCAGGCGCTGGAAGGGTTCGCGCACCTGCGTCTCGTAGTCGTCCTTGTGGTCGAGGAACCACGCGCGCTCGTTGTGGCGCGCCAGCGAGCGCAGGAACTTCAGCGACTTGTCGGTGAAATAGGTGGTCATGCCAGGGAAGCGTGCAGGTGTTGGCCCCAGGCCTGGAGCTGGTCGAGCAGGGCGATGCGCGCGGCATCGCCGGCGTGTTCGGCGCGCAGTGTGGCGATGCGTTCGAAATAGGGCGTGAAACCGAGTTCGGACTGGGGGCTGCCGTCGGCCAGGCGCTGCCGGCGGAACTCGTTCCAGCGCAGGCGCTCGGCCGCGTCCAGCGTCTCGGGCCAGTTGCGGGCGCGGTAGCGGAACAGCAGTTCGGGCATGCGCGGGTCGCGGAAGCCGAACGCGCGCGCGCCCAGCTGCGCCGGCGGGGTGGCGCGCACCTCGTTGAACAGGCGCTTGTCGCCGTCCTGCAGGAAGCCGTCGTAGAGCGCGGCATCGGCGTCGGCGGCAGGCTGTTCGCGCTGTTGCGCGTACACGCGGCGCAGCTTTTCCGCCAGCTCGGGCCCGGCTTCGCGCAGGCGCGCGGCGCGGGCCTGCGCGGTGGCCGGATCGATCGCCAGGCGGGCGAAGTCCTCGGGACGCAGGTGGTCCCAGCGCACCACGGCCGGGCAGCGGTTGAGGTGGATTTCCTTGAGCGGGATGCGGGCCTGGCCCTCGGGCAGCTGGTCGGCGCGCAGATAGAGGCGCGCGGCGATGGTCTCGGCGTCGAGCTGCAGCAGGGCTTCGGGATCGGTGTCGAGGTCGAACACGATCACCCGGCTGTCGATGCGCGGATGCCGGGTGATCGGCGCCACCGCCGCCGCGCACAGGCGCGCGGCCGGATAGCGCTGGGACACGTGCAGCACCGGGGTCATCGCCACGGTGTCGAGCAGGGTGGCGACATGGCGCTTGTCGCGCAGGCGCAGCGCGTAGTCCCACAGCCGCGGCTGTGCCTGCCGGAAGCGACGGGCCAGGCCGATCAGCGCGCGCACGTCCGACAGCGCCTCGTGCGCATCGCCGACGCGCACGCCATTGGCGGCGGCCAGGTGTTCGAGCTTGAACGAGGTGCCCTTGCCGTCCTCGCGCTGCGGCCAGCTGATGCCGTCCGGGCGCAGCGCGTGCATCAGGCGCAGCACGTCGAGCAGGTCCCAGCGGCAGTTGCCGCCGCGCCACTCGCGCTCGTAGGGATCGTAGAAATTCCGGTACAGCCCGTAGCGCACGAACTCGTCGTCGAAGCGCAGCGAGTTGTAGCCCAGCGTGCAGGTCTGCGGGCGCGCCATCTCCTCGAAGATGCGGGCGAAGGCCTCGGCTTCCGGCACGCCCTGCGCCAGGGCGCGCTGCGGCGGCAGTCCGGTCACCAGGGTGGCGTCGGGCGAGGGCAGCAGGTCGTCGGCGGGCCGGACCAGGAAATCGATCGGCGCTTCGATCTCGTCGAGGTTCTCGTCGGTGCGGATCGCCGCGAACTGCGCGATGCGGGTGCGGCGCGGATCGGCGCCGAAGGTCTCGAGGTCGTAGAACAGGAAGGAGGCCGGCATGCGCGCATTGTAGGTGCGTGGGCGGTACGGGACACCCCAGGGCACCTGCGCTGCGCAAAGCGGGCCGCCGCCCCGCAATGCCAGCCGTTCCGCGGCCGCGCCGCAGCGGTTCGCGACCCGCGCAGGGCGCCGTGCGTCCGCTAGGGCGTATCGACCAGCGGCTCGAGCCGGGCCATCACCTCCGCATCCAGCGCGGCCCAGTCCACCTGCTCCAGGCCGCCGAGGCCTGCGGTCGCGCGCACCAGGATCGCGCGCTGGATCTCGCTGCGCGCCAGCGCCAGCGAGTAGGGAATGCGCATGAAGGTGACCATGCTGTAGTGCGGGACGAAGCGCCCCGGGTGGCGCTCCTGCAGCTGCAGTTCGAGCGCGCGCTGCAGCCGGTAGTCGTGGTTGTCGACGCGGTCGCGCATCTCCAGGTAGTTCTCCAGCGCCATGTGCTGAATCGCGGCGGCATCGGGCATGCGCTGCGCGGCGAAGGCGGCGTAGGCGGCGGCGATGTCGGGCGCGGACTGCAGGTGGTCGGCCAGCGCGACGCAGTCCTCGAAGGCGCAGTTCATGCCCTGGCCGTGGAAGGGCACCATGGCGTGCGCGGCATCGCCGACCAGCACCGCGCGCGAGTCGAGGCACCAGCGCTCCAGGTACAGCGTGCCCAGGGTGCCGACCGGGTTGCGGTCGTAGTCCTGCTCCAGCATCGGGATCAGCGGCACGGCGTCGGCGAACTGCTGCCCGAACAGCGCCAGGGCCGCGGCGCCGTCGGGCACCGTCTCGAAGCTCGGGTACGGGCCCGCGTGCGGCATGAACAGGGTGACGGTAAAGGTGCGCTCGTCGTTGGGCAGCGCGATGCACATGTAATGTCCGCGCGGCCAGATGTGCAGGGCATTGGCCTCGATCCGGAAGCTGCCGCCGGCGCCCGGGGGAATCTCCAGCTCCTTGTAGCCGTGGTCGAGCCATTCGGTGCGCTCGCCCAGGTCGGCATGGCGCGCCATCTGCGTGCGCAGCGTGGATCCGGCGCCATCGGCGCCGACCAGGGTATGGAAGGGGCGCGTTTCGTCGTGCCCTTCGCCGCACACGCGCATCGTGCACGCATCGAAGTCCACCGATTCCAGGTGGCGGTCGAAGTGCAGGACGGCACCAGCGGCCTCGGCGGCCTCGATCAGCACGAGGTTGAGCTCGCCGCGGCTGATCGACCAGATCACTTCGCTGTCGTCGCGGCCGTAGCGCTGCAGTTCCGGGGCGCCGCCGAGCGGGTGCACCATGCGGCCGCGCATCATCACCGCCTGGCGCATCACGCCCAGGTCGGCGCCCGCCTGCCGCAGCGCGTGCAGGCCGCGCTCGGCAAGCGCGAGGTTGATCGAGCGTCCCCCGGCATAGCCATGCACGCGCGGATCGCCGCGGCGCTCGAACACCTCCACCTGCCAGCCGCGCTGGGCGAGCAGGGTGGCCAGCAGGGTACCGGCCAGGCCGGCGCCGATGATGGTGATGCTGCGATTGCCGGCTGTGTTCATCGACACCCGAGGAGCTCCTTCATTGGTGCCGTTCCGGAACGAAACCACGCGGCAGCTCGACGCACACGACCGCCGTCATCCCCGCGCAGGCGGGGACCCAGCGTCTTCAGCTCCAGCTGCCAGGTGAGGCCACAGGTCGTTCCAGTAGGGATTCGCCTGCTCGACCAGCCGGATCTTCCACGCCCGGTTCCACCGCTTGAGCCGCTTCTCGCGGGTGATCGCCGCCTCCATGGTCGCATGCAGTTCGTACCAGACCAGCCGCGCGATCGCGTGGCGATGGGTGAATCCAGGCACAAGGTGTTCGCGATGCTGCCAGATGCGGCGAACCAGGTCGCTGGTGACGCCGATGTACAGCGTGCCATTGCGGCGGCTGGCGAGGATGTAGGTGGCAGGTTGCCGGTGCATGGGTTTGCCATCCGTGGCAGTGGCGGCGAAAGACGCTGGGTCCCCGCCTGCGCGGGGATGACGGAATCCACCTGTTCGATCCTTCCGTGCCGGTCGATGCGACAAGACGGATCACCAGGCTGACGCGCCGCTGCGAGACGCCGCACGCCTCGGCGGATCCCTGGGGAGGGTGCATCAGCTCGCCCGGTCATCGTGCTGTCCAGTGTTCCACCGCTCGCGCGAAGCGCAGCACGTCGGCGTGGGTGTTGTAGAGCGGGGCGGGCGAGATGCGGATCACGTCGGGTTCGCGCCAGTCGCCGACGATGCCCTGGCTGCCCAGGAACTCGAACAGCGAGCGCCCGGCCTCGCGCCCCTCGAGGCCACGGCCGCGCGTGACCCGCAAAGACAGCTGGCAGCCACGGCGGGCCGGCTCGCGCGGCGTGATCACCTGCAACGTCCCGCCCAGGCGCGCGTCGACCAGGGCTTCCAGGTAGCCGGTGAGCCGTTCGGATTTCGCACGCAGCGCGTCCATGCCGGCCCTGGCGAACAGCTCCAGCGAGGCGCGCAGCGGTGCCAGCCCCAGGATCGGCGGATTGCTCAGCTGCCAGCCGTCGGCGCCGGGGGTGGGAACGAACTCCGGTCCCATGCGGAAGCGCGTGGCCTGTTCGTGGCCCCACCAGCCGGCGAAGCGCGGACGATCGGTGTGGGCGTGTCGTTCGTGCACGAAGCAGCCGGCCACCGCGCCGGGACCCGCGTTCATGTACTTGTAGTGGCACCACACCGCGAAATCCGCGCCGCTGTCGTGCAGCGCCAGCGGCAGGTTGCCCACGGCGTGGGCCAGGTCGAAGCCGGCGACGGCGCCGGCCGCGTGCGCCATGCGGGTGATGGCGGCGAGGTCGAAGGCCTGGCCGGTGCGGTACTGCACGCCGGGCCACAGCACCATGGCCAGTCGCGGGCCATGCATCGCGATCGCGCGTTCGATCGCCTCCATCGAGATCGTGCCGTCGGCTTCGTCCGGCGCGACTTCGATCAGCGACTGCGCGGGCGACAGGCCGTGGAAGCGCAGCTGCGACTCCACCGCGTAGCGGTCGGAGGGAAAGCTGCCGGCCTCGACCAGGATCGCGTTGCGCGCCCCGTCCGGCCGGAAGAAGCTGACCATCATCAGGTGCAGGTTGGCGGTGAGCGAGTTCATCGCCACCACCTCCGAAGGCAGCGCGCCGACGACGGTGGCGAGCGGGTCGCGCACCAGTTCGTGGTAGGGCATCCACTGCGCCTGCCCGGTGAAGTGTCCTTCGACCGCTTCGGTCGCCCACTTCTCCAGCACCTGCTCGACGTGGGCGCGCGCGCCGCGCGGCTGCAGGCCCAGCGAGTTGCCGCAGAAGTAGGCCTGCTCGGCGCCGTCGTGGCGCGGCAGCAGGAACTGGTCGCGCAGGCTGGGCAGCGGATCGGCCTCGTCGAGGCGGCGGGCGTGGTCGTCGGCGTACAGGTCGGTCATGCAGGCATTGTAGGAGGCCGGTGCGACGGATGGCCGCGCAGCGGCCGGGCGCGGATCATGCGAAGCGCGAGGCCGGCAGGCCGAGCCATTCCAGCGCGGTGCCGTGGTAGAGCCGCGCGCGCTCGGGCGCGTCCAGTCCGAGCTGCTCGATGCCCGCGCCCGGTTCCTGTTCGCCGAGCGGGAAGGGGTAGTCGGTGCCCAGCATCACCCGGTCCACGCCGCAGGTCTCGATCAGGTAGCGCAGCGCGCGCGGATCGGCCACCCACGAGTCGAAGTACAGCCGGCGCAGGTAGTCGCGCGGGTTGTGCGGGTTGTCGGTGGCCACCAGGTCCGGCCGCATGTTGAAGCCGTGTTCGATGCGGCCGATGGTGTAGGGGAAGCTGCCGCCGCCGTGGGCCATGCAGATCTTCAGCTTCGGCAGGCGCTCGAGCACGCCGCCGAACACCAGGCAGCAGGCCGCGCGCGACTGCTCCGCGGGCATGCCCACCAGCCACGGCAGCCAGTACTTGGGCATCGTGTCGGTGCCCATCATGTCCCAGGGATGCACCAGGATCGCGGCGCCCAGGTCGGCGGCCGCCTCGAAGAACGGGAACAGCTCGGGCGCGTCGAGGTTCCAGTGGGTGCCGTCCGGGCCGGTCACGTGCGAGCCGATCTGCACGCCCTGCAGGCCCAGCTGGTCCACGCAGCGCTCCAGTTCCTGCACCGCCAGCCGCGGCGACTGCAGCGGCACGGTGCCCAGGCCGGCGTAGTGGCGCGGGTGGTCGCGGCAGGTGCCGGCCATGTGGTCGTTGAGCGCCTGGTGCAGTTCCAGCGCATGCTGCGGGCGTGCCCAGTAACTGAACATCACCGGCACGGTGCTGATCACCTGCACCTGCACGTCGAACCGCGCGAACTCGTCGATGCGCTCGCGCGGATCCCAGGTGCGCGACCAGATCTCGCGGAAGAAGCGGCCATCCTTGTAGATGCGGTGGCGCCCGTCCTCGGTGTGGTGGATCACCGGGAAGCGGGCTTCGCCGTACTTGCGCGCCAGGTCCGGCCAGTCGCGGGGCAGGTAGTGGGCGTGGATGTCGATCCTGAGCATCGCCCGATTGTAGGCACTGGCGACGCGATCGGCGCGCCGCAGTGCGGCACGGCCCCGGGCGCCGCGTGGTCCGGCGCCGGGCTGGGGATCAGCCGAACAGGCGGTGCACGGTGCGCTTGAGCCAGCCGCCGTGCTGGTGCTCGCGGACGAAGACGTTCAGGTGCTGCTTGACCTGGTCCGCATAGGCCTTGTCGTCGTTGCGGATGTGGTTGAACAGCCAGCGCGAGAGCATGCCCTGCAGTTCGCCGACCACGTCCTCGCCGGCCTCGAAGCGCATCCGCATCTCGCCCACGCGGCGGGCGAACACCTCGTGCACGCGCTTGTGCGCCGCGCAGAACGGGTAGCCCGCTTCCTCCATCAGCTCCTCCTCGAAGGCGAAGTGGGAGAGCGTGTAGTCGACCATCTCGTCGATCACCTCGGTGATCGCCGCGCGCGAACCCGACTTCTGCGCCACGTGCAGGTTGTTGATCATCTCGACGATGCGCTGGTGCTGGCTGTCGATGATGTCGATGCCGGTGTTGAGGCTTTCCTGCCAGATGAGCAGTCCCACGATGCGTGTCCCCTGTCGCGTGTGCGTGCGGGGGCCACTGTGCTGCGCGGGCCGCGATGCGGCATTGATCGCGATCAAACCCCTGCGCGCGCCGCTGTGCGCAGGCGCACCGGTCCGGTCAGGTGATGTCGGCCTGCGAGTCGGCCTGCATCTCGTAGCGGGTCGGGCGCGGGTTTAGGTGGCCGCAGGCCGTGCAGGTGCGCAGCCGCTCGCTGCGGTAGAAGGTCTCGAACACGCGGAAGAAGTCCTGCTCGATGTCCTCGAGGTGGAAGAACTCCTCGTAGAGCTTGCCGTTGCAGCGCTCGCAGAACCACATCAGCCCGTCGTCCTCGTGCGGCAGGCGCCTGCGCTCGATGACCAGGCCGATGGAGCCTTCGGCGCGCTGCGGCGAATGCGGCACCCGCGGCGGCAGCAGGAAGGTCTCGCCGGCGCGGATCGGGATGTCGCGCACGCGGCCGTCCTCCTGGATGCGCAGCACCATCTCGCCCTCGAGCTGGTGGAACCATTCGGGGCCTTCCTCGAAGTGGTAGTCGGTGCGCGCATTCGGGCCGCCGACCACCATCACGATGAAGTCGCCGTCGTAGATGCACTTGTTGCCGACCGGCGGCTTGAGCAGGTGGCGGTGGTCGTCGATCCACTTCCGGAAATTCAGTGGCGCGGGGATCATGGCGTGTCTCCCTGGATGGCGGCGACGCATTTGAGTTCGATCGCGATCGGCGTGGGCAGGGCGTCGATGCCCAGCGTGGTGCGGCAGGGCGCGCTGGCCGGATCCGGGAAATGTTCGGCCCAGACCGCGTTGTAGCCGGCGAAATCGGCGGCCATGTCGGTGAGGTAGACCGTCACGTCGATCAGGTCTTCCCAGCGCGCGCCGCTGGCCGCGAGCACGGCGCGCACGTTGGCGAAGACCGCGTGCGTCTGCGCCCTGATGTCGTGCGCCACCAGCCGGCCGGCCTCGTCGGTGACGTTGCCCGGCACCGTGCCGGTGGCCGGGTCGCGCGGGCCGATCCCCGACAGGTACAGCAGGTCGCCGTGGCGGCGCGCGTGTGGATAGCGGCCGACCGGGGCCGGCGCCGCATCCGCCCGGATGCCGGCGCCCGTCATCAGCGGTCCGCCCGGTCGACCTGGATGCGGGCCAGCGCCGGGGCGTACTGGTCGGCCAGTGCGCGTTCGCTGTCCACGTCGAGGCCGAGGTCGTGGACGCGGCCGTCGCGCAGGGTGTAGACCCAGCCGTAGACATGCAGCGTCTGTCCCGACGCCCAGGCGTCGCGCACGATCGTGGTCTGGCAGACGTTGGCCACCTGCTCGAGCACGTTGAGTTCGCACAGGCGGTCGTGGCGCAGGCCGTGCTCGCCGATCTCGGCCAGCACGGACTCGTGGCGGTTGGCCACGTCCTTGACGTGCCGGATCCAGTTGTCGGCCAGTCCGACGCGCTGGCCATCGAGCGCGGCCAGCACGCCGCCGCAGCCGTAGTGGCCGACGACCAGGATGTGCTCGACCTTGAGCACGTCGACCGCGAACTGGATCACCGACAGGCAGTTGAGGTCGGTATGCACCACCACGTTGGCGATGTTGCGGTGGACGAAGACCTCGCCCGGCGCCATGTCGACGATCTGGTTGGCCGGCACGCGCGAATCGGAGCAGCCGATCCACAGGAACTTCGGCGTCTGCAGCTTCGACAGCCGCTGGAAGAAGGTGGGATCCTCGGCCTCGATGCGGGAAGCCCAGGCTTCGTTCTTCTGCAGCAGCTCGTCGAGTCGGCTCATCGGGGGTCCTGTGGCGGAGGTCGCGCCATTATCGCAAAGCGATGCCGATGTTCCTCGGTTCGGTGAAGAAGCGCATCGCCTCCAGGCCACCTTCGTGGCCCAGCCCGGACTGGCCCATGCCGCCGAAGGGCGTGCGCAGGTCGCGCAGCATCCAGCTGTTGATCCAGACGATACCCACGCGCATGGCGGCGGCGAGGCGATGGGCGCGGTCGAGGTCGCGCGTCCACAGCGAAGCGGACAGTCCGTAGTCCACGGCATTGGCCAGGCGCAGCGCATGGGCCTCGTCGTCGAACGCCTGCAGGGTGGCGACCGGGCCGAAGATCTCCCGGCAGTTGCTGTCGGTGTCCGGCCCGAGGCCGTCGATCAGGGTCGGTTCGATGAACCAGCCTGGCCGGTCCAGGGCATGGCCGCCGCAGAGGATGCGGCCCCCTTCCTCGCGCGCCCTCGCGATGGCCGCCCGCACCTTGTCGAACTGCGCCTGCGACACGAGCGGGCCGAACTGCGTGTCCGGATCGACCGGATCGCCGATGCGCAGCGCCCGCGCGCGCTCGACGAAGGCCTCGGTGAACTGCTGCACGATGGCGCGCTCGACCAGGATGCGCGAACCGCACAGGCAGATCTGGCCGCTGTTCTGGAACGCCGAGCGCACCAGGGTGTCGAGGTGGTCCTGCCAGTCGCTGTCGGCAAAGACCACGGTCGCGTTCTTGCCGCCCAGTTCCAGCGACAGCTTCTTGAGCTGCGGCGCGGCCAGGGCGGCGATGTGCCGGCCCACGGCGGTGCTGCCGGTAAAGGAGACCGCGCGCACGTCCGGATGGGCGACCAGGGCCTGGCCGGCCTCCGCGCCGCGTCCGTGGACGATATTGAGCACGCCCGGCGGCAGGCCGATCTCCAAGGCGAGTTCGCCCAGCAGGGTCGCACTCAGCGGCGTCACCTCGGACGGCTTGGCCACCACGGCATTGCCGGCGGCCAGCGCCGGGGCGATCTTCCAGGTGAGCAGGTACAGCGGCAGGTTCCAGGGCGAGATGGTGCCGACCACGCCCAGCGGCAAGCGCAGGGTGTAGTTGAGCCCGGCTTGGCCATGGTGGGATTCGCTGGCGAACTGGGTGGCCGCGTGGGCGAAGAAGCGCAGGTTGGCCACCGCGCGCGGGATCTCGATCTCGCGCGCCAGCGTGACCGGCTTGCCGGCGTCGCGCGATTCGGTCTGGGCGAACAGTTCAGCGCGCGACTCCAGCGCGTCGGCCAGCCGTTCCAGCCAGCGCGCGCGGACATCGTTGGCAAGCGCGGCCCAGCCGGGCGCGGCCGCGGAGGCAGCCTCGACGGCGGCGTCGACGTCGCGCGCATCGCCATCGGCCACCGACGCGAACGGCCGCCCGGAGGCCGGGTCGGCAACGTCCAGCCACTGGCCGGAGGCGGGTTCGCGTGGCGCGCCCCCGATCAGGTGCAGGCAGCGTTTCATCGGGCCAGCTTACTCCGGCGCGGATCGAAGGCGCGTCGCGGATCGAGGCCCGTGCAGCGGCTGCGGGTCGGCTGTGGAGACGCCACGCGCAGATGCGGAGCGATCGGGGTGCCGGACCGTCCTCGCGCGTTCAGCGCTGACAACCGCTGCAGGCGTACATCCGGCGACCGGCGGTGGTAGTGCGCACGATGGCGGCGCCGCAACGCGTGCAGGGCGCGCCCTCGCGGTCGAACACGTGGAAGCGGAAGCCCTCCGGCGTGTCGGTCAGATAGTCGCCGCGCATGCCGCGGGCCGGTTCGATGCCGCGGGTCCGGTAGCTGCGGCGCGGCACCGCCAGCAGGGCCGCGGCCAGCCGCGCGCGCTCCCCGCCGGACAGGTCGGCCGGGCGCCTTCCGGGGGTGATGCCGGCCTCGAACAGCACTTCGGCGCGCAGGTAGTTGCCCATGCCCGCAAGGAACCCCTGGTCGAGCAGCAGTCCGTCCAGCCGCCGCCGCGCGAACGCCGGCTGCCGCAGGCGCGCTTCCACCGTCGCCGCGTCCAGGAAGGGATCGAGGATGTCCGGACCGAGCCTGGACAGGAACGGATGCCGGTGCAGGTCCTCGTCGCGCCACATCGCGATGTCGGAGGCCGAATAGAGCAGGAGTGCGCGTCGGGCGGTCTCCAGCGCCACGCGCAGCGAACGCGCGGTGTCCGGGCGCTCCCCGGCCTGGCAGACCTTCCACACCCCGTAGAGCTGGTTGTGGGTGTAGAGCGTCCAGCCGTGGTCGAAGCGGGTCAGCAGGGCCTTGCCGTGCGGTTCGATGGCCAGGATCCGGCGGCCGCGCAACTCGCGTCCGAAGCGCTCCAGCGCGGGAAACGCGAACCAGGCCGAGACCAGCGGCTGTCCGGCGACGGCCTCGGCGAGGCGGTCTGCGGTACGGCGGATCTCGGGGCCTTCAGGCATGAGGGCGGGGATTGGCGATCCGGCATTGGGGCTCCGAAAGAGCGGAGCGTAGGCACCGCGGCGGTCTCGAATCGCCAATCACCAGTCACGACCCTCGACATCGGCGGCATCTTCCGCCTTCCCGCGAAAGGGGCGATTCGCGACTCGTGATTCGACGGGGCAGGGGGCTGCCCGGCGGCTTCCTCGAATCCCCAATCCCGAATCCCCAATCCCCGCCCTCATATCGACTGCATCCGCCCGCCATCGACCGCGAGGCTGACGCCGTTGACATAGGCCGCGGCCGGGGAGCACAGGAAGGCGATGACGCCGCCGGTTTCCTCGGGCCTGGCCATGCGCCCGGCCGGCACGCTGGCCAGCATCGCCGCCAGCACCTCTTCCCGCGGCTTGCCGCTGGCCGCGCTGCGCTCGCGCAGGATCTGGTCGATGCGGGCGGTGTCGGTGTAGCCGGGCAGGACGTTGTTGACGGTGATGCCGTGCGGCGCCAGTTCGCGCGACAGCGTCTTGGCCCAGCTGGCCACTGCCCCGCGGATCGTGTTGGACACGCCCAGTCCGGCGATCGGCTCGTAGACCGAGGTCGAGACCACGTTGACGACGCGGCCCCAGCCCGCCGCGCGCATCCCCGGCACCAGCGCCTGCACCAAGGCCTGGCCGGCCAGCAGGTGGCGGCCGAAGGCCTCGAGGAAGGCCGGCTCGCCGGCATCCAGCGCCGGTCCGCCAGGCGGCCCGCCCGTGTTGTTGACCAGGATGTGCACGGGCGCGTCGTCGGCGAGCCCGGCGACCGCCGCGCGCAGCGCATCGCGCTCCGACAGGTCGGCAGCCAGCACGCGATGACGCTGCGCGGCGCTGCGCGGCAGGGCGTCGACCACCGCCTGCAGCGCCTGCGGGCGGCGCGAGAGCACGGTGACGTCGGCGCCCAGCAGCGCCAGTTCGTGGGCGGTGGCGCGGCCGATGCCTTCGGAGGCGCCACAGACCAGTGCGTGGCGGCGGCTGAGATCGAGATCCATGGTGCTGTCCTTTCAGTCGATGCGCGCGCGCATCAGCGCGGCGACGGCGTGCGCGCCAGGCGCGCCGAGTCCGGCCAGGGCGCCGGCGACCGCGACCCGGTTGTCGACCGGATGGTTCTGGCTGAGCTTGAACTTGAGCGCGATGCGCTCGGGCTCGAAGCGGAAGCCGACGATGCCGCGCAGCTGCCGGCGGTGGTCCTCGCGGTCGGGTTCGAAGCGCCACGACTGGCCGACGGTGGCCTCGAAACGGTCGCTCATGCGGGCCACCAGGTCGGCCAGCGCCGCCTCGTCCTCGAACGCCTGCAGCGCACCCGACAGGTGCGCCACCGCGTAGTTCCAGGTCGGCACCCGCGCGGCCGGTTCCTTGTCCGGATACCAGCCCGGCGAGACGTAGGCGTGCGGTCCGTGGGCGACCAGCAGCGCGTGGCCGCCATGGCGGGCCTGCGGATTGGGCCGGGCCCAGTGTCCTTCGACCAGGACGCGCTCGCCGTCGCGGCGGTAGAGCACGGGCAGGTGGCTGGCGAAGGGCGCGCCGTCCGCGTCCGTGGTCACCAGGGTGACGAACGGATCGGCCGCCAGCAGCGCGTCGAGTCCGGCGAGGTCGGTTTCGGCAAAGGCGCGGGGCGTGTACATGGCGCGATCTTAGGGCATGGGTCGCGCGCGGTGCCGCGCTACGCGTCGTCAGCGAAGGGGGGCAGGGCAGGAGGCCGCGCGATTCCGGTCGAGGGAAGCGCTTCCGGGCGCCAAGTGCATCACGACGCAGGCACCGGCCGTGGCGCGCGGCGAAGCCGCGCCGGCGCTCAGGCCTTCGCGCCGAGCGACTGCACCATGCGCGGGCGCATCGAGGCCTCGTCTGCGCCGGCGGGCGGCGCGAGTTCGGCGAGCGAGAAGCCGCGCCCCAGCGCATCCTCCTCGTCCAGCCCGTCGAAGGCGACGAAGTCGGCGTCCATCAGCATCGCGCGGGCGGTGTCCTCGCTGTCGTAGACGAGCGTATTGCCGTCGCTGTCGAACACCTCGGCGGTGCCCGCCTCGCGCACGCGCAGCCGCGCCCACACCACGGTGCGGCCCAGCGAGGCCAGCCACCACTGTTCGTCCACGTGCGCCACCTCCGTGCTCATCGCAGCGCCACCGACCACAGCCACAGCAGCACCGACATGCCCAGCGCGCCCAGGATCACGAACGCGGCGACCCGCGCGGGCGTCGCCAGCCCGGTGAACTGCGCATCGGGCACGGAGCGGTAGCGCCCGGCCAGCAGCCAGCGCAGCGCGCCGGGGGCCAGGAACGCGCTTTCGCCGAGCGAGGCGCGCACCTCGGGATGGCGGTCGCGCAGGTGCACCAGCGACAGCGGCCAGAAGATCACGAACGCGGTGATCCCGCCGATGGCGATGCCGACGAAACACAGGGCCAGGAAGAGGATCATCAGTATTCGGCGTTGCCCGGCGCACGCGGGTAGGGGATGGCGTCGCGGATGTTGGACAGCCCGCACACGTACACGATCAGGCGCTCGAAGCCGAGCCCGAAACCGGCGTGCGGCACCGTGCCGTAGCGGCGGAAATCGCGGTACCAGGCGTAGTGCTCGCGGTCCAGGCCGAACTGGTCCATGCGCGCGTCGAGCACGTCCAGGCGCTCCTCGCGCTGGCTGCCGCCGATGATCTCGCCGATGCCCGGCGCCAGCACGTCCATCGCGGCGACGGTCCTGCCGTCGTCGTTCAGGCGCATGTAGAAGGCCTTGATGTGCTCCGGGTAGTTGGTCACCACCACCGGGCGGCCGACGTGCTGTTCGGTCAGCCAGCGCTCGTGCTCGGTCTGCAGGTCCAGGCCCCACTCGACCGGGAAGTCGAACTTCTGCCCGGACTTCTGCAGCAGCGCCACCGCATCGCTGTATTCGATGCGTTCGAACGGCGCGTTGATGAAGGATTCCAGCCGGGTGATCGCGTCCTTCTGCACGCGCTCGGCGATGAAGGCCATGTCGTCGCCGCGTTCGTCGAGCACCGCGCGGAACAGGTACTTGAGGAAGTCCTCGGCGACGCGCGCGTCCTCGGCCAGGTCGGCGAAGGCGATCTCCGGTTCGATCATCCAGAACTCGGCCAGGTGGCGCGTGGTGTGGCTGTTCTCGGCGCGGAAGGTCGGGCCGAAGGTATAGACCTTGCTCATCGCAAGCGCGAACGCCTCGACGTTGAGCTGGCCCGACACCGACAGGAACACTTCCTTGCCGAAGAAGTCGCGCGAGAAATCGACCGCGCCCTTGCCGTCGCGCGGCAGGTTGGCCAGGTCCAGGGTCGAGACGCGGAACATCTGCCCGGCGCCCTCGGCGTCGGAGGTGGTGATGACCGGCGTGTTGATCCAGTAATAGCCGTGCTGGTGGAAGTAGCGATGCGCCGCCTGCGCCAGGCAGTGGCGGATGCGGGTGACCGCACCGAACAGGTTGGTGCGCGGGCGCAGGTGGGCGACCTCGCGCAGGAACTCCAGCGAATGCGCCTTGGGCTGGATCGGATAGGTTTCCGGGTCTTCGACCCAGCCCACGACCTCGATCGACTCGGCCTGGATCTCGAAGCTCTGTCCCTGGCCCTGCGAGGCGACCAGGGTGCCGGTGGCGACCACCGAGCAGCCGGCGGTGAGGCGCTTGACCTCGGATTCGTAGTTGCCCAGCGTTTCGGGCGCCACCACCTGGATCGGCGCGAAGCAGGACCCGTCGCTGACATTGACGAAGCTCAGCCCGGCCTTGGAATCGCGCCGGGTACGCACCCAGCCGCGGACCGTGACTTCGCCGCCGGCGGGAATCCTGCCCGCGAGCGCGTGTTCGACGCTGGAAACCGTCATGCCTTGAATCCTGGGGAGATGGGGCCGATATCGGAACGCACAGTTTACAGCGGCACCGGCCTCCAAAAAGGCCTTCTTCAGCCACCCCGCGCTAGAATCCGGTCATGTCGATCCAGCTCACCCCCGCCGCCCTCGAACGCGTCCGCCAGTTCCTCGCCGCCAGTCCGGATGCACTCGGGCTGCGTTTCGGCGTCAGGAAGACCGGCTGCTCGGGCTGGGGATACGAGGTCGAGCTTGCGCAGGAGTCGCGCGAGGGCGACAGCGTCAGCGAGCAGGACGGCGTGCGCATCTACGTCGACGCCAGCAGCCAGCCGATGGTCGACGGCACCACCATCGACTTCGTGCGCAAGGGCCTGAACCACGAGTTCGTCTTCGCCAATCCGCGCGCGGCGGCCGAGTGCGGCTGCGGCGAGAGCTTCACCACCGACGCCGACCGCGCCGCCTGAGCCGGCGCGCCCGGCGCGGCCGTCCCGCAGTGGAGACGGGTGACAGCCGCGCAAGTCCGACGCGACGCCCTTCACATCGGGCAGGGCGAATCCGGCTTCCGATGGCCAGGGCCTGGCCAGGATCCGCGCGCCGCCCGCGGCCAACTTGCCCGCAAGCCATTGATCCTCCATAATGCGCGGCTCCCTGCGGCCCGCAGCTGCAGGGACCTTGCTCCACCGCGTCCATTCCGGGCGCCGGGAGCTGTCCGGGGCCCGCGAGGGCGCCCGAATACCCGAAAGGACAACCCATGCGTCATTACGAAATCGTGTTCCTGGTCCATCCGGACCAGAGCGAGCAGGTGCCGGCGATGATCGAGCGTTACAAGACGCTGATCGAGAACGGCGAAGGCAAGATCCACCGCCTGGAAGACTGGGGGCGCCGCCAGCTGGCCTACCCGATCAACAACCTGGTCAAGGCCCACTACGTGCTGCTCAACATCGAAGCCGGCCAGGACGTGCTCACCGAGCTCGTCGAGGGCTTCCGCTTCAACGACGCCATCCTGCGCCACCTGGTGATGCGCCGCGACGAAGCCGACACCGAGCAGTCGCTGATCATGAAGAACAAGGACGAGAAGCCGGACCGTCCCGACCGCCCCGAGCGTTCGGATCGTCGCCGCCGCGATGACGACGAGACCACGTCCACCGACGGCGAAGGCAGCAAGGCCGACACGGCCGAGCCGACCGAACCGACCGAAGCCGCCTGAGGAGCACACCCATGTCCAAGTTCTTCCGCCGCCGCAAGTTCTGCAAGTTCACCGCCGAGGGTGTCAAGGAGATCGACTACAAGGATCTCAACACCCTGCGCCAGAACCTCACCGAGAACGGCAAGATCGTGCCGAGCCGCATCACCGGCACCAAGTCGCGCTACCAGCGCCAGCTGGCGCTCGCGGTCAAGCGCGCGCGTTTCCTCGCGCTGATCCCGTACACCGACAACCACAACGTCTGACCGGCCACGCGGGGCGCCCACGGGCGTTTCCGCGACCGGCATCCGTCCGATTCGGACAGCAACCGTTGCGGCGCGCCTGCGCCGCTAACGAATACGGAGCAATGAAATGGAACTGATCCTCCTGCAGCGCGTGACCAACCTCGGCAACCTGGGCGACAAGGTCAGCGTCAAGCCGGGCTACGGCCGCAACTTCCTGGTGCCCCAGGGCAAGGCCGTGCCGGCCACCGCCGCCAACCTGGCCGAGTTCGAGGCGCGCCGCGCCGAGTACGAAGCCAAGGCCAAGTCCATCGCCGACGAGGCCCAGTCGCGCCTGGCCAAGCTCGAGGGCGCCAGCGTCACGATCTACGCCAACGCTTCCACCGAGGGCAAGCTGTACGGCTCGGTCGGCCCGCGCGACATCGCCGAGGCGCTGAGCAAGACGGTGACCGAGGTCGGCAAGTCGGAAGTCGTGCTGGGCGAAGGCCCGCTGCGCAACACCGGCGAGTTCGACGTGGTGATCCACCTGCACGCCGATGCGGAAACCACGGTCAAGGTGATCATCGAGCCGGAAGCGGCCTGATCGCTTCACCGCAGGGCTGGACCATGGACAGGCGCCGCGAGGCGCCTGTCCTGTTTTGGACGTCCGGTTCCTTCCGTCGCTCGGGCGGGTCGCCGTGCATGCCGGCCAGTCGCGGGCTTCGCCCACGCCAGGCACAGGCGCCTGCCGCGCGCTCGGTCGTCGGACGGGGTGCTCTCCAGCGGCCAGGCCGCCGGGGGCGACCGCGGCTCCCTGCCGAAATCGCAGGCGCCGAGACGGCGCCGGCGGATAACCTTCTTATCCACAGCTTGTTCCGTCGCGTACCCACAGCCGCGACCGCTAGGATGACCGGTCGGGAACGTCGCTGCGGCGACGACCCGGTCCGTCGCCAGGAGTGAATCGTCCGATGTCCGCACGCCCCGGCTTCCGCCAGGACAACCGCAGCGAACCCCGCATCGACCAGCTGCGCGTGCCGCCGCAGTCGGTGGAGGCCGAACAGGCGGTGCTCGGCGGCCTGATGCTGGCGCCGGACGCCTACGACCGCGTCGCCGACCTGCTCAACGACAAGGACTTCTACCGCCGCGACCACCAGCTGATCTACCGCGCGATCCGCGAACTGGCGGAGAAGGACAAGCCCTTCGACGCGGTGACCCTGGGCGAGTGGTTCGAATCCAACGGCCTGTCCGAGCAGGTCGCCGGTGGCGCCTACCTGGTCGAGCTGGCGAGCACCACGCCCTCGGCGGCCAACATCAAGGCTTATGCCGAAATCGTGCGCGACAAGGCGGTGCTGCGCCAGCTGATCGAGATCGGCACCGACATCGTCAACGACGGCTTCCAGCCGGACGGCCGCGAGAGCGCCGAGATCCTGGCCAAGGCCGAGCAGCAGGTGTTCGCAATCGCCGAGGCCGGCTCGCGCGGGCGCCAGGATTTCACCCCGATCAACAAGGCCATGGCCGAGGCCTTCGACGTGCTGCAGACGCGGCATGCCAACGGCGGCGGCATCACCGGCCTGCCCACCGGCTACACCGAGTTCGACATGATGACGGCCGGCCTGCAGCCGACCGACCTGATCATCCTGGCCGCGCGCCCGGCCATGGGCAAGACCACCTTCGCGCTCAACATCGCCGAGTACGCGGCGATCAAGACCAAGAAGGCGGTGGCGGTGTTCTCGATGGAAATGTCGGCCAGCCAGCTCGCGCTGCGCCTGATTTCGTCGAACGGACGGATCAACGCCACGCGCCTGCGCACCGGCCAGCTCGAGGACGAGGACTGGAGCCGGGTGACCAGCGCGATCCGGATGATCAAGGAAACCAAGATCTTCATCGACGACACGCCCGGCCTGTCGCCCGACGTGCTGCGCGCGAAGTCGCGCCGGCTCAAGCGCGAGCACGACCTCGGCCTGATCGTGATCGACTACCTGCAGCTGATGGCGGTCCCCGGCAACAGCGAGAACCGCGCCACCGAGATCTCTGAGATCTCGCGCTCGCTCAAGGGCCTGGCCAAGGAACTCAACGTGCCGGTGATCGCGCTGTCGCAGCTCAACCGCTCGCTGGAAACCCGCACCGACAAGCGCCCGGTGATGGCCGACCTGCGCGAGTCGGGCGCCATCGAGCAGGACGCGGACATCATCGTGTTCATCTACCGCGACGATTACTACAACAAGGAAAACTCGCCGGACAAGGGCCTGGCCGAGATCATCATCGGCAAGCAGCGCAGCGGGCCGACCGGGTCGGTGAAGCTCAAGTTCTTCGGCGAGTACACGCGCTTCGACAACCTCGCGCACGATTCGGTGGGCAGCTTCGAGTAGGCGGGGCGGATGGCGCTCAATCCGGTGTCGCACCCGGGACGCGCGCAGGCAGCGCCCCCGTACAGTCCTGCAGGGATTGCATGAGCCCGTCGGCGAAGGACGCCGCGATCTGTCTGACCAGCTCGATCTGGCGGGCGTTGGTGGGGTCGGGGACCGGCGCATGGACCGCCACCTCGTAGCGGTCGGGCCATCGCGAGAACTCGCGGAGTTCCGCGATCGAATGGTGTCGGGTAGCGTCCAGGTCGTGGAATGCGATCGTGATCGGGAATGGATCCAGATCCTGCGGGCCGCGCGCCGCGGCGTTCACCAGGTGCTTGCGCATGACCGGCCCCATGGCCGAGTCCACCACGCTGAACCGGTACAGCGCATCGGAAAGTGCCGCGTCGGCCGCGCGCGCGCCTTCGATCTGCCGGACGTGGTTCTGTTCGCTGGTCAGTCCGGCGGGCATGGTGGAACTGACCACGTACATTTCCAGCCCGGACGCGTATTCGACCCGCGCGAGCGCGGTGCTGTTGCCGTTGAACAATGCGCTGACGCAACGCCTTGCCTCTTCCGGTACCGGAAAACGCAGGCAGTAGACGCCCGGCAGTTCATAGTGGCCGTTCCAACTGCCGGGGGGCGATGTCCAGCGCGGCACCATCGATGAAGCGGGCGCTCGTCTCCGCGGAGGCTGGCGCGTGCGCGCCCAGTCCGAGGGCCAGGCACCACGCGGCGAACCGCCACTGCGCGCATCCTTGCATGATCGCGACCTCTTCCTGAGTTCGGGTCCGAAGCATAGCGGTTGCAGGGCGCTGCGCAAACCCTGGACCCCAAGGTTCGGGTGCGGTGCAGCGTGGCATGGGCAGGCTCGCGCCGAGCGCCATCGCGGGCGACCGATCAAGCTTGCAGGGCGAGTGCGTGACCGGCCGGGGGTCACACCAGGCGGTTGATCACCTTGACCGCGATCGAGCCGCCCGGGATGGCCATCGAGATCGCGTCGGCGCCGATGTCCACCAGCAGGTCGCGGGTCATGGCCGCGCCCAGCTTGTCGCGGAACCACTGGCCGCTCTCGACCACGTCGCCGGTCAACCCGTCCACCTCGACCACGCCGACCTTGCCGGCGGTGGTCCAGGCGTATTCGAAGGCGAACACCGGCCGGTAGTACAGGTGCAGCTTGCCGATCGTGATCGTGTCGTCGCGGATCTCGGTGGCGTCGATCGCCTCCGAAGCCAGTCGTGACAGCGCCATCTGCGTGGCCGCCGCCGAGGACAGCAGCGGCCGCAGCAGGCCGTCGCGGTCCAGCTGGTCCTGCTCGATGGCCCGGTACTTCTCCACGTAGCGCTGCAGCGCGCCGGCGCGCGTGTCGCGCTTCATCCCGTCCTGGAACACGGTGGCCTCGATCCGGCGCAGGCAAGCCTCGCGCACCGGCAGCTCGATCCACGGTTTGCGGTCCGGCGACTGCACCGGAAGCTCCTGGCCAGCGACCAGCAATCGCTGCGCATGCGGGTTGGCGACCGGCACCTGGTAGGTCGCGTCGTGGATGAAGTCGACCTCGCGACGCGCCTCGACGTGCCAGAACGGCTCATAGCGCAGCTCCGACTTGGCCAGCTGCACCGTGTCGGCCTTGGGGCGGTTGAGCGGATTGAGCCGCGCCAGCGTGCCGAACGCGTTGAGCCGGCTCTTGTCGGCCTGCTCCTGGGCGGCGCGCGCCGGATAGACTTCGTCGAACAGTAGCACCCGCGTCGCGGATGCCTCGATGCGGACCGTGCTCTGCTCCATGGTGTCGACTCCCCCGACAACGCGCGCGACGCGAGACCGATGCCCCGGCGACACCGGCGTCGGGGCGGCCCGTCGCGCCACGGGCCGCGGCTATCATGCACGCATGTCCACGCCCACCGCCACGGCCCAGCGGGCGCCCGCCGCGGGGCCGGGCCACCTGCCGTCGCCCGCCGCGAGCGGCAGGCCCAGTCGCATCCTGGTTGACCTGGACGCCCTCGCCGCCAACCTGCGCGCGATCGCGGCGCATGTGCGCGTGCCGGTGATGCCCATCGTCAAGGCCAACGCCTATGGCCACGGCCTGGTGCCGGTGGCCCGCCACCTGCAGGCCAGCGGCGCCGGTAGCTTCGGCGTGGCCTTCGTGGAGGAAGGCATCGCCCTGCGCGAGGCCGGGATCGACGTGCCGATCCTGGTGATGGGCGGGATCTTCGGACCGCAGGTGGCGCAGTTCATCCGCCACGACCTGCAACTCACCGTGTCCTCGCTGTCCAAGCTGCGCCAGGTGGAGGACGCGGCGGCGGCGCTGGGGCGGCGTGCGCGCGTGCACCTGAAGATCGACACGGGCATGGAGCGGATCGGCGTGCACGCCGGATCGGCCGGCGCCTTCATCGAGGCGGCGGTGGGTTCGCGATGGTGCGATGTGGTCGGCGTGTACTCGCACCTGGCCTGCGCCGACGATCCCGCTGCGCCGATGACGATGCAGCAGCTGGAGCGCTTCCTGGAGGCCTGCACGCATTTCGAACGCCTGGACGCGCCGATGCCGGTCCGGCACCTGGCCAACTCGGGCGGGGTGCTGCATTTCCCGGCCACCCACCTGGACATGGTGCGGCCCGGCATCCTGCTCTACGGCGTGCTGCCCGATCCGGCCTCGCGCCCCGTGGTGGCCGTGCGCCCGGCGCTGTCGCTGGTCTCGCAGGTGGTGTACTTCAAGGTGGTGCGTGAAGGCAGCACCGTCGGCTACGGCGCCAGCTGGACCGCGGCCCAGGACACGCGCGTGGTCACGGTGCCGGTCGGCTATGGCGACGGCTGGCCACGTGCGCTGTCCTCGCGCGGCGAGGTGCTGGTGCGCGGGCGCCGGCACCGGCTGGCCGGCCGTGTGTGCATGGACCAGTTCATGGTCGACATCGGCATGCACAGCGCCTGGAACGAGGACGAGGTGGTGCTGGTGGGCGGGCAGGGCGCGGAGGCGATCACGGTGGAAGAAGTGGCTCACACCGCCGGCACGATCCCCTACGAGATTCTGGTGCAGCTCAACGAACGCATCCCGCGCGAATACCGCGGCGGCGCGCACGACGCCGGCTGAGCCCGGCAAGACAGGAACCGCGACGATGGCCAATGCGCTGGTGTGGTTCCGCAACGACCTGCGGCTGGACGACCAGCCTGCGCTGCGCGCCGCGCTGGACGCGGGGCAGGTCCCGGTGTGCGTGTACATCCACGCGCCGGAGGAGGAGGGCGCCTGGCGCCCGGGCGCTGCGTCCAACGCCTGGCGACAGCGTTCGCTGGCCGCGCTCGACGCCAGCCTGCGCACGCGCGGTTCGCGCCTGCGGATCTTCAGCGGTCCCAGCCTGGAACTGCTGGGCACGATCGCGGCAGCCTGCGACGCCGAGGCCGTGTACTGGACGCGGCGCTACGAGCCGGCGATCGAGCGCCGCGACGCGGCGATCAAGCGTGCGCTGCGCGCGCAGGGCCTGCATGCGGAGAGCTTCAACGGCTCGCTGCTGTTCGAGCCCTGGACGCTGGCCACCCGCCAGGGCGGGCCGTACCGCGTGTTCACGCCATTCTGGCGCACGGCGCTGGCCGACTGGCGCACGACCCCGCCCTGGTCCGCGCCCGACGAGCTGCCCGACCTGGAGGGCGATCCGGACGGCATCCGGCTCGAGGTGCTGCGGCTGGCGCCTCCGCGCGGCTGGGACGCCGGCTTCTGGGAGCACTGGACGCCCGGCGAGTCCGGGGCGCGCGAAGCGCTGGAGGTCTTCCTCGACGGCGCGCTGCATGGCTACCGCGAACAGCGCGAGCGGCCCGATCGCGTCGGCAGTTCGCGCCTGTCGCCGCACCTGCATTTCGGCGAGATCGCGCCATGGCGCATCGCCGCCGCACTCGAGGCGCGGCGCAGCGCGGCACTGGACGCCGACATTGAGGCCTTCCTCCGCCAGCTGGGCTGGCGCGAGTTCGCCCATCATCTGCTGCACCACTTCCCGGACAGCCCCGAACACAACTTCGACCGCCGCTTCGACGCCTTCGCCTGGGCCAGGCCGGACCAGCGCCTGCTGGACGCCTGGCGCAGCGGGCGCACCGGCGTGCCGATCGTCGACGCGGGCATGCGCGAGCTGTGGCGCACCGGCTGGATGCACAACCGCGTGCGCATGATCGTGGGCAGCTGGCTGTGCAAGCACATGCGCCAGCACTGGCGCGAGGGCGCGCGCTGGTTCCATGAAACCCTGGTGGACGCGGACCTGGCCAGCAACAGCCTGGGCTGGCAGTGGGTGGCCGGCACCGGCGCGGACGCGGCGCCGTACTTCCGCGTGTTCAACCCGGTGACGCAGGCGCGCAAGTTCGATCCCGATGGCCATTACGTGGCGCGCTGGCTCCCCGAGCTGGCGCCGCTGCCGCTGCCGCTGCGGCATGCGCCCTGGCTCGACGGGGCCCGAGCGAGGCAGTTGGCCCCTGGCTATCTGGCGCGGCCGGTGGTCGACCTGGCCGCCGGGCGGCAGCAGGCGCTGGACGCCTACCGCAACCTGCGCGGGGCGACCAGCGCATAGCCGGCCATGCCGGAGCGTCGGGCCTGATCGACCCGCCATCCGGGTTCCTGAACGGAAGGGTGCCGCGGCGGGTCCGGGTGTGCGTCCCGTCACCGGCCGTTGGCGGAGTGCGTGCTTTGCTGGCGTCCCATTCATGACGCGGGGCACAGCTGCCCGCAGGAGACCGCCACCATGCGCCACAAGACCGCGATCGCCATTTCGGCCGTCCTCGCAGGCTCGATGCTTGCCGGCTGCGCCACCTACACCGGCCAGACCACTGCCCCGGACGATCCCAACCGCACCCGTAACAATGCCCTGATCGGCGCCGGCATCGGCGCGGTCGCCGGCCTGCTCAGCGGCGGCGACGCCACCGAGCGTCGCCAGCGCGCCATGGTTGGTGCCGGCGTCGGTGGCCTGGCCGGCGGCGCTGTGGGCGCCTACCAGGACCGCCAGGAAGCCGAGCTGCGTCGCCAGACCGCCGGCACCGGTATCCAGGTCGACCGCGAGGGCGACACCATCAAGCTCAACCTGCCCGATGGCGTGACCTTCGATTTCAACCGCACCGAGCTCAAGCCGCAGTTCTATCCGGCGCTCAACAACGTGGCCAGCACGCTGCGCGAGTACAACCAGACCATCGTCGAGGTCAGCGGCCACACCGACAACGTCGGTGGCGAGGCGGTGAACCAGCGCATCTCCGAGCAGCGCGCCCAGAACGTGGCCAGCTACCTGATCGGCCAGGGCCTGCAGCGCGAACGCTTCGAGGTCGCCGGCTTCGGCTACCGCTTCCCGGTCGCCGACAACAGCACCGAGCAGGGGCGCGGACTCAACCGCCGCGTCGAGATCCGGATCGTGCCGCTGCAGGGCTGACCGGCGGCAGCAAACGCGGGAGCGGGGCCGCCTGGTGCGGCCCCGTTTGCGTTGGAGCGGGCAGAGGACGGCAGGCCGTGGCGCTTCGAGCACCGCAGAGCGGTGTAACGGGGAGCAAAAAAAAGCCGGAATCCCGAAGGATTCCGGCCGTATATGGTGGAGGTGGCGGGAATTGAACCCGCGTCCGAAGGCACTCCATCCCCAGTACTACATGCTTAGCCCACCGTTGGATCTCGTCCCGGAACAGCACGGTGTGCGAAGCGCATCCCGGGACCAGCCTGTGAGTTCAACCGGGGCAGACAGGCGGCCACCTCGGCTGGATTCCCGTAATAATGACCCTACATCCACGAGTACGGGCACAAGTGGGTTCGGGGCTTACGCCTTAAGCGGCGAGAGCGTAGTTGTCGTCGTTGGCAACTAGAGTTTGCCGCTGGATTAACGAGGAAAGCTGCCCCCTCGGCATGCACCAAGTGATTTCGCGACCCCCGTCGAAGCCAGTGCACCCCCGGGAGCGTCGATCACGCTTGACCGGACCAGTATAGGGGCGGTCCGATCCCGTGCAAGGTGCCCGCGCCGCAGTCGAGCCGGGCGTTCAGGCTTGCCGGTATGCTGTGCGGATGTCGCAGGCCATGCCGGATTCCACCGGATCGACCGCGCGTAGCCGTCCGCGGGTGCGCCGCGGCTACGTGCTGGCGGTGCTCACCCTGATCGGCTCGCTGCTGATCGTCTGGCATTACGCGGGACTGGCCGGCGCGCGCGAGGACGCCGCGCTGCGGACCCGGTTCGTCGCAGACAGCAATGAGATCGCTGCGCAGCTGCGCCAGCGCCTGCTCCACTACGAACTGGCGCTGCGCGGTGGCGTGTCGCTGTACTGGTCGGTGGCGCGGCCCACCCAGCGGCAGTGGCGCGACTACGTCGGCGGCCTCGACATCGAGCACCAGTTCAAGGGGATGATGGGCCTGGGCTACGTGCCCTACCTGCGCCGCGCCGACCTGGAAGCGCTGCAGCTGGCGATGCGCGACGAGGGCCACGGGCTGTTCCAGATCCGGCCGCAGGGTGCGCGCGAGATCTACGGCCCGATCCTGCTGCTCGAACCGCAGACGCTGCCCAACCGGGATGCGAACGGGTTCGACATGTTCTCCGAGGCCCATCGCCACAGGGCGATGGCGGCGGCGCGCGACAGCGGCGAGGTGCAGCTCAGCGCACCCGTGTCGCTGCTGCAGGACGGCGACGACCACCGCGACGGGCTGCTGATGCTCGCGCCGGTATACGCCAACGGCATCCAGCCGGCCAACGTCGCCGCGCGGCGCACGGCGATCTCGGGCTGGGTATACGCGCCGTTCAATGCCCGGTCGTTCGTGGACAGCGCGCTGGAACCGTATCGCAGCGGGCAGGCCATCCGCATCGTCGACCTGGGCGGGGATGTCGACGGCGGGCGTCCGCTCCACCAGGACGCGGCCTTCGTCGAGCGGGCCGATGCCGACGGGCTGGAACACAGCGCCACGTTCGCACTGTACGGCCGGCAGTGGCGCATCGATTTCCAGCCGCGTGCCGCCGCCGATGCCAGGCGCCAGCTCTCCGACCGCGAGGCGGTACTGGGCGGAGGCACGGTGCTGTCGCTGCTGCTGTTCGCGGTGGTGCTGGCGCTGGCCCACACCCAGACGCGCGCCGAACGCCTGGCCGAGACGATGAGCGAATCCTACCGGCGCAGCGAGCAACGCCTGCGCAACGCCATGCTGTATTCGGGCACCGGCATCGCGCTGCTCGACGGCGAAGGCCGCATCGTCGAGGCCAATCCCGCGCTGGCGAGGATCCTGGGCGCGGCGCCCGGCACGCTGCCCGGGACGCGGTTCTCGGCGCAGTTCCTCGACCCCGAGGTCGAAGCCGGGCTGGCCGCCAGCACCGCGTCGCAGGCGACCCTGCAGCTGCGGCGCAGCGACGGCGACATCCGCCTGGTCCAGGTGGTGCTGTCGCCGGTGCCGGGCGACATCGGCAGCGACGTGGCCATGCTGGCGCAGGTGGACGACGCTACCGACCGGCTGCGCGCCGAGCGCGCGGTGCGCCTGCTCAACCGCACGCTCGAGGCCCGCGTGGAACAGCGCACGCACGAACTGACCCTGGCCAACCGCGAGCTGGAATCGTTCGCCTACAGCGTCTCGCACGACCTGCGTGCGCCATTGCGCACCGTCGAGGGTTTCAGCCGCCTGCTCGGCGAGCGCTTCTCCGCCGGCATGGGACCCGAGGCGCTGGACTACCTGTCGCGGGTGCGCAACGCGGCCAACCGCATGGACGCGCTGATCGACGCGCTGCTGAAGATGTCGCGGATCACCCGCGATCCGCTGCGCCATGCCGCGGTCGACATGAGCGCCCTTGCCGCCGAGGTGGTGGCCGAACTGCGCCAGGACGAACCCGGGCGCGAGGTGGAGGTGGAGATCGAGCCGGGCCTGGTGGCCGGCGGCGATCCGGCGCTGTTGCGCAACCTGCTGCAGAACCTGCTGGGCAATGCCTGGAAGTTCACTGCCGGCCGTTCGCCGGCGCGCATCCGCTTCTGCCGGGATACCGAAGCCGGCGCCGCGGCCGATGGCAAGGCCGCTTTCCTGGTGCGCGACAACGGCGCAGGCTTCGAACCGGCCTACGCCTCGAAGCTGTTCCGGCCATTCCAGCGACTGCACGGCGCGGACGAGTACGAAGGACACGGCATCGGGCTGGCCACGGTCAAGCGCATCGTCGAACGGCATGGCGGCAGCATCCGCGCGGAGGGCTGCGTGGGGGAGGGCGCCACCTTCCGCTTCACCCTGCCGGCCGAGGCCGTCGTGCCCGCGGAAACCGTGGGGGAGTGAGCGCGGGCGCCGCGCCGCAGGCATGGTGCCGACAGGCCGCGCTGGGCGCTGCCTGGATGCAGGTGGTGCATCGGCTTGAAGGCGCGACACGGCCGGCACCTGGATTCGCCACGGCCCCCATGCGGCGGCATGCCGCACGCAGCGCGCGAGCCGGGGTCAGGCGTCCTTGTTGTGGGCGCGCATCACCCGCTGGCGATCGCGGTCCCAGTCGCGGTCCTTGGAGGCCTGGCGCTTGTCGTGGCTCTGCTTGCCCTTGGCCAGCGCGATCTCGAGCTTGACCTTGTTGCCCTTCCAGTACATCGCGGTGGGCACGAGGGTGTAGCCGTCGCGCTGCACGCGGCCGATCAGGTTGTCGATCTCGCGCCGGTGCAGCAGCAGCTTGCGGCTGCGCTTGGCGTCGGCGACGACATGGGTCGAGGCCTGGATCAGCGGCGTGATCTGCGCGCCGTACAGGAACAGCTCGCCATCGCGCACCATCGCGTAGCTTTCGCCGATGTTCGCGCGGCCGGCGCGAATCGCCTTGAGCTCCCAGCCCTGCAGCGCCATTCCCGCCTCGAAGCGCTGGTCGAGCTGGTAATCGTGGCGCGCGCGCCGGTTCAGCGCGATGGTCCGGTCGCCGTTTGCCTTATCCTTGCCGCTCTTCTTGCCCATTCCGCCATTGTCCCCGAAGCAGGTCACCCGCGCGAGCCATGCCCACGATCCAACGCAGCGCCCTGGTGGAACATTCAGTCAATCGCATGTTCGAGCTGGTCAACGACATCGCCGCCTACCCGCGCCGCTTCGGTTGGTGCGAGGACGCGCGGATCATCGAGGCCGGCGAGTCGCGGGTGCTGGCGCGGCTGGAACTGGGCATCGGCGGCTTCCGGACCTGGTTCACCACCGAGAACACCCTGTCGCCTCCGCACCACATCGAGATGGAGCTGCGCGACGGCCCGTTCCGGCGCCTGCATGGGCGCTGGCAGTTCCATGCGCTGGACGAGAACGCCAGCAAGGTCTCGCTGTCGCTCGACTTCGAGCCGCAGAGCAGCCTGATGCTGCCGGTGCTCTCGCTGGGCCTGCGCGGCCTGGCCGACCGCATGGTCGACGACTTCGTGCGCGTGGCCGACGCGGAAGCCTGAGCGTGCGGGTGCAGCTGATCCGCGCCTGGACCGGGCGTTTCCAGGCCGAAGACCTGGATCTGCCGCCGGGCGCGACCGTGGCCGACGCGCTCGCGCGCACTGGCCTTCCGCGCGACGGCCTGGCCGGATATGCGGTCCATGGCGAACGGGTCGGCACGGAGACGCCGCTGCGCGAAGGAGACCGGCTGGAACTGCTGGGTCCGCTGCTGGCCGACCCCAAGGACAACCGGCGGCGTCGCGCGCAGGGTCAGGCGGCGCGACGCGATCGGGGCTGAGGCGCACGGCGCTGGGCAGTGGCGCCAATGCGCGCGTCTGGAGGCGAGGCGGGGTGGGGGCGTGCGACCGGATCCAGTCCGGCGCCGCCCGGCAGCCGCCAGACCGGGGCCGACACCTCAGCGGCGGCGCTGGTTGCCCTTTTCCTTGGGCAGGTTGCCGAAGCGGCGCATGCGCTCGGACAGTTCCTTGTCCTGTTCGGCGAAATACTCGCCGTCCCAGCGCGCCAGTGCATCGTTCTCGAACCACAGCGTGAGGTTCTTCACCTCGGTCTGGCCGCGACGGTTGGTGCGTTCGGTGGCGGTGTAGTCCCAGCGCTGATGGTGGAACGGATCGGCGATCGACGGCGTGCCCAGCAGGGTCACGACCTGCTGCTTGTCCATGCCGACCTGCAGCTGTTCGACGGCGGACTTCTCGATCAGGTTGCCCTGGTAGATCGGCTGCTTGTAGAGGATGCCGCAGCCGGCCGTGCCGAGGGCGACCAGGACGACGAACAGGAGGCGTGACATGGGCATGGAGGTGGGGCCTGCGGAGCCGGTCTGTGAAGCCCGCGATGATACACTCCCCGGCGCACCGAGGCCGGCGTCCACACGGCTGGCGCTAAATCGGCTGTGAACGGAGGCTCCATGGAATCGACCGAACTGCGCAAGGCCGGGCTGAAGGTCACGCACCCGCGCATGCGCATCCTGCAACTGCTCGAGCAGAAGAACCCGCGCCAGCACATGACCGCGGAGGACATCTATCGCCAACTGCTGGAGCAGGGCGACGAGATCGGGCTGGCGACCGTGTACAGGGTGCTGACGCAGTTCGAGGCCGCGGGCCTGGTGACCAAGCACAACTTCGAGGGCGGGCACGCCCTGTACGAGCTCGACCGGGGCGACCACCACTACCACATGGTCGACATGAGCAGCGGCCAGATCACCGAATTCGAGAGCCCGGAGATCGTGAGCCTGCTCAACAAGATCGCCAGCGAGAACGACTGCATCCTCGACGAGCACTCGCTGGTGCTCTACGTGCGCCGCAAGCGCTGACCGCGGCCGCGGCGCCGACCCGCCGCGCGCCTGCCTAGCCCGGTTCCGGCGCGAGGCCGGGCGGCGCGGCACAGGGCAGTTCGAGCACGAATTCCAGGGTGTCGGGACCGCTGGCGTGGCCGCGCAGGCTACCGCCGTGCGCGGTCGCGATCGCCCCGGCGATCACCAGCCCGAAGCCGAGCGTGTCGTCCGGCGGGTCCGGGTGCGGCGCCGCCAGCAGCAGCTCGGCCAGGGCATCGGAGGCGCCCGTGCAGGGCAAGGCGCAGCGCATGCGCAGATGCCCGTCCGACGCTTCCAGCCGGGCCTGTACCGCGGCCGCCTGGCCTCGCGCGAGCTGCATGCCGAGCAGGATGCGGAACAGTTGCGCGAGCCGCAGCACGTCGCCCTCGACCTGGAGCCCGCGGACGGCCGCATCCAGCGTGACCCGCGGCGGACAGGCCCGCAGGCTGGCGGTCAGGTCGGCAACCAGCGAGGCGATGTCGACCGCCTCGCAGCGTGCGACCAGGCGCCCGGCTTCGCCCAGGCCGAAGTCGCTGAACTCGCCGATCATGTCGCTCAGGCGCTTGATCTGGCGCTCCAGCACGGCGAGCAGCTCGTCGCGCTGGGCATCGTCGATCGCGGGTTCGCGCAGCAGGTAGACTGCCGTCTGCATCGGCGACAGCGGGCCGCGCAGGTCGTGCGCGACGCGATCGATCCAGGCGTTCGCCAGCGGTTCGCTCACCGCTCCGCGCCCCGTTTGCCGGCGCCCGCGCACAGGCGCCGGATCGCGTCGAGCTGCGGCGGCTTGACCAGGTGTTCGTCGAAACCGGCGTCGCGGGTGCGGTTGCGGTCCTCGGCGTGGCCCCAGCCGGTGACGGCGACGATGGCCAGCGCCCCGGGGCCGTGCCGCGAGCGCAATGCACGGGCGATGTCGTAGCCGCTGCGCCCGGGCATGCCCACGTCGAGGAACACCAGGTCCGGCGCGAAGCGCTCGACTTCGGCCTCGACCTGTTCGGGGTCGTAGAGCTGCACCACCTCGTGCCCGAGCATGCGCACCATCAGCGCCAGGGTGTCGGCGGCGTCGCGGTTGTCGTCGACCACCAGCACGCGGCTCGCGCCGTTGCCCGCGTCGCCGATCGCGTGCTGCGCAGGCGCTGCGGCGGCATCGGTCACGACGGCGCGGCGCCGCGGCAGGCGCACGCGGAACGTGCAGCCATGGCCCAGGCCCGCGCTTTCCACCTCGACCCGGCCGTCGTGCATTTCGGTGATCTTCTGCACCAGGGTCAGGCCGATGCCCAGTCCGCCATGCGAACGCTCGATCGTGGTGTCGACCTGGCGGAACATCTCGAAGATCTCTTGCAGGGAATCGCCAGCCAGGCCGATGCCGTTGTCGTGCACGCTCACCACCACCTCGTCGCGGGCCTCGTCCAGCATCGCCTCCAGTTCGATCCGGCTGCCCGGGTCGGAGTACTTGGCCGCGTTGTTGAGCAGGTTGGCGAACACCTGCGCCAGCCGGGCCTGGTCGGCGCAGAGCACCAGGTCGCTGGCGGGCAGGCGCAGGCTGAAATCGTGCCCGCCGCCGTCCAGCCACGGACGGGCGATCTCCACGGCCGCGTCCAGCACGCCGGCGAGCGCAGCCTCGGAGGGCCGCAGGGTCAGCTTGCCCTGGCTGATACGGGCGATGTCCAGCAGGTCGTCGATCATCCGCACCAGCAGGGCCAGTTGGCGCTCCATGGTGTCCTGCAGCGGGTCGTCGTCGGCCGTCTGCAGGCGACGGATGCTGAGCGCGTTCTGCAGCGGCGCCAGCGGATTGCGCAACTCGTGCGCCAGGGTGGCGAGGAACACGTTCTTGCGCTGGTCGACGCCGCGCAGCCGCTCTTCGGCGCGTGCGCGCTCGGCGACCTCGGTCTGCAGTTCCGCGTTGCGGCTGGCCAGGGCCTCGTTGGCCAGGCGCAGCGATTCGTTCAGTGCCTCGAGCTCGCGCGCCTTCTCGCGCTGCAGCTCCTGGTTGCGCGCGGCGAGGCTGGCATTGAGCAGCTGCAGCTCGCGGCGCTTGCGGTACAGCTCCACCAGCACCTCGACCTTGCTGCGCAGGATCTCGGGAATCACCGGGACCATCACATAGTCCACCGCGCCGAGCTTGTAGCCCTGCAACCGGTCCATGTCCGACAGGTTGACCGCGGTGACGAAGATGATCGGGGTGTTCTCGTGGCGCGGATGGCCGTGGATCAGGCTGGCGGTTTCGAAGCCATCCATGCCGGGCATGTTCACGTCGAGCAGGATCAGCGCGTAGTCGTGCTGCATCAGGCACCGGAGCGCTTCGGGGCCGGACCGGGCCTGCACCAGGCATTCGCCCAGTGGATCGAGGATCGCCTGGTAGGTCAGCAGTCGCGCGGGCTGGTCGTCGACCAGCAGGATCCGCACGGGCGCGGCGACCTGCGCCGAAGCGCTGTCGTCGGACGCCATCCTGGGCACCGCTTCGTTCAGCGATGCAGCCATTGCCGCAGCACCCCCAGCAGTTCGTCGGTCATCACCGGCTTGGCCAGGTAGTCCGAGGCGCCGGCCTCCAGGCATTTCTCGCGATCGCCCTTCATCGCCTTGGCGGTGACCGCGATGATGGGCAGTGCCTGCGATCCAGGCAGCCGGCGGATGGCGCGCATGGTTTCGTAGCCATCCATTCCCGGCATCATGATGTCCATCAGCACGGCGGCGATCGTCTCGTCGCCGGCGACCTTGTCGATCGCCTCCTGGCCGCTGGCGGCCGAGATCACGTGCATGCCGCGCCGCTCCAGTACGCTGGACATCGCGAAGACGTTGCGGATGTCGTCGTCCACCACCAGCACCCGCTTGCCCGCGAGCGACTCGTCGGAGGCGTGCAGGCGCTCGACCATGCGCCGCTTGGCCGGCGGCAGGTGGGCGATCACGCGGTGCAGGAACAGCGCGGTCTCGTCGAGCAGGCGCTCGGGGGATTCGACGTCCTTCACCACCACGCTCTTGGCGGTGTGCCGCAGTCGCGCCGATTCCTCGGCGCTGAGTTCCTTGCCGGTGAACACCACGATCGGCAGGGCGCGCAGGGCGGGTTGCTCCTGGATGCGGTCGAGGAGGTCGAATCCGCTCATGTCCGGCAACCGCAGGTCGATCACCGCGCAGTCGTAGCTCCCGGTCGCGAGTGCGTCCAGCGCGGCCGCGCCCGTGTCGACGGTGTCGATGGCGACGTCGTCGTGGGCGATGAGCAGCTCGATACCCATCCGCTCGCGCGCATCGTCCTCGACCACCAGCAGGCGCTTGATCCGCGGCAGTGCGTAGTCGCGCATCCGCTGCAGCGAGGCGCCGATCTCGGCGCTGGTCGAGGGCTTGGCGAGGAAGGCGAACGCGCCGCGCTCCAGGCTCTGGTGGCGGCCTTCCTCGACCGTGAGGATCTGCACCGGGATATGGCGCGTGGCCGCGTCCTGCTTGAGCCGGGCCAGCAGCGTCCAGCCCAGCATGTCGGGCAGGAAGATGTCCAGGCAGATGGCGGTGGGCGCGCAGGTGTGCACCAGCTGCAGGGCCTCGGCGCCGCTGGTCGCCACCAGCACCCGGAAACCCTGCGCGCGTGCGAGGTCGCGCAGCACGCCGGCGAAGCGGACGTCGTCCTCCACCAGCAGCAGTACCGGTGCATCGTCGGGCACCAGGTCGCGGTCGTCCTCCACCGAGGCCGGCTCGACCCGGGCCTGCTCCGGGGCGGCGCCGGCGGCGGCGTGCGGTGAGGGCAACCGCCGCGCGGCGGTGCGGTCGCCGCCCGCATAGTGCAGCGGCAGGTACAGGGTGAACGTGCTGCCGACGCCGGGTTCGCTGCGCAGCTGCAGTTCGCCGCCGAGCAGCCCCGCGATCTCACGGCTGATCGCGAGCCCGAGGCCGGTGCCGCCGTACTGGCGCGAGGTGCCCGCGTCGGCCTGCTGGAACGCCTCGAAGACGATCCGCTGCTTGTCCGCGGAGATCCCGATACCGCTGTCGCTGACCTCCAGCGCGATCACCGCGCCGGCCTCGCGCAGGCTGGCGTTGTCCGGCGACCATCCGGAGCTGGCGTTGAACGCGCGCATGCGCACGCTGCCCTTCGGGGTGAACTTGAACGCGTTGGAGAGCAGGTTCTTGAGGATCTGCTGCAGCCGCTTGGGGTCGGTGCTGAGCGCCGGCTCCAACCCGGGGTCGAGCTCGATGGTGAACTCCAGATCGCGGCGCTCGGCCTCGTGGCGGAAGGCCCGCATGAGGTTGTCGCGCAGATGGCCGAAGCGGACCGGCTCGATCTCGACGGTGACCGTGCCCGATTCGATCTTGGACAGGTCGAGGATGTCGCTGATCAGGTTGAGCAGGTCGGTGCCGGCGGCGTGGATGGTCTTGGCGAATTCGACCTGGCGACCGCTGAGGTTGGCGTCCGGGTTCTCGGCCAGCTGCTGGCCGAGGATCAGGATCGAGTTGAGCGGCGTGCGCAGCTCGTGCGACATGTTGGCCAGGAACTCGGACTTGTAGCGCGAGGTGAGCGCGAGTTCGGCGGCCTTTTCCTCCAGTTCGTGGCGCGCGTGCTCGATCTGCTGGTTCTTCTGTTCCACCTCGGCCTTCTGCTCGGCCAGCAGCTGCGCCTTGAGCGCGATCTCCTCGTTGGTCTGCTGCAGTTCGTCCTGCTGCGCCTGCAGTTCGACCGCCAGCTGCTGCGATTGCGCCAGCAGGCGCTCGGTGCGCATGGTCGATTCGATGGTGTTGAGCACGATGCCGATGCTGCCCGACAGCTGCTCGAGGAAGATCCGCTGCGACGGGGTGAATCCCGACAGCGAAGCCAGCTCCAGCACCGCCTTGACCTGCCTCTCGAACAGCACCGGCAGCACGATCACCGCGCGCGGCACCGCGCTCAGCAGGCCCGACTGGATCTGCACCGATCCGGGGGGCACGTCGTCGACCAGGATCAGGCGGCCTTCGGCCGCGCATTGCCCGACCAGGCCCTCGCCGAAGGCGAGGGTGCCGGACTGCGGCGTGCCGGACGCATCGGCATAGCGCGCCAGCTGCCGCAGCCGCGCGCGCGGGCTGGCGTCGTCGGCCTCGACCACGTAGATCAGGCCCTGCTGCGCGCCGACCAGCGGCGCGAGTTCGGACAGCAGCATCTGCCCCAGCGTCTGCAGGTCTCGCTGGCCCTGCATCATGCCGCTGAACTTGGCCAGGTTGGTCTTCAGCCAGTCCTGTTCGCTGTTGCTCTCGGTGGTCGCGCGCAGGGTGCCGATCATCAGGTTCATGTTGTCCTTGAGATCGGCGAGTTCGCCGCGGACATCGACCGTGATCGAGCGGGTGAGGTCGCCCTGGGTCACCGCGGTGGCGACCTCGGCGATGGCGCGCACCTGGGTGGTGAGGTTGGCGGCGAGCTGGTTGACGTTGGCGGTGAGGTCCTTCCAGATGCCGGCGGTGCCGGGCACCTTGGCCTGGCCGCCCAGCCGGCCCTCGACGCCGACCTCGCGCGCGACCGTCGTCACCTGGTCGGCGAAGATGGCCAGCGTGTCGGTCATGCCGTTGATGGTGTCGGCCAGTTCGGCGATTTCGCCCTTGGCCTCCACCGTCAGCTTCTGCTGCAGGTCGCCGGTCGCCACCGCGGTCACCACCTTGGCGATGCCGCGCACCTGGGCGGTGAGGTTGGTGGCCATCGAGTTGACGTTGTCGGTCAGGTCCTTCCAGGTGCCGGCCACGCCGGGCACCTGCGCCTGTCCGCCGAGCTTGCCCTCGGTGCCGACCTCGCGCGCCACGCGCGTGACCTCCGCGGCGAAGCCGTTGAGCTGGTCCACCATCGTGTTGAGGGTGTCCTTGAGCTGCGCGATCTCGCCCTGCGCATCGACCGCGATCTTGCGCGACAGGTCGCCCTTGGCCACGGAAGTCGCCACTTCGGCGATGTTGCGCACCTGGGTGGTGAGGTTGGTGGCCATCGAGTTGACGTTGTCGGTCAGGTCCTTCCAGGTGCCGGCCACGCCGGGCACCTGCGCCTGTCCGCCGAGCTTGCCCTCGGTGCCCACCTCGCGCGCCACGCGCGTGACCTCCGCGGCGAAGCCGTTGAGCTGGTCGACCATCGTGTTGATGGTGTTCTTGAGCTGCAGGATCTCGCCCTGCGCATCGACCGCGATCTTGCGCGAGAGGTCGCCGCGCGCCACGGCGGTGGTGACCTCGGCGATGTTGCGCACCTGGGTGGTCAGGTTGGACGCCATCGAGTTGACGTTGTCGGTCAGGTCCTTCCAGGTGCCAGCCACGCCGGGCACCTGCGCCTGCCCACCGAGTTCGCCCTCGGTGCCGACCTCGCGCGCCACGCGGGTGACTTCCGCGGCGAAGCCGTTGAGCTGGTCGACCATCGTGTTGATGGTGTCCTTGAGCTGCAGGATCTCGCCCTGCGCATCCACCGCGATCTTGCGCGACAGGTCGCCCCTGGCCACCGCGGTGGTGACCTCGGCGATGTTGCGCACCTGGCTGGTGAGGTTGGACGCCATCGCGTTGACCGAGTCGGTCAGGTCGGCCCAGGTGCCGTCCACGCCCGGCACCTGCGCCTGCCCGCCGAGCTTGCCCTCGGTGCCGACCTCGCGCGCCACGCGGGTGACTTCGGCGGCGAAGCTGTTGAGCTGGTCCACCATCACGTTGATGGTGTCCTTGAGTTCGGCGATCTCGCCGCGCACGTCCACCGTGATCTTGCGCGACAGGTCGCCGCGCGCCACCGCGGTCGTCACCTCGGCGATGTTGCGCACCTGGCTGGTCAGGTTGGACGCCATCGAGTTGACGTGGTCGGTCAGGTCCTTCCAGGTGCCGGCGACATCGGGCACCTGCGCCTGTCCGCCGAGCTTGCCCTCGGTGCCGACCTCGCGCGCCACGCGGGTGACTTCCGCGGCGAAGCCGTTGAGCTGGTCGACCATCGTGTTGATGGTGTCCTTGAGCTCGGCGATCTCGCCACGCACGTCCACCGTGATCTTGCGCGACAGGTCGCCCTTGGCCACCGCCGTGGTGACCTCGGCGATGTTGCGCACCTGGCTGGTGAGATTGGACGCCATCGCGTTGACCGAGTCGGTCAGGTCCTTCCAGGTGCCGGCCACGCCGGGCACGATGGCCTGTCCGCCGAGCTTGCCTTCGGTACCGACCTCGCGCGCCACCCGCGTGACTTCCGAGGCGAAGCCGCGCAGCTGGTCGACCATCGTGTTGATGGCTTCCTTGAGCTGCAGGATCTCGCCGCGCACGTCCACGGTGATCTTGCGCGAGAGGTCGCCGTTGGCGACCGCGATGGTGACCTCGGAGATGTTGCGTACCTGGGCGGTGAGGTTGGAGGCCATCTGGTTGACCGAGTCGGTCAGCTCTTTCCACACGCCCGACACGCCCGCCACCTGGGCCTGGCCGCCCAGGCGCCCGCCAGTGCCGACCTCGAGCGCCACGCGGGTGACCTCGGAGCTGAACTCGCCCATCTGCTCGATCATGCGGTTGACGATCGTCGCCGAACGCAGGAACTCGCCCTGCAGCGGGCGGCCGTCCGCTTCCAGCGGCACGCTGCGGGTGAGGTCGCCCTTGGCGACGCCTGCGATCGCCTCGGTGATGGTCGCGACCGGGCGCACCAGGTCGTCGACCAGGTCGTTGACCGAGCCTTCCATGTCGCCCCAGCAGCCGTGGCGGTTGGGCAGGCTGATGCGCTGCCGGGTCAGGCCCTCGCGGCCGACCTTCTCGCCGACCCGGGCCAGCTCCAGCGCCAGTTCGCGGTTGCTGCGCACCACGGTGTTGAAGGCGTCGGCGAGCCGGCCTTCCAGACCGTCCCAGTGGCCGGGCAGTTCCACTGTGAAGTCGCCCTGGGCGACGGCCTGCAGCGCGGAGAGCATCATCCGCATCGCATCGTCCGCCCGCGCGGCTGCCTCGACGGACGGGCCGTCGAGTACCTGCATCGTGTGAGTCACCATCCCGCCTTCCCCCTGAGGTGGATCGCCATCGAACCGGCGACGATACGCGCGCGTCGTGTGACGACGCTCACGCGAGCTTCACGCACAACGGCAAGGAGATGGAAGGGAGGCGCGCGCCCCGGGCGGGGGCGCCCCAGGCCGGTCCGGGCGACGGACGTGGCGGGAATTCGCCCCGGTCGCGGCGTGAAGGCGCTTGAGGAGGCGCAGGCTTTGGGCCGGCGGACGATTCAGTCGGCGGTGCTGGCCAGCAGCCGCCTGGCGGCCGCGCGCGCTTCCTTCGACACTTCCACGCCGCCCAGCATCCGCGCCAGCTCTTCCTGCCGCTGGCGGGCGTCGAGCGGGCGCACGGCGGAGCGGGTCTGGCCGTCGAGGTCGGCCTTGCTGACCAGGTAGTGCGCATGCCCCTGCGCAGCCACTTGCGGCAGGTGGGTCACGCACAGGACCTGGCAGCGGGCGCCGAGGGCCCGCAGCTTCTGGCCGACGATCTCGGCGACCGCGCCCCCGATGCCCGAATCGACCTCGTCGAAGACCATGGTCGGCACCGTGTCCGAACCCAGCGCCGCGACCTCGATCGCCAGCGACACCCGCGACAGCTCGCCGCCCGAGGCGACGCGGCGCAGCGGACGGGGCGGCTGGCCGGCGTTGGCGGACACCAGGAATTCAACGCGCTCGCCGCCCTGGGGATCGGGGCGGCCGGCATCGACCGGTTCCAGCGACACTTCGAACACGCCGCCGCCCATGCCCAGCTCGGCGATCAGTGCGGTGGTGGCGCTGGACAGCCGCGCCGCCGCCTCGGCCCGGGCCTGGCCCAGGACATCGGCCGCCTCGCGCCAGCGCGCGGTGGCCTTCGCGATCTCGCCGTCGAGCGAGGCCAGGCGGGTGCCGGCATCGCGCAGCGACTCGAGTTCGGCGGCGAAGCCTGCCTGGCGCCCGGCGAGTTCCTCCGGCGCCACGCGGTGCTTGCGCGAGAGTTCATGCAGGCGCGCCAGGCTCGCGTCCAGCGCCTCGAACTGGGCCGGATCGATGTCCAGCTCGTCGCGCACCCGCTGCAGCAGCAGGGTCGCCTCGTCGAGCTGGATCGCCGCCGAATCGAGCATCGCGTCGACCTCGCCGAGCCGCGGTTCGTGCGCACGCTCGCGCGCCAGTCCGCCGCGCAGCTGCTGCAGGCGCCGCACCAAGGCCGGACCATCATCTCCGGCCAGGCCATCGAGGGCCTCGTCGCAGGCCGCGATCAGGCCGGCCGCGTGGGCCTGGCGGCGGTGGCCGGCGACCAGGGCCTGGATCGCCTCGGGGCGCAGGTCCTCGCGTTCGAGTTCGGCCAGCTGGTGGCCGAGCCAGTCGATCCGTTCGGACACGTCGCCGGTTTTCGACAGCGCGTCACGCTCGCGCAGCAGCGCGCCCCAGGCGGCGGCCGCTTCGCGCACCGCGGCCAGCTGCGGTTCGTGCCGCCCGAAGGCATCGAGCAGGGCGAGCTGGCTGGCCTTCTCGAGCAGCGCCTGGTGTTCGTGCTGGCCGTGGATCTCGACCAGCAGACCGGCCAGCTGGGAGAGCTGGGCGAGGGTGGCCGGCCGGCCGTTGATCCAGGCCCGCGAGCCACCGTCGGCGCGCAGGGTGCGGCGCAGGGTGCAGGCGCTGCCGTCGTCGAACTCCTGCTCGCGCAGCCAGGCCAGCGCCACCGGGACGGCCGACGGATCGAACTCGGCATGCAGTTCGGCACGCTGCGCGCCGTGGCGGACCATGCCCGCGTCGGCGCGCAGGCCGGACAGGAAGCCCAGGGCGTCGACCAGCAGCGACTTGCCCGCGCCGGTTTCGCCGGAAATCACGGTCATGCCCGGACCGAACTCGAGTTCGGATTCGGGGACGACGGCGAAGTCGCGAAGGGTCAGGCGCTTGAGCATGGTCGCGCATTGTAGTGCGCGCGTTCGCAGGAACCGAGACAGCGGTGGCCGGACCGGCAGCCGGCCTGCGGTCGGGGTCCGGGGAGCGTTCCGGTCCCCGGCCGCGGCGTCCCGTTCGCGCTCCCGTGGGCTGTCGGTTGCACGGTCCCCCGACGCACCGGTCTGATGCCGGGGACACCAGTTGCCGGGCCAGACCCGGCGCTGCGGCCTCCGGCGCGGCCTGGACAGGCCGTGCTTGCGGCCCACCGGCCCGGGCGATCTAATCAACCGATGGCCGCAACCCCGCCAGGCAGCAATCTCGACCAGCGCGCACGCCAGCTGCTGCGGACCCTGATCGCCCGCCATATCCGCGATGGCGAGCCGGTCGGCTCGCAGACCCTGGCCCGGCACGCGGGGCTGGATGTCAGCGCGGCCACGATCCGCAACATCCTCGCCGACCTGGAGGAGCAGGGGCTGCTGTCCGCGCCCCACACCTCGGCAGGAAGGATCCCGACCGCGCAGGGCTACCGGGTCTTCGTCGACTCGCTGCTGCAGGTGCAGCCGCTTCCCACCCTGGAGCTGGCGCGGCTGCGCGGCGAATTGTCGGCCGGTGGCGGCACCCAGTCCCTGCTGGGCAGCGCCTCTGAGCTGGTCTCGGCGATGACACACTTCGTCGGCGTGGTCTCGGTGCCGCGCCGCGAGCAGTTCGCCTTCCGCCACATCGACTTCGTGCCGCTCGACGGGCAGCGGGTGATGGCGATCCTGGTGTTCGCCGACCACGACGTGCAGAACCGGATCATCCAGACCCGGCGCCCGTTCGAGGCCTCGGAGCTGGAGCGGGTGGCCAACTATCTCAACGCCAACTTCGCCGGACGCCCGGTGGCCGACATCCGCGCGACCCTGGTGCGAGAACTGCAGGCGGCGCGCGACGAGATGGAGGCGCTGCTGTCGCAGACGGTCGAGCTGGCCGAGCAGGCACTGGCACCCGCCGACAGCGACGACATGGTGCTGGCCGGGCAGACCCGCCTGATCGGCGTGCAGGACCTCTCCGACCTCGACCGGCTGCGCGAGCTGTTCGAGGCATTCGCCCGCAAGCGCGAGATCCTGCAGCTGCTCGAGCGCACCATCCACGCCCCGGGCGTGCGCATCTTCATCGGCGAGGAAACCGGGCTGGCGCCGCTGGAAGGGGTTTCGGTGGTCACCGCGCCGTACGCGGCGGGCGGCAAGGTGCTGGGCGTGCTGGGCGTGATCGGGCCCACCCGGATGGCCTACGACCGGGTCATCCCCGTGGTCCAGGCGACGGCCGACCTGCTCGGCGCCGCCTTGAATCCGGACCTGCCGGCCCCATAGCTGCGGGGCCGGCGGCCTGCGACCGCCTTTTTCCAGCCCAGGACATGACCACGGAACCGATGCAGCACGCCGCGCCCGCGGCCGAAGAACCGAACACCCCGGACGATCGCATCCAGTCGCTCGAAGCCGAACTCGAGCAGCTGCGCGCGCAGTCGCTGGTCGACCGCGCCGACATGGAGAACCAGCGCAAGCGCCTCGAGCGCGACGTGCGCAATGCCTGCCGTTTCGCCAACAAGCAGCTGCTGGGCGACCTGCTGCCGGTCTTCGACAGCCTCGAGGCGGCGCTCAACACCGCCCCGGCCGAAGACCCGCTGCGCGATGGCGTGGTGCTGACCCTGCGCGAGCTGACCCGCGTGTGCGGCAACAACGGCCTGGCCGAAGTGGCCCCTGCGCAGGGCGACGCCTTCGACCCCGAGAAGCACAACGCGATGAGCGCGGTCGAAACCGCCGAAGTCGCGCCCGGCAGCGTGTTCCAGCTGTTCCAGAAGGGCTACGTGCTCAACGACCAGCTGCTGCGCCCGGCGCTGGTGTCGGTCGCCAAGCACGACTGAGGCCTTCGCTCCCCGGCAGGGGAGGCCGGAGCAGATCGGGCCCGCGCGCGCTGCGTCACGCAGGCCGCGAGGCCATCCGGGCAGGGTCCGCCCCTTGAAGGGACAGGCCCCGCCCCCCAGATACGCACCATCGGCGGCCCGCCGCCAGCACACAAGATTCCAGAGGGAAACCCATCATGGCAAAGATCATCGGCATCGACCTGGGCACGACCAACTCGTGCGTGGCGATCATGGACGGCGGCAAGGCCAAGGTCATCGAGAACAGCGAGGGCGACCGCACCACGCCGTCGGTCGTGGCCTACACCAAGGACGGCGAGGTCCTGGTTGGCGCGTCCGCCAAGCGCCAGGCCGTCACCAACCCCAAGAACACCTTCTATGCGGTCAAGCGCCTGATCGGCCGCAAGTTCACCGACGCCGAGGTCAAGAAGGACCTCGACCTGGTGCCGTACGCCATCGTCGCCCATGACAATGGCGACGCCTGGGTGCAGACCAGCGACGGCAAGAAGCTCTCCGCGCAGGAAGTCTCCGCGCGCATCCTGGAGAAGATGAAGAAGACCGCCGAGGATTACCTGGGCGAGAAGGTCACCGAGGCCGTGATCACCGTGCCGGCCTACTTCAACGACTCCCAGCGCCAGGCGACCAAGGACGCCGGCCGCATCGCCGGCCTCGACGTCAAGCGCATCATCAACGAGCCGACCGCGGCTGCCCTGGCCTACGGCCTGGACAAGGCCGGCGGCGACCGCAAGATCGCCGTGTACGACCTGGGCGGCGGTACCTTCGACATGTCGATCATCGAGATCGCGGAAGTCGACGGCGAGAAGCAGTTCGAGGTGCTGGCCACCAACGGCGACACCTTCCTCGGCGGCGAGGACTTCGACAAGCGCGTCATCGACTACCTGGTCGAGGAGTTCCAGAAGGACCAGGGCATCGACCTGCGCAAGGACCCGCTGGCCCTGCAGCGCCTGAAGGACGCGGCCGAGCGCGCCAAGATCGAACTCTCCAGCGCCCAGCAGACCGAGGTCAACCTGCCGTACGTGACGGCCGACGCCTCCGGTCCCAAGCACCTCAACATCAAGCTGACCCGGGCCAAGCTCGAGGCGCTGGTGGACGACCTGGTGCGCAAGACCATCGAGCCGTGTAAGGTCGCGCTCAACGACGCGGGCCTGCGCGCGTCCGACATCAGCGAGGTGATCCTGGTCGGCGGCCAGACCCGCATGCCGAAGGTGCAGCAGGCGGTGGCCGAGTTCTTCGGCAAGGAGCCGCGCAAGGACGTCAACCCCGACGAGGCCGTGGCCATCGGCGCGGCGGTGCAGGGCGGCGTGCTGGCAGGCGACGTCAAGGACGTGCTGCTGCTCGACGTGACCCCGCTGAGCCTGGGCATCGAGACCCTGGGCGGCGTGTTCACCAAGATCATCGAGAAGAACACCACCATCCCGACCAAGGCTTCGCAGACGTTCTCGACCGCCGAGGACAACCAGTCCGCGGTGACCGTGCACGTGCTGCAGGGCGAGCGCGAGCAGGCCCGTTTCAACAAGTCGCTGGCCCGCTTCGACCTGTCGGGCATCGAGCCGGCGCCGCGCGGCATGCCGCAGGTGGAGGTGTCGTTCGACATCGACGCCAACGGCATCGTCCACGTCACCGCCAAGGACAAGAAGACGGGCAAGGAGCAGAAGGTCGAGATCAAGGCCGGCTCGGGCCTGTCGGACGAGGAGATCCAGCGGATGGTGGCCGACGCCGAGGCGCACCGCGAGGACGACCTCAAGTTCCATGAGCTCGTCGGCGCGCGCAACCAGGCCGACGCGCTGGTGCACAGCACCCGCAGCGCGATCAAGGACAACGGCGACAAGGTGCCGGGCGACGTGATCGGCCGGGTCGAGTCTGCGATCGCCGACGTCGAGACCGCGATGAAGGGCGACGACAAGGGCCAGATCGAAAGCCGGACCAAGGCCCTGGAGGAAGCGGCGCAGGCGCTGTTCGCCGCGGTGTCCGCGGCCCAGCAGCCCGGTGACGGCGGCGCAGGCGCGCAGCCCGGCAGCGACGACGTGGTCGATGCCGAGTTCACCGAGGTCAAGGACGAAGAGAAGAAGTAAGCGGGGCACGGAAGGGGAACCGGCCCCCGGCAGGCGCGACGCGCCCGCCGGCCGGTCCGGTTCCCCGTTTCCGCTGCCGTGCCCCGGGTTCCCGTCCCCGCCATCCCGACTCCCGACCCTTTGATCCCGGCTCGATGAAACGCGACTACTACGAAGTCCTGGGCGTTGCCCGCAGCGCCAGCGAAGAAGACCTGAAGAAGGCCTATCGCCGCTGCGCGATGAAGCACCACCCGGACCGCAATCCGGGCGACAAGGCCGCCGAGGCCGCGTTCAAGGAGTGCAAGGAGGCCTACGAAGTGCTGTCGGACGGCGGCAAGCGCCGCATGTACGACCAGCATGGCCACGCCGCGTTCGAGCACGGCATGGGTGGCGGCAACGCCGGGCCCGGTTTCGGCGGCGCCGACATGGGCGACATCTTCGGCGACATCTTCGGCAACATCTTCGGCGGTGGCGCGGCCGGCCGCGGGCCGCGCCGCGGCGCCGACGTGGGCTACGTGATGGAGCTCGACCTCGAGGAGGCGGTGAGCGGGGTCGAGAAGCGGATCGAGATTCCGACCCTGGCCGAGTGCGAGGACTGCGACGGCAGCGGTTCGGCCGATCGCAAGCTCGAGACCTGCGGCACCTGCAACGGCCGCGGACAGGTGCGCTTCCAGCGCGGCATCTTCTCGATGCAGCAGCCGTGCCCGCATTGCCATGGCCGCGGCCAGACCATCGCCAACCCCTGCCAGAGCTGCCACGGCAACGGCCGCATCGAAGACGAGAAGGTGCTGTCGGTGAAGGTGCCGGCGGGCGTGGACAGCGGCGACCGCATCCGCCTGTCGGGCGAGGGCGAGGCCGGTCCGGCCGGCGCGCCGCCGGGCGACCTGTACGTCGAGGTGCGCGTGCGTGCGCACGCGATCTTCGAACGCGACGGCGACGATCTGCACTGCGAGGTGCCGATCCGGTTCTCGCAGGCGGCGCTGGGCGACACCGTGCGCGTGCCGACTTTGGGCGGCGACGCAGAGATCCGCATCCCGGCGGAAACCCAGACCGGCAAGGTCTTCCGCCTGCGCGACAAGGGCGTCAAGTCGGTGCGCAGCCGCGCGCCGGGCGACCTGTACTGCAAGGTGGTGGTGGAGACGCCGGTCAACCTGACCAGCGAGCAGCGCGAGCTGCTCGAACAGTTCGAGGCGACGTTCACCGGCGAGAACGCGCGCCGGCATTCGCCCAAGTCCAGCACCTTCCTCGACGGGGTGAGGGGCTTCTGGGACCGTATGGTCTCCTGACCGCGGCAGGCTTGCCGGCCACCCTGCGCGCGGCTAGCCTGCGTGCATGACCGCCTCGCCGATCCGACTCCTCATCCACGGCGCCTCCGGGCGCATGGGCCAGGCGCTGCTGCGCCTGGCCGGCGACCTGCGCGAGCTGCAGGTGGTGGCCGCGGTCCAGCGCCGCATCGGCCAGCGGGTGGTCGACGGCGTGCCGCATTTCGCCAGCAGCGAACTCGCGGGCGTGCCCGCCTTCGACGCCGCCATCGATTTCAGCCTGCCTGAAGGCTTCGATCCGGTGCTGGCGCTGTGCGTCGCGCGCGGGGCGGCCTTCGTGTCGGGGACGACCGGCATTTCCGACGGCCAGCGCCAGGCGCTGCGCGATGCGTCGGGCACCGTCGCGGTGCTGTGGGCGTCCAACTTCAGCCTGGGCGTGGCGGTCCTCGACGAGCTGGTCGAGCGCGCCGCCGCGGCGCTGCCGGGCTGGGACTGCGACATCGTCGAATCGCACCACAGCCGCAAGCAGGACGCGCCCTCGGGCACCGCGCTATCGCTGGGCGAGGCGGCGGGGCGGGGTGGCGCACAGCCGCGCTACGCGTCGCTGCGCGCCGGCGACATCGTCGGCGAACACCTGGTGCAGTTCGCGGCGGCCGGCGAGCGCATCGAACTGGTTCACCGTGCAACCAATCGCGACATCTTCGCGCGCGGCGCGCTGCACGCGGCGACGCGCCTGGCCGGGCGTGCGCCGGGCCTGTACCGGGTGCGGGACCTGCTGTAGCGCGCGATCACCTGTCGGGCGCCGCGCAGCTCCGGTTTCGCTGCTGCCGGCACGCGGATTCCGCGCCATCCGCGGGACGGCCGTTTTCAGCGGCCCACGGCCGGATCCGCACGCGTTCGCGCGCCGCATTCCGCTCGCGAACCGTTCAGTTCCCGTCGCCTTCCTCTGGCGCGGCAGCCGGCGCACCGGTATCATTCCCGCTCGCCTGATTCCTCACGCCCCGGACCGGTCCGAAGCCGCTCCGGCGGTTTTTTGCAACCTCACGTAGGCGAAGCCAGTGACCCAGACTGCAATCCTCGTCCTCGAAGACGGCACCGTATTCGAGGGCGTTTCCGTGGGCGCGAACGGCCTGTCGGTCGGCGAGGTGGTGTTCAACACCGCCATGACCGGCTACCAGGAAGTGCTCACCGATCCCTCGTACGCGCGCCAGCTGGTGACGCTGACCTATCCGCACATCGGCAATACCGGCTGCACCGACCAGGACGACGAAGCGGCCACGGTCTGGGCCGCCGGGCTGATCGTGCGCGACGTGCCGCGCCGCCCGAGCAGCTGGCGCAGCCAGGTCGCGCTGCCGCAGTGGCTGCAGGAACGCGGCATCGTCGCCATCGCCGGCATCGACACGCGCAAGCTGACCCGCCTGCTGCGCGAACGCGGCGCGCAGAACGGCGCGCTGATGGCCGGCGACATCGACGTCGAGAAGGCGCTGGAGGCCGCGCGCAAGTTCCCCGGCCTCAAGGGCATGGACCTGGCCAAGGTGGTGACGACCGAAGCGCCCTACGCCTGGAACGAGGGAAGCCTCGACCTGGACAGCGGCAGGACCGTGCAGGTGCCGGCGCGCTTGCGCGTGGTCGCCTACGATTTCGGGGTCAAGCGCAACATCCTGCGCATGCTGGCCGAACGCGGCTGCGAGCTGACCGTGGTGCCGGCGCAGACGCCGGCGTCCGAAGTCCTGGCGATGCAGCCCGACGGCGTGTTCCTGTCCAACGGTCCCGGCGATCCGGAGCCGTGCGACTACGCGATCGCGGCGATCCGCGAACTGCTGGCGAAGAAGATGCCCATGTTCGGCATCTGCCTGGGCCACCAGTTGCTGGCGCTGGCCGCGGGCGCGAAGACCATGAAGATGCCCAACGGCCACCACGGCGCCAACCATCCGGTGCAGTCGCTCGACGATGGCCGGGTGATGATCACCTCGCAGAACCACGGCTTCGCGGTCGACGAGTCGAGCCTGCCGGCCAACGTGCGGGTCATCCATCGCTCGCTGTTCGACGGCACCAACCAGGGCATCGAACTGACCGACTCCCCCGCGTTCTCGTTCCAGGGCCATCCGGAAGCCTCGCCCGGCCCGCGGGACGTGTCCCCGCTGTTCGACCGTTTCGTGGCGTCCATGTCGGACACGCACGCAGAGAAGCACTGATGCCAAAGCGCAACGACCTCAAGACCATCCTCATCATCGGCGCCGGCCCGATCGTCATCGGCCAGGCCTGCGAGTTCGACTACTCCGGCGCGCAGGCGTGCAAGGCGCTGCGCGAGGAGGGGTACCGGGTGGTGCTGGTCAACAGCAACCCCGCGACGATCATGACCGACCCGGAGATGGCCGACGCGGTCTACATCGAGCCGATCAACTGGCAGACGGTCGAGAAGATCATCGCCAAGGAAAAACCCGACGCGCTGCTGCCGACCATGGGGGGGCAGACCGCGCTCAACTGCGCGCTGGACCTGGCCGACAACGGCGTGCTCGAGAAGTACGGGGTCGAACTGATCGGCGCAAAGCGCGATGCGATCCGCATGGCCGAGGACCGCGAGCTGTTCCGCGTGGCGATGGGCGAGATCGGCCTGGAGTGCCCGAAGGCCGCGGTCGCGAAGACCTTCGACGAAGCCGTGGAGATCCAGGCCACCGTCGGCTATCCGACCATCATCCGTCCCAGCTTCACCCTCGGCGGCAGCGGCGGCGGCATCGCCTACAACCGCGAGGAGTTCGAGGAGATCGTCAAGCGCGGGCTCGAACTCTCGCCGACCAGCGAGGTGCTGGTCGAGGAATCGGTGCTGGGCTGGAAGGAGTTCGAGATGGAGGTGGTCCGCGACACCGCGGACAACTGCATCATCGTCTGTTCGATCGAGAACCTCGATCCGATGGGCGTGCACACCGGCGATTCGATCACCGTCGCCCCGGCGCAGACGCTGACCGACAAGGAATACCAGCGCCTGCGCGACGCCTCGATCGCGGTGCTGCGCAAGATCGGGGTGGATACCGGCGGCTCCAACGTGCAGTTCGGCATCAACGCGCAGACCGGACGCGTGGTGGTGATCGAGATGAACCCGCGCGTGTCGCGGTCCTCCGCGCTGGCGTCCAAGGCCACCGGCTTCCCGATCGCCAAGGTCGCGGCGAAGCTGGCGGTGGGCTATACCCTCGACGAACTGCGCAACGAGATCACCGGTGGCAAGACCCCGGCCTCGTTCGAGCCGTCGATCGACTACGTGGTCACCAAGATCCCGCGCTTCGCCTTCGAGAAGTTCCCGCAGGCCGATGCGCGCCTGACCACCCAGATGAAGTCGGTGGGCGAGGTGATGGCGATGGGCCGCACCTTCTCCGAATCGATGCAGAAGGCGCTGCGCGGCCTGGAAACCGGCAAGGTCGGCTTCGACCCGACCGGCCTCGACCTGTCCGACGAGACCGACCTGGCCATCCTGCGCCGCGAGGTCAAGGAAGCCGGTCCCGAGCGCCTGTTCTACCTGGCCGATGCGTTCCGCGCCGGGCTGACGGTGGACGAGGTGTTCTCGCTGTCGTTCGTCGATCCCTGGTTCCTCGACCAGATCGAGGACATCGTCGCGGCCGAGAAGGAGGTGGCCGCCGCCGGCATCGACGCCCTCGGCGGCGCGCGCCTGCGCGCGCTCAAGCGCATGGGCTTCTCCGACGCGCGCCTGGCGCAGCTGGTGGGCACCGACGAATCGGCGGTGCGCGCGCTGCGCCGCGCCCACGGCGTGCGCCCGGTGTACAAGCGGGTGGACTCGTGCGCGGCCGAGTTCTCCACGACCACCGCCTACATGTACTCGACCTACGAGGACGAGTGCGAGGCCGATCCGACCGACCGCGAGAAGATCATCGTGCTCGGCGGCGGCCCCAACCGCATCGGCCAGGGCATCGAGTTCGACTACTGCTGCGTGCACGCCGCGCTGGCCCTGCGCGAGGACGGGTACGAGACCATCATGGTCAACTGCAACCCGGAAACCGTGTCCACCGACTACGACACCTCCGACCGCCTGTACTTCGAGCCGCTCACGCTCGAGGACGTGCTGGAGATCGTCGAGCTGGAGAAGCCCAAGGGCGTGATCGTGCAGTACGGCGGCCAGACCCCGCTGAAGCTGGCGCGCGCGCTGGAGGCCAACGGCGTGCCGATCATCGGCACCTCGCCCGAGTCGATCGACCTGGCCGAGGACCGCGAACGCTTCCAGAAGCTGGTCGACCAGCTGGGCCTGAAGCAGCCGCCCAACCGCACCGCCCGCAGCGCCGAGGAGGCGCAGGTGCTGGCGCGCGAGATCGGCTATCCGCTGGTGGTGCGGCCGAGCTACGTGCTCGGCGGCCGCGCGATGGAAGTGGTGCACGCCGATGCCGACCTCGCCCGCTACATGCGCGACGCGGTGAAGGTGTCGAACGACTCGCCGGTCCTGCTCGACCGCTTCCTCGACAACGCCGTGGAAGTGGATATCGACGTGATCGCCGACAAGGACGGCAACGTGCTGATCGGCGGCGTGATGGAGCACATCGAGGAGGCGGGCGTGCATTCGGGCGATTCGTCCTGCTCGCTGCCGCCGTACTCGCTGCCCGCCGACGTGCAGGCCCGCCTGCGCGAGCAGGTGGTGGCCATGGCCAAGGCGCTGAACGTGGTCGGGCTGATGAACACCCAGTTCGCGGTGCAGACCGACGACGACGGCGACCACACCATCTTCCTGCTGGAAGTGAACCCGCGCGCCTCGCGCACGGTGCCGTTCGTGTCGAAGGCCACCGGCCTGCCGCTGGCCAAGATCGCCGCGCGCTGCATGGCCGGCATGACCCTGGCCGAGCAGGGCGCGACCAGGGAGATCGTGCCGGACTACTACTCGGTCAAGGAAGCGATCTTCCCGTTCGCCAAGTTCCAGGGCGTGGATCCGATCCTGGGCCCGGAGATGCGCTCCACCGGCGAGGTGATGGGCGTGGGCCGCAGCTTCGGCGCCGCGTTCGCGCGCGCGCAGGAAGCGGCGGGGATCAAGGCGCCGCCCGCGAGCGGCAAGGCGTTCGTGTCGGTGCGCGATCCGGACAAGAAGCGCGTGCTGCCGGTCGCGCGCGACCTGGTCGAGCGCGGCTACAGCATCGTCGCGACCGCGGGCACCGCCCAGTGGCTGCGCGAGAACGGCATCGAGTGCGAGCAGGTCAACAAGGTGCTCGAGGGCCGTCCGCACATCGTCGACCTGATCAAGAACGGCGAGATCGCCTACATCGTCAACACCACCGAGGGGCGCCAGGCGATCGCGGACTCGTTCTCGATCCGGCGCGAGGCGCTGCAACAGCGCGTGACCTATTCAACCACCGTCGCAGGCGCCAGGGCGTTGCTGCATTCGCTGGATTTCCGTGGCAGCGGCCCAGTGTGGGCGCTGCAGGAACTGCACGACACCCTGCGTCCGGACGCCTGAGGAGCTGATACACACATGCGAGCACCCATGACCATGGCCGGTGCGCAACGACTGCGCGCCGAACTCGATGAACTCAAGTCGGTGAAGCGGCCGGCGGTGATCGCCGCCATCGCCGAGGCGCGGTCCCACGGCGACCTCAAGGAGAACGCCGAGTACCACGCCGCCCGCGAGCAGCAGGGCTTCATCGAAGGACGCATCCAGCAGCTGGAAGGCGAGCTTTCCCATGCCGACGTCATCGACGTGAGCAAGCTCGACGTCGGCGACAGGATCGTGTTCGGCGCGACGGTCACGATCGCCGATGTCGAGACCGACGAGGAAAAGCGCTACCAGATCGTGGGCGACCTGGAAGCGGACATCAAGCTCGGGCTGATCGCGATCTCCTCGCCGGTGGCGCGGGCGATGATCGGCAAGCACGCCGGCGACAGCATCACGATCGAAGCGCCCGCCGGCGCCCGCGAGTACGAGATCGTCGACGTCAGCTACGGCGGCTGAGGCGCCGGTGTCCAGGGCGACCCTGCTGCTGCCCGCGGCGCGCCGGCTCGGCGCGCCATCGGCGGAGGTTGCCGTGGCGCTGGGGCGCGCGGACGTGGCCAGCGGCCTGGACGAAGGCCGGCAGGCGCAGCTGCGCCGCCACGTACGCCTGCTGCCCGACCACTGGCCGGTGGCGGCGCTCACCCGCCAGTTCGACGCGGGGGATGCCGCTGGCGCCATGTGGCTGCGCGCCGATCCCTGCCGCATCCAGCCGGACATCAACGGCGCGCGCCTGCTCGACCATGGCGCGACGCTGGACCTCGATGCCGGGGACGTGGCACAGCTGCTGCCCGCGTTGCGCCCGCTGTTCGGCGATGCCGGCATGCCGATCGATGCGCCGGTGCCGTCGCGCTGGTACCTGCGGCTGGCGCCGTCGACGCGGCTGCCGGCGTTCACCGGACCCGACGAGGCGCTCGGCACGGACCTGTTCGAACACCTGGCCGCGGGCAGCGAAGGGCGCCGCTGGCGCAGCCTGCTCACCGAGGCGCAGGTGGTCCTGCACAACCATCCGTGGAACGCGCGCCGCGCCGCGGCCGGCAAGCGGCCGGTGAACTCGCTGTGGTTCTGGGGCGGCGGCGCGCTGCCCGACCATGTCGCCTCGCCGCATGCGCGCTTCCATGGCGGGGACGAACTGGCCTGTGCGCTCGCCGCGACCGCCGGGATCGACGCACCGCTGCCCGACAGCTACGCGGCGGGGGAAGGCGACACGCTCTTCGACCTCACCACGATGCGCGACCTGCCGACGCTCGACCAGGCCTGGCTGCGGCCGGCGCTGGCTGCGTTGCGCAGCGGCCGGATCGATTCGCTGGTGCTCGATACCGCCGACGGCGCCGTGTTCACGCTCCACCGCCGGCAGCGCTGGCGGTTCTGGCGCCGTCCGCGCGCGGACTTCCAGGCCTGATGTCGCCGCGGATCCGGCGACGGGAGTTCCAGCCGGTCGAAGGCTGGCCCGCGACCATGCCGCCGCTGCTGCGGCGCATCTACGCCGCGCGCGGGATCGGCGACCCGGCGCTGGCGCAGCCCCGGCTCGCGCAACTCCCGCCGCCCGACGACCTGGGCGGGCTGGTGGATGCGGTGCGGCTGCTGGCCGAGGCCATCGCCCGCGACACCCGCATCCTGGTGGTCGGCGACTTCGACTGCGCAATATGAACTATTAAAACCCGCAGTAGATGCCTATTGATGGGGGTTCAATTGACTGAGTTTCAATAATGGTAAAGACCGGAATAGTTGTTCTTGTATCAACTGAAATGATAGTTAAATCAATGATATAACTGTGCTATTCTGTCCATATCAAGCTTTCCGACGAGGCTTGTCTTATGAACAGTGGCATCGCGGTACACATCAGCCGTGATTTCAGCGGATTGAAGGCTGGGCAACCCAGCCTGTTCTGGGAGACGGAACAACGGCTGTTCGAGGAAGCGACGGCGTTTCTTAACGACGAATACTGCCAATCAGGATCCAGATCGTCACCGCGCACATGGAAAAACGTGGCTAGTGCCTTGGCGTTCTGGTTCAACTGGTGCCAAGAAGTCAACGTCGATTGGCGAACCGCATCCCAGGACGACCTGATTGATTTCCGAGATGGCTTATCCACCGCCATCAGTCCTGTGACTGGCAATGAATACAGCAGCGGGACAATCGTTGCTTATATGCAGCCGGTCATTGCGTTCTATGACTACGTCAGGAAGCGCAACGTCTACTTTGGCGACATCTGCGGCGCTGACGTATTGAAGTCCAGATCCGAGTCGGACGATCTGCTTGATGTGGCATCGGACGCCTCGCGCTTGGTGCCATCTCGACGTGCGAAGAAGAACGCGATCCGGCCATTCAAGACCGACGATCTGAGGAGATTTCTTGCTTCGTTAGGGCCCACTGCCACGGACCGGGATGTTGGGGACTTACGGCCATGCCGGGACAGACTCATGGCGGATTGGGGGTGGGCGGTTGGTCTTCGCTTGTCCGAGATCATGACCCTCAACCCCTATCAATTCCTTGTCTTACATCCTGATGCGGAATCCCCCTTTTCCCAGCAATCCATCGAGGTGATTGGCAAGGGCAATGTGGCGCGTAACGTCGCCGTGCCCAACTGGTTGATAGCTGACACGCAGGCCTACATGGAAGGGGAGAGAGCCCGTGTCCTTGAGCTGGGGCGAAAGTCGGGAAGGCAAACGCCCAAAGTTTTGTTTCTGGCGGGGGAGCGTTCGCCAGATCCTGGGTCTTCTTTCACCCCGCGACGTTTCGAGAAGATCGTGGAAAAGGCCTGCATTTCCGCAGGACTGATTCGGCTGAAGCAACGCGTCGATTCTGAATCAGGATTAGCCACACAGGTTTCGGTTGCCAATCACAGTGTGCACGATCTGCGGCACACCTATGCCGTTTACAGCTATTGGATTGAAGTGGGTAATGGGAATTCCGAGCCATGGAAGGTAATCCAGGCGCAACTTGGTCACGAGCGCCTGGAAACAACCATTCGCACCTACCTGAAATTCGTCCAACTTTTCGGTCCTCGTGGTCAACATGACATCCGAACGCTCGCAGGACTGACGAAGGGAAATGGCAAGTAAGCGATCCACTGCGAGTGTTGTTGCCAAGGCCTCGAAGGCTGCAAGGCCTGTGACCGCGCCCCCCGACATTCGGCCGGAATCTAATGCGGCCCTCTCTCAGAATAAGAAGGCCAAGCGCAAAACCGGTGCGGCCGCATCCGTCGCTGCCCAAGCTCGAAAGAAGTCTGGGGAGATGGAAAACGTTGAATCTCTGAATCAGGCCCGCCTGAAGCATACCAAGCTTCATTTCAGCAAGGACCTGCGCGACATTCATGTCGAATTTCCCGGTCCAGGCCGGGAACCGTTTGTCCTAGATATCTCCTTCTTGGGGGAGGCGCCACGCTTGGCCAGGCCACTAGCGGAGGGTTTTCGCATCTATGGCGTTGGCAAGCGACCGAAAACGATCATGGGACGCCGATCCGAACTTCAGGTCGGATTTCTGGCCTTCCTGAGGGAAAAGGAATTCCTCCACATCAGCCTTGAAGAGATTGACCGGTCGCTGTGGAATCAATTCAAGCAGTGGTTGGACACAAAAATTGACTCGAAGAAGGGGGAGGTGATCCATCCGAAGACGAGAACGACGACCTTCGGGGCATTGGTTGCCACGCTGGATGCGTTGAAGTCTGTTCCAAATTTCAGCCGAGTGGCACGAGTTGTCTTTGACGCAAGGCCGAGTGTCACATGGGATAGCGTTGAAACGCGGACCACGCCACGAGAAAGGTTGTCGTTTGAAGCATTGCAGGCGATCGATAATGCTTCCGTTAAGGATATTGAGACGCTCCGCATAAGACTGGAGAAATCTGAGCGGTTGTTGCAGGAAGGGCATGAAAAACTCGCTACAGATAGCTTCGATCTTTTCGATCTTGCTACATGTGCTGCCTACATCGCTCAGAGTTATCCGCAGGGTCTCCCGTCTTTGAGTGTGCTGAAAGATAGCAATCCGGAGTTGTATCGCTACGTCAGCCCAGGCGGCAGTAGGAAAGCTCATGGGATCGTGGCGATCAAGGAAATTCTCTATCCAGATGCCCGCGACCTAGTGCCGATTGTTGTGTTTCTGGCTATCGAGTCCGCTTTGAATCCGTCCACGTTGTTTGAATTGGAGTGGTCAGGTATCGATGCTGGTGAATTGCTCGGTCAGCCGGTGGTTCGACTGGGAGGGCCCAAGTGGCGAGCAGACGAAGACCCGTTGATCCCGATTCCAGCCGCTCGCATTGAACCGGTCCTGGACCTTCTTAAGCGTTTGACGAAGCTGGTACGCCCGACAGTCAGCGATCCGCTGAAGGATAGGTTGTTTCTTTTCAATCGGCTTAACGGTACCAATCCCGCAGGGCGGGGATTTGGTGGGAATGACACGGGACTACACCGTGGAGATTTGTCTTGGCGACGCGGCCTGATTGAGTTCTGCGAGGATCATGGGCTCCCGCCGTTTACCCTCAGCCAGATCAGGGCAACAATCGGCGACGAGATTGCCTTCCGAGAGGGAATCGTGGTGTCCAGCCAGGTCCTTGGGCATCAAGATATTCAGACTACGGACAAACACTATGTCAGCGACGGTACGCGGTGGCGCGAGGCCGAGTATCTCGGGAACGCCATGCTTCTTAGGGATCGCTGGTTTAGGACAGATGGAAAGATAGATCCGCGTCGCCGCCGGCTTACTCCGCGTATGGATCGTGGCGCGGCGACGCCGGGCTTCTATTGCTTTGATCCCTATGATTCGCCCTGGCCGATGCAACGTAAGAGCCGACTGTGCACTGCCTATGGTCGGTGTCCTTCTTGCCCATTGGCAGCAGCTGATATTCACGACGCAGGGGCCGTCGCGTTGTACCTGTCCTTACGCGCGGCAATCTTCGGCGCGCAAGGTCGGATTGCCGGGGAGGCATGGCTCGGGCGGTATAGCCAAGTGCTCGTCGATCTTGACGCGTTGCTGAAGCATGTCCCTCACGACGTCATGGAGTTAGCCCAGCGCTTTCAAGTGAACCTGCCACCAGTGGAGTGACGGCTATGTTGACCGCACAAATCATCCGCACAACTTCGGATGCCCCGTTCCACATGCGCGCTGACGACGATTTCAATGATGTTTTGGTGTCATCGAGGAGTCGATGGCTGGATCCGATCTGGTGGCTGGATAATCCGAGCATCGGCCAGCGACCGTTGGCTGCCAAGGTGACATGGGATATGGAACTGCCAGATGGGCGAAACCTCGTTGATCCGGAACATGCTCAATTGCTTGGATGGCTGCGACGCTTTGTTTGGAGTTTGTTCGTCGATCCCCGGGATAAAGCAAAAGCCTACAAAACTGGGAATGGCTCTCAGCTCACTCAAGGGCTTCGGGTCGTCGTGCCATGGATGGTCGAGCGTGGACAGGTCATGCCGAAAGACATGGACAAGGAATTTGTTGCTGCGTTCATCGATGATCTGCCGTCGATCATTGCTGTGGAGATTGACGACGAAGAGGTAATTAAGGAAGGGGCCGCCTATATGCCCCTAAAAATAATCGACTTGCTCTGGCTGCAGAGGAGTGCACTGGAAGAAGCCGGAATTTCGCCAATGCCGGAACGTCCATGGACGGACGAGAAGGGCGCCAACTCAATTGCCAAGCGGATCATCACCGAGGTGCGGGGATGGATCCGGCCTTTGCCGGACGAAGTGGCCATTCCATTGGTGAACAAGGCTGCGTGGTTTCTGGGAGCGCCTGCCGACGACATCTTGCTTTTGCGTGAGAAGATCGAGGAGGCATATCGCCGCATCGGGACACATCCGAAAGGCACAGGCCAAACGCAGAGCACTCGTCTAAAGCGGATAAACGCCGCTCTGCAGGAACATAAATTCTCTTTTATCGATGGTGAATCCGACGCGTGGCATGACCCCTTAGTCAACTACAAGGCTAAAGGAGGCAGCAAGAATGGTGCGATATTGCGGGTGCGACAACTAGTTTCAGCCGTATGCTCCGCCGCGTGCATCACGATCCAAGCTTCAAGTGGGATGCGGGCAAGTGAGATATGTGCATTGCTTGCGGGAGTCGATCCAAAAACCGGTCTGCCGCATGGGGTCCGAATCGTGGAGACGTCGTCCGGACTCAATGAAGCATTTGTGCTTAGGTCCGAGTTGACAAAGGAAGAAGAGACGCCACGGAATGTGGATTGGCTGCTTGGCATGCGTCCAAAAGGCAGCGACGAAATCCCACTTCCTGTCAGAGCCATGCAGGTCCTCGATAAGTTATTCGTGCATGAGCGCGAGCTTGCCGGAACGGATCGGCTTCTGGTTTCGATCGATGCAGGGAAGTCATTCGCCTGGAAGAAGGCAGGGATAACGCAGTTCAATAGTCTCGCGCTGAATGAACTCGTAAAAAGATTCATTGAGCGATGGGTAGATCTGTCTGACTTGCCGGATGAATCCGCACACCGGATTTCCGAGAATGACCTCGTCCCCTGGCGAGAGTCGAAGGGTCGCATTATCCGGCCGCATCAGTTCCGTAAGACCTATGCGCAGTTCGCGTTGTCGATCGATCCACGTCTGCTGCCGGCCGTCCAGCGCCAGTACCACCACGTGGCCATGGCGATCACTGAAGGCGGCTATTGGGGGCGCAATCGAATCCAGATCGAGCCGATCAACGCGATGGCGTCCCAACTCACGGCCATGCAGATGTACGAAATGGCGACCGGCCGGACAAAGGTCGCCGGGAAGATGGGCTTCCAACTTGATCAAAGAATCGATGAGGTGCGCGAGTTGGTCGAAGGCGCAGGGTTGGAAGTGGGTTGGCGGCGCGTGATGCGCTTCGTTCGGGACAATAGCCTGCATATGTGGTTTTCTCCTCATGGCAACTGCTTCCCGATGAATCCGGAAAGCATGAGCTGCCACAAGGCAGCGGGGACTCGACCCATCGGGCTGTCCATTCCCAACTTCACCACGCGCGAGCCATCGCTCTGTGCGGGGTGTGACTGCTTCATTTTTGACCTGCGCCATGTGGGGTACTGGCAGGATCGGTATATCACCAACACGGTGGCACATAAGCAGGCCGAGGCGCGAGGGCAGGGCGGTATGTTCCGTGTGGCGGCTACACGAGCCGCGGTTGCGAAAAAGTTTCTCGAACGACTTGGCGTAAATACTGGGTCGCTCGACGCTCGCGTGAATCAGGAGCTTACCGATGTCCGGAGCTAAGAAGCGGCCTCCGCGCGCAGTCGTAGAGAAGGATTTCGACGAAGCGATCGACCGGCTCGAAAAGAGCAAGCCCAAGGACCCCGTGTTGAAACGCTTGGCGGCGGAGGGGCGCCTGCAGATCAATTTCTCGACTGTCGCCAAAGAAGCAAAACACTCGCGTACTTTGATCGCCCTCGCCAACTGTCAATATCAAGCACAAAGAGTCCGGGTGATGAAGTTGATGCATCCAGGCGAGGTGGCGGCTCCAAGGACTGCCAGCGAGGTGATCTCTCGCCTTCGGGAAGACAAGGCAGACCTGATGGCAAAACTTCGTGCGGCCTTGGACGGTCAGGCCGCCCACTTCCTGGCCCGCCAGCGGGCCGAGCGTGAAGCGGATCGGTGGCGAAGAGAAGCACAGCGGCGCGAGAAACTATTGAAGGAGCGTGACAAGTTGCATCTGGTCAACAAGGAAAGCGAGTAATGGCGGAAGAGGTTCGAATCAGCGACAGGCCTGTATCTCAAAGCGTTATGCAGGCCGCGATTACTGCTGGCTATACACGCCTCCAGTCACGGATCATTGCAGGCCGTCTGGGTGACGGCGATGCGGGGAAGGTGTCTCTGCTCGTCCGTCCGCAGCTGAGCGCCATCGATGCGCCAGATCGACTTCCCGACATCGGTGTCGCGGCCGACGCCGTCGCGTATGCGGTGATGCAAGGAATACCGCTGATTCTGCTGTCTGACTTCGACTGTGACGGCGCTTCGGGGCATTCGGTCCTGAAGTTCGCGCTGCGCGACTACTTCGGCGTGCCCGAAGACCACATCCACAGCTACATCGGCCACCGGTTGCGAGAGGGTTACGGGGTTTCGGAGAGCGTGACCCAACGCATACTGGAGACGGCGCCTCGTCCTGCAGTCGTAATTACCGCAGACCAAGGCAGTTCGGACCATGCTCGCATCGAGAGGTTGCGGGACCACGGCTTCATGACTGTCGTGACGGATCACCATGGCGTTCCAGTGCAAGGCCCGCCTTCGGCGGCGCTCGCCTGCGTCAATCCCGTTCGAGAGGATTCGACGTTTGCCGATCCCTATATTGCTGGCGTCCATGTGGCGTGGTTGCTCTGTTGCGCAGTTCGTCAGCGACTCATCGATCGGGGCCATCTCCCCGCTGATGCGCCGCGCCTGGGTGGACTGCTCGATCTGGTCGCCCTCGGAACGATGGCTGATTGTGTCGATCTGGCACGCTCGCCGAACAATCGTGCCGTACTGACACGTGGCCTTGCATTGATGAATGCGCCGGATGCGCGTCCTGTGTGGCGTGCGTTGTATCGGGTCTCCCGCTGTTCTGGACCTATCACGGCCGCGACCTTGGGCTTCACCTTCGGGCCAATCATTAATGCTCGCGGCAGGCTCGATTGCGCGCTTGGCGCCGTCGACCTGTTGATGTGCGATGACGAGGAAGAAGCGGAGCGCCTGGCGAGTATCCTGGTAGAGCACAACAACGAGCGCAAACAGGTCCAGTCCCAGATGCTGCGCCGAATCCTTCCAATGGCAGAGCAACAGGCGGTGGATAGATGCACGGCGATCACCGTGTTCGACCCGGAGGGACACCCTGGCGTGCATGGCGTTTGCGCCGCCCGGCTGGTAGAGGCCTATGGACGTCCAGCGGCCTATTTTTCTCCTAAGCAGGGGAGCGACTACATCACCGCCTCGCTACGCACAGTGCCCGGCTTTCATATACGAAACGCGCTTGCACAGATTGCCGAATCACACCCTGACGACCTGATTGCATGGGGCGGCCATGCTGGCGCCGGCGGTGTTACTTTGAAGCGGGAGGGGCTTGAGCGGTTCACGACCGCCTTCAATGCGATTGCCACGCGCGCCTTGACAGCCTGGACCCTCGGACCTCGGGTTCTGACGGATGGGGAGCTCGATCAGATCCCAAGCCTGGAACTGTTCAACGAACTCGCCGTGTTAGAGCCATTCGGTCGGCAGTGGGAGTCGCCAGTCTTCCGAGCCGAAGGTCGAATCCTCACTCTGCGTCCAGTCGGGGACGGAACCCACCTGAAGCTGTTGCTTGGCATCGGCCCAGATAGATTCGACGCAATCTGGTTTGGCGCAGTCCGGGATGGTGTATGTCCGGTCGAAATGGGGCAAGTCGTCCGATTAGCTTTCGAACTGGACGCTAACACCTTCCGAGACGAGACGCGCTTGCAATTGCGCGTCCGACATGCGGTTGCCAGCACATAATGGAGCGTGTCGATGGCCCAGCGATCCATCACTGCTGACTTGCTGGAAGCGCTGGAGCCTTGGTTGGACGCGCAGATGGCGAAGTGGCTCGCGCAACCAGAGGCGACACGTTCTCCCACGCTGCCGGTTACGGTTGAGAACAAGGTCAATGTTCGGGAAATAACGAAAGCATTGGGCTTGGCACAGAGCAAGGAACAGCACTTCTTCAAAAAGTCGGAATTGCGATCAGCGATCAATGCCGCTGCGGAACGGCAGGGGCTGCTCAGCATCGGCAGCCGAGTACAGATGGAAGCCGCCGAACAGGCAGTTGTTGATCGAATGGACCGGATCCAACGGGGCGCGGCGGATCTCAGTCGACAGCTTGCTGAGCGGGAGGCATTGATCGAGCGTCAGAGGGCGGAAATCACAGCCTTGAAGGAGCAACTTCGCTTGCGCAGCGAGACAGGGATGACACTGCGCATTTCTCCGCTTTCAGGTGTGAACGAGGATGACAGCTGAGCAGGGGGGCAATGTCCTGATCTTGTCGATCATCAGGGAGCGCGAGTTCGGGGTGATTGTTTCGGCGCGGATAGAAGGCGATCACCCATCGGCTGGGGAAATGATCCGGATCCGAGCCCTTAACAAGGCGTTGCTGGGGCGTCCTTCACCTGGGGAGACATGGCAGGCTCATGGCGAGATTTCCGATACGCCGTGGGGACGCCAGATGGAGGCGACTAGCGCCAGGCGCGTCATTCCATCTGGCCGGCTCATCTGTGACTTCCTTGCAGCTGTTACCGCCGACGTAAAACTGACCCATCCACGCCGATGTAAAACTGACCCACCCGGGCGAGGATGGCGGCCTTTTGGAGGCCGCCTGGATGTTGACCCAGGAGGAAGCAGTGGAAGTCAGAGTGATGGCCCGTCAGGGCAAGGGGATCCGGGAGATCGCCCGGGAGTTGGGTGTATCGCGCAACACGGTGCGGCGGTACTTGCGTGGCGCCGAGGCGCAGTACACGTCGCGGCCCAAGCGGCCGACCAAGCTCTCGCCGTATGAGGACTACGTTCAAGCGCGCCTGGCCGCGGCACAGCCAGACGTGATCCCGGCAACGGTGCTGTTACGCGAGCTGGCCGAGCAGGGCTATACCGGCGGCATCAGCCAGCTCAAGGCGTTCATGGCGCCACTGCGGCGTGCACCGGCCGACCCCGTGGTGCGCTTTGAGACAGCGCCCGGCGAGCAGATGCAGGCGGACTTCACCATGGTGCGGCGCGGTCGCGACCGGTTGGTCGCGTTCGTCGCCACGCTTGGGTACAGCCGCACGACCTACGTGCGCTTTGGTGATGACGAGAGCTTTCCGGCCTGGGAGGCCGGGCTGGTTGGGGCGTTCGACTACTTTGGCGGCGTGCCGCAGCACGTGCTGTTCGACAACGCCAAGCCGGTGCTGCTGGACCGCGACGCGTACGGTCCCGGCCAGCATCGCTGGAACCCGCAGATGCTGGACCTGGCCGAGCAGTGCACCTTCACGCCGCGCGTTTGCCGACCCTACCGGGCTCGCACCAAGGGCAAGGTGGAGCGGCACTGGCTTAGGGGGTGCCGGCCATCTTCGCACCAGAGAAATCATGCCCAAGAATGGTTTCAGCGCTGGGCCAACCAGTCCAGTAGGCAGCACCTAGCCGGGTTAGCCGATGCACGAACCCCCGTCCCAGTGCGCTTTCTGGCTGTGTGTTGAAGGGAGGAAACGAGCATCCGCTCCAGGCGCCACTCGCGACGGTTGCGGCTCTACGGCGAATTTCTTGGTAGATCGTGTCGCGTAGACCGCTGGCATCTGGCCCATGTTGTAACGCCATGGAGGCACCGCGGCGCACCGCCGCCCATGCGCAATATCGCCACTGAGCTAAGGTCAGGACCACCGAGCTTTCCCGGTATGCAAAGGCAATGTCCTGAGCCCAATCTGCGCAGAATTTGTGCTTGACTAGCTGCTGCTCGAAGAACCGCTCGGATTCAGCTGAGCCCAGTTCCATCCAGAGGCGTAGACGCACGGCAGTCGTGAAATCGTCTCGATCGAGTGACTCGAAGTAGTCGTCCAGGGCATCGATCAATCGCGCTGGCTCATAGACCGTCCACACTAGGCGCCACTGTAGGCCTTCGATCGGGGTTGCTTTGGCTTCTGGGTTGACCTCCCAACGCGTCTCGGGCCAAGGCACTTCGATGATGCTTCGCTCTTGCAGGTATGCCATGACCGCTAGCGTCATCCGCCTAGTCTGGGCTACAGGCATGCGATGTTCTTGGCCCATCAATAGCGCCCAGAGGTAGAGGCACCCTTGCACCCCGAGTTCGTCAACAGAGGATGGGGTGGGCTGCACCATGGAGGTCGGGCTGGACGGTTGTTAGACATCTAAGAATACCTTAGTATCCAAGCGCCGGTCACTTCCGCCATCCTTAAAGCTTCCTTGGGGGGCGGCTGGTGGCGAAAACAACGGCAAAATACCCGGTATTTGCTCTCAGACTGGCCCAGGCGCGGGAGCGCTCCGGCTTGTCTCAGACGCAGCTCGGCGTGCTAGCCGGTCTGGACCCTAGCGTGGCCTCTCCCAGAATCAACCAGTACGAACGTGGCAAGCACGAGCCGCAGCTCAAAACGGCCAAGCGCCTGGCCGATGTGCTCGGTATTCCCCCGGCATTCCTGTATACCGACGACGATCTGCTGGCCGAGTTGCTCTTGCAATGGAACGACCTGACTCTTCGTCAGAAGAAGGACGTGCTCAAGCAGGTCGCGGCCACGAAGACACTGCGCGGCAAGTCCTCGCCAAAGGCGGAATAGCTCGCGTCCTACGCATCGCCGTCGCGCGCGATGAGACTCCGGCGTGAGAGGCTGCCAGCAAGGGAGGGAACAATGCTGACAAGCCGCTTCACAGACGCGATCGACTACGCCCGAATCGCACATGCGACCCAGACCCGAAAGGGCTCCGGGATTCCTTACATCTATCATCTGCTTGGCGTTGCAAGCCTCGTGATCGAGTTCGGGGGCAGCGAGAACCAAGCGATTGCCGCGGTACTGCACGACGTGATCGAGGACTGCGGGGACTCGCATCGTGAGTCTGTCCGAACCCGTTTCGGCGATGAAGTGGCCCACATCGTCGAGGCCTGTACGGACGGTTCGGCCGAGTCGAAGGCCTCGCATCAGGACACGGGGTCCAAGCGCGCCGACTGGGTCCGCCGAAAGCTGAACTACTTGGATCATCTCTCCAAGACGGATCCGGTGGTCCTGCTCGTTTCCGGGTGCGACAAGCTCCACAACGCTCGGGCGATCGCCCAGGACCTGGAGGACCCGAGCGTTGGAGTTCAGGTCTTTGACCGCTTCACCGGAGGGCGCGACGGCACGCTGGGCTACTACCACTCATTGGCGACGATCTTTGCTAGCCACAAAGTTCCAATCGCCAGACAACTCAACGTCGCCGTGGAGCGGATGCACCAGCTCGCTGGCACGGATGAGAGGCTGCCCCTGCAGGACCGGATATGACCGGCCGCAAAGATTTGTGCCCGGTGCTTGTCTTGGCAGGCGAGGGTGGAAGTCTTTCCCTCGTCAAGCAGCAGCTGCCGGACGGCCTGTTTGCCCTGACCACGCAGGAGATCGACTACGGTCTGGAGGACGCGGAGGCTACCGAGGAACCCCTCCTGCAGTGGTGCACGTGGGAGCAGGTGCTCGCCTCGCTTGAGAGCTACCCGTGGCGGAGCCTCACCCCAATCATGATGTCAGCGGGTTGCGCGGACATGCTGCAAGCGGCGTATCGCGGACGGCCGGTTCCAAGTCGTGCCGGAGACCGCTGGGGGCGCCTTTTCGCCCAGTCGACCTCGATTCTCGCCATTGAGCGCAACCTTCATGAGCTGATGCGAACTCGGGCAGACAATTTCATCGATGAGCACGAGGTCGTCCTCCCGGGGCTCACTGCACCAGCCGATGCCACCGACGACCAGGAGTGGTTTCCAATCCCGGGCATGTACGGCGGCTTCTCTTACGGTTGGGCAGGGCAGTCCTCAGAACCAATGCTCGTCGTCGAAAGCTGGAGCAGGGTGGTGGGAGGCTCTGGCCAACGTCATCACATCACGGCCGCCGGTTGCACCCTCGTCGAGGAAGGCTTTGTCTGATCTTGATTGCCACCCGGTCCGCCGTCCTGCCGGGGGTTTCTGAGAGTTCTTCTCACTGCAATTGCCGCGCCGCGTCTCGCCCTGTGAGACACCCCGACCTAGAATGGGGTGCATAGGGGGAGGTTGCGTGCCGTATCGAATGCAAGCCTTTGATTTGCAAGGGGCATTTGGCGTTCTGATGACGCCTGCCTTAGCTTGCACTTACCGATAGCTAGCGCAATCCGGCCGGTCAGGCTGGATGGGGGCGCTCGGCTGTTCTGAACTTTGGACGTAAGAACAATGGATTCCACCCAGCTCAGCTGGATCACCAACTTCATCTGGGGCATCGCTGACGACGTCCTGCGCGACCTGTACGTCCGCGGCAAGTACCGTGACGTCATCCTGCCGATGACGGTCCTGCGGCGTCTGGACGCCGTTCTGGAGGCCTCCAAGCCTGCCGTCCTGCAGATGAAGGCGAACCTGGACAAGGCCGGTATCGCCAACCAGGACGCGGCCCTGCGCCAGGCGGCGGGACAGGCGTTCTACAACACCTCGCCGTTTACCCTGCGCGACCTGCGCAACCGCGCCAGCCAGGCCAAGCTGAAGGCGGACTTCGAGGCCTACCTCGACGGTTTCTCGCCCAACGTCCAGGACATCCTCGACAACTTCGAGTTCCGCAACCAGATCCCCCGGCTGTCCAAGGCCGATGCGCTCGGAACGCTGATCGAGAAGCTGCTGGACCCGGCCATCAACCTCGGCCCTGAGCCCGTGCGCGACGCCGACGGCAATATCCGCCAGCCCGCCCTGGACAACCACGCCATGGGCACCGTGTTCGAGGAACTGGTCCGCCGCTTCAACGAAGAGAACAACGAAGAGGCCGGCGAGCACTGGACCCCGCGCGACGCGGTCAAGCTGATGGCCCGGTTGATCTTCGATCCCGTGGCCGACCAGGTCGAATCCGGCACCTACCTGCTCTACGACGGCGCCTGCGGCACCGGCGGCATGCTGACTGTCGCCGAAGAGACCTTGACCGAGCTGGCGGCTGAGAACGGAAAGCAGGTCTCCGTGCATCTGTACGGCCAGGAGATCAACGCCGAGACCTACGCTATCTGCAAGGCCGATCTGTTGCTGAAGGGCGAGGGCGACGCCGCCGACAACATCGTGGGTGGGCCTGAGCACTCGACGTTGTCGAACGACGCGTTCCCCGCACGCGAGTTCGACTTCATGCTGTCCAACCCGCCTTACGGAAAAAGCTGGAAAAGCGATGCTGAACGCATGGGCGGCAAGGGCGGCATCAAGGACCCCCGTTTCCTGATCGAGCATGCAGAGGACCCCGAGTATTCGCTGCTGACCCGCTCCAGCGACGGGCAGATGCTGTTCATGGCCAACATGCTCAGCAAGATGAAGCAGGGCTCCGCGCTGGGTAGCCGCATCGCCACCGTGCACAACGGCTCCAGCCTGTTCACCGGCGACGCGGGGCAGGGCGAAAGCAACATCCGCCGCTGGATCATCGAGAACGACTGGCTGGAAGCCATCGTCGCCTTGCCGCTCAACATGTTCTACAACACCGGCATCGCCACCTACATATGGGTGATGAGTAACCGCAAGCCCAAGAACCGCAAGGGCAAGGTGCAGCTGATCGATGCCTCGCAGTGGTATCGACCACTGCGCAAGAACCTGGGCAAGAAGAATTGCGAACTGGCCCCCGAGGACACCCAGCTCATTCTCGACACCTTCCTGGGCTTCCAGGAAGGCGAGCAGTCGAAGATCTTCGACAACGCCGCCCTCGGCTACTGGAAGGTCACGGTCGAGCGCCCGTTGCGCTTGGTCGGCATTGACCCAGATCGCGCCTACAAGCCGGCTGAAATCAAGAAGCTCAAGGAAACCGCCGAGCGTGGCGAGTCCGCACCGCCGGTGATCCGCAAGGTGCACAAGAAGGGTGTCAAGGCCGACCCGCTGCGTGGGTTGTTTGCCGCCACTATCGAAGGCAAACCGGCTGTGGTCGAGTACGAGCCGGACACCGACCTGCGCGACACCGAGCAGGTGCCGCTGCTGGAAGAGGGAGGCATTGAGGCCTTCCTCCAGCGCGAAGTGCTGCCCTATGCCGCGGATGCGTGGTACGTGGCGGACAGCATCAAGACGGGCTACGAGGTCAGCTTCACCCGCTATTTCTACAAGCCGGCGCCGCTGCGTACGTTGGATGAGATTCGGGCCGACATCCTATCGCTGGAGCGCGAGAGTGATGGCCTGTTGGCCGACATCGTTGGGAGCGCGGCATGAAGGATGCCCAGAAGCCAGACCATATCGGCTTGAATGCCTTGGTTACCCGACTGAAGGAAGGCCGATTCGTCATTCCTGACTTTCAGCGTGAATTCGAGTGGAAGCCCTGGGACATCGGCGATCTGATGCGCTCGATCTTCCTCGACTACTACATCGGCAGCTTGCTGTTGTGGAAAGGCAAGAAGGAGAACTTCGACGCGCTTTCCTGCGAGCATGTCTACGGGTATGGCGGGGGCGACAGCAACCGCGAGCACATCGTGTTGGACGGGCAGCAGCGGCTGACTGCCATGCACTACGCCTTCATCGCGCCTGACGAGAAGCTACCAGGTCGCAAGAAGCGTTACCTCTATTTCATCCGAGTCGACCGCTTCATGGAGGCAGGGGACGAAGACGCCTTTGTCTACGACTGGACCAAGTACGGCCCCAAATTGCTCGCCAATCCGCAGGCGCAATACGAGCAGCACATGTTTCCGCTGGCCATCGTGGGCAAGGGTGGTTGGGCGCTGCCGGACTGGTTCCGTGAGTACGAAGCCTACTGGTTGGCTCGACGCGATGCGGCCAAGGCTGATGGTGACGACGAGGCAGCGGACAAGGCATCCCGCCACGTTGAAGATGCGAAGGGGTTCGGGGCACAGGTAAAGGACGTCACCGAGCAGTACCAGATCGCCTATATCGAACTGGATAGGGATCTGGAAGTCGAAAAGGTCTGCGACATCTTCACCCAGATCAACAGCCGCGGGGTGAAGCTCGACATTTTCGATCTGATGAACGCACTGCTGAAGCCCAAGGGGCTTCAGCTGAAGAGCCTGTGGCGCAAAGCCAAACCCCGGCTGTCATTTGTCGAAAGCGACAAACTCAACGTCTACATCCTGCAGGTGATGTCGATTCTTCGGCAAACGTACTGTTCGCCAAAGTACCTGTACTACCTGCTGCCAGGGCAGGCCAAGCCCATCCGCGACGCCAGCGGCAGAATCACCCAAGAAGTGCTGATCGCCGATGAGGCGGAGTTTTCGACCCGCTGGAAAGCCGCTGTGGATGCGATGGAGACTAGCATCGCCATGCTCCGGCACCCGCACGAGTTCGGTGTAACGTCGTCGCAGTACCTGCCTTATGTGTCCATCCTGCCGGCTTTCTCTGCGTTGCAGGCCCATGTCACCAACCTGCCCGCCGTACGCCGTTTGGATGCGCAGCGTAAAGTGCGGGATTGGTATTGGGCCAGTGTTTTCACGAGCCGCTACTCCGGGTCTGTCGAATCCACTGCCGCCCGTGATTTCCAAGACCTGCGCCGCTGGATCGATGATGATGGCGACGAGCCCGCGCTGATCGCGGAGTTCAAGCATCACTTCCGCAACCTTGAACTTCGGAAGGAAACTCGACGTGGGTCGTCGATCTACAACGGCATCTTCAACCTGTTGGTACTGCAAGGCGCCAGAGACTGGATGAAGGGTACTGTGCCGGTGGCCGGGGACCTAGACGACCACCACATCGTGCCTCGCGCATGGGTAAAGAAGCACGTCGGCTCACTGGGCGACAGTATCCTCAACCGGACGCCACTTTCCGCCGAAACAAATCGCCATGTCATCAGCGACCGGCTGCCAAACGAGTATCTGCCCGAGCTGATTGCCAACAACGGCGAACAGCAGGTGAGAGACATTCTCGCCTCGCACTTTGTCTCTGACAGGGCATTCGACATTCTGTTGCGCAACCCGTTCACGCCGGAGGACTTCGAGGCCTTCATCGCCGAACGCCAGCGCACGATCCAGGAGGCTATCGAGACGCTGCTGGTCAAGCGCCGCCTGGACTTGCCTGTGGCCCTGCGCGAGTTGGATGAGGGCATAGAGCAAGTCGAATTGCGCCTGCGCGAGACGATTCGTATTGGCCTTTCCGACGATCCTGCACTGGTGCCGGCCAATGTGGCCGACAAGGTGGATGAGCGCTTGCAACGCGCACTCAAGCGCAACGCCGCCATGGATGCAGACCACTACGCCAAGCTGGAAGGACAGCTGGAATACTTCGACCTGCGTGAGCTGCAGGACACATTGGTCAACAAGCCGCTGTGGCCTCGCTTCGAGGCGCGCTTTGGCACTAAGGAAGTGCTCAATACGCGTTTCGGCCAGTTTGCCGAGCTGCGCAACGCTATCCGACATAGCCGTAGCGTCGACGCGGTGGTGCGCAAGGATGGCGAAGCAGCATTGCTTTGGTTTCAGCAGGTGTTGGCATGATCAGTGGCCTCAAGCCCTATGCGGAGATGAGGGAATCCGGGCTGACATGGCTTGGAGATATTCCTGCCCACTGGGACGTGGTTCGTGCGAAGACAGTTCTCCACGCAATCGACTTTCGATCCCAACAGGGAGCCGAGGAGTTGTTAACCGTGTCCTCGGAGCGTGGAGTTGTCCCAAGAAGCACCGCGAATGTCACCATGTTTCAGGCGTCTTCCTATGTCGGCCATAAGCTTTGCTGGCCCGGCGATCTGGTAATCAACAGTCTTTGGGCATGGGGGAGGGGGCTGGGCGTTTCTCAGCATCATGGAATTGTGAGCACCGCCTACGGTGTTTATAGACCGCTTGCCTCGGCTGATCTGGATTCGTCCTATCTGAACTTGCTCGTGCGATCACAGGCTTTTCAGTGGGAGTTACAAGTTCGGTCGAAAGGTATCTGGATTTCCCGTCTGCAGTTGACTGACGAGTCCTTTCTAAACGCGCCACTTCCGATTCCACCGATGGACGAGCAAGCCGCTATCGTGCGGTACCTCGACCATGCCGACCGCCGAATCCGTCGCGCCATCGTAGCTAAGCAGAAGCTGATCCGGCTGCTGGAGGAACAGAAGCGGGCCATCATCCACCGCGCCGTGACCCGTGGCCTTGATCCCGATGTGCGCCTCAAACCGTCTGGGGTTGAGTGGCTGGGAGATGTGCCTGAGCATTGGGACATTTATCGAATCAAGCAAGTGACGCAGATCTTGCGGGGAAAGTTCACACACCGGCCAAGAAACGATCCATCGCTGTACGACGGCCCTTACCCATTTATTCAGACCGGTGAGGTCGCTAGATCGGGGAAGACAATCACGGCGTATCGTCAAACCTTGAATGAGCGCGGACTCGAAGTAAGCAAGATGTTTCCAAAGGGAACGCTTGTCATGACGATTGCCGCAAACATTGGTGAAGTTGCGATTCTTGATTTTGAGGCGTGCTTTCCAGATAGCGTTGTTGGTTTCGTTCCCCGTGACTCGGTGCATCGTGACTATCTCTACTACGTGTTCACTGCGATGAAGCAGGAACTACTTAGAGAAGCGCCAGTGAACACTCAGGGCAATCTCAATGTAGACAGAATCGGCTGTAGAGGAATCGCGCTCCCACCAGTAGAAGTGCAGCAGCTGATTGTGGACTCGATTGAGACGATGGCAATGGAAGTGGATGCAGCTATCGAGAGGTTTAGTCGAGAGATTTCTCTACTTAGGGAGTTCCGTATCAAGCTGACCGCTGATGTTGTCACTGGCAAGCTTGACGTGCGTGATGCTGCCGCAAGTCTCCCGCAGATGATCGAACAAGACGATGGCGAGTTCGATACGGACGAAGATGCAGAAGTAGAGTCACTGGAAGAAGTCGATATCGAGGATCAGGCTGCATAGGCAGGGCGAGATAGGGGGATTGATGGCAACGGATACCACCGAGCGTGGACTGGAAGACCTGATCGTCGGGGCGATGACCGCCACGACGGAGCGGGCCAAGGGCGTCGCCTCGGTGCAGGGCCTGTACGGCAGCGGCGGCTGGATCCTGGGCGACTGGCGCGACTACGAGCGCGAGTACGCGGTCGACCTAAAGCAACTCACGGAATTCCTCACGGCATCGCAACCGGCCGTCGCCGAGGCGGTGCAGCTGACCGAAGACGGTCCGGCTCGGCGCAAGTTCTTGGCGCGTCTGCAAGGCGAGATCACCAAGCGCGGCGTGGTCGATGTGCTTCGCAAGGGGCTGCAGCACGGCGCCCACCACCTCACGCTCTTTCACGCCTCGCCGACGCCCGGCAACCGCAAGGCCGAAGAGCAGTTTGTGCTCAATCGATTCAGCGTCACCCGGCAGGTGCGGTACAGCCGCGAGGCCACGCAGCTGGCGTTGGACATGGCGCTGTTCATCAACGGCTTGCCGGTGGCCACCTTCGAGCTTAAGAACAGCCTGACCAAGCAGACCGTGGCCGACGCGGTGGAGCAGTACAAGAACGATCGCGATCCGCGCGAGCTGCTGTTCCAGTTCGGCCGCTGCCTGGTGCACTTCGCGGTGGATGATGCGCAGGTGCAGTTCTGTACCGAGCTCAAAGGCAAGGCGTCGTGGTTCCTGCCTTTCAACAAGGGCTGGAACGACGGTGCCGGCAACCCACCCAACGATCACGGCCTCAAGACCGACTATCTGTGGAAGCAGGTGCTCACCCGCGGCGGGTTGACGGGCATCGTCGAGAACTATGCGCAGATCGTCGAAGAGAAGGACGAGAAGACGGGACGGATCAAGCGCACCCAGATCTTTCCGCGCTACCACCAGCGTGATGTCGTCATGGCCTTGCTGGCCGATGCACAGGCGCGAGGGGCAGGGCAGCGCTACCTGATCCAGCATTCGGCCGGCAGCGGCAAGTCCAACTCCATAGCCTGGCTGGCCCACCAGCTAGTTGGGTTGCAACAGGAGGCCAAGGATCAGCCAGTGTTCGACTCGGTGATCGTGGTGACCGACCGCCGCATCCTGGACAAGCAGATCCGCGACACCATCAAGCAGTTCGCCCAGGTGAAGGCGACCGTCGGGCATGCCGAGCATTCCGGCGACCTGCGCCAGTTCATCGCCGCCGGCAAGAAGATCATCATCACCACCGTGCAGAAGTTTCCGCACGTGCTGGACGAGATCGGGAGCGAGCACGCAGGGCGCCGCTTCGCCATCCTGATCGACGAGGCGCACTCGGGGCAGGGTGGCCGCACCGCCCTGGCGATGAACCGGGCCCTGGCCGGCAACGACGAGGATGAGGACGAGTCCACCGAGGACCGCATCAACACGTTGATGGAGGCGCGCAAGCTGCTGCCCAACGCCAGCTACTTCGCCTTCACCGCCACGCCCAAGAACAGGACCCTGGAGCTGTTCGGCGTGCCCATGCCGCAGACGGATGGGGCCGTGAAGCACCGGCCTTTCCACAGCTACACCATGAAGCAGGCCACTGAGGAGCGTTTCATCCTTGATGTGCTCAAGAATTACACCCAGGTCAACAGCTACTACAAGCTGATCAAGAAGATCGAGGACGACCCGAAGTTCGACGCCACGCGGGCGAAGAAGAAGCTTCGCCGCTACGTCGAGAGCCACGACCATGCCATCCGTCTCAAGGCGGAGATCATGATCGACCACTTCCATCAGGACGTACTGGCGCGCCAAAAGATCGGCGGGCAGGCGCGGGCGATGGTGGTCACCAGTGGCATCGAGCGGGCGATCCAGTACTACCACGCCATCAGCGAGTACCTGATTGAACGCAAGAGCCCGATCCGCGCCATCGTCGCATTCTCCGGCGAGCACGAATACGGCGGGAAGAAGGTCACCGAGGCTTCCCTCAATGGATTTGCCTCCAGCCTGATCGCGGACCGGATTGCGGAAGACCCGTACCGCCTGCTGGTGGTCGCCGACAAGTTCCTGACCGGTTACGACGAACCGCTCCTGCACACGATGTACGTGGACAAGGGCCTATCCGGAATCAAGGCCGTGCAGACGCTGTCGCGGCTCAACCGGGCGCACCCGAAGAAGAGCGAGGTATTCGTCCTCGACTTCATGAACGACGCCGACACCATCAAGGCCTCATTCGAGCCCTACTACCGCACCACGCTACTGTCTGAGGAGACAGATCCCAACAAGCTGCATGACCTGAAGTCCGTACTCGACGGTTACCAGGTCTATTCACCTGAGCAGGTTGAACGCCTGGTGGACCTGTTCCTGGCCGGCGCGCAGCGCGACAAGCTGGATCCGATCCTCGACGCCTGCGTCGCCACCTACAACGAACTGGACGAAGACGCCCAAGTCGATTTCAAGGGCAAGGCCAAGGCGTTCGTCCGGACGTATGCCTTCCTCTCCGCCATCCTGCCGTACACGCAAGCGGACTGGGAGCGGCTATCCATCGTGCTCAACCTGCTCGTCTCCAAACTCCCAGCGCCGAAGGAGGAAGACCTGTCCCGCGGAATCCTGGAAACCATCGACATGGACAGCTATCGCGTCGAAAAGCAGGCGGCAATGAAGATTGCGCTTGCCGATGCAGACGGCTCACTTGACCCTGTGCCGGATGGCGGCGGCGGCGGCAAGCGCGAGCCTGACCTCGAGTCATTGTCCAACATCCTCAAGACCTTCAATGACCAGTTCGGCAACATCTCCTGGCAAGACGAGGACCGGGTCCGCAAGCTTATTACCGAGGACATTCCGCAGCGAGTTGCCGCGGACACCGCGTATCAGAACGCGCAGGCTAACTCTGGGGCGGCCAATGCACGTATCGAACATGACAAGGCGTTAGGCCGTGTGCTGATCGAACTGATGAAGGACGACACGGAATTGTTCCGGCAGTACAGCGACAACGATAGCTTCAGGAAGTGGCTTGCGGATTCCGTATTTGGCATGACCTATCGCAAAGGATCAGCGCCAGGACACGTGTCCGCATCAGGACGCTAGATTTTGACTCGCTACACGTGAGCAGGATTCGACACTGTGCGGTGAATTGGCGGAATCGGCTGGATCTAAGGGGCGGTTGTAGGCATGAAGATCACTAACGGCGGAAAGGGAATTCACCAACGCGAGATTCCTGGAATAGAGAAGCTCAAGGATCTGCCGGAACACTGGCATGCGTTCACGAATCTCGATCTTGCACTTCCAGGCAAGGGCGCGCGCGAAATTGATCTCATCCTCGTCATTGAGGATCGTTTGCTGCTCGTCGATCTGAAAGATTGGGTCGGCCCGGTTAAGTCACAGGATGGCCACTGGTTCAATAGGAACCGAGATTGCGGGCGTTCCCCGGTTGGAAAAATTGCCGAGAACGTAAGGGAGCTAGCCCCGCTCCTGAAGAAGTTCCTTAGTGAGCAGGAAAAAAAGGAATCGGGGCTGACTCACAGACTATCCGCACCTTGGATTGAGGGAGTCGTTGTCCTGACCCGAGTAACGGATCGAACTGGAATAGCGCCATCGGAGGCAGCGAGGGTCTTCAGCATCGATCCATTCATGCGCATGCTGAGGAATCGCGCGGAACGTGAAGCGCAGCTTAGCGTTTCTCCATCGAAGCACACGGACTATACAAGCCAAGAGTGGATCTCTCGTTTTCGTCGATTCTTCAATACGTCGAGCGGGATTTTCAAGGCTGGCACCCGTCGCTATGGTAGTTACAAGGCCAGTGCGGGTGGTGAGAGCCCAAGCTTTCGCCATAAGGATGGAATCTTTGCCGAGTTCGACGTTGAGGAAGAGGGAATCTCCAGCTCCACAGGCCTACTTCGGCGCTGGGACTTCAGTGCAGCCGAAACGAAGTTTCAAACGGAGGAGGGCAGGGCGTCGATTGCGGGGCGAGAGCGCGCGGTAATAGCCTGGCTTGATGATCGAAATCCTCGCTGTGGTGAGGCAGTTTTTAAACCCAGGGACGAAGACCCGGATCGGGGTGTCAATCATTGGGAGGTTTTCGAACGTCGGCGTCGAATGCGCCGGCTGGAAGAGTTTAGCGTCACGGAACTGCCCAGCCTTACGCCCCGGGAACGCATTGAGCTCGCTCGCCAAGTTCTTTCGCAGATGACGGCAATCCATGATCTGCAAGCCGCTCACTTGGATATCGGGACGCACAGCGTCTGGATGGAACTCCCGACGACGGTAAAGCTGTCGCATTTGATGGCCGCTTCAGTGCCTTCTGTCGAAACTTTGGGGGAATCACGATTCCAGTTCCTTTCTACATCTGCAGCTCCGGAAGACATTCTTGGATTGCGTGCGGAGCCATTGCGCAAGGATGTTTTTCTGCTGGGTTGCATTGTCCATCGGATCTTGTTCGGTGTGTCGCCCACGGGCGAGCCCCCGGAGTGGATCCCCGCCGTCGATCCTGATGGTTCGTACTCAAAGCTGCACCCCTGGTTTGAGCGGTGCTTGGATCTCGATCAGGCACGACGATTCGCGAACGCCACGGCCATGCTGGCAGCGTTCAATGCAGCGGTCGAATTGGTGCCGGACGGAAAGAGAACGCGCGAAGGCCTTGACCGGTTCCGCACTCTTAAGTCCCAACGAGAAGTGTTTCGGGCCTACCCAGAGACTGAACTTCTCCAAGACGACGGCCGAGTGATCGTGTGGCGCTCAGAAGTTGGGGGCGCGAAGCGATTGGTGAAGTTGTGGGCTTCAACGGCCATCGGAGATGTTGCAAAAGAGGGGCCGCGTATCCTGGCGTTCCTGGAACGTGCTCAAGAGCTGTCGGAAGCTCCGATCAACGGCGTGCCAAGAATTGAGAGTGTCCATTGGACTGAGGATGCGATCGTTCTCGTTAGTGAGTATGTTGAAGGTGAAGCTCTTTCAAAGTGGAATCTTGCGACCTCATCCGCTGCGTTCGTTCGTGCCGAGGAGGCTATTGAGTTCTTGGTGCAGTTGTTGGATTTGGTGAGGACTCTTCACGAACGATCTGTCGCACATGGAGATCTAAAGCCGGACAACATCGTAATCACCCGTCGAGAAGGGTCGGTGCCGCAACCAAGCTTCATCGACGTGCTGGACTTCTCGCCAGCTGGTGACGGTGAACGACTTTCCCGTGCCTACGCGCCTCTGGCAGGAGGGGCTTTTGAGCGCGATCGTTTTGCCGTTACGAAGATTGCGGAAGAAGTTCTGGCTCCTTACGGGGCAGAGTTTCCTAGAGCAGCACTGATTGCCAAGGCGATCGACGAATGCCGTCACAGCTCACCGCCAAACGGCACCTTGCTGCCGCTTCGCGAGGCGTTGGAACGCGCTTCTCAGCCTCAGGAGGAATCTGAATCTGATGCCATCTACAGGATCTCCATCATCGGTTCCGCGGTCGGCCCGATGCTTCCGGACGAGGGTATGTATTGGGTCTCCAAGCGCGACTCAACCTATTTCATCAGAGGAATGACGGAGCAGCTCAGCGTTGAACTCGGAGCTGACGGGAGTGTACAGAGGTCCCGACGCCGGGAACTGACGCAGGGCGAGATACAAAGAGCAAAGCGCTTCGAGTTTGCTTCCTTTCCTGGCGCTATCGTTGTGGAGGGAGTTGTCCACGGCATGAGCGCCATAACGGACCTGCTCAGAAGTCTGCCCACCGCCTCCTCAAGCGACCCGTCGCACACCGGGTATTCCTCCAGGACTGAAGTGGGTGAGGAGTCTGGCGAAGCCACGGCGTCGATCGAGAGTGAGCAGGATCGAATCAGTGATTTGATTTCGCGTGAAGAGCGCGCCGCGCCAACGGTCGACGTATCCAATCTCTGGAGGAGATCTGTCGAGATCGAGTCAGAGTTGAAAACAGAAGCTACTGCACTTGGTGACAGTACCTACCGAGCTGCCACCAAAAGGCATGTCGTTCCAATTCAGCTGGTCGTCGGTGGAATTGATTTTGACAACAACGACACAGTATTTGTCGAGCGCGAGGGGGCTGGCGAGCGGTGGACAAGAATTGGGACATTGGACCTGCAGGCCTCGACGACCGATTTTCTTGCCATCTCAAGTTGGCTTGATTCAAGTCGCGGAGCGCTGATTGCGGATGGCAGTCGGCTTAGGTTTCAAAGTAAGTTTGAGAACACAAGCCGCGAACGGCGTGAGGATGCAACGCAAAGAATTCTTCGCGGCGCAGCAGCAGTTTCAAACTTGATTGATGCATTCAGCCCTTCGTCTCGGATGACGCCTAGGCGCATCAATCGCGACCTCGACCTCGACGCAATCGCGACGCGATATGGCTTGAATGATGATCAGACTTCAGCCTTCAGAAGCGTGGTCGAGTGTAGGCCAGTTGCCTTGCTGCAGGGCCCACCAGGAACCGGGAAGACGCGATTCATTGGCGCTCTTGTTCACTACGCACTAACAAGCGGCCTTGCAAGAAATGTACTGCTGGCTAGTCAGTCCCACGAGGCTGTCAATAATGCTGCCGAAGCGGCATTGGGATTGTTTGGTGCTGATCGAGACTCGCTGACATTGATTCGTGTTGGCAATGAGGGGGCTGTGTCAGAAGCTTTGCGGCCCCACCATGTTGCGCGAGCGGAGCGCGCATACAAGGATCGCTTTCTAGCCACAGCGGGGTCGAGATACGCCATAGCTGCCAACGCGCTGGGGGTCGAGGCAGACCTTTGCGGAGCGGTGGTCTATTACGAGGACGTAGTCCGCCCCATTATTGCCAGGGTCGCTGAGTTTGTCCGCAATGATGAAGGCGCGGCGAAGATCAATGCCTTGCTTCGGACAGTCGAAGAGTTGTTCCGTGCCCGTGGTATTGATGTCGTTCTTAAGGAAGACGACCTTGAGGACATTGAAGGCGTAGTAGATGACCGTTACTTTGGTTCCATCTCAGGGGGGAGTAGCAAGAAGGTCGATCAACTGCGAATGGTAGTTGGCCTTGGCAGAGACATCATTGGTTCGGTTTCTACGAGGCAGCGCAGCTTCGAGACATTCTTGGCCGGAACACGGCAAGTTGTTGCTGGTACTTGCGTGGGCTTGGGGCGCGCCACTCTTGGATTGACCAAGACGACGTTTGACCTCGTTGTGGTTGATGAGGCAGCTAGATGTACCCCAAGCGAACTTGCGGTTCCTATCCAGGCGGGCAAGTGGGTTGTTTTGGTAGGCGATCACGCCCAGCTCGAGCCACTTCACCCAGAGGGCGTCGTCGAGACGTTAGCTGATGAACTTGGTGCGCCACTGCATGAGATTCAATGCAGCGATTTCGAGCGTGTCTTTGCCTCTGACTATGGAAGGTCGGCTGGAGCTACGCTAAAGACGCAGTACAGAATGCTCCCACCAATCGGGAGAATTGTATCCAGTGCCTTCTATGACCGGGGGCTGGCCCATGGTCGGACCAAGCCTTTTGAATCTGAGGCGATTTTTCCTCTGGAGCTGGCAAGGCCACTAACATGGATTAACACGGATTCCGCAGGATCAAGTGCCCACCAGAAGAGGAACCAATCGAGGGGGCAGAGTCTTTCCAATCCAGTCGAGGCAGATGCGATTGTCGCACTGTTGCGAAACTGGTCCCAGCATGAGCCACTGATTGAATGGCTAAGAACCCGGTCCGATGGGAGCCATCCAATTGGAATCATTTGCGCCTATGCGGACCAGCGCGATCATGTTTGGAAGCGGCTGCAAGCGGAGAACTTGCCGGACGCGCTTCGCCGGTCAATTAAGGTGGATACCATCGACAGCTACCAGGGCAAAGAGAACTTGATCGTTGTCCTGTCGTTGGTGCGGAATAACTCCGATGGGCCGATGGACGGAGGGGTAAAGACCATTGCGCCTGGCTTTATGGGGCGGAAGAACCGCATCAATGTTGCACTCAGCCGCGCCATGGATAGATTGGTGATTGTCGGCGCCAAATCCAGATGGAGGACCGGCTCACCCATGGGTATGGTCGTAGAGGCGTTTGCCGCTGAGGTTGAATGCGGTGAAGCGGCTGTCATCGACGCATCCGCGCTGATCGAGAGTTCGGCGCAAGCAAAGAAGCCTGGAGGCGTCAAGGCGACAACCAAGAAAGCGAAGGAGCCGACATGAGTCTAGGCAGAAAGATTCTGAAGCTCGGCGGTGGCTCTTCATCCCCTGAGCGCGAGGACGAGGATGTTCCTGTTCAGGTCGGCATGTTCGACTTGTTGCTTCCCAGCAGGCGGTTCAATGTAAAGCACAAGGTCGCCGTTCTGGGTGAAGTGTCGCTTACGACGGAGTTCCTGCTCAGATTGCTTTTCGCTGTCGATGGAATACCTGAGCGCGATGCGGCTTCGTTCTTCGGTTTCAATGAGAACGAAATGGCTTTCGTGGTCAATGAAGCTGAGTCTCCAGCATACATCTTCAGGGAAGGTGGACGGCTATGGTTGACAGACGCTGGCCATGAGCTCTTCAAGGGTGGTGATCGCCCCCAGATATTTGAGGTAGAGAAGAGGTCGGAGCGAGTCGGGTTTGATCTTCTATCTCTATCTCCGGTTGAATGGGCGTTCCTAGGCGGATTTGAAGGCTCACTCCCCGAACTTCCTGTGAGGGATGCTGAGCTCGCAGCGAATGCGTCTCGTCAAGTTCCGGAGTCGTTTCGCCGTTATTACGGAGAGATCGCATCAAAACGAGACAGGGATGTCACAGAGACAGCCAAGCGATCGCTGTACTCGGTTGACGACGTAGTTCCAGGCGATCGCTTTTCTGCGGTCGTGCCAGTCGTGGCGGTATCGAGTACTCGGAGGCCATCCGACCCTCAGCCGACCTTTGATGCTTGGCGTCCTGCTGACGAAGTAGCGAAGCGAGATGCGGTCGTTCATGGAGTTGCTGCCTTCCTGGACAATTTGAAAGTTGTAAACAGATCTGAGGATGCGATCGGACAGCAAGTTCTGTTGGATATTGCGAGCGAGTTTCTCAAGGAGTTCACCACGCGAAACGGCCTCAGTGGTCAGCGCTACCTCAAAGAGGTGGCTTCACGAGCTGGCGAGTTTCGATCCGATCGACAAACCGTGGGCATCATCGGCCCACTGTATCTCCCGGATAATCGGAAGCGGCTAAGTGCCGCGCTTAGCCTCGCCGGGCCGCGCAGCACCGGAAGTGATGCCAGTTTGGTCTGGTCAATTCCGACGCAGGCTGCCTGGGGAGCATCGAGAGCTCTTGAAACACTCCTCGTAGGGATCAGAGGGGAAGCAGTATCTCAACTGGAGGGGACACCGCCTAAGTTGCGTGAAGCGTATGCGGTTACCTGCGGTAAACCACCACGATATCTAGGCAAAGCGTTCGATAAGGTCCTGAGTCGCCCGGACAATGGTGCTTTGCCAGCTTCGTTGGAGATCATGTTGATTCCGCAGCGGGTCGTTGCAGTGTCCGTGCATGTGGTGCTGGGCGATGGCAGAGGCTTCCCAGTGCCTCTTGGGATTATGAGTTTCGACAACAAGGTGGTCCGCCGAGCGCATCACTATCTTGAGGCGCAGTTGCCTTCGCACCTCATGATTCAAGGGGCCAACACCCATTTTGATTTGAGGCGGGTATTGGACTGGCCGGTACTTCCTGAGGCTTCTCCAGCGCATGAACCAAACTGATACCGCGTGTGATCTGTTTGTTCGCCGGAATGTTTCCGCGGAAGGTCGGCGTTTCGCTGAACGGGTTAAAGCCAGACGATATTGCTTCAATGACACGCGTCCTGATCTATACTAAGAGATACTTAGGCTAGACGGTTGGCAATGTGATTTCTGCGGATGAGCTTGCCCGCTTGATGCAGTCGGCTCTGGCTGACAAAGCAGCCGAGCCTGCATTCTTTCGAGCCCTGCTGGATGCGACGGTCTATGCCCACGTACCGCGCCAAAACCCGAGCGGTCGCGTACGGTTCATCCAGTTCACGACGCCAGAAGGCCTTACCGTGCTGCCGTTCTTCAGTGACGAAGTTCAGGCAAAAGCCGCAGCCAAATCCGCGGCTACCGTGGTTGTTCTGATGGGGCACCAACTGTTTGAGTTGACGCGAGGCGCAACACTCATGCTCAATCCAAATACGATCAGCTGCGTCCTGTACCCCGAAGAGATTGCCGCCTTGATCGATCACGATAAGGTGGCAATCGTCGAACGTGTTGATACTGACGGACAGCAACTGGTAACGAGGCTGGCAAGCGAAAGACCGACGTGGTTGATCGATCGGTTGGTGGCACTCTACGCGAGCTTGAGTTGTGTTGAGGCGGCCTATCTGGCTGAGATTGGTACACCAGAAAATCCGCAGCGTGGCCTCTTGATAGCAGTTTCCGTCTCGTCGAAGGACGCCGAGCGGGTCGCCCGAGCGACCACCACTGAGCTACAGGCTCACTGTCAAAGGCTGCAGACCACTGTTGATCTGACGGCCTTTGAGCCCGGCGAACTGCCGGACTGGCTCAAGGAGATAGATATCGAACCATTCTACATACTCACTTTGGGTAGACGGCTCGTTCAAGCCCCGAAGCGGGTGCAATGAGATGAAGTTGTCATTCGAAGTCGCCCGAACCGTCGATCAGGTCGCCTCCGAATTCGTGCACCACATGTTTCCGAGTTTTCGCATGCCATGCTTTCTGGCCTGCCCGGATGATCTCCATGCCCAGGCAGTAATGGCCGCGATCGCTCAGGCCGCAGTGGCCAAGGGAGCGGCCACTGAAGTGATTGAGCTGCGGCCAGCACCTGCGGAGCTTCTCGATGGGGTAACCCAGCGGCTCTGCGGATTCGAAGGCAGGAGGGACCAGAAGCAGGCCCCGCCGGTCCGCGTATTGGCGCTGGAAGGCTTCGATCTACTGGAAGGCCCAGGCAACGATGGGCCAACCTATCCGTTCCGCTCACGGTTCCAGTTCGACGAAGACTTTCGCTGGCTTTTCCTTGGCCGGGACTGGCACAGGCTGCGGCGGCTATTTGGCAGCTATCGTCACCCCCTGTACCACGCGGCGTCAGATATCACCCCTCCTCCGTGGAGGGTGTAAGGCCTCACGGGCTGGTGCCCCCCGGCCCCTCAAACTGGGCTCGAACTGTGTCCACTTCAAGGTGTTCATGAACACAGGGTAGGGTGGTACCTATGCCAAACCCCTGTCCCCAGCCCCAATCTACATACACACGAACAAATCGTGTTCGTATTGACGCCGATGGCGCCACCGCCTGTGCGGTCGGCGTGCGTGGCCTGCGCATGCTGGGCGCGCGCGACGTGGTCCACGCGGTGCCCAACCGGATGCTGCACGGCTACGGCCTGTCGGTCGGACTGGTCGATGAACTGGCCGCGCTGCGCCCCGGGCTGCTGGTGACCGTCGACCACGGCGTCGCCTGCCACGCGGGCGTCGCGGCGGCGAAGGCGCGCGGCTGGCAGGTGCTGGTGACCGACCACCACCTGCCCGGCGAGACGCTGCCGCCGGCCGACGCCATCGTCAATCCCAACCTGCGCGGCGACGCGTTCGCCTGCAAGGCCCTGGCCGGGGTCGGGGTGATCTTCTACGTGCTGCTGGCGCTGCGCGGACGCCTGCGCGACGACGGCGCGTTCGCCGGACGCGAGGTGCCCGACCTGTCGGTGCTGCTCGACCTGGTCGCGGTCGGCACCGTGGCCGACCTGGTGCCGCTGGATGCCAGCAACCGCGCGCTGGCCGCCGCCGGCCTGCGCCGGTTGCGCGCCGGGCGAGGCTGCGCCGGGCTGCAGGCGCTGATCGAGGTGTCCGGTCGCCGTGCGGAAACGCTGACCGCGGCCGACATCGGTTTCGCGGTCGCGCCGCGGCTCAACGCCGCCGGCCGGCTCGAGGACATGTCGCTGGGCATCGAATGCCTGCTCAGCGACGATCCGCGCCAGGCGCGCGAGCTGGCCGAACGCCTGCACCAGATCAATGCCGAACGCCGTGGCGTGCAGCAGCTGATGGTCGACGACGCGGAAGCGGCGCTGGCGAAGCTCGCGCCGACCGATGGCGGATCCGCCCTGGCCGTGTGCCTGTTCGATCCGGACTGGCACGCCGGCGTGGTCGGCCTGGTGGCATCGAAGATGAAGGAGCGCCTGCACCGCCCGGTGATCGCCTTCGCGCCCGCCGAGCCCGGCAGCGGGCAACTGCGCGGCTCGGCGCGCTCGATCCCCGGCCTGCACATCCGCGACGTGCTGGCGGCGGTGGACAGTGCGCATCCGGGCCTGATCGAACGTTTCGGCGGCCACGCCATGGCCGCCGGGATGAGCCTGCGACGCGAGTCCTTCGCCGCCTTCGAAGCCGCGTTCGCGCAGGCCGTGCGCGGCATGCTCGATCCGGCCCTGCTGCAGGCCGAGCTGGTCAGCGATGGCGAACTGCTGCCCGGCGAGTTCGACCGCTTCCACGCCGAGGCGCTCCGCGACGGCGGCCCCTGGGGCCAGGGCTTCGCCGAGCCACTGTTCGATGGCGTGTTCGAAGTGCTGGACTGGAAGACCGTCGGCGAACGCCATCTCAAGCTGCGGCTGCGCGCCGAGGGCGTGCGCGCGCCGCTGGCGGCGATCCATTTCGGCGGCTGGTCGGGCGAGGCCCCGGTGCCGCGCACCCGGCTCGCCTATCGCCTGGCTCCTGACGACTGGCGCGGCGGAGATGCCATCCAGCTCATCGTCGAGCACCGCGAACCGGCATGACCCGTTTGCGGACGCGGCCGCGCCGACACGGGGCACGGCGGCCGGCCAGGGCGGGGCAAAACGTCAGGCGTCCTTTGCCGCAGCCGCGCCCGGAACAGCGAGCTTTGCCGGGCTGGTTCCGTCCCGGTACTTCAGCCCGAACAGCGGGCGCAGCAGCGCCGCGCGCCGGATCAGCTCGTACCCGGCGAACGCCAGTCCGAACGTCAGCGCCACCAGCAGCGGTCCCTCCAGCAGCGGCGGCAGCCGATAGGGCCGCAACTGCCAGGCGAGCACCACGATGATCGTTTGGTGCAGGATGTAGACCGGGAAGATCGCCCGCGACAGGTAGCGCAGCGCGGGGCTGTCGCCGGGGGAGAGGTGGCGGGCGAAGCCGAGGACGGCGACGATCGCGCACCACTGGTCCAGTGCCCAGACCACGCGCATCGACAGGCGCAGCGCCTGCGGCGGCTCCAGTTCGCGGAACACTTCGAAGTACGCCGCGATCGCCAGCCAGCCCAGCAGCCACGCCGCCAGCGCCGGCCAGCGCATCCGTGCGAAGGCATCCCATACCCGCCCCTCGCGCGCGACCAGGAAGCCGAGCAGGAACACCGTGAAATACTGCGCATGGTTGTACCAGTCGTCGACCAGGGCGTGGGTCGATTCGAAGCGGCCGACCAGCAGCAGGCGGGCGAGGGCAAGCAGCAGCGCCGGCCACAGCAGCAGGCCGGGCCCGGACGCCAGCAGTCCACCCAGGCGCCCGCCCGCGCGCTCGAGCATGCGCGGCGCCAGGCGCACCAGCAGCCAGAGCACGACGGTGTAGACCCACAGGTAGGCCACGAACCACAGGTGGTTCCATGTCGGCACGTCGAGGCAGTCGTCGCCGCGGCAGAAGCTGTCGTCCGCGGCCAGGTACCGCGCCCAGAACGCCAGGTAGCCGTCGTGGTAGCCGCCGGGCAGTTTGTCGACCACCTCGTAGTAGGACTGCGGCGGCACCACCACCAGCATGCCGAAGGCCAGCGGCAGCAGCAGCCGCCACGTGCGCGGACCGAGGAAGCGGGGGCGGGTGCCTGACGCCGCCGCCACGGAGCCGACCTTGTCGAGCAGGAACGCGGTGGCCGCGCCGGAGACGAGGAACAGCAGCGACAGGCGCCACGGCGAGCTCAGCATCATGAAGGGTTCGAGCTCGGTACTCGCATGCGGGCTGTCGATGTGCCATTCCCAGGTCACGTAATACATGCCCACGTGGTAGAGCACGAGCAGGGCGAAGGCGAAGACGCGGACCCAGTCGAGGTCGTGGCGGCGTGTCATGGATGCAACCGGAGGGAGGACAGGCGCCGAGGCTGGGCGGCTGGCGGGGGTGCGGCAAGCGCGAAGGGACGGATCGACGGGTCCCGGGGACGGATCGCGGAACCGGGGGACGGGGCACGGCATGCGGCGAGGTAGAATCCAGCCCGATGACGCGCCCGCCCACCGCTTACGAACGTTACGCCCCCTGGCGACGCTGGGTCGAGGTCGGCTTCGTGGGCGCGGTCCTGGCGGCCAACGCGGCCGGCAACAGCATCACTACCTGGATCGAGCTCGAACGCGATGCCGGCAATCCGGCCCAGCCCTGGGAGCCGGTGGTGTGGGAGGTCAGCAGTGCGCTGATGTGGTGCCTGCTGATCCCGCTTGTCGCCCGGCTCGTGGAACGGTTCCCGACCCACTGGCAGAACTGGCACCGTCGCCTGCCGCTGCACCTGGGCGCGAGCATAGCGGTGTCGCTGGCGCACGTGGTGGGCATGGTCGCGCTGCGCACGCTCGCCTACCGCTGGCAGGGCGCCGCCTACGATTTCGGACCCTGGCCGCGCGAGCTGCTCTACGAATACCTCAAGGACGTGCGCAGCTACGTCTGGATCGTGCTCATGGTGGAAGCCTACCGCCTGGTGCTGCGACGGCTGCAGGGCGAGGCCAGCCTGCTCGGGCCTCCCGACGAGGGGCCCGCGGTCGAGCCGGTCGAGCGTCCGGAGCGCTTCCTGGTGCGCAAGCTGGGGCGCGAGTTCCTGGTCGAAGCCGGCGACATCGAATGGCTGCAGGCCTCGGGCAACTACGTCAACCTGCGGGTACGCGGGCACGACTACCCGCTGCGCAGCACCCTTGCCGGGATCATGGACCGCCTCGATCCGGTTCGCTTCGTCCGCATCCACCGCAGCTACGCGGTCAATCTCGACCAGCTGGCCTCGATCGAACCGCTTGAGACGGGCGACGCGCGGGCGCACATGAAGGACGGCAGCGTCCTGCCGGCCAGCCGGCGCCACCGCGGCGAGCTGCGCGGGCGATTCGCCGAGGCCTGAAGGCGTCGCGCCGGGGCTGTGCAGCCTGCAGCGTGGCGGGTGGATTGCTAGAATCGCGGACTGTTTACCCTGCGGTATTCCCCACATGATCGAACTCAATCCCGTGCGCCAGCGCATCGCCGACCTGTCCGGTCGGCTGGATGCGCTGAGGGGGTTTCTTTGACTACGATGCCCGGCGCGAACGGCTCGAGGAAGTAGAGCGCGAGCTCGAGAATCCCGACATCTGGAACGATCCCGATCGCGCCCAGGCGCTGGGACGCGAGCGCTCGCTGCTCGACAAGACGGTCAACGGCATCCGCAACCTCAGCGAAGGCCTGTCCGGGGCCGGCGAGCTGCTGGAGCTGGCCGAGTCGGAGGACGACGAGGACACCGCCCTGGCCGTGGTGGCCGACGTCGATGGCTACCAGAAGGGCGTCGAGCAGCTGGAATTCCAGCGCATGTTCTCCGGCAAGATGGACAGCGCCAACGCGTTCGTCGACATCCAGGCCGGCGCCGGCGGCACCGAGGCGCAGGACTGGGCCGAGATGCTGCTGCGCATGTACCTGCGCTGGTGCGAATCGCGCGGCTGGAAGACCGAGCTGATGGAGGCCAGCGGCGGCGACGTGGCCGGGATCAAGTCCGCCACGCTGCGGGTCGAGGGCGATTTCGCCTATGGCTGGCTCAAGACCGAGACCGGCGTGCACCGGCTGGTGCGCAAGTCGCCGTTCGACTCGGACAACCGCCGCCATACCAGCTTCACCTCGGTGTTCGTGTCGCCCGAAGTCGACGACAACATCGACATCGAGATCAACCCGGCCGACCTCAAGACCGACGTCTACCGCTCCTCCGGCGCCGGCGGCCAGCACGTCAACAAGACCGAGTCGGCCGTGCGCATCACCCACGTGCCGACCGGAATTGTCGTGGCCTGCCAGACCGGTCGCAGCCAGCACCAGAACCGCGACAACGCGATGAAGATGCTGGCCGCCAAGCTCTACGAGCTGGAGATCCAGAAGCGCAACGCCGAGCGCGACGCGGTGGAGGCGACCAAGTCCGACATCGGCTGGGGCAGCCAGATCCGCAACTACGTGCTCGACCAGAGCCGGATCAAGGACCTGCGCACCGGCATCGAGCGCAGCGACACCCAGAAGGTGCTCGACGGCGATCTCGACGAGTTCGTGGAGGCCAGCCTGAAGTCCGGCCTGGAAGTCGGCTCCAAACGCACCGACGCGGTCTGACCGCCCGCCGGCGCCGCTGGCGCCGGCCGTGCGCCCTGCGCTGCATCACCGTTCCATTCCGACCAAGACCGACATGACCGACCCCGCCCAGACCCCGCCCACGCCCGCCGACGAAAACGCACTGATCGCCGAGCGCCGCGCGAAACTGGCGACGCTGCGCGGGCAGGGCGTGGCGTTCCCGAACGATTTCCGGCGCCGCGACGACGCCCAGGACCTGCAGGCGGCCTATGCCGACGCGGACACCTGGACCGGCGAAGCCCTGGAAGCGGAGGGGCGCCGGGTGGCGCTGGCGGGCCGCATGCTGGCCAAGCGCGTCATGGGCAAGGCCGCATTCGCCCAGATCCAGGATGTCAGCGGCCGCATCCAGCTGTTCCTGCAGTCGGCCACGCTGGGCGACACCTATGACGCGTTCAAGGGCTGGGACGTCGGCGACATCGTCGCGGTCGAAGGCACGCTGATGCGCACCCGCACCGGCGAGCTGTCGGTCAAGGCGGAGACCCTGCGCCTGCTGACCAAGTCGCTGCGGCCGCTGCCGGACAAGTGGCACGGCCTGGCCGACGTGGAGCAGCGCTACCGCCAGCGCTACGTCGACCTGGTGGTGACGCCGGAAGCGCGCGAGGTGTTCGTCAGGCGTTCGCGGATCATCGCCGCGATCCGGCGCTGGCTCGACGCGCGCCGCTTCCTCGAAGTGGAGACGCCGATGATGCATTACATCGCCGGCGGCGCCACAGCACGTCCGTTCTGCACGCACCACAACGCCCTCGACCTGGACCTCTACCTGCGCGTCGCGCCGGAGCTCTACCTCAAGCGCCTGGTCGTGGGCGGCTTCGAGCGCGTGTACGAGATCAACCGCAACTTCCGCAACGAGGGCGTCAGTACCCGCCACAATCCCGAGTTCACCATGCTCGAGCTTTACGAGGCCTATGTCGCCTACGACGAGATCATGGACCTCACCGAGGGCCTGATCCGCGACGTGGCGCAGGAGACCCTGGGCACGACCGCGGTCGAATGGGACGGCCACGCCATCGACCTCGGGCCGGCATTCCGCCGCTGGAAGATGGAAGATGCGGTACGCGAACTCAATCCAGGCCTTAGCCAAGCCGACTGCCGCGACCGCGAGGCGCTGGCCCGCCACTGCGCGGCGCTGAAGATCCCGGTCAAGCCTGGCTACGGCTGGGGCAAGCTGCTGCTGGAGATCTTCGAGAAGACGGTCGAACCGGGGCTGGTGCAGCCGACCTTCATCACCCATTACCCGGTCGAGGTCTCGCCCCTGGCGCGCGAGTCCGACAGCGAGCCGGGCATCACCGACCGCTTCGAGCTGTTCATCGGCGGCAAGGAGATCGCCAACGGCTTCTCCGAACTGAACGATCCTGAGGACCAGGCCGCGCGCTTCCGCGCCCAGGTCGAGGCGAAGGACAGCGGCGACGACGAGGCCATGCACTACGACGCCGACTACATCCGGGCGCTGGAAGTGGGCCTGCCGCCGACCGGCGGCCTGGGCGTGGGCATCGACCGGCTGGTGATGCTGCTGACCGGCTCGTCCTCGATCCGCGACGTGCTGCTGTTTCCCTACATGCGGCCGCAGACGGGCAGCCAGGGCGCTTGACGCAGGGGGCGGCGCTCCGACCTGCGTTACCCTGCGTTTGCGTACATACTCTGACGCAGAGTCACAGGACGGAAGGATCCGGCATGGGCACGGGACTTGCTAACAATCCATCCATCGGGCAGCGGTCCGGTCCAGCAGGGCGGGAGCGCATGCCCACGGAGCCAGACGTCCCCATGAACATCGTCATCGTCGACGACCAGACTTCCGCCCGCACCATGCTGCGGCACATCCTCGAGGACATCAGTCCCGAGCTCGACGTGCTCGACTTCGGCGACCCGCAGGCCGCGCTGCGCTGGTGCGAGGAGAACCGCCCGGACCTGCTGCTGCTCGACTACCGCATGCCGGTGATCGACGGCCTGGAATTCGCGCGCCGCTTCCGCAAGCCGCTGCTGCACCGCGACGTTCCGATCGTGCTGGTGACCGTGGTTGGCGACGAACCCATCCGCCAGGCGGCGCTCGACGCCGGCGTCATCGACTTCCTGGTCAAGCCGGTGCGCCCGCGCGAATTGCGCGCCCGCTGCCGCAACCTGCTGCAGCTGCGCCAGCAGTCCGAGTCGATCAAGCAGCGCGCGCTGTCGCTGGAGCAGCGGCTGCTGTCGAGCATGCATGAAGTCGAGGAGCGCGAACGCGAGACGCTCAACCGGCTGGCGCGCGCGATCGAGTACCGGGATTCCGGCACGAGCGCCAACCTGGCGCGCCTGGCCGCGGTGGCTGCGCTAATCGCCGAGCATCTCGGGCTGTTCGAGGACGAGGTGCGGATGATCGAGCTGGCCGCGCCGCTGCACGACATCGGCAAGATCGCCATTCCCGATTCGGTGCTGCTCAAGCCCGGCCCGCTCGACGCGGCGGAAGGCGCGCTGATGCGCGAACATCCGCGCATCGGCCACGACCTGCTGTCCGGCAGCCAGAACCGCTTCATCCAGCTGAGCGCGGTCATCGCGCTGCGCCACCAGGAGCGGTTCGACGGCAGCGGCTATCCCGACGGCCTGGCCGGCGACGAGATCCCGCTGGAGGCGCGCATCGTCGCGGTGGCGGACGTGTTCGACGCGCTGGTGTCGCAGCGGCCGTACAAGCGGGCCTGGAGCATCGACGAGGCGCTGGGCTACATCGGCGACCAGGCCGGCAAGCTGTTCGACCCGGGCTGTGTCGCCGCCCTGCTCAAGGATCGCGAGCGGCTGGAGGCGATCTGCGAGCTGTTCCAGGCAAAGCCCCCCGTGGTCCGGCCGGCGGGCTGAAAGGCGCCGGCCCAGGTCCGTGTCCGCGGCCCGTGTGAGCCTGTCTGGCCACGGCCCGCCTCGAGGGTCGGCTTCCTGCCCGTCGCGACCCGCTGCCGTCCGCGGCACAACCTGTCGTCCAGGGGCAGATTCTGCCCCGGGACGTGCCTGCGGTCAGGCGGTCTCGTCGCGCAAAGCGCGGCGCAGGATCTTGCCCACGTTGGTCTTGGGCAACTCGTCGCGGAACTCCACGATTCGCGGCTGCTTGTAGCCGGTGAGGTTCTGGCGCGCATGCGCCTTGACCTGCTCGGCGGTGAGGGCCGGATCCTTCTTCACGATCACCACCTTGACCGACTCGCCGGAGCGCTCGTCGGGCACGCCGACCGCGGCCACTTCGAGCACGCCGGGCATCATCGCGATGACGTCCTCGATCTCGTTGGGATACACGTTGAAACCCGAGACCAGGATCATGTCCTTCTTGCGGTCGACGATGTAGAAGAAGCCCTGTTCGTCCATCTTCGCCATGTCGCCGGTGTGCAGCCAGCCATCGGCGTCTATCGCCGCGGCGGTGTCCTCGGGACGGTTCCAGTAGCCCTTCATCACCTGCGGGCCGCGGACGCACAGTTCGCCGACCTCGCCGACGGCCAGCATGTTGCCGTCCTCGTCCTTCACGCAGCATTCGGTGGACGGGACCGGCAGGCCGATCGCGCCGTTGTACTCGGCCAGGTTCATCGGATTGATGCAGGCCGCGGGCGAGGTCTCGGTCAGGCCGTAGGCCTCCACCAGGGTCACGCCGGTGACCTTCTTCCAGCGTTCGGCCACCGAACGCTGCACGGCCATGCCGCCGCCCAGGGTGGTGTGCAGCGCAGAGAAGTCGATCTGGTCGAAGCCGGGCGTATTGAGCAGTCCGTTGAAAAGCGTGTTGACGCCGGTGATGGCGGTGAACGGCTCGCGCTTGAGTTCCTTGACGAACCCGGGCATGTCGCGCGGGTTCGTGATCAGGATGTTCTTCGCCCCGAACTTCATGAAGACCAGGCCGTTCGCCGTCAACGCGAAGATGTGGTACAGCGGCAGCGCGGTGACGATCACTTCCTTGCCGGGCGTGACCTCGCCGCCCACCCAGGCCGAAGCCTGCTGCATGTTCGCCACCAGGTTGCGGTGGGTGAGCATCGCGCCCTTGGCCACGCCGGTGGTGCCGCCGGTGTACTGCAGGAAGGCGATGTCGTCGTGGGTGATGGTGATCGCGGGCAACTCGTGGTTGCGCCCCAGCCGCAGCACGTCGCGGAAACGCACCGCGCCCGGGATGTCGAACTCGGGCACCATCTTCTTCACGTTGCGCAGCACGAAGTTGACGATGGCGCCCTTCGGGAAGCCGAGCAGGTCGCCCAGGCCCGTGGTGATGACGTGCTGCACGTCGGTGTGCGGCACCACTTCCTGTACGGTGCTGGCGAAGTTGTCGAGCACCAGGACCACGCTCGTGCCCGAATCCACCAGCTGGTGCTTGAGCTCGCGCGCGGTATACATCGGGTTGACGTTGACCACGGTGAGGCCGGCGCGCAGCACGCCGAAGGTCGCGATCGGGTACTGCAGGCAGTTGGGCATCATGATCGCGACGCGATCGCCCTTCTTGAGCTTCAGCTCGCCGAGCAGGTAGCCTGCGAACTGGCGGCTGAGCTCGTCGATCTGGGCATACGTCAAAGTCTTGCCCATGTTGGTGAACGCGGGACGGTCGCCGTACTGCCGGATGGACTGCTCCAGGACCGCAGGGATCGACTGGAACTCGTCGACATCGATTTCAGCGGGAACACCGGCCGGATACTGCGCAAGCCACGGGCGTTCGATCGTCATGCATTCCCCCTCAACGGACGTTTGGGCCGGCATTCTGGGCGATACCGATCAGTATGGATTGGAGCATAGGGCTTGGACGACTGGCAAGGCGCGCAGACGCGCAGCGCGGGGCGACTGCCGGGACGTCGCGGACCGTACAGTAGCGGGCATGGAAAGCATTGAACGTGGTTGGCATGGCGCGCCCGGCGCGCGGCTGCGCGTGGGTCGCGCGATCGGTGCGTGGCTGGCGATGGTATTGCTGCTGGCGCTGTCCACCTCGTGCGCGCGCGACGACCCCGAGGCTGCGCTGCGCGCGCGGGTGGCCAGTCTGGCCGCCGCCATCGAGGCGCGCGACCCTGCTGCGTTGCAGCAACACCTGGCCGAGGACTTCATCGGCAATGACGGCCTGGACCGCAACGGCGCGCGCAGGCTGGCGATGGGCTTCGCGCTGCGCCATCGCGAGATCGGCCTGACGCTCGGCCCCCTCGACGTGGACATGGCGCCGGCGCACGCCACGGTCCGGAGCAAGGCCATCCTGCGCGGCGGCAGCGGCCGCGCACTGCCCGACAGCGCGCAGGTCTACGACGTCGAATCGGGCTGGCGCCTGGAGGATGGCGAGTGGATGCTGGTGAGCGCAGGCTGGAAGCCGGCCCTCTAGGGCGCTGCGGCGCGGGATCGGGCGGTGGAGCGGCGCCGCGACATTTCACCCCCGCGTCCGAACGCCCTCGCGCTGCGCGCGAGGGCTGGGCTTCCGCCTCGTGTGCCGACGCGGGCTTATTGCCGCGCCGCGAGCTGCCGGAGCACGTAGTGGAGCAGGCCGCCGTGTCGGGTGAGGGCGCGCTGCTGGTGCGGCATGCCGCACAGCGCGGCCGAACGCCCTCGCGCGATGCGCGAGGGCCGGGCTTCCGACCCGTGATGCCGCGGGTCAGCCCTTGCGCGAGGCCAGCTGCCGGAGCACGTAGTGGAGCAGGCCGCCGTGTCGGAAGTACTCCACCTCCTTCGGCGTCAACAGCAGCACATCGACCTCGATGCGCTTCTGCGATCCGTCCGCGCGGGTGGCCACGATGGTCGCCGACTTCGCGCGTCCGTCTTCGAGGCCGACGATGTCGATCACCTCGGTGCCGTCCAGCCCGTGCGTCTGCGCGTTCTCGCCTTCGCGGAACTGCAGCGGCAGCACGCCCATGCCGACCAGGTTGGCCCGGTGAATGCGCTCGAAGCTCTCGGCGACCACCGCCCGGATGCCGAGCAGGTTGGTGCCCTTGGCCGCCCAGTCGCGCGAGGAGCCGGTGCCGTATTCCTTGCCGGCGAACACCACCGTGGGCACGCCCGCGGCGCGGTACTGCATCGCCGCGTCGTAGATCGACATCTTCTCCGGCGAGGCCGTTTCGCCCGGCGCACCGAAGTAAAGCGTGTTGCCGCCTTCCTCGCCGCCGAAGAACAGGTTCTTGATGCGGATGTTGGCGAAGGTGCCGCGCACCATCACATCGTCGTTGCCGCGGCGCGAACCGTAGCTGTTGAAGTCGGCGGGCTGCACCCCGCGCGACTGCAGGAACAGGCCCGCGGGCGAGTCCTTCTTGATCGAACCGGCCGGGGAAATGTGGTCGGTGGTGATCGAGTCTCCGAACATGCCCATGACCCGCGCACCGCGGATGTCGTCGATGTCGCCGACATCCATGGTCATGCCGTCGAAGTAGGGCGGGTTCTTGATGTAGGTGGAGGCCTCGTCCCAGGCGTAGAGGTCGCCATCGGGCGATTCGATCCCGGCCCAGCGGGCGTCGCCCTTGAACACGTCGGCGTAGTTCTGCTTGAACATTTCCGGGCCGACCGTCCTGGCGATGAAGTCGCCGATTTCCTTGTTGCTGGGCCAGATGTCGCGCAGGAACACCGGATTGCCGTCGCGGTCGTGGCCCAGCGGTTCGCGGGTCAGGTCGATGTCGACCGTGCCGGCCAGCGCGTAGGCGACCACCAGCGGCGGCGAGGCGAGGTAGTTCATCTTCACCTCGGCGTGGATGCGGCCCTCGAAGTTGCGGTTGCCCGAGAGCACCGAGGCCACGGCCAGGTCGTTCTCGGCAATGCCGCGGGACACCGCCTGGGGCAGCGGGCCGGAGTTGCCGATGCAGGTGGTGCAGCCGTAGCCGACCACGTGGAAACCCAGCTTCTCCAGATCGTCGAGCACGCCTGCCTTGCGCAGGTAATCGGTGACCACCAGCGAGCCCGGCCCGAGCGAGGTCTTCACCCAGGGTGCCGCCTTGAGTCCCTTGGCGACGGCGTTGCGCGCCAACAGGCCGGCACCGAGCATCACCGCGGGGTTGGAGGTGTTGGTACAGGAGGTGATGGCCGCGATCACCACCGAGCCGTCGCGCAGCTCGTGTTCGCCGTCCTCGAGGCTGATCGTGGAGACCGGCTTGGCGGCCAGGCGTTCTGCCTGCGGCTGGTCGCCCCCTTCCTTCTCGAACCGGCCGACCTGCGGGTCGCGGCCGGCGTCGCGCGCGGCCACCAGCGGGCCGACGTTGTCGCGGAAGTTCTGCTTCACCTCCTCCAGCAGCACGCGGTCCTGCGGGCGCTTCGGACCGGCCAGGGACGGTTTGACTTCGCCCATGTCGAGCTCGAGCACCGACGAGTACGTCGCCGCCGGCTGGCCCGGCTCGTGCCAGAGCCCCTGCGCCCTGGCATAGGCCTCGACCAGCGCGATCTGCTCTTCGCTGCGGCCCGACAGGCGCAGGTAGCGCAGCGCCTCGGCATCGACCGGGAAGATGCCGCAGGTGGCACCGTACTCGGGCGACATGTTGCCGATGGTGGCGCGGTCGGCCAGCGGCAGGTGCTGCAGTCCTTCGCCGAAGAATTCCACGAACTTGCCGACCACCCCGTGCCTGCGCAGCATCTGGGTCACCGTCAGCACCAGGTCGGTGGCGGTCGCGCCTTCGGGCAGCCGCCCGGTCAGGCGGAAACCCACCACCTGCGGGATCAGCATCGACGAGGGCTGGCCGAGCATCGCCGCCTCGGCCTCGATGCCGCCCACGCCCCAGCCCAGCACGCCGATGCCGTTGATCATCGTGGTGTGGCTGTCGGTGCCGAACACCGTATCCGGATAGGCCCAGGTCCTGCCGTCGCGCTCGGCGGTCATCACCACGCGCGCCAGATGCTCCAGGTTGACCTGGTGGACGATGCCTGTGTTGGGCGGCACCACCTTGAAGTTGTCGAACGCCTTCTGCCCCCAGCGCAGGAAACCGTAGCGCTCCTTGTTGCGCTCGAACTCGATCTTGCCGTTGAGGTCGAGCGCGTCGGGCCGGCCGAACACGTCCACCTGCACGGAGTGGTCGATCACCAGTTCGGACGGGATCAGCGGATTGATCTGCTCGGGCCTGCCGCCGAGCCGGACCACCGCATCGCGCATGGCCGCCAGGTCGACCACGCAGGGCACGCCGGTGAAGTCCTGCAGCACCACGCGGGCGGGCATGAAGGCGATCTCGATGTCGGGTTCGGCCTTCGGGTCCCAGTTGGCGACCGCCTCGATGTGCCTGGGGAGCACGGTCACGCCGTCCTCCTGACGGAGCAGGTTCTCCAGCAGGATCTTCATCGAGTACGGCAGACGCGCGATATCGAACCGTTCGCCCAGCTTCGGGAGGCTGGCATAGGTCAGGGACTGGCCGCCGACCTCAAGGGTGGCGTGCGTGGAGAACGTGTCGGCCATGGTGGGACTCCTTTGGCTGTTGGCTGCGGCGTCTGCCGGCGAGTCTACGCGGATCGTTGTTGCCGGCATGCGAGAACCGCCGGGGTCGCGGACAGTATGGGAGCGCAAGTATGGAGTCGAAAGTATGTATAATCCGTCCATACCGTTCCATGCATGGGAGACGCGCGATGGAAGCCACCGTGGCCGAACGCGGCCAGATCACCCTGCCCAAGGCCGTGCGCGATGCGCTGGGACTGACCAAGGGCAGCGTGCTCAAGGTCGAACTCGACGGCAGCCGGATCGTCCTGCGCAAGAGCGTGGACGACGCGATTTCCCGCGTGCGCGGCAAGTTCGCGCTCGATCAGGGCACCAGGAAGGACGGATGATCGCCGTCGACGCGCCGGTGCTGGTGGAACTGCTCGCCGACGGTCCGCGCGCGGATGCGGTCGAGGCCAGCCTGCGCCAGTGCCTGGCCGGCGGACGCGTGGTGCTGTGCGACGTGGCCCTGGCGCAGCTGTGCGCCAGCCTGCGCAACGGCGCCGACGCGCTTGCCGCGCTGGAGGAGATGGGCGTGCATTTCAGCGCGGTCGAGGCCAAGTCCTCGCTGCGCGCGGGCGAGATGGAACGGCGTCACCGGCAGCGCGGTGGAGAGCCGCGCGCCATCGCCGATTTCCTGGTCGGGGCGCACGCGCTGCTGCAGTGCGACGCCCTGGTCACCTTCGACACCGCATTCCACCGCGACTACTTCAAGGGCCTGAAGCTGGTCGTGCCCAAGGCCTGATTTTTTTTCGTGACAGTTTTTCCTGGAGAACCCCGATGTTGGAAGCCTACCGCCACCACGTCGCCGAGCGCGCCGCACTCGGCATCCCGCCGTTGCCGCTGTCCGCGCAGCAGACCGCCGCGGCCATCGAACTGCTCAAGAATCCGCCTGCCGGCGAGGAAGCCTTCCTCGTCGACCTGCTCAGCCACCGCGTCCCGGCGGGTGTGGACGAGGCCGCCAAGGTCAAGGCCTCGTACCTGGCCGCCATCGCCTTCGGCAGCGAGTCGACCCCGCTGATCAGCCGCGAGCGCGCCACCGAGTTGCTCGGCACCATGCTGGGCGGCTACAACGTCGCGCCGCTGGTCCAGCTGCTGGACGACGCCGCGGTCGGCGCGATCGCCGCGGAAGGCCTGAAGAAGACCCTGCTCGTGTTCGACGCCTTCCACGACGTGGAAGAGAAGGCGCGCGGCGGCAACGCCAACGCCCGCGCCGTGCTGCAGAGCTGGGCCGATGCAGAATGGTTCACCTCCAGCCCGGAAGTGCCCGCATCGCTGACCGTCACCGTGTTCAAGGTGCCCGGCGAGACCAATACCGACGACCTGTCGCCGGCACCCGACGCCACCACGCGGCCGGACATCCCCATGCATGCGCTGGCGATGCTCAAGAACAGGCGTCCCGACGCCCCGTTCGTGCCGGAAGAGGACGGCAGGCGCGGCCCGATCCAGGAAATCCTCTCGCTCAAGGACAAGGGCCACCTGGTCGCCTACGTCGGCGACGTGGTCGGCACCGGTTCGAGCCGCAAGTCGGCCACCAACTCGGTGCTGTGGTGGACCGGCGACGACATCCCGTACATCCCCAACAAGCGCGCCGGCGGCGTGTGCCTGGGCAGCAAGATCGCGCCGATCTTCTACAACACGATGGAAGACGCCGGCGCACTGCCGATCGAACTCGACGTCTCGCAGATGCACCACGGCGACGTGGTCGAACTGCGCCCCTACGAGGGCAAGGCGCTCAAGAACGGCGAGGTGATCGCCGAATTCCAGGTCAAGTCCGAGGTGCTGTTCGACGAGGTGCGCGCCGGCGGCCGCATTCCGCTGATCATCGGCCGTGGCCTGACCGCGCGTGCGCGCGAGTCCCTGGGCCTGCCGGTGACCGACCTGTTCCGCCTGCCGCAGCAGCCGGCCGACAGCGGCAAGGGCTACTCGCTGGCGCAGAAGATGGTCGGTCGCGCCTGCGGCCTGCCGGACGGGCAGGGCGTGCGCCCGGGCACCTACTGCGAGCCGAAGATGACGTCGGTGGGTTCGCAGGACACCACCGGCCCGATGACCCGCGACGAGCTCAAGGACCTGGCCTGCCTGGGCTTCTCCGCCGACCTGGTGATGCAGTCGTTCTGCCACACGGCCGCCTATCCCAAGCCGGTCGACGTCAAGACCCACCACACCCTGCCGGAGTTCATCTCCACCCGCGGCGGCATCTCGCTGCGCCCCGGCGACGGCGTGATCCACAGCTGGCTCAACCGCATGCTGCTGCCCGACACGGTCGGCACGGGCGGCGACTCGCACACGCGCTTCCCGGTGGGCATTTCGTTCCCGGCCGGCTCGGGCCTAGTCGCCTTCGCGGCGGCCACCGGCGTGATGCCGCTGGACATGCCCGAGTCGGTGCTGGTGCGCTTCAAGGGGCAGATGCAGCCGGGCGTGACCCTGCGCGACCTGGTCAACGCGATCCCGTACTACGCGATCAAGGCCGGCCTGCTGACGGTCGCCAAGCAGGGCAAGAAGAACATCTTCTCCGGCCGCATCCTCGAGATCGAGGGCCTGCCGGACCTGAAGGTGGAGCAGGCCTTCGAACTGTCCGACGCCTCGGCCGAGCGCTCGGCCGCGGGCTGCACGGTGCGGCTCGACAAGGCGCCGATCATCGAGTACCTCACCAGCAACATCACCCTGCTGAAGTGGATGATCGCCGAGGGTTATGCGGACGCCCGTTCGCTGGCGCGCCGCATCGCGAAGATGGAAGAGTGGCTGGCCAACCCGCAGCTGCTCGAGCCCGATGCCGATGCCGAATACGCCGCGGTGATCGAGATCGACCTGGCCGACGTGCACGAGCCGCTGCTTGCCTGCCCGAACGACCCGGACGATGTGAAGACGCTGTCCGACGTGGCCGGCACGAAGATCGACGAAGTGTTCATCGGGTCGTGCATGACCAACATCGGCCACTTCCGCGCCGCGGCCAAGCTGCTGGAAGGCAAGCGCGATATCCCGACCCGCCTGTGGGTCGCACCGCCCACCAAGATGGATGCCTCCGAACTCACCAAGGAAGGCGTGTACGGCACCTTCGGCACCGCCGGTGCGCGCATGGAGATGCCGGGCTGCTCGCTGTGCATGGGCAACCAGGCGCAGGTGCGTGAGGGCGCGACGGTGTTCTCCACCTCCACGCGCAACTTCCCCAACCGCCTGGGGCGCAACTCCAACGTGTTCCTCGGCTCGGCGGAACTGGCGGCGATCTGCTCGCGACTGGGCAAGATCCCCTCCAGGGAGGAGTACATGGCGGACATCGGCGTGATCAACGAACAGGGCGCCGAGATCTACCGCTACATGAACTTCGACCAGATCGAGGAATACCGCGAGACGGCGGAGGCTGTCCCGGCCGCCTGATCCACGCAGCGGCATCGAGGCGAACGCCCGGCCAGTCCGGGCGTTTGCCTGCCAGCGCCGCGCATGCCGCGTTGCCGTGCCGGCATCCTTCCTTCCCGTCCCTGGTTCCACGCATGCACTCCATCCGACAGCCGGTCTCGACGACCGGCCGCTTCTTCTCGGTCGTGGCACTGATCGAAGCCTTCACCTGGGCCGGCCTGCTGGCCGGGATGTACCTCAAGTACGTCAGCGGCACGACCGACCTCGGCGTCTGGCTGTTCGGCCGCCTGCATGGCGCGGCCTTCCTGCTGTACCTGGCGACGGCGTTCGTGGCGGGCGCCAGGCTGCGCTGGCCGCTGTGGGCGCTGCTGCTGGCGGTGCTGGCGGCGATTCCGCCGCTGGTCACGCTGCCGCTTGAGCTGTGGTTCCGGCGCCGCGGGCTGCTGTCGGCGCCGGCGACGGCCGCGGCCGTGGAGCCGGATCCTCGCTGAAGCCAGGCGCGCACCGTGGCGACCGGCAGTGCCGCCAGCCCCGGCCATGCGCACGCATCCGTGCCGCCGGCCTTGCCCTGCGTCCTCCAGCGGCGCGGATGGCGGAGTCCGCGACACCGGCTGGCGCGAGGCCACCGGGATCCTGCCGCGCACGCGGCTCGGTCGCGCGGCCATCGGCTTTCCCGCGCCGCGGACGGCGCCCGGCCGGCTCAGTCCAGCCAGCCCTCGATCGACTGCTGCAGGGCGCGCTTGCGCAGGAACAGGTCCCAGACGCTGCCGCCGACCTGGCGCCACAGCACCGCCGAACGCAGCGCGGCGAGCAGGATGGCGCGGATCTCGGCCACCACGCCGGCCTGGCCCAGATAGTGCGGATTGCCCTGGACCATGACCTTGGGCCGGAGCTGGCTCACGGTGTCGGCATAAAGGGTGCCCAGCGCCGACAGCACCTGCGGATGGCTGCTGCCCAGTTCCTGCGCCTGCGGGCGAATGGCGAGGATGCCTTCGTGCACGCGGCCGGCCATCTCCTCGTCGGCGACGAAGCGCCGCTCCAGCTGGCTGACCGCCAGGCCGAGCTTGGGCAGCTGCGGGTCGTCGCCCTGGCTGGACAGGAAGTCGCGCAGCAGGAGCAGCCCGGGACGCAGGTTGCGCGCCCCGCCGTAGACCTCCTCGGGCGAGTCGGCATCGATGCGGAATACGCTGTCCAGGCAGGTCGCAAGGATGCTGGCGTCGGCCTGGCCGGTTTCGGCGATGCGGCGCACCTGCCGCAGTGCCTGCGCCAGTCCAGCCAAGGCGAGGACGCGATCGTCCATCATGCCGCGGCCCCGCGCATGCGCTGCTCGAGCGCCGCGTCGGTGGCGGCGATGATCGCACCGCCCAGGCAGGCATCGCCGTCGTAGAGCACCACGGACTGGCCGGGGGTGACCGCACGCTGCGGATTGCGGAAGGCCACCTCGAGGTTGCCGCTGGATTCGTCGATGCTCACCTGGCAGGGTTCCTCCGGTTGCCGGTAACGGGTCTGGGCGGTGCAGTCGAAGCGGCGCGCCGGCGGGCTTCCGCCGATCCAGTGCGCCGGCTCGCTCCACAGCCGCGTCGATCTGAGATAGGGGCTGTCGCTGCCCTGGTCAACCACCAGCACGTTGCGCGCGACATCCTTGCCGACCACGTACCAGGGCGCCGCGTCGAAACCGCGCAGCCCGCCCAGCTGCAGGCCTTCGCGCTGGCCGAGGGTGAAATAGAACACGCCCGGATGGCGGCCGACCACGCGCCCGTCGGGCGTCTGCATCTCGCCCTCGCGCGCGGGCAGGTACTGCGACAGGAAGCTGCGGAAATCGCGCTCGCCGATGAAGCAGATGCCGGTGGAATCCTTCTTGGCCGCGGTCGGCAGGCCGGCCTCGCGCGCCATCGTCCGCACCTCGGTCTTGGCCAGCCCGCCGAGCGGGAACACGGTCGCCGCCAGCTGCTCCTGGCCGAGCTGGTGCAGGAAATAGGTCTGGTCCTTGCCGCGATCGGCCGCGCGCAGCAGCCGCCACTGGCCGCCCCGGCGCGCCACGCCGGCGTAATGGCCGGTGGCGATCTTCTCCGCCCCCAGCTCGCGCGCCGCGTCGAGGAAATGCCGGAACTTGATCTCGCGGTTGCACAGCACGTCCGGGTTCGGCGTACGCCCGGCGGCGTACTCGGCGATGAAGTGCTCGAACACGCCGCTCCAGTACTCGGACGAGAAATCGCGGAAATGGACCGGGATGCCCAGCCGGCCGCAGACCGCGACCGCGTCGCGGCGGTCGTCCTCGGCGCGGCATTCGCCGCTGCCATCATCCGCCCAGTTCTGCATGAACAACCCGGCGATCGGCGTGCCGGCATCGCGCAGTAGCAGCGCGGCGACCGAGGAATCCACGCCGCCGGACATGCCGACGATGACCTGCGGGCCGCTCATTCCAGGTGCTGCACCAGCGACAGCGGATGCCGGCGTCCGGCCAGGTGGTCGGCCACGACCTGCCAGACCAGCGGGCTGCGGTGGCGGGCCGATTCGGCGCGCAGCTCGGATGGCGCCAGCCACAGGGCACGTTCGATGCCCTCGTCCAGCGTCCGCTTCGGATCGTGCCGCAGCGGCTCGGCGGCGAAGGCGAAGCGCAGGTAGTGGCGGCCGGTCTCCGGCGCCTTCCACTGGTAGGCGCCGATGAAGGCGGTCAGGCGCACATCCCAGCCGGTTTCCTCGCGGGTCTCGCGCAGCGCCGCTTCCATCAGGCTTTCGTCCGGCTCCAGGTGGCCGGCCGGCTGGTTGATGACCAGCCGTCCGCCCGCCCGCTCCTCGACGCACAGCAGCCGGCCGCCGTCGACCACGACCGTGGCCACGGTCACGTCCGGTTGCCAGAAGCGGCCTTCGCGATAGCTCATGGCTCAGAGTTCGTCGCGATCGCCACTGAGCTCGATTTCCTTGTCGTCGGCGACCTGGGCCACGACGTCCAGCGCCGCCTCCAGGCCCGCGCCGTCGACGCTGTCGGGCAGCTTGATCACGAAGTACAGCACGTCGCCGGCGACCTCCCAGGCGCCGAGCTTCTGGCTGCGGCTGTCCCCGAGCAGTTCGAGGGCGCGGCGGCCATCGACGCGGTCCTGCTCCAGGCGCGCGGCCGGGGCGAACACCTCGCGGATGCGGAAGCCTGCGATGTCCTCGGTGCCGCCGGAGACGAACGCCAGCTGGGTGCGGCCTTCCTCGCTGTAGTTGTAGATCACCTTGTAGTCGCCGTCCTCGTCGACCGTGTAGGTCACGCCGCGCGCGTCCAGGCGCTTGGCCACCGACGTGTCGGCCCAGGCGGGCAGGGTGGCCAGGACGGCCAGCGCCCCGATGGCCAGCATCAGCGGAATGCGGTGTTTCATTGCGGGTCCCCTCGGTTGGAGCCGGGATTGTCTCGCGCCGGGCAGCGCGGCGTCCATGGCGGGCACCCGGGGCCGTCGCGTCGCGCCGCGTCCGTATAATTGGCCGATGACCCGCAAGCATCCCGAACACGAACACGGCACCGTCGTCGAGAGCGGCAAGCCGGAGCTGGCGCGGCCGCCGCTGTACTCGGTGCTGTTGCTGAACGACGACTACACGCCCATGGACTTCGTGGTCGACGTCCTGGTGCGGTTCTTCGCCATGGACCTGGAAAAGGCCACCCAGGTGATGCTGCATGTCCACACCCGGGGGCGGGGGGTCTGCGGCGTGTTCAGCCGGGAAGTCGCCGAGTCCAAGGTGGCGCAGGTGAACGAATATGCCCGGCTCAACCAGCACCCCTTGCTCTGCACCATGGAAAAGGCCTAAAAGGGGCTCAGGCCGGGGCATGGAAAAGCCGGAAACGCGGCCCCATACAGGCTGCAGTTCCCTGGAGGTTCCCTCCCCATGTTCAGCAAGGATCTCGAGTACAGCATCGGCCAGTGCTACAAGCGCGCCCGCGAGGCGCGCGACGAGTACATGACGGTCGAGCACCTGCTGCTTGCACTGCTCGACAACCCCTCGGCCGAAGCCGTGCTCAAGGCCACCGGCGCGGACTTCGAGCGCCTGCGCGGCGACCTGGAGCAGGCCATCCTGACGTCGGTGTCGAAGCTGCCGGAAGACGACGGCCGCGATACCCAGCCCACGCTGGGCTTCCAGCGCGTGCTGCAGCGGGCCGTCTACCACGTCCAGTCCTCGGGCAAGAAGGAGGTCACCGGCGCCAACGTGCTGGTGGCGATCTTCGGCGAGAAGGATTCGCACGCGGTGTATTTCCTGCACCAGCAGGACGTCACGCGCCTGGACGTCGTCAACTACATGTCGCACGGCATCGCCAAGAGCGGCGGCGAGGCGCCGGAACAGCCGGGCGAGGACGCCGCGGCCCGGGCCGAAGGCGCCGAAGGCGAAACCAAGGGCGACGCGCTGGCCGACTACGCCACCGACCTCAACGCCATGGCCCGCGAGGGCCGGATAGACCCCCTGGTCGGGCGCGCCGAGGAGGTGGAGCGCACCATTCAGGTGCTTTGCCGCCGTCGCAAGAACAACCCGCTGTACGTCGGCGAGGCCGGGGTCGGCAAGACCGCGATCGCCGAAGGCCTGGCGCGCCGCATCGTGCACGGTGAGGTGCCCGAGGTGCTGGCCGACGCGACGATCTATTCGCTCGACCTGGGCGCGTTGGTGGCTGGGACCAAGTACCGCGGCGACTTCGAGAAGCGGCTCAAGGCCGTGCTCTCGGCGATCCGCAAGCACCCCGGCGCGATCCTGTTCATCGACGAGATCCACACCATCATCGGCGCCGGTTCCGCCTCGGGCGGGACGATGGACGCGTCCAATCTGATCAAGCCGGCGCTGGCCTCCGGCGAGCTGCGCTGCATTGGCTCGACCACGTTCCAGGAATACCGCGGCATCTTCGAGAAGGACCGTGCGCTGGCGCGGCGCTTCCAGAAGATCGACATCGTCGAGCCCACCGTGGGCGAGGCCTACGAGATCCTGCGCGGCCTGAAGTCCAAGTACGAGGAACACCACGACGTCCGCTACGAGGACGATGCGCTGCAGGCCGCGGTCGACCTGTCGGTCAAGCACATCGGCGACCGGCTGCTGCCGGACAAGGCGATCGACGTGATCGACGAGGCCGGGGCACGCCAGCGGCTGCTGCCGGCGGACCTGCGCAAGCAGCTGATCGACGTGGAGGAGGTGGAGGCCATCGTCGCCAAGATGGCGCGCATCCCGACCAAGCAGGTCAGCGCGTCCGACAAGGACGTGCTCGAGCACCTGGAGCGCAACCTGAAGATGGTGATCTTCGGGCAGGACCCGGCGATCGAGACCCTGACCTCGGCGATCAAGCTTGCGCGCAGCGGCCTGGCCAACCCGGACAAGCCGATCGGCAACTTCCTGTTCGCCGGCCCCACCGGCGTGGGCAAGACCGAGGTCACCCGCCAGCTGGCGCTGCAGCTGGGCATCGAGCTGGTGCGCTTCGACATGTCCGAGTACATGGAACCGCATTCGGTGTCGCGCCTGATCGGCGCGCCTCCCGGCTACGTCGGCTTCGACCAGGGCGGCCTGCTGACCGAGAAGATCGTCAAGACGCCGCACTGCGTGCTGCTGCTCGACGAAGTGGAGAAGGCGCATCCGGACATCTTCAACATCCTGTTGCAGGTGATGGACCGCGGCGTGCTCACCGACACCAACGGGCGCGAGGCGAACTTCCGCAACGTGATCCTGGTGATGACCACCAACGCCGGCGCGGCGCAGGCCTCGCGTCGTTCGATCGGCTTCACCCGCCAGGACCACAGCACCGACGCGATGGAAGTGATCCGCAAGGGCTTCACCCCGGAGTTCCGCAACCGGCTCGATGCGATCGTGCAGTTCCAGGCGCTGGGCATGGACCACATCCTGCGCGTGGTCGACAAGTTCCTGATCGAGCTGGAAACCCAGCTGCACGAGAAGAACGTGGCGATGACGAGCACGCCGGCGGCGCGCGACTGGCTGGCCGCGCACGGCTTCGATCCGCAGATGGGCGCACGGCCGATGGCGCGGGTGATCCAGGACAAGGTCAAGCGTCCGCTGGCCGACGAGCTGCTGTTCGGCAAGCTCGTCAACGGCGGCCGCGTCGGCATCGACGTCAAGGACGACGAGCTGGTGGTCGAGACCTTCGCCGAGCCGGAGAAGCTGCTCCCGGCCACCGTGGAGTGAACTGAGTACGCGCGACGGAAAAAAGGCGGCCATTGGCCGCCTTTTTTCTGGCTTCCTGTCCGGCCGGGGCGCGCCGGCCGGACGATTCCGGATTCAGGCCTTGCGGCTGGCGATCCACTGGTCGACGCGGCGCTCCAGCAGGTTCAGCGGCAGCGCGCCGCCGCCGAGCACCGCGTCGTGGAAGCCGCGGATGTCGAAACGGTCGCCGAGCTCCGATTCGGCCTTCGCGCGCAGCTCCTGGATGCGGATCATGCCGATCTTGTAAGCCGTCGCCTGGCCGGGCCAGGTGATGTAGCGCTGGATCTCCGAGCGGATCGCGGCTTCGGGCGTGGCGGAGTTGCGGCTGAAGTACTCCACCGCCTGCTGCTCGGTCCAGCCCTTGGCGTGCAGGCCGGTGTCGACCACCAGCCGCACTGCACGCCACAGTTCGGACGCCAGGCGGCCGTACTCGGAGTAGGGGTCGGCGTAGGTCCCCGGCATTTCCCGTGCCAGCCATTCGGCGTACAGGCCCCAGCCTTCGGAATAGGCGGTGGAGCGTGCCTGGGTGCGGAACTCCGGCACGCCGGTGAGCTCCTGCGCGATCGAGATCTGCATGTGGTGGCCGGGCAGCCCCTCGTGGTAGGCGATCACCTCGAGTTCGGGCTTGGGCATCGCGTTCATGTCCGACAGGTGCGCGTAGTAGATGCCCGGCCGCGAACCGTCGGCGGTGCCCGGGAAGTAGTGCTGCGCGGCGCCGGGCTGTTCGCGGAACGGTTCGACGCGCTTGACCACGAGGTCGGCCTTGGGCAGCAGCCCGAAGTACTGTGGCAGCACCTTCTTGATGTTGTCGATGGCGCGCGTCGCATCGTCGATGTAGGCCTGCCGGCCTGCATCCGTGTCCGGATACTTGAACTTTGGATCGGTGGAGATGTGCCTGAAGAAGGCCTGCAGGTCGCCCTCGAAGCCGACCCGCTCCATCAGCGCTTCCATCTCGCCGTGGATCCGTGCGACCTCGTCCAGCCCGATCCTGTGCACGGCCTCCGCGTCGAGATCGGTGGTGGTGTGCATGCGCAGCTGGTGGCGGTAGTAGTCCTTGCCGTCGGGCTGGGTGGTGCCTACGCCGGACGGGTTGTCGATGGCCTCGGCGCGGTCTTCCTCGGCCCAGGCGATCAGCGCGCGGTAGGCCGGCTGGATGTTGGCCAGCAGCGCCTCGCGGGCCTGCGCCTTGAGCGCGGTGGCGCGTCCGCCATCGATGGCGCCGGACTTCACCAGGCCGTCGGCCTTGGCCTGCAGGTCGGCCCACAGGGCAGAATCGGAGCCCTCGTCGAACGGTGCGCCGGTGACCACCGCGCGCGCTTCCTTGAGCACGCCGTCGTAGGCGAAGCGCGGCATGCGGTAGCCGTCGTCGGCGTTGCGCCGGGCCAGCTCCAGCATCTGGCCCATGGCGCGGCGCGCCTCCTTCAGCCGGGAGAGGTAGGCCAGGTAGTCCGCCTCCGTCGCGACCTTGTGGAAATTGATCAGGAAGGTGGGCAGGAACGACTGCGCGCCCTGCATCTGGTTGAACACGTAGACATTGCGGCGGAAGGCGTTGGAGGCCGCAGCGTTGTCGTACTGGAGCTTCCACAGGTCCCAGGACAGCCTGGCCTCGTCGTCGAGCGCATCGCGGTCGAAACGCGCTTCCATCTCCTGGACCGTGGCCTTGCGCCAGGCGAGGCGCTCGTCCTGGGCCTGCTCGGACATGTCGTCGAGCTGGTCGTAGAGTTCCTTGCGGCCGAGGAAGGTCAGGGTGATGGGGCTGAAGCGTAGCTCTTCCTGGTATTTCTGCTCGAACCACGCATTCAGGCGCTGGCTCTCGCTCTGCGCAGCGCTGGCAGCCGCGACCGGCGCTTCCTGTTGCGCAAGGGCGATGGGCGCGGCGAGCGCGAGCGCGACCGACAGGGCGAGGGTGCGGACGAGGGCAGGCCTTTGCATGGTGCATCTCCAGTTGGGGATGCACGGAGCATAGGCGTGCCGGACCGGTCCCGCCATGCGACTGATGGCAGGGGCGATCCGGGTGCGGGTTCTCGCGCCGTGGCGCGGTGCAGGAGGCGGCGCCGATGCGGCGCGACCGGCGGAGTGCCGGCTTACTTCATGCGGTAGGTGATGCGACCCTTGGTCAGGTCGTAGGGAGTCATCTCGACCTTGACCTTGTCGCCGGTCAGGATACGGATGTAGTTCTTGCGCATGCGTCCGGAGATATGCGCAATGATTTCGTGGCCGTTCTCCAACTTCACCCGGAACATGGTGTTCGGGAGGGTCTCGGAGATCGTGCCTTCGAATTCGATGACGTCGTCTTTCGCCATTCGTCCTGTTGCCGGTGGTTGCGGGCGTGCCACTGCCGCGAAAATAAGCGGGGCATTCTGCCACGCGCGCCCATTTCATGCAAAGCGGGCGTCGTCGGGGTTCATCCGCCGAGCCGGCGCAGCGGCAGCATGCCGAAGCCGGTGCTCCAGGACCCGGCCGCGTCCGGCGCGCCGGCCAGTGCGTCGACGGCTTCAAGGAACCGCTCGCGCGGCATGTGCACCGCGCCCAGCGACAGCAGGTGCGGGTTCTCCACCTGGGCGTCGATCAGCGGCCAGCCGCGCCCGTCGAGCCAGTGGGCGAGGGCGGCCAGCGCGGCGGTGGAGCCGCCCGAGGCGGCGCTGAACATGCTCTCGCCGAAGAACATCCGTCCGACCGCGACGCCGTAGATGCCGCCGACCAGCGCCGCGTCCGCGGTTGGGTCGGCGAACACCTCCACGCTGTGCGCGTGGCCGAGCGCGTGCAGGCGCAGGTACGCCGCCTCCATCGCCGGGGTGATCCAGGTGCCGGCCTGTCCTTCCCGCGGGATGCGCGCGCAGCGTTCGACGACGCGCCCGAACGCGGTGTCGGCGCGCGCCACCCAGTCCGAGCGCCGCAGGCTGCGCCGGAAGCGCGAGGACAGGTGCACCGCGTCGGTGCGGAACACCATGCGCGGGTCCGGCGACCACCACAGGATCGGCTGCCCGTCCGAGTACCAGGGGAAGATGCCGTGGCGGTAGGCGTTGAGCAGGCGGGTCGGGGATAGGTCGCCGCCGTAGGCGAGCAGTCCGTCCGGCTGGCGCAGCGCGGTGGCGGCATCGGGGAACGGCGCGGCCGGGTCGTCGGGCAGCCGGGGCAGGGACAGGGTCACGCCCGGATTGTAGGGGCGGTGGACGCGCTCGCGGGTTCGATGCGGTGGGTTCGCGCGGCGTCGCGATGGAGCCTGGGGCCGGCACGGTCGCTTCGGCGTGATCGATGGTCCCCGTGGCGGCGAGCCGGCCGCAGGCGTCTCAGCCGCTCGCGACGGGGCCGGACGGGTGCCGGAACGGGGAGCGCTGCGCCAGCCAGGCCTTGTTGCGACGTACCACGGCGCGTTCCTCCGCGCACCAGGCCGCCAATGCCTCGCGGAAGCTGCCGTCCGCGATCCAGTGGCGGCTGCGCACGTCGACCGGCAGGAAGCCGCGCGCGATCTTGTGTTCGCCCTGGGCACCCGGTTCGAACACCCGCAAGCCCTCGCGCAGGCAGTAATCGATGCCCTGGTAGTAGCAGGTCTCGAAGTGCAGGCCCGGCAGCGCGGCCAGCGCGCCCCAGTAGCGGCCATAGAGCGTGTCGCCGCCGCGCAGGCAGAGCGCACCGGCCACGGTCCCGCCTTCGTGCGTGGCCAGGAACAGCACCAGCCGCTCCGGCATGGCCCGGGCCAGGTGCTGCAGGAACTCCAGGGTCAGCGCCGGCGAGTTGCCGTACTCGGCGAACGTCTGCAGGTAGAAGCGGTGCATGGCGGCCAGGTCCGCCGCGCTGGCTTCGCCGCCGTGCACGACCCGGAACCCGATGCCTGCGCGCGCGACCCGGGCCCGTTCCTGGCGGATGTTCTTGCGGTGCTTGTGGTCCATCGCCGCCAGGTAGTCGTTGAAATCCAGCCAGCCGGCGTCGTTGCGCCAGTGGTACTGGATGTCGGTCCGCGCCAGCCAATCGTCGCCGAAGTCCGCGTCCTCCCCGGCGGCATGGAAGTTGACGTGCGCCGACGACAGTCCCAGGCGCGCGGCTTCCGCCGCCAGCGCATGCGCCAGGGTGGTGCGCAGCGAAGCGTCCGGCGCCAGCAGTCGCGGACCGGTGACCGGCGAATAGGGCACGCCGCACAGCAGCTTGGGGAAGTAGTCGCGCCCGTGCTGCGCATAGGCATGGGCCCAGGCGTGGTCGAAGACGAACTCGCCGTGCGAGTTGTGCTTCAAGTACGCGGGCGCCGCCGCCACCAGCCTGCCGTCGTCCCACAGGGTCAGGTGGTGCGCGGTCCAGCCCCACTCCTGCCGCAGGCAGCCGCGCGATTCGAGTCCTTCCAGGAAGGCGTGCGCGATGAAGGGGTGGTGGCCACCGTGGAGTGCATCCCACTGCTCCGCCGGCACGTCGCACAGGCGTGCCAGCCATCGCGCCACCGGGCTCATGCGCTTTCGGGAAGACGGGGGATGGAGCGGAGCAAGGCGTCGCGGTCGGGCTCGAAGTCGATCGCGGCCAGCCCGCGCGCAAGTGCGTGGCCGGCATGTACGCGGGCGGCTTCCGCGAACGCGGGGTGCCCGCAGGACGCCACCGCGGCCAGCGTCTTCTGCAGGTGGATGCCGATCTCCAGCAAGCCGGCGCCGTCGCGCGCCAGCTGCGGAAAGACGTCCTCGAAGACGTCCGGGACATCCACCGGCGGCACGAATACCCGCGGATGGCGGGGTTCCGTCGGCGCGGACCCGGCGCCGGCCCAGCCGCAGAGCAGCCGCGTCACCGTCACCAGCACATCGATCGCCGTCCCCGGGTCGTTGGTCGCAGTCGACAGGGCGCGCGAACCGATCTCGGCGAGCACCACGAATCCGAACCGGGGATCCTGCTCGAAGCTGCGCTGCGTTCCGAGCGTGAAAGCGGAGCGGACCCCGTCGGCCAGCGCGCGGTCGAAGCCGGGCCCGTCATACCAGGCCAGCGGCCGTCCCGGCGAGGCCAGGCCGCCTGGACGGATCGCCACGTGGACCACGCCGCCCGCCTGCGACGCGAGGACCGACAGCCGTTCCACGTCCACGTGTTCCACATAGCCCACGCCACCTGCCGCGACCGGTTGCGCGCCGGCCTGCACGTCCCGCGCGCCCGGGGCACCTCCCAGCCACGGATCACGCAGGTGCGCCCGTATGGCCTTGGCGGTCGCGTCCTCCACCAGCTGGATGGTGGCGCCGACGCGACCGAAGCTCGACAGCTGGTCGATCCAGCGCAGCAGGGTCAGGGTGATCAGCGCGATCACCAGCACGGTGGCGGCGAACAGCACGACGCGGCCGCCATCGCCGTACAGCCCGGTACTCAGTGCGATCAGCCCGACGACGGAGAACAGGAACGCGCCGATGAACGTCGCCAGCGCGCTCTGCGCGGAACTGTCGGCGATGAGCAGTCGGGTGGCGCGCGGCGTCGCGCCGCTCGAGGCGGACGCGTAGGCCGCCACCATGATCGACAGCGAGAACGTGGTGACCGCCAGCATCGACGAGGCGAGGATGGTCAGCAGGTTGCCGACCGAATCGGCGCCGGCGATGCCGGCGACGCCGTCCGGGATCCACGGCCTGACCAGGGCACCCAGCAGGGCCGCGCCCATCCCGAACAGGGCGTACACCGTGGCCCTGAAACGCATGCGCCGCACCACGCGCCTGAGCGCGAGCCGGAGCTGGGGGAGGGTCGGGGCCATGGGCGAAGGCCAGGCGGCTGGACGATCCGGCGTCGCGCGCCGCTCAGCCGCCCTTGTCCAGGAACCGCTCGGCGTCGAGTGCGGCCATGCAGCCGAAGCCGGCCGAGGTGATCGCCTGGCGGTAGACCTGGTCGGCGACGTCGCCGGCGGCGAACACGCCCTTGACCGAGGTTTCGGTGGCACCGCCGGCCAGGCCCGAGCGGATGTCGAGGTAGCCGTTGTTCATCGCCAGCTGGCCTTCGAACAGCGTGGTGTTGGGCGTATGGCCGATCGCGACGAAGAAGCCGTGCACGTCGATCTCGCGGGTGCTGCCGTCCTGCACCGACTTCAGGCGCATGCCTGTGACGCCCGCGTCGTTGCCCAGCACCTCGTCCACGGTGTGGTGCCACACCGGCTCGATCTTGCCCGCGGCAATCTTGGCGAACAGCTTGTCCTGCATGATTTTCTCGGCGCGCAGCGTGTCGCGGCGATGCACCAGGTAGACCTTGCGGGCGATGTTGGACAGGTACAGCGCTTCCTCGACCGCGGTGTTGCCGCCGCCGACCACGGCCACGTCCTGGTCCTTGTAGAAAAAGCCGTCGCAGGTGGCACAGGCCGACACGCCGCGCCCCTTGAACGCTTCTTCCGATTCGAGCCCGAGGTACTTGGCGGTCGCGCCGGTGGCGATGATCAGCGCGTCGCAGGTGTACTCGCCGCTGTCGCCGACCAGGCGGAACGGCCGCTGCGACAGGTCGGCGGTGTGGATCTGGTCGAACACCACTTCGGTCTCGAAGCGTTCGGCGTGCGCCTGCATGCGCGCCATCAGGTCCGGGCCCAGCAGGCCGTGCGCATCGCCGGGCCAGTTGTCGACCTCGGTGGTAGTCATCAGCTGGCCGCCCATCTGCAGGCCGGTGATGACCACGGGCTTGAGGTTGGCGCGCGCGGCGTAGACGGCGGCAGTCCAGCCGGCGGGGCCGGAGCCGAGGATGATCAGGCGGATGTGCCGGGGCGAAGAAAGTGGCATGTATACTCGCAGTTCATGAGCGCGGCTTGACGGGCCCATAGCTTGGCGGCGGCGCGGCGGCAACACAAGGCGCGCGCGGCTCCGCCGGCGAAGCGCAGCATCCGCGGCGCCGTTCCCGGGCGCGCAGTTCCGCTCCTGGCCCGCGCGATGCGGGTCTTTTCTTGCCGGCAACGGCCATCAGGAACCGGAGCGGACGCATGCGCATCGGAGTACCGAAGGAAACCAAGGCGCTCGAAGGTCGCGTGGCGCTGGTCCCGGCCGCGGCGGGCGACCTGGTGCGGCGCGGGCATGAGGTGTGGATCGAGCGCGGCGCCGGCGTGCTGTCGGGTTTCGCGGACGCCGACTACGAGCGCCTGGGTTCGCGCATCGCGCCCGATGCCGGCGCGCTGTACGAACGCGGCGAACTGATCGTCAAGGTCAAGGAGCCGGTCGAAGGCGACCTCGCGCTGCTGCGCGCGCACCACCTGCTGTTCTGCTACCTGCACCTCGCGCCCGATCCTGTGCTGACCCGTCGCCTGCTGCAGATCGGCCTGACCGGCATCGCCTTCGAGACCGTCGAAACGGACGGGGGCGAACTGCCGCTGCTGGCGCCGATGTCGACGATCGCCGGCAGGATCGCGGTCCAGGTCGGCACGACGCACCTGCACCAGCCGCTGGGCGGCAAGGGCGTCCTGCTTGGCGGGCTGCCGTCGACCCCGCGCGGCAGGGTGGTGGTGTTCGGCGCCGGCCAGGCCGGCGGCGCGGCGGTGACGGCCGCGGCGGCGGGCGGAGCCAACGTGGTCGTGTTCGAAACGCGCCAGGACCGGCGCGAGGCGATGATGCGGGTCGGCCAGAACGTCACCACGCTGCATCCCTACGAGGACGTGGTCGCCCGCGAGGTGGCCTCGGCCGACCTGGTCGTCGGCGCGGTGCTGGTGACCGGCGCGGTCGCCCCGCAAGTGCTCAGCCGCGACCAGGTCCGGGCGATGGAGGATGGCAGCGTGCTCGTCGACATCGCGATCGACCAGGGCGGCTGCTTCGAGACCTCGCGTCCGACCAGCTGGGCGGCGCCCACCTACGTGGAGGAGGGGGTCACCCACTTCTGCGTCACCAACATGCCCGGCGCCGTGCCGCGGACCAGCTCGCAGGCCATCTGCGCGGCGATCCTGCCCTGGGTGGACCGGTTGGCCTCGGGCGGCTGGCGTGAGCACCCCGCGCTGCGGCGGGGCCTCAACGTCGAGGGCGGGCGGCTGGTGCATCCAGCCCTGCAATCGCTGGACCTTTGAATTAAGATCAAGGCATTGGATCGATTTGCTAAGGCAGTGGATGACGGTGGCTCGGGCGATTCCTGAACGCGGCAAGCGCCAGCGCGCGACGGCCAAAGAGGCCACGCCGCCGGATCCTCGCCGCCAGCGCCTGCTGCGCGACATCGCGATGATCCTCATCGCGCCGCTGCTGCTGTACCTGCTGGTGTGCCTGGCCACCCATTCGCCCGAGGACCCGGGCTGGTTCGTCGCCTCAGGCGGCGGCGTGGCCAGCGAACTGCACAACGCCGGCGGCCCGGTCGGCGCGCGCATCGCCGACATCCTGCTCGGCCTGACCGGTTACGTGGCCTACCTGCTGCCGCTGATCCTCGGCGCGATCGCCTGGATCGCGCTGTTCGGCATGGATTCGGACGGGGACGGGCGGGTCGATTTCGGTCCGGCGCTGCGCCTGGTCGGCATCGTCGGCTTCGTGGTTGCCGGGGCCGGGATGCTGTACCTGCGCCTGGGCAACGTCGAAGGCATGCCGCAGGGCGGCGGGGGCATCCTCGGCCGGCTGGTCGGCAATTCGCTCGACCGCGGCTTCGGCGCGCTCGGCGGCAACCTGTTCCTGCTGGCGCTGCTGCTGGTCTCGGTGACGCTGGCGACCGGACTGTCCTGGCTGGCGGTGGCCGACCGCGTCGGCGGCTGGGTGCTGCGGCTGCCCGAACTGCTGCGGCGCGGCCGCAAGCAGGCGGCCGAACGCATCCAGGCCCATGAGCGCCGCGTCGAGCGGGAGGAGACGCGCAAGGTCGACACCGAACTGCGCGCCAGGCGCGAGAAGGTGAAGATCGAGCCGCCGCCCGCGCCCGTGGTGGAGAAGAGCGAGCGCGCCAAGCGCGAGCAGCAGATTCCGCTGTTCCATGTCGCGGATGGCTCCGGCATCCCGCCGCTGGCGCTGCTGGACGATCCCAAGCCGCAGCCCAAGGGCTACGACGAGGACACGCTGGAAACGCTGTCGCGGCAGATCGAGTTCAAGCTCAAGGATTTCCGCATCGACGCGCAGGTGGTGGGCGCCTATCCGGGTCCGGTGATCACCCGCTTCGAGATCGAGCCGGCGCCCGGTATCAAGGTCAGCCAGATCAGCTCGCTGGACAAGGACATCGCGCGCGGCCTCTCCGTGAAGTCGGTGCGCGTGGTCGACGTGATCCCGGGCAAGTCGGTGATCGGGCTGGAAACGCCGAACACCCATCGCGAGATGATCTACCTGAGCGAACTGCTGCGCTCGAAGGAATACGACAAGTCCGCCAGCCCGCTGACCCTGGCGCTGGGCAAGGACATCGCCGGGCGGCCGACCGTGGCCGACCTTGCGCGCATGCCGCACCTGCTGGTGGCCGGCACCACCGGTTCGGGCAAGTCGGTGGCGGTGAACGCCATGGTGCTGAGCCTGCTGTACAAGGCGTCGGCGAAAGAGCTGCGGATGCTGATGATCGACCCGAAGATGCTGGAACTCAGCGTCTACCAGGGCATCCCGCACCTGCTGGCGCCGGTGGTCACCGACATGAAGGAGGCCGCCAACGGCCTGCGCTGGTGCGTGGCCGAGATGGAGCGGCGCTACAAGCTGATGAGCGCGGTCGGGGTGCGCAACCTGGCCGGATTCAACAAGAAGGTCCGCGACGCGCAGGAGGCCGGGCAACCGCTGCTCGATCCGCTGTTCCGCCCCAATCCCGAGTCCAGCGACGTCGCCGAGCCGCTGGAGACGCTGCCGTTCATCGTCATCTTCATCGACGAATTCGCCGACATGATGATGATCGTCGGCAAGAAGGTCGAAGAACTGATCGCGCGGCTGGCGCAGAAGGCGCGCGCGGCGGGCATCCACCTGATCCTGGCCACGCAGCGTCCGTCGGTGGACGTGATCACCGGCCTGATCAAGGCCAACATCCCCACCCGCATCGCGTTCCAGGTCTCGAGCAAGATCGACTCGCGCACGATCCTCGACCAGTCCGGCGCCGAGACCCTGCTGGGCCATGGCGACATGCTGTACCTGCCGCCGGGCACCGCCATGCCCGAGCGCGTGCACGGCGCCTTCGTCTCCGACGAGGAAGTGCACCGCGTGGTCGAGAACCTCAAGCAGAGCGGCGGCGGCCCCGACTACATCGAGGGCGTGCTGGACGAGTCGCAGACCATGTACGACGGCACGACGGTCGGCGCAACCGGACTGCCGGAAGCCGGCGCCGCCTCCGGCGACGAATCCGATCCGCTCTACGACGAGGCGGTGAAGATCGTCACCGAGACGCGCCGTGCCTCGATCTCCGGCGTGCAGCGGCGGCTCAAGATCGGCTACAACCGCGCCGCACGACTGGTCGAGGCGATGGAGGCGGCCGGCGTGGTGTCCGCGCCCGAGCACAACGGCGACCGTGCCGTGCTGGCGCCGCCGCCGCCGAAGTAGGGCGGCGCGGCGATTCCCCGGTTCGTCGTCGCGGGCGCGGCGGCACCGGGACGCACCTTTTCCTGATTGCACGGGACCACGGGCAAAGGCGCGCGCCTTGCTCCCGTCCGCGAAGACGCCTCCGGCGCCACGCCCGTCAACGGCGCAATGGACGGAGCCGTTGTCCCGGAGCGCCCGTCCGCCTTCCACCCCGATTCCCGTTTCCTTGCACTGGATGGGCGAAGTGCTTGTTCAGCTTCCTCTTTGCAGACTTGCGCCACCCATCACGAAGGATGCCTTCCATGATCCGCACACACCGCTGGCTGTTCATCGCACTCGTGGTGCTGGCGGGCGCCGCACATGCTGGCGCGCGCGAGCAGCTCGACAGCTTCACCCGTGGCCTGAAGGGCCTGGATGGCCGGTTCGCCCAGCAGGTCTTCGACGACAACGGCCGCGTGCGCGAGTCGTCCAGCGGGCGTGTCGCGCTGTCCGCGCCGCGCCTGTTCCGCTGGGAGTACGAGAAGCCCTATCCGCAGCTGATCGTGGCAGATGGCCGTACCGTGTGGGTCTACGACCCGGACCTGGAACAGGTCAGCCGGCGTCCGCAGGGCAGCGCAGAGCAGGACAGCCCACTGGCCGCGTTGATCGATCCGGGCCGCCTGGACCGCGACTTCCTGGTCGAGGACGGCGGCGAATCGGACGGCCTGCAGTGGCTGCTGCTCAAGCCGAAGCAGGCTGCCGACGATGCCGCGTTCCAGAGCGCGCGCCTCGGCCTGGACGCTTCGGGCCTGGCGCGGATGGAGATCGTCGACGCACTGGGCCAGCGCACGCAGATCCGCTTCAGCAGCTGGAAGCGCAATCCCGCCTTTGCCGCCGATACGTTCACCTACACGCCGCCGGCCGGCGTGGACGTGGTGGGCGAGGGCTGACCGGACCGGCGTCGAGGACGGGGACGGGAACAGCATGCATGGGCGACCGCCACCGATGATCCGATGCCGCTCCCGCGCGCGACTGCTGCTCGCTGCCGCCTGTCTGGCGACGCTTCCGGCGCTCGCGCAGTCGCCTCCCGCCACGTCGCCGCCCGCGCCGCTGGCGGCACCCGCGCCGCAGCGTCTTGCCACCAGCGGCGACGAAGCCCTGGACAACGCGGTGGCCGCGGTGGTCGTGGCCGCCCTGGCCGAACAGATGAATACGCCGTCGATCGCGGTGGCCATCGAATCGTTCGATGTCGCCATCGCCAGCCTGAGTGACCGCACCGTCAGCGGGCAGGGGCGCATGCGGCTCGGCGACGATGCCGACTGGATCGGGTTCCGGTTCAGCACGCTGTACGACACGACCTTCGCCAGCGCCGGCTATCCGCGGATCCTGATCGGCGGGGTCGCGGCCGGCGAGCGCGAAGTGCCCAATGATTCGATGCTCGTGCGCCAGCTCGAGGAGCGCGTGACGGTCGAACTCGACCGGCAGTTCGGCGACACCTCGGCGCGGCTGCAGCTCGACGACATCAGCACCGTCGAGGGCGGTCGCCGGCTGTTGCGGATCAATGCACGGGGCGTCGCCGATTTTGGCCGCAACGGCAATACACCCGTGCGTATCGAGGCGCTGTACGACCAGGTCGCCAATGCCTGGCAGCGGGTGAACTACGAACTCGGCGTCGCGCCGCGCTGACGCGCTTTCGCCGGCAGGACGCCCGGCGCGGTTGGGCAAAGGTCCGCGCCACGCGCCGTGACGCACAAGCTGGCAGCCCTGGTTGATGCCCTCGGCGGCACCGCTCGCGGATGAAGGCTGCCCGTGCGGTCCCGCCCGCTGCCCTACGCGAGTCCTGCAATGCCGGGCGGGCAGCACAGCCGCAGCATCACCGCGCACAGCGTGAGGCCGGACCGGGGCGGCGGCGCGGCGGTGCCAGGAACTTGCCCGGATACTGGCACTATCCGTAGGACCTTGACCCTGACCCTGGCCGTGGCCGTGGCGGGACAGGCGCATGCCGCGGAAAACAGGCCCGCCGCGCGGTCCCCACGCCCGCCTTGGTATCGTGTCGCCCCCATCGATCCACGGACTTCGCTCGCGTGCCCCGCAAGGCTTCCCCCGGCGCCGGCCCCGCGCCCGACCTGCTCACCGCCGACAACGCCGCCCTGCGCCCGCTGGCCGAGCGCATGCGCCCGCGCACGCTCGACGAGATGGTGGGGCAGCGGCGGCTGGTCTCGCCCGATTCGGCGCTGCGCACGTCGATCGAAGCGGGCGCCGTGCACTCGATGGTCCTGTGGGGCCCGCCCGGCTGCGGCAAGACCACGCTGGCGCTGCTGCTGGCACGCTATGCCGATGCCGACTTCCGCTCGGTGTCCGCGGTGCTGTCGGGCCTGCCGGAGGTGCGCCAGGTGCTGGCCGAGGCTGGCCACCGCTTCGCCGAAGGCCGCCGCACGGTGCTGTTCGTGGACGAGGTGCACCGCTTCAACAAGGCGCAGCAGGACGCGTTCCTGCCGCATATAGAGCGCGGCACCATCGTGTTTGTCGGCGCGACCACCGAAAACCCCTCGTTCGAGCTGAACTCCGCGCTGCTCTCGCGCTGCCGCGTGCACGTGATGGAGGCGGTGTCGGCCGACGACATCCGGCTCGCGCTGCAGCAGGCGCTCGAAGACGCGGAGCGCGGGCTCGGCGGGCGCGGACTGCGGATCGAGGACGCACAGCTGCACCTGATCGCGGTCGCGGCCGACGGCGACGTGCGCCGTGGCCTGACCCTGCTTGAAATCGCGGCCGAACTGGCGGGCGAGGGCGGCACGATCACCGACGCGGTGCTCGAGCAGGTGCTGGCCGATCGCACCCGCCGCTTCGACAAGGGCGGCGAACAGTTCTACGACCAGATTTCGGCGCTGCACAAGTCGGTGCGCAGCTCCAACCCCGATGCCGCGCTGTACTGGCTGGCGCGCATGCTCGACGGCGGCTGCGACCCGATCTACCTCGCACGGCGCATGACCCGCATGGCCGTGGAGGACATCGGCCTGGCCGACCCGCGCGCCCTGCCAATGGCCATCGACGCCTGGAACACCTACGACCGGCTCGGCAGTCCCGAGGGCGAACTCGCGCTCGCGCAGCTGGTGATCTACCTGGCCAGCACCGCCAAGTCCAACGCGGCCTATGTCGCGTTCAAGGCCGCCCGGCGCGACGTGTCCGAATACGGCACGCAGGACGTGCCGATGCACCTGCGCAACGCGCCGACCCGGTTGATGAAGGAGCTGGGCTACGCCAAGGGCTACCAGTACGACCACGACAGCGACGGCGGCGTGGCCCTGGACCAGACCGGCTTCCCCGATGCGATGGGCGAGCGGATCTACTACCGCCCCGTGGAGCGCGGCATGGAGCTCAAGCTCAAGGACAAGCTCGATCGATTGCGTTCGGCGCGCGGCGCCAGCGGACGCAGGCAGGGCGACTCCGGCGCATAGCCGCGGCTGCCTGCCCACGCGCTTCGGGATCGCGGTCGCCCCTTCCCGTCGGTTTGCGGCGAAGATGGGTGTTTTCACGGGAACGCGCTCATGGCGGCAACGACCGGACGCGGCAGGTGGTTCGTTGCGGGGGCGGCCCTGGCCGCGGCGCTGCTGGCCGGCTGGGGCGTGGCGCGGCTGCGCGGCCCGGAACTGCCCGGTTACGAGGTGGCCAGCGGCCCGCTGGTGCAGAACGTGGTGGCCACCGGGCGCGTGGCGGCGCTGTCGCGGGTGCAGGTGGGAGCGGAGATGTCCGGGCTGGTGCTGGAGCGGCGGGTGATGGAAGGCGACCGCGTGGCGCCCGGCGACGTGCTGGTGGTGCTGCGCGCGCGCGACCTGGAGGCGCGCCGCGACGAGGCGCGCGCCGCGCTGGTGGCGCTGCGCGGGACCGAGCGCCCCGATGCCGAGGCGGGATTGCGCCAGGCACGGGCGGACCTTGCGCAGGCCGAGCGCGACCTGGCCCGGCGGCGCGAGTTGGGCGAGCGCCAGCTGGTCTCGCGCGAAAGCGTGGAACAGGCGGCGCAGGGCGTGGTCGCGGCCCGCGCGGCTGCCGACCGGGCGCGGCTGGCGGTCGACGCGCTCGATGGCGGCGCGCGCGAGGCGCAGGCGCGCGAACGGCTGGCCGCGGCCGAGGCCGACCTGGAGCGCGCGGTGATCCGCTCGACCGTCTCGGGCACCGTGCTGGTCCGCGCGGTCGAGCCCGGCGACACGGTCACTCCCGGCCAGGTGCTGCTGGAGATCGCCGGCGACGCGCCCGGCGAGGTGCTGCTGGCGCTGGACGAGAAGAACCTGGACCGGCTGCAGCCCGGCCAGTCCGCGACCTGCATCGCCGATGCGTTCCCGGCCAGGCCCTTCGCCGCCACCGTGCACCACATCGCGCCGGGCGTGGATCCGGCGCGGGGCACGATCGACGTGCGCCTGCGCATCGACCCGGCGGCGGATTTCGTCCGCCAGGACATGACCGTGACCGCGACCATCCTGACCGGCCGCAGCGAACGCGCGCTCGCGGTTCCCAACGATGCCCTGCTCGACGCCGGGCCGGGCGCGCGCCGGGCCGGCGTGCTGCGTGTGCGCGAGGGCCGGGTGCAGCGCGTCGAGGTGCGCCTGGGCCTGCGCGGCCTGGCCATGACCGAAGTGCTCGAAGGCCTGGAGGAGGGCGACCGGGTGCTGGCTGCCGGCGCGCTGGATCCGGAGCGCATGCCCGCCGAAGGCGACCGCGTCCGCATCGTCGCGCAGGCCGCGCCCGAGGCGGGCGACGCGCGCAGCGGCGAACTGCCGGTCCAGTTCGACTGACCCGATGTGGATCGAATCCACCATCGCCATGCGCTTCCTGCGCCAGGGCCGCGCGCAGACGCTGCTGATCCTGGTCGGCATCGCGGTGGGCGTGGCGGTGATCGTGTTCGTCACCGCGCTGATCGCCGGGCTGCAGGAAAACATCATCGACCGCACGCTCGGTACCCAGTCGCACCTGCGCGTGGAGGCGCCGCGCGAGGTCAACCGCATCGCCCCCGTGCCCGCCGGGACAACGCAACTGGTGCTGGAGGATCCGCGCCCGCAGGCGCTGCGCCCGATCGACAACTGGATCGAGGTCCAGGGCGTGCTCGACCGGCTGTCGGGCATCACCGCGGTCTCGCCGCTGGTCTCGGGCCCAGCGTTCGGCCGTCGCGGCGAGGCGGTGGAGTCGGTGGCCCTGGTCGGCGTCGACCTCGCGCGCTACCTGCGCGTGATCCCGCTCGACGAGAACATGGTCGAAGGCCGGCTCGAGGTCGGCTCGGGCAACGCCGTGGTCGGGCGCCAGCTCGCCGAGGACCTCGGCCTGCGCCTGGGCGGCAAGCTGCGCCTGGACACCGGCGGCGGACGCGACGCGGTGGTCAACGTGGCAGGCATCTTCGAACTGGGCGTGCGCGAACTCGACGCGCGCTACGTCTACGTGGACCTCAAGCAGGCGCAGTCGCTGCTGGCGCTGCCGGGCGGGGTGACCGTGATCGACGTGACCGTGGAAGACCTGTTCGCGGCCGACCGCATGGCCGCGCGCGTGCGCGGCCTCACCGGGCTGCAGGCCGAGAGCTGGATGGAAAGCAACGCCCAGCTGATGAACGCGCTCAGTTCGCAGAGCCTGTCCACGCGCATGATCAGCGTCTTCGTGGCGGTCTCGGTGGCGCTCGGCATCGCCAGCGTGCTGGCGGTGAGCGTGGCCCAGCGCACCCGCGAGATCGGCATCCTGCGCGCGATGGGTACGCGCCGCGCGCAGATGCGGCGCGTGTTCCTGGTGCAGGGGGCGGTGCTGGGGCTGGCCGGTTCGGCGATAGGAGCGCTGGCCGGGCTGGGCATGGTCGCGGCGTTCAACGGCTTCGGACCGAAACTGTTCCTCATCCCGCTGCCGCCGGCGCTGGTGCCGGCGGCCATGGCGCTGGCCACCATCGCCGGCATGGGCGCGGCCTACGCGCCGGCCTCGCGTGCGGCGCGCCTGGATCCGGTGGAGGCGATCCGTGGCTGAGACGCGCGAGGTGCTGCGGCTGGAGGGGCTGCGCAAGTCCTACAACGTCGGCAGGCCCAACGAGGTGGAGGTGCTGCATGGCCTCGACCTGCGCCTGGACAGCGCCGATTTCGCGGCGCTGGTCGGTCCCTCGGGCTCGGGCAAGAGCACCCTGCTCAACCTGATCGGTCTGCTCGATTCGCCCACCGACGGCGAACTCTACCTGCGCGGCGAACCGACCCGCGCCATGGACGACGAGGCGCGCACCGCGCTGCGTGGCCGGCACATCGGCTTCGTCTTCCAGTTCCACCACCTGATCACCGCGTTCACCGCGCTGGAGAACGTGCTGATGCCGTGGATGGTGGCCAACGGCAGGCCAGGCCCGGAAATCCTCGAGACCGCGCGCGGACTGCTGGCCGACGTGGGCCTGGAGAAGTTCGCCGACCGACGGCCGGACCAGCTCTCCGGCGGCCAGCAGCAGCGCGTGGCCATCGCCCGGGCGCTGGTAACGAAGCCGGCTCTGCTGCTGGCGGACGAGCCTACCGGCAATCTCGACACGAAGACCGCGGCCGACGTGTTCGGCCTGCTGCGCCGCTTCAACGCACAGTACGGCTGCGCCGTGCTGGTGGTGACCCACGATCCGCGCCTGTCGGAAACCTGCGACCGCACCATCAACCTGGTGGACGGGTGCATCGTCTCGGACGAGCGGCGCGACGTTGCCGACGGCCGACCCGGGCCGGAGCAGCCACAGCCGGTCTGAGCGGAAACGCGGTCTGCGGACACGCAAAACCCGGCGCGGGGCCGGGTTTCGTGCAAGGTGCTGGACCTTGAATCTGGTGGGCGGTGCAGGGTTCGAACCTGCGACCCTCGCCGTGTGAAGGATAAGATGGGGGCTTTTTAGTCAATCGCTTGCGATCTAAGTGTTTGAATTATAAGGCTTGCGTAACATGGCGTTATGTCGCGATATGATGCCATTTGCACTTACCGTGCACTTACGCAATTGCACTTACGAAGGCAAAGATGAAGATCAAGCTCACGACTCGAAGCGTTGAGTCCGTGAAGCCCGCAGCCGCCCCAATCGAGATTCACGACGCGGGACAGCCTGGCCTGGTGCTGCGCGTGCAGCCGTCCGGCCTTCGTTCTTTCATCGTGGTGTGGGGGCGTGGCAAGCGCCGCACGTTGGGACGCTATCCGACGATGACCTTGGACGGTGCCCGGATGGCGGCACGCGCGGTGCTGACGGAAGCTGACACAACCGGGGAACCCGTCAAGCGCGAGAAAGGCACCGTCGCGGATGTTTGCCGTGACTACGTGGACGCGCTGCGCTCCGATGGCCGGGACAACACGGCCAACGATGTCAATCGCCGCTTCGAACGCACGATCTATTCCGACCGCATCGGTTCGCTTCCGTTGGCGAAGCTGTCGGATAAGGAAATACGAAGCTGGCGTGATCGCGTGGAGCGGGGCGACCTTGCGCCCTTGCCGGTGAAGAAAGGCAGGCCGCCGGAGCCTAAGCCGCTGTCGAAGGCGGGCGTTAACCGCATCCGGACGACGCTGGTCGCTGCGCTGAATCATGCAGTGAAGCGTAGGCGCATCCGTCCCGAGCGTGCCATTGAATGGGAGAACGTTGCGCCGTATGAGGCGGCGACCGTGCGCCGTGAACTGTACTTGGACCGCGAGCAGCGGCGCGCGCTACTGGCTAACGCTGGCGACGACTTGCGCGATCTGATGGAGTGTTGCGTCCTGACCGGGTGCCGACCGGGTGACCCGGCGGCAGTGCTGCGCAGCGACTACGACGCGCGACACGGCGCCGTCACGTTCAAGACAAAAGATCATCCGCGCACCATCCCGCTTTCGCCGAGCGCCAAAGCGCTTTTTGATCGCTTGGCGGAAGGAAAGAAGTCGGGGGATCGCCTATTTACCAATGCAGGCAAGACATGGACCCCGCGTGACTGGTCCGGCATGGTCAAGGATGCTGCCGCCGCTGCGAAGCTGCCCGCCGATGTTGTGCTTTACACACTGCGCCATTGCTGGATCACAGACGCAATCACGGGCGGCATGGACCTGCTGACCGTTGCGAAGCTGGCGGGAACGTCACTGGCAATGATAGAAAAACACTATGGGCATCTGGTGCACGGCACAGCCCGCGAAAAGCTGGCAGCGATGGAGTTCCTATGAGCATCGAGAGAGTTCGAACATTACTTGCCGCAGGTTTGAGGCGCGACGCGGAAGAACTTGCGCGCTTACTTGATCCGGTGCCAATTCCGGAGGGTGAACGTTCTGAGATGTGGCGACTGATCGCATCGGATAGGACACCGCAGAAGCGCGGCACACCGAATCACAAGGGCGACCGCCTCGCCACGTTGTCCGACGATCTTAAGATCGCCGAAGCGGTCAAGGCTCTACGTGACTCCGGTGCAACGCTAGAGAACGCCTATGCCGAGGTGGCGCAACGCATATGCAAGTCGGAAGAAACGGCGAAGCGCCTGTATAGGACGTTCTATCCGAAGTCAAGGTAAGCCAATCTGCGATTAGATTGCATGGGCTAGCTGCCAATTGAAAATCATATTGCGTTCCAACCCGCAGCCGCTGCGGTACAGGAGCGCAACATGAGCAGGAAGATTGATCCGCCGCTGACGATTGACGAAATCGCCAGCATCACGAAGCAGGGCCGCCCGTCCATCTATCGGGCTATCGATCTAGGCCACCTGAAAACCTACTTGGTCGGGCGTCGTCGCTTCGCACGTGAGTCAGCCGTGGAAGCGTGGATCGACAAGATGGAAAAACAGTCCGACGCGGGCGCTCCCATCGTCTACCGCCCGCGCGTGGGGGTCTGACATGGCGACGGAACGCGAGTTGATCGCGCGTGCCATCGGCGACGGGCTTCCCGCTGGCATCGCTGCTGCGTGCAGCGAGTTAGTCGCGCGGGCTATCGATGATGACGCGGATGCACTGCTGATAGCTGGCGCTGCGCTCCTAGTGGAGCCTTGGACGCGAGCGGCGCCACCCATTTCGTTTCGGGCAAACATGGCGGGCGCGCTACCGCACCCTGCGGAACTCGCGCGGTTCGTGCAGCGCTATGCCCCGACATCGAAGATCCATAACACCCTGGATAACGTCGTGTCGATCTGGCAGGCGTGCCCCGCTGCTGCGTTGTGCAGGCAGGAAGTGCGGCACGCGGTGCGTACATTGCACACGCACGCGCAGCTGGTGACGGGACTCAAGGGACCAATCGCACGCACGGTTCGACAGGCGGCCTATGCGTCAACCCTTGCGCTACTCAATCCGGAGGATGAGGCGTGATTCTTACCGACGACGATCTTGAAAGTTATATGCGTGCATTCGATCTTCCCGACGAGCGTCGCGCTGTGCTCCAAGCGGTGTTCAACGACGCCAATCACGTCACGGCGAACCATGCGAAATGGACGCCTGATGATGGGACGCCGAGCATCTTCCTTCGTTCTGCTGCGCATTGCCTGGTCATGATGTACCTGTCTCGGCCCGATAAGGGCGCCCAACGCAAGATGGCTACAGCGTTCTGGAATCTGCTGGCACTCAATGGGCAGGGGACGCCGTCATGCAAACTCCACTGACCATTCCCTCGCTGCTGCCGCCTCGCTTCGTCTTGCAGCTGCCCCCGGCGCTAGTGGAACGACTACATCATTTGTGCCGCTTCGACACTCCGGCGCAAACCCATTCGGCCGTATTCGATGCGTGCAACATCATCGAGTCACAGGTAAAGCCCGAACACTTTGGGCAGCCGTTTGTGCACGCTGCCGCTTACTTGCTGGTCTTGGAATTCGCTTACTACCGTAGGGCGCAGACCCGGAAGAAGCCGAAGTGCATGCCGCAGGTACTGAACCTGATTGATCCGTTCCGAAAAGGGTTCGTGCCGTATGACTGAAATCATCTACTCGCGCGGATTCGGTACCAAGGACAATCAGCCCGAGAACCGCAGCGCGCCTGACTTCGCTGCGTTCTGCGATGCCATCCTTCAAGATCGCAGCAAGGCGAAGGGTGAAGCGTGGATCGCTGCCGCGTTCCGCGATGGTCGCCGCAGCAATGCATCGGCCATGCCGCGCCGCTGGCTTCCGATTGATCTTGACTGCATCACGCCCGAGCAGTGCCAGTCGCTGCTATCCAAGCTGCCGGCATACGGTGCACTGGTGCACACAACGGCGTCGCACACGGATACAGCGCCACGCCTGCGGATCATTGTGGAACTGGCGTTCGAAGCTGATGCGTTGTCGGCTAAGGCGACCGTTGCGATGCTGTGTGATCAACTCGGCGTCCCACGTGACCCCGCGTGCGATGCTGCTGCGCAGATTGTTTACACGCCACTGGTAGGCGCCTGGTCGCATCGCTTCACCGGGCAACCCGTGGTCCCGGTGCCGGGCGTGCATCCGGCCACCGTGACCATGCCCGACGTGATCCCCGATGCACACCCGCTCGCGTGCCTACTGGCGGAAATGGACCTTGCCCGTGCGCTGAATGATCTGCGGGTCACCAAGCCGGGCGGTCGAAACAATCTGCTGTCAGCTGTGGCGCATCGTACCGGGGGATACGTAACTGCGGGTCGCCTTTCGCGCGATGACACCACGGCTGCAATGATGGATGCGGTCGCCGCATGGGGCGAGCCTGACAAGTCGCGGGCGACGATTGAGCGGCAGCTGACAGAGGGCGGGAACACTCCATCGGTGCTGCTGGTGCCGGAGGTTGATCGTTCTGTGATCCCCGTGCGGCGGCAACCCTTCAACGACGGTCCACGAATCCGAAACGGCGCGGACCTGATGCAGCGTCACTTTCAGCCCACGACGTGGATCATCGATGGCATCTTGCCTGCGGGCATCACGTTGCTATCGGGCGATCCGAAAGTAGGCAAGTCGTTCCTGTCGCTGCAATTCGCGTTCGCGGTCGCCACGGGCTGCCAGCTGTGGAATGGCCGCAAGGGTGAAGCACGTGGCCGCACTCTGTACCTGGCGCTTGAAGACAATGACAAGCGAATGCAGAAGCGAATCAATGGCGTGAAGCTGGACCGTGGGCAACACAGTGCCGACATGAGCCTGTTCGACTACGCCACTGAATGGGAGCGAGGCGCAGCCGGCGTTGAAGAGATCCGCAACTATCTCCACGCCAACCCGGACTGCCGTCTGATCATCATTGACACCATCGCCGCATGGCGCGATGAGGACCCCGGACGCAAATCAGCATATCAGCACGATTACCAAGTCGGGCAGCTGTTGAAGCCGCTAGGCCGTGAGTTCGACGTTTCAATCTTGCTTGTCACTCACAATCGCAAGCAAAGTTCCGACGATTCCATGCAGAAGATCTCCGGAACCCAAGGGTTGCTTGGATCGGTAGACGGTGCCCTTGTTCTGGAGAAAGGCGCGCGTGGTGCGGAGCATTCGACGCTTGTCGTCAACGGTCGCGACATTGAAGACCCCAGCGAGTTGGCGATCACGCGCACGGCTACGGGCTTCTGGGCGTGTCTCGGCAAAGCGGATGAGGTAGCGCGTAGCAGCGAGTCACAAGCCGTCATGCAGGCGCTGGTGGCGCTTGGCGGCATTGGATCGACAAAAGCCATTCAAGGTGCGATGGAGGAACCGATCAAGCTGGCGACATTGCAGCGTCGTCTTTCACGCATGGCAAGTCGCCGCGAAATTCAGCGCGATCATCACGATCTCTATTCGTTGGCGCAGGGCGGAGGTATTTCAAAGAAGCTGCCAGAGCCACCGGACATTTCGCCGCCCGGTTCAGACGGGGCGGGGGGTGGGGGTCGTCTACTGTCCTAGCTGTCTGAATGTCTGGATGTCCGCAGACATTCAGACACTAAGACACCAAAGACATAGGAGGAGTGTGCGCACTCCCGGTCTGCGGCATCGCAAAAGTTGCGCAATTTTCCGTCAACGATGATCGCACCATCGTTCCCGATAATTTCGCTGCGGAACGCTGGCGGGTCCAGTTGCACCGGGTTGCAACGTGGATACTTTCCCTATCCGGGAACGTTCCCCAAACAACCCGGAGTCTGTTATGCCCAACCTGATCGAAATCCGCGAACGCCGCAGTGCGGCCGTCGCGAAGGCCCGCGCGATCCTCGCCAAGGCCGACAATGAAAAGCGCAACCTGACCGCCGATGAGTCCAAGGACTTCGACGCGATCAAGGCGGAAATTTCCGATCTTGAAGCACAGGAACAGCGCGCACAGTTCCTCGACGATGCCGACCGCCGCAGCACGGGCCGCGTGATCAACGACAGTGGCGACACCTTCGACGCACTGGAACAGCGCGCATCGCTGATCGACGTGCTTCGTGCTGGCCTGGAAGGTCGCAGCCTGACCGGCGCATCGGCCGAAATGCACGCCGAGTTGGAGCGTCGCCACGGTGCCCCGAGTCATGGCGGCATCCTGGTCCCGCTGTCGGCGTTCGAGCGTCGCGACGCGAACACCACCACGACCGCCGCTGACCTGGTGGCCACGGACTACCGCGCGGACCAGTTCATTGGCCCGCTTCGTGCGTCGCTGCTGGTGCGTCAGCTTGGCGTCCGCACGCTGTCCGGCCTGCGTGGCGATGTGGTCATTCCGAAGTACGGCACTGGCGTCTCCACGCAGTGGATCACGGAAGGCGAATCGCTCGACGAATCCGGCATGACCTTTGCCGGTGTGTCGCTCACGCCGCACCACGTCGGGTCGCTCGCGGAAATCTCGCGGCAGGCGATCCAGCAGACCGCGCCGGGGATCCATGACCTGATCCGCGACGACATGTCCTATGCCATCGCTGCCGCCGTGGACGCGGCCATCGTCGCCGGCACCGGGACGGACGGACAGCCTCGCGGCGTCATGTACACCCCGGGCGTGCAGACGGCCGCCATTCCGACCAGCTGGTCGGACGTCCTGGACGTGGAACAGCAGCTGCGGGGCGCCAACGTCACGCCGACGGGATGGTACACCACGACTGCGGTCCAGACGGCGCTGCGCAAGGTCTTGAAGGCTCCGACGGCCGGCAGTGGCTACATCGCTGGTCCCGCCACCATCGGCGACCTGCCGTCCGCATCGTCGAACGCTGCGCCTGCGTCCACGGCCATCCTTGGCGACTGGTCGCAAGTGCTGGTCGGGCAGTGGGGCGCGATCGAAATCGTGACCAACCCTTGGGCGAATCCCGCGTTCGCTCGCGGTGGCGTCTATGTGCGCGCGTTCTCGACCGTGGACGTTGCCGTGCGTCACCCGCAAGCGTTCGTGGTGGCTGCAAACGGGGGTAGCTGATGGATACCACGCTCGAACAACGGTTCGCGCGTGGCGCCAAGGTGGAGGGCCGCGAGTTGGTAGGACTCGCGGCTCCCTTTGGCAGCGAAACGCGGATCGCCGATTTTTCCGAAGTCATCGCCGCCGGTGCGTTCGCCGCATCGCTGTCCAGCGGTCGCGACGTGCTGGCGCTGGCGGACCATGATCCGGCCAAGGTGCTGGGGCGCACGTCCACGGGATCTCTACAGCTGCGCGAGACGGCCGACGGGCTGGAATACCGGCTGACGCTGCCCGACACCACGACGGGCAACGACCTGCGCGCCCTGGCGGCACGTGGTGACCTTGGGGGCGTGTCGTTTGGCTTCCGTGCCATCCGCGAAAGCTGGGAAGGCGAGGTCCGCACGCTGCACGAAGTCGAGTTGCACGAGGTCAGCATCGTGCAGGCATGGCCAGCGTATGCGAAGACCACGGTATCCCTGCGCTCACGACAGACGACCGATGATGACCGCCTGGCTGTCTTGCGCCACTGGTTGGAGACGTGCCGATGAATCTTCTATCCATCTTCCGCCGTGGCGAACGTCGCAACAACGATCCATCATGGTCCGCGCTGGTCAACCGTGGCGCCCTGTCGCAGTCCGGGCAGTTCGTGGACGCCAAGGCGGCCGAGTCAATCTCCGCCGTGTGGGGGTGCATCACCGCACTAAGCGAGTCCACGGCATGCCTGCCGCTGCACGTCTATCAGCGCAACGACGACGGTACACGGGAACGCGCGGACGGCCATCCGCTGGCCGGTGTCCTGCGGCAGCCTAACGACTATCAGTCCGGGCTGGCGTTCCGCGAGGCGATGACGGCGTGCGTTCTCGGCCACGGGAACGCCTATGCGCGCATCGATCGCAACGGCGGTGGCGAACTGTCGGCACTGCACCCGATGAAGCCGGGCAGCGTGACCGTGATCCGATTGGCGTCGGGCCGCTACGTCTATGACCACACGGACGATGACGGCAAGGTGTCGCGGCTGCTGGATCATGAAGTCTTCCACTTGGCCGACCGCACGGAAGCGGGAAGCGTCGTTGGCAAGTCTCGTATCCAGATTGCACGGGAAGAACTCGGCGTCGCGCTTGCGATGCGCGAGCACGGTGCATCGACCTTCCGCCGTGGTGCGTTCCCGTCGGGCGTGATCACTGCACCTGCGGAGCGCAACTTCACGGAAGAACAGATTGCCAAGATTCGCGCCATCTGGCGTGGGCACCACGAGGGCGGACAGAACACCGGCAGTGTTCCCATGCTGTTGTGGGGCCTGGACTTCAAGAGCGTTTCGCCGAATCTGGAAGACCTGCAGTTCATCGCCGGCCAGAAGTTCAGCGTTGAACAGGTGTGCCGCATCTTCCGCGTGCCGCCGACGCTGGTACAGGACTTGTCGCACGGCACGTATACCAACGTGATCGAGTTGGGATCGCAGTTCGTGCGCTACAGCCTGCAACGTTGGCTGTCCATGTGGGAAGCGGAAGTCTCGCGCCAGCTACTCGGCCCCATCGCCCGCAAGCGCTATCACGCGGAACATGCGGTCGAAGGTCTGCTACGTGGTGCACCGGAGGCACGCGCCGCGTTCTATCAGTCCGCCATCGCTGCGGGCTGGATGGATGCGGGGGAAGTGCGGCGCCTGGAGAATCTTCCGCCGCGCGTGGTGACCCATGGCGGATCGTAAGCGACCGTCACGTCCGAGCGGTCGCGATGCTGACCCGCGTCGCACGATCCCGCTCACGTCGCGCCGTTGGCATTACCTGCGGCTCGACGTTCTACAAGATGAACCGTTGTGCCGTCACTGCATGCTGCGCGGTGTGCCCGTGGTCGCGACGGACGTTGACCATATCAGCGGCGATCCATCGGACAACCGTCGCAACAACTTGCAGCCGTTGTGCCACGAGTGTCACAGCAGCAAGACGATGCAGGAACGCAACGGGCGAAAAGCAGTCGTCAAGGGTTGCAACGTCGACGGTATTCCGGTCGATCCATCGCATCCGTGGAATGAAAAATCACGAACGGGTCAACGCCAATAAGACCGCCCCTTCTCCCGTCTTTTATCGCTATGTCCAATATTCAGAACTTTCTATCCATTAGTGCACAGTGAAAGAGCATTTGAGCTGCCTCATGAGTGAAGACGGTCAGTTCCCCGGTTCTTCTGTTCAGGAGGAAGGTTTCATCGCCGTCACTGAAGCGGATCTCGGCATCAGAGAATGTCGCATTCGTAGACTTCTCTAAGAGAGTTACCGTCTTCTCTCTTTCTGAGAGAACGAGTTCGAATGTCCCCATGCCTACACGGCGAAAATTTGAATCTGGGGTGCAAGTCAAAGTTGCATCCTTGGCGCAGGCGGAAAGAAGAACAGCAGCGACTGATACGAACAAGCAGCCTCGTACGAATACCATCCGAGTACCCCCGATGAAGAAAAGGCGAAGCATCCGATCAGATAGTAGCGCAGCAGCGGTCCAAGCAACCGCGAACGCACTTGCGGGCGAACTGCACCCGCCGAAACTGGTGCAACTTCCGGGTGATGCGCGCCAGTTCTGGCCGACAGTGATCGCCATGCGCCCGCGCGACCGGTGGCTTGAACTCGATCTGATCAACGCCGTCGAGTTGTGCCGGATGCTGGCCGATATCGAACGTTTGCGCGCCGTCCTGGCTGACGAAGGTGACTTGGTGCGCGGGAAGCCTCACCCGGCGCACAAGCTACTACAGGAAGCCGGCCGCCGCGCCGTGGCGCTGTCGCGTGTTCTGCATCTGCATCCCGAGGCAACGGAGGGCCGCGCGCGGGATGCGGGGAACACGTTGCGACAGGAGCGCCACGCACGGACAACGATGACCGCCGACGATGATCTGATTCCGGGGCTGCTGCAATGACCCGGGCGGGGAAGATCATCGCCTTTATCGAGCGCTATTGTGTGGTGCCCGAGGGTGCACACGTCGGGCAGCCGTTGAAGCTGGCTGACTTCCAACGCAAGTTCATCCGGGATGTTTATGACAATCCGGCAGGCACCCGGCGGGCGTATCTGTCCATCGCACGCAAGAATGGTAAGTCCGGGCTGATTGGCGCGCTGCTGCTGGCGCACCTGGTCGGGCCGGAAGCGGTGCAGAACTCACAGATCGTGTCGGGCGCCATGTCGCGGGATCAAGCGGCGCTGGTGTTCAACCTCGCATCCAAGATGGTGCAGCTGTCGCCGCGCCTTGTGGAGTTGGTCCGCATCATTCCGTCATCCAAGCGCTTGATCGGACTTCCGCGCAACGTTGAGTTCCGCGCATTGGCAGCGGACGGCAAGACGGCACACGGGCTGTCACCCGTCCTGGCCATCCTTGACGAGGTTGGGCAGATTCGCGGACCGCATAGTGACTTTGTGGACGCGATTACCACGTCGCAGGGCGCGCACGCTTCACCACTGCTGATCGCTATCAGCACGCAAGCTGCATCCGATGCCGATCTGTTCTCCCTGTGGCTTGACGATGCCGCGCGCAGCGACGATCCGCGCATCGTGTCGCACGTCTACAGTGCGCCTGATGATTGCAGCTTGGACGATGAGGATGCGTGGCGCGCCGCGAATCCGGCGCTTGGGCTATTCCGGTCGATGGACGACATGCGGGAGCAAGCAAAGCAAGCCGCGCGGATGCCGAGCGTCGAGAACAGCTTCCGTAACCTGCTGTTGAATCAGCGTGTGAGCGTCCATAGCCCGTTCGTGTCGCCGGGTGTGTGGAGGGAGTGCGGTGGCGAGCCAGTGGCGTTTGTGGGTCCAGTCTATGGCGGGCTCGACCTGTCGGCGCGGACGGACCTTACCGCTTTCGTCCTGTATGACCACGCTGGCAACGTGCGTCCGTACTTCTGGACGCCTGAAATCGGCTTGGCGGACCGGGCAGCCCGCGACCGCGCGCCTTACCTGGAATGGCGCAAGCAAGGGTTCCTGCGCACAACGCCGGGCGCCAGCGTGGACTATGCGCACGTAGCGGCAGAAATCATTGACATCATCGCCGACGTTGACCTGCAGGCAATCGCATTCGACCGCTGGCGTATCGACGTGTTGCGCAAGGAGTTCGACCGGTTGGGCGTGGAATTGCCGCTGGTCGATTGGGGCCAAGGCTTCGCGAGCATGTCGCCAGCGGTCGATAGCTTGGAGGCCGAACTATTGAACGGGCGCATCCGTCACGGGATGCACCCGGTGTTGACCATGTGCGCCGCTAATGCCGTCATGACCAAAGACCCGGCAGGCTCCCGCAAGTTCGACAAGGCAAAGGCAACCGGGCGCATTGACGGGCTGCAGGCGCTGGCGATGGCTGTGGGCGTAGCCGGGAAGACCGCTGACCCGGTGACGATGCCGGATGATCTGGTGTTGATGATCTAGCGCCCTCTTGCGCACAGCTTCTTAATCCAAGTGAAGAGTTTAGGGATATCGACGCCGACCCCGTAGAGGTTCGGCTTAAGTTCCAGCGGATTGGAATCCTTGTCCTTGAGGGCTTTAATGTGCTGCTCGATCTGCATGTCTCGCTTAGACATGTCGCTTAACTTTAGCTCGTAGCGAATGTACCTTTCGCCCTTGTCTACCAGTTCCTGCTCCCAATCCCAAGATACTTCGTCAGGCCGAATGCAGACAAAGTCTCTGTCATTTTGGGGATGGGCGTAGTAGTTGCCTTTGTATGCCGGGCAAAGAACTCTATTTGAGTCGAGAGATCGCTGAACTAGGGAACAGAGACGTACGCCTTCACGCACGAAAATGTAGAAGTCGTACTCTGGATGCACGTACATAAGATGCAAAAGATGGCTTAGATCGTCCTCATCTTGTAGATCGTCATTAGTGAGGATCCAGACCTTCGAGGGGCGAACCTCATCGAACATAAAAAACCGACGTGCGGCAGGTGTCGCCTTTGCTCCTCCGTCGTCTGCTGTCTCTACAGGTTCATTAGACATGGCGCGCCCTTGTTGAATTGGCCAGCGGGACAGCGGCGACCAGCCGCGAGCCTTGATCATATGGCCCAAATGATGATGGGCCGCGGGCTGGAGCAAAAGGAACGCCAAATCCACGCACCGGGGGGTTCGGCCATAGCGGTCTGAGAAGTCAGCCGGAACCCGGAGGCGCGACCACGGCGGCCGACATAGCGCCACCTACCGCACCGCAAGGTAGCCCATCGGTGGGCATTCTTACGGAGGTCTGCACTTACCATGCACTTACGAAAAAGCCGGCACTAGGCCGGCTTGTCGTTTTTCCCTTCGTACTCAAGGGCTTACTTGGTGGGCGGTGCAGGGTTCGAACCTGCGACCCTCGCCGTGTGAAGGCGATGCTCTACCGCTGAGCTAACCGCCCGGTTCCGCGGCCGCCGCTGGACTGGCGGGCCTGACGTCGTGGACCCGGATGGGGCGACGGTGAAACGGGACGCGAATTCTACGGGGCAGGATGGGGGCGGGGCAAGCCTCGGCGCCAACGGCGGCCCCGGCACGCCGCGGATTGCCGGTTCCGGGCGTCGGCGTCGCGCGGTTTGCGCCGGCCGGGCCGTGTCGCCGGCCGTCAATGCCTGTATGCGCGGATCAGCTCGCTCAGGTGCGCGCGCTCGGCGTCGCGCAGGAACGGCGAGAGCAGCATCATGACCTGCACGATGCCTTCGCGGATCGCCGCGCGTTCGTCGCGGTCGCCGCGGATCGCCGCGTAGTTGAGCCAGAACGTGGCCAGCACCAGCAGATTGGTGGCGGCCGCATCCATCTCCGCCGGCGAGGCATGGACCACGCCGGCCTGCGACAGGCCCTGCATCACCACGTGGGCGCGATCGTCGGCGCGCTTGAGGATGCGCGCGAAGCGGATCCGCAGGCGCCGGTTGCGGCTGAGGATCTCCAGCAGGTCGCGATAGAAGAAGCGGTAGTCCCAGATGCACTCGAACACCTTGTGCAGCTGCATCCAGATGTCCTCCAGCCCGGGCAGGCGGCCATCCGGCGGTGTGAGCACCTCGTCCATGCGCGCCTCGTAGCGCGTGAACAGGTGCTCGATGATGTCGTCCTTGTTGCGGAAGTGGTAGTACAGGTTGCCCGGGCTGATCTCCAGCTCGTCGGCGATATGGTTGGTGGTGACCGTCGGTTCGCCGCGCGCGTTGAACATCGCCAGGGCGCAGTCGAGGATACGCTGGCGCGTGTCGCGGGCCATCGGCGGCGTGGACGCTCAGCCCTTGAGGCTGGCGACGAGGTCGATGTACTGCTGCTGCGCAAGTTCGCGCGGCGTGCCCTTGAGCCGGCTCCAGGCCTCGTGCTTGGCGGTGCCGACGAAATCGAAGAAGCCCGGCTTCTCGCCGCTGACGTCGCCTTCCGAACCCTGCTTGTAGAGCGCGTACAGGCGCAGCAGGGTCTCGTTGTCGGGACGCTGTGGCAACAGCTGCACGTCCCTGGCCGCCTGTTCGAACGTCAGCCTGGCGCTCGCCATCTCGCCCATCCGCATCCAACCGGCGGCCATGACACCACGCAGGTCCGGGGTGGTCAACACGGAGGCGGCGCCGTGCCGTGGCGCTGAGCCGGCCATCGCCGTCAGTAGGAGCGGCACTGGCGGAAGCGCACGGTCGCGTTGCTGCCGGGCGGAGGCGTGAGCTGGATGCGCGAGGCGGCAAGCTCGTCGTAACGCTCCACCAGCGGGCAGATGCGCCCGAAGGGATCGTCCTGGATGGCCGAGAGGAAGACCTGCAGGGTCGATTCGCTGGACCAGGCCGCGCGGTCGACGTCGGGCAGGGTGGAGACCGCGGCGGCGATGTCGGCCCGCTGCTGTTCGATGTCCGGTGGCGACGCCGGCTGGGTCGCCGGAGTCGATGGTTCGGCCGGGGGAGCGGGTGCAACGGGCTCGGGTGCTGCTGCGGTCGGCGCAGGCGCAGGTGCCGGTGCCGGTGCAGCGGCTGGCGCGACGACTGCCTGCGGCTGCGAGCGTTGCGGAACCGCCGGTGCAGGTGCCGGCGCGGGCAGGACCAGCCACACCGCCACGCCCGCGAGCAGCGCCAGCAGCCACGACAGCAGCACGCGCTGGCGCGCCGCCTGCGCAGCCCTGGCGCGGATCGCGGCCAGCTGTTCGGTCGGCAGGAAGTCGCGCAGCTGCGGCCACAGCGCCTGGCCGTCGAGCAGTTCGATGCGCTGCAGCGAGGCGACCGGGCGCGCATCCTCGGTGATCCGGCCCTGGGTGACCAGGAAGCCGCCGGCGGCGCCCTTGAGTTCGATCGCCCGCGACAGCTCGTTGACCGTCAACCGGCCGAGCACGAACGCGCTGCCGTGCTTGCACGACAGCAGCCAGCGCTCGCCGTTGCGTTCGAGCACGTAATCGCTGTCGCCGGCGGGGTTTTCCGCATCCACCACGCGGCTGAAGCCGCGCCGCGACAGCGCGTCCAGCACCATGTGGATGAAAGTCCGCCACGACACCCCCGACAGCGCTGCGATGCCCGCCCGCGTCTCGTCTCGACGCAGCTGCACGGTCCGGAAATGGAACGTCGCCACGCCACCGATCAGCAACATCACGCCGATCGCGATCAGCCAGTTGGACATCGTCTACCAGAACTTCGAAACGGGTTGGAAAGGATAGCGGAACCGCCTGTGCAGGCAGCATCCCGGCGGGCCCCACCCTGCTGTTTCGCGCCCGTGGCGCGACGGCCGTCGCAGATGCGCGTCTCCGGCGGCTGCCGGCAGTTCGCTCCGGCCCGCACGGGTCGCGGCGCGTGCGCCGACAGCGCGCTTGCCCTGCGGCCGGGCGACGGCGAGGATCGCGGCATGACGCGTGCGCATCGCGACCGCTTCGACCACCTGCTCGCGCAGCACCAGCGGCTGCACGATCCGCTGCGCGAACCGCGCAACCGGCTGCGCTGGCTCGGCCCGCTGCGGCAATGGCAGGCCGGCCGGCTGGAACGCAGCTTCCGGCACTTCCTGCTCGATCCGCAGCGGGCGCCGGCGACCGCGTTCTTCCTCGGCGAGGTATACGGGGACCGCGATTTCTCCCGCCGCGATGCCGACATCGCCCGCGTCGTCCCGAAGATGCAGCGGCTGCTGCCCGAGCGCTTGCTCACCGCGGTGGGCGATGCGATCGAGCTCGGCGCGCTCACCCACGCGCTGGACCTGGACACCGCCCAGGCGCTGCATGCGCTCGCACCGCGCGGACGCAGGCTCGACGTGCCGCTGTACGGCGAGGCCTACCGGCTTGCCGGCCGGTCCGACGATCGCGCCCGGCAGATCGAACTGATCGGCCGGGTCGGACGCGGACTCGGAGACGCCCTGCAGTCGGGTGGCGTGTCGAAACTGCTGGTGTTCGCGCGCGGGCCGGCGCGCCTGGCGGGGCTGAACCGGCTGCAGGGCTTCCTGGAGCGCGGCCACGCAGCGTTCCGCGCCCTGGACGATCCCGTGCAGTTCGTGGCCGGGATCGAGCGCGACGAACGGCTGGTAGCGGAGCGACTGTTCGCCAGCGACCCGGATCCGTTCAGGTTCGGCGACTGACTCGCCCCGACGCGGAGGTTGGTGCCGCCGCGCTCAGGCGTAGCCGTCGTCCTGGAAACGCTCGGCCAGCACCCTGCGGATCTCCGCCTCGATCGGTCCCTTCAGCGCCGACAGCAGGAACCCCAGGGTCGCGGTGACGTGCAGCTGGCGCGGCTCCAGCGCGATCCGCCCGTCCACGCCGCTGCGCGAGAAATGCAGGGTGTCGCCCCGCCAGTCGCAGGCGACGTCGAAGCGCTCGGAGAGTTTCTGCGCCACCTGCTCGACCGCCTGGCGGGCCTGGTCGATCGGCAAGGAGTGTGCGTGGCGGATATCGATGCCGGACATGCGGGGCGGTGCCTGGTGGGGAGGGAGGTCATTCTGCGACGGGACGGCGAGCGCGGCCAAGCGTCGGTGCGATACGCGCGTGCTAGATTGCCGCGCCATGGAATCCGTCAGATTGCGAATCGCCAGCCAGCCGCGCGACGACCGTCCGCTGTCCGTCGGCGTGCACGGCATCGCGCGCACCGGGCCGGGCCGTATCGAAGTGGTGGAAGGCGGTGGCGACTGTCCGCTGCGGCTGTGCGTGGACCGTCGCGGCGTGTGGCTGAACGTGGAGGACGGCGCCCCCGGCGTGCACGTGAACGGCCGCCAGGTGCAGCGCATGGCGATGCTGCGCGCCGGCGATGCGATCTACGTCGACGGTGTCGAGCTGGGCCTGGTGTCGGCACAGCCTGCGCAACTGCCGGGCCCTGTCGCGGGAGACGGCGCGGCCGAGGAAATGCCCAACCTGCGCGTGGTGTTGCGCGGGGTCGGCGGCCGCTTCCACGGACGCTGCTTCACCCTGGAGCGGCCGCGCCTGGTGGGCCGCCATCCGGACGCGGACATCCGCATCGACGATCCCGCGTTCGCCGATCGCCACGCGCGCCTGGAACTGGCGGGCGAACAGGTGGTGCTGCGCGACCTGGGTTCGGCCGAGGGCAGCCTGGTGAACGGCGAAGCGGTGCGCGACGCGCTGCTCGAACCCGGCGACCAGATCGTCTTCGACGGCCACCACCGCTTCGTGGTCGAGGCGCCCCGGCGCCGGCCGCGGACGGCGGACGAGGCCGCGGCGGATGCCAATGCCCCACCCGTGTCGGCGCCGGCCGGGCAGGGCCAGGCCACGCGGCTGCCCTGGCTGCTGCTGGCCGCGGCGGGCCTGGCCTCGCTGCTGGCGGCGCTGCTGCTGTTCGGCTCCGGCTGAGGCGGCGCCGATTCCTTCGCGACCGGCGCGCGGCAGCGGCATGCGGGCCTAGCGTCGCGGCGCTGCCGCTAAGGGTGCGATCCTGCGCGTCATCCGCTTCCAGATCCGCCAGCCCAGCAGTAGCGCGAGGATCGCCGCATACAGCAGCGGTTCGCGGTAGTCGGACTTGACGATCCACCAGAAGTGCAGCACCGCCAGCGCCGCGATCGCGTACACCAGGCGATGCAGCTGGCCCCAGCGACGCCCCAGCCTGCGCATCCAGCCGCGGGTGGAGGTGATCGCCAGCGGCACCAGCAACAGCCACGCGGCGAAGCCGACGGTGATGTAGGGGCGCTTGGCGATCTCCTCGAACACCAGCGCCCACCAGCCGCGCAGGTCGAGTGCCAGGTAGGCCGCCAGGTGCAGGCTGGCATAGGCGAAGGCGTACAGGCCCAGCATGCGCCGGAACCGCAGCAGCACCGTCTGTCCGCTGAGCTGGCGCAGCGGCGTGACCGCGAGCGTGAGCAGCAGCAGGCGCAGCGCCCACAGGCCCAGTTCGTGTTCGATCGCGGCCACCGGATCCGGGCCGAGCGCGTCGATGTCGACCTCGCTCCAGACCTGCCAGAAGCGCAGTGCCAGCAGCGCCAGCGGCGCCAGCGCCAGCGCGTGCACCGCGGCCTTGGCCAGCAGCAGCGGACGGGAAGCCTCGGCCATACGGCGGTCCCCGGACCGGTTCAGGGGCGAGGCCCGGTATCGAAGCGGCGGGCCATGTCCGTGAGGCGCCGCAGCGGATTCAGTACCACTTCTTCAGGTCCATGCCCGCGTACAGCGCAGCCACGTGGTCGCCGTAGCCGTTGAACATGCGCGTCTCGATGCGGTCGGCGAACAGGCGGTTGCCGGTGCCGGCGATGCGACGCTCGGTCTTCTGGCTCCAGCGCGGATGGTCGACCGCCGGATTGACGTTGCTGTAAAAGCCATACTCGCGAGGCTGCAGGCGGTTCCATGCGGTGGGTGGCATGCGCTCGGTGAAGCGGATCTCCACGATCGACTTGATGCTCTTGAATCCGTACTTCCACGGCACCACGAGCCGCAGCGGCGCGCCGTTCTGCTGCGGCAGCGGCTTGCCGTAGAGGCCGGTGGCCAGGAACGCGAGCGGATGCATGGCCTCGTCGATGCGCAGGCCTTCGCGATAGGGCCAGTCGATGGAGCGGAAGCGCACGCTCGGCATCTGCACCGGATCGGCGAGCGTGGTGAAGGCCACGTACTTCGCCTTCGAGGTCGGTTCGAACCGCTTCAGCACCGCGGCCAGCGGCACGCCCAGCCAGGGAATCACCATTGACCAGCCCTCGACGCAGCGCAGGCGGTAGATGCGTTCCTCGGGAGAGAGGCCCTTGAGCAGGTCCTCGAACGACGGGTTGCCCGGCCTTGCGCACTCGCCGGATACCGCGACATTCCATGGCGAGGTGCGCAGGGTCTTCTCCGCGCGCGAAGGATCGGACTTGTCGGTGCCGAACTCGTAGAAGTTGTTGTAGCTGGTGATGTCCTCGTAGCGCGTCTGCGCTTCGTCGGTGCGGAAACCCGAGCGCGCCTGCGCGGGCGTGACCACCGCGGTCGACGGCGGCGCTTCGGCTTCGGCGCAACCGGCCAGAGGCAGCAGCGACGCGCCGGCGAAGGCGCCCAGCAGGCGGCGCCGTGCGTGATAAACGGTTTCATCGGTAACGTCGGAAGCGGGGATCGCGAGCACGCTGCGCAGGGACATGGAATGGTTTCCTCCGGAAGCGTGGCTTGGACGCCGCCAGGCGCGAAAAGTTGCGCGCGAACGGCGGGAATCGCTGTTGCGCTGCGGCATACTAGGCCTCTCCATCCCACCGGTCCGTGAAGCACGATGGCGCGCGCATACAATTTCAGTCCAGGTCCGGCCATGCTGCCCGAGTCCGTGCTGCGCCAGGCGCAGGCGGACATGCTCGAGTGGGGCGACGCGCGTGCATCGATCGTCGAGATGAGCCATCGCGGCCCCGAGTTCCTGCAGGTGGCGCGCCAGGCCGAGGCCGACCTGCGCACGCTGCTCTGCATTCCGGACGACTACGCGGTGCTGTTTCCGGCAGGCGGCGCGACCACGCAGCAGGCGTTGATCGCGCTCAACTTCGCCGATGCCGGGCAGCGCGTGGACTACGTGATCAGCGGCCACTGGGGTCGCACCGCACTCAAGCAGGTGGTGTCGGCGGACGTCAACATCGCCGCCAGTGGCGAGGCCGGCGGCTTCCGCGCGATTCCCGCGCGCGAGAGCTGGCGCCTGTCGGACGACGCCGCCTACGTGCACATCACCGCCAACGAAACCATCCACGGCGTCGAGTTCCGGCCGTCCTGGGGACAGGTGCCGCCGGACACCGGCAAGGTGCCGCTGTTCGCCGACTTCAGCTCGAGCATCGCGTCCGAGCCGATCGACGTGTCGAAGTACGGCCTGATCTATGCCGGTGCGCAGAAGAACCTCGGCCCGGTCGGGATCAGCGTGGTGATCGTGCGCCGCGACCTGCTCGAACGCGCCGGCCAGCCGCGCGCGGACATCTTCGACTACCGCTCGCAGCTCAAGGGCGAGTCGATGCTCAACACGCCGCCCACCTGGAACTGGTACCTGCTGGGCCTGACCGTGCGCTGGATGCTGGACGAGGGCGGCACCGCCGAGTTCGACCGGCGCAGCGACGCCAAGGCGGGCCTGCTCTACCAGGCGATCGACGGCTCGGGCGGCTTCTACCGCAACGACGTCGAGGCGAGCGTGCGCTCGCGCATGAACGTGCCGTTCTTCCTGGCCGATGCGGCGCTCGACGGCGCGTTCCTCGATGGCGCACGCGAGGCCGGCCTGATCGGCCTCAAGGGCCACCGCGTGCTGGGCGGCATGCGCGCATCGCTCTACAACCCGATGCCGGTGGCGGGCGTGCAGGCACTGGTCGATTACATGCGGGAGTTCCAGAAGCGTCATGGCTGAACGCAGCAAGCGGTCGCGGGCGAAACCCGCGACGAACAGGAAGGGCGCGAAGGACCCCGGCGCCGCAGCCAAGGCCAGGCAGCCGAAGGCGCCGAACGCCGGACGCAAGGCGGCGGCAGCGTCGCCTGCTGCGCCCAAGCCCGCTGCGGTCGAGGCCTCGACGCGCAGCCGCAGCGAGTTCGCGAGGCAGGCCACGCCGGACCTGGCCGCCGTGCGCACCCAGATCGACGGCATCGATCGCGAGATCCAGGCGTTGATCGCCGAGCGCGCGCTGTGGGCGCATCAGGTCGGCAAGGCCAAGGGCAAGCTGGCCGCGGCCATCGACTACTACCGTCCCGAGCGCGAGGCGCAGGTGCTGCGGCGCGTGGTCGACCGCAACGACGGCCCGCTGTCGGACGAGGTGCTGGTGCGCCTGTTCCGCGAGATCATGTCGGCCTGCCTGGCCCAGCAGGAGCCGCTGAAGATCGGCTACCTCGGCCCGGAAGGCACGTTCTCGCAGCAGGCGGTTCACAAGCACTTCGGCCATTCGGCCAAGGGCCTGCCGCTGGTCAGCATCGAGGAGGTGTTCGACGAGGTCGCCGCGGGCAACGCCGATTTCGGCGTGGTGCCGGTGGAGAACTCCGGGCAGGGCACGATCCAGTCCACGCTCGACATGTTCCTGACCTCGCCGCTGAAGATCTGCGGCGAGGTCGAGCTGCGCGTGCACCAGTACCTGCTGTCGCGCACCGGCCACATCGAGGACGTCGAGCGGGTGTACTCGCACGGCATGTCGCTGGCGCAGTGCAAGAACTGGTTGCGCCAGAACCTGCCGCACACGCACAAGGAGGCGGTGTCGAGCAACGCCGAGGCGGTGCGCCGCGCCAAGCTGTCCGACGATGCGGCGGCGATCGCCGGCGAGAACGCCGCGCACGTGTACGGCATGAAAGTGGTCGCCGGTCCGATCGAGGACCGCAGCGACAACACCACGCGCTTCCTGGTGATCGGGCGCGCGCTGTTCCCGCCGTCGGGCAACGACCGCACCTCGCTGATGGTGTCGATCCGCGACCAGCCCGGCGCGCTGTACCGGATCCTGGAGCCGCTCGCGCGGCGCAACATCAGCATGAACCGCATCGAATCGCGGCCGGCGCACGGGGCGGTCTGGCAGTACGCCTTCTTCATCGACGTGCAGGGCCACGTGGACGAGTCGCCGCTGAAGGACGCGCTGTCGGAAATCGACGATTTCGCGGGCGACGTGCGCGTGCTCGGTTCGTATCCGCTCGCGGTGCCCTGACCGGTTGCAGTGTCGTCGCCGGGTTGCCGGCGGCGGACGGGCCTGCGCGCGCCACGCCGGCGCGCAGGGCCCGCGGACATCTTTGAACGCCTTGCGTGGGGAGACGCGATGAACAGCGGTACGGACATGGAGTGGATTGCATCGAAGGGCGCGCCGCTGCACGGCGAACTCGCGGTGCCGGGCGACAAGTCGGTCTCGCACCGCGCGATCATGCTGGCGTCGCTGGCCGACGGCACTTCGCGCATCGACGGCTTCCTCGAAGGCGAGGATGCGCGCGCGACGGAAACGATCTTCCGCCGCATGGGCGTGCGCATCGAGACGCCGCAGGCCGGCAGCCGCGTCGTCCACGGCGTGGGCATCGACGGCCTGCACGCACCGGACGGTCCGCTCGACTGCGGCAACGCCGGCACCGGCATGCGCCTGCTCGCCGGGCTGCTCGCCGGCCAGGCGTTCGACACTACCCTGGTCGGCGATGCCTCGCTGTCGAAGCGGCCGATGCGCCGCGTCACCGTGCCGCTGGCGCGGATGGGCGCACGCATCGACACCGGCGAGGGCGGGGTGCCGCCGCTGCGCATCCATGGCGGCAGCGCGCTGCACGGCATCGACATCGATACCGAGGTGGCGAGCGCGCAGGTCAAGTCCGCGCTGCTGCTGGCCGGGCTGTACGCCCGCGGCGCAACGACCGTGCGCGAGCCGCACCCGACCCGCGACTACACCGAGCGCATGCTGCAGGCGCTGGGCTGGCCGATCGAGTTCTCGCCCGGCTACGCGCGCCTCGAGGGCGGCCACCGCCTGCGCGCGCGCGACATCGTGGTGCCCGCGGACTTCTCGTCGGCGGCGTTCTTCCTCGTCGCCGCCAGCCTGGTGCCGGGTTCGGAACTGCGCCTGCGGCGCGTCGGCGTCAATCCACGCCGCACCGGCCTGCTGCACGTGCTGCGGCTGATGGGCGCCGACATCGTCGAGCATCCCGCGGGCGAGCAGGGCGGCGAGCCGGTCAGCGACCTGGTCGTGCGCCATGCGCCGCTGCGCGGCATCGAAGTGCCCGAGGAACACGTCGCCGACATGATCGACGAGTTCCCGGTGCTGTTCGTGGCCGCCGCCTGTGCCCGGGGCACTACGGTGGTGCGCGGCGCGGCCGAGTTGCGGGTCAAGGAATCGGACCGCATCGCCACCATGGCCGCGGGCCTGCGCACGCTCGGTGCGTCCATCGACGAGCGCCCGGACGGCGCGGTCATCCAGGGCGATGCGCGCCTGGGCGGCGGCGCCGTGCAGAGCCATGGCGACCACCGCATCGCGATGTCGTTCGCGGTCGCCGCGCAGCTGGCGCAGGGCGAGGTGCGGATCGGCGACGTGGCGAACGTGGCGACGTCCTTCCCGGGTTTCGACACGCTGGCCGTGGGCGCCGGATTCGGATTGCGCGCGGGGTAAGGGCGCGGCCGACGGGTCGCGCGTGGGCCGCGCCTTCTACGCGATTCCCGCGGTGATGCAGGCCTGACCTGTGAGACGGCAGCCGGTCCGGTGCGCGGCCGCCAAGGCGGGTCGGTCGCATTGCAGTCGCTGGAATGAGCGCGGACCCGCCACGAGGTCGAGTCCGCGGCGTCGCGTCGACAACCCTCGGGTCGTCTACGCAGGCCCATCATCCGTGCAGCGTCCGCCACGCCGTGGCGGCGATGCCCACAGGCCGGTTACTGCCGTTCGACCCTGAAGTCGACCGGCACCTGCACGGTCGACGCCACGGCCTTGCCGTTGCGCGTGGCCGGCTGGAAGGTCCAGTCGCGCACCGCACGCTCGGCGGCGCGATCCAGCTCGCGCGATCCGCTGCGGTCGGCGACCTGTACGTCGGTCGGCTTGCCGTCGGCGCCGACCTCCACGCGCAGCACCACGGTGCCTTCTTCGCCGGCGCGCAGCGCGGCAGGCGGATATGCCGGCTGTTGCGGATCGATCGGCTGGGCCGCGCGCTCGGTCGGCGCCGCAGGCGGCGGCACGCGCTCCGGTGCCGGTTCGCGCTCGGCAGGCGCGGTGGACACCGGCGACTGCGAGGGCACCGGCGTGGTCTCGCCGATCGGTGGCGGTGCGTGTTCCGGCGTGTCGTCGCGCCCGATGAAGTACCAGGCCGCCGCGATGATCGCCAGCAGCACCAGGATCCACAGCAGGGAGCCGCCACGCCGCGGCTGCATGCGGTCGTCCACGGGCGGCGGGGGCGGGGTGGCGCGGTCTTGCGTCATCGGGTCGGACATGGCCGGGTTCCTGTCGGAGGACCCGGGCAACGTTCCACGGACCGCGTGCAGGCGGCGTCGCGCCGCCGTCAACGGCCCGTGAGGCTCAGCGCGGCAGGTCGAAGCGGATGCTCTGCCGCACCGTGCCGGGGACGGCCACGCCGTCGCGCAGGGCGGGTTCGAAGCGCCACTGCCGGACGGCGCGCACCGCGGCGCGATCCAGCGAGCGGTTGCGGCTGCCGCTGAGCACGCTGACCTCGCCCGGCCGGCCGTCGGCGCGCACCTCGATCTGCAGCAGCACCTCGCCGGAGACGCCGGCTCGCAGCGCGGCCCTCGGGTACTCGGGCTGCGTCGAGGACAGCAGTCGCGGCTCGCGCGTGCCGGCATCGGCCGACAGCGACTGGTCGGGCTGCGCTGGCTGCACCGCAGTTTCGGCCGGGGGCGCGCCGTGCTGGTCGATCCTTGGCGCCCGGCCATCGGCGGGCGCGTCGGTGTCCATGCCGCTGGCCGTCGTTTCCCCGGCCGGCAACGGCGCCGGCAGCGGCTCGAAGACCTGGCCGGGCGTCCCGGCTCCGGCGTCGCCCTGCGCACGGTAGAACTCGAATTCGTCGCGTTTGCCGGACAGCACCAGCGCGAACAGCAGCAATCCCGCCAGCACCGCCCCGATGACCAGCCACCAGGCGCGGCCCGCGGGCAGGAAACGGGCGATGCCACGGGAAGCGGGTGGGGAAGGCGGGGACATGTGCGGGAGCGGCCTGTGTTTTGCCCGATTCTGGCACAGCCCGCCGCGCGCGCCGAGCCGGCTGCGGCGGCATGCGGGCATCTCGGCGATAATCCGCGTTCTTTCCGCGCAGTTGCCCGCTCCCATGCTCGATCCGATCCTGCTCCGCCAGCATCTTCCAGACACCGCCGTCCGCCTGCGCGAGACCCGCGGCTTCGAGCTTCCGGTCGAGCGCCTGCAGGCGCTGGAGGCCGAGCGCAAGCAGATCCAGGTGCGGACCCAGGAACTGCAGAACCTGCGCAACACGCGCAGCAAGGCGATCGGCCAGGCCAAGGCCAAGGGCGAAGACGTGGCGCCCCTGCTGGCCGAGGTGGCCGGACTGGGCGACGAACTGAAGGCCAGCGAAGGGCGCCTGGATGCGATCCGCGCCGAACTCGATGCGATCGCGCTGGGCCTTCCCAACCTGCCGGATGCCTCGGTCCCGGTCGGTGCGGACGAAGCACAGAACGTCGAGCAGCAGCGCTGGGGCACGCCGCGCGAGTTCGATTTCGAGGTCCGCGACCACGTCGAACTCGGCAGCCGTCACGGCTGGCTCGACGGCGACACGGCGGCCAGGCTGTCGGGCGCGCGCTTCACCGTGCTGCGCGGCCAGCTGGCGCGCCTGCACCGCGCGCTCGCACAGTTCATGCTCGACCTGCACAGCGGCGAGCACGGCTACGAAGAAACCAACGTGCCGGTCATCGTCAACGCCGACAGCCTGCTGGGCACCGGCCAGCTGCCCAAGTTCGAGGAGGACATGTTCGCCACCGAACTGGGCGGCCACCGCCGCTACCTGGTGTCGACGGCGGAAATCCCGCTTACCAACACCGTGCGCGACGAGATCCTCGACCCGGCCCGCCTGCCGCTGCGCATGACCGCGCATTCGCTGTGCTTCCGCTCGGAGGCCGGCAGCGGCGGCCGCGACGTGCGCGGCATGATCCGCCAGCACCAGTTCGAGAAGGTGGAGCTGGTCTCGATCACGCGTCCCGAGGACAGCGATGCGGAACTCGAGCGCATGACCCGCGCCGCCGAGACCGTGCTCGAGCGCCTGGGCCTGCCGTACCGGCGCATGCTGCTGTGTTCGGGCGACATGGGGTTCGCCGCGCGCAAGACTTACGACCTGGAGGTCTGGCTGCCTTCGCAGCAGACCTATCGCGAGATCTCGTCGTGCTCGAACTGCGGGGATTTCCAGGCCCGGCGGATGCAGGCGCGCTGGCGCAACCCCGACAGCGGCAAGCCCGAAGCCGTGCATACGCTCAATGGCTCCGGCACGGCGGTCGGGCGCGCCCTGATCGCGGTGATGGAGAACTTCCAGCAGGCCGACGGCTCGATCACGGTGCCCGAGGCGCTGCGCCCGTACATGGGTGGCGCCGAACGCATCGCGTGAGTCCCGGGGCGGCGGTCGGGCCGGAGCCCGGCTGCCTCCGCCCCGCGTGGACGGGCTTCAGGCCGCGCGACGCGACGGTTCCGGCAGCGCGGCCAGCGCGTTCGCGATCGACGCCTCGCGGTGCTGCGGCGACAGCCCTACCGAATCGGCGCGCACCGCTTCGATCTCGGTGATGCCGAGGAAGCCCAGGACCTGGCGCAGGTAGGGCTCGACGAAGTCGGTGGGCTGCCCCTGGTGCGGGCCGCCCGCGGCCAGGGCCAGGATCACCCGCTTGCCGCCGGCCAGGCCCACCGGCCCGGATTCGGTGTAGCGGAAGGTGCGCCCGGCCACCGCGATCCGGTCGATCCAGGCCTTGAGCGAGGAGGGCAGGCCGAAGTTGTACATCGGCGCGCCGATCACCACCACGTCCGCGGCCAGGAACTGCTCCAGCACCGTCGCGCCGCGTGCGGCCGCGATGTCGTCGCGGCCGGAGAGGATCGCGCCGGACAGGTGCGGCAGCGGGTTCTGCTCGAGGTCGCGGACCTGCACGTCCAGGCCGCGCACCTCGGCCTGCCAACGTGCGACGATGGCGGCGGTCAGCTGACGGGTCACCGAGCTTTCGCCCAGCACGCTTGAATCGATCTGCAGCAGTTTCATGTCGCGTCCTCGTTGTCGTAATGACAGGAGGGCAGCTTATTTCGTTGCATTAGTGGGATAAATGCAGTTGAATACTACGCATTGTTCTGAATACGGAGGTTCCGGTGCAGGATCTCAATGATCTGTACTACTTCGCCATGGTGGTCGAGCACGGCGGTTTCGCAGCTGCCGAACGTGCCCTGGGCATCCCGAAATCGCGCCTGAGCCGCCGTATCAGCCAGCTTGAGAACAATCTGGGCGTGCGCCTGCTGCAGCGTTCCACCCGGCGTTTCGCCGTCACCGACGTCGGCCAGAGCGTGCACCGGCACGCGCAGTCGATGCTTGCCGAGGCCACCGCCGCGCGCGAGGTCGTCGACCGGCTCAGCGCGGAGCCGCGCGGCGTGGTGAAGGCGAGCGTGCCGGTGGGCGTGGCGCAGCAGCTGATGCCCAAGCTGCTGCCCGAGTTCCTGGCGCGCTATCCGGAAGTGCGCGTGCAGCTGCACGTGAGCAACCGCCGCGTGGACGTGATCAACGAAGGTTTCGACGTGGCGATCCGCGTGCGTACGCGCTTCGACGACGACGGCAGCCTGGTGATGCGCAGCTTCGGCCAGATCCAGGAACTGCTGGTGGCCAGCCCGAAATACCTCGACCGCGCAGGGCGTCCCTCCTCGCCGGAGGAGCTCGCCGAGCACACCACCATGACCATGGGCGAGGACGAGGGCCGCCAGCGCTGGGAACTGCAGGGCCGCGATGGCGAAGTGCGCCGGGTCGAACTCAAGGCGCGCGTGTCGGGCTTCGATTTCCCGATGCTGATGGCGCTGGCCAAGCAGGGCCTGGGCATCACCATGCTGCCCGAAACCATGTGCGCCGAAGCCGTGCGCAGTGGCGAGCTCGAGGTGGTGCTGCCCGACTGGCGCCTGCCGCAGGGCGTGGCCCACGCCGTGTTCGCCTCGCGCCGCGGCATGCTGCCGGCGGTGCGGGTGTTCATCGATTTCCTGGCCGAGAAGCTGCCGCCGCTGATCGAGGAATCCAGCCTCAACTGCCGCAACTGCAGCAAGACCGAGGGAACGGCGGCCGCCGCCGCGCCGCGCCGCGCGGGTGCCGACATGGGCGCGCATGCGACAATGCGCTAGCTCGGTGCTGCGCCATGCGTGAGGCATCGACGGCGCTCAATCGAAGATGGGCGCCCGCCGATAATCCGGAGAGATGGCCGAGCGGTTCAAGGCAGCGGTCTTGACCCGCAGGCCGAAGGCCGGAGGGAACAGCGGCGCAGCCGCTGGTCAAACCAGCGAAGACGGCGCGCCAGCGCCGTGGCAGGGTAGCCGTATACATCGGAGAGATGGCCGAGCGGTTCAAGGCAGCGGTCTTGACCCGCAGGCCGAAGGCCGGAGGGAACAGCGGCGCAGCCGCTGGTCAAACCGGCGAAGACGGCGCGCCAGCGCCGTGGCAGGGTAGCCGTACACATCGGAGAGATGGCCGAGCGGTTTAAGGCACCGGTCTTGAAAACCGGCGAAGGGTCAAACCTTCCGTGGGTTCGAATCCCACTCTCTCCGCCATCACCGCACCGCGATATCGAAATGGCACACGTCCTCGCGCGTGCCAAGCTTCGTGTACAACGCCATCGCCGGCGCATCCGGCGGATCGGCCTGCACGTAGATCACCCAGGCGCCACGTTCGCGCGCGATCATGCGCAGCGCTTCGATGAGTGCGGTGGCGATGCCGCGGCGACGGTGCTTCCCGTCCACCGCGAGATCATAGATATACAGCTCGCTGCGCGCCTGCTCGAACTTGTGCAGCTCGTAGGCGGCGAGGCCCCCGACGACCTGTCCCTGTTCCAGGGCGGCCAGGGCGATGAACTGCGTACCAGACAGCAGCTTCCGCAGGTAATCGTCGCCCGGTTGCGCGGCCGTATAGGTATCCACGTCATCGAAGGCGTGGCCGAACATCGCGAGCATGGCGCGCATCGTGTCGAGGTCGTCGGCGGTGAGGCGCTGGATCGGGGTTTCGCGGGTCGTCATGGGGTCTGCTCCGTGCGGCATGCGCAGCCGCGCCGTGGTTCCAGCTGCCCCGCCGATACGGGCGGCGGCTTGCACCTGCGCGGCGCATGGCGCTAGCCTCGCGGGACCAGGGGAAGGGTGCAAGGGGAAACAGGGATGACGATCCGGGTGTTCATGGTCGATGACCATGCGCTGGTCCGCGCAGGGATGCGCATGATTCTTTCAGGCGAAACCGACATCGAAGTCGTCGGGGAGGCCGACTGCGGCGAAAGCGCGCTGCCGCTGATCCGCCAGCTCAAGCCCGACGTGGTGCTGTGCGATCTGCACCTGCCCGGCGTGAGCGGGCTGGAGGTCACCGAGCGCCTGGTCAAGGGCCGGCACGCGAAGGTGATCGTGGTGTCGGTGCTCGAAGACGGGCCGATGCCGCGCAAGCTGATCGAGGCCGGTGCCTCGGGCTATGTCGGCAAGGGCGGCGATTCGGCGGAGCTCGTGCGCGCGGTGCGCGACGTGGCGTGCGGCAAGCGCTTCCTCGCCAACGGGATCGCGCAGAAGCTGGCGCTGTCGGGGCTGGGCGGTGGCGCCACGCCGTTCGACGAACTGTCGCCGCGCGAACTGGAGATCGCGATGCTGCTGGTGCAGGGCCTGCGCCAGGAGGAGATCGCACGCCGGCTCAATCTCAGCCCGAAGACGATCAACACGCACAAGTCGCGGCTGTTCGCGAAGCTGGGCATCGAGGACAACATCGCGCTGGCGAGGCTCGCCAGCCAGTACGGACTGGTCGATCCCTCGCAGGTGATCTAGCACCTGCGAGGGAAGACCGTGCGCCGGGATGGATCAGGCGCTGCGGCTCTTGCCGTCTTCGTCGTTGCCGTCCTCCTGCGCCGTGGCTTCGTCGACCGCTTCGGCGGCAGCTTCGGCTGGCGAGGTCGTCTCGACCTGGGCCGGCGACGCCGGGGCGGGCGCATCGAACAGGCCCGGCGCACGCGCATCGGCCGCGGGCGCCTGCTCGACGGCGATCGCCGCGGCCTGCGCGGGTTCGGCCGCGACCGGTGTCGGCTGTTCGACGACCGCGGAAGCGGCGATCGCCTCAGGGCCGGCTTCAACCTCGGCAGCAGCGACCGGGGCGTCCACTTCGCGCGTCGCGACGGGGGCCGCCTCCGCGACGGCGGCGGCGACCTGCGGATCGACGGTCGCCACCACGTCCGAAGCCTCGGCTTCCGGCGCGGCCGGCGGCGTGTCGACCGCAGCGGTGGCCGGTGCGGGCTCGTTTGCCGTGGCCACCGGAGCGGACCGCGATTGCGCCGGCTTGTCCGTGGACACGACGTCCGCCGGGGCGGCCGGAGCGACTTCCGCGGTCGCAAGGACCGGTGCGGCCTGGACGGACTCGGCGGCAGGTGCGGCCGGGGTCGCGGGCGTCGACGCGGACTGCGCCGGCGCGCCGGGCTCGTCGAACTCGAACTCGGGCTGGGCGCGCCGTGCCATCTGCTGGGCAGGCGCTTCGCCTTCGTCGTCGCCATCGTCGCCGTCCTGGCCGAGGTCGTCGTTCAGGCTGTCGGCAAGGCCGGTGGCTTCGCCCGCACCGCGACGGCGGCGGCGTCCACCGCGACGTCCACGGCGACGGCGGCCGGTCCCTTCCTCGCCGGCGGCTGCGGCGTTCTCATCGTTCGCCTCGGCGCTGCCGGGATTGGCCGTGGCATCGGCCGGCTCGCCCGCCGGTGCCGGCGTCGCGACCATGCTGGTCGCCACCTCGGACTCGGGCGCGATGTCCGACCCGGTCCTGGGCTCCTGCGCAACGGCGCCGGCGATGGACGCGGCCACCGGCTTCAGCGGTGCTTCCGGCTGGGCCTGGGTCGCGGGTTCGACGGTATCGGCGGCCTTGGCCTGCTGTGCACGGGGCTGCTTGGGCTTCTTCTTCTGCGATTGCGCCTGCGCCTGCGGCTGGCCGGACTGCGCCTGTTGCCTGGGCTGCTGCTGGTCGCGCGCGGCCTGGGCCTGGCGCGGTTCCTTCGGCTGCGACGGGGCCTGCTGGCCGTTGCCGTCGCGACGCCCGGGCTTGCCCTGGCGCTGGTCGCGCCGGCCGCGCTCACCGCGCTCGCCACGTTCGCGGTTGCCGCGTTCGTTGCGCTCGCCACGCTGGGTGGACTGCGCCGGGCGGGCGGCCGGTTCCGTTGCCGCGGCGGGTTCGCCGGCGAACACGCGGCGGAACCAGCCCAGCACGCCACCGGCCGCGACCGGCGCGGGCGAAGGAGCGGGTGCAGGCGCCGGCGCCGGAGCGGGCACCGGTTCCGGCTGCGGCTCGCGCACGGGCGCGGGCTGCGAAGGACGCACGTTGGTCACTGCCGGCGGCGGGATGTTGAGGTTGTTCTTGTTCAACGAGATCGTCGCGACCCGGCGCGGGGTGCCGCGCTGGTAGCTGGGACGCGCGCTTTCCTCGCCCAGCTCGTTCTCGCGCAGGCGCGTGACCTCGTAGTGCGGCGTATGCAGCTGTTCGTCGGCCACGATCACGATCGGCGCCTTGTGGCGCTTCTCGATCTCGGCCAGCGCGCCGCGCTTCTCGTTGAGCAGGAAGTTGGCGATCTCCACCGGCGCCTGCACCAGCACCTGGCCGGTGTTGTCCTTCATCGCGTGCTCTTCGGCGACGCGGATGATCGACAGGCTCAGCGATTCCACGCTGCGCATGCGGCCGTGGCCCTCGCAGCGCGGGCAGACGATCTGGCTGGACTCGCCCAGGCTCGCACGCAGGCGCTGGCGGCTCATCTCCAGCAGGCCGAACTTGGAGATGCGGCCCAGCTGCACGCGCGCGCGGTCGTACTTGAGCGCGTTCTGCAGCTTGCCCTCGACCTCGCGCTGGTGCTTGCTCGAATCCATGTCGATGAAGTCGATCACCACCAGGCCGCCCAGGTCGCGCAGCCGCATCTGGCGCGCGACCTCCTCGGCCGCCTCCAGGTTGGTGTTGAACGCCGTGGTCTCGATGTCCGCGCCCTTGGTGGCGCGCGCGGAGTTGACGTCGATCGCGGTCAGCGCCTCGGTCTGGTCGATCACCAGCGCGCCGCCGGAGGGCAGGCGCACGGTGCGCTCGTAGGCGCTCTCGATCTGCGACTCGATCTGGTAGCGGTTGAACAGCGGAACGTCGTCGGTGTAGTGCTTGAGCTTGCGCAGGTTGTGCGGCATCACCTGCTCGACGAACTCCTTCGCCTCCTGGTACATCTCGGGCGTGTCGACCAGGATCTCGCCGATGTCGGCGCGCATGTAGTCGCGCAGCGCGCGGGTGATCAGCCGCGATTCCTGGTAGATCAGGAACGGCGAGGGCTTGCTCAGCGCGGCCTCGGCGATCGCGCGCCAGATGCTGAGCAGGTAGTCCAGGTCCCACTGCAGTTCTTCGGCGTCGCGGCCGACGCCGGCGGTGCGGATGATCACCCCCATCTCGTCGGGGATCTCCAGCGCGTCCATCGCCTTCTTCAGCTCGGCGCGGTCGTCGCCCTCGATCCGGCGCGAGACGCCGCCGGCGGTGGGCGAGTTGGGCATCAGCACCATGTAGCGGCCGGCCAGCGAGATGAACGTGGTCAGGGCAGCGCCCTTGTTGCCGCGCTCTTCCTTGTCGACCTGGACCACGACTTCCTGGCCTTCGCGCAGGAGTTCCTTGATGTTGCCGGAGCGGTGGTCGGCGCCGGCCTGGAAGTAGTCGCGGGAGATTTCCTTCAGCGGCAGGAAGCCGTGGCGGTCGGCGCCGTATTCGACGAAGGCCGCCTCGAGGGACGGTTCGAGCCGGGTGATGCGGCCCTTGTAGATGTTGGACTTCTTCTGTTCGCGGGACGGCTGTTCGATGTCGATGTCGTACAGGGACTGGCCGTCGACGATCGCCACGCGCAGTTCTTCGGCCTGCGTGGCGTTGATGAGCATTCGCTTCATGGTTTGCGTTTCCTCGCGCTTGCCGCTGCACCGCGCTCTCGACGAGCGTGGACAGGCGCGCGGAACGCCGGGGCGTTTCGCCTGGAGCTTCGGTTGGCCGCCAGCCGCGCAAGCGCAGCGGCGATCCCGGGTTTCCAGCGCTACGACACCACGGCGGACCGCGGGAGCGCTTCAATACAAGAGTGTTACGGGGCCGGCGGCTGCTTCGCGAAGGCCTTTCGGGCCGGCGCTTGCGCCGCGCGGGACATGTTCAGCACCGCTGCCTTGGCATCGGGCGATGTCTGGGACTGCCGTCCAGCCGCTAACATGGCCGCCCCGAGGGCGGTGGCCGCGTGCTGGCACGGACCTCGCGGAAGGCGGGCTTTCGACCCGTGATCTTCCAGCGAAATCAGCACCTTATCTCGCCCGCCGAGTGTAACAGATAAAGCCCGAGAATGAATGACACCCGGTTACCCCCCAGCGGCGGCGTCCGTACCGTCGCGATCGATGGCGAGCGCGCTGGCCAGCGGCTCGACAATTTCCTGCTGTCCCAGCTCAAGGGCGCGCCCAAGTCGCTGGTCTACAAGATCGTGCGCAGCGGCCAGGTCCGGGTGAACGGGGGCAGGGCCAAGCCCGAGACCCGGCTCGAGGCCGGCGACCAGGTGCGGATTCCGCCGGTGCGTCTCACCGAGCCGGGAGACAAGGGCGCGCCCGCGAAGGGGCTGCTCGAGGCGATGGCGGCCAGCATCGTGTTCGAGGACGGCCGCCTGCTGGCGATCAGCAAGCCCTCGGGCGTGGCCAGCCACGGCGGCAGCGGGATCGGCTTCGGCGTGATCGAGACCCTGCGGGCGCTGCGGCCGGGGCAGGAGCTGGAGTTGGTGCACCGGCTGGACCGCGACACCTCGGGACTGATGGTCATCGCCAAGAAGCGCTCGGCGCTGCGCGAGCTGCAGGCGCTGCTGCGCGAGGACCCGGCGCTCCAGGCCAAGGGCATCACCAAGCGCTACCTGGCGCTGCTGGCCGGCCGGATGCCCGACGGGGTGATGAGCGTCGACGCGCCGCTGCACGTAGGCCTGCGCCAGGGCGGCGAGCGCCACGTGCAGGTCAATCCCGCCGGCAAGGCCTCGCTCAGCCACTTCCGCGTGCTGGAGCGGCGCGGTGGGCACTCCTACTGCGAGGTGCGGATCGAAACCGGCCGGACCCACCAGATCCGCGTGCATGCCCAGCACATCGGCCATCCGGTCGCGGGCGACGACAAGTATGGCGACGCCGAGGTCAACCGACGCCTGCGCGAGCAGCTGGGGCTGCGTCGACTGTTCCTGCACGCCGCATCGCTGGAGTTCGCGCTCGAGGGCGGGCAGGCGCCGTACGTGCTCAATGCGCCGCTGGCGCCGGAGCTGGTCGAAGTGCTGGACCGGCTCGGCTGACCGGCACGGGCGGCCCGCGTCGCTGGGCGGGGAGGCCATCGCGGGCTGGCGCCGGACGACCACATGCCGACCACACGCGTCCCGGTGTAATGGCCGTCCCCAGCGAGCGGTCCCATGCCCGGTTCTTCCAAGACCCCATCGTCGCTATCGCATCCGGCCGTCCAGTGCGTCTGGACGATCGGGCACTCGACCCGGTCCTGGGAGGAATTTCTGGAGTTGCTGGCGACCCGGAAGATCGAGGCGATCGCCGATGTACGGCGGTTCCCGGGTTCGCGCCGCTATCCCTGGTTCGCCAGCGAGGCCATGGCCGAACAGCTGCCGGAGGCCGGCCTGGACTACCGCTGGCTGCCGCAGCTGGGCGGGCGGCGCAAGGCGCTCGCCGGTTCGGCCAACGGCGCCTGGCGCAATGCGGCCTTCCAGGGTTACGCCGACCATCTGGCCAGCGCCGAGTTCGCCGAAGGCCTGGCGTTGGCGCTGGAGCTGGCGGCGCGCAGGCGCACGGCGCTGATGTGCGCCGAGGCGGTCTGGTGGCGCTGCCATCGCCGCCTGATTTCCGACCTGCTGGTGCATCGCGGGATCGCGGTCGAGCACATCCTCGACGCCAGGCATGTCCAGCAGCACGAACTGAATCCATCGGCCGTGGCCAGCGGCGACCTGCTGGTGTATCCACCGGCGCAGGCGGGCCTGTTTCCTTAACTGCGGGCGGTCGGCCCACGCGTCGCGGCGCCGCTCAGCTGCCCTTCGCCGGATGCTTGCGCGGACGCACCGAGACGTGGACGTGGCCGGGGACGTGCCAGCGCCAGGGAAACTCCACCGCGCGGCTGATCCCGATGCGCGGACCGACGACGGGAACCTCCGGCGGCGGCATGCCATCGCTGACGATGGCGATCCCGCGGTCGCCGCTCACCAGGTCGGCGCCGTCCTGCTCGCGGGTGATGCCGAAGGCCTGCGACAGCTTGCCGGGGCCGCTGGCCAGGTCGCGGTCGCGCCGCGCGGCGGGACGCAGCCGGCGCATGAGCTCCGCCCCCTGCAGCGGTTCGGCCGCGCGCAGCAACACGCCCAGGCCTTCGCCGACCTCGCCGCAGACCGCGTTGCTGCCCCAGTGCATGCCGTAGGTGAAGTACACATACAGATGGCCCGGCTCGCCGAACATGGTGGCGTTGCGGGCGGTCATGCCGCGGAAAGAATGCGCGGCCGGGTCCTCGCTGCCGGCATAGGCCTCGACCTCGACGATGCGCGCGGCGCGGCCGTCGTCCCGCACCAGGATCTTGTTCAGCAGCTCCGGCGCCACCGTCGCCGGGTGGCGGCGATAGAAGTCGCGCGGAAGCGTGGTCCAGTGCGCGTGCAGGGGAAGACCCGTGTCCAGTTCCGGCTCCGTGCGGTGCGGCGGTCGCCCGCTTTGCGCGGCATGATGCCGCAGCCGACGCAAGCGCCTGTCAACGCCCGCGCGTGGACGGGCTGCCTGGCGCTGCGGTGCGTGGCACGGACCTGTGCTTGCAGCCGGCCGCTTGAATGCAGCATGTCGGTGGGGCGGATCGGCCAGCGTCGGCGGACCTGCGAGGCGATGACTCTCGGCGATGCGCGGGTCGGGCCGAAGCAGCCAGCGCACGTCCGCGGACAGCGGCCTGTGCCGCCACCGGGAGGGGGGCGAATGACGGCTTCGCATCAACCCCTTGCCTGCCGGGTATCGGGATCACTAGAATATGCGGCTCGGCTGTCGGGGTGTAGCTCAGTCTGGTAGAGCGCTACGTTCGGGACGTAGAGGTCGCAGGTTCGAATCCTGTCTCCCCGACCAATCGATTCAATCATTTGGGCCACCCGTACGGGTGGCCTTTCTGTTTCCGGGATTCTGTCATCGCATGGCGTGCCACCGTGCCTGGTCGCTGACGGTTTGGATCGCGCCGCGTCCATGCGGCGGTCGCCATACTGCGCATCGGGTCGATTGCGAGACGCGATGAACGCTTCCCTTGCCCCGCCGGTGCCCGGCGAACGCAAGCGCCGTGCGGACCGGCTGGATGCGCAGCTGGCGCCCGTGCGCGCCACGCATCGCAGGGCTTTGGCCTGCACCGTGCTCGGCGGCTGGCTGCTGCTGCCGCAGGCCTGGGCCATCGCGACGATTGCGCAGGCGGTGTTCGTCGACGGCATCGCGCCGGAGACGCTGGGCGTGCCGTTCCTGGTGCTGCTGCTGGCGATGCTGGCGCGCGCCGTGCTGGCCAGGATCGCGCAGGGCGCGGCGGCCACCGCGACCGAAGCGGTCAAGGACCGGCTGCGCGTGCAGCTGGCGCGCCACGCGCTCGCGCGCGGGCCGCTGTGGCTGCGCACCCGCCGCAAGGGCACGCTGGTGGAGCTGTCGATGGCGCAGGTCGACGCGCTCGACGGCTACTACGCCGGCTATCTGCCGGCGCGCGCGGAAGTGATGTGGGTGCCCGCGGCGCTGCTGATCGCGGTGTTCGCCGCCGACTGGGTGGCCGGCCTGCTGCTGCTGTTCACCGCGCCACTGGTGCCGCTGTTCCAGATGCTGGTCGGCTGGGGTGCGGAAGCGGCCGGACGAAGCCAGCTGCAGGCACTGGCACGGGCCGGGGCGCACTTCGGCGACCGCCTGCGTGGCCTGGACCTGGTGCGGGTGCATGGCCGCGGCGCGGAAGAACTGCAGGAGGCCACGGCAGCGGCCGACGAAGTCCGCGACCGCAGCATGCGGGTGCTGCGCATCGCTTTCCTGTCGTCGGCGGTGCTGGAGTTCTTCGCCTCGGTGAGCGTCGCGATCGTGGCGCTCTGGTTCGGCTTCCGCTACCTGGGGCTGCTGGGATTCGGCCCGGCGCTCCCGGCAGACCTGCTGTACACCGGCCTGTTCTGCCTGCTGCTGGCGCCGGAATACTTCGCACCCTTGCGACGACTGGCGGCGCACTACCACGACCGCGCGAACGCGCTGGCGGCGGCCGCGCTGGTGGAGGAGACGCTGGACGGGCTTCCCGACGCATCCTCGCCGCCCGTTGCCGCCGTCCGCAGCGCGCCGGTGGCGGACGGCGGGATCGTGGCGGCCGACCTGGCGCTGCGACATCGCGATGCCGACGCGCCGGTGCTGGCCGGCCTGTCCTTCGCGCTGGCGCGCGGCGAACGGCTGGCGCTGGTCGGGCCGAGTGGCGCAGGCAAGAGCAGCCTGCTCGAAGCGCTGGTGGGCTGGATACCGGCCGCCGAGGGCCGGCTGCAGCTGCCGGCAGGCGCGCGGATCGCGCTCGCCGGTCAGCGGCCGTGGATCTTCCGCGGCACGCTGGCGGACAACATCCGGCTCGGCGATCCCGATGCCGACGACGCGGCCGTGCAGGCCGCGGCCGAGGCTGCGCAGGTGGCGCAATTCGCCAGGCGCCTGCCGCAGGGGCTGGAGACGCAGGTGGGCGAACGCGGTGTCGGCCTGTCCGGCGGCGAAGCGCGCCGGGTGGCGCTGGCGCGGACCCTGCTGCGCCAGCCGGACGTGCTGCTGCTTGACGAGCCCACCGCCTTCCTCGATCCGGCTACCGAGGCGGCGCTGCTGGCCGCGCTTGAGGCATTCGCCCGGGGCCGGACGGTCGTGGTCGCGACGCACAGTCCCGCAGTCATGGCCTGGGCCGGCCGCGTGCTGCGATTGCCTAACGGCGACCTTCAAGCCTTTCCCGGCGGAGGACGTCCGTGAACCGCGCGCGCATGCGGCAGGTCCTGTCCCGGCACGGACTGGCGGGCCTGGCGACGGTGGCGCTGCTGCTGGCGACGCTGCTGGCCGGGATCGGCCTGCTGGGCCTGTCCGGCGGATTCCTGACCGGCGCGGCGCTGACCTTCGGCGTGGTCGCCGGCTTCAACCTGTTCCTGCCTTCGGCCGGCATCCGCGCGCTCACCCTGGCGAGGATCGCGTGCCGCTACGGCGAGAAGGTGGTTGGCCACGAGACGACGCTGCGCATCGCGCGCGACCTGCGGGTGTGGCTGTTCGAACGGATGCTGGCGCTGTCGCCAGGCCAGTTGTCGCAGTTGCGCACCGGCGACCTGCTCGCGCGCCTGCTGGGTGATATCGATGCGGTCGACGGCCTGCTGGTGCGGGCGATCGGGCCGCTGCTGGCGTTGGCGCTGGCCATCCTGGCGCTGGCCGGGTTCGCGCTCGCGCTCGATCCGCTGCTGGGTGCCTGGATCGCGCTGGCGGCGACGGCCAGCGCCGCGGCGGTCTGGTGGCGCGCGGCGCGCGGACAGCAGGAACAGGAGCATGCGCTGGCGCAGGAGCGCGCCGCGCTGCGCGCCAGCCTGCACGAGCTTTACGACGGCGCCGCCGACCTTGCCGCGATGGACGCCACCGCACGCTGGCTGGGCAAGCTTCCGGAGCAGGGCGCGCGGCTCGCGCAGCGCGAGCGCCGCCGGCGCCTGCGCCTGGCCGATGCCAGCGCGCTGCACGGCGTGACGACCGCGATCGCGTGGAGCGGACTGTTCTGGCTGGCCTGCACGGCGGTGATCGACGGCCGTCTTGCGCCGGCCCAGGCTGCCGGCCTGGCGTTCGCGGCGTTGGCGCTGTCCGAAGCGCTGCCCGGCATGGCCCTGGCCTGGCAGGCGCTGCAGGCCGCGCGCGCGTCGATGCAACGGATCGAATCGCTGGCCAGCCAGCCACCGGCCGTGGTCGATCCGCGCCGGCCGCGCGTGCTGCCGGCGCGCGGCGCGCTGGAGTTCGATGCAGTCGAGTTCGCGTGGCCGGGCGGTCGCCGCGTGCTCGATGGCGCGGCGCTGCGCCTGGCGCCGGGCGAGCGCATCGCGATCCGCGGCGACAGCGGCATCGGCAAGAGCAGCCTGGCCGCGCTGGCGCTGCGGCTGGCCGATCCGCTGGGCGGCGCGGTGCGCTGGGGCGGGGTCGACCTGCGCGAATCCGCGCAGGCCGACTGGCACGTGCACCTGGCCTGGCTGCCGCAGGAAGCGCCGGTATTCGCGGGCAGCCTGGCGCAGAACCTGCGCCTGGGATGCACCGATGCCGGCGACGCCGAGCTCTACCGGGCCCTGGCCGGCGTGCGACTGGAGCAGTGGGCACGGGCCGCGGGCGGGCTGGACGCCTGGATCGGCGAGGGCGGGGCCACGGTGTCGGCCGGACAGGCGCGCCGCATCGCGCTGGCGCGCGCGCTGCTGCGGCGGGCGCCGCTGCTGGTGCTCGACGAACCCACCGAGGGTCTCGACCAGGACACCGCCGAGGCGGTGATGCGGGCCTTGCCGGAGCTGTGCGCGGATCGCAGCGTGCTGCTGCTCAGCCACGCGCCGCTGCCACCGGGCGCGGTGCATCGCGAACTGCTGTTGTGCGACGCGCGGCTGCAGCCGCTGGCCTGACCCGCGCCGGGTCAGTGCAGGACGGTGGCCAGCTCCGCCAGCGCGGCGTGGTCGAGGATCTCGACGTGTTGCGGGTCGGGCAGGGCGATCACCCCCTGCTCGCGCAGGCGGGTGAAGCTGCGGCTGACGGTTTCCACGGTCAGGCCGAGGTGGTCGGCGATGTCGCCGCGGCCCATCGGCAGGGCCATGGTCGGTTCGTCGTCGCGGATTCCCATCTGCCTGCGCAGGCGCAGCAGGAAGCTGGCCAGTCGCTCCATCGGCGCCAGCCGCGCCAGCAGCAGCATCGAATCGTGGGCATCGTCGAGTTCGCGGCAGGCGCGTTCGAGCAGGGTGTGCTCGAAGGCCGGGAAGCGTCGGCGCAGGTCGCGCAGCACTTCCAGGTCGAAGACGCAGACGCGGCTGGGAATCACCGCCTCGATGCTGTGCCGGTGCACGGTCACGTCGGACAGTCCGATGAACGATCCGGGCATGGCGAAGCCGACTACCTGGCGACGCGCGTCCGGCAGCGTGCGGACCAGGCGCAGCATGCCGCCGGTCACGCTGTAGACGTGGCGGCAGGGCTGGCCGCTGCGCGCCAGCTCGGCATTGGCCTGCAGCGTCAGCGAAGCGGCGTACCGCTCCAGCGAATCGACCTCGGGGCGCGGCAGCGAGGCGCAGACGGCGAGATCGCGCACGGTGCAACGGGCACAGTCGAGCGGGAGGACGGTGCGTGTCTGGTGCGGGCGGCAGCGGGCGGCGGCGGAGTTGGGCATGCGGGATCGGCTCGCGGTTCGCGTCATGATACCGGTGTAAACGGCCGCAGCCGTGGAAACTTTGTCCTGGCGTGCCGGGCGGGGCGAAGGCACGGTCTCCGGCGCCACGGCCGGTGGACAGCGCGGCAAGGCCGGGGCGCGCAGGTAGAATGGGCGTCTTTCTCCGGCCCATTCGACAGGCATGATCAAGCCCAGAACCCCGCCCGGCGTCATGGAACTGCTGCCGCGCGACCAGATCGCGTTCCAGCGCATGCTCGACACGATCCGGCGCATCTTCGAGGGCTTCGGCTTCCTGCCGATCGAAACCCCGGTGTTCGAGCTGTCGGACGTGCTGCTGACCAAGTCCGGCGGCGAAACCGAGCGCCAGGTCTATTTCGCCCAGTCCACCGGCGCGCTGGAGAAGGCGTCCGAGGGCCTGCCGGAGCTGGCCCTGCGCTTCGACCTGACCGTGCCGCTGGCGCGCTATGTCGCCGAGCACGAGCACGAGCTGGCGTTCCCGTTCCGCCGCTACCAGATGCAGCGCGTGTACCGCGGCGAGCGCGCCCAGCGCGGCCGCTTCCGCGAGTTCTACCAGTGCGACATCGACGTGATCGGCAAGGATGCGCTGTCCACGCGCCACGACGCCGAGATCCCGGCGGTGATCAGCGCGGTGTTCGAAGCGCTGGACATCGGCGATTTCACCATCCAGTTCAACCACCGCAAGCTGCTGCGCGGCTATTTCGAAGGGCAGGGCATCGCCGACGACGCGCAGGTGCCGGTGCTGCGCGAGATCGACAAGCTCGACAAGCGCGGCGAGGACGCGGTGCGGGCCACGCTGGCCGGCGAAGGCTTCGGCCTGGCCACGGACGTGATCGACCGGCTGATGGCGTTCTCGCGCGTGCGTTCGACCGGTCACGACGATGCGCTGGCGAAGCTCGACGCGCTGGGCAACGGCACGCCGCTGTTCGAGGAAGGCCGCGACGAGCTGCGCGAGGTGCTGCACCGGCTCAAGGCGCTGGGCGTGGCCGAGTCGCGCTACGCGATCAACCTGTCGATCGCGCGCGGCCTGGATTACTACACCGGCATCGTCTACGAGACCACGCTCGATGCGAACCCGGGCATCGGTTCGATCTGCTCGGGTGGCCGCTACGACAACCTGGCCAGCCACTACACGAAGTCGAAGCTGCCCGGCGTGGGCATCTCGATCGGCCTGACGCGGCTGTTCTGGCAGCTGCGCGAGGCCGGCCTGGTGCAGACCGCTGACAGTTCTGTCGACGTGCTGGTCACGCTGTTCGACGACGCCGGACTCGACCACGCGCTCGGCCTGTCGCAGCAGCTGCGCGCGGCCGGGCTCAACGTCGAGACCCAGCTCGAGCCGCGCAAGCTCGGCAAGCAGATGCAGTACGCCGACCGCGCCGGGATCCGCTTCGTGGTGATCCGCGGCGAGGACGAGGCGGCCAAGGGCGTGGTGTCGGTGAAGGATCTGCGCCGCGGTGAACAGTTCGAGGTGGCCGACGGCGACCTGGCGCGCACCCTGCTGGTGGAGCGCGAGCAGTGGCGGGCGCTGGGCAGGGGCGCGGGCTGATCCCACGCCGGTGGCGGCCTCCTCCGGCGCGCCGTCGCCCGGACCGGCAGGCGGCCGTCCCGGATCCTGCGCGCGGCCGCGTGTCATCCGGGAAATGGGGGCGAGCCAGGCGTGCGTGCGCGCAGTCGGCCACACCCTCCCGGCCCGGGGCGGGACGGCAGCCGGAATGGCGCCGCACGCGGGCGAACCGAAAACGCATGGCGCCGGCACGCAGGTGCGGCGGCGGCCAGCAGCAACCGCGCCCGGATCCGCACGGCGGCCGGCGCCAATGACAAGGGTGGAACCACGATGAAACCAGTCCTCCTCGACGGCAGCTCGCTCACCCGCGACCAGCTGGTGATGGTCGCCAACGGCGCCCAGGTCGCGCTCGACCCCGGCGCCTTGCGCCACGTGGCGCGCGCGGCCGATTTCCTGGCCGAACAGGTGCGGCGGCAGGAACCGATCTACGGCGTCTCCACCGGTTTCGGCAGCAACGCCGACAAGCTGCTGGGCGCCCATCCGCTGCGCGACGAACTGCCCGGCGCCAGGAAGTCCGGGCGCTCGCTGCACGAGGAACTGCAGCACAACCTGATCGTCACCCACGCCGTCTGCGTCGGCGAGCCGCTGGCCGCCGACGTGGTGCGGGCGATGTTGTGCATCCGCATCAACACCCTGCTCAAGGGCCATTCGGGCATCCGCGTGCGCACCCTGGAGGCGCTGGCGGCGCTGCTCAATGCCGGCATCGTGCCGGTGGTGCCGGCGCTGGGATCGGTCGGCGCCTCGGGCGACCTGGCGCCGCTGTCGCACCTGGCGATCGTGCTGCTCGGCGGTGGCGAGGCCTGGTTCGACGGCCGGCGCATGCCTGGCGCGCAGGCGCTGGAAGCGGCGGGCCTGGCGCCGGTCTCGCTGTCGTACAAGGAAGGCCTGGCGCTCAACAACGGCACCGCGCAGATGCTCGCCACCGGCGCGCTGGCGCTGCACCGGCTCGAGCGCCTGCTCGACACCGCCGACCTGGCCGCGGCGATGACCATCGACGCCTTCGCCGGACGCCTGGGCGCCTTCGCCGAAGAGGTGCACGCGCTGCGCCCGCATCCCGGACAGGTGCACAGCGCCTCACGGCTGCGCGAACTGCTGGACGGTTCGACCCTGGCCGACATTCCCTACCACCTGGTGCCCAGGTTCCACACCTGGCTGCCCTCGAGCTGGGAGACGGGCGAGGCGCGCGCGCTCGGCTTCGACATCGGCTGGGACTGGGTGCCCAGCGACCAGCGCCACGGCCGCGAGAAGTTCTATGCCCGCTTCAAGCCGTTCCGCGGCGGCAAGAAGCACCAGCCGCAGGACAGCTACTCGCTGCGCTGCGTTCCGCAGGTGCATGGCGCGGTGCGCGACGCGGTGGCGCACGCCCGGCGCGTGTTCGACATCGAACTCAACGCGGTCACCGACAACCCGCTGGTGTTCCCCGATCGCGACGCCGAGCACGTCGAGCAGCAGGTGATCTCCGCCGGCCACTTCCACGGCATGCCGCTGGCGCTGGCGATGGCCGCGGTCAAGGCCGCGATCCCGGTGCTGGCCTCGATCAGCGAGCGCCGCCTCAACAAGCTCGTCGATCCCGCCACCAGCGACGGCCTGCCGGCCTTCCTGATCGGCAACGAGGACGGCACCGAATCGGGCTACATGATCGTGCAGTACACCGCCGCGGCGATCGTCAACGACCTGGCCACGCGCGCGCATCCGGCCAGCGTGTACTCGGTGCCGACCAGCGCTAACGCTGAGGACCACGTGTCGATGGGCACCAACGAGGCGCGCCACGTGCTGTCGATGGTCGACGACCTGGGCAAGGTACTGGGACTGGAGCTGTACACCGCGGCGCAGGCGCTGGACCTGCGCCTGGACATGATCAACGCCGCGCGCGACCTGGCCCGGCGCAGCGACGCGGCCGGCTTCGCCCGCAAGATCCGCGGCGTGGACGAGGACTCGCCGCTGCACGCGACCTTCCTGGCCGAGGTCGAGGCCCTGCGCGGCGAGCTGGCGGCGGCTGAGCCGTTCCACCCGGGCAGGGCGGTGGGCCTGGCCCACGCGGAAATTCGCAGGCGCATCGCCTTCCTCGACCGCGACCGCGCCCTCGACGGGGAAGTCGCGGCGGCGGTGCAGCTGGTGGCCGACGGCAGCCTGCTCGCGGCACTGAACGCATGAACCTGCCGCTGCCCGCCGGCTGGACCGGCGTGCTGCTCGCCGCTCTGATCGCGTTCGCGATCGGCGTCGCCAGCCTGCTGTTCTGGCGCTGGCTGGCGCGCCGGTCCGGCTGGACCGAGGCCCACGCGATCGGCTGGGCCTGCGTTACGTCGGTGGCGATCGCCGCCGGCATCGATACCTGGCACCTGTTCTACCTCGGCGTGGTCACCCTCGAATCGCCGCTGTACGCACGCATCGCGCTGGCGAAGATCCACGACGCGGACTACGTGGGCACCCGCGCCTTCCTCGAATGGGTAGGGGCGCTGGCCGGCGTGGTCATGGCCTGGGTCGTGTTCGCGCGACCGGAGCCGCGCGCGGATTGATCCGGTCAGGGCGATGCGGCATCCAGCAGTCCCGCGCGCCGCAGCATCGCCACCAGCGCCCCACGCTGGGAGGCAGCGCCACCGGGCCAGCCGGTCACGGTCTCCAGGATGCGCCCATCGCGCAGCAGGTGGAACTGTGGCATCGGCCAATCCCCGGGCATCGGCCATGCGTCGCGATCGGCGACCATCAGCGCCGGTGCCCGCGGGAACCGGCGGTTCCATTGGCGGACCGCATCGATATCTTCTTCGCCGGGCGGCAGCATCAGCCAGGCGGCATGTTCGGCGAACGCCGGTCCAAGCAGTGGATCGTCGGCGATGTCTGCCGCGGCATCGACGGAAAAATGACAGCCGGCTGTCACCAGGATCCGCGTCCCGGACAGATCGAGCGGTTCGGCGGTCAGGCGGCTGCCATCCGCCGACATGCGCCAGACGGCGTGCGCCGGCGCACTCCCCGCCGGCCGGGGCGCGATGAATTCCGGCAACGGCGAGAGCGCGGCCGGATGGCGATCGGTCAGGCGTCTGGCGTCGGCGAAACGCTGCGAAGCCAGCAGGACGTTGCGCAATGTGCGCAGATGACTGTCGGAGGGTGGGTCGGGCGACCGCTGCCGGCTCTCGGCAAAGACCGCTTCCAGGGCCTCGACGTGCCGTGATTGCAGCGTGAGCAGTGCGACCTGGTCGGCCGCATTCCAGAGCATCGCCAGGTGGCGATCGTCGATGTTCCGCAACGCCTGCGCGGCATAGGCGTCCGCCAGCAACGCATCGAAGCGTTCGCCCACGCGCGCGGCGAAGGCGGCGTGGGAGGCGTCGTGGCGTTCGTGCATGCTGCGGTAGAAGTCGTTGTAGCGGCGTTCGAGTGGAGAGATCCCGTCCGTCGCCGGCGGCATGCCCGCCGATCGCGCCTGTGGCGCACGGCTGCGCGGTGCATGCCGGGCGACGGCGTCCCCGAACAGCCGGAGGATGGCGTCGATCTGTGGCTGCGGCAGTTCGTCGGCGAGGATGTCCGGATCGAAGCTGCCCAAACCACGGCTTCCCCAGTGCAGGCTCAGCAGGAAGCGCTCGCGGGCGCCTGCCGGCAACGCGTCGAACGGGGTCGGGCGTCCGGCTTGGTCGCGGAGCCAGGCATCGAGTTCCGGCCCGGAGTCGAGCGGCAGGCGCCAATCCGCCGGTGCTTCGGCATCCGCCCGCGGCGAAGCGGCCGACGGCACGGCGCAGGGCGCGCACAGCAGGGCGGCGCAGAGCAGCAGCAAGCGCGGAGGCGGGGTTCGGTCCATGTCCCTGGCCTTGGCGGATCGACGATCGCGTCGTCGGGCCGCTCATCTTAAGGCTGCGTGGGCGGTACTGCCCCCCGGCACGCGTGCCTTGACTAATGTAATAACGTGCTATTACATTAGCCGGCATGAAGCAGCGCCTCGAACCCCTGCCGGACTCCGATGCCGACGCCTCCTTCCGGGCGCTGGCCAAGGCGCTGGCGGGCCTGGAGCGGGTCGACGAAGTGGCGGCGTTCCTGCGCGACCTGTGCACGCCGGCCGAGATCGAGGCCATGGCCGACCGCTGGCGCGTGGTGCCGCTGCTGCTGCAGGGCCTGCCGTATCGCGAGATCCACGAACGCACCCTGGTCAGCGTGACCACGATCGGACGGGTCGCGCGCACGCTCGAACACGGCGCTGGCGGCTATGCGGCCGCGGTGAAGCGCCAGTACCCCCGGCTCGCGCCGGGCCACTGAGGAATCCAAGATGAGCCCCACGGCCGTCCCCGCGGCGCGCGATCGCCTGCGCATCGCCATCCAGAAATCCGGACGCCTGAGCGATCCGGCACGGGCGCTGCTCGCCTCCTGCGGCCTGTCCTGGCGCGAGAGCCGCGACAAGCTGTTCTGCTACGGCGAGACCGCACCGGTCGACCTGCTGCTGGTCCGCGACGACGACATTCCCGGCCTGCTGGCCGATGGCGTCTGCGACTACGGCATCGTCGGCCGCAACGTGCTGGAGGAGCAGGGCGCCGAGCGCGCCGCGGCCGGCAAGCCGCAGGTGTCGAAGGAGATCCTGCCGCTGGGTTTCGGCGGCTGCCGGCTGGACATCGCGGTGCCCGACGCCTGGGACTGGCAGGGTGCGCAGCAGCTGCAGGGCAGGCGCATCGCCACCAGCTATCCGGGCCTGCTGGGCAAGTGGCTGGCGGAGCAGGGGGTCGAGGCCGGCATCGTGATGCTGTCGGGTTCGGTCGAGATCGCGCCGCGGCTGGGGCAGGCGGACGTGATCTGCGACCTGGTGTCCAGCGGCGCCACGCTGGCGGCCAACCAGCTCAAGCCGGTGCAGACGATCATGCGCAGCGAGGCGGTGCTGGCCGGACCGGTGCAGCCGTTCTCCGACATCCGCGGCGAGCTGGCGCAAATGCTGCTGCGCCGGCTCGATGGCGTGCTGCGGCTCAAGGACAGTCGCCTGCTGATGTTCCAGGCGCAGCGCGAGGAGGTGCCGGCGCTGCTGGAACTGCTGCCCGATGCCGAACAGCCCACGCTGCTGCAGGTCGACGGCGCCGACACGCTCGCGCTGCAGGCGCTGTGCCACGGCGCGATGACCTGGCAGCGGATGGAGGACCTGAAGCGCGCCGGCGCACGCGGACTGATGGTGCTGCCGGTCGAGAGGATGCTGGCATGAACGCCACGCTGGCCCAGCGGCTGGACTGGACCGCGCTGGATGACGCGGCGCGCGCCCGGGCGCTGCAGCGCCCGGTACAGGCGGTCGCGGCGCAGACGCGGGCCTCGGTCGGCGCCCTGATCGAGGACGTGCGCGGGCGCGGCGATGCGGCGCTGCGCGAGATCAGCCTGCGGTTCGACGGCGTCGCGCCCGCATCGTTCGAGGTGGGTGCGGAAGAGTTCGCCGCGGCCGAGGCCGCGGTGTCGCCGCAGCTGAAGGCGGCGATGCAGGAGGCGGCCGCACGGATCGAACGTTTCCATCGCGCCGGCATGGTCCAGGCCTATGCGGTGGAGACCGCGCCGGGCGTGATCTGCGAACGCATGGTGCGCGCGATCGCGCGGGTCGGGCTTTACGTGCCGGCCGGCAGCGCGCCGCTGCCGTCCACCGCGCTGATGCTGGGCGTGCCGGCGCAGCTGGCCGGGTGCCGCGAGGTGGTGCTGTGCACGCCGCCACGCCGGGACGGCAGCGCCGATCCGGCCGTGCTCGTCGCCGCGCGCATGACCGGCGTGCACCGGGTGTTCAAGCTCGGTGGTGCGCAGGCGATCGCCGCCATGGCCCTGGGGACGCAAAGCGTGCCCCGCTGCGCCAAGCTGTTCGGCCCGGGCAACAGCTTCGTCACCGAGGCCAAGCAGCAGGTCGCGCAGGCGGGCGCCGCCGCGATCGACATGCCCGCCGGTCCGTCCGAAGTGCTGGTGATCGCCGACGAAGGCGCGGATGCGGCTTTCGTCGCCGCGGACCTGCTGTCGCAGGCCGAACACGGCCCGGATTCGCAGGTGCTGCTGATCAGCGACAGCGCTGCGCTGCTCGGTCGCGTCGAGCGCGAACTGGAGACCCAGCTCGCGCGACTGCCGCGCGCGGACATCGCGCGCCAGGCGCTGGCGCAGTCGCGGCTGGTCCGCGTCGACGCGCTGGAGCAGGCCTTCGAGATCAGCAACGCCTACGCGCCAGAGCACCTGATCCTCGCGCTGCGCGAGCCGCGCGCGTGGCTGGACCGGGTGCAGGCAGCCGGCTCGGTGTTCCTCGGCGACCACACGCCCGAGGCGCTGGGCGACTACTGCAGCGGCACCAACCACGTGCTGCCGACCAATGGTGCGGCGCATGCCAGCAGCGGCGTGTCGGTGGCCAGCTTCCAGAATTTCGTCAGCGTGCAGGCCGCCACCGCGGCAGGGATCGCCGCCATCGGCCCCTGCGCCGTCACCCTGGCCGAGGCCGAAGGGCTGGAAGCGCACGCCAATGCGGTGCGACTGCGCCTGGCCGCAGGGTCGGCCCCGGAGGCGGCATGAACGCGACGGCGCCAGGCATCCTGTCGCTGGTGCGCGAGGACCTGCGCGACTTCGCCGGTTACAGCTCGGCCCGGTCCGCCCGTCTCGATGGCGAGATCTGGCTCAACGCCAACGAGTCGGCCTGGGCCAACATCGCCGACCCGGACGCGGCCTGCCGTCGCTATCCCGATCCGCAACCGGCGGCGCTATGCGAGGCGCTGGCCGGGCTGTATGGCGTGCAGCCGGCGCAGCTGGTGGTCGGACGCGGCAGCGACGAGGCCATCGACCTGCTGGTGCGCGCCACCTGTCATCCCGGCCGCGACGCCGTGCTCGTCACGCCACCCGTCTTTGGCATGTACGCGGTCAGCGCCCGGCTGCAGGGCGCGCCGCTGGTCGAGGTCTCGCTGCGCGACGATGCGCGCGCCGGGCTGGTGCCGGATTTCGCCGCGATCGAACGCGAAGCCCCGGCGCGCGCCGCGAAACTGGTGTTCCTGTGCTCGCCCTCCAACCCCGGCGGCGCCGCGATCGCGCTGGACGACATCGCCAGGCTCGCGCGGCGGCTTGCGGGACGTGCGCTGGTGGTCGTCGACGAGGCCTACGGCGAGTTCTCCGATCTCGCCTCGGCCACGACCCTGCTCAACGCGCTGCCCAACCTGGTGGTGCTGCGCACGCTGTCGAAGGCGCATGCGCTAGCGGCCGCGCGCATTGGCGTGGCCATCGCCGCGCCGGAGCTGATCGCGGTGCTGCGCCGCTGCCAGGCGCCGTATCCGGTGCCCGGACCGGTCGCCCGCATCGGCATCCAGGCGCTGTCGCCAGCGGCGCGCGAGGCGACCGCCGCGCGCATCGCACAGGTCCGCAGCGAGCGCGAACGCCTGCGTGGCGCGCTGACCGGCCTGGCCGGCGTGCGCCGCGTCTATCCATCGCAGGCCAACTTCCTGCTGGTGCGCTTCGACGACGCCGGCGCCGCGTTCGACGCGCTGCTGGAGGCCGGCATCGTGGTGCGCGACCAGCGCGGCGCCGCCGCGCTCCACGATGCCTTGCGCATCACCATCGGGACCCCCGAGCAGAACGACCGCGTGATCGAGGTCCTGTCGGGCCTCGGTTCGCACGCCGGCCGTGGCGCGACAGCCCCGGCCGGCACAATGGAAGGAACCGGCTGATGGCCACCAGAATCCTGTTCGTCGATCGCGACGGCACCCTGATCGAGGAGCCGGCGGACTTCCAGATCGACGCCTATTCCAAGTTGCGCTTCGTCCGCGACGTGATCCCGGCGATGCTCCGGCTGCGCGATGCCGGCTTCGAGTTCGTGATCGTCAGCAACCAGGACGGCCTGGGCAGCGAAGGCTATCCGCGCGAGAACTTCGACGGCCCCAACGACCTGATGCTGCAGGTGTTCGAAAGCCAGGGCATCGTATTCCGCGAGGTGCTGGTCGACAGCAGCTGGCCAGCCGACAACGCGCCCACGCGCAAGCCGGGCCTGGGCCTGGTGCAGCACTACCTGCGCGACCGCGGCATCGACCTGGATCGTTCGGCAATGGTGGGCGACCGCGAGACCGACCTGCAGTTCGCCCGCAACCTCGGCATCCGCGGCTTCCAGCTGCGCACCGCGCAGTTCGGCGGCGACTGGGACTGGCCAGCGATCGCGCATGAACTGGCCGACGCGCCGCGCCGCGCGCGCGTGCAGCGCGACACGAAGGAAACCCGGATCAGCGTCGAGCTCGACCTCGACCGCAGCGCCGATGCCGACGTCGCTACCGGGCTGCCGTTCTTCGACCACATGCTCGACCAGATCGGCAAGCACGGCGGCATCGCGCTCAAGGTGCGTGCCGAAGGCGACCTGCACATCGACGAGCACCACACCGTCGAGGACACCGGCATCGCCCTGGGCCAGGCGCTGCGCGAGGCGCTCGGCGACAAGCGCGGGATCGCGCGCTACGGCTTCACCCTGCCGATGGACGAGACCCTGGCCAGCGCCGCGCTCGATTTCGGCGGCCGGCCCTACCTGGTGTTCGAGGGCACGTTCAGGCGCGAGCGTGTGGGCGACCTGCCGACCGAACTGGTGCAGCACTTCTTCCGTTCGGTCTGCGACGCGGCCGCGCTCAACCTCAACCTGAAGGTCGAAGGCGAGAACGACCACCACAAGGTCGAAGCGCTGTTCAAGGCCTTCGCGCGCGCCCTGCGCATGGCGGTACGGCGCGAGGGCGCCGACCTCCCGAGTACCAAGGGCGTGCTGTGATGCGCGGCGTGCGGTCATGAAGGTCGTCCTGGTCGATGCCGGCGGCGCCAACCTGGGGTCGGTGCGCTGCGCGCTGCAGCGCCTCGGCGTGGAGCCCGAACTGAGCGCGGATGCCGCGACGATCCGCGACGCCGACCGCGTCGTCCTGCCGGGCGTCTCGACCGCCGCGACCGTCATGGGGCGCCTGCGCGAGCTCGGCCTGGTCGAGACCCTGCGCGGGTTGCGGCAACCGCTGCTGGGCGTCTGCGTCGGCATGCAACTGCTGTTCGACCATTCCGAGGAGGACGACACGCCCTGTCTCGGCCTGTTGGCCGGGCAGGTGCGCCGAATTCCGGGAAGCCCGGGGATCCGCGTGCCGCACATGGGCTGGAACCGCCTGCAGCTGCACCGCGCCGATCCGCTGCTGGACGGCTTCGCCGAGGGCGAGTACGCCTATTTCGTGCACAGCTTCGCGGCCGACCAGGGCGCCGACTGCATCGCCAGCACCCACCACGGGCAGCCGTTCGCCGCGATCGTGCGTCGCGGCAACATCATGGGCGCCCAGTTCCATCCCGAACGTTCGGCCGTCGCCGGGGCGCGGCTGCTGCACAACTTCCTGAGCCTGGAGCCGGCATGAGCAGCTTCACCCTGTATCCCGCGATCGACGTGCGCCACGGCCGGATCGTGCGCCTCGCCCAGGGCGACTACGCGCAGGAAACCCGCTATGGCGACGACCCGCTCGCGCTGGCGCAGGCCTATGCGGAGCAGGGGGCGCGCTGGCTGCACCTGGTCGACCTGGACGCCGCGCGGGCCGGAGGCTACACCCTGCTCGAACTGGTGCGCGGGATCGTCGACAGCACCGGCCTGCAGGTGCAGACCGGGGGCGGCGTGCGTTCGCGCGAGGACGTGCAGCGCATCCTCGACGCCGGCGCCGCGCGCGTGGTGATCGGCTCGCTGGCGGTGCGCGAAGCCGATGCGGTCTGCGACTGGATCGCCGAGTTCGGCAGCGACCGCATCACGGTGGCCCTGGACACGCGGCAGGATCGCGAAGGCACCTGGCGCCTGCCGGTGCACGGCTGGACCGAAACTGCGGCAGGCACCCTGCAGGAGATGGCCCGGCGCTACGCCGAGCGCGGGCTGGCGCACCTGCTGTGCACCGACATCACCCGCGACGGCATGATGACCGGCCCTAATCTTTCGCTGTACCAGCTGCTGGCCGCGGAGGTCCCGGCGCTGTCGCTGCAGGCGTCCGGCGGCGTGCGCGACCTGGCGGACGTGGTCGCGGCCAGGGCGCGCGGCTGTGCCGGCATCGTGCTGGGCAGGTCGCTGCTCGAAGGCCGGCTGCAGCTTCCGCAGGCGCTGGCGCAGGCCGAAGCGGCGATGGAGCCGGGCTGATGCTGGCACGACGCCTGATCCCCTGCCTGGACGTGCGCGACGGACGCGTGGTCAAGGGCGTGCGCTTCCGCGACCACGTCGACATGGGCGACATCGTCGAACTGGCGCTGCGCTATCGCGACGAAGGCGCCGACGAACTGGTGTTCTACGACATCAGCGCCACGCCGCAGGGGCGCTCGGTGGATCGCGGCTGGGTCGAGCGCGTGTCCTCGCACATCGACATCCCGTTCTGCGTCGCCGGCGGCATCCGCGACGTGGACACCGCGCGCGCGGTGCTGCACGCCGGTGCCGACAAGATCTCGATCAATTCGCCGGCGCTGGAGCGGCCGGCGCTGATCTCCGAACTGGCCGCCGCCTTCGGCGTGCAGTGCGTGGTGGTGGGCATCGACTCGATCCGCGAGGCGGACGGCGAGTGGCGGGTGCGCACGCACACGGGCGATCCCGACCGGATGCGCGCGCCTTCGGTGCGCACGCTCGACTGGCTGGTGGAGGCGCAGCGGCTGGGTGCCGGCGAGATCGTGCTCAACTGCATGGACAGCGACGGCGTGCGCAGCGGCTACGACCTGGTCCAGCTGCGTGCCGCACGGGCGCTGTGCGGGGTGCCGCTGGTGGCTTCCGGTGGCGCCGGCGAACCGGCGCATTTCGAGGCCGCCTTCCGCGATGCCGACGTGGATGGCGCGCTGGCCGCCAGCGTGTTCCACAGCGGACAGGTCCGGATCCCGGCGCTGAAGTCGTTCCTGCGCGAACGTGGAGTGGAGGTGCGCAATGGTTGAACCCGATTCCGCCCGCACGGTGGGGGTCCCGGGGACCCTCGACTGGGACAAGGGCGACGGCCTGCTGCCGGCGATCGTGCAGGACGCGGCCACGCTACGGGTGCTGATGCTGGGCTACATGGACCGGGCCGCGCTGGAGGCCACCGTCGCCACGCGGCGGGTCACCTTCTTCAGCCGCAGCAAGGGCCGGCTCTGGACCAAGGGCGAATCGTCCGGCCACTGGCTCGACCTGGTCTCGCTGGACGTGGATTGCGACGGCGACACGCTGCTGCTGCTCGCCCACCCGCAGGGGCCGACCTGCCACCTGCAGCGCGAGAGCTGCTTTCCCGATGCGCCGGGCAGCCTGCTGGCCGAGCTGTCGGCGCTGGTCGAACGCCGGCGCGGGGAGATGCCCGAGGGCAGCTACACCACCCGGCTGTTCGAGGGCGGCACCCGCCGCATCGCGCAGAAGGTCGGCGAGGAAGGCGTGGAGACCGCGCTCGCCGCGGTGGCCGAGGACGACGACGCGCTGCTGGGCGAAGCGGCCGACCTGATCTTCCACCTGCTGGTCCTGCTGCGTGCGCGCGGACTCGGGCTGGCGGACGTGGAGGCGAAGCTGGCGACGCGGCGGCGCTGACGCGGCACGTGCGGGCGGCGTGATCCGCGGCGCTGCCCGGTCGCGCGACATTGGATCGCGCGACCTCCGGGAGGGCAGGCCGCCAGCGCATCGCGCCTGCACCGGCCACGGGTGATTGGCGGCCTACGCGGCGCTGATCGACGTCCTGACGCAGTCGCGGCCGTTGGCCTTGGCCGCGTACAGCGCCTTGTCGGCCGTCGCCAGCGCATCGTCGATGTCGTCCGCGGCATCGGGCGCGACCGTGTGCACGCCGATGCTCGCCGACATCCTGACGTGGACGCCATGCGCCTCGCAGCGCTCGTCGACCAGCGAGCGCCGCAGATCCTCGGCCACGGCGACCGCGCCGCGCAGGTCGTGGTTGGGCAGCACCACCACGAATTCCTCGCCGCCGAAGCGAGCCAGCAGCGCCTCGTGGGGACGCAGCGTGCGTCCGATGCAGCGCGCGGCCCAGCGCAGGCATTCGTCGCCGACCAGGTGGCCATGGCGGTCGTTGATCGACTTGAAGTGGTCGAGGTCGACCATCAGCAGCGACAGCGGCCGCCGCGATTCGCGGCACTGGGCCAGCATGCGGTCGAAGCCTTCGTGGAAGTAGCTGCGGTTGAACAGGCCGGTGAGGCCGTCGCGGCGGCTGGAGTCCTGCAGCTTCGTGTGCGCGTCCTTGAGCTGCACCAGCGCCTGCTGCAACTCCTGCGTGCGCCGCGCCACGTTGCGCTCCAGCTGGCGATTGGCCTCGTTGGTGATGCGCTGGTTCTCGTGGCGCAGCTGCGCGTAGCGGTAGCCCAGCGCGACCGACAGCAGCAGCATCTCCAGCGCCGAGCCGATCTGCACGCCGTACTCGGTGGCGAAGTTCTTGGGCAGCGCGCCGAACGCGAGCAGGGTGAAGATCGCCGTGCCCAGCAGGAACATCGACCAGGCCAGCAGCAGCAGCCGCGCCGGGGTGTAGCCGCGACGCAGCACGTGCAGCGTGGTGAGCACGATCCAGACCACGCCCACCAGCACCGCGCGCGAGGCGATCGGCGTCGAGATGCGGTACGGCAGCCACACCGAGGCCACGCCGAAGACCACGAAGAACCCGATCAGCCCGATCGTCACCACGTTCAGACGTGGCGAGCGTTGCGGCAGCTCCAGGAAGGTGCGCGCGAACTGCAGCATCGCGATCAGCGCCAGGCAGATCGAGATCGGCACCATGTGGTCGGACATCCACGGCGAGGCCGGCCACAGGTATTCGAAGCCCAGCCCATTGAGCGTGAACAGCACCAGGCCGAATGCGGTGATGTGGCACAGGTACCAGAAGTAGCTGCCGTCGCGCAGCGAGATCCACAGCACCAGGTTGTAGAAGAACAGCGCGAGCAGGATGCCGTAGTACAGGCCGATGGCCAGCTGGGCGTCGCGCGAGACTTCGGTGAACGCGGCGGGCGTATACAGCTGCAGCGGCACCTGCATCGAACTCTCGCTCTGCACGCGCAGCAGCAGTTCGACCGGCTGGCCGACGGGCAGTTCGACCAGCACGTTGGGGTGGCGGTAGCGGACGCTGCGCGCCGAGAACGGCACGTGGTCGCCGCCGACGTGGTGGATGGTGCGTCCGTCCGGATAGCGCAGGTGGATGTCCAGCCGGTCGCTGAGCGGATATTCCTGCACCAGCAGCCAGCGCTGCTCGTCAGGATTGCGGTTGACGATGGTGGCGTGGAACCAGAACGCGCCGCTCTGGAAACCGAATGCGTCCTTGCCGCCGGGCAACGGCGCGAATTCGCCGGCCGGCACGCGTCGCCATGCGTCCTCGGCACGGTCGGAACCGGTGGTGTCGTGGCGGTAGGCCAGCGAAGGCGAGAGCGCGGCGCGCTCGGTCGTGGGCGCCAGTTCCAGGATCGGCCCGGCGAAGGCCGACAGGCTCAGGCCCAGCGTCGCGAGGGCCAGCAGCCATGCCAGACCCATCCTCATCGCGCATCCGTCGTGGAATCCAAGGCGTTCCATCCGTCGTCCAGTTGGCACACAGGGCAAACGCTGACGAACGGCATAATGGGACAAATCCACCAGAGAAGGGAGGCCGCGTGGCCCATCGGCACCATGTCCGGACACTGCTGCTGCTCGCCGCGACCGCGCTTGCGCCCGCCTGGGCCTGCGATCGCGGCGTGGTGTTCGAGGACGTGGACGGCGATGGCAGTCGCGGCGCCGGCGAACCCGCGCTGCCAGGGGTGCGCGTGTCCGATGGCGCGGAAATCGTTTCCAGCGGCCGCGACGGGCGTTGGCAACTGGCTGGCCGCAAGGACGCCCCGGTGTTCGTCATCAAGCCCGCCGGATACGCGGTGGCCAATGGCGCCGACGGGCTGCCAAGGTTCTGGCGCGGTCCGGACGAGGCGGATTGCGACTTCGGCCTGCAGCGGCAGGCGGCGGCGGACGGGCTGAAGGTGATCGTCAGCAGCGATCCGCAGGCGGGCACGGCGCGCGAAACCGGCTACTACGCGCGGATCGCCGAGCGCGCCTTCGCGCCGCACCGTGACGCGGCCCTGGGCTTGACCCTCGGCGACGTGGCCAACGACGACCTGGCGCTGTATCCGGCGCTGGTCGCGGCCACCGTGGCCGCCGGCGTTCCCTGGCTGCACGCGGCCGGCAACCACGACCTGGATGCCGACGCGGTCGACGACGCCTCCTCGCTGGCGACCTTCCGCCGGGTCTTCGGGCCGGACAGCTTCGCCTGGGAGGAGCGCCAGGCCGCGTTCGTCGTGCTCGACAACGTGGTGGCGCAGCCCCGCCAGCGTCCCGCCTATGTCGGCGGCCTGCGCGCGGAGCAGTTCGCTTTCCTGGAGCATTACCTGGCAGCGCTGGACCACAGCCGCCTGCTGGTGGTGGCCGCGCACATCCCATGGTTCGACACCGCGGCGCCCGGCCAGAGTCCGACGTTGCGGATCGAGGACCGCGAGCGGCTGTTCGCGCTGCTGCGGCCGTTTCCGAACGTCCTGCTGCTCAGCGGCCACCGCCACGCGCAACGCCAGGTCTTCCACGACGCGCGCACGGGCTGGCACGGCCCGGCGCCGCTGCACGAGTACAACGTCGGCGCGATGAGCGGGTCGTACTGGTCGGGCGTGGCGGCAGCCGACGGCATGCCCGATGCGACCATGGCCGACGGCACGCCGCGCGGGTTCGCCACGCTGCAGGTCGACGCCGACGGCGACTATCGGCTTGCCTGGCATCCGACCTCGCTGTCGGGCGACGATCCGGCCCTCACCGATGCCATGGCGCTGCACGCACCGAAGCTGCTGCGTCGAGGCGCCTATCCGGCCTGGGGCGTGTACGCCAACGTATACCTCGGGCATGCGCGCACGCGGGTGGAGTACCGCGTGGACGGCGGCGAATGGCAGGCGATGCGGTACGCGCCCGGGCCGGATCCGCGCCTGCTGGTGGAGAACGTGCGCGACGACCTGGCCGACGGCCTGCGCGCGTTCGACCGTTCGCCCGAAGCCGAGCCGTCGCCCCACCTGTGGCGGGGCGCGCTGCCGACACGGCTGGCCGCGGGCGACCACGACGTCGAGGTGCGGTCCTTCGACGACCATGGCGGCGAGCATCGCGCCCGGATCAGCTACCGGTTGGTCGAGTTCGAATAGCGGCACGCCCGGGCCGATGCCGGGCGCGGCGCCGCCTACTGCGGATGCGGATAGGGCAGGGGCGGGCCGGGCACCAGGGTCGCTTCCCAGACCTGCAGGCGCGCGAGGATGTCCGCGCCGATCGAGATCTGCGGATGGGAGGGGTCGACGTCTTCCGTCTTTTCGCGCCGTTCGACCTGCCGCCTGGCGTACTCGAACGCGGCCACCAGGCCGCTGTCGCGGTTGAGGCCTTCGACGAGCAGCGCGTGGCCGAACCAGGTCGCGCTGCCGGTGTCGCCGCAGCCGAAGGACGGGCGGTCGAAGCGGGCGGCAGTGATCAGCAGGGTGTCGGGACCCGCCAGACCGGGAATGAAGCCGCCCGAATAGCAGGACGACACGATCAGCAGCCGGTGGCGGATGCCGGAGGCATCGAGCGCTTCACGCAGGGCGTCCGGCCGCAACACGGTGTCCACGTGTCCGTCCAGGTACACGGTCAGGGCGTGGCCCGGGCTGCCGTGGGAGGTAACGAACAACAGCAGCAGGTCTTCGTCCGGATCCATCAGCTTGCCGATGCCCGCCAGCGCATGCGCCAGGTTTTCCACCGTGGCCAGCGGCCGCGGGTCGGCGCCGAGGCTGCCGGGATGGTTCACCAGCGCGAGCGCCCGGCCACCGGCGCCGTAGCGGACCGTGGCCAGCTGTTCGAAGTAGAGCGCCTCGTTGCGGAACACGTGTTCGTCGCCGTCGCCGGCGAAGGCGAGGGCGTACAGGTCGGGTTGCCCGGCGACGGGCGGCGGCATCTGCCGCAGGCGCGATTCGATCAGGGCGCGGTCGCGCACCGCGACGGCGGATTCGGTGGCAGGCTTGGCGATGTCGGCGGCGGCCACCGGCGCCAGCAGGCCGGCGCAGGCGAGCAGGGCGGCGGCCATCGATACGCGGAACGCGCGGCGGCGGATCCGTCGCATCGCACTCACCCCGGCAGCTGGATGTCGTCGAAAGCGGCGACGCGGGCGTGGCCGCCGGCCGCCTCGCCGATACGCGGCTGCGGGTAGTCCTGCGGCCGGTCGACCAGGATGGTGCCGAGTCCGGCGTCGCGCGCGGCATCGAGTTCCGCGATCACGTCGGACAGGAACACGATTCCGCCGGGCGCCACGTCCAGCGCCTGCGCGATGTGCGCGTAGCTGGCCGCCTCGCGCTTGCCGCCGACCGCGGTGTCGAACCAGCCCGAGAACAGGCCGGTGAGGTCGCCGGCATCGGTATGCGCGAACAGCAGCTTCTGCGCGGGCACCGAGCCGGAGGAATACACGGCCAGACGATGGCCGGCGGCGTGCCACCGGCGCAGCGCCCGCGCCGCATCCGGATACACCGGCGCGGTGAAGTCGGCGCTGGCGTAGCCGGCCTCCCAGACCATGCCCTGCAGCGCCTTGAGCGCGGTGTGCTTGCGGTCCTCGTCGATCCAGCCCTGCAGGGTTTCGACGATCATCGCGTCCTGGCACATGCCGCCGTTCTCCAGCGCCACCTGGTCGAGCCAGCGGCGCACCTCCGGCTCCTGGCCATGCTCGCGAACGAAGCGCGGCAGCTCGCGCCGGGCATAGGGGAACAGCACGTCCTTGACGAAGGAGATGCTGCTGGTGGTGCCTTCGATGTCGGTGAGGATGGTGGTCATGCTGTCTGCCATGGATCGGGCGGAGCCACGGGATCGGACGCTCGGGCGGATGCGGCGTGCGCTCCAGCCGGGAACGCGTCGCCCGGCCCGGGAGCGCGTGGGCTCAGCCGGCGTCCTTCCCGTAACGCGGGAACTTCCGCGCGATGTCGGTGCCGGTGAAGTGGCCGATCCAGCCGTCGGGCTGCTGGAAGAAGCGGATCGCGACGAAGCGCGGCTCGGGTCCCATGTCGAACCAGTGGGTGGTGCCGTCGGGCACCGCGATCAGGTCGTCCTTGACGCACTCGATCTCGTACACCCTGTCCTCGACGTGCAGGGTGAACAGGCCCGAGCCGTCGACGAAGAAGCGCACCTCGTCTTCCTTGTGGTAGTGCTCGTCGAGGAACTTGCCGCGCAGTTCGTCCTTGTTCGGATTGTCGGGGGCGATGCTGATCACGTCGACCGTGGTAAAGCCGCGCTCGGCCGAGATGCGGTCGATGTCGGCCCGGTAGGCGGCCAGCACCTGTTCTGGCGAGGCGCCCGCCGAGACCGGCTGGCTGGCCTGCCAGCGCTCGAAGTGCACGCCGATCCTGGCCAGTTCGCGCGCGATCTCGTCGCCGTCGTGGCTGGTGAATTCAGGCGTGCCGGGGTTGCTGTCGGAGAAGATGCGCAGTCGGCTCATGGCGGCGGCTCGCGGGTCGGGAGGGGGAAGGCTAGCAGGGACGCGGCAGGCACAGGGTCACGGCCGCGCAACGCAGGCGTCGCGCGCCTGCAACGCCGGCGCGATCAGTGCCGCGCGCCGAGCCGGCGCAGGTCCAGCTCGCAACCGAACAGGAACTCGAACGCTTCCAGGTGGCGGCGCGCCTCGGCCATGTCGCGGCCCCAGGCGTAGAGGCCATGGCCATCGATCAGGTAACCCCACATCGGGCCGCGGTCGAGCAGGGCATCGACCTGGGCGGCCAGGGTGGGCATGTGCTGGCTGTTGGGCAGTACCGGCACATCGATCGCGGTTTCGTGGGTCTCGTTGCCGTGGAAGGCCTTGAGCAGCTCGTAGCCTTCCAGGCGCACGTGCCCGGCGCCGGCGAACAGGCGCGAGGCCACGGTCTGGTTGCGCGAATGCGTGTGCAGGATGCAGCCGACCTCGCCGAAGCGACGGTACAGCTGCGTGTGCAGCAGGGTCTCGGCCGAGGGACGATGCCCGCTGCCGACGGCTGCGCCGTCGAAGTCCACCACCATGATGTCGTCGGGGGTCAGGCGCCCCTTGTCGCGACCGGACACGGTGATCGCCGCGTGGCGGTCGTCCAGCCGCGAGGAGAAGTTGCTGCTGGTGGCCGGGGTCCAGCCCAGCTGCGACAGCTCGCGCACGTTGTCGATGATCTCGCCGGCCAGGATGCGCAGGCGCTGGCTGTCGTAGGGGGCATGGCTCATGGGCCGATTCTAGGCGATCCGGCGCATCAGGGCTTGACGGGGTCCGGGCCGGATGCCTGGCCGGGCAATGTCGGCGCGGCAGCGGCCGGCGGCTGCGCACCGTTCTCCAGCGGCAGGATCCGGAAGCCCACCAGGGCCGCCACGAACGCCAGCCCGAAGTTGGCCAGGTTGAAGAACACGAAGGGCAGGTAGTCGAGGGTGGCCACGCCGAGGGTGGCGGCCATGAACGCCGCGCAGGTGTTCCAGGGCACCAGCGGCGAGGTGATCGTGCCGCCGTCCTCGAGCGCGCGCGACAGGTTGAGCGGCGACAGGCCGCGGCGCGCGTACTCGGACTGGTACAGCTTGCCCGGCAGCACCAGCGACATGTACTGGTCGGCGGTGACCACGTTGGTGCCGAACGCGGTGACCAGGGTGGACACGATCAGCGCGCGCGCGGAACCCGCCGCCGAGAGCACGTCGCGCACCATCCGCGCCAGCAGCCCGGTGCGCTCCATCACCGCACCGAAGCACATCGCACAGATCACCAGCCACACGGTGTTGAGCATGTTGGACATGCCGCCGCCGCTGAGCAGTTCGTCCACCACCGCATTGCCGGTGTTTGCCTGGAAGCCGTTGAACAGCGCGGTCCAGGCGCCGGCAAGCAGGGCCAGCGGCCGCGACAGCTCCGCGTTGGCGGCCAGGGCGACGACGTTGTCCGGCTGGAACATGACCGCGAACACCGAGCCCACCAGCGCGCCGATCATGATCGTCGGATACGCGGGGAAGCGCAGGAAGGCCAGCGCGAACACCAGGAACATCGGCAGCAGCAGGTACCAGGCCGGATTGAACTGCGACTCCAGCACCGCCGACAGCGCGGCCGCGGACGCGGTATCGGCGCCCGCGGTGTTGCCGCCGAGGCCGGCCACGGTGAACATCACCAGCGCGATGACCAGCGCGGGCAGGGTGGTCCACATCATGTTGCGGATGTGGCTGAACAGTTCAGCGCCGCTTACCGCGGGCGCCAGGATGGTGGTGTCCGACAGTGGCGAGAGCTTGTCGCCGAAGTAGGCGCCCGAGATCACCGCGCCCGCGGTCATGGGCAGCGACATCTCCATGCCCTGGCCGATGCCCACCAGCGCCACGCCCATGGTGCCGGCCGTGGTCCACGAACTGCCGATCACCAGCGAGGTGATCGCGCAGATCAGGCAGGCGGCGGGATAGAAGTAGCTCGGGTGCAGCAGCTTCATGCCGTACACGATCAGGGTGGGCACGGTGCCGCTGAGCAGCCAGCTGCCGATCAGCGCGCCCACCGCCAGCAGGATCAGGATCGCGCCCACCGACAGGGACACGCCGTGCACCAGCGCCTCCTCGATCTCCTTCCAGCGCATGCCGTTGCGCAGCCCGACCAGCGCGGCCACGCCGCTGGCCAGCAGCAGCGCGATCTGGCTGGCGCCGTAGACCGCGTCGTCGGCGAACAGCACGATGCCCAGCACCAGCAGCACGACCAGGAACAGCAATGGCGTCAGCGCCTGCAGCATGCTGGGCGCGCGGGTGGAGGATGCGGTCATGGTTCGCTCTGCGATGCGTGCGTTGCGGAAGCGGGCAGGCACGCCGGACGGCCGGCGCGCCTGCCGCCGGTCGTCGTCAGGCAGCGCGCCCGGTGGCGGTGCGGTTGAGCTTGCTGTTGCGGTAGCCGTAGCCGAAATAGATCAGCTGGCCCAGCAGGGTCCACAGCACGAAGATCAGCCAGTGCTCCATGAACGACTGCAGGAACAGGAACAGGCAGGCGACCACGCCCAGCGGACAGACCAGCCAGAACAGCGGCACCCGGAACGGACGGTCCAGGTCCGGCCGCGTGTAGCGCAGCACCAGCACGCCCAGGCACACCGTGGCGAACGCGATCAGGGTGCCCATGGACACCAGCTCGCCCAGCACGCTCAGCGGCATGAAGCCGGCCAGCAGGCAGGCGGCCACGCCGACCACGATGGTGCCCACGTGCGGGGTCTGGAACCTGCGGTGCACGCGTCCGAACATGGCCGGCAGCAGCCCGTCGCGCGACATCGAGTAGAAGATGCGCGGCTGCGCCATGAGCATCACCAGGATCACCGAGGACAGGCCGGCGATCGCGCCGACTTCCACCGCGGTCTTGAGCCACGCCAGGTTGGCCTCGGGGTTGGCGCGCATCGCCAGTTCGATCGCGGTCGCCACCGGCTTGGCGGTGTCGAGTTCGCGGTACGGCGCCATGCCCACCAGCACCGCGCACACCGCGATGTAGATCAGGGTGCAGGCCACCAGCGAGCCGAGGATGCCGATGGGCATGTCGCGCTGCGGGTTCTTGGCCTCGCCGGCGGCGGTGGAGACCGCGTCGAAGCCGATGTAGGCGAAGAACACGATGGTGGCCGCACGGAACACGCCTTCCATGCCGAACTGTCCGGGTCCTTCGTTGGCCGGGATGAAGGGCGTCCAGTTGGCGGGGTCGATGTACATCACGCCGAAGCCGAGGAAGGCCGCGATCACCGCGACCTTGATGGCCACCACCACCGCGTTGGCCTTCGCCGACTGGGTGATGCCGACGTAGCACAGCCCGCTGACCGCGGCGACGATCAGGATCGCCGGCAGGTTGACCAGCCCTTCGGTGCGCACGAACTCGCCGTTGGCCCAGGTGATCGGCGCCGATGCGAGTTCCGCGGGGAAGGGCAGGCCCAGGGTGCCGGTGAGGAAGCTCACCAGGTAGCCCGACCAGCCCACCGCCACCGTCGAGGACGCGAACAGGTACTCGAGCACCAGGCACCAGCCGATGAACCAGGCCACGTACTCGCCCAGGGTGGCGTAGGAATAGGAGTAGGCGCTGCCCGACACCGGCATCATCGCCGAGAACTCCGCGTAGCACAGGCCCGCGAACGCGCAGGCCAGGCCGGCGAGCACGAAGCTGAGCATGATCGCGGGCCCGGCGTGGTTGGCCGCGGCCTGGCCGGTCAGCACGAAGATGCCTGCGCCGATCACGGCGCCGATGCCGAGCAGGATGAGGTGGCGTGCGGTTAGCGTCCGCCTGAGCGTCGCCTCTCCCTGCAGGGAGCCTTCGACCGGTTCGCCGGCATCCACGTGCGGCGCCGGCTCGACCGGCTTGACCCTGAACAGACTCTTCGACATCGGTGTTCCCTGAAGATGGACTTGGGGTGCCGCTGGGGGTCGGCCGCGGAATCGTTACCGCTGCTACCTTGCCAAACGCCGATCCGGGGCACAAGCACGCCAGGGATGCGCGAGAATGGCCGGTCCATGACCTATGACACTGGAGACGCCCGGTCTTGATCGAAGTACAGGCACACACCGGCGCGCTGGCCGCCGCCTTCGAAGACTACGGTCGGCGTTTCCCCGAGCAGGCGGCAGCGGCAGCGGACTTCGCCGCGCTGCTGTCGGATCCGCGGGACCCCTTCCTGCGCGAGCGCCTGGACGGGCACTTCACCGCCTCGGCCTGGCTGGTCGACCGCTCGCGCACGCGCGTGCTGCTGACCCATCACCGCAAGCTGGGCATCTGGGTGCAGCTGGGCGGCCACGCCGACGGCGACAGCGACCTGCGCGCCGTCGCCCTGCGCGAGGCGGAGGAGGAATCGGGTCTGGCCGGGCTGCGCGTGGCGCCCGACATGTTCGACCTGGACCGGCACTGGATCCCGGAACGCAAGGGCGTGTGCGGCCACTGGCACTACGATGTGCGCTACGTGGTGCACGCGGGCGACAGCGAAGCGTTCGTGGTCAGCGAGGAGTCGCACGCGCTGGCATGGCGCGACATCGCCGCGATCGCTGACGATTCCGGTGCGGACGCCTCGCTGCGCAGGATGGCCCGGCGATGGCTGTCGTCGGGGAAGGGCGACGAAGCAGGTTAGATATTTCCAGCGCTGCGGGCAGTCGACGCTGCGCACCCGCTGCCGCCTCGCCGCCAGCAGAAGCCATCCGACGTCCGGGCCGCTGCGCCTCCTGCGGAAGGCAACCCCTCAGCGTCGCGCCGCCACCTCATCGACATGCCGCAGTAGGTCGGCCGGATCCTCGTACACGCGGAATGCGCCCGAGCGCTCGAGTTCCTCGAGGCCGTATCCACCCGAGAGCAGGCCGACGCCGAGCGCGCGGGCACGCTGCGCGGCCAGCATGTCCCAGATGCTGTCACCGATCACCAGCGAATGGCCGATGTCCACGCCCAGCCGGTCGGCCGCGGCCAGGAACAGGTCCGGATCGGGCTTGGCGTAGCGCACCTGGTCGCGGGTGACCACCGGCACCTGGCCGGGATCCACGCCGAGCGCGGCGATATTGGGCGCCGCGGTCTCCATGCGTCCGCTGGTGGCGATCGCCCAGGGAATGCCCTCGGCGCTGAGGAAGGCGAGCAGTTCGCGCGCGCCGGGCAATGGCCGGATCGCGCCGGCCTCGGCCTGGCGGTTGTAGGCCTCGGCATGCCAGGCGCGCAGGCGCTCGAGGCGTTCCGGGGTGATGTCGAGGCCGGTCTCGCGCAGCAGGATGTTGGTGAACAGGCCGCCGCTCATGCCGATCTTGCGATGGATGCGCCAGACCGACAGGTCCACGCCCTCGCGGTCGAGCGCCTCCTTCCAGGCCAGCACGTGCTGGTAGACGCTGTCGACGAGGGTGCCGTCGAGGTCGAACAGGAAGGCGGTGGACGTGCGTGGCATGGGCGGCTCCTCGTTGTGGGCGTGCGGGCGCGTCGCTCGCGAGCATGTCTGCCTGGGCTGTCGTGAAGGCGCTTGCGAACCCTCATCACTGCGGATGCGTGCGCGCTCCTCGCAACGCCGGCCGGCAGCATATTCGCCGACCGCCGCCGGCGGCCGGATGGATCAGTACAGCACCCGCGTGCGCAGCGTCCCCTCGATCTCGTTGAGCGCCGCGCGCAGGCGCGCGGTGATCTGCGGGGTCGAGGCGATGTCGATCACCACGTAGCCGACCTTGGCGTCGGTGCGCAGGAACTGGCCGTCGATGTTGACGCCCTCGCGCGAGAACAGCTCGTTGATGCGCGAGAGTACGCCGGGGACGTTGCGATGGATGTGCAGGATGCGGTGGCTGCCGGCGTGCTCGGGCAGGGTGACCTCGGGGAAGTTGACCGCCGAGAGCGTGCTGCCGTTGTCGCTGTAGCGCACCAGCTTGGCCGCGACCTCGGTACCGATGTTGTCCTGCGCCTCCAACGTGCTGCCGCCCACGTGCGGGGTCAGGATCACGTTGTCGAACTTCGTCAGCGGCGACTCGAACGCCTCGCCGTTGCCCTTGGGTTCGACCGGGAACACGTCCACGGCCGCGCCGCCGACATGGCCGGACTCCAGTGCCGCGGCCAGGGCGTCGATATCGACCACGGTGCCGCGCGAGGCGTTGATCAGGTGGGCGCCGGGCTTCATCCGCGCGATCTGCGCCGCGCCGAACATCATCTGCGTCGCCGGGGTTTCCGGCACGTGCAGGGTCACGATGTCCGAGCGCGACAGCAGGTCGTCCAGGCCGGCCGCGGCGCGCGCATTGCCCAGCGAGAGCTTGGCCTCGATGTCGTGGAAGATCACGTGCATGCCCAGGGACTCGGCCAGAACGCCGACCTGGGTGCCGATGTGGCCATAGCCGATGATGCCCAGCGTCTTGCCGCGCACCTCGTGGCTGCCCAGGGCGGACTTGCTCCAGCCGCCGCGATGGCATTCGGCGTTCTTCTGCGGCACGCCGCGCATCAGCATGATCGCCTCGGCCAGCACCAGCTCGGCCACGCTGCGGGTGTTGGAATAGGGCGCGTTGAACACCGGGATGCCGGCCAGTTCGGCCGCATCCAGGTCGACCTGGTTGGTGCCGATGCAGAAGCAGCCGATGGTGATCAGCTTGCGTGCCTCCGCCAGCACGTCCGCGGTGAGCTGGGTCCGCGAGCGGATGCCGACGATATGCGCGCTGGCGATCTTCTCCTTCAGGTCGGCGCCGGCCAGCGACTTGGCCAGCACTTCCACCTGGTCGTAGCCGGCGGCCCGGAACACCTCGACCGCGCTCTGGCTGATGCCTTCGAACAGGACGACGCGGATGTCCTGCTTCGGGAACGAGGTCTTCAAGGGCGTCATGCGCGTATGCATCCGGCTGGAGGGAAGCCCTGCATTATTCCAGATGCAGGCGCGCGATTCCGCACTGCAGCAAGGCTTTTTGCCGCGCTGCGCAGAACAGCGGGCATGGCGTGGCGGAACACTGCGCTGCGGAATTTCGTTGCGCGAGAAACGACCCGCGGTCGCGCGCGCGAAGCCGGTGCAGGCGACTTGCCCGATGCGCGGCAGCGGCCTGCGTCCAGCCGCCACTCGGGCCATCACTACTGGATGGAATCGCGCTGGACGCGTCCGGTCCCGGCTGGCACGCTTGCCGTCCCCTTGCCGCCGCCTTGCCACGATGACCGATCCGCGCCTCGCCGCGCTCGAGCAGACGCTGCCCGACCTGCGCCTGCTTACCGACGCCGCCGACCTGGAGCACTACGGCCGCGACTGGACCCGGCGCTGGACGCCGGCGCCGCTGGCGATCGCGTTGCCGACGACGGTGGAGCAGGTGCAAGCGATCGTCCGCTGGGCGCGCGAGGCGGGCGTGGGCCTGGTGCCGTCGGGCGGACGCACCGGGCTGTCCGGGGGGGCGGTCGCGGCCAACGGCGAGCTGGTGCTGAGCCTGGAACGGATGAACCGTGCGCTGGCCTTCGATCCCATCGACCGTTGCCTGACCGTGCAGGCGGGCATGGCGCTGGAGGCGGTGCACAACGCCGCGCGCGAACACGGCCTGGAGTATCCGGTCGATTTCGCCTCGCGCGGCTCGTGCACCATCGGCGGCAACATCGCCACCAACGCCGGCGGCATCCGCGTGATCCGCTACGGCAACACCCGCGAGTGGGTGGCCGGGCTGAAGGTGGTGGACGGACGCGGCGAAGTGATCGAGGTCGGGCGCGGGCTGGTCAAGAACTCCAGCGGCTACGACCTGCGGCACCTGATGGTGGCGTCCGAAGGCACCCTGGGCATCATCGTCGAGGCCACGCTGCGCCTGACCGACCCGCCGCCGCCGACCAGCGTGATGCTGCTGGCGCTGCCGGATTTCGGCGCGCTGATGCAGGTGTTCGCCGCGCTGCGCGCGCGGCTGCAGCTGGAGGCCTTCGAGTTCTTCACCGATCGCGCCCTGCACCACGTGCTGGCGCATGGCGCGCACAAGCCGTTCGAGGACAGCCATCCCTATTACGTGGTGGTCGAGTTCGCCGCGGGCGAGGCCGGCGAAGCGGCGGTGATGGCGGCCTTCGAGCACTGCGTCGGCGAAGGCTGGGTGCTGGACGGCGTGATCAGCCAGAGCCAGGCGCAGGCCGCGCAGCTATGGCGCCTGCGCGAGGGCATCACCGAAAGCCTGGCGCCGTACGTGCCGTACAAGAACGACGTTTCGGTGCGCGTGTCGGCCATGCCCGCGTTCCTGGCCGAGACCCAGGCGCTGCTGGCGCGCGAGTATCCGCAGTTCGAGGTGGTCTGGTTCGGCCATATCGGCGACGGCAACCTGCACATCAACGTGCTCAAGCCGGCCGACATGGCGCAGGCGGACTTCGTGTCCGAGTGCGAGCGGGTGACGAAGCTGCTGGCCGAGGCGCTGCAGCGGCACGGGGGCAGCATCTCGGCCGAGCACGGCATCGGCCTGGTCAAGAAACCCTACCTGTCCTCGACCCGCAGCGCGGCCGAGATCGAGCTGATGCGCGGCATCCGCCGCGTGCTCGACCCGGATGGCCTGATGAATCCCGGCAAGCTGTTCGATCCCTGACCCGGCCAGGCGGCGCGATAGTGTGCGCCGCATTCAGCCGTCCCGGCCGGCGAGCGGATAAGCTGTCGGCCCCTGCATTCCGGACCTGTTCGATGAAAGCTGCCGCCACCGCCTTCGTGCTGATCGCCTGCACCAGCCTGGCCGCCCACGCCGGCAGCTTCGCCGGCACCACCGGCGGCGCGGCATCGGCCGGCAGCTCGGCGTCCTCGGGCAGCACCTCCGGCGACGACAAGCTGGTGCTGGCTGCGCGCGAAGATGCGGCTCTGTTCGTGGCCAGCGATGGCGCGATCCGCGGCGTCCGCCTGGAAGCGGCGCTGCGCCAGCTGCGCGAATCCGACGCCGCCGCGCGCACGGCCAGCGACCTGCGGCTGGCGCAGGCGATCCTCGCGCGCTGACCGGCGTCGTGGGCGCCGCCGGGCGCGTCTGCCTGCTGGCGCTGCTGCTGGCGGTCGCAGCGCCGCTGCCGGCGGCGCTGCGCATCGAAATCGAAGCCGAAGGCCTGACCGACGCCGAACAGCGGCAGTCGCATGCGCTGGTCGCGCATGCGCAGGCGCTGCTGCCGGACGCGTTCGCACGCGAACTGGACACTGCGGTGGCGCTGCGCTGGCGCGACGATCTGCCGCAGGCAGTGCACGGCCGCGCGCGCGCAGGACGCATCGGCCTTCGGCGCGACCTGCTGCAGCGCTGGGTGCGACGCGACATGGCCGTGGGCGATGCCGATCCCGACGCGCGCGCCGCGCTTGCCGCGCTGCTGCACGAGCTGGCGCACGTGCATGATCGTTCCGCGCGTGGAGGGCTGTCGCGCGACCCGCGCCTGCTCGACCTGGCCGGCTGGCCGGTACAGCCGCTGCGGCTGGGCCTGCGCGTGCCGCGCAACGATTTCCGCGACCGCACGCCCGACGCCTACGAACTCGCGTCGCCGGCGGAATTCGTGGCGGTGAACTTCGAGCATTTCCTGCTCGATCCTGGCTATGCCTGCGCGCGCCCCGCGCTGCATCGCCACTTCGTCGCGCGGTTCGGGCCGCCGCCCGCCTTGCCCGGTGCCGTGAATTGTCCGGCCGGATTGCCTTTCGTCGCGGCGGGCGAGGACGACGCCATGCTGCAGGCGCTGGACCTCGACCCGGCGCGGGTGCACGCGGTCGACTACCTGTTCGCCGAGGCCAGCGACCGGCCGATGAGCCGCTGGGGCCACGCCATGCTGCGGCTGGTGGTGTGCGCGCCGGGCCGGACGCCGGGACCGGACTGCCGCCTCGACCTGCAGCACCACGTGGTGCTGTCGTTCCGCGCCTTCGTCGACGACGTGCAGGTGTCCAGCTGGCGCGGCCTGACCGGCGCGTACCCGGCGCGGCTGTTCGTGCTGCCGCTCGGGCAGGTGGTGGACGAGTACACGCGCGTGGAGCTGCGTGGCCTGCAGTCGATCCCGCTGCGCCTGGACGAGGCCGGGATCCGGGGCCTGCTCGAGCGCGCGGCGCGCGTGCACTGGAGCTACGACGGCCGCTACCGCTTCGTCGGCAACAACTGCGCGGTGGAGACCTGGAAGCTGCTCAACGATGGCGTGCCTCGTCTGGCGCAGGCGCGGCTGCGCAGCATCACCCCCACCGGGCTGCGGCGCAGGCTGGTGCGCGCGGGAATCGCCGATGCCTCGGTGCTGGCTGACGCCCCGCGTGCGCTGCGCGAGGGTTACCGGTTCGCATCGCTGGGTGAGCACTTCGACGCGATGTTCGCGATCGCCGGCGCGGAGCTTCGCCTGCCTGCGAGGGACGCCGCCGACTGGTTAGCGCTCGATCCCGCGCTGCGCGCGCCGTGGCTCGAGCGCGCCGGGCTGCGCGCCTCGGCGGCCCTGCTGGTGCTGGAACAGGCGGCGCTGCGCCGCGAGCAGGCCAGCGCCCGCGAGGCGCTGAAGCAGCGCTTCCTGCGCGATGGGGGCGTGGATGCAGGCCTCGTCGGCGAGGCGCTGCGCCGGATGTTGGCCGATGGCGCCTGGGCCGGACGGCCGGCCCAGCTGCTGGACGGGTCCGGCTACGGCATCCCCCAGCCGACGGAACGCGCCGGGCTGGCCGATGCGGTGGCGCGGGACGACGCGCGCCTGCGCTCGCTGCGCAATGCGGTGCACGGACAGGTGCAGGCCTGGCTGCCGGCGGCGCAGGCCGCGCGGCTGGAACAGACCGAAGCGAACCTCGCGCGGATCGGCGAGCGCCTGCGCGCGATGCCGGAGGGCGGGGACGGATCGTCCTGAGTCCGCGACGCCAGGGCCAGGCAGGCGCCGCCCCGGCCCGCCCCCACTGGGGGAGAGGGCGCGGGGTACGAAGCGCTTCAGTCGGCGCGGCCGCCGAATTCGCCGGTGGCCGTGTTCACCAGCACGCGTTCGCCGTTGACGATGTACTCGGGCACCATGATCTCGATGCCGGTGTTGAGCGTGGCCGGCTTCGGACGCTTGGTGGCGGTGCCGCCCTTGAGTTCGGGCGGCGTGTCGACCACTTCCAGGGTCACGTGCTGCGGCAGCTGCAGCGCCACCGGCTGTTCGTCGATGATCTGCACGTAGCAGCCCTGCAGGCCGTCGGTGATGTAGCCGGCGTCGTCGCCGACCACGTCGGCATCCAGGGTGTAGGGCGTGTAGTCCTCGTCGTCGAGGAACACGAAGGCCTCGCCGTCCTTGTAGGAGAACGTGGCCTGCCGGCGCAGCAGCTCCACTTCGGTCAGGTTGTCCTCGGCATCGAAGCCGACGTCGGCCTTGTTGCCGCCGGGCACGCTGTACATGATGAAGCGGAAGCGCACGTTGCCGCCGCGACCCTGCGGCGAGCTGCGCTCGATGTCGCGCACCTGGTACACGGTGCCGTTGTGTTCGACCACGTTTCCTTTCTTGACGTCGTAGGCTTTCATAGGGCGAGTCTGGGTTGGGAATGGAGGGCGGGAAGTGGGCGCCTACTTCGGCGCCAGGCGCACGGCGCCGTCCAGGCGGATGGTTTCGCCGTTGAGGTAGCGGTTGCCGACGATGTAGTGGACCAGGTCGGCGAACTCCTCCGGACGGCCGAGGCGGGAGGGGAAGGGGATCGAGGACGAAAGCGACTTCTGCACCTCTTCCGGCATCCCGTCGACCATCGGCGTCCAGAAGATGCCGGGCGCGACGGTATTGACGCGGATCCCGAAGCGGGCGAGTTCGCGCGCCATCGGCAGGGTCATGCCGACCACGCCGCCCTTGGAGGCCGAATAGGCGGCCTGTCCGATCTGGCCTTCGTACGCGGCGACGCTGGCGGTGTTGACGATCACGCCCCGCTCGCCGTCCTCGCCCGCGTCGTTGTGCTGCATCAGCGCCGCCGCGGCCTTGGCCACGTTGAAGCTGCCCACCAGGTTGACCATCACCGTGGTCTGGAACAGCGACAGCGGCATCGGCGCCTCGCGCCCCAGCACGCGCCCGGCGCCGATGATGCCGGCGCAGTTCACCGCCACGTTGAGCCCGCCCATCGCGTCGGCGGCCGCCTGCATGTTCGCCGCCACGCCATCTTCACTGGTGACGTCGGTGCGAAGGTAGCGCGCGCGGCCCTCGCCGAGTTCGCCAAGCGCGGCGGCGGCCTTGTCGTCGTTGACGTCGAACAGCGTCACCTGGCCGCCGTCGGCGACGATGCGCCGGGCCACGGCCAGGCCGAGTCCGGACACGCCACCGGTGACGACGGCGCGGATGGAGGAAGACTGCATGGGGAATCCCTATTGCGAAAGACGCGATTTTAGCGTGCCCGCGGTGCGGGCCGCTGGCAGGCGCCCGGAAGGCCTGCAGCTGCCACTGGCGTGGTGACCGTTACCGCGGCGGCGTGCCGGGATCCTGGATCCCGCTGCGCAGCCGGCGCGCGAACTCGTCCGGCGGCAGGCCCGGGGCGAACAGGAATCCCTGGCCGACCGGCACGCCCAGGTCCAGCATGAAGCGGCGCTGCGCCTCGGACTCGATGCCCTCGGCCACCAGGCCCAGGCCCAGGCTGCGGGCGATGCCGGCGACCGCCTGGCACACCGCGACGTCGGAATGATTGTCCGGCACGCCCTCGACGAACAGCTGGCTCAGCTTGAGGCCGTGGATCGGCAGCCGTCGCAGGTAGTTGAGCGCGCTGTAGCCTTCGCCGAAGTCGTCGATGGTCAGGATCACGCCCAGTTCGCGCAGGGCGGCGAAGGTGCGCAGGGTGTCGGGCGCGTCCTCGATCAGCACGCGCTCGGTGAACTCCAGTTCCAGCGCCGAGCCGGGCAGGCCGTGCTCGTCCAGCGCATGGCGGATGGTGTCGGCCAGGTCCTCGACCAGGAACTGGCGATAGGAGACGTTGACCGCCACTCGGATGATGCCCAGGCCCGCATCGCGCCACTCGGCGGCCTGGCGGCAGGCCTCGCGCAGCACCCAGCGGCCGATGCGCACGATGTCGCCGGTGTTCTCGGCGTGGCCGATGAAATGGTCCGGCCGCATCTCGCCCAGCTGGTGGTTCTGCCAGCGGATCAGCGCCTCGGCCGCGATGGTGGAACCGCGGAGCAGGTCCACCTGCGGCTGGTAGACCAGGCGGAACTCGTCGTTGTCCGCGGCGCGCCGCAGGTGCGTTTCCATGCGCAGACGGTCCTGCTGCGACTGCGCCAGTTCCGGGGTGAACGCCTGGCGGCCGTTGCGGATCCGGCGCTTGCTGTCGTACATCGCCGCATCGGCGTTCTGGATCAGGGTCTGCGGCCGGTCGCCATCGCGCGGCGCGCGCGCGATGCCGATACTGGCGGTGATGGCGAACTCTTCCTTGTCGAAGCGGAAGCTCTCGCCGAAGGCGTCGAGCACGGCGTCGGCGATGCGCTCCGGCCGTGCGTCGTCGTCGCCGGTGTTGCAGATGACCAGGAACTCGTCGCCGCCGAAACGCGCGATCAGGCCCTCGGTGCCCGCGGCGCGGCTGATGCGGCGCGCCGCGGCGGCCAGCAGCTCGTCGCCGGCGCCATGCCCCAGCACGTCATTGACCACCTTGAACCGGTCCAGGTCGATGTACAGCACCGCGAGTGGCCCGTGCATCGAATCGCGCATGCGCGTCTCCAGCTCGTGCAGCATCGCGTCGCGGTTGAGCAGTCCGGTGAGCGGGTCGGTGCGCGCGCGGATGCGCAGCGTTTCCTGTTCCTGCTTGCGTTCGGTGATGTCCTGCAGGGTGCCGGTGATGCTGGTGCCTTCGCTGCGGTTGATCTCGGCCTCGCCGATGATCCGCAGCCACAGCGGGCTGCCGTCGGCGCGCGTGGCCTCCACCTCCAGGTCGATCGGCCCCTTGCCGTCGATGGCCTGGCGCAGCGCCCTGTCCATGCGCACGCAGTCGGCCTCGACCAGCGCGGCGAGCAGGTCGCCGATCGAACGCACCTCGCGCCCGGCGCCGAGGATGCGCAGTGCTTCCTCGGTCATGTACAGGGCATCTCGGTCGACTTCCCATTCCCAGCCGCCGATATGCGCCAGCGACTGCGCGCGGTCGAACAGCGCGCTGTCGCGCTTGAGCTCGGTGACGTCGCTGAAGAACGACAGCACCTGCAGCGGACTGCGGCCGCCCGGCGCGAACAGCGGCACGCTGCTGATCGACAGCCAGCGCAGGCGCCGTTCGGGGCGGTGGTAGAGACCGAGCACCTGGCTGCCGGTGGCCTCGCCGGTGCGCAGGGTCAGCGTGGGCGGCAGGTCGGCCAGGTCGAGCGGCCGGCCGCCTTCGTCCACCACCGCCCAGTCGGCGGGTTGCAGGTAGGACTGCAGGTCGTGGTGCTCGTCCGCGCCGAGGATCCGCATCGCCGCGGCGTTGGCCTGCAGCAGCTGGCCGGCGGCGTCGAACACCACCACGCCCTTGTCGATCACTTCCAGCAGCTGGCCGTAGCGCAGTTCGGCCATCTGCCGCGCGCTCAGGTCGCGCGCCACCGCCACCACGCAGCGGCGGCCGTCGTGCACGAAGCCGGCCGAGTGCACCTCGACCGGGAAGCGGGTGCCGTCGCCGCGCTTGTTGGTGACCTCGATGACGTAGGTCTCGCCGCGGTGGATGGTCTCCAGCACCGGGCGCATGTGGTCCTTGGGCAGGTCCGGGTTGAGGACCTCGATCGGCTGGCCGACGATCTCCTCGCGCGGCCGGCGGTAGGCGGCCATGCCGGCGCGGTTGAGGTCGAGCACGATGCCGGCCTCGTCGAGGATGCTGACCGGATCGGGGACCGCGTCGAACAGGGCGTGGTAGCGCAGGTGGGCGCCCTGCGCATCGGCGCTGGCCGCCTGCAGGGCGATCCGCGCGCGTTCGAACAGGGTACGGGCGTCGTCCGGCAGCGTCGGGTCGCGGCTGGCCTCGTGCAGCGCGTCGAGGATGCCGGCGTCCTCATCGCCGACCGGCGCCGTCTCCTCGTCGGGCGACGGCTGCGCGTTCATGAGGCCGCCAGCGCCCGGCCGGCCTTGCTGCCGGTCTCGCGGCCGAGGATCCCGGCCAGCCAGCGGCCGGTCGCGGCGAGTGCGGCCAGGTCGATGCCGGTCTCGATGCCCATGCCCTGCAGCATATACACCACGTCCTCGCTGGCGACATTGCCGCTCGCGCCCTTTGCGTAGGGGCAGCCGCCGGCGCCGGACACCGCGCTGTCCACGACGGCCACGCCTTCCTCCAGGCAGGCTAGGATATTGGCCAGCGCCTGGCCCCAGGTGTCGTGGAAATGCACGGCCAGGGCGCCCATCGGCAGCTCCTGCGCGACCGCGCGCAGCATCGCCCGCGCCTTGCCGGGCGTGCCCACGCCGATGGTGTCGCCCAGTGAGATCTCGTAGCAGCCCATGGCGTGCAGGGCCGACGCCACGCGCACCACGTCGGCCAGCGGCACTTCGCCCTGGTAGGGGCAGCCCAGCACGGTGGACACGTACCCGCGCACCCTGATGCCGTCGTCCTTCGCACGGTCGAGCACGGGCGCGAAGCGCTGCAGCGACTCCTCGATGCCGGTGCCGATGTTGGCGCGGGTGAAGGCGGCGGACGCGGCGGTGAACACCGCCACCTCGCGCGCGCCCGCCGCAAGGGCGCGTTCGTAGCCCTGCAGGTTCGGCACCAGGACCGGATAGGACACGCCAGGCCGCCGGTCGATGCCGGCGAAGACCTCGGCGGCGTCGGCCAACTGCGGGACCCACTTCGGGCTGACGAAACTGGTGGCCTCGATGGTCTGCAGGCCGGTGGCGGAGAGGCGGTCGATCAGTTCGATCTTGGCCGCCGCCGGCACCGGCGTCTTCTCGTTCTGCAGGCCATCGCGCGGGCCCACCTCGACGATGCGGACCGACGCGTTCATGGCTGCGGGCTCCGGCACCTGGGCGCAGGGCAGGCCGCGGACGGGCGCCTGCGCCCTGGGCGTCACGCCGGCCGCCGTGCTCCTCACTCCAGGGGCTCCAGCACCACGAGCACGCTGTCGGCCTCGACGAACTCGCCGGCGGCGGCACGCAGTTCGGCCACCACGCCGGCGCGCGGCGCCTTCAGTGCCAGCTCCATCTTCATCGCCTCGAGCACCGCGAGCTCCTGTCCTGCCTCCACGCGATCGCCCGCGGCGACGCGCAATGCCACCACGCGCCCCGGCATCGGCGCACGCAGCCGGTCGTCGCCCCCCTCCTGGGCGCCCGCTTCGTGGCGGTACACCGCCAGCGACTGCAGCGACAACCGCTGCGCACCGTCGTGCACCTCGATCCTGCCCGGGCGCAGCGAGACGCGGAAGCGCCGCCCCTGGCCATCCAAACGCAGCGAGAGGCTCCCGTCGGCCAGGCGCGCGCCTTCGACCGTGGTGGACTGGCCGTCGCGCAGGATGCGGTAGCGGCCGCCGTCGCCCTGGGCCAGCAGTTCGATGCGCTCGCCGCGATGCTGGAACGCCAGCGGCCGCTGGCTGGCATGGCCGAGCCGCCAGCCGTCGGCCAGCGCCCAGGGCGAGCCGGGATCGGCGGACGCGGCGGCGGCGGCGCGCTGGTCGCGCTCCTGCTCCAGCAGGGTGGCGGTGGCCGCCGCCAGCAGCAGGTCGCTGCCGGCTTCGGGCGCGCGGGTGAACTCGCCGAGATGGCGGTCGAGATAGCCGGTGTCGATGCGTCCCTCGACGATCGCCGGATGCCGCGCCAGCGCCTCGAGGAAGGCGATGTTCGACTTCGGACCCTCGATCACGCACTGGGCCAGCGCCTCGCGCAGGCGGGCGAGGGCGCCCGGCCGGTCGCGGTCGTGGACGATGAGCTTGGCGATCATCGGGTCGTAGAAGATCGACACCGTATCGCCCTCGACCACCCCCGAATCGATGCGCACATGCGCCGACGCCGCGGGCAGTTCGAGCCGCTCCAGCCGTCCCGAGCCGGGCAGGAAGCCGGCCTCCGGATCCTCGGCGTACAGGCGCACCTCGATCGCGTGCCCCTGTTGCGGTACCTGCGCCTGGTCCAACGGCAGCGGCTCGCCGGCGGCCACGCGCAGCTGCCACTCCACCAGGTCCAGGCCGGTGGTCATTTCGGTGACCGGATGCTCGACCTGCAGGCGGGTGTTGATTTCCATGAAGTAGAAATCGCCGGCCGGATCGACGATGAACTCGACGGTCCCGGCGTTGGCGTAGTCGATCGCGCGCGCGGCCAGCACCGCGGCCTCGCCCATCGCCGCGCGCAGCCGCGGGGTGAGGAAGGGCGAGGGCGATTCCTCGAGCACCTTCTGGTAGCGGCGCTGGGCCGAGCACTCGCGCTCGTTGAGGTGGATGACCTGGCCGTGGCGGTCGCCGAACACCTGGATTTCGATGTGGCGCGGCGATTCGATGTAGCGCTCCAGCAGCACGCGGTCCCGGCCGAAGGCGTTGGCGGCCTCGCGCTGGCAGCTTTCCAGCGACGGCAGGAATTCCGCGGCCGAACGCACCACGCGCATGCCCTTGCCGCCGCCGCCGTGCGCGGCCTTGATCATCAGCGGAAAGCCGATGCGCGCGGCTTCGCGCGCGAGCAGCTCCGGCGACTGGTCCTCGCCGGTGTAGCCGGGCACCACCGGCACGCCGGCGGCCTGCATCAGCTGCTTGGCGCCGGCCTTGCTGCCCATCTTGCGCATCGAGGCGGCGCCAGGGCCGATGAAGGCGAGCCCGCCGGCCTCGGCCGCGTCGGCGAACTCCGCGTTCTCGCTCAGGAATCCGTAGCCCGGGTGGATCGCCTGCGCACCGGCGCGAACGGCCACCTCGACGATCGCATCGCCGCGCAGGTAGCTGTCGGCCGGGCGCGGCCCGCCGATCGGATACGCCTCGTCGGCCAGGCGGACATGCTGGGCGTCGGCGTCGGCCTCCGAAAACACCGCGACCGTGCGGATGCCGAGCCGGCGCGCGGTCCGGATGACGCGGCAGGCGATTTCGCCGCGGTTGGCGATCAGGATCGTCTGGAACATCAGCGGGTGGCGTCCTCGGAAAGGTGGCAGACGGCCTCGATGTTGTGGCCGTCCGGGTCGATCACGAATGCGCCGTAGTAGTCGGCGTGATAGTGCGGTCGCAGGCCGGGCGCGCCATTGGCGCGGCCTCCGGCGGCGAGCGCGGCGGCGTGGAACGCATCCACGGCGGCGCGGCTGGCGGCCGAGAAGGCGATGTGCGCGCCGCTGCCCGACGTCGCGCCGCCGGTTCCCGTGCCGATCCAGAAATGCGGACGCTGCGGCGGACCGAAGCCGCAACCCTGGTAACTGCCGCCGGTCTCGGCCGAGGTCACTTCCATCGCCACGCCGTAGCCCAGCGGCGCCAGGGCGCGTTCGTAGAACGCGCGGCTGCGCGCATGGTCGGCCACGCGCAGGCCAAGGTGGTCGAGCATGGCTCAGCCCTCCTGCGCCCAGAGGGGCGCGCGCTTGTCGAGGAACGCCCCCAGGCCTTCCTGGCCCTCGTCGGAGACGCGCAGCGCGGCGATCAGCGCGGCATTGGAATGGTCGAGCCGGTCGCGGTCCGGTTGCAGGGCGACATCGCGCACCAGCCGCTTGGCCGTGGCCGACGCGATCGGTCCGGCCTTGAGCAGCAGCGCGACCTGGCGCTCCACGGCGCCGTCGAGCGCATCGGCTTCCACGACCTCATGCAGCAGGCCCATCCGCAACGCCTGCGCGGCGTCGAAGGTTTCGCCGGTGGCGAACCAGCGCCGCGCCTGGCGTGGACCGATCGCGGCCACCACGTAGGGCGAGATCACGGCGGGCAGCAGGCCGAGCCGGCTCTCGGTCAGGCCAAACTTCGCGCCGGGCACGCCGATGGCGATGTCGCAGCACGCGACCAGGCCCACCCCGCCGCCGAAGGCCGCGCCGTGCACGCGCGCGAGGGTGGGCTTCGGCAGTTCGTCCAGGGTGCGCATCAGGCGGGCGAGGGCGAGCGCGTCCTCGCGGTTCTCAGCTTCGCCGGCGGCGGCCATGCCGCGCATCCAGTTGAGGTCGGCGCCGGCCGAGAACGAGGCGCCGTCGCCCTCGAGCACCACCACGCGGACGGCCGCGTCGCCGGCTGCCGCGTCGAGCGCTTCGGTCAGGCGTGCGACCAGCGCGGCATCGAAGGCGTTGTGCAGCTCGGGCCGCTCCAGGCGCAGCCGCAGCACGGCGCCAGTGTGGTGGATCGACAGCGGTTGCGGCATGGCGCGAGGGTCCTGGACGCGGGATCCGCATGATAGCCGCGAGCCGCAAGCCGGTCCGCGCCCCGGCGGCGCGCGATGCCGGCGCCGTCGATCCACCCCGACGCGACCGCGGATCACGGGCGGCACCGCAACGGACCGTCGCCAACGCCCCCACATGCGCTAAACTGGATGAGACACATTCTCATATGCGCCCATGTCCCCACGTCGCCTGCTGGCAACGCTGCTGCTCAGCGTTGTCCTGATCTGCACCTGTGTTTCCGCTTCCGCCTCCGAAGGCAGCGTCGCCACCACCTGGCGGCTGCTCGACTACATCGCGGTGGACTATCGCGAGGCGGTGGCCGGCGGCGAAGTGGTCAACGCGCTCGAATACGACGAGATGCTGGAGTTCTCGGCGACCGCCGCCGCGGCGATCGACGCGCTGCCGGCCACGCCGCAGGCCGCGCAGCTGCAGCGCGATGCCGCCGCACTGCGGCAGGCCATCGAGGACAAGGCCGAGCCGGAGCGCATCGCGCTGCAGGCGCGTGGCCTGGCCTCGCTGCTGGTGCAGGCCCACCCGATCCCGCTGATGCCGGCCAGTCCGCCGCATTACGCGCGCGGCGAGGCGCTGTACGCGCAACTGTGCGCGAGCTGCCACGGCGCCGCCGGGGCTGGCGACGGCCCGGCCAGCGCCGGCCTGGATCCGCCGCCGATCGATTTCACCGATCGCGCGCGCGCCGACGAGCGCAGCGTGTTCGCGCTCTACCAGGTCATCGAACAGGGCCTGGAAGGCACCTCGATGGCCAGCTATCGGGGGCTGCCCAGCGAGGATCTCTGGGCGCTGGCCACCTACAGCGGCGCGATCGCGTATCCCGCCTCGCTGGCGGAGGTGGGCCGGGCGCGCCTGGAGGCCGATCCGGCGCTGCGCGCGAAGCTCGACTTCGAGCGCTACGTCAGCGCCACGCCCGCGCAGCTCGGCGCGGAACTGGGCTCGGCCGACGCCGCAGCGGAGATCGTGGCCTACCTGCGCCGGCATCCTGAAGCGTCGCAGGCGCAGGCGCAGGATCCCGGATCGGCGCTGGCGGTGTCGCGCAGCCTGCTGCGCGAAGCGATGTCGGCCCATGGCGCAGGCGATGCGAAGCGCGCCCGCGACCTCGCCCTGTCGGCCTACCTGGACGGCTTCGAGCCGGTCGAACCGCTGCTCGCGGCCCGCGACAAGCCGCTGATGGTGAAGATCGAGGCGGCCATGGCGAGGCTGCGTTCCGGCCTCGCCAGCGGCACCGATGCGGTCGCGCTGCAGGACCAGGTCGACGAACTCGACGGCCTGTTCGCGCAGGCCGAGCAGGTGCTGGGACAGGACCGCACATCGGCCACCGCCAGCTTCGTGGCGGCCTTCACCATCCTGCTGCGCGAGGGCCTCGAAGCACTGCTGATCGTCATCGCCGTGATCGCGCTGCTGCGCAAGGCCAGCCGCACCGAGATGCTGCCCTGGGTCCACGGTGGCTGGCTGTCCGCGCTGGCGGCCGGCGTGGTGACCTGGGCACTGGCCACCTGGGTGATCACCATCAGCGGCGCGAGCCGGGAGCTGTCGGAAGGCTTCGGTTCGCTGCTCGCCGCCATGGTGCTGGTCTGGGTGGGCCTGTGGATGCACGCCAAGAGCCATGCGCAGGCCTGGCAGCGCTACGTGCGCGACCGGCTCGGCCATGCGCTGGGCAAGTCCTCGGGCCTGTTCCTGCTGGGCCTGGTGTTCGTGGTCGTGTACCGCGAGGTGTTCGAGACCATCCTGTTCTTCGCCGCGATCTGGAACCAGGGCAGCAAGGGCGCCGTCGTTGCCGGTGGCGCGACGGCTGCGCTGGCGCTGGTGGCGATCGGCTGGGCGATGATGCGCTACAGCCGGACCCTGCCGATCGGCCAGTTCTTCCGCTACAGCTCGCTGCTGATCGCGGTACTGGCTGTGGTGCTGATGGGCAAGGCGGTGTCGGCGCTGCAGGAAGCGGGCTACGTCCCGGTCAGCTGGCTCGAAGCCTGGCCGCGGGTGGAGCTGCTGGGCCTGTATCCGACCCTGGAAGGCATCGCGGCGCAGGCGGTGGTGGCGCTGGTGCTCGTGGCGGGATTCGCCTGGTCCAGCCGCTCGGCGCGCAGCGCAGCCGTCGCGAGCTGAGCCGGCGGCCGGGTCGCTGCCGCGCCGGTCCGGCGCGGAGGCGCCTCGTGCACGGAAGTGCGGGCGTGAGGAGTGCGCAGGGCGGCTGACAGGTCGTGGCCGTGCGTGCACCTGGAGGTCGGCAACGCCCGGTCGTGTCGACCGGGCCTGCCGTGCATGACTGCGCCGATGCGCGCCCGGTGGCGGTGTCCGGCTGGCGCGCGGCGCGCCCTGGGGCCGGTGAACCGGCGCCCGCGACCTCAGTGCCGCAGGCCGCGTTTGGCCGGCTTCGCGGGCTTGCGCATGTCGTTGGTCGGGGTGACCTCCACCGACAGGTGGAAGGTGCGTTCCTCGCCCGCAAGCATCGCGCCCACGCCCACCACGTGGCGGGTGACTTCGGTGCCCTCGTCGTCGCGCACGCTCAGCACCACCGAATATTCCCAGGCCCCGCCCTCGGCGGGGTGCCGGATCATGCCCTCGACCTGCAGGGCCGTGGTGCTCGAGGGGACCGCGCCGGGCCCGGTGCGCGGGGTATCGAAGCGCAGGTAGTGCTTGCACGAGGGACAGATGCTCGCGCTTTCGAGGATCGTGGTCTTGCAGTGCGGGCAGGTGCGCGTGGCACCTGCCATACCCGGCTTCGGGGCGGCCACGGGCTCAGGTGGCCAGTTCGCGCGTCTCCGCGTTCTCGCCCTTGGCCTTATCCTTGCGCGGCGCCGACGACGCGGAATCGGTGTTGTCCCAGCCGCATTCGACGTGGCCGCGGATCCTGGAACCGGCCGCGACGGTCAGCGAGCCGGCCTTGATGTCGCCGGTCAGCACGGCCGAGTCGAGCAGCTCGACCTTGGAGGCCGAATCGATGTTGCCGTCCAGCTCGCCAGCCACCACCACCTGCTTGGCCTTGACGCCGCCGTTGAGCTTGGCGCCGTTCTCGATGCGCAGGTTGCCCTGCACGCTGACATCGCCCTTGAAGCGGCCGGCGATGCGGACATGGCCGCTGCCTTCGATCTTGCCCTCGATGGTCAGGTCGGCGGCGATCAGCGATTCCTTGGCGACCGGCTCGGCCGGCGCGGTCGGCGCGGTCGCGCGCGGCGGGCCGACCTGGGTGGGGTTGAAGTCCGCGACTGCCGTGGCCTCGCGCGGCGGCGTCGCCGGCGGCGCATCGGGCGCGAAGGACGGGGTGTCCTTGCGGGCGTTGGCGTTGCTCTGGGGGAAAATAGCCATGTCGCGGGTTCCTCGGGCTGGGCAGGGACCGTCCGGCTGGCGCCGCCGGACGGCGGATGGGGGCCTTGGAGCCTAGCATGTCGACATGGCCTTCACGCTGTGACGCCGCTCACCAAATCCGTTCTCCGGCAGGCACTTGCCGCATCTTGTTGAGTTCCGTCGTTCAGCGCGCTGCGGTCTCCCGCGGCCACCAGGCACGGTATTGCCCGGCGAGGTGGAGCATCGCCATGAGCTGCAGCACCCCGTCGTAGTAGCGGTACTGGCCGGTGGGCACCGGCTCCTCCCACAGGGCGCGCACGAACTCCAGCCGGCGCGGGTGGTCGGCCGCCAGCGCCGCGGTCGCGTTCATTGCCACCAGGCCGGCGGTGCGTCCGCCACCGAGCGGCTGGCCGTCGAGCGTGTACAGGCTGACGTGCCGGTCCAGGCCCTGCTGGTGGAAGAAGGCCTGCAGGCGGTTGGACAGCGCCACCTGGCGCGGATCGGCACGCCACCACGACCAGTCCATCGACCAGTTCATCGCGCTGCGCCAGGCGTCGTAGCGGAAGTCGGCCGACTCCGGCCGCCACGACGCGGCCCAGGGGCTGCCGTCGAAGTTGCCGTAGTCGGGCGTCAGCGCGGTGAGCGGATGCGCCGCCGCCACGAAGTAGTCGCGGCTCACGCGCGCGGCCTCGGCCCAGAACGCGCGGTCCGCCTCGGGCCCGACCCGCGCCCAGACCTCGTAGAAGGCGGGCAGGTGGTAGGAGGCGTCGGTATGCGCGGCGTTCACCACGTCCGGGGTGAAGCGCACCATCCTCGCGTCGCGGTCGAACAGGTTCACCGCGGTCATCGTGCCGCGATTGGTCGGGCCGGTGATCGCCTCGCGGTGCAGGACGTCGCCAAGGAGCCGGTCGGCCTGCGCGCGGTAGTCGTAGATGCCGTCGCCATCGCCCCAGCGCGCCGAGGCGAAGTAAAGCGCGGTGATGAAGTACTCCTCGCCGTCGGGCGCGGGCATCTCGTCTATCGCGGTGCCGTCGGTCTTCACCGACCAGGCGAAGTAGCCGTGGGCCGGATGCGCCGGATCGGCGTGGTAGGTGTGGGTCTTCGCCCAGTTCCAGATCGCGTCGAACTCGCGTTTCCGGTCGAGCTGCACCGCGATCATCATCCCGTAGGACATGCCTTCCGAGCGCACGTCGTCGCTGTTGACGTCGAGGATGTAGGCGAGCGGGCCATTGGCGTTGCGGCCGGCGTCGTAGTAGATGGCCTCGTCGTCCGGATCGCCGTGGAACAGCTGCTGGTAGGCCGCTTCGATCCTGGCATCGATCTCGGCCTGGGCGTAGCCCGCTTCGGCGAAGAGGTTCGGGTAGCGGCCGGTGGTGGCGGCGCCGACCGGGGCGGGCGTCGATGCGCCAGGGCCACCGGCATCGGCCTGCGGGCTGGACGTGCCTGCACAGGCGGACAACAGCAGGCAGAGCGGAAACAGCACGCGCGCATGCTGGGCGCGATTGGGCGAAAGGCGCATTCGTCGGGCGTCGGTCGGTGGGACCGGCAAGGTAGCAGATGGCATTGCGGCGGCCACGGGCGCGATGCCAGCGATGCCGCCACGCACCTACATCCGGAACACCCCGAACTTCGCCGGTTCGATCGGCGCGTTGAGCGAGGCCGAGATTCCCAGGCCCAGCACGCGCCGGGTATCGGCCGGGTCGATGATGCCGTCGTCCCACAGCCGGGCGGTGGCGTACCACGGGCTGCCCTGGCGTTCGTACTGCTCGCGGATCGGCGCCTTGAACGCGTCTTCCTCGTCCGCGCTCCACTGCCCGCCGCGCGCCTCGATGCCGTCGCGGCGCACCGTCGCCAGCACGCTGGCCGCCTGCTCGCCGCCCATCACGCTGATGCGCGCGTTCGGCCACATCCACAGGAAGCGCGCGCCATAGGCGCGGCCGCACATGGCGTAGTTGCCGGCGCCGAAGCTGCCGCCGATCACCACGGTGAACTTGGGCACCGACGAGCACGCCACCGCGGTCACCATCTTCGCGCCGTCGCGGGCGATGCCGGCGTTCTCGTACTTGCGGCCGACCATGAAGCCGGTGATGTTCTGCAGGAACACCAGCGGGATGCCGCGCTGGTTGCACAGTTCGATGAAGTGCGCGCCCTTGAGCGCGCTCTCGCCGAACAGGATGCCGTTGTTGGCGATGATGCCGACCGGGTAGCCGTGCAGGTGGGCGAATCCGGTCACCAGGGTCTTGCCGTAGCGCGCCTTGAACTCATCCAGCTCGCTGCCGTCGGTGATGCGCGCGATCACTTCGCGGATATCGAAGGGCCGGCGCGTGTCCTTCGGCACGATGCCGTACAGCTCCTCGGCCGCGTACAGCGGCTCGCGCGCCTCGCGCACGGCCACCGGCAGCGTCTTGCGCCGGTTGAGGTGGCCGACGATCGATCGCGCGATCTCCAGCGCATGGCGGTCGTCCTCGGCGAAATGGTCTGCCACGCCCGACACCGCGGTGTGCACGTCGGCGCCACCGAGGGTCTCGGCGTCGACCACCTCGCCGGTGGCGGCCTTCACCAGCGGCGGGCCGCCGAGGAAGATCGTGCCCTGTTCCTTGACGATGACGCTCTCGTCGCACATCGCCGGCACGTAGGCGCCGCCAGCGGTGCAGCTGCCCATCACCACCGCGATCTGCGGGATGTTCTCCGCGCTCAGCCGGGCCTGGTTGTAGAAGATGCGGCCGAAGTGTTCGCGATCGGGGAACACCTCGTCCTGCAGCGGCAGGAAGGCGCCGCCCGAATCGACCAGGTAGACGCAGGGCAGCCGGTTCTCTCGCGCGACTTCCTGCGCGCGCAGGTGTTTCTTCACCGTCATCGGGAAGTAGGTGCCGCCCTTGACCGTGGCGTCGTTGGCCACGACCACCACTTCTTGGCCCATCACCCGGCCGATGCCGCAGACCATGCCCGCGGCGGGCGCGGCGCCGTCGTACATCTCCTCGGCGGCCAGCGGCGCGATCTCGAGGAAGGGCGAGCCCGGATCGAGCAGGGCGGTGATGCGGTCGCGGGCGAGCAGCTTGCCGCGCTCGGTATGGCGATGGCGCGCCTGCTCACCGCCACCCTCGGCGGCCCGCGCAAGCCTGCGCTCGAGTTCCTCGACCAGGGCGCGGTGGTAGGCGGCGTTGTCGAGGAAGTCCTGGGAGCGCGGGTCGAGGTGCGAGGTCAGTGCCGGCATGGTGCGAGGTCTGCGTTGGGTAGCGCAGAGGATACGTGACCCCGCCGCGCGACGCGGGCGCCAGTCCCGCCGCAAAAGGAAAGGCCCGCGCGTGGCGGGCCTTTCCGGTGACGCATGCAGCGTGGATCAGTTGCGCGCGGCTTCTTCGGCCTCGGCAGCGGCATCCTTCACCGCGCCGGCGGCGTCGGCGGCGGCTTCGCGGCTGGCGGCAGCCGCGTCGTCGGCGGCGGCTTCGACGTTGGCGGCGGCCTCTTCGGTCGCGGCCTCGGCTTCGGCAGCGGCTTCCTGGGTCGCGTCGGCGACGTTGGCAGCGGCCTGCTCGGTGGCGGCAGCGGCTTCGGCAGCGGCCTGCTCGGCGGCGGCGGCGTTGGCGGCCGCATCTTCCTTGGCGCCTTCAGCGGTGTTCTGGCAGGCGGCGAGGGCCAGCACGCTGGCGGCAGCAATGGCGAGAAGCTTGATGTTCAAGGGGTTGTCTCCGGATACGGTGGTTGGATGTGTCGCCGGCCCGGGGCTCCCCACAGGCCGCGACGCAATTGTGCAGAACAGAATGTTAAAAAAAGAAAAGCCGCCGGACAGGCCGGCGGCTTCCTTGACTGCCTTGCGGCGTCGGACTTACGGGGTCGCTTCCTGGGCAGCGTCCTCGGCGTCCTTGGCAACGTCTTCCGCAGCCTCGGCCGTGTCGGCAGCCGCGTCGGCGGCTTCGGACGTCGTGGCGGCGGCAGCGTCGGCAGCGGCGTCGGCAGCAGCGTCGGCAGCGGCAGCGGCGTCGTCGGCGGCAGCCTGGGCGGTGTCGGCGGCGGCAGTGCCCTCGGCCTCGACAGCAGCGGTGGCGGCGTCGGCAGCGGCGTCAGCGGCGTCGGCAGCGGCGTTCTCGGCCTGCTGCTGGTTGCTGCAGGCGGCCAGGGCGAAGCCCAGAGCCAGCGTGAGCAGAGCCTTGTTGATGGTCATATCCGTTCTTCCTCGTCTGAAGTTTGGCAACGCGCAAAGGTGCGCGCCATAACAATGATGACAAGCCCGTGACCGCTGTCAAGCGGTGACGGGCGGAAATTCCGTCAAGGCGACGTTAACCGTTCACCCGGCTCAGAGCAGCTCGACCGCAACCGCGGTCGCCTCGCCGCCGCCGATGCACAGCGACGCCACGCCGCGCTTGCCGCCACGTGCCTTCAGCGCATAGAGCAGGGTCACCAGCAGGCGTGCGCCGCTGGCGCCGATGGGGTGGCCCAGGGCGGTGGCGCCGCCGTTGACGTTGAGCTTGTCGTGCGAGATGCCGAGCTCGCGGATCGGCGCCATGGCCACCACCGAGAACGCCTCGTTGACCTCGAACAGGTCGACGTCGTCGACCGACCAGCCGACCTTGTCGAGCAGGTTGCGGATCGCGCTCACCGGGGCGGTGGTGAACCACTCCGGCTCCTGCGAGAAGGTGGCGTGGCCGACGATGCGTGCAATCGGTTCCAGCCCCAGCCTTGCCGCGTTTTCGGCACTGGTGAGCACGGTTGCCGCCGCGCCGTCGGAGATGCTCGACGAACTCGCCGCGGTCACCGTGCCGTCCTTGCGGAACGCGCCACGCAGGGTCGGGATCTTGGCGATGTCGGACTTGCCCGGCTGCTCGTCGGTGTCGACCTCGACCTCGCCCTTGCGGGTGGCGACCTTGACCGGAACGATCTCGTCCTTGAACGCGCCCGAGGCGATCGCGCCCTGCGCGCGCTTGACCGACTCGATGGTGAAGGCGTCCTGCTCCTCGCGGGTGAAGCCGTACTTGTCGGCGGTGGCTTCGGCGAACACGCCCATCGACTGGCCGTCGTAGGGATTGGTCAGTCCGTCCCAGGCCATGTGGTCGACGAGCTTGGCGTCGCCGTAGCGCAGGCCCGGGCGCGCGGACACCATGTGCGGCGCGTTGGTCATCGACTCCATGCCGCCGGCGACGACCACGGTCGCCGAACCGGCCTTGATCAGGTCGTGGCCCAGCATCACCGCCTTCATGCCCGAGCCGCAGACCTTGTTGATCGTGGTGCAGCCGGTGCCCTTGGGCAGGCCCGCCGCGAGCGCGGCCTGGCGCGCGGGCGCCTGGCCGAGGTTGGCCGGCAGCACGCAGCCCATGATCACTTCGGACACGTCCTCGCCCTTGATGCCGGCCTGTTCGACCGCGCCACGGATGGCGGTGGCGCCCAGGGTCGGCGTCGGCACGCCGGTGAACTGGCCGAGCATGGAACCGATGGCGGTGCGCTTGGCACCGACGATGACGACGTCGCTCATGGGAGACTCCGGACCGCGTGGGGAAGACCCCGATTATCGCTCCCGCCGGAGCGGAGCGGCAAACGGACGCTGGTCGGCTGGCGTGGCACCGCAAATGGCGCTATAGAGGCGCGGGGCGCCTCGCCGCGCGATCGATCAGGGATGGAGACGATGGAACACCGGAACGCGCGGAAGCGGTCGGTCCTGGCCGCGGCCGTCATGGCGGCCTGCATGCTGTCGGCCTGCGGCGGAGGCGGAGGCGGCACCCGTCCCAGCCCGCCGCCGCTGGCGCCACCGCCGACCACACCGCCGGAGCCGCCACCGCCGACGGTCCAGGATCCGGACCCGGCCTACAGCCAGCACCTGGCCTGGACCGGCGCCGACTCTGCGCACGAGCTGGGCCTGACCGGTGCCGGCATCCGCATCGGCATCGTCGACAGCGGCGTCAATCGCGACCATCCGGCGATGCGCGACGATCGCGTGGTCGCCAACCTGACCTACATCGACGCGCGCACCAACAACCTGCAGGTCGACGACGTGGTCGGGCACGGCACCGCGGTCGCGCAGATCGCCGCGGGAATGCCGTTCGGCCGCTGGCCCGGCGGCATCGCGCCGGGCGCGGAGATCGTCTCGGCGCGCATCATCAACGACGAGCCGCCGGAGGACGACGGCACCGGCCAGGGCAATGAGGTCAATGGCGCGCTGGGCCTGGCGCCGATCCACGACGACCTGATCGATCGCGGCGTGCAGGTAATGAACAATTCCTGGGGCGGCCTGTACTGGACCAACCCGTCCGCGACCGCAGCGATCGCGGACGAGTACCGGCCCTTCATCGTCGAGCACGGCGGGCTGGTGGTGTTCTCGGCCGGCAATTCCGGTTTCGACGATCCGTCCGACACCGCGGCCCTGCCGAGCCAGCCGGGCACCGGCGACACCCGGCCCGCCGCCGACCTGGAGCGCGGCTGGCTGGCGGTGGCCGCGCTGTCGACCGGCGACAGCGCGCAGCTGGCCGGGTATTCCAACGCATGCGGCCTGGCGATGCGCTACTGCCTGGCGGCACCGGGCACGGTGGTCGTCACCGGCACCAACGATGCGCCCGACGCGCCCACCTACTACCAGTGGCAGGGCACCTCGTTCGCGGCGCCGATCGTGTCGGGCGCGGCGGCGCTGGTGTGGGAGGCCTTTCCCTATTTCGACAACGACCTGGTGCGGCAGACGCTGCTCGGCACCGCGACCGATCTCGGCGCGGCGGGCGTCGACCCGGTGTTCGGCTATGGCGCGCTCGACATCGCCGCGGCGGTGCAGGGTCCGGGCCGGTTCGACTGGGGCGATATCGTGGCCGACTTCGACGGCATCACCTCGGTGTGGAGCAACGGCATCGATGGCGATGGCGGCCTGGTCAAGCGCGGCGACGGCCGACTGGTGCTGGCCAACCTGCCCAACAGCGACTATCGCGGCGACACCCGCGTGGAGGCCGGCACCCTGGTGGTCGACGGGCACCTGACCAGTACCCATGTGCGGGTCGGGCCGCAGGGCACGCTCACCGGGCAGGGCGCGGTGTGGCAGGCGATCAGCAACGCCGGCACCGTGGCCATCGATGCGGACAACCGGCTGCTGGCCGCCGGCGACTACACCCAGGCGGCCACGGGCACGCTGTCGGTGCAGGTCGGCGCCTCGCTGATGGTGCATGGGGTGGCGACGCTCGAGGGCGGCACCCTGCACGTCTCGGGCGTTGCGCCCGGTTACGTCACCAGCGCCACCGAGCCGGTGCTGACCGCACTCGACGGACTGAGCGGCGAGTTCGACGCGCTGACCCATGCCTCGAGCCTGTTCCTGGACGCCGAGCTGGCCTACGACTACACCGGCTACGTGGTGAACCTGGAGATCGAACGACTCGACGTGGCCGCGGCGGCGAAGCGGCTGGCTGGCGTGTCGCAGGCGGGGCTGGCGGCGGCGCAACGGCTGGAAACGGCCTTCGACCGCATCGACGGCGCGCGCAGCGCCGGCCGCGAGGCCGCGGATGCGGAGTTCCTGCAGGTCGCCGGTGCGTTCCAGGCGCTTTCGGACGAAGCGCGCGCCCGGGCCGCGCTCGACAGCCTGTCGGGCGAGTCGCATTCGCTCGCGACCAGCCTCAGCTTCGACGCCATCGACATGGGCCGGCGTGCGCTGTCCACGCGCCTGGGCGAACTCCAGGCGGGGGATGCGCACGCCGGGGCCTGGTCGCGCTCGCTGGGGCAGGGCGGCAGCAGCGGCATCGCCGGCGGCGGCACCCGGCTCGATGGCTGGACGATCGGCCAGGACCGGCGATCGGGCGAATTCGTCTCGGGCTTCGCGTTCGGCGAAACCCGGGCCCAGGACTGGCTGGGCGGCAACCGCGACCGCAGCCGCGACCGGCAGACCCATGCCGGCGTCTACCTGGGCAGGATGTCGGCCGATGGCTATGTCGCCGCGCACCTGGCCAGCGGACGCTTCGACCGCGGCATCGAGCGCCGGCTGTTCGCCGGCGACGATGCGCGGCCCGGCGTATTCGCCGCCTACTCGGGCCGCTACGGCAGCCTGGAACTGGAGGCCGGCCGCCACCGGCAGCTGGGCAACTGGCGGCTCACGCCCTACCTGGGCGCGGGCCACGCAAGGATGCGCAACGACGGCTTCGCCGAATGGGGCAGCGGCTTCGGGCTGACCGCCGCGGCCGCCACGCTCACCCGCACCCAGGCCGTCGCCGGCCTGCGCGCCAGCCGCGACTGGCGCGGTGCGCGGCTGCATGCCTGGTCGGAGTGGCAGCAGACGCTGCGCGCCGAGGGCTTCGACGTGCAGGCCAGCTTCACCGGCATCGACAGCTGGTCGCCGCTGCCGATGGCGGATGCGGCGAAGTCCGGCGGACTGTTCGGCTTCGGCCTGGAGACCTGGCTGGGACGCAACGCGCGCCTGTCGCTGGACTTCGACCAGCGCTTCGGCCCGCGCGGCCACGAACGCATGGGTTCGCTGCGGTACGTGCTGGGGTTCTGAGCGCGCGCCGCGGGCGCTTCTCGCGTCTCCCGCCTGGCGTGCATCGATGCGGCCTGGAGAGGTTGGCTCCGGCGGGCCTCTACCCGGCCCGTCCGGCCCGGCGCAGCGCGCCGTACATTCGGATGGTCGGCGCGGCGGTGCCGCGCAAGCCAGCCCTCCCTCACTCCCGCGAACGCGGAGGAGGAGTGAGGTGAGGGATGCGAAATCGGCGCTGGCGTCAGTGGTTGCCGGCAAACAGCTCGCGGCCGATCAGCATGCGCCGGATCTCGTTGGTGCCGGCGCCGATCGCATAGAGCTTCGCGTCGCGCAGGATGCGGCCGGTGGCGTACTCGTTGATGTAGCCGTTGCCGCCCAGCGCCTGGATCGCCTCCAGCGCCACCTGCACCGCGGCTTCCGAGGCATGCAGCAGGCAGCTGGCGGCATCGATGCGCGAGCGGTGGCCGGCGTCGTAGTCGCGCGCCACCTGGTAGGCGAACGCGCGCGATGACTGCAGCGCGGTGTACATGTCGGCGATCTTGGCCTGCATGATGCCGAAGGTGCCGATCGCCTGGCCGAACTGGCGACGCTCGCGGGTGTAGGGCAGGGCGATGTCGAGCGCTGCCTGCATCAGGCCCAGCGGCCCGCCGGTCAGCACCAGGCGCTCGGTGTTGAGCCCGCTCATCAGCACCTTGACGCCGTTGTTGACCTCGCCCAGCACGTTCCCGTCGGGAATCTCGCAGTTCTCGAACACCAGCTCGCAGGTGTTGGACCCGCGCATGCCGAGCTTGTCGAGCTTCTGCGCGGTCGAGAACCCCTTCATGCCCTTCTCGACGATGAAGGCGGTCATGCACTTGCTGCCCAGCTCGCGGCTGGCGGTGCGCATGTAGACCACCAGCACGTCGGCCTCGGGGCCGTTGGTGATCCACATCTTGTTGCCGTTGGCGATCCAGGTGTCGCCCTTGAGCTCGGCGCGGCAGGACATCGACCCGACCACGTCCGAGCCGGCCCCCGGCTCGCTCATCGCGAGCGCACCCTTCCACTCGCCGCTGCACAGCTTCGGCAGGTACTTCTCCCGCTGCGTCTGGTTGCCGTTGGTGTAGAGGTTGGACACGCACAGGTTGGAATGCGCGCCATAGCTCAGACCGACCGAGCCGGAGGCGCGCGAGACTTCCTCCATCGCCACCAGATGGGCGAGATAGCCCATCTCGCTGCCGCCAAACTCGCCCGGCACCGTCATGCCCAGCAGGCCAAGCTCGCCGAGCTTGGGCCACAGCTCCTGCGGGAAGGCATTGTCCTCGTCGATCGACGCGGCGCGCGGCGCAATCTCGGCCTCGGCAAACCGGCGCACGGCCTCGCGCAGGGTGTCGATGTCCTCGCCGAGCGGGAAAGTCCGCATGCCTAGCTCCCTGTGAATTGGTTTCACATGCTACAACGACTGCGCGTCGCTGTTGCTGCGGAGGGGCGGCAGGCGGTCGTGCCGAAGGGCGCCCCGGCCGCGGCTTCGACGCGACAGCGCCGTCGCGCTGTCAGCCGGCCACCCGGAAGTGGGAGCGCGCTTGCGCGCGAAAGGCTTCGCGACCAAGGTCGCTCCCACAGCGAAGTCCAGGCGGCGGCGCCGGGGCGCGACTGCCTGCGCGCCGTCAGCCGGCGACCCGGAAGTGGGAGCGCGCTTGCGCGCGAAAGGCTTCGCGACCAAGGTCGCTCCCACAGCG